>NZ_CP132339.1:4800000-6000000 GCF_030944405.1 Janthinobacterium sp. J1-1
ACGGCCTGGGCACCGGCGTTTGATCGCAAGCCTTGCAGCGCGCCCAGCTGCACGCTGGCGCCGGCGCGGTGCGGACGAAACAGAAAGCTGGCCAGGTACAGCGGCGCGCCGTCGCGCGTCAGGCGCAAACACAGCTCCCCTTCGCGGTGGCTGTCGTGGATGGCGGTCAGCTGCAACCGGTACAGCGCGCCGTCGCGCCCTTCCACGCTGGCCAGCACCAGCGCGCGGCGCGCCGCGTATTCCACCAGCGGACGCGCGCCGGCCTGCCACAGGAAGCGGTAATGCCCCTGCAGCAGCGTGACCCTGGCCGCGCAGCCGGCGCCGCGCTGCGCGTAGGGGCGGTAGATCTTGTACAGCAGGCAGGGATGCTCCAGCGCCAGTGCTGCCATGCCGGGCGTGTCCTTGATAAAGGTTTGCCAGCGCGCCCGTTGACGGGGAAACACCAGCGCACCCAGCATGGCTTTCAGTTGGTGGCCTTCACGGCCCAGGGCGGATGGTGCCTGTGGCGCCAGGCTGGCGGTAAAGGAAGTCATGGCAGCGGTTATTCGGCGCTCGTCTGTCGATGCGCGGCCTTGGCCGCGAGCAGCCCGGAACAGGCGGCTGCACGCAGCTGCAGCCGCTCCGCGACGGGTAGCATGCATGATAGGCGAGGCGAAAAAACAGGGGGGTTACAAGTTGGTAATGTGGGCCAGGCGGTGGACCAAGCGGCTAGTGATTGAGCCGCAGCCGCACGCACAGGCCGGGCGCCGCATCCTCGATCTCCAGGCTGCCGCCGTGCAGGGCCGCGATCGCCGCGACGATGGACAGGCCCAGGCCATTGCCGGGCAAATGGCGGCTCTTGTCCAGCCGGTAAAAGCGCTGCGTCAGCTTCGGCAACTCGCTGGCCGGCACGCCGGGGCCATTGTCGCGCACGGCCAGCCAGGCGCCGGCGCCATCCTGCCCGCACGATACTTCCACCGTGGTCCCCTGCCCCGCGTACTTGATGGCGTTGTCGACCAGGCTGGCCAGCGCGCTGCCCAGCAGGTTGCGGTCGCCGCGCGCCGGCAGGCCGGGGCCGTACAGCTGCACCAGCAGCACGCCCTGCTCGTCGGCCGTCGCTTCGTACATTTCCACGATATCGGCGCCGATCTGCTGCAGGTCGATATCGCTGAAGTTCTCGGGACGCATGCCCGATTCGGCCGCCGCGATCTGCAGCAGCTTGTCGAACACGCGCGTCAGGTCGTCGATATCGGCGATCGCCGATTGCGCCGCGCCCTGCCAGGCGTCCACCGTCTGCGGCTGGCGCAGCGCGCCATCGAGCTTGTTGCGCACGCGCCCCAGCGGCGTGCGCAAATCGTGGGCGATCGCGTTCGACACATGGCGCACGCCCTCCATCAGCTGCTCGATCCGGTCGAGCATGCGGTTGATATCGCAACTGAGCTTGCCGAATTCATCGTCGCTGGCCACCGGTATGCGCTGGGACAGGTCGCCCGCCTCGATCTCGGCGGCGGTCCGGCGTATCTTCCCGATGCGCGCCTCCAGCTGGCGCCGGAACAGCCAGGCGCCGGCCACCATCAGCAGCACGGCGACGCCACCGCCATAGGCGATCGAACGCAGCACCAGGGTGCGGATCGAATCGCTTTCCAGCATGGCGCGGCCCACGTACAGCCGCGAGCCGTCGGCCAGGTCGCGGATCAGCAGCCGCGCCGGCACCCGCCGCCCTTCGCGCGTCACATGCACGTGCAGCAGCTTGCCGACCGGGCTGTCGGCCACCGGCCAGCTCGACAGATTGCCCGAGATGCGGCTGCCCTGCGCATCGACCAGCAGGAAGATCTCGGTATCGCTGTCGGTACGGTCGGTCAGCAGATGGGCGATTTCGGCCGAGGTGCGCGTGCGGTCTTCGGGCAGGTACATGGCCGCCAGGCGTTCGGACAGCACCATCAGCTTGCGGTCGACGCTGCGGTCCAGCACGCCGATGGTGCCGAAATAGAACACGCCGCAGACGATGGCGATGGAAATGGCCAGCAGCAGGCCGTAGCCCAGCGCCAGGCGCGCCGCGATCGACTTAGGCATGCGGGCCGCTTTCCAGCACGCCCAGGGTGTAGCCGACGCCGCGCACCGTGTGGATCAGCGCCGGCGAAAATTCCTTGTCGATCTTGGTGCGCAGGCGGCTGACCTGCACGTCGATGACATTGGTCTGCGGGTCGAAATGGTAGTCCCACACGGCTTCGAGCAGCATGGCGCGCGTGACGGACTGGCCCTGGTGGCGCATCAGGTATTCGAGCAGGCGGAATTCGCGTGGCTGCAGCGCGATCTGGCGGTTGGCGCGCGTCACGCGCATGGTGCGCATGTCGAGCACCAGGTCGGCCACCTGCAGCTGGGTGGCGTCGGGCACCGGCGCGGCGCGCCGCAGCAGCGCTTCGATGCGGGCCAGCAGTTCGTCGATGGCGAACGGCTTGGACAGGTAGTCGTCGCCGCCGCTGCGCAGGCCGCGCACGCGCTCGTCCACGCTGGACAGGGCCGACAGCACCAGCACCGGCGTATTGCGGCCCATGCCGCGCAGGCGCGCGACGATGGCCAGGCCGTCGATCTCGCCCGGCAGCAGGCGGTCGAGCACCAGCGCATCCCATTCCTCGCCGCAGGCCAGGCGCATGCCGTCGATGCCGTTGTCGCAGGCGACGACCTCATGGCCGGCGTCGCGCAGGCCGGCGCAAATATAGCGGGAAGTATCGGCTTCGTCTTCGATGACCAGGCAGCGCACGGTGAGTCCTTGTAATGAGTCGGTAGAAATATGCGCAGCATACGCCAGCCGGGCCGGGCTTGCCAGCCCCGCGTGGTTTGCGAGGCCCGCTTTACCAGCCCTGTTTCGCCACGCCGGCAAAATGCAGTTCGAGGAAATCGACAAAGGCCCTGACCCTGGCCGACAGGTTCAAGCGCTCGGGGTAGACGGCATGGATGTCGGCCGGCGCCAGACGCCAGTCGGGCAGCACCGGCACCAGCCGCCCCGAACGCAGATACGGCGCCACGTCCCATTGCGATCGCTGCACGATGCCGCCGCCGGCCAGCGCCCAGTCGAGCGCGATTTCGCCGTGATTGGTACTGAGCTTGCCACGCACCTTGACGCTTTCCTCGGTTTTGCCCTGGTACAGGGTCCAGCTGCCATAGGCGGCGTCGTTCTCGCGCAGCACGATGCACTGCTGGCGCGCCAGGTCGCGCGGCGCGGCGATCGGCGGCGCGGCGCGCAGATACTGCGGCGAGGCGCACAGCAGGCGGGCATTGGCGGCGATGCGGCGCGCATGCAGGCGCGCGTCCGGCAACGGGCCGATGCGGATGCCCACGTCAAAGGCCGCGTCGAGCAGGTTGGCCGGCCGGTCGCTCACTTGCAGCTGCACCTCGACGTCGGGGCAGGCGCGCGCGAAGGCGGTGATCGCCGGACCCAGATGGCGCCGGCCAAAACCGATGGTGGCGTTCACGCGCAGCAGGCCGCGCGGCGCGGCGCGGCTGCTGGCGACCAGGCTTTCCAGTTCCTCGATCTCGGCCAGGATGCGCGCGCCCTGCGCGAAATACAGCTCGCCCTCCTGCGTGGCGCTCATGCGGCGGGTGCTGCGGTTGAGCAGGCGCACGCCCAGCCGTGCCTCCAGGCTGGCCAGCGTCTTGCTGATGACGGGCGGCGTGACGCCCATTTCGCGCGCCACCGCCGCCATGCTGCCGTGCTTGACCAGCATGGCAAAGAAAGCCAGGTCCGAAACTGCGCTCATTATTCACACCAAAGAAAGAATGGGTTTATCTTGGGCGAATTATATCGCAGGGCTTTCGCTCTAGAATGCCTGCATCCCCCAAACAACGATACAGAGGAGACACCATGTTCGACCACTTCACGGCCGCCACGCAAGACGTCGACGGCGCGCCCGTGCACTATGTGCGCGGCGGCACCGGCCCGGCCCTGCTGCTGTTGCACGGCCATCCGCAAACCCACGTCATCTGGCACAAGGTGGCCGGCGAACTGGCGCGCCATTTCACCGTGATCGCCGCCGACCTGCGCGGCTATGGCGACAGCGGCAAGCCGCCAGGCCTGCCCGACCATGCCAATTATTCGAAGCGCGCCATGGGCCAGGAGCAGTTGCGCCTGATGGAGCTGCTGGGCTTTGACAGCTTTGCGCTGATGGGCCATGACCGCGGCGGCCGCGTCGCCTACCGCATGGCGCTCGACCATCCTGAACGCATACGGCGCCTGGTGGTGCTCGATATCGCGCCCACGCTGGCCATGTACGAGCAGACGACGCGCCAGTTCGCCACCAGCTATTACCACTGGTTCTTCCTGATCCGCCCGGCGCCGTTTCCCGAGCTGCTGATCAACGGCAATCCGGACGCCTACCTGGAGCACACCATCGGTGGCCGCTCGGCCGGCCTGGCGCCCTTCACGCCCGAAGCCTATGCCGAATACCGGCGCTGCCTGCGCGACCCGGCCACCATCCACGGCATTTGCGAAGACTACCGCGCCAGCGCCGGCATCGACCTCGACCACGAACGCGCCGACCTGGCATCGGGCCGGCGCATCAGCTGCCAGATGCTGGCCCTGTGGGGCGCGCAAGGAGTGGTCGGCCAGTGCTTCGATCCGCTGGCCGAATGGCGCAAGCTGGCCAGCAAGGTAAAGGGCCGCGCCCTGCCCTGCGGCCACTACATCCCAGAAGAAAACCCGGCCGCCCTGCTGGCCGAAGTGCTGCCCTTCCTGCTCGATACCACTGAAAGCCAGCCATGAAGCCATTCACGCTGTATGAAAAACTGGTCGCCTCGCATACGGTCGAACGCCTCGACGCGCAGCACGTGCTGCTGTATGCCGACCTGCATATCATGAACGAATACACGAGTCCCCAGGCATTTACCGGCCTGCACGACAAGGGCCGCGCCGTGCTGCGCCCGCTGCAGCAGCTGGCCGTGGTGTCGCACATTATTCCCACCGCGCCGCTGCCGGTGGGCCAGCGGGTGATCGCGGACCCGGCGTCCAGCCTGCTGGCGCTCAATCTGCGCCGCAACTGCGCGCGCCACGGCATCCGGCTGTACGACACCAACGATATCGACCAGGGCATCGAACATATCATCGCGCCGGAACAGGGCCTGGTGCGCCCCGGCATGGTGATTCTGTGCGGCGACAGCCACACCACCACCTACGGCGCGCTGGGCGCCCTGGGCTTCGGCGTGGGCACCTCGGAAGTCGAGCATATCCTCGCCACGCAGACCCTGGTGTACCGCGTGGCGCGCACCATGCGCGTGCGCATCGACGGCGTGCTGGCGCGCGGCGTGTCCGTCAAGGACCTGACCCTGTACCTGGTCGCACGCCTGGGCGCCCAGGGCGCGCGCGGCTATGCGGTGGAGTTTTGCGGTGCCGCCATCGACGCGCTGTCGGTCGAAGCGCGCATGACGCTGTGTAACATGGCCGTCGAAGCGGGCGCGCGCGCCGCCCTGATCGCGCCCGACCAGGCCACGCGCGACTACCTGCGCGCGCATGCCGCCGTGTTTGCCGACGGCCCCCTGCCAGCCCTGTGGGACGCACTGCGCTCCGACGCCGGCGCCGCGTTCGACCTCGAACACGTGTTCGACGCCGGCCAGGTCGCGCCGTATGTCACCTGGGGCACGAGTCCGGACCAGGGCATGGCCGTCGACGCCTGCATACCGGCCGCCGGCGATGCGCAAAAAGCGCTGGCCTACATGGGCCTGGCCGCCGGCGCGCCGATCGCCGGCCTGCCGATCGACCGCGTGTTCATCGGTTCGTGCACCAACAGCCGCATCGAAGACCTGCGCGCGGCCGCCG
Organism: Janthinobacterium sp. J1-1; assembly: GCF_030944405.1. Classification (NCBI taxonomy): domain Bacteria; kingdom Pseudomonadati; phylum Pseudomonadota; class Betaproteobacteria; order Burkholderiales; family Oxalobacteraceae; genus Janthinobacterium; species Janthinobacterium sp. J1-1. The sequence continues at coordinate 4,805,789 of NZ_CP132339.1, forward strand.
CCATCGTCGGTGCCGGCAAGGTGTCGCCCGGCGTGCGCGCCATGGTGGTGCCGGGATCGGGCGCCGTGCGGCGCCAGGCCGAAGCGGAAGGGCTGGCCGATATTTTCACGCGGGCCGGCTTCGAATGGCGCCAGCCCGGCTGCTCGATGTGCCTGGCCATGAACGACGACCTGCTGGCGCCCGAAGAACGCTGCGCCTCGACCACCAACCGCAACTTCGAAGGGCGCCAGGGCCGCGCCGGCCGCACCCATCTGATGAGCCCCGCGATGGCCGCCGCTGCCGCCATCACGGGCATGATTACCGACGTGCGCACACTGGGAGCACACCATGCATGAACCATGGACCATGATTTCCGGCCTGGCCGCGCCGCTGCTGATCGACAATCTCGACACCGACCAGATCATGCCCAAGCAATTCCTGCGCACCATCGGCAAGGAAGGGCTGGACCAGGGCCTGCTGTACGATTTGCGTTTCGATGGCAACGGCCAGCCGCGCACGGACTGCATCCTGAACGCGCCGCGCCAGGCCGGCACGCGCATCCTGCTGGCGGGATCGAACTTCGGCTGCGGCTCGAGCCGCGAACACGCCGTCTGGGGCTTGCAGCAATACGGCATCGCCGCCGTGATCGCCCCCAGCTATGGTGAAATCTTTTACGGCAATGCGCTCAACAACCGGCTGCTGCCGGTGGTGCTGGCACAGGACGAGATCGCCATGCTGGCGGCCAGCCTGGCGCAGGCGGAGCTGCCGGCGCTGTCGATCGACCTGGTGGCGATGACGGTCACGGCACCCGGTAGCTTGTGCTTTCCGTTCACGCTGGCGCCACGCGAAAGGCAGATGCTGGTCGAGGGCCTGGACATGATCGCCCTGACCCTGCGGATGCAGCCACAGATCGCCGCCTTCGAAGCGCGCCACGTGATGGCGCAGCCGTGGATGCGGGTGTTTTAATTGCATTTGCCGCGCAGCCTGGCGATCGCCACGAACGGCAGCGCATACACGCCGACCACGCCGACCGGCCCCAGGTTGGTCGGCTGGCGCTTCAGGCCGTCCGGATGCAGGCAGTCGGGCACTTTCGCTTCACTGAAGGCGGCGGCGAATTGTTCGTATTTGTCGGCGCGGATGGTCACCTGCTGCATGGCCGGCTGGCCCGATTCGGCCTGCGCGCGCTTTTCTTCGGCCAGGGTCTCGCGCACGGCGGCGCTGATCATGGCCTGGGTCAGGGCCGGAGACGGTGCAAGTGCAGGCGGCGTGGCTACCGGCACCTGTGCGGCGGCAAGCGTGGTGGTCATGGCCAGCACAATGGCACTGCAGACTGACTTCATGGACACTCCCGGCGCAGATGGCAAGTTGATAAGCTGGCCTGAACTATATCACCACCGAGGCGCCGCGTGCGCAGGGCGGGCGATTGCAGGCTCAGGTACAATACGCGCTCGAATTTGATGGGCCGCGCACGCAGGCGCGCCCGCACAGACAAGCACACAGCCATGAAATCCATCCCTACTCTCGCCCTGGCGCTGGCCCTGGCCATCACGCATGCCGGCGCCATCGCCAAGGACACCAAGCAAAGCCTGCTGTTCGACGAAATCCCGATCGGCAGCTGGAGCACTTCGGCCGAACTGGGCGCCATCACCACTTCGGGCAATACGGCCGGCACGTCCGTCACCGGCAAGATCGACGCGCGCCAGGAACTGGACGACTGGAGCAACCAGTACATTTTCAGCGGCTACTTCAAGGAAGACAAGAATACCGATGACGAGGGCCACCGCTACCGCGAGCGCTCGGCCGAGCGCTTTTCCGCCTCCGGCAAGGCCGCCTACAAGCTGATGGCCGACAATGAAAAACTGTTCGTGCTGGCCTCGCACGTGAACGACCGCTTCGGCGCCTACACCAAGTACTCGACCCTGGCCGTCGGTCACGGCTCGCGCTGGTACCAGTCCGAAGACAAGAGCGTCGACGTGGAAGTCGGTCCGGGCTACTTCAGCGGCACCAACGACGAAGGCATCTCCGAACACGGTTTGACGATTCGCGGCGCGGCGGCCATGAAATGGAAGGTGAGCCAGTCGGCCATGTTTACACAGACCGTCAGCGTGGAGCGCGGCACCTCGAACACCCACTCGATCGCCGAATCGGCGCTCAGCACCAAGATCAACGGCACCATGCAGATGAAAGCCGCCTTCAGCGCCCGCAACGACACGCGCGTGCCGGACGATAAAAAGAACACCGATACGCAGACGTCGCTGACGCTGGTGTATTCGTTCTGATGCAAGCGCTAACGGTGGCGTCGGATTACGGCCTTCGGCCTAATCCGACCTACGGTGCTGTCGAAGACAGTCGACAAGAGAAGCGCAGGTCGGATTAGCGTAGCGTAACCCGACGCAGATATACCTATACCGGTTCCTTCCACTGCGCCTTGATCTCCAGCATGGCCGGCAGATTGGCGATAAACAGCTCGATCAGTTCGGGATCGAAGTGCACGCCGCTGTCGCGCCGCATGGTGTCGATCGCCTCTTCCACCGTCCAGGCACGCTTGTAGGGGCGTTCGCTGGTGAGGGCGTCGAACACGTCGGCGATCGCCACGATGCGCCCCTCGAGCGCGATTTCCTCGCCTTTCAAGCCGTTCGGGTAGCCGCTGCCGTCCCATTTTTCATGGTGCGTCAGGGCGATGGTACGCGCCATTTTGAGCAGGCCGCCGGCATGCTCGCCGATGATGGCGGCGCCGATTTCGGCGTGGCTGCGCATCACCTGCCATTCGTCCGCATCGAGCTTGCCCGGCTTTTGCAGGATGGCGTCCGGGATGCCGATCTTGCCGACATCGTGCATGGGCGCGGCGTTCAGCAGGTCTTCGGCCTGGGTCTCGCTGAAGCCGGCCGCCAGCGCCAGCTGGCGCGCGTAATAGCTCATGCGGATGACGTGCATGCCGGTTTCATTGTCCTTGTACTCGGCCGCCTGGCCCAACCGCTGGATCACCTGCAGGCGCGAGCGGCGCAGTTCGGCCGCGTCGACCAGCGACAGATGGGTACGCACGCGGGCGCGCACGATGGGCGGGCTGACCGGCTTGGTGATGTAGTCGACGGCACCGGCGTCGAAGCCTTCCGCTTCGTCCTTCACGTCGGCCAGGGCCGTGACGAAAATGACGGGAATGGCCGCCGTCAGCGGCATCGCTTTGAGCTTGCGGCACACTTCATAGCCGGTCATGGCGGGCATCATGATGTCGAGCAGGATCAGCTCGACCGGATTGTTCTGTGCCAGCTCCAGGGCCTTTTCGCCGTCCTTGGCATACAGCAGACGATAATCGTCCTGCAGGATCTGGCGCAGCACCTGCAGGTTGGTCGCTTCATCGTCGACCAGCAGCAGGGTCGGTTTTTGTTCGGGTAATTTCATGTCGATACATTAACTCAGATTCGGATCAGGATGATACAGCACCGTCTTCTTCGGCCGCCTGTGCCTGCAGCCACTCGAGCAACTGCCTGAGCACGGCGGCGGCGCGCGCAAATTCGAAGTCGTCGATGGCGCCGGCCAGGGTTTGCAGCTGGCGCTGCCCGGCGTGCGGCGCCAGCAGGGTGGTGACGTCCGCCATCAGGGCGTCGTCGAGTTGGCCGCCTTCCAGGCTGGCGATCGCCTTGCGCAGCACCGCTTCGGCGGCCGCGTGGTCGAGCGGCACGCCGGGGGCGGCCACGCTGGCCACACTGTCCAAGCCGGCCTGCGCGCCCTCGCCCACTTCGACGGCCAGCGCGGCAAACGCCGCCGCCAGCTGCTCCAGCAGTTCGGCCACCGGCGCTTGGTGGTGCAGCGCCTGCTCGATGCGGCCGAGGATGCCCTCGATCTGCACCAGGCACAGATTGGCGGCCGCACCCTTCAGACGGTGCAGCAGGTGGCCGGCCACGCTGGCGCTGCCGCGATCGATCTCGCGCGCCAGCAGCGCCGTGCTGTCGCCGTTGGTCCTGGCGAAACGGCTTATTGCGCGCTCCAGCGCGTCGCGTCCGCCCCACAAGGCCGTGCCGCGCTGCCAGTCGACCTGGCCGCCGGCGAAGCCCAGCGCCGCCTGCTGTGGCGCCAGTCCGGTGTCGACGGCGATGTCGAGCAGGCGCGCGATTTCCGCCGTCAGCTTGTGCATTTCCAGCGGCTTGGAGGCAAAGCCGTTCATGCCAGCCGTCTGCGCGGCGCGCCGGTCCTGTTCCAGCACGCTGGCCGTCAGGGCGATGATCGGCGTCGGCTTCAGCCCTTGCTCGCGTTCGTGCACGCGGATCAAACGCGTCGCTTCCAGGCCGTCCATGCGCGGCATCTGCACGTCCATCAGCACGATGTCGTAGCTGCCGTTGCGGAATTCGCGCACGGCGCTGTCGCCATCGCCGGCGGTGATCACCTGGTGGCCGGCCGCGCCCAGGCTGATCATCAGCAGTTCGATATTTTGCGGTACGTCGTCGGCCGCCAGGATGCGCAGCGGCGGCAAGGCCAGCGCCGGCTGCTCACTGCGGCGCAATACCACCTTGCCGGCCGCCAGCGGCAGCAGCACGTGGAACACGCTGCCCACGCCAAGGGTGCTTTCCACCGTGATGGTGCCGCCCATCAGCTCGACCAGCTGCAGCGAGATGGTGGTGCCCAGGCCCGTGCCGCCGAAGCGGCGGCTCATCGAGGAGTCGGCCTGGGTGAATGGCGCGAAGATCTTGTCGAGGCGGTCGGCCGGAATGCCGATGCCCGTGTCGTGCACGGCGACATGCACGCTGGCGCCGCGCATGTCGACGGCGACGCGCACCTGGCCCGCTTCGGTGAACTTGACGGCGTTGCCGATCAGGTTGGTCAGCACCTGCTGGATGCGGCGCGCGTCGCCAAGGAAGAACTGGCCGGCGCGCGGATCGTAGTCGACCAGCAGCTCGATCTCCTTGTTATGGGCCGTGATGCGCAGCGAGGCGGCCACGTGGTCGACCAGGTCGGGCAGCGAAAAGTCCACCAGTTCCAGTTCGGTCGCGCCCTTTTCCAGCTTGGCGGTGTCGAGGATGTCGTTGAGCAGTTCCAGCAGCGAGCGGGCCGACTGGCGCACGGTGGTCAGGTGGCGCCGCTGCAGGCTGTCCAGGGCCGTGCCCAGCAACACTTCCGTGAAGCCGATGATGGCGTTCATCGGCGTGCGGATCTCATGGCTCATGTTGGCCAGGAACGAAGTTTTTGACTCGGCCGCCAGCTCGGCGCGGTCCTTGGCGGCGCGCAGGTTTTCCTGCATGGCTCGCTGCTCGCTGATGTCGGTGGCCAGCTTGACCACCTTGAACGGCTTGCCGTCGGCATTGAAGATCGGATTGTACGAGGCCTGGATGCTGATCCTCTTGCCGTTCCTGCCGATGCGGTTGTATTCGGCGGCGTCGAATTCGCCATTGCCCAGGCGCTGCCAGAACACCGGATAGTCTTCGGACTGCACATAGTCCGGTTCGCAGAACATGCTGTGATGCTGGCCCAGCACTTCGTCGAGCCGGTAACCGACCAGGTCGAGGAAGTTCTGGTTGGCGGCCAGCACCCTGCCCTGCAGGTCGAATTCGATCACCGCCATGGCGCGCGAAATGGCCGTGACCTTGCCTTCGTATTCGGCATTGCGCAATTCGCTTTCGGTGATGTCGAGGATGACGCCGTCGATCCAGCGCACCAAGCCGTCGTTGTCCAGCACCGGGCCGCTGCTTTCGCGCACCCAGCGTTCGCGTCCGTCGCGGTGGATCATGCGGTAGACGTTTTCAAAGTCGCGCTTCTGGCCGGCCGCCTGCACGCAGGTGTCGTTGACGCGCTGGCGGTCGTCAGGGTGCACCAGATCGAACATTCGGACCCTGCCCTCGATGAAATCCTCGGGCATCCAGCCGGTCAGGTTGTAGACGGCGTCGCTGATGAAGATCATTTTCCAGTCCGGCGCGAAGCTGCTGTGGAACGATACGCCCGGAATATTGCGGATCAGGGTGCGGTACTGGCGCTCGCTGTCCTTCAGCGCCTGCTCCATGTTGCGCGACGAGCGCATGTCGGTGACGAAGGCCACGAACAGCGGCTGGCCCGGCGTGTCGATCTTGCCGATGGCGACGCGGATCGGCAGCATGGCGCCATCCTTGTGGCGACCTTCGAGCTCGCGGCCGCTGTGCAGGATGCGCGAGATACCGGTGGCCACATATTCGCGCAGGTAGCCCTGATAGATGGCCGCGTCGTCATCCTGCAGCAGCAGATTGGCGTCGCGCCCGAGCATCTCGGCTTCGCGCCAGCCGAACAGCGCTTCGGCGGCCGGATTGAAAGAGCGCACCTTGCCCTGGCCGTCGATGGTGATCAGGCCGTCGGCGGCCGTGTCGACGATGGCGCGCAGGCGCGATTCGCCCGCATTCGCATGGCGCAGCAGCTGGCGGTAGCGCAGCAGGCCATTGGCGGCGGCGACAAACACGGTCAGGGTAACGGTGATCAGGGCCACGGCCAGCGCGATGAACGAGGCCTGCACCGTGATGGTGCTGCTGCCTGCGGCCGGCGTGCCCGAAAAACGCGCCGCCAGCATGCCGGTGTAATGCATGCCCGAAATCGCCAGGCCCATCACCACGCTGCTGGCCAGCAGCGCCGTCATCGGGCGCAGCTGCAAACGCGAGGCGGCCAGGCCGAAGCGTATCCACAAGGCCAGCACGGCCATGACGATGGCCACCACCAGCGACAGCGCGAACAGCCAGGGCTCATAGTGCAGGTCGAGTGCGCTCTGCATGGCGGCCATGCCACTGTAATGCATGGAGCCGATGCCGGTGCCGACCAGGACGCCGCCGACCAGCAATTGCGGCACGCTGATCCGCGGGCGCGCCAGCAGGTGCAGCGCGACCCAGGATGCGGCCATGCCCGGCAACATCGACAACAGGGTCAACCGGGGCTCGAAGGTGACGTGGGTGCACAGGTCGAACGCCAGCATGCCGATGAAATGCATTGACCAGATGCCGCCGCCCAGCGCAATGGCGCCCGTCACGATGGCCGTCTGGCGCTGCAGCCACATGTCGCTGTCGCGCGCCATGCCGGCCACTTGCAGCGCCATGAACGAGGCGAAGATGGCGATGGCGATCGAGATGAATACCAGTCCCGCGTCGTGGGTGCCGTACTGGTAAGGCATCGAGGCCGGGCCTGTCGCGAACATTGAACTGAACATGTGCATCCGTGAGCATAAGATTAACAAGCGGCGCAACGCGCGCCAAGGGCGCCACTATCGCAACCATCAGGCGACGCGGCAAGCAGGAACGGGAGTATCGACCGGATGATGGCACGGTCACCAGCCCGCGTTTTCGGGGCGGGGAAAGATGTCTTCCAGATGCCTCCCTGGAATGGGAAAAGCGGCATGCGTGCAAACCCCGGCGCGGCCAATGACAAAGCGGCAACCAGCGTGACGATGATGAATCTGACGAAGGGGGGATTATAGTTGCTTTTGGAAAATATTCATAGGACTTCAGCAAGTCCATGGCAAGCAAGGCAAGGTTTTGCGGCGATTATGCGACAGCGCTCAGGCCAGTGCCAGAGTGGCCATCATCTCGCCATCGGCGTCCAGTCCCTGCTCGACGAAACCGGCGGCCGCATACAGCGCCCTGGCTGCGACATTGGCGGGCGCGTAATACAGCGCGACCCTGGCAGCACCGAGCGCGCCCATCTCGGCCAGCAGCAGCTTCAGCGCCGCGCGGCCATGTCCCCGGTCCTGCCACGGCGCGGCGATCATCAGCCGGTACAGCACATGGGTATCCTGCCGGCCAGTGCTGCCCGGCCCGGCGTACATGGCAAATCCAATCAACTCTCCGCCAAGATAAATCGCGCGTGGGCGCATAGGAGGATGTTCTTGCGCCAACGCCAGGGAATCGGCATTGCTGGCGATAAAGGAGCGCTGCGCCTGATGCAGCGGCAGCTGCAGCACCCTGTCGGCAGTGACTGCGCAGATGGGCCTCAACGACAGCATCAGGCCATCAGCTCCGGCATGCCGCGAAACCAGGCGAGCTGCTCGCGCGTCACGTAGTTGGCGCCGTCGCCGTGCAGGATGACGATTTCAATTTCAGGCGGAATCGAGGCGACCAGCTGGCGGCCGGTAACGGGAATCTTCGGATAATCGATGCCGGCCAGGAAGGCCAGTTCTTCGGCCACGGTCACGCAGCGGCGCTCGGGATTGGGCGACGGCACCAGGAACAGGTCGATCTGCTCGCTTTGCCCGCCAATGACCACATGGAACTGCGCACGCAGCAGCTCGGGCAGTATCCGTTCGATGTTTTTCTCGGCACGCGATTGTTCAAAGGCGCGCTTCAGCGGCGTCAGGGTGGCTGTGATGGACATGGCAATCATGGCAAAATGGTCAGGCCGGCAGTGTAGCAGAGGCGCCGCCGCCGGCGCGCTCCGCTGGCGGTTCCTACATTTTATAGTTCAGCGTCAGCAGCGCGCTGCGCGGCGCACCGTAGCGCGCCAGGCCGCCCGACCAGCTGTAGCCCAGCGCCTGGTAGTAATGGCGGTCGAACACATTGTCGACATTCAGGCGCAGCTGCAGCCTGTCGTTGATGCGGTAGCCGGCGGTGAGTCCCGCCACCACATACGCACCCTGCGAGGTATAAAAACCCGTCTCGCGGCGGAACATCCTGTCCTGCGCCTGGATCGACGCACCGACACTCCATGGCGCCAGGCCGCCGCCCGGCTGCCAGGTGGCCGACAGCTTGAACAGCTGCTTCGGTTCGTCGGTGGCGATGCGCTGGCCGACGTTGGCGGCGATATCATCTTTGGTGTACTTGGCCATGACATAGGTGTAGCCGCCGGCGACCTGCCAGCCCGGCAAGGGCGAGCCGGACAACTGCAGGTCGACGCCTTCGCTTTCCACTTCGCCGGCCGCGCGCGCGCAATAGATGGCGCCGCCGGTCGGGCAGTTGCGCTCGTCGGCCATTTCGCGGTTGCGCTGCTTGATGCGGAACAGCGCGGCGCTGGTATTGAGCGCGCCGCCAAAATACTCGCCCTTGACGCCCACTTCATAGTTGGTGCCGCTCAGTGGCGGCAAGGTATTGCCATTGACGTCCATGCTGCTTTGCGGCTCGAAGATCTGGGTGCCGCTGACATACACGGAATGATGCTTGTCAATGTCGTAGACCAGGCCCAGGTAGGGCGTCAGCCTGGCGCTTTCATCGAGGCTGCGGCGCCACGCAAATTGGGTTTCGTACCAGCCGGTGACGTCTTGCGTGTACCAGCCCAGGCGCGCGCCCATCACCAAATGCAGCGGGTCGGCCAGGCTGAAATTACCTGCCGCATACAAGCCTTTTTCGCGCGTCTTGCGGCCCCAGTTATACGGCTCGAGCCTGCCCGCCTGCATGCGGTAGGCATGCGGATTCCAGTTGCGGATATCGATCACGCGCGTGCCGGCGCCTTCCCAGCTCTGGCCCGCATCGGAATCGTCGTCGCGGTAGCTGGCGCCGATAATCACTTCATGGCGCCGGCCGAACCAGGTGACGGGGCCGCTCACGCGCAGGTCGGCCACCACCTGGCCGGTGCTGTACTTCCAGCCCGTTTCGGACTGCTGCAGCAGATAGGTTTGCCCGTCGATGCGGCTGTTGGTGGTGTTGCGGGTGGACGACCTGGCGTCGACATGGGTGGCCGCCAGGCGCACCTTCCAGCCGCCTGCCAGCTGGTGTTCCAGGTCGGCAAACAGCACGTCGTTGTCGCGGTCCTGGAAGGAGTCGGCGTTGTTCAGAAAGGTGGAACGGGGCAGATTCATGTGGCGCCCGTCCGCAAACGTGGGCAGGCCGACCGAGATGCCGTCGGTGCGGCTGGTCTGGCGCGAAAAGCCGGCGCCCAGCACGGTGTCCGGGCCCAGGTCCGCTTCGATGATGCCGTACAGCGTGCCATTGCTGTTGTTGACCACGTCGATGTAGCTGTCGCTGTCGCGCCAGTTGCCGGCCACGCGGCCGCGCAGGCTGCCCGATTCGTTGAGCGCGGAGCTGGCGTCCAGCGTCACTTGCTTGTCGTTCCAGCTGCCCAGGCTGGCCGAGGCATTGAGCAAGGGTGTGCTTGTGGGGCGCTTGCGCACCAGGTTGATGCTGCCGGATGGTGCGCCCGCCCCTTCCATCAGGCCCGTGGCGCCGCGCACCACTTCCACCCGGTCGTACATGATCATGTCGGCCGACACATTGCGCTGGTTGAAGCCGGTGACGTCCAGTGGCAGGCCATCGACATTGACATGGGTCAGCGCAAAGCCGCGCGCATAGTACGAGGTTTCCTGGTCCGTCACGCCCGGCTGCTTGGTGTAGATGCCGGGCGTGGCCAGCGCCACGTCCTGCAGGGTGGTCAGATGAAAATCGTCCATCTGCTGGCGCGCGATCACGCTGACCGACTGCGGCGTCTGGCGCTGCGACAGCGTCAGGCCGGTCGCCGTGCGCATGTTTTTCGTCGTATACGAGCCCGTGCCCTCGGTATTGCGGTCCGCTTCGGCGCTGACGGTCACGGCAGGCATGGTGGCCAGGTTGACGTCCGCCGCCTTGCGCACCACGTAATTGCCATTGCCGCTGTCGATGGCTTCCAGGCCGCTGCCATCGAGCAGCGCATGCAGGCCCTGGTGCACCGTATAGCGGCCCTGCACCCCCTTGCTGCGCAGGCCCGTCAACGGCGTAGCCTGGGTCGAGATATTTGCGCCAGAGGCTATCGCATAGTGAGACAGCGCCGTTTGCAGGTCGCCAGCGGCGATCCGGTAGTCACGCGCGGCCAGCTGTGCGGTGTCGGCGGCGCGCGCCTGCTGCGGCGCCAGCGTCAGCGCCGCGGCGCCCACGCCGAGGAACAACACCAGCGCGGCGCGCACGGCGCGGGTGGTGGGATGCAAAATAATCGTTGCGCCGGTAGCGCGGTGCGGCAAAGCCATGTGGACCCTTTCGATAGTCAGAATTGCTGTTCTATCTGTTATGACGAAGCACATTCAAAAAAGGGACAGCGATGGTGTCGGGTTACGCTGCGCTAACCCGACCTACGCGGGTTGCAGGTCCGGTTGCGACAGCAGCGCAGGTCGGATTAGCGCGCAAGCGCGTAATCCGACGCATTGCCGGTGCGCGCTTCCACGCTGACCCAGTACGGCGTGCGCAAGCGCACCCGGACCGGCAGCGACAATTGCAGCAATTCGAATATCCTGTCCGTATCCCTGAGCTGGAAAATGCCGTCGACCGGTAGCTGCGCCACCGCCGGATCGCAGCGCACCACGCCGCGCCGGTAGCGCGCCACCTGCGCCAGCAGTTCGCCCAGCGGCATGCGCTCGGCGATCAGCACGCCCTGCAACCAACCGGCGGCGGACGCCGGCATGGCAGTCTCCGCCGCGATGGAACGGTCATCGAAACTGGTTTGCCAGCCGCGCCTGAGGATGCGCGCGGTGGCGCCACCGCCAGCCGGCACAATTTCGACCGCGCCCTCCGTCACCGCCACCTGCGTGCGCGTCGAGAACAGGCCAGCATCATGGCGCACGCCAAACCGGGTGCCGATGGCGCGCACGCTGCCACTGCGGCTCCTGACTACCAGCGGACGCGGATCGGATGCGGTCGCCACATGGATTTCGCCCGCATGCAACGTCACCAGCCGGCGCGCGCCATCGAACGCGATATCGATGGCGCTGGCCGTATTGAGCGCCAGCTGCGTGCCGTCTGGCAGCGTCATCTTGCGTATTTCACCGGTGGCCGTGCTGATGTCGGCGCGCCAGGACAGCCAGGCTTCCGATTTGCTGGCCAGCCACACGGGCGGCGCGGCGCAGGCGATCAATACCGCCAGATGCTTGATGCCGGCGCGCCGTGCCGGTCGCTGCGGCGGCTGGCGCAACGCCGGCGGCACCACGGCCAGCGTCTGGCACACCAGTTCGGCGCGCCGCCAGGCTTCCGCGTGATCGGGATGGCTGGTGCGCCAGGCGTCGAAGGCCTGCTGTTCGGCGGCGCTCAAGGCGCCGTCGCGCAGGCGCACCAGCCACTGCGCCGCCACGCGCGCCGCGCCGGGATCGATGGCGGCGCTCACAATATCAGCAGGATGCACTGCTCGAAGGCCTGCACCAGATGGCGCTTGACGGTGCGCTCGCTGATGCCGAGGCGCGCTGCGATCTCGGCGTAGCCCAGGTCATCGACATGCGCCATCAAAAAAGCGCTGCGCACGGCATCGGGCAAACCGTCCAGCATCGCGTCCACGCGTCGCAGCGCCTGCACGATGATCAGGCGCTCTTCCGGCGACTGCATCAGCAGTTCCGGCTGCTGCGCCAGCGCCTCCAGCCAGGCCTGCTCCAGCGACAGGCGCCGGTAATGGTCGATCAGCAAACGCTGCGCCACCGTGGTCAGGTAGGCGCGCGGCTCGCGCAAGGCCGGCATGGCGGTTTGCGGCGCGCTCAACAGGCGTATAAACGTATCGTGCGCCAGGTCGGCCGCCTGGTCGGCACAGGGCAGCTTGCCGCGCAGCCAGCGCAACAGCCAGCCGTGATGGCTGCTGTAGATGCCGGCGATGGCGTCGCTGGACTGCGCGATATGCACGAGGGACCTCCGCTCAATTGAGAATAGTTCTCATTATCGCAATGATTGCCCTGCCCCGTCAAGTATCTCGCGCGGCTGAAAAATAGTCGTTTTCAGGCACAAGGCCCTGGTTCACGCTGACATGGAAGCGAGCCGCAAGCGCAGTGGCACCATCTCAGGGGCGACTGCCACAGGATCGAGCTTGAAAATGCTGACTCTTGTCGCCAGGCTGTTTGCGCTGTCTTGCAAAGAATAGGCGGCACTGGCGGCCTCCTCGACCAACGCCGCATTTTGTTGCGTGGCCTGGTCCATCTGGCTGATGGCCTGATGAATCTGCTCGATACCTGAACTCTGTTCGGCACTGGCAATGCTGATCTCGCCCATGATCCCGGTCACCCGCTTTACGCTCTGGACGATTTCGTCCATGGTGGTCCCGGCCTGATGGACAAGACGGCTGCCATTATCGACTTTGCCCACCGAATTGGTGATCAGTTCCTTGATTTCCTTGGCTGCGCCGGCCGAGCGATGGGCAAGATTGCGCACTTCGGTGGCAACTACGGCAAATCCGCGCCCCTGCTCGCCGGCGCGCGCCGCCTCGACCGCTGCATTCAGGGCCAGGATATTGGTCTGGAAAGCGATGCTGTCGATGACGGCAATAATATCGACGATCTTGCGCGCCGAGTCCTTGATGTCGTCCATCGTCACGACCACATTGGCCACCACCGCGCCACCACGTAGCGCCACCTGCGATGCGGTTGCCGCCAGCTCGCTGGCCTGGCGGGCATTGTCGGCATTCTGGCGCACCGTGACGGTCAACTCCTCGACCGACGCCGCAGTTTCTTCGATCGAACTTGCTTGCTGTTCGGTCCGCAACGACAGATCCATATTGCCTGAAGCAATCTGGCTCGATGCCGTGGCGATGACATCGCTCTCGGTCCTGACTTCACGCACGATCCCCGTCAGGCTGCCTGTCATGTCGCGTAGCGCGCCAAGCAACTGGCCAAATTCATTATTTGAGGTGACTTCCACCTGCACGCTCAAATCGCCACCCGCGACGCGGCGGGCGACGACGACTGCCGCCTCGAGCGGTCTGGTGATAGCGCGTACCAGATACACCGTTGCGATACCGGCCAGCAAGACAGCAAGGACGATCGCCCCCAGCACCATCCGGTTGACCGCATCAAGCTCAGCGTGCAGCGCTTCGTTTTGCTGCGCATTGCGTTGCGAGATGTCGCTTTGTAATTGCTGATAGGCTTTATGCCCTTTCAGATACGTGGGATTGATATCGCGTATCAGTATTTCCTGCGCCCGATCCCAGTCATTCGCGGCAATCGCGCGCGAGGCGTCGGCAATCAGCGCCTGGCCTAAATCCCGGCTTTCGCTCAGCCAGTGATTCACAGCATCTTTGGTTGTCTGGCGTACCAAAGACGTGAGCAAGGCCTCGCGTTCTTTCTGCAGTTGTTTCGTATTGTCAGCAATATTCTTGAAATGGTTGTCCAGCGGATGATCGTGCATGACCGCATATTTACTGCTCGGGTTGTGTTGCAGCGCTTGCAGGATCTGGCTGCGATTTGTCTCCATGCGATAAATCAGACTGGCAAATGTCAGCTGTTGCTGCGTATATTTGAGCGAGGTCTGTTCCAGCATGTCGACCGAGCGCTTCGCTACATAGTGACCAAGCAGTCCAATAGCGATGGTAACCACGGCCAGCAAGCCGATGACGGATACGATAAGATTTTTAATGCTGAAGTTTTTCATAAAGAAGTCACGAAGTTTGTTTACGGCTCAGTGCGCGAGCCAGCCAGGAGCGCGCATCCGACAGGAAAATGCCACTCATTAAATTGATCAATTTGACGAAATTGACGACATCGTCAAATTTTTTGCCGATTATGGCATCAAATATTTCCTGAGGCAAACGAAATTTGCTAAAATCATTCGCTGGCAGGGAGGCATCGTTAGTTGACATACGATGAGATTGAAAGAAAGATAAAGATGCGAGCAAAAACAGAACGGGATGCGGACCCTGAAATTGTCACCACCAGCAAGGCAGCCGATTTGCTGGGTGTGGCGGTGAGCACCGTGCAAAAATGGGTAGAATTGGGGAAATTGGAGTCGTGGAAAACGCCTGGCGGACATCGCCGCATTCCGCTGGCCTCTATCCTTGACGTTTTGCATCCCGACGGTGTTGGCTTGCCTGACAAAAACCTGCCTGCGCCAAAAAACATGCATGCGCCTGCCAAAGGCGGGCTGCCCGATGTGACCGACGAAAGCGCGCGGCTGCGCGCCACGCGCGCAACAGGCTTGTTCGACACGCCGGCACACATCAACTACGATCGCATCGTGCGTGTCGCGGCGCTACTGACCGACATGCCCATCTCGCTCATTTCGCTGCTGGATGAGGATCGCCAGTGGTTCAAGGCACGTGTGGGGCTGAGCATCACCGAGACGCCAAGATCATGGGCATTTTGCAATTACACCATCCTCGAGAGCAAAATCATGATCGTCGAGGATGCGACACTAGACCCGCGCTTTGCAGACAATCCCCTGGTGACGGGCCAGGAAGCGATACGTTTCTATGCCGGCGTTCCCTTGTTGGATCGGAACGCGTGCCGCCTGGGCAGCTTATGCGTGCTGGACCGCAAGCCGCGGCAGATGAGCCACGAACAGACCTGGGCCCTGACCGAGCTTGCCACCATCGTTTCCGAGGAAATACAGCGCGGCAGATAAAAGATGCGGCCGGCTGCGCCAACAGCGCGCAGCGCGGCCACAAGATCAGTCTTGCATGACCTTGTCCGGCGTCATCGGCGTGCTGCGCACCCGCTTGCCCGTCGCATGGTAGATGGCATTCGAGATGGCGGCGGCCACGCCGACAATGCCGATCTCGCCCACGCCCTTGGCCCCCAGGCGGCTGACGATGCGGTCGTCCTCCTGCACGAAGATGACGTCGATATCGTGGATATCGGCGTTCACCGCCACATGGTATTCGCCCAGGCTGTGGTTCATGAAGCGGCCCAGCGCATGGTCCATCTGGGTTTCTTCGTGCAGCGCCTGGCTGATGCCCCACACCACGGCGCCGCTGACCTGGCTGGCGGCCGTCTTGGTATTGATGATGCGCCCGGCCGCCACCGCGCTGACCACGCGCGTGACCCGCACCGTGCCGAACTCCTCGTCCACCCGTACTTCGCAGAACACGGCCGAATGCACGGCGCGCGTGTATTTGCGCTGTTGCAGCATGTTCGGCAGCAGCAAATATTTTTCCTCGACCTTCGCCATCTCGGCCGCAGGCAGCAAGGCTGTCAGCGCGATACCCGTTTCCTGTTCGCGGCGCAGCCGCACGCGCCCCTCGACAAACTCCACGTCGGCAAAGCGCGCTTTCGGAAATGGCGAATCGGGCAACTGCCTGGCCAGCTTGAACAGCGTCTTTTTGAGTTTTTCACAGGCACCCTGCACCGCCGAACCGACCGTGGCCACATGCGAGGAACCGCCTTCGATCGGCGCCACCGGCAAGGTGGAGTCGCCGAGCTGGAAGGCCACGTGTTCCAGCGGCAGGCCCATTTCCTCGGCAGCGATGGTGGCCATCACGGTGTACGTGCCGGTGCCGATATCGGTGGCCGCGCTGCTGACCACCAGCCGCCCGTCCGCATGCAGCACCGCGCTGGCGCGGGCAAACATCTGCATCGCGTCCCAGATGCCGGTCGCCATGCCCCAGCCCACCCACTCCGTGCCTTCCTTGCGGCTGCGCGGCGCCAGCGGACGCCGGCTCCAGCCGAAGCGCTCGGCGCCCTGCGCGTAACAGGCGCGCAGCTCCTTGGTCGAATACGGCAGGTCGTCGACGGGATTGGACTCGGCATAATTCTTCAGCCGGAAGGCCAGCGGGTCCATGCCCACCTGGTACGACAATTCATCCATCGCCACTTCCAGCGCATGCACGCCGTGGGCCGCGCCGGGCGCGCGCATGTCCATCGGACTGAACTGGTCCAGGTCGACCAATTGATAGCCGAGGCGGATATTCTCGCAGGCGTACAGCTGGCCCGACCAGTTCACCACCGCTTCCACATAGTCCTCGAAGCGCGAGGTTTCGGCCGTGGCGTCGTGCGCGATGGCCTGCAGCACGCCGTCGCGGCTGGCCGCCAGTTTGACGCGCTGCCAGGTTTCGGGCCGGTGGCCGAAGGTAAACATCTGCTGGCGCGTCATCACCACCCTCACCGAACGCTGCAGTTTCAAGGCGGCCATCACCACCAGCGGCAGCTGGTACTGGGGCCGCAAACCGGCGCCAAACGCCCCGCCCACATAGGGGTTGCGCACCGTGACTTCGGATTTCGACAAGCCGAACACGCGCGACACATACCAGCGGCTGTTCTGCGAGCTTTGCGTCTTGTCGTAGATGGTCAGATGGCCGTCGGCGGCGCGCAGTACGGTCGACGCAAACAGCTCCATCGGGTTGTGGTGCTCCACCCCGCTGTAATATTCGGCATCGATCTTGCAGTCGGCATCCTGCCAGGCCTGCTCCGCGTGGCCCTTTTCATCGGGCGGTGGCGTGTAGCCGGCTTTCAGCCCCTTCGGCTTGTGCGGCCGCGACAGATAATTGAGCAGCCCTGTTTCATGCGGTTCTTCCGCATAACGGACTGTCACCAGCGCCGCCGCATGGCGTGCCGCCTCGAAGGTATCGGCCACCACCAGCGCCACCGGCTGGCCATTGCTGACAACCTGCTCGTCGTACAGGGGCCGGAACGGCGCACCGCCGGGGGCCGTCATGTCCTTGTAGAACAGGTCGAAACTGCGCATTTTCGGCCGGTTCAGGTAGGTGATCACCTCGACCACGCCGGGCTGCGCCAGCGCCGCGCTGGTGTCGAAGGAGATGATGCGTCCTTTGGTGATGGTGCTGTTGACCACCACGCCGTGCAGCAAGTCGTCGGCCTGGAATTCGGCCGCATAGCGCGCCGCGCCCGTCACCTTGTCGCGCCCGTCCACGCGCGATACCGCCGTGCCGGTTTTCACGTAGCCGGTACCCGCGTCCGCCACCGGCGTGCGCAGTTCCGGGATCAGTTCTGTCGTTGGGCCACTCATGCCGCTCCCCTTGTCATCACCGTGCCGCCATGGCCCGTATTGTCCTGCGTGCCGGCCACCGCCATGTTCAGCGCGCGCACGATGGCGCGCCGCGCCATGACGATCTTGAAATCGTTGCCGCCCTGCCCCTGCGCCCCATCCAGCAGGCGGTCGGCAAAGGCGCCGAAGCGGACGGGATCGGGCGCGCCGCGCAGCAGCGCTTCGGCCTCCTCCACGCGCCAGGGCTTGTGCGCCACGCCCCCCAGGGCCACCCGGCCTTCGCGTATCTGTCCGTCGTCGCCGATATCGAGCATGGCCGCCACCGACACCAGCGCAAACGCATACGAAGCGCGCTCGCGCAGCTTCAGGTAGACCGAGTGCGCCGCAAACTGCGGCGCCGCCGGCAGCGCGATATGGGTAATCAGTTCGTCCGGCGCCAGCGTGGTGTCGATCTGCGGCTGGTCGCCGGGCAGGCGGTGAAACTCGCCGAAAGGAATCGCCCGCTCGCCATTGCCGGACGCCACATGCACCACGGCGTCGAGCGCGCGCAGCGCCACGCACATGTCGGACGGGTGCGTCGCGATGCAGGAATCGCTGGCGCCGAGAATGGCGTGCTGGCGCGAAATGCCGCCGATGGCCGGGCAGCCGCTGCCAGGTTCGCGCTTGTTGCACGGCACGCCAACGTCGTAGAAATAATGGCAGCGCGTGCGCTGCAGCAGGTTGCCGCCATTGCTGGCCATATTGCGGATCTGCGGCGAGGCGCCGGCCAGGATGGCCGCGCTCAATAGCGGCGTGCGTTCCAGCACCAGCGGATGATAGGCGGTGGCCGCATTGCGCGCCAGCGCGCCCAGCCGCAAGCCACCATCGTCATCGGCCTCGATGGCGTCCAGCGCCAGCCGGTTGATATCGACCAGACGCTGCGGCAGCATCACGCGCTCTTTCATCAGGTCGACCAGGTTGGTGCCGCCGGCGATAAAGCGCGCCCCTTCGGCACGGATCTGCGTCAATGCGGCGGCCTGGTCGAACGGCACCACGAACGAGAGCGGATTCATGCGGGCACCATGCCGACCGGCGCGCTGGCCTGGCCGTCCTGGGTTTCCGCGGGCAGTTGCATCACGTCAGCCAGCGCCGCGACAATCTGCGGATAGGCGCCGCAGCGGCAGATATTGCCGCTCATCAGTTCGCGCACCTGGGCGCGCGTCGTGGCCTGCCCTTCGGCGATCAGCCCCATGCCGGAACACAGCTGGCCCGGGGTGCAGTAGCCGCATTGAAAAGCGTCGTGCGCAATGAATGCCTGCTGCAGCGGATGCAGCCCGGCACCTTCCGCCATGCCTTCGACGGTGGTGATGCTGCGACCTTCCTGCATCAGCGCCAGGGTCAGGCATGAATTGATGCGCTTGCCATCGACCAGCACCGTACAGGCGCCGCACTGGCCGTGGTCACAGCCCTTCTTGGTGCCGGTCAGGGCCAGGCGGTCGCGCAGCAGGTCGAGCAGGCTGACCCAGGCTTCGACATGCAGCTGATGCTGCCGGCCATTGACATTCAGCTTTAGCGGGTACAGCGGCACCGGCGGCGCGGCCTGTGCGGGAGAAATTGGTGTTGCGGGCAAACGGGTATCCATGGCAAACCCTTCCAGATAGATCGTGGGAATGCCTGAATATTAAGATTGTAGCGACGGATGTTATATGCGGTCTCGCACATATGGGAAATTGAGCGTGATGGATACGCTCGGGCTTTGCTGCGGCCCGACTCTCAATAGTCGTGGCCTTGACTGCCACGGACCTGCTTCACCTTTCCCATGCCGACCAATTTGTGCAACTCGCGTACCTCGAACTCCATGCCCAGCCGCAAGGAGTCACGCAACAGCTCCCAGCTCACCAGGCGGATGCCGGCCTCGATGGTTTCGCCGGGAAAATGCCACTCGTCATCCTGATAGTCATGGCATCCGCTGGCCAGCCAGTCAATATGCGCAAACTTGTGGTGCGGCGCATAACCGCTCTTCACCCCTTTCACCTTGGGCTCGGCCACGTGTTCGAGAAACGTGATATCCGCAACGATGTCAAAAATCATGGTGCTTGTGCCGCCGCCCTTCTCTTCCAGTCAAACGCCGGCAGATTGATGCGCGTCTGCGTCGAACCATCCCAGTCGACAGCAAAGCCGGCCTGGCGCAGCGCCTCCACAATGACTTGCCCCACCCGCACGCTGCGCGCCTCGTCATCGGCAAGGTCGCCAAAAGCCAGCATCACGCCATGGCCCTCGACGGCGCGCTCGACATCCTGGCCATGATAGAAACAAAACCCTGTGTAGTGCCCCTCGGGCGCGTCCGCCACCGCCTCGGCCACGTCGGAATAGCCATCGGACATGGTGTAGCCAGCATTGGCCAGCGCGCAGATTCCCTGCTCATGCAGGCCATAAAAAACTTTGTCGAGCCGGTCGCAATCGGTCACCGCCGACCAGGCGCGTTCGGCACGCTGTTTCTCGCGCAGGCGGGGTCCGATCAGCGATTTCAACTCGCCGACATCGCAATCGTCGTCCACGATATCGTCCATCATCTGCTCGATATCACTGTGCGTATAAAACCCGGACCAGACCCACTGCCTGATGCTGTCGGCCACGTGTTGTTCGCTATCGGTCATCCATCATTCCGTTTCACGGGCTTGAGGGCTAGCACCAGGGGAATCGCGAGCGGCCCCAGCAAGGTCACCACGGCGGCCATGGAAGTCGTGGTTTTCAAGTTGCGGCGCTTGGCAATGAAGAGGCAGGCAAAAGCGGACATGGTCCAGATCAGGGCGGGAATATAGGCAGTCATGGCGCACTCCTCAATCAGGTTATCGGGATAAAAGCCATCCTGACATGGATAGCTTGATGACACAATGCAGAATGACGTTTCGGCGCCATGGTTCGCCGCCAGCAGAGGAATTTTCAGCCATTCTTAAGGTTGAAAATCCTGTTTTCAGCTATCGCACCTACATCAGCCATCGCACAACCTTGCCGAATCCGATCCAAAAACGGTCGCCATGGTAGCCGGCCAGAAAGCCGCAACCGACAACCGCAATCACGGCAATGGCAATACACAAGGCGACCGAGTTAATGGCAAAAAACAGGATGACCAGTACCGCAATAACAATGCCGAGCATGCCGCCGCAAGCATAGCGCGTCGCCAGCTCGCCGGGACTGATGTCCAGTTCGCTGTGACTGAGCGGTTGTGATTCGGATGGTTCAGGCATCGGAGCAGATTGGATTAATTTTAAGCTATCAGCGTCGGGCAAGCATCGCCTTCGGTTACAGGCGATGCGTTGATTTCTGGTGCTGCTCGACCAGTATTTTGGCGGTCATCAAGGTCACGTTATACGCGACATGGCCCCGCTCCATCGGTTTCCACTGATTATTTTCCTGGCGAAATGCCCAGGTATTGATGCCATGGCCACGGCCGCCGTGCTCGATCGCCACGATGGTGACACCATCGCTGACGGCCGCAATCACAAAGCGCGTGGACGGCATAGAGGGATTGACGACGCAGCCGTTATTGTATGCGCCGCCCTGGTCGGCAAGGCCGGTGTTTTCGATCAGATAGGAACTCACTTCCGCCGGCAAGCCCGCGAGCGAGGTGGCCATAGCCCAGACGGGTGCACTGTCCGGTGCGGCACTCGCCGGGCCAGCCAGCGCCACGGCGCCCAAGCTTGATGCCAATAATCGATGCCACATTGCCATATGCCACTCCCGGGATGAAGGTTCAAGCTGTTGCTGCTTGCCGGCCTCGATAGTAGCATGGCCCAAGCCCGCTTCCAGTGGAAGGCGGGCCTGGCTTGTTCAGCTTAATGCTGGCCGATCTTGGTGATCTTCAGCGAGTTGGTGCCGCCCACCTTGCCCATCGGCTCGCCCCAGGTCACGACCACGGTGTCGCCTTTCGACACCACCTTGTGCTCGACCAGCAGGTCTTCCGCCTGCTTCAGGACCTTGTCGCGGTCGGTGCCCGATGCCAGGCTCACCGTGCTGACGTTGCGGTACAGCGCCAGCTTGCGTTGCGTGGCCACGCTGGGGGTCAGCGCCACGATGGGGATATCGATATTGCAGCGGCTCATCCACAAGGCGGTCGAGCCCGACTCCGTCAGGGTGGCGATGGCTTTCACGCGCAGGTGGTAGGCGGTGAACAGGGCGCCATAGGCGATCGACTGGTCGATGCGGGTAAAGGTGGCGTTCAGGAAATCGGCATCGAGCTTGACGGTGTCCCATTTTTCCGCGTCCAGGCAGATGGCGGCCATCGCTTCGACGGTTTCGATCGGATAGCGGCCCGACGCGGTCTCGGCCGAGGTCATCACGGCGTCGGTGCCGTCCAGCACGGCGTTGGCCACGTCGGATACTTCGGCGCGGGTCGGCACGGCGTTGACGATCATCGATTCCATCATCTGCGTGGCGGTAATGGCCAGTTTATTGGACACGCGCGCCATCTTGATCATGCGCTTTTGCAGGGCCGGCACGGCCGCATTGCCCACTTCCACGGCCAGGTCGCCACGCGCGACCATGATGCCGTCGGAGGCGTCGAGGATTTCCTGCAGCGCGGGAATCGCTTCGGCGCGCTCGATCTTGGCGATCATCATCGGCTTGTGGTCCCATGCTTCGCCGGCGATATTGGCCAGCTGGCGCGCCATCACCATGTCGGTGGCGTTTTTCGGGAACGATACGGCCACGTAGTCGGCCTGGAAGCTCATGGCGGTCTTGACGTCTTCCATGTCTTTTGCCGTCAGTGCCGGTGCGGAGAGCCCGCCGCCCTGGCGGTTGATGCCCTTGTTGTTCGACAGTTCGCCGCCGATTTTCACGGTGGTGTGGATTTCGCTGCCGATGACCTTGTCGACCGTCAGCACGATCAGGCCGTCATTCAACAGCAGCACGTCGGCGGCGCGCAGGTCGCGCGGCAGTTCCTTGTAGTCCAGACCGCAGCGTTCCTGGTTGCCCAGTTCGCCGTTTTCGCCCCATTTCGAGTCCAGTACGAACTTGGCGCCGTTTTCCAGGAAAATCTTGCCTTCTTCAAACTTGCCGACGCGAATTTTCGGACCTTGCAAGTCGGCCATGATGGCCACTTCGCGGCCGCACAGGGTCGCCGCTTCGCGCACCATGCGCGCGCGGTCGATATGGTCCTGCGCCTTGCCGTGCGAAAAATTCAGCCGCACCACGTCGACGCCGGCCTTGAACATGCGCACCAGGGTGTCGATGTCGTTGGAGGCGGGGCCGATGGTGGCGACGATCTTGGTCGCGCGTTGCTGGGTTTGCAGAGTCATGATGGGTGCTTTCTATAAAAGGTCATGCGACGGCCAGCCTTGTGGGCTGGCCGATTACACTGTTGGGGAGAGAATACTTAACCGCTGTTGCGCAAGCCCGCCGCAATGCCATTGATCGACAAATGGATGCCCGTACGTGCCGCCGCGTCCTGCTTGCCTTCGCGGAAGCGTTTCAGCAATTCCACCTGCACGTGGTTGAGCGGGTCGATATACGGGAAGCGGTGGCGGATCGAACGCTGCAGCAGCGGGTTGGCTTGCTGCAACTCTTCCTGGCCCGTGATCAGTTTCAGGGCGTCCAGCGTGGCCGCATATTCGGCGCGGATGCGCGTGAAAATGGCCGTGCGCAAGGCTTCGTCCTTGACCAGCTCGGCATACTTGCCGGCAATCGCGATATCGCTCTTGGCCAGCACCATATCCATGTTCGACAGCAGGGAGGTAAAGAATGGCCAGTCCTGGTACATGCCGCGCAGCAGTTCGGCGCCCGTGTCCGGATGCGCCTTGACATACGCTTGCACGGCCGAACCGAAACCGAACCAGCCCGGCAGCATCAAACGGCATTGCGCCCAGCTCAAGACCCAGGGAATCGCGCGCAGGTCTTCGATCGAGGTCGATTTCTTGCGCGAGGCCGGGCGGCTGCCGATATTCAACGCGGCGATTTCCGCGATCACGGTCGACTCCCAGAAATACTGCTCGAAGCCTTCGGTGCCGTAGACCAGCTCGCGGTAGGCATTCAAGGCCGTGCCCGAGATTTCTTCCATCGCGGCCAGGTGGCCGGCGCCGGCCGAGGCGCTAGGTTGCAGCTGTTCTTGCGGCAGCAGCGTCGATTGGATGGTGGCAGCGACCAGCACTTCCAGGTTGCGGCGCCCCACTTCCGGATTCGCATACTTGGCGGTAATGACTTCGCCCTGCTCCGTCAGGCGGATCTGGCCTTGCACGGCGCCGGCCGGCTGGGCCAGGATGGCTTCATAGCTGGGGCCGCCACCACGGCCGACCGAACCGCCGCGGCCATGGAACAAGCGCAGTTTGACCTGGTGCTCCTTGAACACGTTGACCAGTTCGATCTCCGCCTTGTACAGTTCCCAGCCCGAGGTCAGGAAACCGCCGTCCTTGTTGCTGTCCGAATAGCCCAGCATGACTTCCTGCTGGCGGCCACGCGAGGCCAGCAGGCCGCCGTAGAACGGCAGGCCAAACGCGCGCGCCATGATGGCCGGGCCGGCGCGCAAGTCGGCTATGGTTTCGAACAGCGGGATGATATTGACGTCCACTTCCAGCTTGTCCTGGCGCAGCAGGCCCACTTCTTTCAGCAGCAGCGCCACTTCCAGCAGGTCCGACACGCTGGCCGCCTTCGAGATAATGCAGTTCGGCACCGACTCGCGGCCATATTTCGCATGCGCCTCGCGTACGGCGCGGAAGATGTCGAGCTCGCCCGTGGTTTCTTCCGAATACTGCGCATACGGCGACATCAGCAGGCGCGGCGAAGCCAGTTCCTTCAGCAGCAAGGCGATACGCGCTTCTTCGTCCAGCTCGAGGTAGGCCAGGCCAGGCTGCACGCCGGCAAACAGTTCGCCCACCACGCGCTCGTGCACGTCGGAATTCTGGCGCAGATCCAGCGGCGCCAGCGAAAAGCCGAACACCTTGACGGCGCGGCGCAGCTGGCGCAAGCGGCCACGGGCCAGCGCGCGCAGGCCGTTGGCCACCAGCGAGTGATGCACCACGTCCAGGTCGGCCAGCAGTTCGCCGGCCGAGGCGTACGGCTGCACGCCATCAGGCTGCTTGCCCTTGCCGCAAAGAACAAAACGCGCCGCTTCCACGCGCGCCACCACGCCGTGCAGGGCGCGGCGGTAGGGTTCGTCGGCATGGTGCGGCGAAGCATCGGCCGAGCGTTCGGCCAGGTCGGCCAGATCAAGGCTGCAGCCATTGAGTTTTTGCGCCAGCGACAATTGCGAGGCCAGTTTGCGCAGTTCTTCCAGGTAGAAACCGAAGACCTTGCCGGCCTGCTGCTGCAAGGTGCTGCGCAGGATATCGGCCGTGACGAACGGGTTGCCGTCGCGGTCGCCACCGATCCAGCTGCCCACCTTCATAAAGTTGGGCAATTCGACGTCTTCCCAGCGCGCATCGCGCTGGGCCAGCATGGTTTCCAGCGAAGAATACAGCTGTGGCAGTTCGCGCAAGATCGTATGGTCGTAGAACGACAGGCCGTTTTCCACCTCGTCCATCACCGACAGCTTGGTGGTGCGCAGCAAGCGCGTCTGCCACAGGGTGACGATACCGCGCCCCAGCGCTTCCTCGTTCTGCTCGGCTTCCTCGGGCGTCATCTGCACGCGGTCGCGTTCGTTCAGCAGGCGCGCGATGGCCAACTGGCAATTCTGGATGCTCTTGCGCTGTACTTCCGTCGGGTGCGCCGTGAAAACGGGGCTGACAAACGCGTCGTCGAAAAACGTTTCCAGCGCATCGGCCTTGCCGGCATCAAACACATTGCCGACGGCATGGCGCAAGCTGCCCTGGCGCGGCGGCGAGCCGGCGATCAGGTGGGCGCGCGTGCGGCGGATATGGTGCTGGTCTTCGGCAATATTGGCCAGCAGCGAGAAGTAGCTGAAGGCGCGGATCAGTTGCGTGGTTTCTTCCTGCGACATGCTTTCCAGCGCGTCGGACAGTTGCGCGCGCGCCGCTTCGTCATTGTCGCGGCGAAAACGGATCGCCAGCTGGCGCACGTTTTCGATGCCGTCGAAGGCGGCATCGCCCAGCTGGCTGCGGATGGCGTCGCCCAGCAGGCGGCCCAGCTGGCGGATATCACTGCTGAGCAGTTCGTCTTTTACTTCATTCATTTGCATGGTAGTCATTCCCGGGGCAGCCGCAAGCGGACCGCACTGATTGCGCATATGCATCTCCGTCAAGGAAAACACATTCTTCAATTTGTAGTAAATTTACTTCAATGCCCTGGCATCTCCTTCATTATGCGCCCTTTTTGCATGCAAAAAGGGTGTTACAGGGCTTGCTGCCTGCTTGTTCGTGGGTTCTTGCTCCAACAATATGAAAATTTACTACGCATTTAGCCGAAATGCAATCTGCTTTTCATCCGCACGCCATGAAAACGACGTTCTTTTGCTGTATGCTGGCGCCAGAAACAAGGATGTATTCCACATCTTTACAACCTCAACTTGCCATGCGACTGACCGCCTACACCGACTACACCCTGCGCACCCTGATGTACCTGGGCGCCAACCGCGACCGGCTGGTCACCATCCAGGATATCGCCGACCTGCACCTGATTTCAAAAAACCATCTGATGAAGGTGGTGCATCAACTGGGCCTGTCGGGCATCGTGGAAACCGTGCGGGGCCGCAACGGCGGGCTGCGCCTGGCGCGCGAGCCGTACGAGATCAATATCGGTACCGTGGTGAGGGAAACGGAAAGCGATTTCTTTATGGCCGAGTGTTTCAACAAGGAAAACAATACCTGCCCGCTGACACCCGACTGCAAGCTGAAGTCCGCGCTGGGCCAGGCCACGGGGGCTTTCCTGGCCGTGCTGGACCAGGTGACCCTGGCGACCATCCTGGCGCCGGCGCCGGCCGCGCTGGCGGGCGTGATTCCCCTGAAACTGGCGAACTGAAACCGGCCGGTTCAGGACTGCGGCGGGCTGACCAGCAGCGCAAGCAGCGCCGGCAAATCCACCGGCTTGACCAGATGATGATCAAAACCGGCGTCCAGCGCGCGCTGGCGGTCTTCCGCCTTGCCGTAGCCGGTCAGCGCCAGCAGCCGCGCCCGGGCGGTATCGGCGCTGGCGCGCAGGCGCCGCGCCAGCTCATAGCCATCCATGCCGGGCAAACCAATATCGAGGATATACACGTCGAAATGGCGCGCGGCCGCCAGGCGCAGCACGCTGGCGCCGTCATGGACGATGGTCACCTCGAAGCCGCGCGCGCGCAGCAAGGCGCCCAGCATCTGCGCGCCATCGACGTGGTCGTCCAGCAGCAACAGTGTCGGCAAGCTTGCACCAGCCGGCGGCAAGGTGTCCGCCGCGCCTGCCTGCACCGGCACGCTGTCGTGCGCCGCCGCGCTGGAGAGCGGCAGGCAGACGGTCAGGGTACTGCCCTGGCCCAGACCGCCGCTACGCGCCCGCGCGCTGCCGCCGTGTAATTGGGCAATCCGCTGCACCAGCGCCAGGCCCAGCCCCAGGCCGCCCTGGGCGCGGTCCGGCGTGCGCTCGGCTTGCACGAACAGCTCGAACACATGTGGCAGCAAATCGGCCGACATGCCGATGCCGTCGTCGCTGACAGTGATGCAGGCCTGTCCGTTTTCAAGCTGCAGGGACAGGCCGAGATGGCCGCCGGGCGCCGTATATTTGGCGGCATTGGCCAGCAGGTTGGCCACCACCTGCACCAGCCGGGTCCGGTCGCCATGCACCGGCAGCGGCGCCGGCGGCAAGGCCAGCGCCAGCTGGTGATGGCGCGCCTCGATCGCCGGACGCACCTGTTCGATGGCGCCATGCAGCACCTCGCGCAGGTCGAGCACGCGCCGGTCCAGCTGCACCAGGCCGCGCGTCACGCGCGACACGTCCAGCAAATCATCGACCAGGTTGGTCAGGTGGCGCACCTGGCGCTGGATCACGCCGGCCGATTTCTGCACGCGCTGCGGGTCGCTGCCGCCCAGCATCAGCAACTGCGCCGCGCTGCTGATCGGCGCCAGCGGATTGCGCAGCTCGTGCGCCAGCATCGCCAGAAATTCGTCCTTGCGCACGCCCAGGCGGCGCAACTCGTCCTCGGCCCGTTTCTGGTCGTCGATATCGGTGCAGGTGCCCATCCAGCGCGTGATGCCACCAGCCTGGTCGCGGATCGGCAAGGCCCTGCCCAGCACCCAGCGGTAGACGCCGCTGTGGTGGCGCAAGCGGTACTGGATTTCATACACCTTGCCGCTGGCCAGGCTATCGTGCCAGGCGTCCCAGGCGCGCGCGCGGTCGTCGGGATGGAAGATATCGTTCCAGCCGGTGCCGTTGGTCGCCCCCGGCGCCACGCCCGTGTAGCGGTACCATTGCTCGTTGTAGTAATCGTGGTAGCCGTCCGGCAAGGTCGACCACACCATCTGCGGCATGGCGTCGGTGATGATGCGAAACTTCGCTTCGCTCTGGCTCAGTGCCGCCGCGCCGCGCGCACGCTCGGCCGCGATACGGATGCGCGCCGCCACCTCCTTGACCAGCACCAGTTCTTCGGCCGTCCAGTGCCGTTCGCGCGCGTCGTTGACGAACAGCACGGCCACCAGCACGCCATCCTCCACCACGGGCACATTGACAAAGGCGGCCGCATCGCGCGCGCGCAGCATGGCCGCCGCCGGCGCCGTGCGCGGATCGTGGTCGACATTGGCAATCGCGATGAAACGATCGCGCTTGAGGTCATCGATGAACGAGCCATAGCTGCGCAGCTCGGTGGTGCCGGCCAGGGTCCCGACGCCGGGCGCACACCAGTCGCGCACGACGCCGAGCGTATCGCTGGCATGATCGATGGTGCCGTAGCCGACCCGGCTGGTACCGAGCGCCTCGCCCAGGATGGCCGACGCCGCATGGCCGATCTCGCTCTCGCTCTTCAGGTCGCGCAGCGCGTCGGCCAGGTTGGCCAGCACATCGCGCAAGGTGTTTTTGCGCGGCAGGTAGAAATCCGTCAGCTCCTCGACCATATGCAGCAGGTAGGCCACGGCGCCATCGGCACCCGGCACGGGCGTGTTCTGGATCTTCCAGTAGCGGGTCTGGAAATCGCCGCCATGTTCCTGCGTGGCGACATCGTAGCGCTGCAGTTCCATCTTGTCGGCGCGCCCGGTGGCGCACACGCGCAGCAGCGATGCACGCAGGTTGGCCGCGCCATCGGCATGCGGATCGTGGGGGTTGCTGGGAAAGGCATCGAAGATATTGCGGCCCAGGATATCGGCCGCGCTGCGTCCGGCCAGCCGCAAATAGGCGGGATTGGCGGAAATGATGACCATCTGTGGCGTCATCACCACACAGGGCATGGGCATGGCCTGCAAAAACGGCTCGAAAGCCTGGGGACCTCCCTGGGCGGCGTCACAGGGAAAGGTCGGGGGCGTATCCATACAACTTCAGGCTCCAGTCAGGCGTAACCGGGGACTATGCCACGATTGCCGCCGCATCGGGTGTTTATTTGGCGTGCAGAAAAAAGGGCCGGTGCGCTGGACTGCGCACCGGCCCTTGCTTCACGCCATGCCTGTTACATCAATGCGCGCTGGCGCCGGCGGCGCCGATGCCCGTTTCCGAACGCATTTGCTGCGCTTCGTAGCCGGCGCGGTCGATGCGTGCGCGCGGGCTCTTGTCGAGCACCGAGAACAGCCAGATGCCGACAAAGCCGGCCGTCATCGAGAACAGCGCGGGCGAAGCGTAAGGGAACAGCGCTTCCGGATGGCCCATCACGTCGACCCACACCGATTTCGACACCACCGTCAGGCCAACCGCCGTGGTCAAGCCGAGGAAACCGCCGATGGTGGCGCCGCGCGTGGTGCAGTCTTTCCACAGCACCGACATGAACAGCACCGGGAAGTTGGCCGAAGCGGCGATCGCGAAGGCCAGCGAGACCATGAAGGCGATGTTCTGCTTCTCAAAGGCGATGCCCAGCACCACGGCGATAATGCCCAGCACGATGGTGGTCACGCGCGACACTTTCAGTTCATTCGCGCCGGTGGCCTTGCCCTTCTTGATGACGGTGGCGTACAGGTCATGCGACACCGCCGAGGCGCCCGACAGGGTCAAGCCGGCAACCACCGCCAGGATGGTGGCGAAGGCCACGGCCGACATAAAGCCCAGGAACACATTGCCGCCGACCGCCTTGGCCAGGTGCACCGCCGCCATGTTGTTACCGCCCAGCAGTTTGCCGGCCGCGTCCTTGAATTCCGGATTGGTGCTGACCAGCACGATGGCGCCAAAACCGATGATAAAGGTGAGGATGTAGAAATAGGCGATCCAGGTGGTGGCCCAGAACACGGATTTGCGCGCTTCCTTGGCGCTCGGTACCGTGAAGAAACGCATCAGGATGTGCGGCAGGCCGGCCGTGCCGAACATCAGCGCCATGCCGAACGAGATCGCCGAGATTGGGTCCTTGATAAAGCTGCCGGGACCCATGATGGCTTCCTTGGTGGCGTGCACGTCGACCGACTTGGCGAACAGCGCTTCGGGGCTGAAGTTGAACTGCGCCAGCACGGCGATCGCCATGAAGCTGGCGCCGCCCAGCAGCATCACCGCCTTGATGATCTGCACCCAGGTGGTGGCCGTCATGCCGCCGAACAGCACGTAGATCATCATCAATGTACCGACCAGCACCACGGCGATCCAGTATTCCAGACCGAACAGCAACTTGATCAGCTGGCCCGCGCCGACCATCTGCGCGATCAGGTAAAACGCCACCACCACCAAGGTGCCGGAAGCGGAAAAGATGCGGATCGGCGCCTGTTTGAAGCGATATGCCGCGACGTCGGCAAAGGTGTAGCGGCCCAGGTTGCGCAGGCGTTCGGCCATCAGGAAGGTGATGATGGGCCAGCCGACCAGGAAGCCGATGGCGTAGATCAGACCATCGTAGCCGTTCAGGAACACGGCGGCCGAAATGCCGAGGAAGGACGCGGCCGACATATAGTCGCCGGCGATCGCCAGGCCGTTCTGGAAGCCGGTGATGCCGCCGCCGGCCGTATAGAAGTCGGAGGCCGACTTGGTCTTGGCGGCCGCCCACTTGGTGACGAACAGCGTAAAGATCACGAACACGGCGAACATGATGATCGCGGTCCAGTTGGTCGGTTGCTGCACTGCCTGGCCCAGGTCGGCGCCGGCGGCCAGCACGCTGCCGCTGCCGGTCAACAGGGTCAATGCGGCCAGGCCGCGCCGAAATTGGCTGGCGGCGCTCATGCTTGCACCCGCTTGGCGATGGCGGCCGTGAGGTCGTCGAACTGCTTGTTGGCGCGGCGCACATAGATGCCGGTCACCAGCACCGTGAAGACGATCACGAACAGGCCGACCGGCATGCCCCAGGTCATCACGCCCTCACCCGTTTTCGAGGCGAGAAATTCCTTGTTGAACGCGATCAGCAGGATGTAGCCGTAGTACACCAGCAGCATCAGGCCGGTCAGGGCCCAGCCGAAGCGCGAGCGGACCTTGACCAGCTGATGGTAGTTGGGGTCGCCCTTGATTTTTTGAACCAGATCGTCTTGCATTTTGTTGCCTCCATTTATATGAAACCATGCTCTTTTGTTTCGAGCTTGGCTTCACAATAAAGGGCGAGGCTTACCCGCCCCTTACGGCGGGCAGATTTTCAATATTTTCAGTTCAGGGCCGACGCGGGGCCGAAGAATTCATGGTGGGTCTGGCTTTCCGGTACGCCCAGCGCGCGCAGATAGCCTTTCACGGCGCGCATGAACGGTAGCGGCCCCAGGAAATAGGCGTCGACATCGCGCGACTGCGGCAGCCATTGCTCCAGCTGCGCCTGGCCCAGCAAACCGATCGCGTCCGGCGCATGCTCCGCGCCGCCATGCTCGGCGTAGCAGTAAAAGCGCTTCAGTTGCGGATGCTGCGCGGCCAGCGCGTCGATCTGCGCGCGAAACGCATGCACGCCGTGGTGGCGCGCCGCATGGATGAAGTGCACCGGGCGCGTGCCGCGCAGCGCCTGCGCCAGCATGGCCAGGGTCGGCGTGATGCCCACGCCGCCGCTGATCAGGACCAGGGGCTTGCTGGACTCGGCGAGCACGAACTCGCCCGACGGCGGCGTCAGCTGCACCGTGCCACCCGCCTGTACCTGGTCATGAAAATAATTCGATACCTTGCCGCCCGGCTCGCGCTTGACGCTGATGCGGTACGTCTCGCCATTGCTGGCGGCCGACAGCGAGTACTGGCGCCGCATCGGCACGCCGTCGACGCTGACCACCACGCCGATATACTGGCCCGGCGCAAAGGCCAGCACCGGCTTGCCGTCCACCGGCGCCATCAGGAACGAGGTGATCTCTTCGCTCTCTTCCACCTTGCTGACGACCTTGAAATCGCGCGCGCCGCTCCAGCCGCCCGGCGCACTGGCCTGTTCTTTATAGATGCGGCCTTCTTCGCCGGCCAAGATATCGGCCAGCTGGCCGTAGGCCGCGCCCCAGGCCTCGATCACGGCATCGGTGGCGACCTCCTCGCCCAGCACTTCGCGGATCGCTTTCAGCAGGCTGGCGCCCACCAGCGGATAGTGTTCGGCGCGGATCTGCAGCGCCACGTGCTTGTTGATGATGGTGGCCACCAGGCCGCCCAGCGCGTCGAGCTTGTCGATATGGCGCGCATAGGCCAGCACGCCATTGGCCAGCGCGCGCTGCTGCTCGCCGCTGTGCTGGTGCGCCTGGTTAAAGTACGGCAGCACTTCCGGATAATCGCGGAACAGGCCCTTGTAGAAGTGCCGGGTCAGCGCTTCGCCGCCCTGTTCGAGGATGGGGACGGTGGCGGTGACGATGTCGCGTTGTGGCTGGGTCAGCATGCAGGACTCCTGTGGAAATTGGTAAGGGGATGTGGAAAATCAGATGGCTTCGACAGCCGGATACAGCTCCGTGTCTTCGCGCCGCATGCGCTGGTACAGGGCGTGCAGCACCAGGTTGGCCTCGCTGCGGAACGCTTCCGGTTCCTGCGCCAGGCGCACCGCCGTATTCCAGCGGCCGGCAAAGGCCAGGTAGTCGCCGGCGATGCCCTGCATTTCGGTTTCATACTGGTGGCCCAGGCGCGCCACCCTGGCCACGCCGCACGCCTGCACGGCCGGATACAGGAAGCGCTGCTCGACGGCCAGGTGCAACTTGATCAAGCCGCTCATGGCGACGATCTGTTCGGCGATCGCCTGCGATTGCAGCGCCACGCCGCTGCGCGCCAGCCCGCGCAACTGATCGATGGCCGACAGGATGGCCACGTGTTCATGTTTGAATTTGTCGATATTCATGGTTGTTCTCTTTGTTCTTTTCAAGTCGAGTGATGCCAGTGTAGCGCTTTTCGCATAAACATGCAAATCATATACATGTTTAAAACCGCAGGCGAACCGAGCGCCTTGCGCCCTGCCCTTTTACACTTTGGGAACCTCCAGGCGCAGCGGACGCGTGCCGATGCGCTGGCCCGTCACTTCATCGATCACCACCGGCCTGACTTCCGTCCCGGTCCCGGCATCGAAGATACGCGACAGCTGGCCTTCGCAGCGATGCCGCCGGCCCCACTCGCCCAGCATGAACAGCACCGGCAGCAAGTCGCGCCCGGCCTCGGTCAGCAAGTACTCTTCGCGCGTCGTTTCGGAGTAGCGGTGCTTTTCCAGCAGCCCCTCCTGCGTCAGGCTGGCCAGGCGGCGCGTCAGCATGGTCGGCACGATGCGCAGGCTCTTGCGGAACTGGTCGAAGCGGGTCAGGCCGGCATGCGCGTCGCGCAGGATCAAGAGGCTCCAGGCATCGCCAAACACGGCCAGGCTGCGGGCGATGGGACACGCCCCCTTGGCGGAATTATTTTCAGTATTCATGGCTAGCGTTTACTTTTACTTTCAAAATGATAGTAATATTCGTATTAAAAAGATAGTAACACGAAGCCATTCATCGCACCAACCATCACCACCAGGAGTCCTTCATGCATCCAGCAACCCAGCGCGTGGCGCTCGTTACCGGCGCCTCGTCCGGCATCGGCCAGGCCACCGCGCAGCACCTGGCCCAGGCCGGCTATCGCGTCTTCGGCACCAGCCGCCGCGCGGCGACACAGGCCGATCCAAACGTCGAGATGCTGGCGCTCGACGTCACCAGCGACGACTCGGTCGCAGCGCTGGTCAACGACGTGATGCGGCGCGCCGGCCGCATCGACCTGTTGGTCAATAACGCCGGTTTCGGCGTGGCGCCGGCCGCCGCCGAGGAAAGCTCGCTGGAGCAGGCGCGCGCCATCTTCGACACCAATTTTTTCGGACTGGTGCGCATGACGCGCGCCGTGGCGCCGCACATGCGCGCGCAAGGCAGCGGCCATATCATCAATATCGGCTCGGTGCTGGGCTTTTTGCCGATGCCCTACATGGCGCTGTACTCGGCCAGCAAGCATGCGGTGGCCGGCTATTCGGAAGCGCTCGACCATGAACTGCGCACGATGGGCGTGCGCGTCTCGGTGGTGGAACCTGCCTATATCAATACGCCGTTCGACGCCAACCTGATGGCGCCCGACGCACCGCTGGCCGCCTACCGCGCCATCTGCGACAAAGTCGCGCAGCGCGTCAAGCTGGTGCTGGTCGGCGCCGATGGCCCCGAGGTGGTGGCCAAAATCGTCGTTAAGGCGGCCGGCGCGAAGAAGCCGCAACTGCGCTACACGCCGGGCCTGGCCAATCGCATGCGGCTGCTGCGCCGTTTCGCGCCAGCCAGCGTGCTCGACGCGGGCGTACGCAAAGACCTGCGGCTGGAGGGCTGAAGCATGCAAGCCTATCTGCTCGAAGCGTATGGAAAACAACAGCGGCTGCGCCTGGCCGATATCGCCGAACCGGTGCTGGCCGACGATGAAGTACTGGTGCAGGTCCATGCGGCCGGCGTCAACCTGCTGGACGCGAAAATCAGGAATGGCGAATTCAAGCTGATCCTGCCCTACCAGCTGCCGCTGGTGCTCGGTCACGACGTGGCCGGCACGGTGCTGCAAATGGGCGCCAGGGTCCGCGGTTTCAGCGTGGGCGATGAGGTCTATGCACGGCCCGGCGACATGCGCATCGGCGCGTTTGCCGAACGCATCGCCGTCAAGGAACATGCGCTGGCGCGCAAGCCGGCCAGTCTGACGATGGAGGAATCGGCATCGCTGCCGCTGGTGGGCCTGACTGCCTGGCAGGCGCTGGTGGAGGTCGCCAAGCTGCAACCGGGGCAAAAAGTGTTTATCCAGGCCGGTTCCGGCGGCGTGGGCAGCTTTGCGATCCAGCTGGCCAGGCACCTGGGCGCATTTATCGCCACCACCACCAGCGCGGCGAACGCGGCCTGGGTGAAGGCACTGGGCACCGACCTGGTGATCGATTACCGCAAGGACGATTTTGCCACCATGCTGCGCGATTACGACGTGGTGCTGCACAGCCAGGACAGCGCCACATTGGCCAGGTCGCTGGGCGTGCTCAAGCCGGGCGGCCGCCTGATCTCGATTTCCGGCCCGCCCGATCCAGCCTTTGCGCACAAGCTGGGCGCGCCGTGGCTCGTGAAACTGGTGGTGCGCCTGCTGAGCGCCGGCGTGCGCCGCAAGGCGCGCCGGCAGCAGGTGCACTATGATTTTTTATTCATGCGGGCCGATGGCGGGCAACTGCGCCAGATCGCCGCACTGGTCGACGCGGGCGCGATCCGGCCGGTGATCGAGCGCGTGTTCCCGTTCGCCGAAACGCCGCAGGCGCTGGCCCACGTCGAGATGGGCCGCGCGAAAGGCAAGGTGGTGATCGCCATGAAAAACTGACTTTTTCAGGATGAATGTAAAAAAGTCTCGTCCTTTGCTGTAATGTACACAAGAGTGCGTCAAAAATCGGCCTGTGCAGCCTATAATCCGATCTCGACAGACTGTGTCCCGGCGCCGCTACCGAGCGGCGTTGACGGGGCGAACGGCACACCAAACATTATCAGCCAAGGACAAGCATGAACACAGAGACAGGCGCGGGCCAGGCCAGGCAACTGGCCAGCATCATCAGCCAACACCATACCCAATTGCTGGAAGGCTGGATGGCCGACCTGATCGGCCGGCTGATGCGCCGTGACAAGATCGCGGAAAACGAGCTGCGCCAGCAGGCGGCGCAATTCCTGCCGTCGCTGGCCGGCGCGCTGGAGTCCAGCGACTCCTTGGACATCGAAGCGCGCGCCTGGGACGACACGCGCCAGTTGCTGACCGAGATTTCACAATCGCGCGTGCGCCAGGGTTATTCGCCGATCGACACGGCCAGCTTCATCTTCTCGCTCAAGGAACCGCTGTTCGGCTACCTGCGCGCGGCCCTGAGCGGCACGCCCGAACAACTGGGTAACGCCATCGTCAATACCAGCAACCTGTTCGACAAGCTGGGCCTCTTGACCATCGAGATCTATCAAAAAGCGCGCGAACAGGTCATCCTGCGCCAGCAGCAGGAATTGCTGGAGCTGTCCACGCCGGTGGTGCAGCTGTGGCAAAACGTGCTGGCCCTGCCCCTGATCGGCACGCTCGACAGCGCCCGCACCCAGGTGGTGATGGAAAGCCTGCTGCAGAAAATCGTCGATACCGGCGCCCTGATCGCCATCATCGACATCACCGGCGTGCCGACGGTCGACACCCTGGTGGCCCAGCACCTGCTGAAAACCATCGCCGCCGCGCGCCTGATGGGCGCCGACTGCATCATCAGCGGCATCCGTCCGCAGATCGCGCAAACCATCGTGCACCTGGGCGTCAACCTGGAAGACGTGATCACCAAGGCCACCCTGGCGGACGCCTTCGTGGTGGCGCTGAAACGCACCGGTTCGACGATTACCTACCCGCAGCAACAATACTGAGGCGTCCATGGAGAGAATTCCCATTTTGCGCATGGGCCGGCTGCTGCTGGTCACGATCCAGGTGGACATGCATGACCGCCTGGCCATGACCTTGCAGGACGACCTGACGACGCGCATCGTCAAGGACCGCGCCACAGGCGTGCTGATCGACATTTCCGCGCTCGACATCGTCGACTCCTTTATCGGCCGCATGATCAGCAATACGGCGGCGATGGCCAAGATCCTCGACGCGCGCACGGTGGTGGTCGGCATGCAGCCGGCCGTCGCCATCACGCTGGTGGAACTGGGCCTGACGCTCGACGGCGTCAGCACGGCGCTGAACGTGGAACTGGGGATCAAGCTGCTCGAGCGGGGCAGCCTGTGGGGTTGAGGGCGCATGGGCGCACAACCATCGCGGGTGCACCATGAGTGACCCTGGCCAGGCGCAGGTGCTGCCGCTGCATACGGATGAAGACGTGGTACGGCTGCGCAAGCAGGTCCGTGAAAGCATGATCGCCATGCGTTTCGGCCTGGTCGAGCAGACCAAGTACATCACGGCCGCCAGCGAACTGGCGCGCAATGTGCTGCGCTATGGCGGTGGCGGCGAAGGCCGCATCAATTATTTGCGCGACGGCAGCCGCCAGGGCCTCGAACTCAGTTTCAGCGACCAGGGTCCCGGCATCACCGATATCGCGCTGGCGCTGTCCGACGGCTATACCAGCGGCGGCGGCCTGGGACTGGGACTCGGCGGCGCCAAGCGCCTGTCCGATGAATTCCAGATCGACACCGCACCCGGTGCCGGCACCACCGTCACGATCGTGAAATGGAAGCTGTTTTGAACCTCGCCACACCTGTACCCGCACTCTCGCCTGACGCATTCAGGCAACAGCGCTTTGCCATCGGCGAACCGAGCGAAATCGCCGCGGCGCGCCGTGCCGGTACGTCCCTGGCGCGCCGCATCGGCTTCGACGATGTGCGTGCCGGCCAGCTGGCGATCGTCATCAGCGAAGCGGCCAGCAATATCGTCAAGCACGCCGGCCACGGTGAAATCCTGCTGCGCAAGGTCACGCGCGGTGGCGCCAGCGGCATCGAGGTGCTGGCCATCGACAAGGGACCGGGCATGCGCAACGTGGCCCAATACATGCAAGACGGCCAGTCGACGGCCGGCACCTATGGCGTGGGCCTGGGCGCGATCCGCCGCCTGAGCCAGGAATTCGACCTGTATTCCCTGCCCGGCCTGGGCACGGTGCTGATGATGATGGTGTGGGGCCCGAGCGCCAACGCCGCCATCCCCGCCGCCCCCGACTGGCAGATCGGCGCCGTCTGCCTGCCCCTGGCTTCCGAGGAAGTCAGCGGCGACGCCTGGAACGTGGTGTGCGAAGGCCATGAACTGAGCCTGATGATGGCCGATGGCCTGGGCCACGGCCCGCATGCGGCAAAGGCGTCGGAGACGGCCAGCGCCCTGCTTGAAAACAGCGCGCCTGGCCTGGCGCCGATGCCGGGGGCTTTTTTGAAACTGGCGCACGCCGCGCTGGGCGGCACGCGCGGCGCGGCCATGGCGGTCGCGCATGTCGACAGCGAACGGCACGAACTGCGCTATGCCGGCGTCGGCAATATCGCCGCCTGCACTTTCGATGCCGGGCAATGCCGGCATCTGCTGTCGCATAACGGCATCGTCGGCAGCAATCTGCGCAAGGTGCAGGAATTCCAGCATCCCTGGCAAACCGGCACCTTGCTGGTGATGCACTCGGACGGCCTGCATACGCGCTGGGATCTCGATCAGTACCCGGGCCTGTCGCACTGCCACCCGGCCCTGATCGCCGCCGTGCTGTACCGTGATTTTACGCGTGGGCGCGATGACGTCAGCGTGGTGGTACTGCGCGAGCATCTCGCGCACGACGCGCTGGAGGCGGCATGACCCAGCGCATCCTGACGGCGGTGATCAGCAATGAACTCGACGTGGTGGGCGCGCGCCAGCGGGCGCGCCAGATCGCCGCCCTGTGCGGCTTCGGCGTGCAGGACCAGGTGCGCATCGCCACGGCGGTGTCGGAACTGGCGCGCAATGTCTGGAACTACGCCGGTACCGGCAAGATCCACTTCGCCATCGAGGGCAGCACGGCGCCGCAGGTGTTTTCGATCCGCATCGAGGACCGTGGCCCCGGCATCGCCCAGCTCGACCATATCCTGGCCGGCCAGTATGAATCGCAAACCGGCATGGGCCTGGGCATCCTGGGCGCGCGCCGCCTGATGGACCGCTTCCATATTCACAGCGTGCCGGGCAAGGGCACGGACATCACGCTGCAAAAGTTTTTCCCGCGCGAGGCGCCGCTGCTGACCGGACCGAACATCGGCTCGCTCTCCGGCAGCCTGCAGGCGCTGCCTTCCGACATCACCTTGTCCGAAGTACAGCAGCAGAACCATGAGCTGCTGGCGACCCTGGCCGAACTGAAGACGCGCCAGGATGAACTGCTGCAGCTGACGCGCGAGCTGGAAGACACCAACCGCGGCGTGGTGGCGCTGTATGCGGAACTCGACGAAAAGGCCGACCACCTGCGCCGCGCCGACCAGATGAAGTCGCGCTTTTTGTCGAACATGAGCCATGAATTCCGCACCCCCCTCAGTTCCATCCGCGCGCTGGCCAAGCTGCTGATCGACAGGGTCGACGGCGAGCTGTCGA
This sequence comes from Janthinobacterium sp. J1-1, assembly GCF_030944405.1. NCBI lineage: Bacteria > Pseudomonadati > Pseudomonadota > Betaproteobacteria > Burkholderiales > Oxalobacteraceae > Janthinobacterium > Janthinobacterium sp. J1-1. The sequence continues at coordinate 4,844,698 of NZ_CP132339.1, forward strand.
CGGAACAGGAAAAACAGGTGATGTTCATCCTGCAAAGCGCGGTCGGCCTGAACGACCTGGTGAACGACCTGCTGGACCTGGCGAAGATCGAAGCGGGCAAGGTCGACGTGCACGCCAATACCTTCAACGTGGCCGACCTGTTCAGCGCCCTGCGCGGCATGCTGCGCCCGCTGCTGGTGTCCGAATCGCTGAACCTGACCTTCATCGACCCCGATCCGGCGCTGGAGATGCATACCGATGAAGGCAAGCTGTCGCAGATCCTGCGCAACTTCATCTCGAATGCGCTGAAGTTCACCGAAACGGGCGCCATCATCGTCAGCGCCACGCCGCTGCCGCAGGAAGGCATGATCCGCTTTGCCGTGTCCGACACGGGCCTGGGCATCAGCGCCGAAGACCAGCAATTCATCTTCGAAGAATTCAGCCAGGTGGAAAACCACCTGCAGCGCAGGGTCAAGGGCACCGGCCTGGGCCTGCCGCTGTGCCGCAACCTGGCGACCCTGCTCGACGGCAAGGTCGCCGTGGACAGCACGCCCGGCGCGGGCTCGGTGTTTTCGCTTGCCCTGCCGGTCCGGCATGCACCCCGCGCGGGCGGCGACGCGGCGCCACAGCCGGCGCAAGCAGCCGCGCACGACCAGCGCATCCCGGTACTGGTGGTCGAAGACAACGCATCGATACGCCTGCTGTACGAAAAATTCCTGGCCGAGACCGAGTTTCGCCCCGTGTTTGCGCGCAGCGTACGCGAAGCCGTCGAGCTGTGGGAGCAGGACCGCCCCGCCGCCGTCATTCTCGACATCCTGCTGCACGGCGAAAACTCCTGGCACTGGCTGGCGGAACTGAAAAACGATCCGCTGCGGCGCCAGGTACCTGTCATTATCGCTACCGAAATCGAGGACGAGCGCAAGGGACTGGCGTTGGGCGCCGATGCCTATTACATCAAGCCGCTGCTGCAAGCACAACTACTGTCGACCCTGCGCACCTTGACACAGCATGGCGCCGGCGCAAAGACGCAAGCAGCGATGCAGGACGCGCCGCGCCGCATGGCAACTCAACCTGGGAACTAGCATGGCTCCGTACAATAATGGCGATGCACTGATACTCAACGTCGATGACAGCGACGGCGCGCGCTACGCCAAGTCGCGCATCCTCACGCGCGCCGGCTTCAATGTGATCGAGGCGTCGAATGGCGGCGACGCCCTGCTGCGCGCGGCCAGGGACCGTCCGGCCCTGATCCTGCTCGACGTCAAGCTGCCCGACATCAATGGCCTGGAGGTGTGCCGCCGGCTGAAGGACAGCCCCGACACCAATACCATCCTGGTGCTGCAGACGTCGGCCTCCTTTATCGGCACGGCCGACAAGATCCGCGCGCTCGATGGCGGCGCCGACAATTACCTGGTCGAGCCGATCGAACCCGATGAACTGATCGCCAACGTCAATGCCCTGCTGCGCCTGGGCCGCGTGGAGCGCGAACTGCGCGAGGTGGACCGGCGCAAGGACGAATTCCTGGCCACCCTGGCGCACGAGCTGCGCAATCCGCTGGGCCCGATCCGCACGGCGCTGGCGCTGCTGCGCAAACTTGATCCGGACGTGCCGGCGATGCAGGAGAACGCCCGCGCCACCATCGGCCGCCATACCGACCACCTGGTGCGCCTGGTCGACGACCTGCTCGACGTGTCGCGCATTTCACAGGGCAAGATCTCGCTGCAGTGGGAACGGGTGAGCCTGGCCAGCATCGTGAAAAGCGCGCTGGAAACCAGTTCGCACATTGTCACAGGACGCGGCCATGCTCTGAGCGTGGCGCTGCCGCAGGAAGCACTGTGGGTGCACGGCGACCCGGTGCGCCTGTCGCAAATCGTCGCCAACCTGCTGCTCAACGCGGCCAAGTTTACCGCGCCGGGCGGCGCCATCAGCATCGGTGCCGAGCGCGAGGGCGACCGCGTGCGCATCCGCCTGGAGGACAACGGCATCGGCATCGCCGCCGCCAGCATCGACACCATCTTCGGCCTGTTCGAGCAGAGCGGCCACGCGCCGGACCGGGTGCAGGACGGCCTGGGCATCGGCCTGTCGCTGGTGCGCAAGCTGGTGGAACTGCACGGCGGCCAGGTCACCGTGCAAAGCCCCGGCGTGGGCCTGGGCAGCACGTTTGAAATCGATCTGCCGCTCGACCTGACGGCCGCGCCGCAGGCCGTGGCGCCGGTCGAGCCGCCGGCCGGCAGCAGCAAGCGCATCCTGGTGGTCGACGACAATGAGGACGCGGCCGACACCCTGGCCGAACTGCTGGAACTCGACGGCCACGAAGTGCGCACCGCCTACACCGGCGCGCAGGCGATCGAACGCACCTTTGCATTCAGGCCCGACATCGTCTTCCTCGATATCGGCCTGCCCGACATCAATGGCCACGAGGTGGCTGGCAAGCTGCGCCAGCTGGCGATCCCGCAAGACTTCCTGCTGATCGCGCTGACCGGCTACGGCCAGGAACACGACCGGCGCGCGGCGCTGGCCGCCGGCTTCAACGACCACTTTGCCAAGCCCGTCGATTTCGACAAGCTGGCCACCCTGGGGCTGCATGTTGGCAGATAGGCTGCGCTCGATCGCTCGCATTGCACTGTGCTTTGCGCTGCCGGCACTGGCATCGGCCGCGCCCGCACCTGCTGCAAGCGACGCGCTGCCGGCCAGCCTGGTGTGCCACGACGACCTGTTCGCACCCTATTTCATGCAGAACGACGGCCGCATCGAAGGCTTGAACGTCGATGTGCTGCGCGAGGCGGCCAGCCGGATTGGCATCGCCATCGCGTTTCGCGCCACGCCCTGGCGCCGCCTGGAAAGCGAGCTGGCCAAACCCGGCGGCACCGTCGATTGCGCCTTCGCCATGAGCCGCACGGCGCGGCGCGAACAATACCTGGAATTCGGCAAGGTAGCGCTGCAGCCGACCGAATATGCGCTGTTCGTGCGCCAGGCCGAGGCCACGCCGCCCACCGTCCGCCTGGAGGACATGGCCGGCAAGGTGATCGGCGTGCGCGCCGGCTTTCGCCTGCCGGACGAGATCGTGGCCGGCGCTGCCAGCGGGCGCTGGAGCCTGGCCGAAGTGCCGACCGATGCGGTCAACTTCCAGAAGCTGGCCCTGCACCGCGTCGACGCCGTGCTGGCCGACAGCTATGTGGGCCTGTACACGCTGCGCCAGCTGAAACTGCCAGGCATTGTCCGCGTGGCGCCGCCGCTGACGCGCTTCGACACCTATCTGGTTTTCCGCAAGAGCGGCCATTCCGCCGCGCTGGCGGCCGCCTTCGACCGCGCCTTCACCCGCATGCGCCAGGACGGCACCTTTGCGCGCCTCACTTCATCCTACCTGGGCCCCGACGCCCTGACACCCTGACCATCAATCCGCCATGAGCCTGCGCCCACCCCTGCTACGCATCACCATGATCCTGGGCGCCCTGCACGCCGTGCTCGGCTATCTGCTGCTGCCGGCCTTGCCGGTCGGCCTGGCCGGCTGGCTGCTGGGCGGCGTGGTGCTGCTGGCCTCGACCATGCTGATGCCGATGACGATTTTTTCGCGCGCCCTCACCAATGACACGCGCCTGGCCGACCGCCTGAGCTGGGCCGGTTCGCTGTGCATGGGCTTTTTTTCCTCGCTGTTCGTGCTGGCCGTGCTGCGCGAACTGCTGATGCTGTACCCGCCGGCGCGCCTGCATGCCCAGGCAAGCGCCATCGCCGTGCTGTGCCTGGCCCTGCTGGCCACCGTCACCGGTTTCATCAACGCGCGCAGGATCGCCCGTGTCAAGGACGTCAAGGTCGCCATCGCCGGCCTGCCGCCGGCGCTGCACGGTTTTACCATCGTCCAGCTGAGCGACATCCACGTCGGCGCCACCATCAAGCGCGCCTGGGTCGAGGCGATGGTGAAACGCGCCAACAGCCTGGACGCCGACGCGATCGCGATCACCGGCGACGTGGTCGACGGCACCGTGCCGCAGCTGGGCCCGCATACGGCGCCACTGGGAGACCTGCGTGCCCGCCATGGCGTCTTCCTGGTCACCGGCAACCACGAATACTATTCCGGCGCCGCGCCCTGGGTCGCCGAATTCAAGCGCCTGGGCTTGACGGTGCTGATGAATGAACACCAGGTGCTGGAGCACGACGGCGCGCAGCTGGTCATGGCCGGCGTCACCGACTTCAACGCCGCGCATTTCGACCCGGCCCAGTCCAGCGACCCGCAAGCGGCCATCGCCGGCGCGCCGACCGGCCTGCCCCGCATCCTGCTGGCGCACCAGCCGCGCAGCGCGCCGGCAGCGCAAACAGCCGGCTTCGACCTGCAGTTGTCCGGCCACACCCACGGCGGCCAGTTCTGGCCCTGGAATCTGTTCGTGCCACTGCAGCAGCCGTATGTGGCGGGTTTGCACCGCAGCGGCCGGCTGCAGGTGTATGTCAGCCGCGGCACCGGGTACTGGGGACCGCCGAAGCGCGTGGGGGCGCCGGCGGAGATTACGCGGATTGTGCTGGTGGGGAAGTAACATTTTTATAGTGACGCAAGGGAAGGCAGGGGTCTGACCCCAGATTTTGCTTCTGTTGTAAAAATACGATTTACTCGTCCCAGCTCGCCTTCCACTCGCAGAGCTTCGCTACCATCGCCGGCGCATTGAGCCGCTCCAGAGTTCCATCTGGCGGCTCGCTATCGCTGACCTCGAACAGTACCAGCGTCTCCTCGCGCTCAACGCCCGTGCCAAACAGTCCTTCCGCAGCCAGCAGCTCCAGAGCCGCAATGCAAGCCTCGAAGGCGCTGGCGCGAAATACCTCGAATTCGACGCTAAACGGCAGCTCGCGGTGCGCCTGCAGCAGCAGGCGATAAGCGCTGTCGAAATACGCGCCGCCCTCGTCGAACTGCCATTCGCCGGGATTCCACAGCATCTCGTCCTCGTCTTCGGCGGTGGCCAGCGCTTCGCGGCTGTTGGCCAGCAGCGAAATGGTCATGGCGCTGTCGTCGCTCAGCAAGGCATATGCGTTGAAATGCTGGCCGGGGTGGGCGGCGCGCAAAGCCGTCACGGCCTGGCGCGTGGCGGTGACGAGCAAGGTTTGCAGCAGCGGCGCATCGAATACGGCGGGGTCGATCACGCTGGCGCGCGCCAGCATGTAGCCGTCGGCCAGCGCCGCCGCACAGAAGGCGGCATACGCGGCTTGCGCTTCCTCGGCACCGGCATGCGCGGTGCGGGTTTCCTCGCCCCAGGTCATGGCCGCGCCTTCCGCGCTCCAGACGGTGGCATCAAATACGCGTACTTCGCGAAACTGCGCGGGCGCCGCGCCGTCGTAACGGTAAAACAGGCTGTAGTTGCTGCTCATGCGATGGCGTGTCCTTATATTAATCCGGGGTTATCTGCGCCGCAAAATCCTGCTGGCGGAACTGCTCCAGCAGGTAGTCGACGAAGACGCGTGTCTTGGCGGGCAGCAGTTTCTTGCCGGGATAGTATAGCGACAAGGGGCCGGAGTCGGCGCGCCAGCCGGGCAGCAGGCGGATCAGGGCGCCGCTGCGCAAATGCGCCAGCGCATGCGGCATCGGCAGCAGGGCCACGCCGACGCCGTCGATGGCCGCCATCGCCATCGCTTCCGGGTCGTCGAAGATGGCGCGCGGCCGGCATTCGGCCACGCCTTCGCCGCCACGGCCATCGTGCAGCACCCAGCTGCGCAGGCGCCCGCTGCCGGCCGAGCGGCGTATCACGCCGTCCCATTGCGCCAGCTCGGACGGATGTGTGGGCATGGCCTTGCCGCGCATGAAATCCGGCGACGCCGTGGCGACGATATGCGCGTGGCCCAGTTCGCGCGCCACCACGCCCGGCGTCAGCTCGATGCCGCCGCCGATGGCCACGTCAAAGCCCTCGCCGACCATGTCCACCTGGCGGTTGTCGAAATGGCAGTCGGGAATCACGCCCGGATAGCGGCGGACGAATTCGGCCAGCAGCGGCACCACATAGCTGCGGCCGAACGATGGCGCCAGGCTGATTTTCAGGATGCCGGCCGGCTGGCCGCCTTCCTCGCTGACGTCGGCGATCGCCTCATGCAAGGTGGCCAGCGCGCCACTGATCTGCTGCAGGAAACGCTCGCCCCCTTCGGTCAGGGTCAGCTTGCGCGTGCTGCGCTGGAACAGGCGCAGACCCAGGCTGGCCTCCAGGCGCGCCACGTTCTTGCTGACGGCGGCGGGCGTGAGCCCCAGGCGGCGCGCGGCCGCGGAAAAGCTGCCGGCCTCGGCCGACAGCACGAATGATTGCAAATGATTGAGCGCTTCCATGCCGCCATTCTACCTGCTCAGTTGATACTGATGGTTGAAAGTGATTGTCGCCATTACCGGCTAGCGCACAAGAAGCAACAAGCAGATACTGGCTACTCCTCACCCACTCTTTGAAAGCCCATCATGACTGCTACCAACACCACCACCGCCCTGCCCCTGTCATTTGCCGGCAAAACCGCCTTTGTCACCGGCGGCTCGCGCGGCATCGGCGCCGCCATCGTGCGCCGCCTGGCGCGCCAGGGCGCCCATGTCGTGTTCACCTATCAAAGCTCGAGCAATGAAGCCGAAGCGCTGGCCGCTGCCGTGCGGGCGGACGGTGGCCAGGCGCAGGCGGTGAAAGCGGATGCGGCCGATGCGCAAGCCCTGTCGGCGGCCGTCACCGAGGCGGCAAAATTGACCGGCAAGCTCGATATCCTGGTCAATAACGCCGGTGTCTTCGTGCCTGGCGCCATCGACGATTTTTCACTGGAAGACTTTGACAAGACGCTGGCCGTCAATGTGCGCGCCGTGTTTGTTGCCATCAAGGCGGCCGTGCCGCTGATGCCGTCGGGCGGGCGCATCATCAATATCGGCAGCACCAATGCGCACCGCATGCCGTTTGCCGGCGCGGCCGCCTACGCCATGAGCAAATCGGCGCTGTCGGGCCTGACGCAAGGCCTGTCACGCGACCTGGGTCCGCGCGGCATCACCATCAACAATGTGGAACCTGGCCCGGTCGCCACCGACATGAATCCGCCCACCGGCGACTTTGCCGACCTGATGCACGGCCTGATGGCCCTGCCCCGCCACGGCACGGGCGAGGAAATCGCCGGCATGGTGGCTTACCTGGCCAGCGAGGAAGCGGCGTTCGTGACCGGTGCCGGCTTGAAAATCGACGGCGGCTTCGCTGCCTGATTTCCCGCCACGGCCCCGTGCCGTGACCAGCAAGCGCACCGCGTTCCCGCCGTGCGCTTGCCGTCGTTAACGCTTTCATCCACATCAGCAACACAGTATCTGAACAGGAAATACCCCCATGAATGACACCCTCCGCAACGCAGCAGCACCGATCCGCGTCGGCATTATCGGCGCCGGCACCTGGGCCGAATATGGCCATATCCCGGCACTCAAGCAGCTGCCGCAATACCTGATTACCGCCGTCTTCAGCCGCAGCGCGGAAAAAGCCGCGCGCGTCGCCGCAAGCCACGGAATCGCGCACGCCGTCACGTCGCTGGACGAACTGGTGAACCACCCCGAGGTGGACCTGGTGCTGGTGCTGAACCAGGCGCCGCAGCACGAGGCGGGCATCCGCGCCGCCATCGCGGCCGGCAAGGATGTGTATTGCGAATGGCCGCTCACCACCAGCACGGCCGTCTCGGCCGAACTGGCGCAACTGGCCGAACAGGCAGGCGTGCGCAATATCGTTGGCCTGCAGCGCCGGCTGGCGCCGGGCTACCGCTACGTCAGCGACTTGCTGGCCGAGGGCTATATCGGCCAATTGCGCTCGGTGCGCATGCACGTCAGCGTCGAATCGTTCGGCGCGCAGCGCGCCAGTTACCTCGCCTACACCGTCCCGCCTGAAAACTTCTCGGATCTGCTGCCCATTTTCGGCGGCCACTTTCTCGACATCCTGTTTGCGCACTTCGGCTTTCCGCGCCAGTTCAACGCGCTGACCGCCAACCAGATCAAGCAGGTCGCCATCGACGGCAGTGACGAACTGATCCCCCACACCACGCCGGACCAGATCTTGCTGCACGGCGTGTTTGCCAATGGCGCCGTGCTCTCGGTCCAGCTCGAGGCGGGCAAGCGCAACAATTTCGGCCTGCAGATCGACCTGACCGGCACCGAAGGCGATCTGAAAATCAGCAACAGCACCTGTTTCGGCCCGCCGGTCAACCTGATCGAAGGCGCCAGGGGCGACGCCCAGCCATTGCAGGCGCTGCCGGTGCCGGCCAAGTACGACTGGCTGCCGGCGCATGAGCTGGGCGGCAGCACCGCCGAACTGGCGCATCTGTACGCAGCCCATGCACGCGACCGCCGTGACGGCACGCAACTGGCGCCAGCTTTCCGCGACGCCGTGAACATGCATGAAGTGATCGACCTTATCCTTGAGTCGGATCGCACCGGCGTGCGCACGGCTGTGCCAACTGTGAAGACTCCATGACGGACAAAAGCCTTGCCAACCCTCCCTTGCCCCTGTCTTCGCTGCTGGCGCTGACGACGGCCAGCTTTATCATTATCCTGACCGAGGTGCTGCCGGCCGGCCTGCTGCCCCAGCTTGCGGCGAGCCTGGACAGCTCGCAAGCCGTGATGGGGCAGCTGATCAGCGTGTATGCGCTCGGTTCCGTGCTGGCCGCCATTCCGCTCGCCAGCGCGACCCAGGGCGTGGGCCGCCGCACCTTGCTGCTGGCCGCCATCGGCGGCTTCACCATCGTCAATACCGTCACGGCGCTGTCAACCAGCCTGCCGCTGATTTTCGTGGCGCGCTTTCTCGGCGGCGTGGCGGCGGGCCTGGCGTGGGCCATGATGGTCGGCTATGCGGCGCGCATGGTGCCGGCCGCGCAGAAAGGCAAGGCGATCGCCATCGCCATGGCCGGCACCTTTGTCGGCAACCTGGTGGGCTGGCGCCTGACCTTCGGCTTGCTGAGCATCGTGGCGGGCTTGCTGATGGCCTGGATCATGTTCAAACTGCCGGCCTGCCCTGCGGAACCGGCAGCGCGGCGCCAGCGCATCGCCTCGGTGTTCGTCATGCCGGGCGTGCGCCCCATCATGGGCGCCATGCTGCTGTATGTACTTGCCCACAATATCCTGTACACCTATATTGCGCCGCTGGCGACGCTGGCCAGGCTGGCGCCGCGCATCGATTTCCTGCTGATGCTGTTTGGTGGCACGGCGCTGGCCGGCCTGCTGCTGGTTGGCGCGCTGATCGACCGCTGGCTGCGGCAATTGGTGACCGCCAGCATGGTGCTGTTCCTGTCGGCCTGCGTGCTGCTGGCCGTGTTGCCGGAATCGGCAACGGCAGCCTGCCTGGCGGTCGGCGTATGGGGCCTTGCCTTCGGTGGCGCGGCGACCCTGTTCGTCACCTCGCTGGCCAACGCCGCCGGACCCGGCCAGGACGTGGCCCAGTCGATGATGACCACGGTGTGGAACCTGGCCATCTTTGCCGGCGGCACGCTGCTGCAGCAATTCGGGCCGCATTCGTTTTCGTTTGCGGCCACCGCCATCCTGCTGGCGGCGCTGCTGATCGTCTGGAACACGCGGCGGCGCCATTACTGGACCAACGCCAGCGCCAGCTAAGGCTGGCGGGCCGGCGCCTTGTTCGACAGATGGTCGCCGGAACCGGCTTGCAAACGCCAGGTATCGATCAGCCCCAGCAGGCTGACCAGCGCCACCAGCACGAAGGCGAGGCGGAATTCGGCGGCCGGCATTTGCCCGATGCCGGCCGTCTGCGCCAGCCAGTGGCCGAGCCGCACGCCGAGCGCGCCCAGCGCCACGCCCAGGCCCATGGCGACCTGGAAGGCGGTGCTGAACAGGGTATTGGCGGCGGCCATGCGCGCCTGCGCCATGTCGGCAAAGGCGATGGTGTTATAGGCCGTGAACTGCATCGACCGCGTCAGGCCGCCGACAAACAGGACCAGGGCGATCAGCCAGATGGGGGTCGCGGGCGTCAGAAAGGCGCAGGCCAGCAAGGACAGCACATTGATGGCGCCATTGACCAGCAGCACCGGCTTGAAACCGAAGCGGCGCAGGATGCCGGTGGTGGCCGGCTTCATCATCAAATTCCCCGCAAACACCGCGATCACCAGCATGCCCGAGTGGAAAGCGTTCAGGCCGAAGCCGACCTGGAACAGCAGCGGCAGCAAAAACGGCACGGCGCCGATCGCCATGCGGAACAGCGAGCCACCGTAGATGGCGACGGCAAAGGTGGGCGTACCCAGCGTACGCAAGTCGATCAGCGGATGTTCGGCCTGGCGCAGATGGCGCACGGCCAGATAGCCCAGCAGCGCGCCGAGCGCAAAGAACAGGCCCGCCTCGCTCCAGGGCGCATCGGGCCGGCTCAGTTCTTCCGCGGCCCAGGTCAGGGACAGCAGCGCGCCGCCCGCGTACAGGAAACCCACCGCATCAAAAGGCTTGCGCTCGGTCGCCTGGTGATCGGGAATCAGCCGCCAGGCAAAGAACAGCGCCAGCAGGCCCAATGGCAGATTGAGATAAAAAATCCAGCGCCAGGAACTGTAGCTGGTAATGAAACCGCCCAGCGGCGGCCCCAGCACGGGCGCCACCAGCGCCGGCCAGGTCAGGGTGGCGATCACGGAAATGAGCTTGTCCTTGGGCGTGCTTTTCAGGACCACCAGGCGCCCGACCGGCACCATCATGGCGCCACCCACGCCTTGCAGCGCGCGCAGCAGCACGAATTCCAGCAGGCCGTCGGCCATGCCGCACAAGACCGAGGCGATGGTAAACAGCGCCAGCGCGGCCGCGAACACCTTGCGGGCGCCAAAGCGGTCGGCCACCCAGCCGCTGATGGGAATGAACACGCCCAGGGTCAGCAGATAGGCGCTGACGCCGATATTGAGGTCCAGCGGCGCCACGCCGAATGACCTGGCGATGTCGGGCACGGCGGTGGTGATCACGGTGCCGTCGAGGTTTTCCATGAAAAAGGCACCCGCCACCAGCAGCGCGATCCAGCGCGCCTTGCGCGCATCGGCAGATTGATTGGCCGGTGCGGCCGCTTGAGCATTCATGGGGATTCCTGAAAAGTCCAGGCACCATTATCGCCTAAGAATAACTAACAAATCGTAGCGAGCGGCAGTGAGTTGTGGCCGAGACGCGGAGCTGTGCGAATGCACAGTGAGCATCGGAGGCCGCAAATCGCGACGCGCAGTAGGTTAGTTAGGTGTTCTAGCGCGGATTGCCTTGCATGCCGCGTGCCAGCTGGTCGACGTTGTAGCGCATCAGCGCCAGATAAGTCGGCGCCGGGCCGCGCGGCGCGGACAAGGCGTCCGAATACAGCTTGCCGCCCACCGTCACGCCGGCCTCGCCCGCCAGCTGGCGCAGCAGGCGCGCGTTGTGCAGGTTTTCGGCAAACACGGCCGCCGTGCCGTCGGCGCGCATGCGCCGCACCAGCTCGCCCATGGCGCGGGCGCTCGGTTCGCTTTCGGTCGACAGCGTCTGCAGCGCCGACAGGCGCAGGCCATAGCGCGCGGCCAGGTAATCAAACGCCGCGTGCGCGGTGACGGCGCGCCGCCGGCTGACGGGAATGCGCGCGAAGCGCGCGCCGGCCCAGGCGTCCAGTTCGCGCAGCACCACCTGATAACTTGCCGCATTGGCGCGGTACGTCGCCGCGCCTTTCGGGTCGACGCGCGCCAGGGCGGCGGCGATATTGGCGACATACAGCATCACGTTTTGCGGGTCCTGCCAGGCGTGCGGATCGAGGTGGCCGTGCTCGTGGCCCTGCGCATGTTCACCTTGATGCTCATGGCCGCGCGGCCTGACACCGGTGGACGCCACCACCACTTCGCCCTGGTAGCGGGCCGCCTGCAGCAAACGCTGCTGCCAGCCTTCGAAACCGAGGCCGTTGACGACCACCAGCCTGGCGCGCGCGATGCGCACCGCGTCCTTCGGCGTGGGGTCGAACACATGGGCGTCGGCGTCCGGCCCCACCAGGGATGTCACGGCGACGCGTTCGCCGCCCACCACCTTGACCAGGTCGGCCAGGATGCTGAAGCTGGCCACCACCGGCAGTTTTTCGGCGGCAGCGCGCTGCGCAAACAGTGCCAGCACGATGGCCAGCACGGCGCTTTTATTCAGACGAGACATGACTAAACTCCACAGTAGAAAATCAGGTACGGGCGCGGCGCAGCGCGGCCAGGACGCCACGCGGCGACAGCAGCAGCGAGCCGCCATACAGCAATCCGGCGCAGACAATGATCGCGGGGCCGGACGGCAGCGCCGCGTAATAGGAAAGAAGCAGTCCCGCCACGCCGGCCAGCATGGCCTGGCAGGCCGCATGCACCAGCTGCGCCGGCAGGCTGTGGTGCCACAGCCGCGCCGAGATGGCCGGCAGCATCATCAGGCCCACCGCCATCAGGGTGCCCAGGGTCTGGAAGGCAGCCACCAGGTTGACCACCACCAGCATCAGAAACAGCTGCTGGAACCAGGTACGATTGCCCCGCGCGGCCGCCAGGAAAGCGGGATCGAAACTTTCCAGCAGCAGGCCGCGGTACATCAATGCCAGCAGCAGCAAGGTGGCGCTGGCGACACTCGCCACCAGCAGCAGGCCGTCGCGGTCGACGCCCAGCACATTGCCGAACAGGATGTGCAGCAGGTCGATCTGCGAGCCTTGCAGCGAGATTAGCATCACGCCCAGCGCCAGCGCCACCAGGTACAGGGCGGCCAGGCTGGCGTCTTCGGCGATGCGCGTATGGCGGCTGACCAGCGCGGCAGCACCCACCACCAGCATGCCGGCCAGCACGCCGCCGATGCTCAAAGCGGTCAGCGACAGGCCGAAAAACAGGAAGCCCAGCGCCACGCCGGGCAGCACGGCGTGGCTCAGTGCATCGCCCACCAGGCTCAATCGGCGCAGTGTCAGCAGCACGCCGAGCGGCGCCGCGCCCAGCGCCAGCGCGACGACCGCCACGAGCGCGCGGCGCATGAAGGCAAATTCGACAAATGGTCCGGCCAGCAGGTCAAGCATCATCGCGTGCCCGCGCAAGATGGTCCGCGCCCAGCACCCGGGCCGTGTCGCCCCAGGCCACCAGGCGGCGCGCCAGCAGCACCGCCTGCGGAAAATGCGCCCGCACCTGGGCGTGGTCGTGCAGCACGGCCACCACCGTGCGGCCCTGCTCGTGCCAATCGTGGATCAATGACAGCAGCAGCGCGGTGGTGGCCGCATCGATGGCGTTGAACGGTTCGTCGAGCAGCAGCAGTTCGGCGTCCTGCACCATCAGGCGCGCGAACAGCAGGCGCTGGAACTGGCCGGCCGACAGCGCGCCTATGGGGCGGTGCGCCAGCTGCGCCATGCCGACGGCGGCCAGCGCCTGGTCCACGCGCGCCTGGAGCTCGCCGGTCACGCGCGCAAACAGCCCCACGCGCTGCCAGGCGCCCAGCAGCACGCAGTCGCGCGCCAGCATGGGAAAGTCCCGTTCGATCTCGCACTGTTGCGGCAGATAGGCGATGCGCGCGCGTGGCAGGTGCAGTTCCACCGTGCCGCCGGCCAGCGGCACCAGGCCCAGCATGGCTTTGAGCAAGGTGCTCTTGCCGGCGCCATTCGCCCCCACCACCGCGTACAAACCGCCCCGTTCGAACTGCCCGTCGATGCCGCTCAGCGCTTCGGTGCCCTGATAGCGCACCGACAGCTGGCGCACGCTGGCCAGCGCGCTCACGCCAGGGCCCAGCACACAGCCAGCCACAGCACCACGCAGGCGGGCAGCACGGCCAGCATGCGCAGCCAGGCCGGCCAGGAAAACACGCCGCCGCTCATGCGCCGGCCTGGGCCAGCGAGGCAAACGCCACCGCGTCGTGCGCGTGCAGGCTTTCCAGGTGGCGCACCGTCACTTGCGCCGCCAGGTAGTGGCCGTCCAGCGCCAGGCGCAAACGCCGCGCCGCGTCTTCCACATACATCAGGTTGCCGCCATTGAGGCGGGCAAACGCCTGTTCGTCGGCCCGCTTGACGGCTGTCTGCACGGGCGTGGCCAGGGCGGTTTCAATCAGGTCGATCAGGGCCAGCAGGCGCAAGGGCGCATTCGGCGCCAGGCGCACCCTTACCTCGGCCAGGCTGCGCTGGCTGTGCGGCGTGGCCAGGCTGCCGTGTTCCAGCAGCCAGGCCTGCGCATCGACGGGTTTGAGCACCACCTGGCTGCCGAAGCGCTGTTCAAAAGCTTGCGCCAGCAACTGGCGCGACAGCGCCGCCGAACATGGGCAGGTCGAGGAATACGCCACCGTCACGCCGGCATGCAGTTCCAGCACGCCGGCGCGCCAGACGGCATCGATGGTTGCCGGATACGCCTTCCAGCCGGCGAGACTTTCGGTCACCAGCGCGCCGCGCCGGCACAGCAGCTCGAACCGCAGCGCCAGGCGCGCGCCGGTGGCGCCGCAATCGGCATGGCTGGCCACCACGCTGTGCAATAGCGAGGAAAGTCCCGCGCCGTCCACGCCTGTCTTTCCCGCCCAGGCGTCGAGCAGCAGATACAGGCGCGACATATGGATGCCCTTGACCTGTGGCGACGGCAGGTCGACATGGAGATCGGCGCGCGCCGCGATCAGGCCGGCGCCGGCGGCGCCCTCTTCCTCGATCAGCACAGGCAGGGCGATGTCCTGCATGCCGACCCAGTCGAGCGGCGCCAGCGCGGCGGGAGTGTGGTGCAATGCCACATCAGGCAAACGGTCGTTCATGGCATCCTTGAGCTCATTATTAATGCAAGTCAATTGCATTTTATGATTTTAAGGCATCCTGGCCGGAACGGCAATCAAACCCCGGCAAACCGTAGGGTCAAGCGCGCTGTCAGGCCGCTGGCGCCAGCCCGAACATCAGCGAGCGGTGCGCCGCCACGCCGGCCATGGCGCCGTCGGCCACGGCAAACGCCACATTGCCGGCCGCGCGGCCCGCGTCGCCGCAGCAGAACACGCCGGCGACGCTGGTGGACTTCATCTCGTCGGTGCGCACCACGGGACCCATCGGCCCTTCATCGATCGCGCAGCCCAGCTGTTCGGCCAGCGGGCTGGCCTGCCGCGTGCGGGGCGCCACGAACAGGCCGGCCATGGCGTGCGTACCGTCATCGGCCAGCACCACGTCGGCCACGCCGGCGATACGCGCGATCGGGGTGGGCTCGACCGTGCTGCCGCGCCGCGCCAGTTCGGCCAGCTGCGCCGCATCGGGCTCGAACGCGCCATTGAGGAAAAACGTCACCGTGCCCCAGTCGGGCAGCATCAGCGCGTGGTGCATCGACAGCGGTCCGGTGGCGATCACGCCGATGCGGCCCTGGCCGAGTTCATAGCCGTGGCAATACGGGCAGTGAAACACGCTGGCGCCCCAGCGTTCACGCAAGCCCTCGACCGGAGGAAGTTCGTCGACCACGCCGCTGGCCAGCACCAGACGCAGGGCCTGCACGGTGCTGCCGTCGTCGAGCGTCACTGCGTATCCGTCAGCCGTTTGCGCGGCCTGCATCGCACTGCCCTCGCGCCAGCTGACCGTCGGGTAAGCGAGCACCTGGCGCTTGCCGTCGGCGGCGATCTCGCCGGGCGCGCGGCCGTCCTGCGTGAGAAAACCGTGCGAATGGCTGGCGTAGCGGTTGCGGCGCTGGCCGGCGTCGATCACCAGCACGCGGCGGCGCGCGCGGCCCAGTTGCATGGCGCAGGACAGGCCCGCGTAGCTGCCGCCGATGATGACGACGTCATACGGTGCTTGAATGTCAGATGGTTTCATGTGCTGGTCTCCGGTGGTTGGCGTGCAGTTGGCTGAAACGCGCGGACAGGTCGGCCAGGCTGACTTCGCCGAGACGCGCGATCAGCAGGGCTTCGGCTTCATCGAAGGCGGTCGCCAGCGACTGGTTGACGGCCTGTTCGACCAGGCAGCCCGGCTGCTCGACACGGTTGCCCATGGCGAACACGGTGGGTGCGCCGACGGCGTCGTAGATATCGCGCAAGGTGACTTGCGCCAGGTCGCAGCTGATGGTCCAGCCGCCGCCATGGCCCTTGGTCGACGCCACGTAGCCGCGCTCGCGCAGTCCCGCCATCACGCGCCGCACCAGCACCGGGTTGGTGCCCAGGCAAGTGGCCATCTCGTCGGACGTCATCGGGCGTCCCGCATGCGCCATATGCAATAGCACATGCAATATCGATGAAAGTTTGCTGTCTGGTTTCATGTAACTAATGATATTACATAAAATCCTTTAATGCAAACCACTTGCAAATATCAGGGAGAGGCGCAGGCCTGCGCCGCCTTTGCCAGCCACCGCGCATCGACGGCGCCCAGGCGCGTGGTGCATACCTGGTGCGCGCGATTGAGCACCACCGTGTAGGGCAAGGCGCCCAGCGGATTGCCGAACAGGCGCAGCATATCCTGCCGGCCCGGCGCCGCCAGCTGCAGATACGCCGTGCCCGCCCTGCGCGCAAACGGCGCCGCCCGCGTCCCCTTGTCGATGGCAATGCCGACAAAGCGCAAGCCGGGCAAGCGCCGCGACTGCGCTTGCAGCAGCGGCAGCTCGCGCACGCAAGGCAGGCAGTCGCTGGACCAGAAGTTGAACAGGACGGGACCGGCCAAGGCGGCCAGGGTCACGCCGCGGCTGGCGTCGAGCGTGGGCAGCTTGAAGTCAAGCTTGGGCTGTGCCACCGCCAGCGCCGCCGCCAGCAATAGCGCGCTCACTGCTCCACCAGGCTGGCGTCATTGATGCGGTAGTACAAACCCATCGAGTCGCTTTTCATCACCGTCATCTTGCCGCTCATGACCATCGGCGCGTACGTGAATTTGACCGGTGTCTTGCTGTTGATTTCGACCCCCCCTTCCGGCCCGGCGGGCAGGCAGAACGGGCAGCTGGCCGAGGTCACCGTCAGCAGGAAATGCTTCTGCTTCTGCCCCGGCTGCAAGGGCATCATGAAGCCCTGTACCTTGACTTCCGTCTGGTCCAGCGCGCTGATTTCCTCCGTATATTTCGGCACCATGCGCCCGCCCTTGGCTTTCACGGTGGTGGCCTTCGACAGCAGGCTCCAGGGCAGCACGCCGGGAATATCCTCGAGCGGCGCAAAGAACGACGGTGGATGGTCGGCGGTGGCCGGCGTGGTGACCTTGGCGGCTTGCGCGGCGGTGTGGACAGCGCCAGCGGCAAGCAGCAAAACAAGCAGCAGTGATTTCATGATGTCTCCAATCAGGAATGCGCCAGGGTGGCGGCGATATCGGTGCGGTAGGCGCGCACGGCGGGCAAGATTGACGCGGCCAGGCCGACCAGCAAGGCGGCCGGCAGCAGCCACGCTTCCTGCGGGTCGATAGTCCAGGCCGACAGCGCCAGGTTCTGCTGGCCTTCCATCAATGCGCCCAGCAGGCCCACCCCAAAGTGGCCCAGCAGCCAGCCCAGCATGGCGCCGCCCAGCGCCAGCGCCAGGCCCTGGGTCAGCAACAACAGCAAAAGTTTACGCGGTGGCGCGCCCAGTGCCCGCAGGATCGCCAGGTCCGTCTTGCGCTCTTCCAGCGCGTGGTACAGCGCGACAAACATCGACAGCGCGGCCACCGCCAGCACGATGGCGGCGATCGCGCGCAGCACGTCGGCGCCCACGCCCACCAGCTCGAACAATTTGGCCGATTCCAGCGCCGGCTGCGCCGCCTGCAAGCGCGTCTGGCCGTTGACCCAGCGCGGCAGGCTGATGGCCGCCAGCGGCGAGGCGTAGCGCACCAGCAGCGCCGTGACTTCATGCTCCGCTTCATTCACGTGCGCATGCGGTTCGTCCGGGTCCGTTTCGTGCACGCGCCACACCGAGGCGACCGGCGTGACGATCAGCCGGTCCAGCACCGTGCCGGTCGGCTGCAGGATGCCGACCACCGTGTACGGCGCATGGGCATGCACTTCGCCGCCGGCCACCAGGCCGTGCGAACCGGCAAAGCGGGCGCCCAGGGCAATCCCAGTGCGCCGTGCCACTTCGGCGCCCAGCACCACCTGCATGCTGCCGCCGAACGGCACGCCGCTGGCGGCCTGGCCGCCGTAGTGGCGGATATAGTCGGCGGTGCTGCCGACGATGCGGTAGCCCCGGTAGCTGTCGCCGAGCGCCAGCGGGATCGCCTCGGCCACCAGCGGATTGGCCGCCAGTTCCGCCTGCGCGGCAGCCGGGATATTGCCGGTCGGAATATCGATATGGTAGATCGACGACAGGATCAGCTGCAGCGGCGAACCCTTGGCGCCCACCACCATGTCGATGCCGTTGGCGTCCTTCATGGCGCCGTCTTCCAGCTGGCTGGAGGCGGACAGAATAAACGTCATCATCGCCACGCCGATCGCCATCAGCAGCAGGTTCAGGCACGTGGCCAGCGGCTTGTGGCGCAGCGCGGCCAGCGCCATGGTCACGGCGTTCAGGCGGCGCATGGCAACTCCCCGCGCGCCGGCAGGCGCAAGACGGCGGCGCCGGGCAAGGCGGCAATCAGGCGCGCATCGTGGCTGGCGATCAGCAGCGAAGCGTTGGCCTCCCTGGCCTGGCGCGCCAGCAAGGCGGCCACCTGGGCGCAGGCGGCATCGTCAAGATTGGCCGTCGGTTCGTCGGCCAGCAGCAGGCGCGGTTGGGTGAACATGGCGCGGGCGATCGCCACGCGCTGGCGCTGGCCGCCGCTCAACTGGTGCGGCATGGCGTGCGCCTTGTCGGCCAGGCCGAGGCCGGCCAGCAGCGCCTGGGCGCGCTCGACATCGGCAGGCAAGCCGCAGGCATAGGCCGGCAGCAGCACGTTGTCGCGCACGCACAGGCTGGCGACCAGCGCCAGCTGCTGCGGCAGCAGGCCGACATGGCGGCCGCGCCAGGCATCGGCGGCGCGTGGCGACAGGGCCGCGAGGTCGACGCCGTCGATATCGATGCGCCCCGCCTGCGGGCTCAGGATGGCGCCCAGCAGATGCAGCAGGGTCGATTTGCCGGAGCCGGATGGCCCCAGCAGCAGCGCGTGTTGGCCGCGCGCCAGTTCAAAAAAGGGGACGGAAAGTACGGTCACACCGCCGTAGCGGTGCTCCAATTGGGAGATGGTCAGCAAAATGGCCTCGATCAGCAATGACAACAAGGCCGCAGCGGCGGCTTGCGCCCTGCGGTCGTGGTAGCGGTATCAGGGGAAGGAGACCGGGCCGGGCGGCCCATGCGCATGCGGAATCAGAAAGCTGCGCGGCACCGTGCTGGCCGGCTGCACAGCGGGAGAAAGAAGATGGCTGCCGGCCAGGCGCACTACCACCAGCGCCGGTGGCGTCAAAGCCTGGTCGGCCGGCGGTACGCTGCCGGCAAAGCAGCTGGCGCAGTCAAGCGGGTGGCTGTCGAGCGCGTGATGGTGCCGGGCCAGGCCGAACAGCTGCAGCGCCAGCATGACCATTACCAGCCATGCCAGCCACCGCTTGTACCAGGAACCGTTTGCAACCATAAGACCAGGCATGCCCAAAAACGCAATTGATTTGCGTATACTAGCATGCCCGGCGGGCTCGCTTCAGTCCTGCTTGCGCCCGCGCCACCACAGGAACAGCAGCAACAGCGCCAGCAGGCCGACGATCATGCCGCCACGCGCCAGACCAATCAGGTTCGAGGGCGCGCCGCCACGGCGCAAGGTCGTCACCTGTTCCAGCGTGACCTTGCCGGCCGGGTTGCCATACCTGGCCTGGATGTAATTGCCCAAGGTGACGATCTGTTCGTCGGACAGGGTCTGGCGAAACGCCGGCATCAGATGATTGCTGCCGCCGTCCTGCCGTTCCACGCCATCGAGCATCGTCATCACCAGGTTGCTGGTGTTGGTGCGTCCCGTCGCCGAGTTATGGAACAACGGCGGCAGGCTGCCGTCGAAACTGCCCTCGCCTTTCGCCTGGTGGCAGCTGGCGCAGTGAGCGTCGTAGAGCTGGGCGCCGGACATGCGGTTCAGGTCCTTCGGCAGCGCCACGCCACGGATGCTGGCCAGGTCGTCGGCCGGCGCGCCCCGCTGCGTCACCGGTTTCGTATCGGCCTTGTCATGCAGCGCCGGCACGCTTTGCAGGTACACCGCCACCGCGTTCAGGTCCGCATCGCTCAAGTGCTTCAGGCTATGGTCGATCGCTTCGGCCATCGGCCCGGCCGCCTGGCCACGGTGGGCGGCGCGGCCCGTGCGGAGGTAGTCGACCAGCTCCTGCTGGCGCCAGCCGCCGATGCCGCTGTTCACGTCCGAGGTGATGTTGGGCGCATGCCAGGTGCCCAGGTCGGCCCCGCCCAGTTCTTTCGACAGCTGCTCTGCCATCAGCAGGTTGCGCGGCGTATGGCAGGTGCTGCAGTGGGCCAGGCCCTGCGCCAGGTAGGCGCCGCGGTTCCATTCGGCGCTTTTCGCCGGGTCGGGCTCGAACGGCGTCTTGTCGAGGAACAGCAGGTTCCAGCCAGCCATCGACAGGCGTATATTGAACGGAAACGGCAGCTCGGTGGTTTTCGCGGGGGCGGCATCGACTGGCGCCACGCCATGCATGAAGTAATCGTACAGGGCCGCCGTATCGGCATCGCTCACCTTGGCGTAGGCAGTATACGGCATGGCCGGATACAGGTGGGCGCCATCGGCTCGCACGCCGTGGCGCACGGCGGCGGAGAACTGCGCCAGCGTGTAGTTGCCGATGCCATGCGTTTTTGAAGGCGTGATATTGGTGGCGATAATGGGGCCCAGCGGCGTGGCCAGCGCCAGGCCGCCGGCCATCGCCTTGCCACCCGGTACGCTATGGCAGGCGATGCAGTCGCCGGCCGTGGCCAGATAGCGTCCGCGCTCCACGCTGGCCGCATCGGGTGTCACGGCGGCCATGCCGGAGGCGCTGGCGCAGGCCAGCAGCAGGCCAGCCAATCGCTGGCTCAGGTGCCTTTTCAGGTGCGCCATCATGCGGCCACTCCCTGTTCGTCAAGGATATGCTGGACGGTGCGCAGCGCCACGGCCAGGCCATTTTCCGTCGAATTGCAGGTGCCGGACGTCGGCAGCACGCCGGTGCTGCACAGGAACAGGTTGGCGTGGTCGTAAGTACGGCCCCACTGGTCGCACACGGCCCTGGCCGGATCGGAACCCATCGACAGGGTGCCGCAGATATGCTGGTTGTTGGAAAATACCCCCTCCTTGCTGTGGCGCAGATTGCTGCCGCCCATCAGCTTGGCGATGCGTTCGAAATCCTGCTTCGAGCGTTCGTGGCCGCGCCGCGTGTACTCGTCGATCGCGTAATGCGCCTGCGGTTTCGGGATGCCCATGGCGTCCTTCTCGCTGCCGAGCGCGATGCGGTTGTCGGGATGGGGCAGCACTTCCAGCACGTTTTTCAGGCTCATTTCGCGCGCCGAGCGGTAGCGCAGCTGCTGCTCGAAAGCCTCGCCGAACACGCCCTGGCCGATCAGCTCCTTGGTGGCGCCATCGACCCGCGAAATGTTCGTGAAATCCAGGCGGTATGGCGCATGCTCGCCGCGGAAGTCGCCGTCGCGCATGGTGTTGATCGAGTTGGGGCTTTGCGGGCCACGGCCCAGCCACAGGTCTTCGTCGGCGTCAAACGTGATCGAGGTGCTCGGATGGTCCATCAGGTTGCGGCCCACCATGTCGCTGCTGTTGGCCAGGCCGTTCGGATACTTGTCCGACGCCGACACCAGCAGCAGGCGCGGGCTTTCGATGCCGTTGGCGGCCAGGATGAAGGTCCTGGCGGTGACGCGGTGGCTCTGCTTGTCGACGTCGTAGTACAGCGCGGCCGTGATGCGGCCCTGGGCGTCGTGCTCCAGCTTGTAGACATTCGCATTGCACAGTATCTTGACGCCGGCCGCTTCTGCCTGCAAGGCGGCGATGCCGCCATGGTATTGCGCGTCGATCGGGCAGATCGGCTGGCAGCTGTTATTGCCGCAGCAAGCGGGGCGGCCGGCGTAGCTGACGCTGTTGCGCGCCACCGTATTGCCGACCACCTTGAAGGCGGGATCCAGGCGTTCGCGGATGCGGCGCATCGCGTACGGTTCCGTCACGGGCGCCATCGGGAAGGCCTGCTTGCGTGGCGACCCCGTATTGTCGGCGCCGGACACGCCCATGATCTCCTCTGCCTCCTGGTAGAACGGCTCCAGGTCTGCATAGCTGATCGGCCAGTCCACGCCCACGCCATACAAGGTATGGATGCGGAAGTCGTTCGGCACATTGCGCCAGGCTTGCGCGGCCCAGTGCCACGAGGTGCCGCCGAACTGGCGGATATATTCGGCCGGGTAAGGATAGGGGCCGGCCTGCATCAGGTAGCCATTGTCCTTCGGCTGGTAGATCGGATGGGGCGCGGTGGCGACCGACGGATACGGCGACATCCAGTCGCTGCGGCGCGTGGTGTTGCGAAAACGGGCGACGATTTCGCCGCGCGACACGCGCGGCCCCGCTTCCAGGATCAGCACCGAGGCGCCGGCCAGCGCGAGCTTGCGCGCGGCCAGCGAGCCGATGATGCCCGAGCCGATCACGAGGTAATCGGCGGTAAGTTGTTCAGCCATGATGGCTCCTTCTTAAATTGGTTTTCTGGCCCAGCTGCCGTAGGCGCCGTAGGAATAGGTGGGAGGCTTCAGCACGTCGGCCACCACGGCCGCGTTCAGCGCCTGCTCGTAGGCGACGCAGACGGCCGCCTCGCCGGTGCCGACAATGCCCAGGTACCAGGCGCTGGCGATCTGGCGCGGCAGGGCCGCCAGCGGTGACGTGGCCGCGTCCAGCGCCTCCTGCAGGCCGGCCGCCTGCAGGCCGTCCGTGTTGATCAGCGCGAGCAAGGCGCGCACCTTGGCGGGAAAGGCGGCGTCCTGCGCCACCAGCGCCTCGTACAGGCGCGTGGCCAGCACCGGATCGAGCGCCTGGCGCCCCACCAGCAGGGCCGAGACGCCCAGAAAGGCGCCCTGCTCCGCATTGGCCACCGGCTCGGCCAGGGCCCAGGGAATCAGGGCGGCGGCCGACGCCGACAAGAGGCCGGCCAGCACCATGCGGCGGCCGGGATTGACAGGGCTGGCGCCCTCCTTGCGATTCGTGTTCATCGATGGCTCCTGTGCGTGCGCACTTAAAAAGCGTGTTTGAGGCCGAGCATCAGCACGGTCTGGCCGCCGTTCGACGACGGCGTGCCGTTCTGCGAGTCGCCGATCGAGGCCACGGCATCGACGATATTGCCGCTGGCGCCCAGGCTCTGACCATGCGCCAGCTGGCGCGCTTCGATCGCGTACAGGGCCGTGCGTTTCGACAGCGCGTAGTTCTGCTCGAACGACAGCTGGCGGTAGCGCGCGCGGTCGCTAATATCGTTGGCATGCGCCGCGCGCGTGTCGCTGTAGCCGGCGGACAGGAACAGCGCGGGGGCGGCCTGGTAACTGGCGATCAGTCCCGCCGTATTGAACACGGCGGTGTCGCGGAAAGTGGAATCGCTGCCGGCCTGGAACTGCACATTGCTGGCATTGGCGCCGACCATGAAATGACCGAAGGTGTAGCGCGCGCTGGCGGCGATAAACTGGATGCTGTCAGCCGATACATACCCCTGGTTGATGGCCGAGACGCCGAAGTTGCCCGAGGCCGTGTCGCTCCAGCCGCCGGCATGGCTGCCGTTTTTCAGTTTCAGGTAGCCGAGCGCGAATTCGGCCGGCGAGGTGCTGTACTTGACGGCGGCGCTGAAGCTGCTGCCGGCGCCATTGCCGTCCTTGGCTTCGCCAAAACCATATTGCGTGCTGGCCTGCAGGCCGCGCCAGACGGGCGAGCTGTAGGTGAGGGAGTTGTTGACGCGCACGGTAGTGTCGAGGCCATCGAAATCGCCCGGATGGGCGCCGGTGGCGCCGGTCAGGATATTGCTCGAGGCGAGTGAGCCGACCAGCAGATAATACGGCGTGTACTGGCGCCCGGCCGTCAGCGTACCGAGGCGGCGCGACTGCAGGCCCACATAAGCCTGGCGGTTGAACAAGGAACCGGCCACGCTTTGCGCGCCCGTATCGGCTTCAAAACCGCTTTCCAGCAGGAACAGCGCCTGCAGATCGCCTCCGAGGTCTTCGGTACCCTGGAAACCGATCTTGCTGGCCGACAGGCTGCCGCTGCGCATATAGGTGTTCGAGTGGCCGCCCTGGTTGCTGGCGTAGGCGGCGGCCTCGTCGACGACACCGTAAATCGTCACATTGCTTTGTGCGCAAACGTTTGCGCACAGTAGCGAGGTGGCGGCCAGCGCGGCAGCGCGCATGCATGGGTTTTTCATTATTTTTCCTGACTATCCTGAGTTGGCGTACGGCGTGCAAGAGGCGCCCGCGTACCGCGTTCAGCCCAGCGAACAGCGCCGTGGCATCGCGTTTTCTTCTTGATCTGGATCAAGTGGACCAAATTATACGCCTTTTCACTAACATGTAAGTAATTGACTGTTGGGCGTAGTCTTGTAGCAAAGCGGGATGGCGCAGGGAATAGTGCCGAGTAATGACACAGCAGAGTACAGGGGTCGTACCCGCCGGGTACGACCCCAGCCTTCATGTTGGGGGAGAAATGATTGCGCGGCGCGCTAAGGAAGAATCGCCGGCGCCACCGGCAGGGTATCGAGCGCGATAAAGGCTTCGAGCGCCAGGCGCATGTCTTCGAACACCTGCTTGCCGTAGGCCGCTTCGAGGTTTTCGTATTGCAGGTCGATCAGCTTGCCCATTTCCATCAGCAAGTCGGCGCCGGCGGGCGACAGATGGACCTTGCGGCGGCGCTGGTCGCCTTCGAACTTGCTGCGCGCCAGCCAGCCCGTCTCTTCCATGCGGGCCAGGATGCCGCTCATGCTGGGACTCGATATCTGGCACAGGTCGCACAGTTCGCGCGGCTCCAGCATGTTGGCCTCGTTCAGCGCGCGCATAATGCGCCACTGCTGTTCCGTCACGCCATAGTGATTGAGGATGGGCCGGAAATGCTGCAGCAGGCTATCGCGCGCCTTGAGCAGCAGCTGCGGCATATTGGGATAGCGGATCGGTAACTGCAAGCTGGACTCCAGAAAAAAGTGATAACGCTGGCAATTATACGGCGCGCACCAGGCGGCGCGCGCCGTCTACCGCTTTGCTTATCCCCTGGCTTTTTGCGCCGGAATGAACTGCTCGCGCACGGCCTTGGCCAGCAGGTCCGGCGGCAGCAGGCCCTGGCCCAGCAGGAAGTTATTGAAGGCGAGGCGGTCGAACTTCGCGCCCAGCGCCAGTTCCGTCTCGGCGCGCAGTTGCAAGATGCGCGTATAGCCATAAAAATAGCTGCCCGCCTGGCCCGGCATGTTGAAGGTATAGCGGTCCAGTTCCTGGCGCGCCATCGGCGCCGACAGCATCACCTCGTCGGTCAGGATGCGGCCCGCCTCTTCGCGCGTGACCTGGCCCAGGTTCAGCATCGGGTCGAGCATGGCGCGCGCCGCGCGCAGCATGCGGAACTGCAGCGCGATGAACTGGCCTTCGACCGGCTCGTAGGGAATCATCTCCGCTTCCGCATACAAGGCCCAGCCTTCCACGTTGACGCTGTTGAAGGCATACAGGCTGCGCGCCTGCGACACGCCGCGTTCGACCATGGCGCTGAACTGCAGTTCGTGGCCGGGGCGGCCCTCGTGCGCGCTCAGGGTCCAGGCGGCGCCGGCAAAATTGAAGTCGTCATACGCTTCGCCCTTGCCGCTGGCGGCCGGGTTCCCGACCGGCAGCACGAACTGGCCGTGCTCGCCCGTATTGCCGATCAGCGGAGGCGGACGCATGTGCGGCGCCGGCTGGGCCGCCGATTCGGCCGGCGAGGCCAGGCGCATGGTCATCGCGCGCGCCGGAATATCGACCACACCCTGCTGGCGGATGCGTTTTTCCAGCTCGGTATTGACGCCCTTGTAGTGCGCTTCCAGCTTGTCATTCGCGATCGTCTCGCTTTTCAGCGCGCGCAGCACCTGGCGATAGTCGCTGCCATCGATGCCCTTCAGCTCCAGCCTTGCCGCCACCACGGGCGCCAGCGCCTGCATGGCGGCGCGCGTTTCCAGGTAGGCCACTTCGGCCCGTTCGACCAGGGCGCGCGGTTCGATATCGATGCCGACCTGCTTCAGGCGAAATGCATACTGTTCCGGCGCCATGCGGAAATCCGTGCGCGACAGCGGCAGCACCACTTCGCGCTCCCACGCGGCGTAGTCATTGAGCTGCTTTTCCATCGCCGCCAGCGCCGGTTCGGCGCCCGCGATCTTCATGTCGGCAAACAGCTTGCGGATGCCGGCGATATAGGTCGGCACGTTTTCCAGCGACTGCTCGACCTGCAGCCGCACCGGGCCGGCCAGGCCCGGCTGGCCGATCTTTTCCGTGAAGCGCGCCCTGGCCTGTTCGGTGATCGGCGTGCTGCCCTTGAACTGGCCCGTGTAGCGCTGCAGCCGTTCCAGCGCCTTGGCGCGGCGCGCGGCCGGGCGCTGTTCCTGCAGCAGGCTTTGCATGGAACCGAACACCATCTGCGGCACGTCGATCCATGGCAGGCTGTATTTGTCCTCGATCCGGGCGCCGGCGATTTCCTGGTCCACCGCTTTGATCAGAATTTCCAGGTCCTGGCGGATGCGCTCGTCGCGCTCCAGTTCCAGCTTCAGTTGCAGCTTGCCGCGCGCCTGCTGCAGCACCGCCACCTGGCGTTCGACGATATTCGGCCCCAGGTCTGCCGCCAGCCCATCGTATTGCGGCAGGCCCGTGTCGGACGCGTTTTCCGGCGAAAATTTCGCCTGCGCTTCGAGCACGATGGCGGCATTGCGGTTGCTGGTCTCGACCCAGGCGGCGGAAGCAGCTGGGGCTGCGATGGCGGGAATGGCAACGGTGGTGGAAAAGGCGGCGGCGAGCGCCAGCGCAAACACGGTCTGGCGCAATTTCAGGGATACGGACATCGGGGGTTTCCTTCCTGGCGGTTTCGGCGAACGAAACGGCCAGTATCGGCGAGCGCCGGGGCACTGTCAATCCAGGGGAAGGCAGGCGGGCCGCCCTCCCCTTTCCTTCTTCTATCAGTAGCCCAGCCCGTAACCGAACTTGTACAGCGGCCGCGCCGTGTCATATGGCACGTCGGACTTCTGCACCTGCACTTCGGCCATCGACGATGGCAGCTCGAACGGCAGCTTGCCTTGCGGCTTGGCCTTGCCGGTCAGGACGTCGAACAGCGCGCCGTCGCTGACGCCGAAGTTGCCGATAATGGCGCTGGCCTTGTCCTGCACGTTGCCGAGGATGGCCGGGCGGTCCAGGTAGACGGTCACCACGGTTTTCGGCGCCAGGCGGGCGGCGTTCTTGATCGCCTCGTAGTCGGCGTCGCCGTCGACGAAATTGAGGCGGCCTTCGTGCTGCATGCTGCCGAAGATATAGTTCGGGTGCAGGATTTCATACGGCGCGGCCACGCGCAGCAGGGCCACGTCGGCTTCCTGCGGGGTCGCCACCACGGTGTAGCCGTACTGGCGGGCGACGGCCGCGTCGATGCCGTACAAATATACCTTCTTGACGGTGGTGGCCAGCGGCAGCACCTTGTCCTTGTTTTCCAGCAGCACCAGCGAACGGCGCTGGGCTTCCAGGCCCGCTTCGACGAAGTCGGCCTTGCCCACAGTAGCGGCGGCTTTTGCCGTGTCGACAAACGGATGTTCGAACAGGCCCTGCTTGAATTTCTGCACCAGGATGCGGCGCGCCGAGGCGTTGATGCGCGCCTCCGTCAACTGGCCGCGCTGCACGGCCTGCGTCAGGTAAGGCGCTTCCGTCACGCCGCCAAACTGGTCCATGCCCGCATTGACGGCCTTGACATAGCGCTCGGCCTTGGTGGCGTCTTCCATGCCCCACGGCGTGCCGAAACCGAAGAAGGACGGCGCCACGCCCGGTGGGGTGCCGTTGCGGCAGTTGGCGTCGCAGTCCGAGGTGATGCCCCAGTCGGACAGGATCACGCCTTCGAAGCCGTATTTGCCGCGCAGCAGGTCGGTCAGCATGGTCTTGCTGAAGCCGGCCGCCACCTGTTCCAGCGTGATGCCGTCGATGGTGATATTGCCGTCCGGCAGAGCATACGTCGGCATGACGGAGGCGGCCTTGGCGTTGAACGCGCCTTCGAACGGTTTCACGTGATAGGCGAAGTTATTGCCCGGGTAGGTCATGTAGCGGCCATAGTAATTGTGGCCGTCAAAACCCTCCTTGGTCGCGCCATAGCCGACCCAGTGCTTGACCACGGCCACCACGCTGCCGTCGTGCAGGCCCGTACTGCCATCCTGGAAGCCTTCGATATAGTTCTGCACCATGCGCTTGGCCAGATCCGCGTCTTCGCCGAAGGTGCCGTTGATGCGCGACCAGCGCGGCTCGGTGGCCAGGTCCGCCTGCGGAGACAGCGCCTGCGTGATGCCGACGGCCAGGTATTCCTGGCGCGCGATATCGCCGAAGCGGCGCACCAGGGCATCGTCGCCAATGGCAGCCAGGCCCAGGGTTTCAGGCCACTGCGAAAAGCCGTTGGTCGACGCGCTGGCGCCCACCGTGTACTGGAAATGATGGCGCGGGTCGGTGCTGATCGACACCGGGATGCCGTGGCGCGAAGTTTCGCTCAGGGCCTGCACCTTGTTGTACTGGGTCGCCATATTGGCCGAGTCGCCCGCCATGCGGGTAATGAAGGTGTTGACGTACTGCTTGACGATCAGGTCCTGCAGGGCCGTCAGGTCATAGCCGCTGCCCTGGCCGATGCCGGTCGGGTCCGCCACGGTGGGCGCCGTGCCGTGCATCATCAGGCCGGCTTTTTCCTCGAGCGTCATGCGACCGATCAGGTCGGCGGCGCGCTCCTCGGCCGACAGGCGCCAGTCCTCGTAAGGGTCGATCTTGCCGTTGCGGTTCATGTCCTTGAAGGTATAGCCGTCGACCTTGAGCTGGCTGTAGGTGGTGGTGCCGAACACCGGCTGGGTGTATTCCTCGCTGACGGTGTCGTGATTGCCGCAGGCGGCAAGGGCGAGCGCGGCAAGGCCGCCGGCGACCGCGCGGGTCATCGGTTTCATGGTGCAATTCATGGCTGTCTCCAGTATGTTTTTGTGGTGAGCGGGGCCGCATCGAGGCCGCCCCGGACGCAATATAGCGTGTCATGTCGGCATGTTTTTGACCGCGCAGAACAGTAGTTATACCGGTGAGAACAATTTTCGATATTGACGTGCAGCAATCACCGAATTCCAACAAAAATGCTACCATTTGTGAAAAATTACTACAAACAAGTCCGCAGAGACTGGAGACGAGAAAATGAACAAAACCGACACCCGCACGGTGGCGAACCATATCGCGCGCCAGTGCGCGCTGGCGCTGGAGGCCGATGGCCACGGCCCCGACGATTTCTTCCGCCATACCGGCATCACGCCAGCGCAATTGCAGGAACCGGGCGGGCGCATCGATGCGCAGCGCCACCGCCGCATGGTGGCCTACGCCCAGCAACTGCCGGCACACCGCGGCATGCTCGACATCGCGCCCCAGCACTGGTTTGCCCACTTTCCCGCCGTGGCGCAAGTGTGCTTCAACCGCCCCACCCTGCGCAGCGCGCTGCACGAAATGCTGCACTTGCGCGGCCTGATCGGCGAATTCGATTTCATGCTGATGAGCGAAAATGGCAGCCACGTCGAGATCGAATACCTGTCCGAATTTTGCGCGCTGGGCGGCGCCATGCAGGCGCTGGCCAATTTCAGGATGCTGTCGCTGGTGGTGCGCGCCTATGACGACGGCGCGGCGACCGCGTTTCATACAGGCTTCCAGGGCAAGGCGCCCTGGTTTGCGCACGCCGTCGCCGAATGCTTCGGCGCCAGCGCGCGCTTTGGCCAGGCGCGCAATACCCTGAGCTTCGAGGCGCGCCTGCTCGACGCGCCCTGCGCGCATTTCAACCCGCTGCTGGCGCCGCACGCGCTGGAACAGGCGCAGGCCCAGTTGCACCAGCTGCACAGCGCGCAGCTGTTCTCGGCCCGCGTGGAACAGGCCATCATCGATTTGCTGAGGAAAGGCGGCGGCGAGCTGGCCGACAGCGCCTCGCTGCTGCCATCGCTGTGCGACGGCCTGGCGATGAACAGCTGGACCCTGCGGCGCCAGCTGCAGCAGGAAGACACCTCGTTTCGCGCGCTGGAGCTGCGCGCCAAAAGCCGCGAATCACGCCGCCTGCTGCGTGAAACCACCCTCAGCGTGGCCGAAATCGGCGACCGCCTGGGCTTTTCCTCGCAAAGCGCGTTCACCCGCTTTTTCAGGACCCAGTTCGAACTGCCGCCGGCGCGCTACCGGCACGAGGCAAGATAGCGCGTCTGAAAACGCATTTGATGGAAGTGACGCCGTGGGCGACGCCGATTCACTGCTACTATCGCCTTATCCCCACCACCGGGCATATCGACAGACTGCCTCTCTTTTCTTTCCCACACAATGACCATGCAAAAACTTATCGAACTGAACGACGGTAACCATATTCCGGCCATCGGGCTCGGTGTCTGGAAAGCGACTCCCGAGCAAGCCGGCGCCGCCGTGGTGGAAGCGCTGGAGGCGGGCTACCGCCATATCGACACCGCGGCAATTTATGAAAACGAAGATGGCGTCGGCACGGGCTTGTCCAGGGCGGGCCTGCCGCGCGAAGACGTCTTCGTGACCACCAAGATCTGGAATGACGCCCAGGGCGTGCACAAGACCGCACAAGCGCTCGATGCGAGCCTGAAACGGCTCAAACTGGACTATGTTGACCTGCTGCTGATCCACTGGCCAGTTCCCGGACAGAACCTGTATGTGGAAACGTGGCAGGCCCTGGCGCAGGCACGTGACGCGGGCAAGGTTCGTTCGATCGGCGTATCGAACTTCACGGAAGAACACCTGCAAAAGCTGGTCGACGAGACCGGCATCGTGCCGGCCATCAACCAGATCGAGTTGCACCCGTTTTTCCAGCAGCACGACTTGCGTGCCGTCCATCAGCGCATGGGGATACGCACGCAAGCCTGGAGCCCGCTCGGCCAAAGCGAGGCGCTGCAGGATACGACCATCGTTGCGATCGCTGCACGGTACAAGCGCACGCCGGCACAAATCGTCCTGCGCTGGCAGCTGCAGCTTGGCAATATCGCGATCCCGAAATCGGTCACGCCGGAGCGCATCCGTTCGAACTTCGACGTCTTCGATTTTGCGCTGAGTGACGATGACATGGCGGCCATCGCAGGCCTGGACCGCGACGGCCGGATGGGCCCCGATCCCCTGCTGTTCCCGTAATCCGCTATTCAGCTCAGTAGGCCAGGTTCCCGGCGCGAACCGGATGCTGGCAATCCCTATGCAATCTCGCCCAGGCCAGCCTCATTTTTCGCGTCATATGCCAGCCGCGCCGCGTCGATCTGCGCGCGGTGGCCAAACGCCCACTGGCCCAGCGCGCTGATGGGGCCGAGCAGGGATCTGCCCAGATCCGTCAGCGCATAGTCGACCCGTGGCGGCACGGTGGGAAAGACGGTGCGCGTGACCAGGCCGTCGCGCTCCAGGCCGCGCAGGGTAAGGGTCAGCATGCGCTGTGAAATGCCGTTGATCAAGCGGCGCATTTCATTGAAGCGCTTGGTGCCATTGCCCAGCAAGATCACCACCAGCACGCTCCACTTGTCGCCCACGCGCGCCAGGATATCGGTCGCCGGCTGGCACGAATGCGCCAAGGCCGGGTAGCCGCCGTCCGTGCGCATGCGCTGCTCCAGTTCCAGGCCGCCGCCATCAGTCACATTCATGTGCCCGGGTATGGAAAAAGTGCCTTCTTGTGCGTTCAATTTTTTTTCATCACTATGAGCCTCAGGTACAAAATGATACCACCCTGAACCGACCAAACTTACAAGGCTCCACATGAATATCCTGCAGATCGATTCCAGCATCCTCGGCGACCATTCCACCACGCGCCAGCTGACGGCCGCCATCGCCGCCCGCCTGCAAGCGGCCGCGCCCGGCGCGCAAGTCACTTACCGCGATCTGGCTGCCGCACCGCTGCCGCAATTTACGGCGGCGCCCGGCGCCATGGACGCCGCCGCGCTGTCCCTCGCCCTTGAACAGGTACTGGCCGCCGACGTGATCGTGATCGGCGCGCCGCTGTACAACTTCAGCGTCCCTTCGCAACTGAAATCGTGGCTGGACGCGCTGGCCGTGCCGGGCAAGACGTTCCAGTATGGCGCCAGCGGCCCGGAAGGCTTGCTGGGCGCCAAGCGCGTGATCGTCGCCTCGGCGCGCGGCGGCATCTATACGCCCGGCACGCCGATGGCCAGCCTGGACCACCAGGAAAACTACCTGAAAAGCTTCTTCGGCTTCCTGGGCGTCAACCAGCTGGAAATCGTGCGCGCCGAAGGCCTGAAGGTCAGCGACGAGGTGCGCGCGCAGGCGCTGGCGTCGGCGTTCGAACAGATCGCACAGCTGCAGGCGGCGTAAGGGAACCAGGCCACTGCCGTGGGGGCTGGGCAGAAAGGAGCAAGATGCGCTAAGCTCTTGAGCCCACCCCCATCACAAGGAACACCATGACCCTGATCGTCGTCGCCACCATCGATGCCCAAGCCGACCATATCGCCGCCGTGCGCGCCGCGCTGGAAGCGGTCGTGCCGCCCAGCCGGGCGGAGACCACCTGCCTGCGCTACGAGCTGCACTTGGACAATAAAATCCCCACGCGCTTTATCATGCTGGAAGAATGGGCCGACGAAGCCGCCTTGCGCGCGCATGAAGCGACGCCCCATTTCAAGACCCTGGTGGGCGCCGTGGGCGACAAGGTCGTCAATATCAACGTGGCGGAACTGAGCAAGCTGGCGTAAGCCAGGCGCCGGCTTCAATCGCGCGCGCCTGTTGAAAGGTTGCCATATACAATGTGGCAACTTTTTCCTACCGGCCTGCCATGACCCATTTTTCCATCCTGCGCTCCGGCGCCGCACTTGCCGCACTGACATTCAGCCTGGGCGCCTTTGCGCAAGCCCCGATGCCCAATCTGGTGGGCGACTACAATCTGGCCTCGTCGACCACCGTGCCGGCCAGCACCTGGGGTTACTCCAAGGGACGCATTGCGATCAAGCAGCTTGATGACAAGCATTTGCTGATCGTGCTGTCGTGCGAATGGAAACGCGAACCGAAAGCCGTCTGCGGCGATTATTTCTACGCCCAGTGGCGCGACGACGGCCTGTACCTGCAAGACATGAATACCTTCGCCATGCGCCTGTACTTCGATGCCGCCTCGCGCAAGCTGACCATCATTTCGCGCGGCGCGGACGCCAAGGCCAGCGTGCGCCACGACGTGTTCGCCGCCACCACCGCGCCATTGACCGACACCGCCCTGGTGCGGCGCATGAAACGCGAAGTGTCGAATGCCGAGAGCAAGGAAAACCGCCGCGTCTTTGGTCCCTACAACAAATGGGATTACAAGGAGAACCGCATCGAATTCCAGCAGCAAGCCGCCGTGAAACCATGATGCGGCGCCAGCTGCTGCGCCTGGCCGGCACGCTGCTGTGCTCGCCCGTGCTGGTGCGCGCGGCAAACACCGGCTTGACCGGCCCCGTGCGCCAGCGCATCCTGGCCACCATCGAGCAAGCCGCGCCCAGGGTACTCAACGTGCAGCACCTGGCCCTGATACGGCGCTTCAATATCGCCTGGTCGCCGGTGGAAAGCGGCGCGCCGATGCTGAACCCGGAGCAGCCGCTGGGCGACGGCGACACCCTCGTGCTGGCGATGCGGATTACCGCCAGCAAGGATGCCGCGCTGGCGGCCCAGCGTTTGATGGAAGCGGCGCAACTGCTGCCCCATTTCATGCAGATGGCGAAACTGAAACCGGGCAACTACGCGCTGGACCAGGCAAGCTTTGCGTTTACCGAACGCCATCAGCTGCTGCTGCGCCGCCAATCGTGGCGCTCGCTGGAAATGCTGGGCCTGGGTGCCGAAGACTATCTGGGCGAAGGCTATTGGCCCACGCCGGCGGTCGACGGCAAGCGCCCGTATGGGGACTTCACGAATTATCCTGTTGAAATGGCGCAGGCGCTGGGCTTGCCGGTGCGCAAGCAGCTTGACGGCACGCTGAGGGTCACGCCCGCGCTCGACAAGGAACTCGAAGCGCTGCACGAACAGACCATGCCGGCCATGCAGGTGTTCGTGCGGCATGCGGGCCTGATGCGCAATAGCATCTAGCCCCGCCTGCCTTCTGGCAGGTGTGCGGGACATG
This sequence comes from Janthinobacterium sp. J1-1, assembly GCF_030944405.1. Taxonomy (NCBI): domain Bacteria; kingdom Pseudomonadati; phylum Pseudomonadota; class Betaproteobacteria; order Burkholderiales; family Oxalobacteraceae; genus Janthinobacterium; species Janthinobacterium sp. J1-1. Next base: position 4,878,711 of record NZ_CP132339.1, read on the forward strand.
GCAAGCAGCTAAGATGGCCATCTCATCTTTACGCAAGGAAGCACCGCCATGACGACCTTTCAAGCCGCCAAGCCCCCCACGCGCCACCCGATCGGCATTGCCCACGGCGTCACCTTCGACGTGGTGGCCTGGGGTCCGGCCATGGCCGAGGTCGACCTGAGCGTCGCCTGCATGTTCGAGCACGAAGTTGGCGGCGCGCCCATCGCCGGCGGCCTGCTGGCGCTGGACCAGGCGCTGGGCGGCCAGCTGACGCGGCTGCGCGCCAACGGCGCCTTTCGCGCACAGCCGATGGAAACCCTGCTGATCACCACGCCGCCTGCCGGCATGGCGCCACGCGCGGTGCTGGTCATCGGCTTGGGCGACCCCGGCCAATTGACGTCCGACCTGCTGCGCCGCGCCACCCGCGTGGCCATGCGCGAGGCGATCCGCCACGGCGCGTTGTCGATGGCTTTCGCGCCCAGCGTGCTCGACGCCGGGCACGCCGACAATGCCGCGCTGGACATGCCCGAAGTCATGCTGGACGGCATGTTGGGCGCGCTGGCCGGCGAATTTCTGCTGGCCGAAACGGGCCTGGCGGGCGAGCCGCTGCTGCGGCATTGCACCTTTGACGTCGGCGCGCCGCGCGTCGAGTCCGCGGCCCTGGCGTTTGCGGCGGCGTTTGCCAAGCTGCATGATGCCGAATAGAAAATTTGACAAGGGCACGCCGATGGACCGCCAGGCCTGCCGGCGGATTGGCATATATCATTATGCCAGGCCATCATTTGCTTCTCACGCAACATCATCGACTCAGTGTCGAAAACCTGATGGCCCTTTTTTCACAGGCGATCCATGCTGAAAAAATAATACTCCCACTGCCGGCCAGCACACTGCTTCAAGAACGTTTCCACCTGTGGCTCAGGCCACCTTCTTTCCAATAACATTCGCCGGAGTTTCTCCTTGTTCTTTGCGGTCGCAAGATACACGCGGTATGACCTGCCTACTTCCAGGCCATCAAGATAGCCGAATGTGACGGCGGCGCCGCCAATCGCGCCCTTCGATACCTTGTTGATCCTGGCTTCATAGGCGACGCCGCAGTTCACGTCCGCATTGTTGGAGGGGTGGCGTGCCATGATTTCGAGGTCGATAACGAGATCGGCGCGTGCCTGGGATACGGCCTTGCCTGGCGCGATCACGGAACGTGCCGTGGCTTGCGAAGCACACAATGCGCCCGCCAGCAACAACCCTGACAAAGCACGGCTGAATTTTTTCATGGGAATTTCCGCCTGCGTAAAATGGCCGTGCTCAGCTCACGTAATAAAACGGCGCCATGCCTTCAAGCGCGATGATCTCCAGCACCCCGCCACCGTCCTTCAGTGCCGTCACGCAGGCGAGCATCTCGTCAAGCAGGTTCCGGCTGGCATTGGTGGTGTGGTAATCGGCCATCGAGGTGGTCCTGGGCGCGACGGCATCGCCCCATGGCGGCTGCCGGGACAGGTCATTGAAATCCCAGATGAGCTCGGCGGGCGCCAGGGTGGCCAGGCCAGCCCGGATCTGGCGCAGTTCCAGCAGGGCGGTATCGGCGTCCGGCGCATCGAGCCGGCCTTGATACAATTTGATCATGATCAGCGGAAAGCGCGCTCCCCACTCGCCGCCTTCCAGCCGCACCGCCACCGTCGACAGCAGGGAGTGCAGCACCACATTGATGCCGATCTCGGTGATGACCGCGCCATGACGAAAGGCGATGGTCATGCTCAGCCTTGCGGTGCCGGTAACGGCGACGGGGCAGGAGCGGGGATCGGGACCGGAGCAGGAGCCGGAATTGGGACGGGTGACTCCTGCGGCACGGCGCGGCCATTCGATTCCTGCCCGCCATCGCCTTCCGTCGGCATGGCCAACGGCGCCGGTGGCGCGCCCGCCTGCTCCATGTCGCCGCCCTCTTCCATCGGCTCGTTTTCCGGCTCCATCGCTTCGATGCGGCGCGCTGGCGGCGGAGGCTTGCCGCCAGCGAAGATGGCGTCACGCGCCAGCTTGCCCGTGTCGAGCGCCGTCTTGAAGAAGTCGCCCACCACCAGCACGGCATTGTGGCCGCCCTGGCCCCAGTAATTGCTGCGCATGGTGACGCGCGCGTCGTTGAAGCCGACCCAGGCGCCGCCCACCAGTTGCGGGTGCATCATGATGAACCAGCCGTCGGCATTGTTCTGCGTGGTGCCGCTCTTGCCGGCCACGTCGGAGCGGATGCCGAAACGGTTGCGGATGGCCGTGCCCGTGCCGCGGTCGATCACGCCGCGCATCATGTCGGTCAGGGTGTCGGCCGATTCGACCTTCATGGCCTGCACCGGTTTGTCTTCGCCGAAACGGGCGATCAGCTTGCCATCGCGGTCGGTGATATGCGTGACCACATACGGCTTGCGCGCCTGCCCCTGGGCGGCGATGCTGGCGTAGGCATTGACCATTTCAAGCAAGGTGACGGGGCTGGTGCCCAGCGCCAGCGACGGCACGGAGGCCAGCTTGCTGTCACGCACGCCGAGCGCGCGCGCCAGCTTGATGATCGGTGGCAGACCCACATCCTGCATCACCTGCGCCGTGATCGTGTTCTTGGAATACACCAGGCCTTCGCGCATGGTCATCTCGCGCCCGGTGCTGCCGCTCATGTCGGTCGGGCGCCATTTGGTGCCGTCAGCCGCCTTGATGTCCATCACTGCGTCGCGGTAGATATGTTCCGGACTCAGGCCTTTTTCCAGCGCCGCGCCATACACGATGGGCTTGAAGGTGGAACCGGGCTGGCGCGCAGCCTGCGCCACGTGGTCGAACTGCTCGCGCGCAAAGTCGCGGCTGCCGACCCAGGCGCGCAAGGCGCCGGTGGCCGGGTCCATCGCCACGAAACCGGCCTGCAGCCGCGTTTTCGACTTGCGCAAGGCGGAAATAAAGGCGCGCTCGCCCTTCAGTTGCGCCAGCGCTTCGTCCGCCGTGCCGCCGGCCGCCACCAGCTTGCGGTACTCGCTGGACTCCCTGACAAAGGCGTCGACCAAGGCCGGATGCGATTTCCAGAAATAATCGAACGGCACGCTACCCGATTGCATCGAGGCGTACATGCCGGTCGAGGTCGAGGACGGCACGCCGGCGCGGCTCCATTCCACGTCGGCAATCGCCTGCAAGGCATTGGCCTGCCGTTCGACGGCACGCTCGGCCGCCTGCTGCAGGTCGCTGTCGAGCGTGGTGTGCACCACCAGGCCGTCGAGTTCCAGGTTGTAGTCGTTTTCGTCGGCCCAGTCGATCAGCCATTTGCGCACATAGGCCGTGAAATGGCTGTCGGTCTGCGCGCGTTCGCTCTGGCGCTCGAAGTGCAGGCGCAGCGGACGCTTGATCAGCTGCCTGTATCGCTTCTCGTCGATCACCTCGTGCTTGCGCATCTGGCCCAGCACCACATTGCGGCGCTGCAGCGAGCGTTCCGGATTGCCGACCGGATTGTAGTAATTCGTGCCCTTGAGCATGCCGACCAGGGTCGCGCTTTCCAGGATATCGAGGCGCGCGGCCGGCTTGTCGAAATACGTGCGCGCCGCCATTTCGATGCCGAAGGTGTTGTACAGGAAAGGCACCGTATTCAGGTAGGCTTCGAGAATTTCCGTCTTGCTGTAGGTGGCTTCGATTTTCAGGGCCGTGACCAGCTCCTTGAGCTTGCGGTTCAGGCTGCGCGAGCGCCCTATTTCCGACGGAAACATATTGCGCGCCAGCTGCTGGGTAATGGTCGAGCCGCCTTGCGGATCGCCACTCAGGCTGTGGACGATAGCGCCGGCCAGGCGCTTGAAATCGACGCCGTGGTGCGCATAAAAACGGTGGTCTTCGGTGGCGATCAGGGCGCTGACCACATTCGGCGAGATCTGTTGCAAGGTCACCCGCTCCTGCAGGCCCTGGTCGAAGCGGGCCAGTTCCTCGCCGCCGGCCGCCACCATGGTGCTGGGCGCGGCCGTGCGCGCCTGGCGCAGGTCGTGAATGCTGGGCGTGAGCGGTATCAGCAGCAGCAGATAGGCCACCAGCAGCGCCAGCACGGCCAGGAAGGACCACAGGGCCATCACCAGCGCGCGCCGCCCGGGCGGCAAGCTCATCAGGTGAGCGTGGCCACGCCGGTACAGGGCCACCAGGCGGGCTCCACCATGCCGGCCAAGCCTGGCGGCACTATCCTTGCCGCGCGCCGTCCATTGCCTTGCCTTAGCCCTTAACTGCTCCATGCTTGCCCCACTCCTTGCCTGTTGCCGGATGATCCGTTTCGGCAAGTATATAGGGCGCAGGCCTGGCTTGGCGGAACACAGCAGACGAAATTTACTGCTGCGCCTGCTCCAGCAGGGCTGGTAACTCTTTCAGCATGGCCTCGCGCGTGCGCAGGCCGGCCGATTGCTGACCCGCTTGTTCATCCTGCACCAGCCGCGCAAACACGAACGTGCGTTCACCCTTGCTGGCCCAGCCGACAAACCAGCCATGGCCGTGGGCTTCGTCGAAGCTGCCGTCGCTCTTGCGCGGAAAGGCCGCGCCGGTTTTGCCATGCAACTGCCAGCCGCCGGGCAAGTCGGCCAGGCGCGTCAGGCGCGCGGTCTCGTCCATGGCTTGCCGGCTGACGGGTAACTGATGGTTGACCAGCTTGCGCAGGAAGCCCAGCTGCTCCAGCGGCGAAATTTTCAGCGAAGAACTGATCCAGGAACGCTCCAGGCTGTTGTCCTTGCCGGGGTCGCCCGATACGTCGGCATTGCCGTAGCCCAGCGAGCGCGTGTACTTCTGGAAACGCGCGCCACCGAGCGCCTGTGTGATCTGCTGCGAATACCAGACCACGGAATACTGCATCCAGCGCGATGGATCGGTCTCCTGGCGCCAGGCCTCGCCGCCCCAGTCCACATAGCCCTGCCGGTATGGCAGGCGCGGCGCGTGCTGGTCCTTGAGGAAGCCGGCGTCGTAGCCCATCAGGCTGAGCGCGATCTTGAAGGTCGACGCCGGCGTGACCCGGTCGATGCAATTGCCTTCCTGCAGCAACACCGTACCGGACGCGGCATCGGCGATGGCGGTGCAGATGGTGGCGGCCTGGGCCGCCGGGGAGATGCTGAAAGCCAGCGGTAAAAGTACTATCAGGGCAGAGCGAAATTTCATGGGCCTCCGGGATGCGTGCAGATGGCAAAGCGAAATTGTACTCACCTGCGACTGGTCTTGCCAGAGCCCCGCGCTTTGCCGCACACCCTAGTCGCGTTCTTCTCGCTCCACCGGCATGCGCCCCGGCTTCATGCGCTCTTCCTCGAGTTCGCCCATGCCCATTTTTTCTTCATCGAGCAAATCGTGTTCGCGCCGTTCGCGCTCCACGTCCGCCTCCACCTCTTCCTCCAACTCATCCAGTTCGGGCTCGCCATTCTTGTGCACCATCATGATTCTCCTTTGCTTGAATGAAAACCAGTGTAGGCTAGAATTGACTCATTGCAGCGCTTTTTATAACGAGTGAAAGCGAGTCCGCCATGAGCATCTTGAACGCCATCGCCAGCCTGGCCGTCAGCGACCTGCCGGCAGCCACCATCTGGTATGCCCGCTTGCTGGGCAAGCAGGCGGCATCACAGCCGATGCCGGCAGTCGCGGAGTGGAAATTTGACCGTGGCGGCTGGCTGCAGTTGTACCAGCAGGCGGACGGCGCGGGTGGCGGCTCGGTGACCCTGGCCGTCGACGATATCGAGGCGCTGGCCAGTCACTTGCAGCAAGTGGGGGTCGCGCATGGCGCGCTCAGTTCCACACCGCAGGTGCGCACCATCATGCTGACCGATCCGGACGGCAACCATATCGCGTTTGCCCAGGCGCTCGACACCTCGATGGCGCGCTAGAGCGCTTTGCGGAAGGTCAGGTTGATGCGCTGTGCACCGAGTACATCATGCTGCCCATCTTTCAAGGGCGCCACGCCGTGGTAGCGCAGGCGGTCCTCGCCGCCCCACACCACCACGTCGCCATGCACCAGCACGATGCGCGCGGCGCGGTCGGCGCGCAGCGCGCCACCGAACAGAAAGGTAGCAGGCAAGCCCAGCGAAACGGAGACGATGGGCGCGGTGAAGTCGCACTCATCCTTGTCCTGGTGCAGCGCCATGCGCGCGCCCGGCACGTAGCGGTTGATCAGGCAGGCGTCGGGCGCAAAGCCCGGGTAGCCGGCGGCCGTGGCCGCATCCTGCGCCAGTTGCAAGAAGGCGGGCGGCATGGCCGGCCACGGCGCGCTGCCGGCCGGATCTTGCCGCACATAGCGGTAGCCGCGCGTATCGGTCACCCAGCCCAGCTGGCCGCAATTGCTCATCGCCACCGACATGCGCAAGCCGCCCGGCGTGGCCATATGGCGCAGCGGCGCCGCCTGCACGATAACCTCAAGGGCGGATAACAATTGCCCGACCCTGGGCAAGGCAAAGCCGCGCAGCAGGATGGCGGCGGTGCTGCCAGGCACCAGTGGCGCGGGGCCGATGGTTTCGTACTCATCGTCGGAAAACAGGGACAGGTTCATGCCCTATTCTAGCGCGCCGTGTAAAAAGCCGTGGCGTCGGTTACAGTAGCGTTTCCAACCACTCAACAGCACCTTATCTGGATCACGACGATGGATCATTACGCCGATTTGCTCAACACCCTGGCACAGCAGGAAGAAACACTGCAGTTCGACCGCTTCGACAATGACACGGCGCTGGCCGTGGGCCTGTGGATCGTCGAGGAAGTGCGCAAGCGCGGCAAAGCCGTCACCGTCAATATCACGCGCAATGGCCAGGTGCTGTTCCATTACGCGATGAGCGGCGCCACCATCGATCAGGCCGACTGGATACGGCGCAAGAACAACACCGTGCAGCGCTTTGCGCGCAGCTCGTATGCGATGGGCATTTCCTACAAAAACAAGGGCGCGACGTTCGAAGAAGTGAAGTATCTGGACGACCTGGAATACGCGGGCCATGGCGGCGCCTTCCCCTTGCTGATCCGTGGCGTGGGCATGGTCGGCACGATCACCGTGTCGGGCCTGGCGCAGGCGGACGACCATGCGCTGGTGGTGGCGGCGCTGCAGGCCCAGCTGGACGCGCACTGATCAGGATGCCGGAGCGGCGCGCGCCAGTGCGGCCAATGCCTTGGTGGCGCGATGCGCGCGCCACAGCATCGAGCCGCTCAGCAAGGCGATGACCGAGAGGAACAAGAAGATCGCGATGGACATGGCATTGTCCAGCGATGTAATCACGCTGCTGCCGATGACTGCGCAGACCAGCAACTGAAACACATGGCCGGCTCTTGACGGCGACACCAGCTCGCCGGTCGTATGATTGAGCCAGCCCTGCAGCGAGCTCCAGTCCCCTTCCTTCTCGAGGATCGCAGTTACTTGCATGCCAGTCTCGATCGCCGGCCTGCCTGGCAGCTCCAGCCCGTAATACCGCTTGTTGCCGGAAGCAAAGCCAAACTCCGTCCTGGGGCCAGGATTGCCCCAGCGGTAGGCGACGCTGAAGACGCGGTCGATGGTGACAGTCGCTGGATACAAGACAGGCCCCGGTCAGGTTGAAGGAGTGCGGTGGCTACTGCTCATCCAGGCAGCGCTTGCAAGCGCTCTCCGTATAGCGGCTGCGGCAGGCGTTCTCATTCGGGTGCTGCTGTTCGATCGCGCGCCAGTTGCGGCACGACGCTTCCGACAGCGCCTCGATGGCCGGTATCTGCTGCGCCACCACGCGCCCCTTGTTGACGCTCAGGCGGGCGCCGTCCAGGTCGCTGCGCAGCTCCAGGCCACCGTCGCTCGATTTCAGGGCCAGCACGCCGGTACCGCTTTCGCCGGGCCCGGCAATCAGGCTGGCCACCATATGGTATTTCGAGTCGAGCGACAGCATGGCGTTATCGTGATCGAAGGTCACATAGCCGCCGCGTTCGTAGCCATCCTTGTCGTAGATCATGAAACCGGCCGCGTCGCCGCCACGCTTGGCGACGCGGCCGCCAAACATCACGGCGTCGGGCATGTCGCCGCTCATGCGTGCGCGCACCACGCCATTCTTGTCGACAATGGTGATGTCGTTGGCGCGGATGGTGCCGAACACGCCGTTTTTCAGGGCGATGCCGGCCGTTGCCGTGCCCACCGCCGCCACCAGCAAGGCGCCCACCCACAGCAGGTTCTGCCGTTTGATGACTTTGCGCAGGCGCTGATTTTCCTTTTCGCAAGCAGCGACGCGCGCCGCCAATCCGTCCATACCGTGATCCATGCGTTCCTTGAAGAGTGAGCAAAATTCAGGACGAAAATTTTAACATTCTTGCTCAAAGGAAAAATCACACATTCTCACAGCACGATCAAGCTACTTTCTGGTGGACAGCGCCACGATCGCCACGCCGGCCGCGACGATCAGCGCATCCTCGATCAGCCCGCTACGGGTCTGGCCGATGCGCGCCATCGCCTCCTTGCGGCCGGCCAGGGTCAGGTAGGCCAGCGGCACGGCGGTGGCCACCGCGACGGCAGCGCCCGTCTTTTCGCGTCCCTCGGGCGCCAGGGCCGCACCGGCGATGCCGGCGCTCAGCACGCGCGCCAGCAGGCCCAGGAACACCGTGCGGTCCGGCGCCGTCTTCATCTTGTCGCCATACAGTTCGGCGGCGCCCATCACCAGCGCGCCGACCTTGAACACGGGGCGGTCGAGCAGGACAAGCTGGCCGGTGGTATGGCGCCCGGCCAGGCGTGCGGCGGCGATGGTGGCCATCGGCGTCATCGAGCGCGCGCTGGCGACGGCGCCAATCAGGATCGAGGAAAGCAGGCTGCGAATATTCATCTTGTTGACTCCTGTGCAAGTGGAAGAGCTGGAACGAAAGTCGCCAGGAGCGGCCTCGTCATACAAGATTGTTATTGTAGTGAGCCAGCAATTTGGTGTCGCCACCCACGCCACGCGAGTATTATTTTGCGGCCCGCATTGCCCGGGTGATGGCGTCATGATTCCAATCGAGGCTGACCAGGGCGATGGTTTTTCCGCCATCGACCACCAGCCCCAATCTGCCGGTGTTCGTGTCGGGTGAGGGGAAATAGCTGACGCTTCTTATTGGCTGGCGCGAGCGCAGCAATTCGACCGGCACGCTGTAGCCTTGCTGCTGGCGAATGAAGGCGGCCACCAGCCAGGTATCGCCAGCTTGCCATACGCCCACTCTCAGTAGCGGCGCATCGTCAAGCTTGCTGGAAAAACCGACATTGGCGGCCATGCTGAAGCGGGCCTGGCTTATCTCGGGATGGTCGTTGAAAAACAGCCCGCTCCAGTAATGCATCAACCCAGCGGTGTCGTTGGCATGGACCAGCCTGCCATCAAGTCCGGCAGTGTAGAAAGCGCCATCCTGGAACACAAACTGGCTCATGCGAAATGCCTGCACGCCGTCCGCGCAGGGACCTTCGAGCAAGGCGACGCGGGCAGGCAGGAATCGCTTCTCCTGATCCGGGGCAATGGTGATCGACAGATCCTTCAGGGACAGCCCGGTCTCCGCCAGTGTCAAGCCCCTTGCACGTTCGGCGATGGCAGCGCAATCGACTGACTTTGCGGCCGCCTGCGATTGCGCGACGGCCGGACAGCAGGCAAAAACCGATATGAAGGCTGCCGCCGACAGCAGCTGCACATAAATACGCTTCATTTGAAAACACCGTCCCATGGCCATCGTCCGTTTCTTCCTGTTTTTACATGGACTGCAGAGCAGACCATGGTATCCATCCAAAGCGCGGAAACCGCTTCAGCAAGGAAAATATCGCTTCATGCATACTCTCGAAGAATGAAGCGGCTGGCCTTGCTGTTCCAGCATTTGCCATGTCCCTGAAGGAAGATCAGTTGTCCGTATTCGTCCATGGCCGATTCACGCTTGCTCAAGCTTAACCACTCCGAATAGAACACATCAAACTCTTCAGGCGTAAATATCGGCAACAAATCGGCGGAATAGTCGAAGATGGCCGAAAAGTCAGCGGCCGGCGATAGCAGGACCGGGGATGGCAATCTGATGCCAAGCAGACCCAGCAGCAGTTCAAGCTCGTCATCACCAGCCAGCACGACAGCAAAGAATTCTGGCGAAGCGCCCATCAATGCATCGATTGAAGTGGCCGCCAACATGGCTGATTTTTCAGACGATGCAAACACGTAAGCCGGCATTTCCCTCTCCTTCATTGTTGCGCAGCGTGACTGTTGCCAGGCAGATCTACAGGCAAGCCGGCGCCCACAGACAGCCAGGCATGATCGCCACGACAAAATACGCGAGGCAAGACCACGCGACGACAGCGGCCATCCGCAGCAGCTTCATCATCCACGAACGTGGGAAGTAGCCGGCCGCCAGTACCGCCAGGGCCAGCGCCAGATAAGGAACAACGGTATCCACCTGCCGCGTCAAAGGCCAGTGCAACTGGTACTGCCAGTACAGCAGCGCGATTTTGACTACGGGAACGGATAACACGGCAAAGGCCAGCGCGGCCAGGTCGAAATGTCGATGGGTGTTGATGCTATGCATGGCGCCTCCTGACCGCTCAGTGTAGCGCACTAATTGCCAGGATGGCAACGGGATGCCCGTTCTGATTGGCTAGATCCGCTGCCCGCCATCGATCGGAATCTCGGCGCCCGTAATATACGAGGCGCGCTCGCTGCACAGGAACTCCACCAGGTCGGCCACTTCGGCCGTGGTACCCAGCCGGCGCAGCGGGATCTGCGTGTCGACGATGTGCGAGGTGCCGGGCGACAAGATGGCCGTGTCGATTTCGCCGGGCGCGATGGCGTTCACGCGCACGTTCATCGGCGCCATGTCGTTGGCCATTTCACGCGTCAATGACGCCAGCGCCGCCTTGGAACTGGCATAGGCCGAGCCGGCGAACGGGTGCACGCGGTAGCCGGCGATCGAGCACAGGTTGACCACCGAGCCGTGCGCGTTCGACAGTTCCTGGGCAAAGCCGCGCGTCAGCGCCAGCGGCGCAAAGAAATTGGTGTTGTACATCGCCTGCCAGGTCTGCATGTCGGTGGTCAGCGAATTGACGCGGGCGCCGCCCGGCCCTTTCGGCGACACACCCGCGTTATTGACCAGCGCGTGCAGCTTGCCATCGACCAGCATCGGGCGCAGCATGTCGACCATCTGGCCGATCTGGCTCAGGTCCGACAAATCCATGCAGAAATGCGTATTGTGTTCCTGGCTGCGCGGGCAGCCGAGCGGGATCGGGCTGCGCGAGACCGTGATCACGCGCCAGCCGAGGCTGCGGAAACGCTCGGCGACAGCGTGGCCGATGCCACGGCTGGCACCCGTGACGATGGCGGTTTTCTGTTCGGTCTGATGTCCCAGATTAATCATTTTCTTCCTTTTCAGGTTCAGGTTCTGCGGCGGCCTGCTCCATCTGCCGCACATAGGCCAGCAGTTGCGCGCCGCCGTCCAGGATGTCGCGCGCCATCGCCTGCCGGGCCGCCTCGCCATCGCGCGCCCGCAGGGCGTCGAGGATGGCGCGGTGATGCCCGACGCGCATGGTGGGCGTAAAGGCCGCGTAGCCGGCGGCGATCAGCGGCGCGGTCTGCATCCACAGATGGCCGACAAAGCGTGTCAAGGTCGGCATGCCGGACGCCTGCGCCAGCCCCAGGTGGAAGGCCTGGTTGCACTGCAGGGCGCCGGCCAGGTCCTGGCGCGCGATCGCTTCTTCGTTGTCCAGCAGCAGTTGTTCCAGTTGCGCCAGGGTCGCGGCGTCGATCCGCCGTGCCGCCATCGCCGCGCCCAGCCCTTCCAGTTCCACCCGCAGGGCGCGGATTTCCAGGTAGCGCGCCTCGCTCAGCATCGGCACGCGAAAGTCGCGCGGCGAGCGCAGCACCAAGGCTTCTTCCTGCACCAGCTGCAGCATGGCGTCGCGCACGGGCGTCACGCTGGTGCCCAGTTGCAGCGCCAGTTCGCGGATGCGCAGGCGCTCATTGGGGCGGAAACGCCCCGCCGCCAGCGCCTCGCGCAGCCGCGCATGGACGGATTTTCCCAGGTTGGAGTGCGACAGATGATCGAGTTGATAGGCCATGAAGGTTCTTTCAATTTATGATGCATCATACATCAAGATGAAAAATCGTGATTGTGACCCGTGCCGGACAGTACAATCGCTGATCGCCACCCTGAAGGACGCCAGTGAACTGGGATTATCCGCAGCCGCACATCGTGCCCGTCACGCCGCAAGCCGGCGATATCGACGGCTTGCAGCACACCAATAACGCCGTGTACGTGCGCTGGTGCGAACACGCCGCCTGGCACCATTCGAAAGCGCTGGGACTGGACCTGGAGGACTACCGCCGTCTCGACCGGGCCATGGCGATCCGCCGTGGCGAATACGATTATCTGCTGCCCACGCGAGAAGGCGAAGCCTTGCGCCTGGCCACCTGGCTGTGCGCCAGCGATGGACGTTCCAGCATGGAACGGCGCTTCCAGCTGATCCGCGACAGCGACGGCGCCACCGTGGTGCGCGGGCGCTGGGAACTGGTATGCATCGAACTCGGTAGTGGCCGCGCGCGCCGTTTGCCGGCCGAGTTCCTGGCCGTCTACGAGCCGGCCATCGTCGCCAGCAGGTCCGCCTGAACCTGGTGCGGCTTGCCACCCCGCAATGCAACATGTTTTTCCCTGCTGTTCATGCGTTTCATGCATTAGAATCACTGGCCTTGCCCACCCATGAAAACAGGATAAAACAAGATGACGGCAGTCGGTAATACGGAAGCGACAGAACTCAAGCGCGGGCTGAAAAGCCGCCATATCCAGCTGATCGCCCTGGGCGGCGCGATCGGCACCGGCCTGTTCCTGGGCATCGCGCAAACCATCAAGATGGCGGGGCCGTCCGTGCTGCTCGGCTACGGCATCGCCGGCGTGATCGCCTTCCTGATCATGCGCCAGCTGGGCGAGATGGTGGTCGATGAACCGGTGGCCGGCTCCTTCAGCTACTTTGCCGACAAATACTGCGGCCACCTGCCCGGCTTTCTGTCGGGCTGGAATTACTGGGTGCTGTATGTGCTGGTCAGCATGGCCGAACTGACGGCCGTCGGCATCTATGTGCAGTACTGGTGGCCGGGCGTGCCGACCTGGGTCTCGGCGCTGGTGTTCTTTTGCGTGATCAATGCCATCAGCCTGTTGAACGTCAAGGCCTTCGGCGAGATGGAATTCTGGTTCGCGCTGATCAAGGTGGTGGCCATCATCGGCATGATCGTCTTCGGCGCCTACCTGCTGGCGTCCGGCGACGCCGGACCGCAGGCCTCGGTGGCCAACCTGTGGCAGCACGGCGGCTTTTTCCCGAACGGCTGGCAAGGCCTGGTCATGGCGATGGCCGTGATCATGTTCTCGTTTGGCGGGCTGGAGCTGGTCGGCATCACGGCGGCCGAAGCGGACGATCCCAGCACCACCATTCCGCGCGCCACCAACCAGGCCATCTACCGCATCTTGATCTTTTATATCGGCGCGCTGGGCATTTTGCTGTCGCTGTACCCGTGGCAGAACGTGGTTACCGGCGGCAGCCCCTTCGTGCTGATCTTCCACGCACTCGACAGCAACCTGGTGGCCACCGCCCTGAACGTGGTGGTGCTGACGGCCGCGCTGTCCGTCTATAACAGCGGCGTCTACTGCAACACGCGCATGCTGTTCGGCCTGGCGAAACAGGGCAATGCGCCGCGCGCGCTGTTGCACCTGAACCGCCGCGGCGTGCCGCTGGTGGCGCTGGGCGTGTCGGCGCTGGCCACCGGCATCTGCGTGGTGGTCAATTATTTCATGCCCGGCGAAGCGTTCGAAGTGCTGATGGGGCTGGTGGTGTCGGCCCTGATCATCAACTGGGCCATGATCAGCTGGATCCATCTGCGCTTTCGCGCACAAAAGAAAATCGAAGGCAAGACCACCCTGTTCCGGAGCCTGGGCTATCCATTCACCAACTACCTGTGCCTGGCGTTTTTGGCCGGCATCCTGGTGATCATGTTCCTGACCCCGGGCCTGCGCATTTCCGTGTACCTGATTCCCGTCTGGCTCGGGGCGCTGGGCATCGGTTACTGGATACGACAAAGCAAGGCCAAGGCCTGACCTTACCTGGCCGCAAATGAAAAGAGCCCGTCCTGGCAGCAGGACGGGCTCTTTTTCATGGTGCGCGGACAGACTACCTGCCGGCATCGGCCTTCAGCAATACATCGCCACTCAATTCAAACAGCCTCTGCGTGCGCTGCTGCGCCTTCTGCTCAAGGTTCAGCTGTGTCTCGCCGGCCTGGTACGGCGCCAGGCTGGCCACCAGGTCGCGCGTCAGAGAATGGACGCTCGGATTGGTCAGATCCGACTTCAGCTTGCCCATTTCGTAGCGCTGCACGCGCGTGGACTGGCTGGACGACTGTTCGAGCGTGGCCTTGGCCAGCTTGCCGTCCCGGTAAGATATATTGGCCTCGCTGCGGGCGCTGTCGTCGATCTGGTGGTAGCTATAGTTCTGCGACTCGGCGGCGGTGGTCAAACGCAGCGAGGTGCCGGCCACCAGCGGCATATGGAAGCTGGCGCTCAGGCTGGAGGTCTGCTTCTGCGATATCGCGCGGTCATCGATACTGCGCCCGGCGATGCTGGTGCTCTGCCCCACTTCGTAGTGGAACGCATCCTGCTCGGACAGGCGCATCGGATTCTCCATCTTCGGCGTTTGCAATACGGACGCCGAAAAATCGGCCAGGCCCGTCAGCATGGCCTGGTCTTGCGCGGCCAGCTGCCATTTGCCGGGCGTGGCGCCGCCCAGGCTCAGCTGCGCTGCATCGCCGACAGTGGTGTGCAAGGCGCTGAAGGTCTCCTTGAACAAACTCATCAAGGCACCGTCGGCATGGCCACGCGTGGCCGCCTGGTCGAACTGGCTCATGTAGCTTTTCATGGCGCGTGCCTGCTGTTCTGGTCCGCCCAGGCTGGCCGCCTGGCTGGCGTCAACTTTTACGTCCAGGCTGCCGGCCGCGCCGCTGAACGCGACCTTGCGCTGGGTGGCGTCCGCCTGGAACGACAAGGTCTGCACGCTGGGCGGCTGGGTATCGAGACCCACCCTGGCGCGCAGGTCGAGCGAGGCCAGCTGCTTCGCATCGAACTGCATCAGGCCCGCCAGCTTGAGCTGGGGCGGGTCCTGCGCCATGCCGTCGATCGCTTCCTGGAAGGCTTTCGACAACTGGCCCAGCGCCCGCGTTTCAGCGTCAGTCAATTCGCCGCTGGCCGTCATCTGCACGGCCAGGGCATCGCCATCGCTGTCGAGCGACAGTCTCACTTGGACCCCGCTGTTGGTGGTGATGCCCAGGCTGAACTTGTCGTCGCCCATGCCGTGCAAGGCGCCCGAGACGCCAGTGGCGATGCCG
The DNA here is from genome assembly GCF_030944405.1 of Janthinobacterium sp. J1-1. Taxonomy (NCBI): domain Bacteria; kingdom Pseudomonadati; phylum Pseudomonadota; class Betaproteobacteria; order Burkholderiales; family Oxalobacteraceae; genus Janthinobacterium; species Janthinobacterium sp. J1-1. The sequence goes on from NZ_CP132339.1 coordinate 4,893,989, forward strand.
GCGTAGGTAGCGGCCTGCGCGCCGTTTGGTGCACGCTGCGCCGTTTGCGACAACTGCGTCACGCCGCCCTTCAACTGGTCGAGCAGGGCGGCACCGAGGCCGCTGAAGCGCCCCGCGCTGGAACCGGCCGCGAAGTTTTTCGCCATCAGCTCGCTGACCTGGTCGCGTGAGGCGCGTTCCCACTGCAGCGGCGCCGCAACGGCCTGGGCAAGGCCCTGGGCAGCGGCGGCGCCGAGCGCAATAATGGTGGAAGACGTGCCGGAAGACGTGGAGACTGGCAAGGAAGAAGCCTCCTCGCGGCTGGCGGGGGGCGTGGCGGTACTGCGCAGGGTGCTGGCATTCCAGCTTGCGATGGAGGAAACAGAAGTCATGGCCGTCATAATGGGTGCATGGATAAAACTGACAAGCTTCAGTTTTTGACAATGATTTACCGCCAGGCAGGCACGCGCATGCAAAGCAGTCACAGCTATAACGACCGGCCACGCCAAAACATGAGTCCCGTTCGCGTGCCATTTTATTATTATCCCCGGTTTTGCACAAGCGCCGGCGATCGATTCGGTTGCATGTTTTTCAATAATAATATGGCAGCGATAATTAATAGATATTTTTAAAATTTTGAATTAATATATCCACTCCATGCCGCGCCGGCTTAATCGGCAGCGAGACAGCCGTATTCCATATCCGAAAGGAAGAACATGCAAGCCTATGCCGCCAGCATAATCCATGCGGACTTTTCTTTTCAGCTTACGGCAGGCTGATCCTTGCATGCAGAAGCTTCAACATCCCCCCCCCAGCGGCGTGGTCGCGCCGCCTGTCTTTTCATTCCCGTCAATTGAAAGAGTACACGCATGGATCCGATTTTAGGTAGTGTCATCTTGTGTCCCTACACCTTTGCACCGCAAGGCTGGATGTTCTGCAATGGCCAGACCCTCAATATTCAAACCAATGCCGCGCTGTACGCACTGCTCGGCATACAGTTTGGCGGCAATGGCCAGACCACCTTCAACCTGCCCGACTTGCGCGGACGCATCCCGGTGGCGGTCAACAACACCGTCGCGCCCGACCGTATCGTTACCGCCCCCGTCAATGCGCAGGGCCAACCGACCAGGCCAGGCGTGGTGGGCGACACCCTGGGCGCCAATGTGCGCCTGGTCAGCACCGGCGGCATCAGCTTCGCGCTGACGGTCAACAATCTGCCGGCACACACCCACGCCGCTACCGTGTCGAGCGGTTCGTCGACAGTCGACGTGACCCTGACCGCCTCGCTCGATGAAGCCACCGACCCCGCGCCGACGGCCGGCGGCTACCTGGCCACCGCCGCATCGTCCAGCGCTGCTGTCACCAATATGTACCTGCCGGCGCTGGGCAGCAACGGCAGCGTAACCCTGGCCAAGGCAAGCGGACAAGTCAGCTTCAACCCGACCGTCACCAACGCCAGCACCGGCAGCGGCGTACCGGTCGCCGCGCCCATCACGCTGACGGCGCAAAACGCGCCAACGCCGCCCTTCCTGGCCATGCAGTACATCATCGCCGTGGAGGGAGTTTTCCCGCAACGCAACTGATAACGGGGCGCATGCGGCGTCGGCCATATGATTATTATCGTTTATATTTTTACGATGTGGCGGTATATTGTCTTTTTAAAAATAACACCGTAGTGCAAATTCGGCCTCATGTTTTTAAAACCGACTTAATATGCCCAGGCTGGATGCGTTTCATCCGGACCAGCCTGGCGGTCCCGGCGACATAATATTGAAGTTCTCATTTGAAAGGCAGCAAACATGGATGCATTTATGGGTACCATTCTTGGCGTAGGCTTTGCTTTTCCACCACGCGGCTGGATGACATGCAATGGCCAGCTGCTGAACGTTAATAACAACGCGGCCCTGTTTGCATTGCTCGGCACGCAATATGGCGGCGACGGCATCAACACCTTCGGCTTGCCCGATTTGCGCGGCCGCGTCGCCGTGGGCCAGAATCAGGCCGGCATGGCGAGCCGCATTCCGGGCGGCAATGGCGCCGCCGGCGGCACCGTGTCCAGCACGTTCGTCGCGCCAGGCACCGGCTCCGCCACCGCCACCCTGACCGTCGCCAACCTGCCGGCCCACAACCATTCCGCGACGTTTACGGCCGGTAGCGGTGGCGCGCCCATCACCGTCGACATCAATGTCAGCACCACCGATGCCACGTCAGCGGCACCGCTGAACAGCGGCTACCTGGCCGCCGGCGCCAGCGATGGCAGCAGCCCGCCGTTCCTGTATGCCGAAGGCGGCACGCTGACCAAGCTCAATGCCGCCACGGCGACCGTGTCCGGCGGCGGCGGCAGCGGCACCGTCACGGTTGGCAATACCGGCGGCGGCGCCCCCGTGGTGGCAGCGGTCACCACCACCACCAACGGTAGCGTGCCCACCGTGCCGCCGTTCCAGACGATACAGTACATCATCTGCATCAACGGCATTTTCCCTAGCCGCAACTAAACCCCTGTGGCACGATTCGGGGCGCACAAGGCGCGCCCCGGTTCGCAGCGCTCGCAGCTGTTTCACCTACCCATCTGACCTACTCCTCACTTCACCAGAGACAATATGGATCCACTTATCGGCACCATCATGCTGGCGGCATTCCCTTTCGCACCGAAGGGCTGGATGTTTTGCAATGGCCAGATACTCAACATCAGCACCAACAACGTGCTGTACGCGCTGCTGGGCGTGCAATTCGGCGGCGACGGCAAGACCACCTTCGCCCTGCCCGACTTGCGTGGCCGCATTCCGGTGGCGCTGAACAACACGGTCGCGCCTGACCGCATCGTCACCGCGCCGGTCAATAGTGCAGGCGCACCGACGCGGGCGGCGCAAAATGGCGACACGCTGGGCGCCAACGTGCGGCTGGCCAGCACCGGCGCAGCCAACATCACGCTGACGGTCAACAATATGCCGGCACACACCCACGCGGCCACCGTGTCGAGCGGCTCGTCGACGGTCGACGTTACCTTGAAGGCGGCCCTGGACGAGGCCACCGACCCCGCGCCAACGGCCGGCGGCTACCTGGCCACCGCCGCATCGTCAAGCGCTGCGGTCACCAATATGTACCTGCCTGCACTGGGCACCAACGGCAGCGTCACCCTGGCCAAGGCCAGCGGACAGGTCAGCTTCAACCCGGCCGTCACCAACGCCATCACCGGCAGCGGCACGCCGATCATCGCGCCGGTCACGCTGACGGCGCAGAGCGCGCCGACGCCGCCCTTCCTGGCGATGAATTACCTGATCGCCGTCGAAGGCATCTTCCCGATGCGCAATTAAGCATCAGCGCAATACCTCGCACGCCAGGCCCGGCGTGCTGCCCAGCTGATAGGAAAAAGCCAGCGTTTCCGATCCCGTCAGTTGCGGCTTGCCCGGCAGGTGCAGCGGCAAGTTCAGGCTGCAGTCATAATCGTGCAGCACGATCTGGCCATGCACCTGGATGCGCGTCAGCAGTTTCGGCGCGCGCGCCAGCTGCGCCGGCAGGCGGATGCTGGCGGCCGGCAGGGAACCGCCCTGCTGTCCTTGCCACGCCAGGATACTGGCGGCATTCACTTCAAAGATGCGGCCCCAGTCGGCGCACGGCTCGTCCATGGCGCGTCCCGGCTGGCCCAGATGCACCGCGATGGCGGCAGGCACCAGTGCCGCCTGCGGCGCCTGTACGAACAGATTGCGCATGATGGCCACCTGCGGTTCCTTGCCCAGTGCCGTATTCATGGTCTCGCTGACGATCACGTCCGGCATCGCATCGGGCGCGATGCGCCAGGTCGCGGCGTCGGCGCAGACGAATGCCGCCACGTGCGCGCCATAACCGAGCTCTTCGATCAGCGCGCGCGCATAGTCGAGCGCTTCCTGGTGCACCTCGAGGATGGTGAACTGTACCTGCAAGGGCGAAAAAATCGCCATTAGCGGCAGGGCCAGCAAGGCAAACGGGCCGCAGCCCGCATACAGCACCGATACCGGCCGCTGCGGCGTGGACGCGGCGTGGATGGCCGCCGCCAGGCCCTGGATGAAGGCGGCGCTGCGCAGCGGTTCGCGCGCGCACAGCGCCGCTTGCACCGGTGAAATCGCCCAACCGCTGGGCAAGGTGCTTTCACCCTCGGTCATGCGGTCCGAGCCCGCCATCGACAGCTGCGAGTGGCGCTCGACAAAGGCGCGCAGCTGTCCGGTTTCGCCGATCAGCGAGGCCAGCGGACGCGCCGGATCGGCGATGGCGCGGGCGATCTGCGCCAGCTCCGCCTGCTCGGCGGCGCGATCAACGCCGCTCACGACAGCGATACCTGGTAGCACTGCTTGCCGATCTCGCTGGGTCTGGCCGGCAACGGCGCCGAGATCGGCCACAAGTACAGCTCCAGCCGGCCCAGCTGTTCGTGATCGAGGGTGTAATTGCCGTCTGACAGTACCAGTTCGGCCGGGCCCGCGAAGATCATGCTCAGCGGCGTACGGAACTGCTCCGGCAAGCCGCGCCGCGGCAGTTCCTTCGCTTCGGTCAGGATCAAGGGAAGCACGCCGGCGGCGGTATGGGCCATGAAGACGCTGTCGACCAGAGGAGCGACCAGTTCAAGAGTGATGTTCATAGGGGAAATCCTGTAAATGTGATTGCAAGACGGCGTAAACATTGGCAGCATAGCAAATAGATAGCCATTTGAACCACCCCTTTTTTTGGAGCGCCGGTGTATTCCTTATCCTCCCCTTTCAACTTGCGCGAGCTCGATGTCGCCAGCGAAAGCGACCAGGCTTTTGTGCGCACGCTGTACCGCAGCAGCCGCGGCGACTTGCTGCAGATGCAAGCCGAAGCCGACTTCATCGACCAGCTGATCGCCATGCAGCAGCGCATGCACGATCAGGGCTACCGCCAGTCCTATCCGCAGGCGCGCCACCTGATGATCGAACGCGACGGCGCGCCGATCGGCCGGCTGATTGTCAACCCCGCCGAACAGGCGCTGCGCGTGGTCGACATCACGCTGCTGCCGCAGGCGCAGGGCCAGGGCGCGGGCAGCGCCGTGCTGGCCGGCCTGCAGGCGCATGCCGCAACGCAGGGATGCACCGTCAGCCTGGGCGTCAATCACGCCAACCTGGCCGCGCGCCGCCTGTATGCGCGGCTCGGTTTCGTGGCCGACGGCGAAGACCCGATCCAGCAACAGCTGCGCTGGAGTGCGCCATGACCGCGCCCAGCACGCATCTGCGCCTGCCTTTGCTGTTCGACGTGGCGCGCATGCAGCAGGAAATTGCCCGCTTCCACGCCACCGACTGGCTCGCGCATTTCAATACGGGCGCCTATGAAAATGGCTGGAGCGTGCTGCCGCTGCGTTCGGCCGGCGGCGACGCGCGCCACATCATGTCGCTCGACGACGTGGCATATGCCGACACGCCGCACCTGGCGCACTGCCCGTATCTGCGGCAGGTGATTGCCAGTTTTGACTGCGAGATCGGCGCCGCGCGCCTGATGGCGCTCGAAGCCGGCGCCGTGATCCGCGAACACCGCGACCCCGGCACCGCGCTGGTCGACGGCGTGACGCGCATCCATATCCCGATCAGGACCTCGCCGCAGGTGCTGTTCCGCATCGATGGCGAGCAAGTGCATTTCAGCGCCGGCCATGCCTGGTACATGGATGCCAGCTGCCGCCACGCCGTGGAAAACCGTGGTGCGGCGCCACGCGTGCACCTGGTGATCGACTGCGTCACCAACGACTGGCTGCAACGCTTGTTCGCCAGCGCCGGCTTCGTGCCGAAGGCGACGCCCAAGTATGGCGACGCCAGCATCAACGACGGCAATGTGCAGCACATTATCGCCAGCCTGCGCGCCACCGGCGAGCCGGCCGTGCTGGCGCAGGCAGAGCGCCTGGGCGCGATTTACCGCGGGGTGGCCGCATGAACCCGCACAACGGCTTTGCGGTGCAGGAGCGCCAGCTGACCAAGGGCGAACAAGTCGCATGGCAGCCGGGCATGGACCTGCGCCACTGGTTCCCGCTGACGGCCGGTATTGTTGATGGCGAAGTGACGCTGGCCTGGCGCGACATGGCCGATATCGCCTTCACCGATTCCTTCTTTGAAAACACCCTGGCGCGCCAGCAGCGCGACGCACGCCGCGTCTGCCATACGCCGGCCACGGCACTCGATCAGTTCAACGGCGTGCCGACGCCGGACGCCTTTATCTTCCACGTCTCGCGCTGCGGCTCGACCCTGCTGACGCAATTGCTGGCGTCGCTGCCGCAATGCATCGTCATGTCCGAGCCACCCATTATCGACTCCGTGCTGCGCCTGCACCACGACCAGGGCGCGCCTGACGGCACCGTCGCCCTGCTGCGCCAGGTCATGCGGGCCATGGGCCAGCGCCGTACCGGGCAGGAAAAGCACTTTGTCATCAAGTTCGACTGCTGGCACATCCACAGCCTGGAACTGCTGCGCGCAGCCTTCCCCGAGACGCCCTGTTTGTTCCTGTACCGCGCGCCGCAGGCGGTGCTGGCCTCGCACCAGCGCCAGCGCGGCCCGCAGATGGTGCCTGGCCTGATCCACCCCGCCTTGCTGCCCTTGCCGGCACACGCCACCGCCCCCGGCGACCTCGATGCATATACCGGCCTGGTGCTGGACAGTTTTTACACGGCAGCCCTGGCCCATGCGGCCGCCGGACGGATCAGGCTGGTCAACTACAGCCAGTTGCCCGGTATCGTCTTTTCGGACCTGCTGGCCAGCTTGAAGATCGACTGCACACCGGCGCAGCTGGAAGCGATGCGGCAGCGCTCGCAGTTTCACTCCAAATACACCGGCAATGCCTACCGCGGCGATGCGCGCCCGCCGCAGGAAGAACGGCTGGCGCAGCTGGCGGCACAGATTGCGCCTGGCTACGAGGCGCTGGAGCAGCGGCGCCTGGAGATCGAGGCGCTGTGAAAATATAAATATTTCAATTATTTCCACAATGAACATTTTCTGTGCGGCGATGAAATGTCCATTAGAATGCGCTGATGGAACCCCTCATTCGCGCCCCGATGGCCAGCTTTGCCGATTTGCTGCTTGATGCCATTTGCATGGTCGACAAGGACGGGCGCTTTGTGTTTGTCAGCGCCGCCTGTGAACGCATCTTTGGCTACACCCAGCGGGAAATGATCGGCATGGTCATGCTCGATCTGGTGGCGCCGGCCGACCGCCAGCGCACCATGGCGGCGGCGCGCGCCATCATGGATGGCAACGCCCACGCGCATTTCGAAAACCGCTACATCCGCAAGGATGGCAGCCTGGCGCATATCATGTGGTCGGCGCGCTGGTCCGAAGCCGACCAGCTGCGCGTGGCGGTGGCGCGCGACATCACCGTACTGAAGCAGGCACGCCAGAAGCAGGCGGCGCTGTATGCGATCTCCGAAGCGGCCCATGCCTCCGAAGACCTGGCGACCCTGTTTCGCCACATCCACCAGATCCTCGGCGAACTGCTGCCGGCCGCCGGCTTGTACATGACCTTGCTGGACCAGCAGGACCAGCCGGAAGAGTTCGCCTCGCGTGCCGATGAGCGGCAGACCGCCCCACCGTGCGACCTGCCGCGCCTGCTGGCCGGCGAGGTGCTGGCCGGTGGCCAGCCGCTACGGCCCGGCCCCGGGACCGCCGGCGAGCACGGGCACTGGCTGGCCGTGCCGCTGACCACGGCGCGGCGCACCATCGGCGCGCTGCTGCTGCATGGCGGCAGCGATGCCGGCAGCTACACGGAACAGGACCAGGAACTGCTGCAGTTCGTTGCCAAGCAGATCGCCACCGTCATCGAACGCAAGCAGCTGCACGCCCACATGCAGTTCATGGCCATGCACGACGAACTGACCGGCCTGCCGAACCGCCGCCTGTTCCATGACCGTTTGCAAACGGCTTTTGCGCGTGCCCAGCGCAAGCAGGAACGGCTGTCGCTGCTGTTCCTGGACCTCGACGGATTCAAGCGGGTCAATGACGAGCACGGCCATGCCTGCGGCGACCTGCTGCTGCAGGCGGTGGCCAGGCGGCTCAAACAATGCCTGCGCGAGAGCGACACCCTGGCGCGCCTGGGCGGCGACGAATTCGTGGTGCTACTGGAAAACAATGCGCAGGGCGCCGACGTCTTGCTGGTCGAGCAGAAAATCCACGCGGCGCTGGCGCTCGACTTCGCGCTCGATAACGGCCGCTGCCTGCGCACCGCCGCCAGCATCGGCAGCGCGCATTATCCCGAGCATGGCGACAGCACCCAGCTGCTGCTGCGCCACGCCGACCAGGCCATGTATGTGGCCAAGGCTCAGGTGTTCAAGCAATAAAAAAGCCGCCGGGATCTCTCCCGGCGGCTTCGCGATGCGGCGCCTGCCTGCGCGCCGCACCTTCCTGTTACGCGATCAGATGCTGCCCAGCACCGTGTTCAAGGTGGCGCTCGGACGCATGACGGCATCGGTTTTTGCCGGATCAGGCATATAGTAGCCGCCGATATCGGTGGCCACGCCTTGCGCCGCCAGCAGTTCTTCGACGATCTTCGTCTCATTTTCGCTCAGGGCGGTGGCCAATGGCGTGAAATGGGCTTTCAGTTCGGCGTCGTCGTTCTGCGCAGCCAGTGCCTGCGCCCAGTACAGCGACAGGTAGAAATGGCTGCCGCGGTTGTCCAGCTCGCCGGTACGTGGCGATGGCGACTTGTTGTTGTCCAGCAGCTTGCCGGTCGCTTCGTCCAGCGTCTTGGCCAGGATTTTCGCCTTGTCGTTGCCGGTCTTGATGCCCATGTCTTCCAGCGACACGGCCAGCGCCAGGAACTCGCCCAGCGAATCCCAGCGCAGGTGATTTTCTTCCACCAGCTGCTTGACGTGCTTCGGTGCCGAACCGCCGGCGCCCGTTTCGTACATGCCGCCACCGGCCATCAGCGGCACGATCGACAGCATCTTGGCCGAGGTGCCCAGTTCCAGGATCGGGAACAGGTCGGTCAGGTAGTCGCGCAGGATGTTGCCGGTGACCGAGATGGTGTCCAGGCCGCGGGCAACGCGTTCCAGCGTGTAGCGCATGGCGCGCGTCTGCGACATGATCTGGATGTCGAGGCCGCTGGTATCGTGGTCTTTCAGGTAGGTTTGCACCTTCTTGATGACTTCGTTTTCATGCGGACGGTAGGTGTCGAGCCAGAACACGGCAGGCATGCCCGAGTTGCGCGCGCGGGTGACGGCCAGCTTGACCCAGTCGCGGATCGGTGCGTCCTTGACCTGGCACATGCGCCAGATATCGCCCTCTTCCACGTTCTGCGACAGCAGCACTTCGCCGGTGGCGATGTCGGTGATGTTGGCCACGCCGGCTTCCGTCACTTCGAAGGTCTTGTCGTGCGAGCCGTATTCTTCGGCTTGCTGCGCCATCAGGCCCACGTTCGGCACGGTGCCCATGGTCTTCGGATCGAAGTTGCCATGCCATTTGCAGAAGCCGATCATTTCCTGGTAGATGCGCGCGAAAGTCGATTCCGGCATCACGGCCTTGACGTCTTTCGGACGGCCATCGGCGCCCCACATCTTGCCGCCAATACGGATCATGGCCGGCATCGACGCGTCGACGATGATGTCGTTCGGCGAATGGAAGTTGGTAATGCCCTTGGCCGAGTCGACCATCGCCAGTTCCGGACGGTTCGCGTGGCAGGCGTGCAGGTCCTTGAGGATCTCTTCTTTCTTGGACGTCGGCAGGGTTTCGATCTTGTCGTACAGATTGACCATGCCGTTGTTGACGTTCACGCCCAGCTCGTCGAACAGCGCGGCGTGCTTCGCGAACGCATCCTTGTAGAAAATGCGCACGCAGTGGCCGAACACGATCGGGTGCGAGACCTTCATCATGGTCGCTTTCACGTGCAGCGAGAACATTACGCCGGTCTTGAACGCGTCGTCGATTTCCTTCTCGTAGAACTCCAGCAGCGCTTTCTTGCTCATGAACATGCTGTCGATGATTTCGCCGGCCAGCAGCGAGACCTTCGGTTTCAGCACGATGGTCTTGCCGGAATTGGTGACCAGTTCCATCTTGACGTCGCGCGCGGCGGTGATCGTCATCGATTTTTCGCCATGGTAGAAGTCGCCATGGTGCATGTGCGACACGTGGGTACGCGATGCCTGGCTCCACTCGCCCATCGAATGCGGGTGCTTGCGGGCGAATTCTTTCACCGCTTTCGGTGCGCGGCGGTCGGAGTTACCTTCGCGCAGCACCGGATTGACCGAGCTGCCGACGCACTTGCCGTAGCGGGCCTTGAGCGCTTTTTCTTCGTCGGTTTTTGCGTCTTCCGGATAGTCCGGCAGCTTGTAGCCGCGGCCTTGCAGTTCACGGATGCACGAGACCAGCTGGCCTACCGACGCGCTGATGTTCGGCAGCTTGATGATATTGGTGTCGGGGTTTTGCGTCAGGGCGCCCAGCTCGGCCAGGGTGTTCGGGACTTTCTGGTCGTCGGAGAGGTACTCGGGGAACTCAGCCAGCACGCGGGAAGCGACCGAAATATCACTGGCGACAACGTCGACGCCAGCCGGCGCAGTGAACTTCTTGATGATCGGCAGCAGGGAATACGTCGCCAGCATGGGCGCTTCATCGGTCAGCGTGTAGATGATCTTGGATTTTTGTGTTGCCATGTTCAGTCCCTTGTATGCGGTGATGCTTGGTGGTTAACTTTCTTCGTTCCAAACACAGGGTGGTTGACCTTGCTTTGGACGGCTAGTGTACCGGCGGTGACGCCGTGCTTGGCCCACCACGTATTTTAGACTGTCCGGCCGCCGTTTGTGTACCCGATGGCGAGGAATCTTATATAAGACAGCAAATTAGAAGCCCGAGCCAGTGCGCAAGCGCCAATTTCATGCAATAAAACGAAATTTCACCTGCTGAAATGCCATAACGACAATATCAACATGAAAACATGTTCAGTTCAAGGCGGCCTCGATGCGCGTGGCGGCCGCAAACAGCTGCGCTTCGGCACCCGGTGCGCACAGCACGGAGATGCTCGGCGGCAAGCCGGTGGCAGGGTCCGCAAATTTCCAGGCCGGAATCGCCATCGCCGGCAAATCCAGGTAATTGCCCAGGGTATGGGCGGTAAACCAGCCATTGACACCGGGTTTCAACGATAGCCGGTTCATCTGCCCATGCGCAGGCGCCAGCAGGCCCAGGGTCGGCAAGACCATCACGCCATCGGTACCCAGCAATGCCTGGCAGCGCGACCGGGCCTCGGCAAACCGCGCCGCGATCGTGTTGACGTTGGCCGCGCTACGCGGCTTCATCAGCGGCGCAATCAGCATCCAGCGCAGCAAGCCTTCGTCGATGGTCGGCTTTTTCATCAATTGGCGCAGCAGCTCGGCCCACGGCGAAAAGCGCCCTGCCTCGGGTGTCGACAGCAAGCGCAGCCAGCCGTCGTAAAAATCATCGAGGATCAGCTTGGGAATCTGGTTGTATAAATAGGGAACGTCGGAAAAATCCTGCGCCTCCGGCCGGTAGCCCTCTTCCAGCAAGGCCGTCCTGGCGGCGGCCAGCGCCCCGGCCATGCAGGGTTCGCGCATCGCCAGCGGAAAGCCGCCCGGCGTGACCAGCCTGCCGGCAGCGGGCGGAACGGCAGACACCGGCTGCGCGGCGATCACGTCGTAGACCAGCCGCGCATCGCGCACGCTGCGCGTCAACGGTCCCAGGCCCAGCCAGGACCGGGTATTGCCGGTCACCACCGGCCAGGTGCCGCGCTGGTCGACGGCGCCGGAATGGGGCTTGAAGCCGACCACGCCACAGAAGGCGGCCGGGATGCGGATCGAGCCGAGGATGTCGGAGCCGACGCCGAACACGGAAGCACCCGCACCGACCAGCGCCCCTTCGCCACCGCTCGAACCACCGGCCACCCGATCCACGTCGAGTGGATTGCGGGTGCGCCCGTAGCGCGGATTGACGCTCTCGGCCGTCATGGCAAACTCCGGCACATTGCTGCGCGCTACCACGATGGCGCCCGCTTCTTTCAAACGGCGCACGATCTGCGCGTCTTGCGTGGATACTTGCGGCGTCATGCGCATGGAACCGGCCGTCAGCGGCTCGCCGGCGATGGCAAAGGTTTCCTTGACGCTGCACGGCAAGCCGAACAGCGGCAGCGACCTGTCGCCGGCGCTATCCAGCAGGCGCGCCTGCGCCAGCGCTTCGTCACGGAAAACATGCGTCGCGCCATTGACCTGCGGCTGCACCTGGTCCAGCCGCGCCAGCTGCGCCCGCGCCAGTTGCTCCACGCTCAATGTGCCCTGGCGCAGCGCCGCCAGCAAGGCCACGGCGTCCGGACCGTTCAAGTCTCTCTGGAAGTTGTCCATCGCGCGCCCTGATCAGCCTTCGGTGATGGCCATGGCCTTCTGCCAGGCCGGGCGCGCCTCGATGGCGCGCACAAACGCCTGCAACCTGGGCCAGCGTGTTGCTTCCGGCTGCTTGGTGGCAATGCCGACCGGGAAACTGAGCATGATGTCGGCGCCGGTCAAGCTGTCGCCGATAAAGTAGCCGGACGGCTGCACGATGCTTTCCAGATAATCAAAATGGCTGACCACCTCGCCATCGATGCGCCCGTGCAGCGGCGCGCCACCATCGCCGAGGCGTGACACATAAATACGCAGCAGCAGCGGAATCATGGCCGAGCCCTCGGCAAAGTGCATCAGTTGCAGATGGCGCAGCGCCTGCGGCGATCCGGCCGCAGGCAGGAACTGCCCATGCTGTTCGCACAGATATTGCACGATGGCGCCCGACTCTTCGATCAGCACGCCGTCCACTTCCAGCAGCGGCGACTTGCCCAGCGGGTGGATGGCTTTCAGTTCCGGCGGCGCGAAATGGGTGACGGCGTCGCGCCGGTAGCGCACGAGTTCATAGTCCAGCCCCAGTTCCTCGAGCAGCCAGACAATGCGCTGCGAGCGGCTTTGATTCAGATGATGTACGCGGATGGCCATGGTGTTCCCTGATAAGCAAAACCGTATAGTAATGCACAGTCCGCCCTATTCGGCGAACGTGTCGGCCAGCAGATTGCGCAGCCACTGGTTGCCCGCATCCTGGGTATAGCGCCGGTGCCAGAAGATATTCGTTTGCAGCGAAGGCAAGTGCAGCGGCGGGCGCAGGTAAGCCAGGTTGAACGGCGCGGCCGCGCGCTGCGCCAGCTTTTCGGGCACCGTCACCACCAGGTCCGTGCTGCTGACGATATACGGCACGGCCGTGAAATGCGGCACCTGGAAACTGGTGGCGGCGCGCACGCCGGCCTTGTCCAGCAGCGCGTTGACTTTATCGTAGGGGCTGTCCGACGAGGCCACCACCAGGTGTTCCAGCGCCAGGAAGCGTTTCAGGGTCGGCTTGCCGCGCCCCAGCGCATGGCCCTTGCGAAACATCGTCACATAGGCCTGCTCGAACAGGCGCCGCTGGTACAGCGCGCCCGAGACGTCGCCAAACGCACCGATCGCCAGGTCAACCCGGCCCGCTTCCATTTCCGTCTTGATATCGATGGCGCCCGCGCGCACGGTGCTGACCTGCACCTGCGGCGCCAGTTGGCGCAACGTTTTGACCAGCACCGGCATGAAATACACTTCGCCGACGTCGCTCATGGCCAGGCGAAAATGGCGCGCGCTGCTGGCGGCGTCAAATGCCTGCGGCGGCTTGAAGGCCTCGGCCAGCGTAGCCAGCGCGCCGGCCACCGGCTCGGCCAGCAGCTGCGCATAGGGCGTGGGCTGCATGCCCTGCGCCGTGCGCACGAACAATTCGTCGTCGAAGGTGCGCCGCAGCCGCCCCAGCGCATTGCTAACGGCCGACTGGCTCAGGCGCAGCCGCCTGGCCGCGTTGGATATCTGGCGTTCGCGGTACACCTCGTGGAACACCACCAGCAGGTTCAGGTCGATATTGCGCACATCGATCATGGCGAGGCTTTCAAGCGGGGACTATTCATATTGTAAATACTCTGTATTCACCTATTTATCTCGTCAAATATTATCCCACGTTCTAGAGTAGGGCCTGCCATCACAATGGAGACAAAAACAATGAATGCGCCCTACCAATCCGGCTTTGCCAATGAATTCGCCACCGAGGCCCTGCCCGGCGCCCTGCCCGCCCACCGCAACTCGCCGCAGCGTGCCGCCTACGGCCTGTATGCCGAGCAGGTGTCCGGCACGGCGTTCACCGCGCCGCGCAGCCATAACCGCCGCTCGTGGCTGTACCGCATCCGCCCGGCCGCCATGCACCGGCCGTTCCAGCGCCTGGACAACGGCCGCATCGCCGCCGATTTCGACTACGTCGAGGCGCCGCCGAACCAGCTGCGCTGGGATCCGCTGCCGATGCCTGTGGAACCCACCGACTTTATCGACGGCTGGGTGACGATGGCCGGCAACGGCTCGGCGGCGGCGCAATCGGGCTGCGCCATCCACCTGTACGCGGCCAACCGCGACATGCAGGGCCGCTACTTCTATTCGGCCGATGGCGAGCTGCTGATCGTGCCGCAGCAGGGCCGCTTGCAGCTGCGCACCGAACTGGGCGTGATCGAACTCGAACCGCAGGAAATCGCCGTGATCCCGCGCGGCATCCGCTTCCAGGCCCTGCTGCCGGACGGTGAGGCGCACGGCTATATCTGCGAAAACTTCGGCGCCCTGCTGCGCCTGCCCGACCTGGGCCCGATCGGCTCGAACGGCCTGGCCAATCCGCGCGACTTCCTGACGCCGTGCGCGGCCTACGAAGACGTCGAAGGCGACTTCGAACTGGTGGCCAAGTTCTGCGGCAATCTGTGGACGGCCAAAATCGGCCACTCGCCGCTGGACGTGGTCGCCTGGCACGGCAATTACGCGCCCTACAAATACGATTTGCGCCACTTCAACACCATCGGTTCGATCAGCCACGACCACCCCGACCCGTCGATCTTCCTGGTGCTGCAGGCGCCCAGCGACACGCCCGGCGTCGATACGCTGGACTTCGTCATCTTCCCGCCACGCTGGCTGGTGGCCGAAGACACTTTCCGCCCACCCTGGTTCCACCGCAACGTGGCCAGTGAATTCATGGGCCTGATCCACGGCCAGTACGACGCGAAGTCCGCCGGTTTCCGCCCGGGCGGCGCCAGCCTGCACAACTGCATGAGCGGCCACGGCCCCGACTCGGGCACCTTCGACAAGGCCAGCAGCATCGACACCAGTGTGCCGCAAAAGGTCGACAACACCATGGCCTTCATGTTCGAAACGCGCAGCGTGCTGTGCCCGACCGCCCACGCGCTGGCCTCGCCGCAATTGCAAGCCGATTATTTCGAGTGCTGGATGGGCATCGGCAAGCATTTCGATCCGGCCCAGCCTTGATCCCTGACGCCCGTTCCGTGTCCGCCATTGTCGTTCGGGGTCCAGGCCATCCCATCCTATAATGCGGATCGAACAGTCAGGAGAGTTGAAATGAAGACAGGCTTGGCCATCATGTTGTTGACCGGCGCATCCGCCATGCCCGGCCTCGGCCTTGCCGCCGACAAGCCGGGCATCGGTTTCTCGCACAAGGACTGGGAACTGGCCTGCGACAATACCGGCACCTGCCGCGCCGCCGGCTACCAGGTCGAAGGGGCCGAGCCGGCCGTGTCCCTGCTGCTGATGCGCGACGCGGGCGCGAAACAGGCGGTCAGTGCAAAAATCCAGCTGGGCTCCTACGCCGAGAGTGATGTGGCGCTGGCCGCCAATGTCAGTCATCTGGTGATCAAGTCAGGTGGACGCAAACTCGGGACAATCGACCTGGTCCCTGGCGCGCAGTCCAGCCCCCTGAACGGCGCAACGCTGGCCGTCATCCTGCCGGCGCTGCTGCAGTCGTCGAGCGTGATATTTTCAAGTGGCAAGCAGGACTGGACCTTGTCCACCGCCGGCGCCAGCGCCGTGCTGTTGAAAATGGACGAAGCCCAGGGCCGCATCGGTACCGCCGGCGCCTTGGTGCGCAAAGGCGGCAACGCAGAAACCGGCGTACTGCAACCCAGTATCGCGCCGGTCGTTATCGCCGCTGCCGTGCCGCAGCACAACGACAAGGATCTGTTATTACCGGGCGTCCAGCGTGCCGCCTTGTTGCAAGAACTGCGGAAAACGGCCTCCCGGGAAGACTGTGAAGGGCTGTACCCGTCCGAAGACGGAGAGAAAGCGAACGAGCTTAGCGTGCACCGTTTGTCACGCACCAAGCTGGTCGTGTCGACGGTCTGCGAGACCTATGCCTACAATCAATCCGGCATGTTCTGGGTGGTCAATGCCACGCCACCGTTTGATCCGGTCAGCGCCGGCGGCGACGCCAGCGGCTATGACGAGGGCGAGATTTCCGCGTCGCATAAAGGTCGCGGCCTGGGCGACTGCTGGAGTTCGAGCATCCATACCTGGGATGGCAAGCAATTCGTCTGGACCAAAGAATCGACCACGGGCATGTGCCGGCTGGTGGCGCCAGGTGGCGCGTGGGAGTTGCCGACGTATGTGACGACCGTGCGCAGGAGCGGGAGCAGGAACCAGGCGCGCTGAAACAAGCGCAACACGGTCAAACTATCGTGTTGCCGTCGAGCCCGGGCGTGGCCGCAAACACGGCGCTGATAAAATCGATGAACACGGCGGCACGCCGTGGCAACAAGCGCTCGGCGGCGTACACCGCATTGAGCGGCGTGCGCCCAGCCGCATGCTCGCTCAGCAACGCGCGCAGCTCGCCGCTACGCAGCTGCTCCGCAATCGTCCACGACGGCAAATAGGCGATGCCGATGTCCTGCATCACGGCTTTGCGTATGCCTTCCAGGCTGTTCAGGCGCAAGCGGCCTTGCACCTGCACCTCGCCATTCTTGAAAGGCCAGCCGCCCGCGCCCGTCATCAGGGTATAGATCAGGCACTGGTGCCGCAGCAGATCTGCCGGTTGCTGCGGCACGCCATGTTTTTCCACATACTTCGCGCTCGCCACGCAAATCCGCTCGGAGGTGCCGACACGGCGCGCCCGCAGCGCACTGTCCTTGAGGACACCGCCGCGAATGGCGATATCGACGCCTTCCGCCACCAGATCGATGTAATCATCGCCGAGCCGAAGCTCGACCTCGACATCGGGATAGCGCGCGAGGAAATCCGGCAGCGCCCCGATAATTTTCTCCGTGGCCAAGGTCGGCGCACACGACACCCTCAGCAAGCCATGGGGCTTGTGCTGGCCGCGCGCATCGGCGTCGGCCTGCGCGATCAGATCGAGCGCCTGGCGTGCCTGCGTATAATAGCGTTGCCCTTCCGGCGTGGCGACCAGCTGGCGCGTCGAGCGATGCAGCAAGCGCGTATCGAGCGCTTTTTCCAGCGACGCGATATGCCGGCTGACATTGGGCTGGCCTATGCCCAATTCGCGCGCCACCGCCGAAAAGCTGCCCGTCTCGACAGCGCGCACCAGG
The DNA here is from genome assembly GCF_030944405.1 of Janthinobacterium sp. J1-1. Taxonomy (NCBI): domain Bacteria; kingdom Pseudomonadati; phylum Pseudomonadota; class Betaproteobacteria; order Burkholderiales; family Oxalobacteraceae; genus Janthinobacterium; species Janthinobacterium sp. J1-1. The sequence goes on from NZ_CP132339.1 coordinate 4,911,320, forward strand.
CACTGCATCCACAGCAATTTATCCATTTCTACATCCCCCTGCGATCAATTCATGCTACTGAAGCATAGCTGATATGCGCGCCGCCTGTCTTATCACGGCGGCAGTCGCGAGGCACACTGCATCCGTCCCCATTCACCAGATCAAGGAAAAACAGCATGAAACTTGCAGAAAAAGTAGCCGTCATCACCGGCGGCAGCACCGGCATCGGCCTGGCCATTGCAAAACGTTTTGTGAGCGAAGGCGCACACGTCTACATCACCGGCCGCCGCCAGGCCGAGCTCGATGCGGCTGTGCAAGCCATCGGCGGCACGGCCGAAAGCGCCCGCGTCGACTCAAAGGACATCGCCCAACTGCAGGCACTGTTCGACCGCATCAGGGAAAAACACGGCAAGCTCGACGTCCTGGTCGCCAACGCCGGCGGCGGCTCCCTGCTGCCGCTGGGCCAGATTACCGAAGAGCACTTCGACGACACCTTTGCGCGCAACGTCAAAGGCACGCTGTTCACCGTGCAGACTGCCCTGCCACTGCTGGGCAAGGGCGCGTCGGTGATACTGACCGGCTCCACCGCAGCAAGCGGCGGCACCGAAGCATTCAGCGTCTATGCGGCATCCAAAGCGGCCGTGCGCGCATTTGCCCGCAACTGGATCCTCGACCTGAAAGGCCGCGATATCCGCGTCAACACCCTCAGCCCCGGCCCGATCAAGACTCCAGGCCTGGTGGAACTGGTCGGCCACGACGCCGGCCAGCAGCAAGTCTTCCTCGACCACCTGGCATCCCTGATCCCGATGGGCCGTGTCGGCGACCCGGACGAGATCGCGAAAGCGGCGGTGTTCCTGGCGTCGGACGATGCGAGTTTTGTGAATGGGATTGAGTTGTTTGTGGATGGGGGGTTGAGGCAGATTTGATGACACGGGGCGCGCAGCCGTGAAAGTATCAATTTGTTCCAGGACGAGTTAGGTAGAAGATGTTGCGGATCGGCGAGTAGATCAGCGCGAAGTAGCCTTGATTGATGCCTGACCACTCCTAAAGGTGGATACAGATGCCAGCGCAGCCGACAAACGTCTTGCCCGAGCCGAACCTGGCCACGTAGGCCTTGAACTTGTGCGGCAGCTGCAGGAAGCTCTATTGCTGGAGGTTTAAGTCAAACTGGATTGTCGTCATGGCGCTTGGCGTCTTTCACGCCGAAGGTGATGCCGACAGGCGTAGGCGCGTCGTCGTCCGGCTTCACTTCCTTGCTGGCTTTCAGCAGGTTCAGGCCGATCTCGGCAGCGCCATTGGCCATCTTGGTCAACACGGCGATATCGCCCAGTGCCAGGCGGCTTTTGTCGTCCAGCGGCTCGGCGTCATCGATCTCGCCCGCCTTGTGGTGAGCGATGTCGGGCAGTCGGTGCGAGGTGGCAGCGCCATATCGTGCGGCGCCGGCCAAGTGCATAGAGATTTCTTTCAACTCGTCGGCCAACGTGTGCGCACTTATATGCGCACCAATCGGTAGCGCGCTAGATGCTGACTCTGCCACAACCAATTGATTTGCAATGTCTTTATTTGTTTCGTCTGCGCACCAAAGCGTTTCCTGATCGCAGCTTCGGATACGCCGAACTCCTTGGCAAGCGCTCGTGCCGCCTCCCCCTTGAGAAGACGTTGCCCTATCGCTGCCCACTGCTTGTCTGTCAGCGACGATTTGCGCCCCATACTCCCTCGCGGCTTTACAAATGAGATATACTAAATGACAAGCCGCCATAAGGCGGCTAAACTTTTCGAAGATCACTCTTACTCCAAAACCGGCCCTTCGATTAAGCCGTATGTCATAGACATGATGGCGCTAAAGACGCCATGCCATTGATCATCTTCGAAGCTATCGTTTAGCTTTATGGTCAACTTACCGTCACCAGTTCCGGTAAAAGGATCCTCAAACTGCGGAATATGCAGCGCCCACACCGGCTCCCAATACGTTTGGTCATACTTGTCTCGGCAAACGCGCTCGCAAATAATAAGGCCCACCAACTCCTTGCCGCCTATCTTCCAAGACCGAACGAGTCGCCCCTTGCCAAAAGGTGTGCTAAGTATAGCTAGCTCAGGCTGAGTTTCTGACTTACTTACAAGGATTTGCGCCTCCTTTAAGGTCCTTTGCTTAACACACGAGGCAATCAGCAGATTAATCACTGTGCTGTGGTCTAATTTGCTCGGACACCTCGATAGGTGGAAAATACACCACCTGAGGAGTTAGACATGACAACAAGAAAACGAAGAGTATTCGATGCCAGCTTGAAGCTGGAAGTAGTGCGCATGATCAAGGAACAGGGTCAGAGCGTCCAAAACGTCAGCGAGACCATGAGCATCGGCCAGACGGCGATCCGGCGCTGGTTGACGCAATACAGTGCTGAACAGAACGGCCAGCCAGGCATCGGAAAACCGCTCACCGCCGAGCAACAAAGGATCCGGCAACTGGAGCAGGAAAATCAGCAACTGCGCCAGGACGTCACCATCTTAAAAAAGGCATCGGCCTTCTTTGCCCGCGAAATGAAATGATTTACACGGTCATTCGTCAGCTGCAAAAGGAGGCCTTGCCTGTGCAGAAGAGCTGTGATTTGCTGGCCGTCAGCAGGTCGGGTTTTTACACGGCACAGCACCGTACCGCCAAGCCTGCATCCTGCAAAGCGAGCATCCATCTGAAAGCGGCATTCATGGCCAGCCATCAGAGCTACGGAAGCCGGCGACTGGTCACGGCCATGGCCAACGCGGGTGTGCGCATCGGGCGTTACAAAGTACGCCGGCTGATGCGCCAGGCGGCCTTGAAGCCGGTCTGGAAGCGTAAATTCGTACACACAACGGACAGCAAGCACGGCTTGCCGGTGGCCGCCAATGTGTTGAACCGGCAGTTCAATCCGGCCGCACCGAATCTCGCTTACGTCAGTGACATCACTTACATTCGGACTGGCGCAGGATGGCTGTACCTGGCCACGGTTCTCGATCTGTATGCACGCAAAGTGGTCGGCTGGGCCATGGCGCCGAGCATGCCCGCCCAACTGGTCTGCGATGCCTTGAGCATGGCGATCGGACAGCGGCGGCCAGCCCCGGGATTGATCGTCCATTCGGATCGCGGCAGTCAATATGCCAGCGCGCTGTACCAGGAGATGCTTGAGCGGCACGGCTTCGTTTGCAGTATGAGCCGTAAGGGGAATTGTTGGGATAACGCCGTCGCAGAACGCTTCTTCCTGAATCTGAAAATGGAGCGTGTGTGGCAGCGCCAATATGCCAACCATGCCGAAGCAAAAGCCGATATTACCGACTACATCGTCGGTTTCTACAACTGCAAGCGTCTCAATTCAGCATTGGGCAATCTGCCACCCACCGTCTACGAACGGAAAATGGCAACACGTGAACCTATCGTTGTGTCCGAAATTACTTGACCACCACACTGCATCGCTTCTGGCGTTAATGCGGCCCATAGTTGGCGCTAGATCGCGGAAAATTTGCCACTTGTCCTGGGATATATTTCCAAAATTCATAATTACCTCCAATGTTGTTGAATGTGAATTATGTCATGGTATGAAGCCACCGCCCGCCTCCAGCAGGCGCCGCGGCGCATCGCGGCCGAAGTCGTCTGGATCTTTGTTACGTCGGCGACTGCGCCCATTTCTTCAAGCCCTGCCAATGAAGCGCGCTGGCAGATTAGCGGCAAATACACCTACGCAAAATTGATTTGAGCTACTGATTAAATTTTAAGCAGCGAAAAGCTCATAGAATTGGTTCTCGATACAACAACTGGAGAGCTCCATGTACGAAACGAAATACAGTTCTCGGCTTAATCGCTATGCAGCGTTAGAAATGCCCTCGCTATCACCTCCATGCAGCCCACTTCGGCGCATTCGCCTTGCAAAGCAGATCCACCTACTCCACAGTTAGCTTGAGGGAAACGCGCCCTGGCCCGAGGCTTACCGCAGCTGAGTCGCTTGGGCGGCCGTGATGGTGGTTGCAGTGATGGACACGCCACATCATCGCTGTGATGCAGCAGGCGGCGAAACCCGGCGTGCCGGGCAAGGGAAACTGGAGCGGGCGTGGGAATCGAACCCGCATGGAAAGCTTGGAAGGCTTCCGCTCAACAATTGAGCTAAGCCCGCGAAATCTGGTTGCCAGTTACAGCGTCTGCAGCCGAATTGCGGGAGGTACAAAGTCCGTCAGCTGTTGCGCTGCGGCCTGCTCGGCGTATCCTGCGGGCTTCTTTGTCCCGGCTTAGACTTTGTCCGGTCGACAGCTGTTGGCAGATCTTGGTGATTCCATGGTTGTAGGCTGATTGATGCGAAGGCCTCGCCAGTGAAAAACTACCCACTGCGCCGATGGCTAAATGCGCGGTAAGTCGCCATCACATTGCGCCGTGCGGCGCTGGGGGTTGAATTCTTCGTTAATTCATGGTGCACCGCCATTTCAGGCCTGCGGTGGCATGCGCGCGCGCATCTGGATAGTTCAGTTTTGTTCGTCGCGCTTGGCATGCGCCTGACGCTCAGCGGTGATCAGGGTTCAACCCAACTCGCGGCGCACCTCATCCTGCGTGGGCAGCAGGTCGGGCGCCGGCTTGCAGCGCTCCAAGTACTCGCCGGCGACGTAGCGTGAATAAGGAATGGTTTCTGACATGGCGGCCTCGAAGGTGGCGCGCAATAGAAAAAGCCCGCATGAGCGGGCGCCAGTGTTTGCCCCTTGGCTATAGTGCGTGGTGAGCGATAAATCTCCAAGCGACCTCAACCAACGGGGCACAGGGTAAAATCGCGAGTCCCAGCTCTCGGCTAGGCGCGGAGTGCTGGAAGAATTCCTTCATTCTAAGCGGTTAAAAATTTTTTCACAATGCATATTGCAAATAGATGAGAAATCAAATATCGTTATTCAAATTAAAATCACGGCGACACACAGATTGGCTCACATGGCGTTCCTGTTATAGGTTTGAGAAATGACTACAGATTTATGCAAACTTACCAAAAAGAGGGGGCGTTTTGCGCGATCCCATCTTTTGCCAAAAGCGCTTACCCGCTTGAGCTTAACTGGCGAGCGTTTAGTAGAGGTTGGAATTGGTGAGGGCATAAAGAAAAGGTTCGATAGCTGGTTCGACCTGGAACTGTGCACACACGAAGGTGAAAAAATACTTGCAGATATTGACACAAAAGCGATAAGAATCCTGCGGGAAAATTTATTAATTTGGGGATCATGGGGGGGTGCAGAAAAACTTCAAGCTGATTTTGATGTCGGTACAGCAGACGATCAAAACATACGCCAGATAACAATTAAAAATGCGCCTGCCCTACAATTATTCTTTCTGAGCCTACTCTGGCGTGCTGCAACAACCAATAGAGTAGAATTCAAGCATGTACAAGTTGCACCAGAGATATTAGAAGACATCCGCTTACGTGTCTTAAATAAAAATATTGGCCAAGTTGAGGACTACCCAGTACATCTTTATCAAGTCACAACTATCGGGGTAAAGCACAACAGAGTGCCACTATCAGAAGAAGTCAACATCGCAACGGACGATGAGATTGGAGAGAGAAATGTTCCCTATGTAAGGTTCTATTTCGACGGATTGGTTGCGCTCGTGTACCTTTTCAAAGATAGAACAGATGGCGAGGATCACAACAAAGTATCATTGTGCGGACGTGGTGATAACAAAACATTTGTATTTGGAAACCCATTTGAAAAATCCAGAGTTAACGATAATATTAAGACGATGGTTGAAATAGTAAATGAAGAATCCGCACTTCTCAGGCCCAGCGCCATGAGAGCAGCCAGCGCCTGTTGCGCAAAGGAATCCGAAGTCCTGTAATAGGAAAGCTGCTCAGGACGTCCAGGTCGCAATCAGCAAGCTCGTCGGCTGGTCATGGAGGGCGGCCGTCTGACCGTGCACTGGACATATGCCATCGAGAAGCAGCCCGAGGCGAAGCGTCTTCAGATGGTCACGACATGTGCTTATAAGGCTGCGTGCCGGGGTGGCGGTGCGCGAGAGATCATGTTCTATCGCAAGGGTAAATTGATGGGATTGCATCGCCAAAAGCTGGTGTGCGACTGATGAAGTAGTGCAACAATTCGCTAGATTTCCTATTATCAATATTTTATATAATTCAGTGCGACACGTAGTCGCTAATTGGTCGCTATGCGGCATTGATTTACAAGCAACAAAACCTGCAAACATGCGCTAAGTCCTTGATTTTTACAGGATGTTAGCGTCGGGTGTATAACTCCGCCCAGCGGAAACGATACAGTTCAGATCAAATCCACACTCAAACAATCTTCACGTATCCGACGTTCATGCACAGGTTTTCCTGTCCCATGCGCTTCCTTGCGTCGAAAATTCGCCCACAAGGCGGAATTGTGTTGCCTCCAAACAACGAACGGTATATACCCGTGAAACTGGAACGTACGCCTTCCGCGCAGACGTTCATGGCAAGCCAGCAATGGCATTTGAGACATTAAGCAGGCAGCAGTTGCTATGTATAGAGCGCAAGCTCTGAGATACCTTGTCGTACCCGAATTATCAGGTGCTACGACCGGATGCACGACCATCTGTCACCTATTCGAACATGCGTCACTGGCAACGGTGGGGTGTGAAGCTTCGAAGACAATGTACCCCCATGTTCGTATGCGGCGTTTTGTTCATGCGAGTGAGCAAGGCGGAGACTGCCAGCAGAAAGGCGGTTGAGGGGCTAGGTGAGTGCTGCAAGGGTAATGTAATGTGAATCGTCGTTTGAACCCTCGTAAATATTGATGGGCCTAAGCTGCTGACAGGCCCTAACCAAAACGGTACCGTGGATGGTTGTCCTTGTTGAATCTGGGGACACGTCGTCATTAACACCACCGGGGGATAGGCGGACTCTAAACAGTCAATCGCAATGTATTCAGTTGCGTTGGTATCTCAGGGAACGTGGTAAGCCTGATTTCCTGCCGTAGCTTGGCAGCTACAAGTCATACGGCAGGCGACCCGCAAGGGAAGCTGACGGGAAAGCAGGTATGGGAGGATGGAAAAAGCGAATGCTGCGCAGTAATAGCGTGGATAGGGATTCCAAATTTGTCCCACCGTGAAAGCGGGCAGACTTCCATCTGGTGCAATAGTCGTCAAACGACTGTATAGACAATAACGCCTCGAAGGGACGCAGTTCATCCCTTCGGGGTGACTTGCGTCCTCGATAGGTGTCAACCAACGAGGTACAGCAATGAGAGTAACTGAAGAAAATTTCGGTTCTGCGTCCTCGCACATTCCTGCTGAGTGGAGCGCCATCGACTGGCGCAAAGTTCAGAAGAATGTGAGAGTCATGCAGCATCGTCTAGCGAAGGCTACGTCGGACAGTGACTGGCGCCGAGTGAAAGCTCTGCAACGGTGGCTGACCCATTCGTTTTGTGCCAAAGCAGCGGCAATCAAACGCGTGACCGAAAACCAAGGCAAGCGAACATCGGGTGTCGACCGGCAGCTATGGGAGACCCCGCAACTGAAACATGCGGCAATTGCCAACCTCGGAAAATCCCGGTATCGACCCCTGCCCCTCCGGAGGGTTAATATTCCCAAGACCAATGGAACGTTACGCCCTTTGGGCATTCCAACTATGAAGGACCGGGCCATGCAGGCGCTACACCTGCTGGCGCTCGATCCGGTCCTGGAAACAGTGAGCGATCAGAACTCGTATGGGTTCAGGAAAAATCGTGCAACTGCCGATGCGATGTCCCAGATATTCGTCAGACTCTCCCGCAAGGGTTCAGCTGAATGGGTATTGGATGCGGACATCGAAGGGTTCTTCGATAACATCAGCCACCAATGGATGATCGACAACGTCCGCATGGACAAGTCGATACTGACTAAATGGCTGAAGTCCGGTGTAGTGGACGGTAAGCAATTGCTGGCGACAACTGCCGGAACTCCGCAGGGTGGCATCATCAGCCCCGCACTTGCAAATTGGACACTGAATGGGTTGGAAGCGGAACTTGTTGCGCATCTCGATGCAAAATGGGGAGTAGCCAAGGCCAAGAAACTCAAGGTCGGCGTCATACGGTACGCGGATGATTTTGTCATTACAGGGGCTTCACGAGAGCTGCTGGAAGACGAAATCAAACCGTGGGTGGAGAATTTTCTCGCCATCAGAGGTCTGAGGCTTGCAAAGGCGAAGACCAAGATCGTGCATGTCGATGAAGGGTTTGATTTCCTGGGATGGAACTTCCGCAAATACACAGGAAAGTTGCTCATCAAGCCAAGTAAGAAAAACGTCAAGGCGTTTTATAAAAAGCTGGGAACGGCAATCAGTGACAATTTGGGCGCAACGCAGGAGAATTTGATACGCCTGCTGAACCCCATGCTACGCGGGTGGGCGCAGTACCACTCGCCTGTTGTAGCAAAGCAAACGTTCTCTCGTCTGGAGTCGCTGCTGTTCTGGCGACTCATGCGATGGGCAAAACGCAGGCACCCGACCAAGAGCGCAGATTGGATACGCAAAAGTATTGGCGTACCGTCGGCAATCGGCATTGGGTATTTGCATGTCAAATTGATACTGAGTTCGGCAATAAGGCAACAATGGAACTGTACTCGCTTGCGGGAACGGCCATTGAGCGTCACATCAAGATCAAGGGAGCATTCAACCCTTATGATCCGTCATGGGAGATGTACGGTGAGACGCTTCGGATGGAGCGCATGGTGAAAAACATGCGCTACCGAAAGGAGTGGATACGGCTGTACGTGGATCAGGACGGAAAGTGCGCGCTGTGCGGGTATGCGATGGACTTTGACACCGGCTGGCACGACCACCATATGCAGTATAGGGTAGCGGGCGGGTCCGATGCGCTGGGAAATCGGGTATTATTGCACCCAAATTGCCATTCTCAGGTTCATAGCCTTGGATTGAAAGTAACAAAGCCGGTTCCTGTATAGGAACTTTTTATTAAGCCCGAGCCGTGTGCGGCGAAAGTCGCAAGCCCGGTTCCTAGGGGGGAGGACTCCAGTAATGGAGTCTTCCTACCCTACATAAAGAAACGGCATATCTTTGCTGGTACTGGAACCGATAGTGACCAATTCATCCATTCTGAAAATATGCATAACCACAGCAACCTTGCTGCTGTTCGGGTGCGACAATCATAAGCCCGCAAATAAAAGTCGGGAAGAGTCTAGCATAGCCCTCGCCGCGAAGACACAAGAGATTAACCCGCCAATGGAAAATATTGCCATATTAGCAGGCCCATTTGGATTAGCCAAAGGGGTGACGACCGAGCAATTGACGGGAGCGTTTGGCTTTAAGGCCGCAGAAACCGCATCAAATGTTTATGCAGGCATTCCACCTAGGCCTGTCGAGGGTCTTGTTGATTACATCGTTCTTGCAACAAAACGTAGCGGTCTATGCAGAATTGTGGCGTCAACTCCTGTTGCAGTGGCTAATGACTCGGGCGATCAGGTCAAGGCATCAGTTGATCGGCTGGCGGAGTCCCTGAAAATTAAATATGGCGACACCCCCGTTAAAACAAACTATGTTGGCAGCGGGACATTTAAGCGAAATCCCGATATGTGGATGATTGGTCTAAAAGATGATTCGGTCATTTATGGATACACATGGGAAAGTAAAGCGGCAGCCCCATTGCATAACGAATTAAGGGCGGTCGAAGTCACCGCCCAAGCCTCGGACAGTTCTAACGCATACGCTAAAATCGTCTATACATTTAACAATTTCGATGATTGCGCTAAAGATATTAAGTCAATGCAAGCGCAGAACTTGTAGCACGTTTTAGGTCAGTACCGCCGCGAAATAGCCCACCTACGCAAAAAACATACCCACGGCATCACTTAGCCGGCGGCGGGTGTGCTGCTGATGAGATGAAGGCACCCAATTACAACTAATCTAAGCGTCGACAAGGCCAAGCAAGCCCTCATAACTGCCATCGCAGTAGCGGACGGCTATGATCGAGCCAATTCCACCGAACAAGCAAAACCAATTTCTCACATTCCGCTGCAAGCGGAATTCCACCGATAGAAACAACCTCAGGTAGCCAGAAAAATGAGCAATACAATCAGTAAGTTGCCTTCGATTATGCCCTCCAAGATGTCCGGCCAAGGATCCCTGGATTTGGGCATAAACAAGCAGATCGAGATTGATGGTGTTGGTATGGGTGTCCTTTCGGACGGAACGCCATTCTTAACCCTTCGCGGACTAGCGCGATTATGCGGCGTAAATCACAGTGTTATCCAAGGCATAAACGACGAATGGTCCCAGCCGGTACAGCAGTCTCGATCTTTGAGAATACGGGAAATAATCATCTCCCATGGAGATGCTGTCGAACACCCATATATCGAAATTAAACAGCGCAGTGGTGTTGCTTTTTACGCCTACCCCGATGTGGTTTGCTTGGCGATACTTGAGTATTATTCCTTTGATGCTGGAGCAAACATCAAAGAAGAGGCGAAGAAGAACTACCGGCTGCTTGCAGGCAAAGCGCTTCGAGAATTTATCTATAGCCAAGTTGGGTATGATCCTTCTGCTGCTAGCACTGAAAAATGGCGTCAATTTCATGATCGAGTGTCATTGACATACAACTCAGTTCCCAATGGGTATTTCGGGATTTTCAAAGAAATTGCTGACCTGATTGTTACCCTGGGACAAGCTGGGCTGCACATTGACTCGGGCTTTGTGCCGGACATTAGTGTCGGGCAGGCGTGGGCCGCACATTGGAAAAAGGGAACGCTAGGTGGAATATACGGTGAGCGAATTAAATTTGAGCACAACTACCCAGATTATTTTCCGCAAGCGGCATCCAATCCACAAGAGCCATGGTGCTACCCGGAAATTGCTCTCGGCGAATTTCGTCGATGGTTTCGCGAGACTTATGTTGGCGAGGGGAAGTTGCAAACTTATATCGAGGGCAAGGTAAGGGATAAGTCCTTACCATTGTCATTTGCACAACTTGCTCTAGCTGCTTACCAAAAAGAATAGTGTCCAGCCCGCCGCGCGGGCTTTTTTTCCGAAGCTCCTAAGTAATTCGTCAATTTTTGCTGTCAAAGCCTAATAGGTAACGACGCAGGAGTTGATGTGATGAAACTACTGATACTACAACCGGCTGAACAGCAAACATTGCGCGACATGGGTGTTTTTCATCAGCATCCACGTGTCCGGATACGTGCCCAAGCGATCGTTCGATTGAGTCAGGGACTGACTTTGCAGCAAACCGCGAACGAATTCCATGTCCATCTGAACAGCATTGAAGCATGGCGGCAACGCTGGAACAAGCAAGGCCTGATGGGTCTTTATGAAGGCCATCATACCGGGCGCAAACGCAAGTGGACGGCCGAACAGCAAGAGACACTGCGCGCATTGGCGCAAGCCGATGGGGGCAGCGCCAACAGCCTGCTACGGACTCTGGCGCAAACGGAAGGCTTGCCAGTCATCAGCCAGGAAACGGCAAGGCGATATCTGCATGAGATGCAGTTCAGCTACAAGCGCTACCGTTACAGTTTAAAAAAAAGCATCCGCCTGAAGCTTTCGGCAAGTCCGCACGGATAATCGGCGAGTTGGATTACTTGGCACGCGCCGGGCGGTGTGAACTGCTGTTTTATGACGAATCCGGTTTCAGCCAGAATCCGCCGATTCAGTCCGGTTGGTCGCCGATTGGGCAGACGCGTGGCGTGGAACCGCTATCGCATGGCGAGCGCGTGAATGTTCTGGGTGCGCTCAGCCATGACCACAAGCTGCACTGGCGAACGCAACGTCGGCCGACAGTACGCGACGACGTGATCGCTTTTTTCGACGAGCTCGCGGCACAAAAATATACCGTGCCGCGCATTGTCGTACTGGACAATGCGTCATTTCACAGGGGGTCGCAGATTGAGAAATGCCGACGAAAATGGATGGCACAGGGACTGTTTCTGTATTACTTGCCGCCTTACAGCCCGGAACTGAATCGCATCGAGATCCTGTGGAAACAGGCCAAGTACTTCTGGCGCCGTTTCGCCGGGCTGAAAGGAAGTGAGTTGCTGAGCGAGGTGGAATCCTTGATGAAAGGTTTCGGAACTGCATTCACAATAAATTTCGTCTGACTACTTAGCTGTATCAGCGCATAGTCGGTTCCTCAATATGGAACCGCTGATGGGCGCCGTCGAGCTTCGCCTGCAGTACAGTAGCGGCTGAGGGACAGGGAGCGGTCTGAGGGGCAGGTTCACCATTACGACACGAGCTCGGAAATACCAACGTTTGGCCTGATACGCAGAGTCGTGATACTGTCATTGAAGCAATATCATGCCGCTACTGCGATATAGACAAAGCAATGGCCCGGACTTATTTTCCGGCGGCCTTTAACATGCATGGCAATGCCGCCGCTTTCAATATATCGAGCAGAATAGTCAGTCGAGCCATCTTCACATTTTTAAAACTCACAACTTGCTGCGAAGAAGGTCAATAAAGGCGGAGATCGTGTACAAATGACGGACCTAACCCCCCCCCCCCCCATGTCGGCGCAAAACACCGTCAGCGACTTCGGGGCGCACGATCTTGCCGGTGTCGAGCAGGTAGGTGATCAATATCAGCGTTGCGCTATTGTCCATCCCGCCGGACCAAGCGATGCCCCAGTACTCATGCGTGGCGCCGTAGGCCAGCAGCGATTGAACGGTCAGTTCGATTGAATCGGTCATTTGCAGGCGCTGGGCGCCGGAAGAGAAAATATCGGATTGGTTCATGTGCTTTGCCAATTTCATTCTGAAATAACAAAAATGCAACGTAGCTTTTTTCCAGTAGATCATTCTGCTGTTGTTGTGGAATTGACTCGTTCCCAGGGTCAACATCTACCGTGTTACGATTCCGCCAACATAAACTGGAGGCGCAATGGCTTGGTTCGATAAATGGGCGATCATGGTTGCCGCTGCAGCTATCGCGTTGGCGGTTACTACGGCATTCCGTGGGATAAAATGGGAGTGTCCGAATGGGCATACTGGTTGGGTGCAGTTGGAACGATCGGAGCAATGATTGGAACGATTTGGCTCGCTACCACGGAGAGCCGTCGTCGAGCGAGAGCAGAGACCCGACGCGCTTATCTTCACGCAGCGAGTTTTATCCTTCGTCTATCTCGTGCTCATGCACTGCTTAAGCAGGCCTGCAACCAGTTGAAGGTGTACGCCCTCACTGAGGTACCCTGACTTTTTCGGACACTCTAGTTTGGTAAACTTCACCAACTGGAGAACTTATGACACGCTCAACAACATACACACCGGAGCTTCGGGAAGAAGCGGTAAAACTGGTCCTGACACAAGGCCTGACGCTGGAAGACGCCGCGTTGCGTCTCACCATTCCCAAGGGCACGCTAGCGAACTGGGTCAGTGCGGCAAGGCGCGGCACGTCGCCCAAAGTAGCCCCTGGTAGCCGCTCCGTGCCGGAGCTTGAGGCTGAGGTAACCAAGCTGCGCAAAGAGCTTGCCGAGGCACGCATGGAGCGCGATATCGTAAAAAAAGCGGCAGCGTACTTTGCGCGGGAGTCGCTGCCAAGTACGCGGTCATGAAGACCTTGCGACTCGAATTTCCTGTCACCATCATGTGCCGCGTCTTTGGCGTCTCGCGCAGCGGTTTCTACGCTTGGTCGAACGGCAAACCGTCGCAGCGGGCGCAGGACGACGCACGCCTGAAGGTCGCCATCGAGGCCGTGCACGCGCAGAGCCGGCAGACTTATGGCCCGTTGCGCATGCAGCCGGAACTGACGGCGCAAGGCTTTCCGGCCGGCCGTGATCGTATCGTCCGTCTGCGTCGCGAGCTCGCCCTGCGCTGCAAGCAAAAGCGCAAGTTCAAGGCCACCACGAACTCGAATCATGACCTGCCGGTGGCCGACAACCTGCTCAATCAGACTTTCGCGCCGACCCGGCCGAACGAAGCCTGGGTGACCGACATCACCTATGTGGCGACCGGCGAGGGCTGGCTTTACCTGGCCGGTATCAAGGACGTGTTCACCTGCGAGCTGGTGGGCTACGCGATGGACGAGCGCATGACGCAAACGCTGACGGCAACAGCACTGTGGAAGGCCGTGCGCAACAAACGCCCCGCGCCGGGCTTGATTCACCACTCCGACCGTGGCAGTCAGTATTGCGCCCACGACTATCAGAAACTGGTGACGCAGTTCGGCATGAAGCCGTCCATGTCGCGCCGAGGAAACTGCTATGACAACGCGCCCATGGAAAGCTTCTGGGGCAGCCTGAAAAACGAGCTGGTGCACCATCAACGTTACGCGACCCGGGCCGACGCGAAAGCCGCAATACAGGAATATATCGAAAGCTTTTACAACCGCCAGCGACGCCATTCGCGCCTTGGCAATGTTCCGCCCGCGTTGTTCGCTGAAAAATTCAGCAAACAGCCGCGGGTGGCTTGAAACAAGAGTGTCCGCTATTGACAGTACACCTCACACTGATCACCCTCCGGAGGCAATCATCAGCGCAAAACAGTATCTGACAAAAATTGATCTGTGGGATGTGGATGATCTCATTCCGTTGGCCTCGCTTCGCGGGGATAGCACATTCCAGTTGGCGGAAGCGTGCACTGAAATTAGATCTGGAATATTTTCCTTTGAAGTTGCAGAAAGCAGTAATGTGCTCGCCACTGAGGCTGGCAGACAAAATTTTTGCAACGGAATTGCAGGCTTACTTGCACTTACCGCGAACAAGGGTGCCGCCGCGTCCGCGGTTCTTGGGCCATCGGTTCATATGTTCCGCATCGTTAATCGCGAAATTTGAGGCTATTTGAACCAAGCCATGACCGTCGCCGGGAACAAGCGCACAGGGGTGCGCCATTACGACACGACCTCGGCAATACCAACGTTCGGCCTGAAACGCAGAGCCGTGGCACTATCATTGGCGCAATATCAGGCCGCTACTGCGACATAGACAATGCAATGGCCCGGACTTATCTTCCGGCTGCTTTTAACATGCATGGCAATGCCGCCACTTTCAATATATCGAGCAGGATAGTCAGTCGAGCCATCTCCACATTTAAAACTAACAACTTGCCGCAAAGATGATCAATAAAGGCTGAGATCGTGTAAAAATGGCGGACCTGACCTAACCGCCCACTAATCGTCCATGCCCTCTGATCCTGTGGCACGGCAGGCATGGAGCGATAGCGTGCATGCCACGTCACGCTCACGTCTCGTACAAACAGTCCACGTCGCGGTTAGGCCGCGCGTACCGCAAGACGTCATCGGAAAAGTGCTGGTGTCGAAAAGGCCAACAACACCCCATGCGCTGCCAGACAAGATGTTGTGGGTGTGTTTATCTGGAGCGGAAGCAATATTGAATTCCACTGGAGATTAATAGCAGATGCTACGGGCTGCTGCGTGAAGGAGCGGTAAACTTGAAAATCGACGCTGGCGTGCCATGCCGATTCTCCATCACGAACCAGCATTTACAACCAGCGACCTTTTCGGCCTATTAACTATAGCAAGCTCAGCCGAATTTCCTGCGCCGATGAGTACCGGGATGCTATTGTCTCCCGTTCAAGCTGGTACCAGCGCAGACAGCATTCGAACATCCACTGCTGCGTCGGCTCCAAAGTTCTTATCATGTGAGCAATCCCTGCAAATAACAGAGCAATAGCTACCAACCAGCATACCGACATGAAATGTGTCCAGTCAGCGGAAGTGGCTGGTGCTTTTTTAATTGTTTCGTTAAAGGAATACGCTATCGTGCCCAAAATCAGAATAACGATCGGATGCCGCAGAAGCGAGGTCAATCCTGGTGGCCGTCCAGTGCGGTTTATTTCAGCCAACTTTAGAGCATTTTTCAATTCAAGTAGGCTCGGCTGCGCATGCTCTCTCGCTAACCGAGCCGTAAAATAAGCATATCTTATGATGGCTCGACGCATCCTCATTGGCTGCCGATCAAGATTTTTCACAGCACTGTATTCAGGAAATTCCAACGCAACCCCTTTTTGCACTTCAAGCTCGGCACAGTACAGAAATACTGCCTCCATCAGCATGGTAGATAAAAACCACCAAACTGAATCAAATACCCACATCGCTGCAAACGAGCACACTAAGTAGTCAGACGAAATTTATTGTGAATGCAGTTCCGAAACCTTTCATCAAGGATTCCACCTCGCTCAGCAACTCACTTCCTTTCAGCCCGGCGAAACGGCGCCAGAAGTACTTGGCCTGTTTCCACAGGATCTCGATGCGATTCAGTTCCGGGCTGTAAGGCGGCAAGTAATACAGAAACAGTCCCTGTGCCATCCATTTTCGTCGGCATTTCTCAATCTGCGACCCCCTGTGAAATGACGCATTGTCCAGTACGACAATGCGCGGCACGGTATATTTTTGTGCCGCGAGCTCGTCGAAAAAAGCGATCACGTCGTCGCGTACTGTCGGCCGACGTTGCGTTCGCCAGTGCAGCTTGTGGTCATGGCTGAGCGCACCCAGAACATTCACGCGCTCGCCATGCGATAGCGGTTCCACGCCACGCGTCTGCCCAATCGGCGACCAACCGGACTGAATCGGCGGATTCGGGCTGAAACCGGATTCGTCATAAAACAGCAGTTCACACCGCCCGGCGCGTGCCAAGTAATCCAACTCGCCGATTATCCGTGCGGACTTGCCGAAAGCTTCAGGCGGATGCTTTTTTTTAAACTGTAACGGTAGCGCTTGTAGCTGAACTGCATCTCATGCAGATATCGCCTTGCCGTTTCCTGGCTGATGACTGGCAAGCCTTCCGTTTGCGCCAGAGTCCGTAGCAGGCTGTTGGCGCTGCCCCCATCGGCTTGCGCCAATGCGCGCAGTGTCTCTTGCTGTTCGGCCGTCCACTTGCGTTTGCGCCCGGTATGATGGCCTTCATAAAGACCCATCAGGCCTTGCTTGTTCCAGCGTTGCCGCCATGCTTCAATGCTGTTCAGATGGACATGGAATTCGTTCGCGGTTTGCTGCAAAGTCAGTCCCTGACTCAATCGAACGATCGCTTGGGCACGTATCCGGACACGTGGATGCTGATGAAAAACACCCATGTCGCGCAATGTTTGCTGTTCAGCCGGTTGTAGTATCAGTAGTTTCATCACATCAACTCCTGCGTCGTTACCTATTAGGCTTTGACAGCAAAAATTGACGAATTACTTAGCAGGATTAAAACTGCTCGAAATAAATAAGTAGTATATGTTTTTAGCTTTGGACGAAATACAAACCGCAAAAAATTCGTCCCTTTTTGCGCATGTTCGAAGTGGTATCGCAATTCGCCATACGTACAAATAGGATGGGCTAGTCGAGGCATGGTGTCATGGGAAAGTATAGGGAGCCAGCTTATCCTATCGCACGCGAAGTATTTTCACAACACCCAAGTGCATCGGAGGAAATTACAGTACGGCTATGCGCTAACACAAAATCGTCATTGCAAAAGAAATTGGTACTAATTTAATAATTGAATGGCATTTAGTTCATGAAGAATAAAAAAAAGCCGACCACATGATGTGTCGGCTTTAATGTAAATACTTGATTTTACAGCGAATTCTTGGTGGGAAGTGCAAGTTTCGAACTTGCGACCCCTGCAGTGTGAATGCAGTGCTCTACCCCTGAGCTAACCTCCCGAAGCGAGGCGAATTATCGCATACGTATTGCGCCATCTGCAAGGGCTGGGGCAAGAAATTTGCTCCGGCCCTGCTTTTATTGATCAGGCAGCGGCCGGGGTGCTGACGGCGGTCCAGATGCACTGGCCTTTGACGGTCTTGTCGAGGCCGGCGATGGTGGCTTCGTGGGCGGCGAGCTCGTCGGCGCTGGCGCTCTGGAAGATGACTTCGGCCAGCGGCACGATTTCCAGGATGGCGCCGTCGACGGGGGCGGCCACTTCTTCTTCCATGCTGAGGCTGTTCTGGCCGCGGGTCATGGCCAGGTACACGTCGGCCAGCAATTCCGAGTCGAGCAGCGCGCCGTGCAGCTTGCGGTGGGCGTTCGAGACGCCGTAGCGGTCGCACAGGGCGTCGAGCGAGTTGCGCTTGCCGGGGTGCATTTCTTTCGCTTGCACCAGGGTGTCGATCACGCCATGCACCTGTTCGTGCACGGGCGGCAGCTTCAGGCGCTTGAATTCGGCGTTCAGGAAGCCGATGTCGAACGGGGCGTTATGGATGATCAGTTCGGCGCCGGCGATATAGGCGCGGAACTCGTCGGCGATTTCGGCAAATTTCGGCTTGTCGCTAAGGAACTCGGTGGTCAGGCCGTGGACGGCCAGCGCGCCCTCTTCCGAATCGCGCTCGGGATTGATGTAGTGGTGAAAATTATTCCCGGTCAGCATGCGGTTGTTCAGCTCGACCGCACCGATCTCCAGGATGCGGTCGCCCGTGCGCGGGTTCAGGCCGGTGGTTTCAGTATCGAGAACAATTTGACGCATGAGGCACTCACATAAAAGCAAAAAAGCGAAGGACGCAGTATAGCAAACCTGCGTCCTTCATTTACGGCCTGTAGCCGGCTGGCGACAACGCTGGCGCGAACTTATGCGCGCACGGTTTCCACGCCCAGGTTGGCCAGTTGGTCGGCCCGCTCGTTGCCCGGATGGCCGTTGTGGCCGCGTACCCAGCGCCATTCCACCTGGTGCACGGCCTGGGCCGCATCGAGCGCCTGCCACAGGTCGACATTTTTGACCGGCGCCTTGGCCGCCGTCTTCCAGCCGCGCGCCTTCCAGCCGTGGATCCACTCGCTGATGCCCTTTTGCACGTACTGGCTGTCGGTGTACAGTACCACCTGGCAGGGCCGCTTGAGCGCCGTCAGGGCTTCGATCACGGCCTGCAATTCCATGCGGTTGTTGGTCGTGTTCAGCTCGCCGCCGTAAATTTCCTTCTTGGCGCCATCGGCCACCATCAGCGCGCCCCAGCCGCCCGTGCCGGGGTTGCCCTTGCATGCGCCATCGGCGTAAATCTCTACCTTATCCATGTTCCTGTTCCCGCCTTTTATTGGTAACCGGTGCGCCTGCGGGCGCCGTCGCCGGTTTCTTGGTCCACGCCGGACCGATCAAACGCATCCCTTTGACGCGCTTGATGGCCTGCACTATATACACTGCGCCCAGATATGGCCACCAGCGCGCGCCAGCCTTGTCCATGTAGGCGTGGCGGCGCAGCCATTTATCGGTCTTGCAGGCGGGCGCGTAGCAGCCGAAATGGCTGCGACTGACGCCCATGTTCAGCAATTTCAGCCAGTCCTTCATGCGCGGCATCGAGATCAGCTCGCCTGCCCTGGGCAGGTAATGCCGGCCGGTGATGCGGGCCAACCCCTGGCGCGCGCCCCACAGGCTGGCCGGATTGAAGCCGCAAATGATCAGCTGGCCTTCAGGGATCAGCACCCGCTCGACTTCGCGCAGCACCTGGTGCGGCTCGGCGGCGAATTCGAGCACATGCGGCAACACCACCAGGTCCAGGCTGTGCGAATCGAAGGGCAATTCGTCAAACGCGGAGACCAGCTTGAGCGCGCTGCCCTGCGGCTGGCTGGCCGGCAGGCGCGCATCGATCTGCCATTTGTTGGGCATGCGGCTGGCGGCCAGCGCGTCGAACTGGGGCAGGCCCAGCTGCACGGCGTTAAAGCCGAAGATATCGACCGTCAGGCTGTCCAGGCATTGCTGTTCCCATTGACGCACATACAGGCCGGCCGGCGTCTGCAACCAGCCGTCAAGCGCTATAATGGATTTTTCGGATGCCGCACTGTCCATTCAGTTTTCTCTCTTACACATGACCAATTCCCCTGAACACGCTTTATCGGTACTTGCCGTGCCCGCCTTTAACGACAATTACCTGTGGCTGATCCATGACGGCAAGCAAGCCGCCGTGGTCGACCCCGGCGACGCCAAACCCGTCCTAGCCGCGCTCGCCGCGCATGGGCTGACGCTGTGCGCCATTCTACTGACGCATCACCATGCCGACCACACCGGTGGCGTGCCTGAATTGTTACAGCATTTCGCCGTTCCCGTCTTCGGTCCGCGCAACGAGGCTATCACAGCCATCACGGAACCGCTGGCCGAAAACGATGTCGCCCTTGTCGCCGCATTGGGCCTGCAGCTGACCGTGATCGACGTGCCCGGCCATACCAAGGGCCATATCGCCTATGTGCGCCAGCGCGGCGAGGCCAATGGCGCACCGTGGCTGTTCTCCGGCGACACCCTGTTTGCCGGCGGTTGCGGCCGCCTGTTCGAAGGCACGCCGGGCCAGATGGCCGACTCCCTGGGCAAGCTGGCCGCCCTGCCCGACGATACGCTGGTGTATTGTGCCCACGAGTATACCCTGTCCAATCTGCGCTTTGCCAGCGCGGTCGAGCCTGGCAACCTGGCGCTGCAGGAACGGGTGGCCATCGATACGGAAAAGCGCCAGCAGGGCTTGCCGACCGTGCCGTCGACCGTGGGCCTGGAAAAAGCCACCAATCCCTTTTTGCGCTATCGCGAGCCGGCCATCCTGAGCAGCCTGAAAGTGGCCGGCAAGCTGGGCAATGACGCGTCGCCGGTGGAAGCGTTTGCGGCGCTGCGCATGTGGAAAAACAATTTTTAAGTTGCCGCGACATCTGCGCACGTAAAAAATCCCGGCATGCCGGGATTTTTTCATGCGCAGTACGGTAAAAATCAGATTTCTTCGTACAGCGGCAAGGTCAGAAATTCGGCAAACGATTCCGAGGTCGACATTTCCTCGAAAATCTGGCCGGCGCGGACATAGGTCGGGCCGTCGCCGCCCGGCGCATCGCGCTGCACCTTGGCCAGCTCTTCCGGGATCATGGCGCGCACCATCTCGGCGGTGACCTTGCGGCCGTCTTCCAGCACACCCTTGCTGGACCGGATCCACTGCCACACTTGCGAGCGGCTGATCTCGGCGGTGGCCGCGTCTTCCATCAGGTTGTGGATCGGCACGCAGCCGTTGCCGGCCAGCCAGCTGCCCAGGTAGTGGATGCCGACATTGATGTTGTAGCGCAAGCCCGCTTCCGTGATCGGCGCTTCCGGCTGGAAGTTCAGCAGGTCGGCCGCCTTGACGTCGATGTCGGGGCGCTGCTTGTCGATCTGGTTCGGCTTGTCGCCCAGCACTTTCGTGAACTCGCCCATGGCCAGTTCCACCAGGCCCGGATGGGCGACCCAGCCGCCGTCATAGCCATCGGTGGCGTCACGCGCCTTGTCGTTGCGCACGCCGCCCATGGCGACATCGTTCTTTTCCGGATCGTTCTTGATCGGGATCAAGGCTGCCATGCCGCCGATCGCCGGCGCACCCCGCTTGTGGCAGGTTTTCAGCAACAGCAAGGCGTAGGCGCGCATGAACGGCGCCGTCATGGTGACCTTGGCGCGGTCGGCCAGGCAGAAGTCCTTGTCGAGCTTGAATTTCTTGATGCACGAGAAGATGTAATCCCAGCGGCCCGCGTTCAGGCCCGAGCTGTGTTCTTTCAGTTCATACAGGATTTCATCCATCTCGAAGGCAGCCAGGATGGTTTCGATCAGCACGGTGGCCTTGATGGTGCCTTGCGGCAGGCCCAGCTCGTTTTGCGTCATGACGAAAATATCGTTCCACAGGCGCGCTTCCAGGTGCGATTCCATTTTCGGCAGATAGAAATACGGGCCGGCGCGGCGCGCCAGCTGTTCCTTGGCGTTATGGAACATGAACAGGGCGAAATCAAAAATGCCGCCCGAGATGCGCTTGCCGTCGACCAGCACGTGTTTCTCATCGAGGTGCCAGCCGCGCGGACGCACCACCAGGGTGGCTATCTTGTCGTTGAGCTTGTACGACTTGCCGTTCTGCTCCAGCGAGATGGTCTTGCGCACGGCGTCGAACATATTGATCTGGCCCGTCAGCTGGTTGTCCCAGTTCGGCGTGTTCGAGTCTTCGAAGTCGGTCATGTAGCTGTCGGCGCCCGAATTGAAGGCGTTGATCACCATCTTGCGCTCGACCGGACCGGTGATTTCCACGCGGCGGCATTCCAGCGCCTTCGGAATCGGTGCAATTTTCCAGTCGCCGTCGCGGATATGCGCGGTTTCTGGCAGGAAATCAGGACGCTCGCCCGCATCGAGGCGCCTGGCGCGCTCGACACGCACGGCCAGCAATTCCTGGCGGCGCGGCTCGAATGCGCGTGTCAGCTTGGCCACCAGCGCCAGCGCCGCGGGCGTCAGGATCTGTTCGTAACCAAGCTGGATCTCGCCCGTGATTTGCATGCCTTCCGGCAAAGCGATGGGGGATTGCGTCATGATGTTCTCCGTTATAAGTAAGGGTAATCTGGCAGGCAAAGTATAAGCGGTAGCGATGTTGCGGCACGGTCGTTTCGCGTGCTGTTGTTGTATAGTATATTCACTATTAGGCATGGAAACGAGATTAAAAATCACTTCATCCATGCGTTTTTGTCACAAGTGAAAGGGCATCATGGGACAGTTCAGGCAAATCTCCACTTTTGTGGAAGTGGTCGCCAAGGGCAGCCTGTCGGCCGCCGCGCGTGCCGAGGGCATTGCGCCGGCCATGATAGGACGCCGGCTCGATGCGCTTGAACAGCGCCTGGGCGTCAAGCTGCTGCAGCGCACCACGCGCAAGCTGGCCCTGACCAATGAAGGCGCGGCCTTTCTGGAAGACTGCCAGCGGATTCTGGCCGAGCTGGAAGAGGCGGAACTGGCGGTGGCCGAGCGCAGCGTGAAGGCCAGCGGCCACCTCTTGATTTCCGCGCCGGCCGGCTTTGGCCGCCAGCATGTGGCGCCGCTGATCCCTTCGTTTGTCGCCGAGCACCGCGACGTGACGGTGGCGCTCAACCTGAACGACCGCCTGGTCGACCTGATCGGCGAAGGCATCGACGTGGCGATCCGCATCGCCAGCCTGTCCGATTCTTCCCTGGTCAGCACCAAGCTGGCCGACAATCACCGCGTGGTGGTGGGCGCGCCCTCTTACCTCAAGCGGTCCGGCACGCCACGGGTGCCGAGCGACCTGATCAAACACAATTGCCTGGCGATCAGCGGCGAAGGCAGCCAGCGCGGCTGGACTTTTCGTGAAAACGGCAAGAACGTGACCTTGAAAGTGGCCGGCAATATGGTATGCAACGACGGCGAAGTGCTGCACGACTGGGCGCTGGCCGGCAAGGGGCTGGCCTGGCGCTCGATGTGGGAAGTGGGGGCGGAGATAGAATCGGGGCAACTGGTGACCATGCTCGACCAGTTTGCCGCGCCCGGCAACGATATTTATGCGGTGTTTGCGCAGCGGCGCCATCTGCCCTTGCGCATACGGGCGTTTGTGGATTTTTTGCGGCATAGCTATGCGCAGCCCGAATACTGGCGCGAACGGGCTATCTGAGGACGTCGGACCAAACCTGCTGCGCGTCGGCATAGGCGGCCTGCAGTGAAGCATAAACGCGCCGAAAGTGCGGCGCAGCCCACGACACTCGCAAAAATCGTACTTCACGGAAATTCAGGCGAAAAAAAATCCTCGGAGACCGAGGATTTCTTTATTTCGTTTGATCCAGCGTATTAGATTGGCTGAATGTTCGAAGCTTGCTTGCCTTTAGGGCCAGCGGTCACTTCAAAAGAAACGCGTTGGTTCTCTTGCAGGGACTTGAAGCCGTTCGACTGGATAGCCGAGAAGTGAGCGAACAGATCTTCGCCGCCTTCGTCAGGGGTAATAAAGCCGAAACCCTTCGAATCATTGAACCATTTTACGATGCCAGTTGCCATTACAATTTCCTATTTCAGTTAAGTTGGGCTTGCGCCCGTTATATCGTTTGAAGCAAGAAAGAAATGACAGACAAACTGCACTACTACCTCGAATCCAACGATGCCCAATTATACCAACAAAACCGGGAAAAACCATTTTTTCGCAAAATAAACTTGCGAGGCCTACTTTCATAGTCAAAACAGCCAAAATCCCGGTCTTGCGGCACCGCTGAAGCAGCGGTATGGAGACACTATATCCTAATCCGAGCCGCATACGCTTTGCGTTGTATCAAATATATCATTTGAACCACGCTTCTCGAACATTGTCATTCAGGCCGTGAAATGCGTGGCGGCCGGGTCCCTCGCGGCCCAGCGCAGCAAGGCGCCGACCTGCGTGCTCAGCAATGGCCACTCCGCCAGCACATTGCCCGGCTCGTTCAACAACTGGCGCGCCAGCTGTTCCAGGCGCCGGCATTCCTGGCCCAGGGTGGCAAAGCCGAAGGTGGCAGCCGAACCGGCCACCGCGTGCAAGGCATGGTGCAAGGCGGTCAGCGGCTCCAGGCGCGGCCCTTCGCTGTCGCAGCGCGCCTGGGCGGCGGCGATCGCCTGCATCAGCGCCGGCACGCTGGCCGCATATTTGTCATTCAGGGCGCGCAAGCGGGCGCGGAAATCGGGGTCGATCAAGGTTGCCATGTTGGTGATACCCGTGAGTGAATTATTTGGTGCCGAAGATACGGTCACCGGCGTCGCCCAGGCCCGGCACGATATAGGCATGCTCGTTCAGGTGCGAATCGAGCGCGGCGGCAAACATCTTGACGTTCGGATGGGCGTTCTGGAACACGGTCACGCCTTCCGGTGCGGCCACCAGCGCCAGGAAGATGATCTGCTCGTCGGAGACGCCACGCTTCTTCAGCACGTCGACGGCGTACACGGCCGAGTTGCCGGTGGCAACCATCGGGTCGCACAGGATGAAGGTACGCTCGCTCGGGTCCGGCAGGCGCACCAGGTATTCCACCGGCATGTGGGTGGCCGGATCGCGGTACACGCCGATATGGCCGACCCGCGCCGATGGCACCAGGTTCAGCAAGCCGTCGCTCATGCCGATGCCGGCGCGCAGGATGGGCACGATGGCCAGTTTCTTGCCGGCGATCACGGGCGCGGCGATCGTCACCAGCGGCGTCGTGATTTCGCGCGTGGTCAGCGGCAGGTCGCGCGTGATTTCATAGCCCATCAGCAAGGTGATTTCCTTGAGCAATTCGCGGAAGGTGCGCGTCGACGTGTCGTGCTCGCGCATATGGCTCAGCTTGTGCTGGATCAGCGGGTGATCGGTGATGAACAGATTGGGAAAGCGTGGATCTTGTTTCATGTGCTTGTGTCTTTCGTCAAGCGCGGCGCGGCGGCAAGGGGCCTGGCCTGCGCATAGCTATCGATTGGTGGTGTATGACCGCATTATCCCAGCCTCAAGCGTTGCTGTGGCTGGAATTTACGAAATAATTACAACAAGTAATATTCACGATTCGCGCAAGGCGCGCGCCAGGATGGCCGTGCAATCGGTGCCGGCGGGCAAGCGTCCATAGGCGCCGCCCGGCGCGTGGGCCAGCCGCGAGGCAACAAACGCCGTGGCCACAAAGCCGGGCGCGTGGCGCAGCAGCAAGGCCGCCTGCACCGCCAGCACGATGCGCTCGGCCAGCCCCCGTGCGCCGAACTCATCGGTATCTCCCTGTTCCAGCGCCTGCAGCAATTGCGCACGATAGGCAACGAAGACCGCATCCGCATCGCCGGCCAGCGCCAGTTCCGCCGCCAGCGCCGTGCGCGCGGCCGGCGAGCGAGCCAGCGCGCGCAGCACGTCCAGGCACATCACATTGCCCGATCCTTCCCAGATCGAGTTGACGGGCAATTCGCGGTACAGGCGCGCCAGCGGCGTTTCCTCCACATAGCCGGTGCCGCCCAGCACTTCCATCGCCTCCGCGCCAAAGCCGGGCCCGCGCTTGCAGATCCAGTATTTGCCGGCCGGCGTCAGCACGCGCGCCAGCGCGGCCTGCCCCTCGTCTTCTTTTTCATCGAAACAGCGCGCCAGGCGCATGGCGAACACGGTGGCCGCTTCCGATTCCAGCGCCAGGTCGGCCAGCACGTTCTGCATCAACGGTTGTTCGGCCAGCACCTTGCCGAAGGCCATGCGCTGGCGCGCGTGGTGCAGCGCCTGGCTCAAGGCGGCGCGCATGATGCCGGTCGTGCCCAGCACGCAATCGAGCCGCGTATGGCTGGCCATCTCGATGATGGTCGGTATGCCCCTGCCCGCCTCGCCCACCCGCCAGCCATAGGCGCCGGCAAATTCCACTTCGGCCGAGGCGTTCGAGCGGTTGCCCAGCTTGTCTTTCAGGCGCTGCACGCGGATGGCGTTGCGGCTGCCGTCGGGCAAGTAGCGCGGCAGGAAGAAACACGACAGGCCAGCAGCGCCCTCCTGCGCCAGGATCAGATGGGCGTCGCTTTGCGGCGCCGAGAAAAACCATTTATGGCCGACGATGCGGCAAGCGTTGGGCGCCTCGTCGCCGAACAGGGTTTGCGCCTCGGCCAAAGGCAGCGCCTCGGCGCGCGTGGTATTGCTGCGCACATCGGAGCCGCCCTGCTTTTCCGTCATGCCCATGCCGATCAGCGCGCCGCGCTTCTGCTCGACCGGCAAGGAACGGGGATCATAGTCGCGGGAAAGGATTTTCGGCAGCCAGCGCGCCATGATCTGCGGCAAGCCCGTTGCCTGGCGCAGTGCCGGCACCGACGCAAATGTCATCGTGACCGGGCATTGCGCGCCGTTTTCCAGCTGCCCCACTAATATATAGGCGGCGGCGCGCGCCACATGGGCCCCGGTCCCGGCGCCCGACCACGGCGCCGCGTGCAGTCCCGCGCTGACCAGCACTTCCATCAGCCCATGCCAGGCCGGATGGAATTCCACTTCGTCGATGCGCCGCCCGCCGCGGTCGAACTGACGCAGTTGCGGCCCATGCACATTGGCCAGCCGCGCCAGCGCGATCAGTTCGGCACTGCCCAGCCGCTCGCCCAGCATATCGAGTCCGCCAGATGCCGCCTCGCCGCCTTCGCGCCGCACCGCCTCCTGCAGCGCCGGATCGCAGGCAAACAGGTTGATGCCCTCGAAAGGCGTGGCCTGGTTGAACACTTCATGCGTATTTTCTGGCAGATGACAAGCATTCATGGCGGTTCCCCATCGCGGTTTGCTATCATGGCGGACTGGTCTGGCAGGCGGCACGCAATAACGCCAGCCTGCCTGCGAGACTAGCGCAAAGGCAGGGCCCCGGCAAGCGTGACGCCGGTACGTCCCTGCGATTCAGGATGAACAACACTCTTTCTATTACTTGAAGGAATGTTGCTCAATTTCATGTTTTTGCCTGGTTTTCAATGATACATTCCCTATAAATCGGGTTCCAGCGAGAAGGTCAGGCGATTTATTGCCGTCCTGTCAAGCCGATTCCCCTTAACAGGCGTGTTGCCCATGAGGCGGCGCGCCATGCGCAATGATTTTGCTTGCCGCCATGCGCATAGTTGGGCGGCAGCACTGATAAAGGTAAAGCCAGCACGATGTTTTCCAGTACCCCCTCCGCCGCCCACCGCGAGACACGCCACGAGCTGGACAACCTCATGGAAGAGGCAGGCGATATCGTGTTCCGGCTCGATGCGGACGGCGTGATCCTGTTTGCCAGCAAGCGCGCCGCCACCCTGTTCGGCGCGCCCGCCGGCCTGGTCGGCCATCTGCTGCTGCCGCTGGCGGCCGAAGCCTCGCGCGCCGCGCTGCAGGCGGCACTGCAGGACGCGCTCGAAGTACCGGGCCGCCTGGAAGTAAGGCTGCAAATGCCGGAACAGGAAATCTGGTTCGAGCTGCGCTTGTCGTCCTACGCCAACCAGGCCGGCGTGGCCGAATTGCTGGTGGTCGGGCGCGACACCTCGGCCCAGCACAATACGGAAGAGCGGCTGCGCCATATGGCCACCCACGATGCGCTGACGGGGCTGCCGAACCGGCTGCTGCTGTCGGACCGCATCCGCATGGTGATCGCCCAGGCGGCACGCTCGGGCCAGGGCTTTTCGGTGGCCACCATCGGCCTCGACGGCTTCAAGAAAGTCAATGACGGCCTGGGCCACCCGGTCGGCGACGCCGTGCTGCGCCTGGCCGCCGCCCGCCTGCGCAAGACCTTGCGCGACAGCGATACCCTGGCGCGCGCCGGCGGCGATGAATTCGTCGCCGTGCTGCCCGGCAGCGCCACCGATGCGCAGATCAAGCTGGTCACGGGCCGCTTGCTGGCCACCCTGCAGGCGCCGTTCGAAGTCGATGGCCACAAGATCTACGTGGGCGCCTCGATCGGCGTGTCGATTTATCCGCTGCATGCGGAAGACGAAGTGCGGCTGGTGGCGCTGGCCGACGCGGCCATGTCGCGCGCCAAGGAAACCGGCAAGGCGCGCTGCCTGATCTACAGCCCGCGCCTGAACGGCCCCTCCGAACACGATATCTCGCTCGAGGCGGCGATGTTCCAGGCCGTGCGCGAAGGCGAATTTCTGCTGTATTACCAGCCCATCGTCGACGCGCGCACGCGCCAGATCCAGGGATTCGAAACGCTGATGCGCTGGAAGCACCCGACCCTGGGCCTGGTGCCGCCGGTGCGCTTTATCCCGATCGCCGAGGCCAATGGCCTGATCAACCTGCTGGGCGCCTGGGCGCTGAAAGCGGCCTGCGTGCAGCTGCGCCAGTTCCAGGAGGTGGCGCAGCGCCACCTGTATATCTCGGTCAATATCAGCCCGCGCCAGTTCCGCAACGATAAATTCCTCGACGTGCTCGACGATGCGCTGGCGTTTTCCGGCCTGTCCGGCGAAAACCTGGTGCTGGAAATTACCGAAGGCACGCTGATGATCGACCCGGTGCACGCCGAAGCCATCCTGGTCAAGATGACGGAGCGCCGCGCGCGCATCGCCATCGACGACTTCGGCACCGGCTACTCCTCGCTGGCCTACCTGAAGCGCTTTCCCATCTCGGTGCTGAAGATAGACCGTACTTTCATCAAGGACTTGCCCGAATCGAGCAAGGACGCCGCCATCTGCAACACCATTCTCGACCTGGCCAAGCACCTGAACCTGTCGGTGGTGGCGGAAGGCGTGGAAACTGAAGAACAAATGCATTTCATCGAATCACGCGGCTGCCGATATGTGCAGGGCTACCTGACCGGCAAACCCATGCCCGCCCACGCGGCGCTCTCGGCCTTGAGCGAAAAAACCTATGCGGCGCTGGTGACTGCGCCGCCTGCCAATCAACCGCGCGGAGGTGTGCAATGAACCCTGGCCACTATACGGCGCCGACCCAGCTCGGCAGGAACACCCTGGAACTGCTGTGGTCGCGCACGCGCCAGCAGGGCGACATGCCCGGCTTTGCCAAGGCCATCAGCGCCATACTGGGCGCCATGCGCGGCGAGGACGATCACGCCTTCGACATGACGCAAACCGTGCTGTCGGACCCGGTCCTGACGCACAAGGTGCTGCGCCTGGCCAACAGCGGCATGTACTCGGCCTTCGGCCAGCGCGTCAACACGGTGTCGAAAGCGGTGCTGGTGCTGGGCCTGGACGCCATCGGCCACCTGGCGCTGGGCCTGAAACTGATCGAGGAATTGTCGCAGGCGACGCCGGATTCGGTCAGCGCCCACGTCGAGATGGAAAAAGCGGTCCTGGCCGGCATGGTGGCCCAGCAAGTGGCCACCAGCGCCGGCAGCCTGCAGGCCGAACAGGCCGTGGTGTGTTCGATGCTGCATACGCTGGGCCGCATGATGATCACCTTCTACATGACCGACTATTGGGCGCGGCTGCAGGCGCATGGCGGACCCGGCAACGAAGCGGCGGCGGCGCCGGAAATCCTCGGCCTGAGCCTGCCCGAAGTGGGTTATGCCACGGCCGCCCACTGGGGCCTGCCGCAGCACCTGATCGACGGCATGCGCCCGCTGGCGCCGATGCAGCCCGATGAGGTCGTCAGCGGTGCCGACTGGATGGCCGGCCTGTCGACCATGGCGGCGCGCTGCGCCGATTCGCTGTGGCACGACGACGCCAACGGCGCGGCCGAAGTCCATGCGCTGATCGGCAACTACGCCGGCATGCTGGGCATGCAGCCTGAAGCGGTGGTGGAAGCTGTGGAAAAAGCCAAGGTCATGGCGGCTGCCGATCTCACCATCGCGCCGCTGTCGAAACCGATGGAGCGGCGCGCGCGCCAGCTGGCGTCGACCCGCTTGCGCGCCGAAGGCAACCGCATCCTGACCAGCGGCCTGCTGGACCTGCGTGGCGCCATCGGCACCGCCAATCCGGGCCAGATGGTCTCGATGGCGCTGGAAACCCTGCACCAGGGCTTTGATTTTTCGCGCTCGGTGGCCTTTGTGCGCAACCACAAGGAACATCTGTACTCGGCACGCATTTGCATGGGCGAAGGCGCGGCCGCGCTGCAGGACCTGATGGTGTTCGGCGACGCCTACGAGCCGAACGTGTTCCATGCGGCGCTCAATAGCGACCGCGTGATCTTCATCGACAACGCGCGCGACCCGAAATTCGCCGCCAAGCTGCCGCAATGGTGGAAGTCGACCCTGTCGGACGCGCGCAGCTTCGTGGTGCTGCCACTGTCGGCAAACGGCCACCCGACGGGATTTTTATACGGCGACTGGGACGACAGCTTCCCGCCGATCCAGCTGAACCAGACGGAATTCAACCTGATCAACGATATCCGGGCGTTGCTGGTGCAGTCGGTGGAGATGCGGCACCAGCTGGAATTGGTGACGAATAAAGTAGCGTAAGATTTTACCCCCCGACGGCGAAATGCCGGGGCCATGCGCCACAAGCACAGCGGCAAGACGTATTAAAGCCCATACGTCCGCAAAGGCGCACCGGGCCAAGCGGGCCTGAAAAATGTCGAGGGCAAGGCGCAGCGACGCAGGCAGTACGCATGTACGACAAGGAGCTGCAACGCCGCCATCGGCATTTTCTCAGGCCCGTTTACTTCAATTTCGGCGTCGAAACAGCCACATCACCGCACTGCGCCCGATGCATCAGCGCATGATCGATCAGCACCAGCGCCAGCATCGCTTCGGCGATCGGCGTGGCGCGGATGCCCACGCAGGGGTCGTGGCGGCCAAAGGTTTCCACCATCACCGGGTTGCCCTCTTTATCGATCGAGCGGCGCGGGGTGCGGATAGACGAGGTTGGCTTGATGGCGATCGAGACACTGATATCCTGCCCGGTCGAAATCCCCCCCAGCACGCCGCCGGCGTTATTGCCGACAAAGCCTTCCGGCGTCAGTTCGTCGCCATGCTCCGAGCCCTTTTGCGCCACCGAATCGAAACCGGCGCCGATTTCCACGCCCTTGACCGCATTGATGCCCATCATCGCGTAGGCGATGTCGGCATCGAGCTTGTCGTAGATCGGCTGGCCCAGGCCCACCGGCACGTTCTGCGCGATCACGTCGATGCGGGCGCCGATGGAGTCGCCGTCGCGGCGCAGCTGGTCCATCGCCTCTTCCATGCTGGCGATCAGCGCGGCGTCGTCGCTGGCGGCAAAGAAGGGATTGCCGTGCACGTGTTCCCAGGACCGGAACGGCACGGGAATGTCGCCCAGCTGGCTCATGCAGCCCTTGAACGTGGTGCCGTACTGCTGCAGCAGCCATTTCTTGGCGATCGCCGCCGCGCCCACCACCGGCGCCGTCAGGCGCGCCGACGAACGGCCGCCACCGCGCGGGTCGCGTACGCCGTATTTGTGCCAGTAGGTATAGTCGGCGTGGCCGGGGCGGAAACTCTCGGCGATATTGCCGTAGTCCTTGCTGCGCTGGTCTTCATTGCGGATCAGCAAAGCGATCGGCGTGCCGGTGGTCACGCCCTGGTAGACGCCCGATAAAATTTCCACCGTATCCGATTCCTGGCGCTGCGTCACGTGGCGCGAGGTGCCAGGCTTGCGGCGGTCCAGCTCGGGCTGGATATCGGCTTCGGACAACACCAGCCCGGGCGGACAGCCATCGATCACGCAGCCGATGGCCGGACCATGCGATTCGCCGAAAGTGGTAACAGTAAACAGCTTGCCAAAAGAGTTGCCGGACATAGTAGGGAATATGAAAGACTGGAAAACGCCATTCTACCAGCCCATGCCCCGCCCTACCCCTCCTGCGGTTGGCCGCCACAAAGTTTCGGCAGAAAATGTGGAGCAACAGTTACAATCATGCAAAGCTGCAAATATTGCTGCAATGAATAATCCTAAAAAAAACTTTTGCCTTGTTAAATCGCTATATACTTGGATCAAGACAGTTGGAAAAATGGTCGGCCTTCGATGTCGTGCCCTGTGTTTGCCGATATGCCTACCTTACTGAGCTCTGGAGAAGTTAACTACATGCCCGCACCGATCACTCCCCTTGATGCCGACAAGGACGATCACGACGACCTGGTATTCCTTGATGAGCAGCCTGCCGCGCCGGCCAGTACCAGTGCGCGCAGCGTGTGGCGGGTGATGATCATCGACGACGATGAAGACGTCCATTCCACCACCACCTTTGCCCTCGGCAACCTGGAGATGCAGCACCGTCCGCTCGAGTTCGTGCACGCCTATTCGGCCGGCCAGGCGCGCGAATTGCTCAAGCATGAAAGCGATATCGCCGTCATCCTGCTCGACGTGGTGATGGAACAGGACGACGCCGGCCTGCACCTGGTGCGCCATATCCGCGAAACGCTGAAGATGAGCGATGTGCGCATCATCCTGCGCACCGGCCAGCCCGGCTATGCGCCGGAAATCGACGCCATCCGCGATTTCGACATCAACGACTACAAGACCAAGTCCGAGCTGACCCGCATCAAGTTGTTTACCACCGTCACGGCGGCCATCCGCTCATACGAGCAGATCCGCTCCATCAGCAACAGCCGGCGCGGCCTGGACCGCATCGTCCACGCCAGCACCCAGCTGATGGCGCTGCACGGCGTGCAGAATTTCTCGGCCGGCGTGCTGGCACAGGTGGCCGACCTGCTGCATATCCGCGCCGACGGCGTGCTGTGCACCCAGGAAGTCAACGACAAGGGCAAGCGCAGCCTGCTGGTGTGCGCCCATGCCGGCTGCTTTTCGGGCGTGGCGCACGGCGCCCTGTGCAGCGTGGACAATCCGCGCATCGCCGCCGCCATCGAACACGCGCTGGCGCAGCGGCGCAATGTGTATGCGCACGATTACGCCACCTTGTATTTCGCCGGCAAGTCCAGCCGCGATTCGGCCGCCTACCTGCTGCTGCCGCGCCCCTTGACCGCCATCGAGGAAGGCCTGCTCGAAGTATTTTGCAGCAATGTCGCCGTCGGCCTGGACAATGTGGAGCTGGTCAGCCACCTGCATAATGCGGCGTTTTATGACCAGTTGTCGAAGTTGCCGAACCGCACGCGCCTGGTGGAAATCCTCGACGCGGCGCTGGCCGGCCCGGCCCGCGACGACGCCACGCTGTGCCTGGTCGACCTCGACCATTTCGCCGAAACCAATGATGCGCTGGGCCACAAGTTCGGCGACCTGCTGCTGCTCGCCGTGGCGGGCCGGCTGCAAACCCAGCTGGGCTCGCAACTGACGGTGGCGCGCCTGGGCGGCGATATCTTTTGCGTGCTCGGTGACGCGTCACAAGTCAATCCGGCCCAGATCCTGGCCCTGTTCCAGACGCCGTTCAGCATCGACGGCCAGGACGTGCAATTGTCGGCCACCCTGGGCCTGGTGCGCCTGGGCGAGCATGCGGGCACCGGCGCCGACGCGCTGAAGGACGCCGACATCGCACTGAAACGCGCCAAGACCCAGCAGCGCGCCGGCCACTTCTATTTTTCGCGCAGCATGGGCATCGAGATCCGCGAGCGCGTGCGCATGATGCATGCGCTGCGCACCGGCTTTGCGCAAGGCCAGCTGTTTGTCGTCTACCAGCCGCAGATCGACCTGTCGACGCGCCGCCCGGTGGGCGCCGAAGCGCTGCTGCGCTGGCAGACGCCGGACGGCAAGTTCATCTCGCCCGACCGCTTCATCCCGATCGCCGAATATTCGGGCATCATCATCGACCTCGGCGAATGGGTGCTGCGCACGGCCTGCCGCGAACTGGTGCGGCTGCGCGAACTGGGCCACCGCAATTTCGTCATGTCGGTCAATGTGTCGCAGGTGCAGTTCCGCCATCCGCTGTTCCTCGAGATGCTGCGCCAGGCACTGGAAGACACGCAGGCGCCGCCCGAATTCGTCGAACTGGAAATCACCGAATCGATGGCCATGGAAGAACCGGACCTGTTGATCAAGATGCTGTGGCAGATCAAGCAGACCGGCGTGAGCATCGCCATCGATGACTTCGGCACCGGTTTTTCCTCCCTCTCCTACCTGCAGCGGCTGCAGGTGGACCGGCTGAAGATCGACCGCGCGTTCGTCACGGAAATCACCGGCTCGGCACGCGGCAGCAGCATCGCCGAGATGGTGATACAGCTGGGCCGCAACCTGGGCCTGGCGGTGATCGCCGAAGGCGTGGAAGACGAGCGCCAGGCGCAGATTCTGCAGTCGCTCGGCTGCCCGATCGCGCAGGGCTTTTTGTTCGCCCGGCCGATGACGGCCGATGCGCTGGCCAGCTGGCTCAGCGATGAAGCGATGCAGGGCGCGGCCTGACGAGATTACTTTCCAAACGACAACGCCGGCAATGCCGGCGTTTTTCATGCTGCCGCGACCCGTGGTCAGTCCGGCGTTTCGGCCGGCCAGTCGCGGATATAGGCCTTGAGCATCTGGTTTTCAAAGCTTTGCGCTTCGAGCACGGCGCGCGCCACGTCATAAAACGAGATCACGCCCAGCAGGGTCTTGGCGTTCATCACCGGCAGGTAGCGCGCATGCTTTTCCAGCATGATGCGGCGCACTTCATTGACCTCGGTATCCGGCGTGACGGTGATCGGGTGGTCATCCATGTGCTTGCGCACGGTGCCGCCGCCGATCTGGCCCGCGTTTTCGTGCAGCGCATTGAGCACCTCGCGGAAGGTCAGCATGCCGACCAGGTCGCCAAATTCCATGACCACCAGCGAACCGATGTCTTTTTCCGCCATGGTATTGGCCGCATCCAGCAAAGGCTGGTCGGGCGTCACCGTGTAGAGGATGTTGCCCTTGACTTGGAGAATTTCAGATACTTTCATATTGGCCGTCCTGTCCGCGTGAGAGTGGTATTGTAGTTGTTCTGAGCCCTGATTGGGACTGTAGCCTATGCCTGCCAAAAAATCCAGCCTTGCGGTCAATCAAATCCCACAGGAAAGCTTCCAAGCCACCCTTGTCACCCTCATCTACGCGCGCCGGCGTAGCCAGCCGGCCAGCGACAGGCGCTCGCGGGCCGTCGGCAGCACCTCGTGCAGCATCTCGGCCGACAGGAACATCACCATGCGGCCCGCTTCGGGCAGGATATCGCGGCTGGCCTGCCCTTCGGGATGCAGGCGCAGCGCGCCGCCCTGGCCGGGCAGCCAGTCGTCATTGAGGTAAATCACCACCGACACCGTGCGCTGATCGTCGTCGCGAAAACGGTCCAGGTGGGCGCGGTAAAAGGCGCCCGGCGCATAAAGGGCGAAATGGCTTTCATATTCGTCCAGGCCGAGGAACAGTTCACGGTTCAGCTGCCGGCGCAAGGCGTCCATCAAGGCCAGGTACTGGTCGCAGGCGTCGGACTGGCCCGCTTCCAGCCAGGCGATGCTGTCGCCGCGGACGGTGCTGTCCACGCCAGGCGTGCGGCCGCTGCCGGTGCCGGCCGCCTTCATGCGGCCATCGCCGCGCGCCTGCACGCATTGCGCGGCCAGCTGGCGGCTCAGTTGCGGGGAAAGAAAGCCATCGTGCTGCGACCAGCCATGGCGGTGCAAATCATCGAACGACAGCTCGCATGCGGTGGGCGAAGTCAGCATCATGGCGAATCTTTCCTGGTGGACGTGCACCTGCACGTGCCGTTGCGCGCGCAGTCTAAGCCCAGGATTTCCGTGAAACGCATACGCCAAAGATCGCTGACGCGCCATCGTACACTACGCGCTCCGGCGCGTGGCATGTTTTCAGCGGCGCGCAAAGCCGCAGCCCATGCGCCCCGCACGGCCGCTCTTTTGTTCCTTCCGGAATCGGGGTACGATCTGGCGATTAAAACAATAGGTGGAGACATCATGAGCGGTCCGAAATACCTGGGTTTCGACACTCTTTCCCTGCACGGGGGCGCCGCGCCCGATCCGGCCACGGGCGCGCGCGCCACGCCGATCCACTTCACGTCCTCGTTCGCCTTCAAGAGCTCGGACCACGCCGCCTCGCTGTTCAATATGGAGCGCGCCGGCCATGTGTACTCGCGCATATCGAACCCCACCAACGCCGTGCTCGAAGAGCGCATCGCCGCCCTCGAAGGCGGCGTGGCGGGCATCGCCACGGCCAGCGGCCAGGCCGCCATGCACCTGGGCCTGTGCACGATTGCCGGCGCCGGTTCGCACGTGGTGGCCTCGCGCGCGCTGTACGGCGGCTCGCACAACCTGCTGGCCTATACCCTGAAACGCTTCGGCATCGTCACTACCTTTGTCGACCCGCGCGATCTCGACGCCTGGCGCGCCGCGATCCGGCCCGAAACCAAGGTGCTGTTTGCCGAAACGCTGGGCAATCCCGGCCTCGATGTACTCAATATTCCCCAGGTGGCCGCGCTGGCGCACGAACACCACCTGCCGCTGATGCTGGACTCGACCTTTACCACGCCGTATCTGCTGAAGCCTTTTGACCACGGCGCCGACCTGGTGTTCCACTCGGCCACCAAGTTCCTGTGCGGCCACGGCACGGCCATCGGCGGCCTGCTGGTCGACGGCGGCACCTTCGACTGGCAAGCCGCCTACGACCGGACCGGCCGCTTTGCCGAACTGTGCGAACCGTATGACGGCTTTCACGGCATGGTGTTTGCCGAAGAATCGACCGTGGCGCCGTTCGCCCTGCGCGCGCGCCGCGAAGGCTTGCGCGACTTCGGCGCGGTGATGAGCCCGCACAACGCGTTTGCCGTGCTGCAGGGCATCGAAACCCTGGGCCTGCGCATGGACCGCCATGTTGCCAATACCCGCAAGGTCATCGATTTTCTATTGTCCAATCCGGCCGTGGAATCGGTGTCCTATCCCGAGCTGCCGACCCACCCCGACCACGAGCTGGCCAAGACCCTGCTGCCGAAGGGCGCCGGCGCCGTGTTCACCTTCAACCTGCGCGGCGACCGCGCGGCCGGCCAGCGCTTCGTCGACAGCCTGGCCATCTTTTCTCACCTGGCCAATGTGGGCGACGCCAAGTCGCTGGTGATCCACCCCGCCTCCACCACCCACTTCCGCGTGCCCAACGAACAGCTCGAACAGGCCGGCATCACGCAAGGCACGATGCGCCTGTCGGTGGGGCTGGAAGACGCGGACGACCTGATCGCGGACCTGGCGCGTGGCCTGAAACTGTCACAGAAAGGCGCCTGAGATGATCTACATCGTCGACAACGCAAGCGCTTATTGCTACACGGGCGGCAAGCCATTCAACGCCGCGCAACCGACCGCCGTGTTTATCCACGGTGCGCAGAACGACCATAGCGTGTGGGCGCTGCAGACACGCTACTTTGCCCACCACGGCTGGAATGTGCTGGCGGTCGACCTGCCCGGCCATGGCAGGAGCGCAGGCGACGCCAAAACCACGGTGGAGGAACTGTCGCGCTGGATACTGGCGGTGCTCGACGCGGCCGGCGTGCCGCAGGCCATGCTGGTCGGCCACAGCATGGGTTCCCTGATCGCGCTGGAAGCGGCGTACCAGGCGCCCGGGCGCGTCAGCCAGCTGGCCATGCTGGGTTCGACCTATCCAATGAAAGTGTCGCCGGCGCTGCTGGAAACGTCGAAAAACGACGAGCAGGCGGCGATCGACATGGTCAATCTCTGGTCGCATTCCTCGATCGCGCAAAAGCCGTCGTTTCCCGGCCCCGGTTTCTACGCCATGGGCGGCGCGCGCCGGCTCAAGCAGCGCATCGCTGCCATCAATCCGGCGCACGTATTCCATACCGATTTTTATGCCTGCAATGCCTACGCCAATGGCGAAGCCGCGGCAGCGTCCATCCACTGCCCGACCCTGTTCCTTTTCGGCGCGCGCGACATGATGACGCCGCCAAAATCGACCAAGCTGCTGGTCTGCGCCATCGCGCATGGCAAGGTGGTGCAGGTCGATGCCGGCCATGAACTGATGGCCGAGCAGCCCGACGCCGTGCTCGACGCCCTGTATGCGTTTGCCGCCACCAAACCCGCTTTTTTAACGAAAACTTCATGATTTCCACCGCCGTCCTGTTCAGCACCCACCACCTTCCCGACCATCCGGATTTTGACATCGACGCCATCTCTGGCCTGGCCGAATGGCGGCAAGCCACGCCGATGCTGTTCAAGCTGCTGCTGGGCAGCTCTGCGCAGGCCATTACCTGGCCCCTCTACGACGATGGCGAGGAACATGTTTGCGTGCTGGCCGCACCGATGGCCCAGGCGCGCGCCAGCTGGCAGGCGCTGGCCGCGCTGATGGACAAGCCGCGCGACGCGGCCGCCATCGTTGCGCGCAGCGCCATCGCCAGCTTGCTGGCCAACGGCGAACAGTGGCTGGTGCTCGATGGCGTGCAGTTGATAGGCCACGATATCGGCACGCCCGAGTTTGCACAGCAGCTGCAGGCGATCGCCGCCGAAGCGGCAGCGCTGCAGGCGGCGTTGCTGTGCGGCGACCGGGAAGTACTCGCGCCGCTGCTGGCCGCCAATATGGACGCCATCGGCTACTGGTGTTCCTCTGCCAGCGCGCACCTGGCCAATATCGAAGAACGCGCGGTCGAAGAACTGCCGTTCATGCAGCGGCTGAACGTGCTCGCATGGGTGGAGGAAGCGCAGTGCTACGAAGTGACTGCCATCGCCGATCCTGCCGTGCACGGACTGGTCACGCCGTATGGCCGCTGGATCGTGCCGCTGGAAATGCAGGCGGTCGACCTGGGCAGTCACTATGCCGAGGAAGGCTGGATCACCTATGCGCCGGCCACGCAGCCCGGCTGTCAGGGTCTGCTGGATCTGAACGGCACCATCGTGCTGCCGCCCGCACCTGGCGCGCTGTATGTGATCAGCCCCCATCTGGCGCAGCAGATCGCGCCAGACGGCACCAGCAGCCTGCTGCACCTGCCCGACGGCAGATTGCTGATGGATAAGGTGTGCCAGATCGGCCAACGCGAGGATCAGCTATTCGACTTCGAGCGCGATATGCAGGATAACGATGAGCGCAATGTGTGCGGGGTGATCGATGCGACAGGCATGCTTGTGGTGCCGCCCCAATACAGCTCGGTGCAGGACTTCGGCACGCGAAAAAAAATCGCCATCGTCAGCCAGCGTATCGGCGAGCGCTTTCTGTTCGGGCTCGTCAACAGCAAGGGCGAACCGCTGGCGCCGTGCCAGTACACCTTCATCGACAGCGCCACCACCTCGTCGCCGCCGAAGCTGCGCAAGAACCTGGTCTACGCCATCGACGCGCAGGGCCTGGTCTGCATGCTGACCCTGGACGGCAAGCAGGCCTTCAAGCCGCAATATGCTCCCGCGCACCATCTGCACGGCGTCACCGCGCAAAGCGACTTCCTGTTCGTGCTCAAGGACGGCATGGTGTGGCGCATGGATTTTGCGGGCGGGCTGCTGGTGCAGGTCGACACGCTCGACGGCTTCCGGGCCGATATCTCGGCGCAGCTGAACCAGGCCCTGGGCTTGAACAAGCAAGCACCCGTGGAGCGCAACAGCTATACGCCGGCACAGCTGCTGGAACTGGCCGACCACGACCAGCTGCGCGCCATCGCCGCCCTGCTGCTGCAAGGTGACGAGGCACTGGCCCGGCGCTGCGTGGACCTTGCATTGGAAGAACTGAAGGAAGACGACCCGGAAGAAGAATATGAAGGCGACACGCCGGAAGCGGCCTGCCTGTTCCTGCTATGGTCGACCGCTGCCGACGCGCTGGGCCATGGCACCACGCTGGACTGGAAGTCGGTTGATGAAATCGCCATGATCGGCCAGCATATCGCCGTGCCGGCCCTGCAGGACTTCACGTGGGACGGCGAGGAGGATGGCGCCAGCATCACCGATGGTTTCGAGGCCATCGCGCGCCACCTGGCGCCGCACGGATTGCAGCTGGTGAACATGCAGGGTGGCGAGGACACCTATTGGCTGGCCGTGCTGCGCGATCAGGACAGAAAGGCCTTTGAGGCGATTGCGCGGCAGTCGGCCATCGAACCCGTCTTTTATTGAGTCACTTGCAGCGCACTTCGCCAAAGTGCTTGGCCAGGCTCATGCCCAGGCCTTCTTCCACCGCGCCTTCGACCTGGGCCGCCAGGCGCGCCGCTTCTTCGGCCGCCTCGATGTCGCGCTCGTTGGTGGAACCGGCCGGGTAGCCGGAGTTCACCCGCATGCCGCCGAACACGAACAGGCGGTAGACGTCGGCCAGGGTGATGCGGTTGACATTGCCCAGCAAGACCCAGTGGTCGGAACTGTCGGCCACCCGCTTGCCCCATTGCACGCGCACGGCCGCTTCCACATTGACCCGGCCCACCCAGCCCTGCTCGACCATCTTGTCGAGCAGTTTTTCCATTTCATCGAAGCCCAGCCGCGTGCTGCTGCGGATCTCGGCCGCGCCCACCAGCGCCGAGTCGGCGCAGTGGCAGGCCTGGTGCAGCACTTTCAGGATCGCCACGGCGTCGACGAATTCGCTGCCGGGCGCCGCCTGGTACCACCAGCGCTCGTATTTGACGACTGGCAAGGCGGCCACCAGCAAGGCGCCCACCAGGGTGATCATCCAGCTGAGGTAAATCCACACCAGGAACAGCGGCAGCGCGGCCAAGGCGCCGTAGATGCGCGAATAGGTGGGGAAGTCCTGGATGAATTCGCCGAAACCACGCTTGGCCACCTCGAACGCCAGCGCCGCCAGCAGGCCGCCCCAGGCCGCGTCGCGCCAGTCGACGTCGCGGTTCGGCACCGTCATGTACAGCAAGGTGAACGCCAGCATGGTCAGGCCGATCGACACCAGGGTATAGAACACGGCGCCGAGGAAAGGCACGTCGCCCACCAGGCCGCTGGTGGCCATGAAGACCCGCGTGGTCACCGTCAGCGACACGCCCACCAGCAGCGGCCCCAGCGTCACGATCGCCCAGTACACCAGCAGCCGCCTGGTCCAGCGCCGCTCCTGGCGCACGCGCCAGATGCGGTTGAACACGCGCTCGATCAGGTTCATCATCGCCACCGACGTGAAAATCAGCGCGCCGGCA
Source organism: Janthinobacterium sp. J1-1 (assembly GCF_030944405.1). Lineage (NCBI taxonomy): Bacteria > Pseudomonadati > Pseudomonadota > Betaproteobacteria > Burkholderiales > Oxalobacteraceae > Janthinobacterium > Janthinobacterium sp. J1-1. The sequence continues at coordinate 4,952,208 of NZ_CP132339.1, forward strand.
CCGATCGCCGACAGGCGCGTCGCTTTCGAGGCAAACGTGGTCAGGTAGCCGAGGATAGTGTTCGAGATACCCTTGGGCATCACGCTCTGGATAAAATAATCTTCCAGCGCGTGGCGGAAGGTATTGAACAGCGGAAAAGTGGTAAAGATGGCCAGCGCCAGGGTCAGCAGCGGCACCAGCGCGAACACGGTGGCGAACGTCAGGCTGCCTGCCACTTGCGGCAAGCTTTCCTCGCGCACGCGGCGACCGGCAAACAGCAGCAGGTCGCGCACTTCGGGCCACTTCATGCCGCGCATGACGGCGATGCCGAAGCGCACGGTCTGCGACAGGTAGAGGAAGAAGGACTGTATGGTTTTTAAAAACATGTAATCGAAATCAGAACGGCGCCATGTCGGCTTCGTATCGGGCTGCAAAGCGCCCTATAATACCAATGATGAAGCCTACCAATCTGATTATTCTCGTATTGTTCTACTCCCGCCATGGCGCCACGCGACTATTGGCCGAACTGATCGCGCAAGGCGTGGAAAGCGTACCCGGCTGCGATGCCCGGCTGCGCACCGTGCCGGCCGTCTCCACCGTGGCCGAAGCCACCGCGCCGGACGTGCCCGCGCATGGCGCGCCCTATGTGGAACTGGACGACCTGCAGGAATGCGCGGGCCTGGCGCTGGGGTCGCCCACGCGCTTCGGCAATATGGCCGCGGCCATGAAGTATTTCTGGGACGGTACGGCCAGCGACTGGCTGGCCGGCAGCCTGGCCGGCAAGCCCGCCTGCGTGTTCACCTCCACCGGCAGCCTGCACGGCGGCCAGGAATCGACCCTGCTGTCGATGATGATCCCGCTGTTCCACCACGGCATGCTGGTGATGGGCCTGCCCTATACCCACCCGGAACTGATGACGACCTCCACCGGCGGCTCGCCGTATGGCGCCACGCACTGGTCCGGCATCGATGGCGACAAGGCCATCAGCGAGGATGAAAAACGCCTCGCCCTGGCGCTGGGCCGCCGCTTGGCCGAAAACGCCGTCAAGCTGGCGGGCGCCTGATGAACGGCGTGCTGCACAAGTATTTTCACTGGGGCGCGATCGCCAGCCTGGCCACCTTGATCGTCTGGTGCGTGCTGTGGGAAACCGTGCTCGCGCCCCTGAAACCGGGCGGCTCCTGGCTGGCCCTGAAAGCCGTGCCGCTCCTGATTCCGCTATATGGCGTGATCAAGCGCGACGTGTACACGCTGCAATGGTCGTCGATGGTGATCCTGCTGTACTTCACCGAAGGCGTGGTACGCGGCTACAGCGACACCAATCCGACGTCGGCCTTCATGGCCTGGGGCGAAGCGATCATCGTCTGCGTGTATTTCTTCTGCGCCGTGCTGTATCTGCGACCATATAAAAAAGCCGCCAAGCGCATGGCCAGGGAATTGCTGGAAAAAGTAAACAAGGTAAATATCAAAAAATGAGCGACCGAACCGATTTCCTTGATGCCTGCCGCGAACTGCTGGGCGACACCTTTGTGCTGACCGATGCGCCCGACATGGCGCCCTTCCTGACCGACTGGCGCGACCGTTTTACCGGTGTCGCGCTGGCCGTGCTGCGCCCCGCTTCGGTGGAACAGGTGGCCGGCGTGCTGCGCGCCTGCAGCCAGTGGTCGATTCCGGTGGTGCCTCAGGGCGGCAATACGGGCCTGGTATTGGGCAGCATCCCGGATGCGTCCGGCACGGCCGTGGTGCTGTCGCTGGCGCGGCTGAACAGCATCCGCCAGCTCGATGCCGTCAACCGCACCATCACGGTCGACGCCGGCTGCATCCTGCAGACCATCCAGGAAGCGGCGACCAACGCGGGCTGCCTGTTTCCGCTGTCGCTGGCGGCCGAAGGCAGTTGCACCATCGGCGGCAACCTGGCCACCAATGCGGGCGGCACGGCCGTGCTGCGCTATGGCAATACACGCGAGCTGTGCCTGGGCCTGGAAGTGGTCACGCCGCAAGGCGAAGTCTGGTCCGGCTTGCGCGGCCTGCGCAAGGACAATACCGGCTATGACCTGCGCGACCTGTATATCGGCGCAGAAGGCACGCTGGGCGTGATCACGGGCGCCGTGATGAAACTGTACCCGCAGCCGAAAGCCTGCATCACGGCGCTGGCCGCGATGGAGTCGCCCGCCCACGCGCTGCGGCTGTTACGCCTGATGCAGGACCATTGCGGCGCCAGCCTGACCGGTTTCGAGCTGATGTCGCGCTATTGTTTGCAGCTGGTGGCCGAGCAGTTCCCGCAACTGCCGCGTCCGTTTGCCGAAGCGCATGGCCAATATGTGCTGCTGGAACTGTCCAGCAGCCAGTCCGAGGCGCATGCCATCGAATTGCTGGAAGCGAGCATAGGCGCGGCGCTGGAAGAGGACTTGATCGCCGACGCCGTGGTCGCCAGTTCGGTCGCGCAATCGGAAGGCCTGTGGCAGCTGCGCGAACATATTCCGCTGGCCCAGGCGCAGGCCGGCAAGAACATCAAGCACGATATCTCGCTGCCGATCTCCGTCATCGCCGACTTTATCGCCATCACCGACGTGGCCTTGGCAACGGCCTTCCCCGGCTGCCAGCTGGTGTGTTTCGGCCACCTGGGCGACGGCAACCTGCATTACAACGTGGCGCCGCCAGCCGGCATGACGGACAGCGATTTTCTGGCCAACCAGGACGCCATCAACCGCATCGTGCATGATCGGGTAGCAGAGTTTGGCGGCTCGATCTCGGCCGAACACGGCATCGGCGCTCTGAAAAAGGCGGACCTGGCCCACTACAAGTCGCCGCTGGAACTACAGCTGATGCGCGCCGTCAAGCAGGCGCTGGACCCGCGGAACATCATGAATCCGGGGAAGATATTGTGAGAGCGCTTGTCTTTTTGCTGTTCGCGGCCAGCAACTGTGCCAGCGCGCAGACCGCCTACAAATGCGTGCAGAACGGCCAGACCAGCTACAGCGAAACGCCGTGCGCGGCCGGCCAGCTGCAGATCATCGAGGTGCCGCCACCGCCGCCCGCGGTCGACAAGGGCGCGGCCACGCGCCAGCAGCGCGTCGCCAGCCAGCTCGAATCGGTGCGCAAGCAGCGCGAGGCACGCGAGGACCAGGCCCGGGCGCGCGGCGCGCAGCAGGCCGAGGTGCTTGAAAAACGCTGCGCCCAGCTGCGCCTGGAACAGAAATGGGCGGCCCAGGACGCCGTCGGCGCCGGCGACAGGACGCGTGAAGCGGCGCAGCTGAAAGTGCGGCGCGCCGGCGAAAAACTCGCCATCGAATGCCTCCATTGAGCGCCCCCGCCAGCGGCGCGGCTTCTGCTTCACAACGCTTGCTGTCGCGCTGGCTGCTGTTCGGCGAATGGCGCGCGCATCCGGTGCGCGCGCTGGTCGCCATCCTGGCGATTGCCATCGGCGTGTCGCTGGGCTTTGCCATCCACCTGATTAACGCGGCCGCCTTCAACGAGTTTTCCACGGCCGTCAAAAGCCTGTCCGGCCAGGCCGACGTGCAGGTGGCCGGGCGCGAAGCGCTGTTCGATGAAAGCATCTATCCATGGCTGGCGCAGCGCGATGGCGTGGCCGTCGCCTCGCCGGTGCTGGAACTGCATGCGGGCGTGGTCGATGGACCCGACACCAACGGCGCCCCGCTGCAGATACTGGCGCTGGACGTGTTCCGCGTCGGCTTTATTTCGCCCGACCTGATCGGCGCGGCTGGCGACGGCCAGCCCTTCGACACCCTGGCCGACGACGCCATCTTCCTGTCGCCGGCCGCGCTGCGCTGGCTCCATCTCGCCGAAGGCGGCAAGCTGGCCCTGCGCGCCGGCACCGGCAGCGTGCCATTGCGCGTGGCGGGCTCCCTGCAAAGGGCGCGCGCCGGCCAGCGCATCGCCGTAATGGATATCGGCGCGGCCCAGTGGCGCTTCAACAAGCTGGGGCAGCTGTCGCGCATCGATCTGAAACTGCGCAATGGCGTCAACCGCGACGCCTTCCAGGTGGCGCTGGCGCGTGACCTGGAGGCGCAGTATCCGGGGCGCTTTCGCGTCGGCCAGCCCAACGACGATAACCAGAACAGCCGCAACAACAACCTCAGCCGCGCCTACCGGGTCAACCTGACGGTGCTGGCCCTGGTGGCGCTGTTTACCGGTGCGTTCCTGGTGTTTTCCACCCAGGCCCTGTCCGTGATCCGCCGCCGCAGCCAGTTTGCGCTGCTGCGCGTGCTGGGCATGGAACGCGCCAGCCTGCTGCGCCAGGTGCTGCTGGAAGGCACCAGCCTGGGCGTGGTGGGCGCGGCGCTGGGCATCGCGGCCGGCTACGCCCTGGCGGCCGTGGCGCTGCGCTTTTTCGGCGGCGACCTGGGCGCCGGCTATTTTGCGGGCGTGCAGCCGCAGGTGCAATTCACGCCCGTCGCCGCGTTCGTGTATTTCGCTCTGGGCCTGGGCGTGGCCTTGCTCGGCTGCGCGGCCCCGGCGCTGGAGGCGGCGCGCGCCGCGCCCGCCATCGCCTTGAAGTCGGGCAGCGAAGAAGCGGTGACCACGCGCCTGGCCAAGAGCTGGCCGGCGCTGGCCTGCCTGCTGCTGGCCGGCATATTGAGCCAGCTGCCGCCGGTTTTTGAGCTGCCCCTGTTCGGTTACCTGTCGATCGCGCTGCTGCTGATCGGCGCGATTGCGCTGATGCCGCAGCTGGCGGCGCTGGTATTTCGCTTCCTGAACCGCGCCTGGCTGCGCACCGCCGCCAGCGGCCGTTCACCGGTGCTCAGCCTGACCCTGGCGCGGCTGGCCAACGCCTCGGGCCAGGCTGGCATCGCCTTGGGCGGCGTGCTGTCGAGTTTCAGCCTGATGGTGGCGATGGCCATCATGGTGTCGAGTTTCCGCGTCTCGGTCGACGACTGGCTGCTGCAGATCCTGCCGGCCGATGTGTATGCGCGCGCGGCTGCCAGCGGCAGCACGTCAGGCATCAATCCGCGCGAGCAAAGCCTGATCGCCGCCCTGCCCGGCGTGGCCAAGGTGGACTTCCAGCGCCTGCGCAGCATGTCGCTGGCCGCCGACCGGCCCGATGTGGTGCTGATCGCGCGCCCGGTCAACCTGCAGGACCCGGGCAAGAGCCTGGTGCTGGTCGGCGACACCCTGCCGATTCCCGCTGGCGCCAGGCCGGTATGGCTGTCGGAAGCGGCGGCAGACCTGTACAACCGCAAGGCCGGCCAGCAGATCGACCTGCCGCTGGCCGGCGGCCTGCATCGCTTCTTTATCGCCGGCGTGTGGCGCGACTATGCGCGTTCCAGCGGTTCGGTCCAGATGCCGCTCGACACCTACCGCGCCATCACCCGCGACATGGACGTCAGCGACGCCGCCATCTGGCTGGACAAGGGCGTCTCCGCTGCGAAGCTGAAGGAAAACCTGAAAACCCTGCCGTTTGGCGACAGCCTGGAAGTGTCGGAACCGTCGGCGATCCGGGCGCTCAGCCTGCAGATCTTTGACCGCAGCTTTGCCGTCACCTATCTGCTCGAGGCGATCGCCATCGTGATCGGCCTGTTCGGCGTGGCCGCCACCTTTTCCGCGCAGACCCTGGCGCGGGCGCGCGAGTTCGGCATGCTGCGCCATGTGGGCGTCACGCGCGGGCAGATCCTCGGCATCCTGGCGTTCGAGGGCGGCGCCCTGACGGCGCTGGGCATCGCCACTGGCTTTGTGCTGGGCCTCCTGATCAGCTTTGTGCTGGTGTTTATCGTCAACCCGCAATCGTTCCACTGGACCATGCAGCTGCACCTGCCCTGGCCCTTGATCGCCACCGTCGCCGGCGCGCTGCTGGTGGCCGCCGCCACCACGGCGCTGGTCTCCGGCCGCCAGGCGCTGTCCGGTGGCCCCATCCGCGCCGTCAGGGAGGACTGGTAATGCGCCATCTGTTTGTATTGTTGATCGCCCTGGCCCTGCCCGCCCTGGCCGCGCCGCCGGCATACGCTCCCGTCACGCCGCTGCCTGCCGGCCAGTCATTGAAACTGCCGCACGACTTCGGCGCCCACCCCGCCTACAAGACGGAATGGTGGTACGCCACCGGCTGGGTGAAAACCGCTGGCGGCGAGCAGCTGGGCTACCAGGTAACCTTCTTTCGCAGCGCGACCGCCTTTGACGCCGACAACCCCAGCGCGTTTGCGCCGAAGCAGCTGATCATCGGCCACGCGGCGCTGTCCGACCCGAAAGTGGGCAAGCTGCTGCACGATGAAAAAAGCGCGCGCGAGGGCTTCGGCCTGGCCTACGCCAAGGTGGGCGACACCGACGTCAAACTCGACGACTGGCGCATGCAACGCCAGCCCGACGGCAGCTACAAAGTGACACTGGCGGCGCGCGACTTCAACTTGCAGCTGCGCCTGGCGCCGACCCAGCCCGCGCTGCTGCAGGGTGAAAACGGCTTTTCACGCAAGGGCCCGCGCGCTAGCCAGGCCAGCTATTACTACAGCGTGCCGCAGCTCGCCACCAGCGGCACCATCGCCCGCGCCGGCGGCAAGGCCGAAGCGGTCACCGGCACCACCTGGCTGGACCATGAGTGGTCGAGCCAGGTGCTGGACGATAACGCCAGCGGCTGGAACTGGATCGGCGCCAACCTCGACGACGGCGGCGCGCTGATGGCCTTCCAGATCCGCAGCAAGACAGGTGCTAAACTATGGGCCCACGCCAGCTGGCGCGATGCATCGGGCAAGGTGACGCAGTTCGCGCCAGGCGACGTCGATTTCACGCCCACGCAGCTGTGGCGCTCGCCCCGCACCAGGGCCGAATACCCGGTCGCCACCGAGATACGCACGGGTACGACGCGCTGGCAGGTGACGCCGCTGCAGCCGGACCAGGAACTCGATTCGCGCAGATCGACCGGCGCCGTCTACTGGGAAGGCGCGGTGACGGTGAAGCGCGATGGCCAGAGCGCCGGCCACGCCTACCTGGAAATGACGGGGTATGTGGCGCCGATGAAGCTGTAAAACTGTAATACCGGATAAGTAAATCAAAGCGAAAACCAATGACAACCAGCACCGAAGCAACGAAGACCACCATCAGCACAGCACCCGCCGACACCGGCAGCAGCCGCGAACTGAAAAAAGGCAGCCTGGCCGCCTTCAAGGGCCTGATGCCCTTCCTGACGCCCTACCGCAAGCAATTCGTCCTGGCCGGCATCGCGCTGGTGGTGGCGGCCGCCTCCACCCTGGCCATACCGGCCGCCTTCAAGCAGATGATCGACCTAGGTTTCGGCGGCGCGGCCGGATCGAGCAGCATCCAGCACGTCGACCTGGTATTCCTGGCCCTGTTCGGCGTGGCCTCCATCCTGGCGCTGGCCACGGCCGCGCGTTTCTATACCGTCTCGTGGCTCGGCGAGCGCGTGACGGCCGATATCCGCAGCGCCGTCTACCGCCATGTGGTGACGCAAAGCCCCGAGTTCTTTGAAACCACGCAGACCGGCGAAGTGCTGTCGCGCATCACCACCGACACCACCCTGATCCAGGCCGTGGTCGGCACCAGCATCTCGATGGCGCTGCGCAATGTGCTGCTGTTCCTCGGCGGCCTGGTGATGCTGTTCGTCACCAGCGCCAAGCTGGCCGGCATCATTATCGGCCTGCTGGTGCTGGTGGTGGTGCCCATCATCGTGTTCGGCCGCAAGGTGCGCAAATTGTCGCGCGACTCGCAGGACCGCATCGCCGACGCCTCGGCCATGGCGGGCGAAATCCTCAACGCCATGCCGACCGTGCAGGCTTTTACGCATGAAAACATCGAATCGAAGCGCTTCGGCGATTCGGTCGAAGGCGCCTTCATGACGGCCATGCGCCGCATCCGCGCGCGCGCCCTCTTGACCATGATCGCGATCCTGCTGGTGTTCGGCGCCATCGTCTTCGTGCTGTGGCTGGGCGCGCGCGCCGTGCTCGACGGCTCGATGACGGGCGGCGACCTGGGCCAGTTCATCCTGTACGCGTCCATCGTGGCCGGCGCCATCGGCGCGCTGTCGGAAGTGATGGGCGAAGCCCAGCGCGCGGCCGGCGCCACCGAACGCCTGCTGGAACTGATGGCGGTCAAGTCGGAAATCGAATCGCCGATGACACCACTGGCCCTGCCCGCGCGCGCCGCGAATGGCGCCGCCCTGAGCCTGGACGATGTGATGTTTTCGTATCCGTCGCGCCCGGACACGGCCGCGCTGGACCATGTCAGCCTCGATATCCGCGCCGGCGAAACGGTGGCCGTGGTGGGCCCGTCAGGCGCCGGCAAGACCACCCTGTTCCAGCTGTTTTTACGTTTCTACGATCCGCAAAGCGGCAGCATTCGTCTCGATGGCGTCGACATCAAGCAGCTCGACCTGCATACCCTGCGCGACGCGATCGGCATCGTGCCGCAAGATACGGTGATCTTCTCGGCTGACGCGATGGAAAACATCCGCTATGGCCGCGCCAACGCCAGCGACGACGAGGTGATCGCGGCGGCGAAAATGGCGGCCGCCCACGAATTTATCGAGCGCCTGCCGAACGGCTACAAATCGTTCCTCGGCGAGCGCGGCGTGCGCCTGTCCGGCGGCCAGCGCCAGCGCATCGCGATTGCGCGCGCGCTGCTGAAAAATCCGCCGCTGCTGCTGCTCGACGAAGCGACCAGCGCGCTGGACGCCGAATCCGAACGCCTGGTGCAAAAAGCGCTGGAAGCGGCCATGGTCGGCCGCACCACCGTCATCATCGCCCACCGCCTGGCCACCGTGCAGCGCGCCGACCGCATTATCGTCATGGAAGACGGCAAGATCGTCGAGATGGGCACGCATGCCTCGCTGGTGGCTTTGGGAGGCATCTACGCCAACCTGGCCGCGCTGCAGTTCCACCATGTACAAATCAACTGAGTCTTGACATGAACGCTTTTTTCCACGCCAGCCTTGGCATTACCGACTTCTGGACTTTTTTGCTGGGCACGATCTTTATCGTCATCCTGCCCGGTCCCAACTCGATGTATGTGCTGTCGGTGGCGGCGCAGCGCGGCGTGCGCCCGGCCTACCAGGGCGCGGGCGGCATCTTCCTCGGCGACCTGATTTTGATGGTGCTGTCGGCCTGCGGCGTGGCGTCCCTGCTGAAAGCCAGCCCCGCGCTGTTTTATGTCGTCAAATATATCGGTGCGGCCTACCTGGCCTGGATCGGCGTGCAGATGCTGCTGGGCTGCTGGCGCAAGCTGCGCGCGAAGGAATCGGCGCAGACGACGGCTGCCGCGCCGGTCGCGCTCAAGGAAAGCAATCCGTTTCGCAAGGCGCTGATCATCAGCCTGATGAACCCGAAAGCGATCCTGTTCTTTATCTCCTTCTTTATCCAGTTTGTCGATCCGAAGTTCTCCGCGCCGGCGCTGTCGTTTGTCGGCCTGGGCCTGATCTGCCAGGTGATCAGCTTTACCTACCTGACCGCCATCATCTTCCTCGGCGCGCGCCTGGCCGAGACCTTCCGCCGCCGTCGCCGCCTGTCGGCCGGCATGGGCGGCGGCGTGGGCGCCATGTTTATCGGCTTTGGCGCGAAACTGGCCACCGCCACCTTGTAAGTCACGGAGTTTTGCATGAGTGATCTTGAACTGCGCCAGCGCTGCCACACCATCCTGCCTGGCCAGCGCCAGCCCACGCCAGCGGCCACCTTTGCCGCCATGGCCGCCTGGTGCGAGGCGAATGATGTTGCGCACGATACCTATGGCGAAGGCGCGCTGATCGAAGCGTTCGAACAGAAGATCGCCGCGTTGCTGGGCTTTGAAGCAGCCGTGTTCTGCATCACCGGCACCATGACGCAGGTGACCGCGCTGCGCCTGGCCTGCCAGGACCGCGGCTCGCGCCTGGTGGCCCTGCACCCGACCTCGCATATCCTGCGCCACGAACGGGGCAACCATGAACTGCTCGACCATTTCAAGGCGCTGTTCATCGGCGATCCGCACCGGCCATGGACGGTGGACGATCTGCGCGCCGTGCCCGACGCCCTGGGAGCCGCGCAGGTGGAATTGCCGATGCGCGAAATCGGCGGCCAATGCCCGCCCTGGGATGAACTGAACGCCATCAAGCGCCACTGCCGCGAGCACGATATCCATCTGCATATGGATGGCGCGCGCTTGTGGGAAGCGCAAGCGGGTTTCGGCCAGCCTTTGGTGTCGATCTGCGACGGTTTCGATTCCGTCTATGTATCGCTGTACAAGGGCATCGCGGGCCTGGGCGGCGCCGTGCTGGCCGGCAGTCCGGCGTTTGTCGCCAGGGCGCGCGCCTGGTTCCACCGCCAGGGTGGCAATATCGTCCACCGCACGCCGTACGTGGTGGCCGCCGCGATGCAGTTCGACGCGCGCCTGGCCGCCATGCCGCAGTACTTTGCGCGCACCGAGTGGCTGTATCAGCTGCTGAAGGATTATCCGGCCATCGCCGTCAATCCGGCCCGCCCGCAAGCCAATATGCTGCACCTGCATCTGCCCGTGTCGCGCGAGCGGGCGATTGCCATCCGCAACCAGGTGGCAGAGGAACACGGCATCTGGCTGTTCGGCCGCGCCAGCCACGCGGCGCTGCCGAACCATAGCGTGGTGGAGTGGTATGTGGGGGATCAGTTGCTGGAAATGGCCGATGACACCGTGCGCAAGGCGCTCGATTTGCTGGTCGCCGGATTTACAATACAGGTCGCGTAGGTCGGGTAGGTCGGATTAGCGTAGCGTAATCCGACACATTGTTAGCGCCGCGGATGGTGTCGGATTACGCGGCGTTCCGCCGCTAAACCGACCTACCCGGGCTCAAACCATAGGTATATTTGATCAGGTAACTGGCGCCGATGGGCTTGGCGTCCGCCCCCGGCGCCAGCGCACTCCCGCTCCGGTAATCGGGCAACTGGAAGTGTTCAGCCGAGCCGCCATACCGATACCCAAGCACGGCGAACAACTCCGGATAAAGTGCCGGCTCCAGCGTACGGCCGTCACACAGCATCCAGCCCAGGGCTTCGACGGTGACGTCCGTACCGCCGGCATAGGCAATTACCGCGCCGACGGGCGTGTCGATGTAACCGGGGCTGGGGAAAAACGGCTGCGGCAAAACGGCGCTCATGGCAGTGTCTTCCTGCTGCGTCCACTATCCTCGATGTCCATACGCATAGCCAGCCTTTCTCCTTGTCATGTCCGGCGCGAGATGCTGCCGGATGCGACAGAATAATGTATCAACATTTTCCGAAATGCAAGCTCATCGCCGTACGGCACGAAAAAAGGCGCCCTCGGGCGCCTTTCTCACATCACGGCGGCCATGTCGGCCGCCGCCAGCCGCTTAAAACTTGTAGTTGTAAGCGACACCCAGCAATTGCATGCGGGTTTTGAACAGGCCTTTGGTGGTTTCACCATTGCCCGTGCAACCGGTCGTCACCGGCGAGCACAGATTCGTGTAGTTGACGGCGGCGTCCTTGAAGTCGATGAAGCTGTAGGCCAGGTCCAGCGAGGAATTGGCGTCGAGCTTCCAGTTGGCGCCGATCGAGTACTGCATGCGGTCGCTGTCCGGCAGCGCCGGGTGGCGCAGCTCGGCGCTGCGCACGGGCGCCTGGTCGTGGGCGATACCGGCGCGCAGCAGCAGATTGCTGCTGTATTTGTAGTTGGTGCCCAGCGAGACACGATAAGTGTCCTTCCACTGCTGGCGGATGCGCTCGTCGCCTTCGGCCGTCGGCGGGAACTGGATGTCCAGGTTCTGCAGGCGCGAGGTGCGGGTCCAGGTGACGTCGCCCATCAGCGCCCATTTGTCGTCCAGCTGGTGAAAGCCGTTGACCGACAGGGTTTCCGGCGTGCGCAGTTCGACCAGCGCGCCCGAATTGACCTTGCGCGAGGCGGCGGCGATAAAGGCGTTGACGGCCGCATTGTTCGACACTTGCGAGAAGTCCCACACGGTATTGCCCTTGAGCTTGTGCGAGATCGACGAGCGGTAAGCAATACCGACGCGCGTGCCCTGGTCCAGCTGGTACAGATAGCCCAGGTTGAAGCCGAAGCCCCAGTCCTTCCCGTCCATCTCGGCGTGGCCGTCCTTGGCGCCCTGCAGCGCCGCACCGGCCGCCTGTGCCGCGGCCAGGCCTTGGGTGCGTGCGATATTGGCCAGGAAGGCCGTCGAGGCGGCCGGCGCGTGCTGCGCCAGGAAGGCCACGGAACCCGGCACGTCGACCGCCTGGCCCAGTTCGGCCTTCATGAATTCGGCGGTGACGCCAAAGCCGAACGAGTGGTGCTCATTGAGCTTGAACGAGGCGGACGGGTTCAGTGCGATCGCTTCGAGCTTGATATTGCTGATCGCATAGCGGCCGCTCCACTCGTTGCCGTAATCGAGCTTGGCGCCATACGGCACGAACAGGCCGGCGCCGATGGTCCACTGGTCGTTGATCTTCTTGCTGGCGTACAGGGCCGGCGCGAACACGGCGTCCGGCGCGTAATCTCTGGTGGTGCCGCCCGGCACGCGGTTGGTGAAGGTGCGCGAACCGGTGTCCTGGAACGTCGAATGCGGCAGCACCAGGGTGCCGCCGCCCAGCAACTGCGTGCCTTCCAGGCGCGACAGGCCGGCCGGGTTGTAGAAAATGGTGGAAGCGTCGGACGCTTCGGCGCCATTGGCGTCGGCGCTACCCTGGCCGGACACGCTTTGCGAGCCGAAGCGATAGCCCGATGCCTGGGCGGTGGTGGACAGGCCGGCCAATGCGGCGGCGATGATCAAGGGCAGATACGATGGTTTCAAGTGGGTCTCTCTTTATTTTTAGTCATGTCTCGGGCATGGCAACCGTGACTCCAATCACGGCCGGCACCGGCGAAGCATAGCCGAGTTTTGAAAAAAAAGCGAACGATCGCTCTTTTTTACAAAACGAGAGCGTAAGGGGCGCGCGCGCGCGCAGGATGGTCGATCAGGAAGCGCTTGAGCATCAGTTCGAGCATCTGCTCGGCGGGCACCGGGCGCGAGATGAAATAGCCCTGCACCTCATTGCATTGCAGCGCGTGCAGCATGTCGAGCTGTTCGCGCGTTTCCACCCCTTCGGCCACCACGCTCATGCCCAGCGCGTGGGCCATCGAAACGATCGCCCGCACGAACACCTCGCCCTGCTCCGAGCGGCCCAGCTCCATGGTGAAGGCGCGGTCGATCTTCAGGCCGTCCATGGCGAACTTCTGCAGCTGCGACAGCGAGGAATAACCGGTGCCGAAATCGTCGACCAGCAGGCGCACGCCCAGCGCGCGGATCGCCGCCAGTTGCTCCACCGCCCGGTTCTGTTCATCCATCATGGCCGACTCGGTGATCTCGACCTCGATCAGGCGCGCGTCGATGCCGTGGCGGGCCAGCGCCGACGCCAGCACCTGGTGCACGTCGCCGCGGCCGAACTGGCGCGCCGAGACGTTGATCGATACCGGCACCAGCTCCAGGCCATAGGTCTTCCAGCGCGCCAGCTGCTGGCAGACTTTTTCGATCACCACTTCGCCCAGCTGCGAAATCAGGCCGCTGCTCTCGGCCACCGGGATGAATTCCAGCGGCGGCACCATGCCATGCTGGGGATGTTGCCAGCGCACCAGCGCCTCCATGCTGCACAGCTGCCCGCTCATGGTGTCGACGCGCGGCTGGTAGACCACCAGGAATTCATCCTGTTCCAGCGCCGTCACCAGGCTCTGTTCCAGCTCGCGGCGGTGGCGGATGGTTTCGAACAGGGCCGGCTGGAAGAAGCGGTGATGGCCCTTGCCGGCCGTCTTGACCGCGTACATGGCGATATCGGCGTTCTTCATCAGCACGTCGGTCTCGGCGCCGTCGCGCGGATACATGCTGATGCCGATCGAGGCGCCCATCTTGTGGCGCTCCGGGCCCAGGTAGAACGGTTCGTCGAAGGCGGTCGCGATGCGCTGCGCCACCTGCTCGGCGCGGCTGTCATCCTCGACCGGATCGAGCAGCACCACGAATTCGTCGCCGCCCAGGCGCACCACATGGTCGCCCGGACGCAGCACGGCGTTCAGGCGCAGCGAGGCGGCGCGCAGCACCTTGTCGCCTTCGGCGTGGCCCTGGGTGTCGTTGATGTCCTTGAAGCCGTCGAAATCGATGAACAGCAGCGCCAGCATATGGCCATCGCGCGCCGCGCGGGCCAGCGCGCCGGGCAGGAACTGCTGCAGCCAATAGCGGTTGGGCAGGCCCGTCAGGCCGTCCTCGTTGGCCAGGCGCCGCAGGTCCTGCTCGTGCAGCTTGGCCGCGCTGATATCCTGCAAGGTGACGGCGAGGCGGTCGCCGCTGCGCACCAGGCGCCGGCGTATCCAGCGCAGCTTGAACGGGTTGCCTTCCGCCAGTTCGATCTCTTCCTCCGAAAAGCCGGACACCATGGCGGCCCGGTAGTTGTGGATCAGGTCGCGGAAATATGGCTCGTGCGCGCGCGACTGCAAGCGCATGCCCAGCAACTGCTCGCGGCGCACGCCGAAAAAGTCGGCGCCCGGCTCGTTGCAGTCGACCAGCTCGAAATCGATGATCACGCCGTCGGCGTCGCGCAGCGCGGCGATGATATAGAAGCCGTCGCTGGTGCCCTCGGTCGCCATGCGGTAGGCATTGCGCACGCCCTCGGACTGGTGGTGGCGCCAGGCCAGGCGCAGCGACAGCCCGGTGGCGATGCAGGTGAACGCCAGCAGCAGCAGGCTGACGGCCGACGCGATACCGAGATAGATCGTGCGCGTTTCCTGGTAAGGCTGCAGCACCTGCGTGTCGGCCAGGGCGACCACGGCGGTGAACGGATAGGCTTTCAGGGCTTGCCATCCCACATAGCGGCTTTGCGCATCGGCAAACGCGGTGCGCCCTTGAGACTGCATGGCGCCGCTGTCGCCGTCGAGGAAACTGGTGTCGAGAAAGGCCGCTCCCTGCGGTGGCAGCACGGTGGCGCCCAGGCGCACGCTGAGCAGCTCGCCCTCCTCGCCCACCATGGCCGACATGCCCAGCTTGCCGAAATTGACGCTGTCATAGAATTCGGAAAAATACGCGGAGTGGATGGAAATGAGCAGCACGCCATCGAAATTGCCATCGGCGTCTTCCAGGCGCCGCGTGAAATGCACCAGGGAGCCGGCCTCGCCCCCGCCCGCCTTGTCCTCGCCCATCTTGCCCAGCGCGATGCGCAAGGCACTGGAATTGCTGCGCCAGTGGCGCAGCAAAAAGTCGCTGCGTTCGCTGGTACGCAAACGCTGCACCGGCGCCGTGGTCGTCACGGCATGGCCCTTGCGGTCGAAGATGGCGACAATCGCAAACTGCGGCATGGCGTACATGCCGCGCGTTTTCAGCTGCTCCAGGCGCAGCTTGCCATCGGCATGTTCCCATTCATACTTGAGCTGCAAGGTCAGCTGGTCCATCTGCTCGACCGTGCGCAGCAGGTACTGGCTGTAGGCTTTTGAGAGCGAGGCCACATTGTCGAGCGCCTGCTGCTGCGCCACCTTCTTTTCCGCTTCCAGCTGCAGCATGGTGGCAGCCCACAGCACGGCGCACAGGGCCAGGCCCAGCAAGGGCCAGGCCAGGATCAGGCGCAGGTTGGCCTTCAGGAAGTCGGCCTTGCCCATTTGCACCATGGCGGTGTGATGGCGATTGAAATATTGTCGCAGGAACATGGTGCTGGGGTCTGCCGTTTCTATATTATTTCTTTATGGACATATAAGTTACCACAGAGTCATGCTTACCGCGCATTCAAGATAGTATTGCAGGCACGATGCCAAGCGAAACAGGCCGCTGCGTTACAATCACCATCCTTACCGTTGGAGCGTACCATGCAGCAATATCAAGATTTGATCAAGACCGTCCTCGACACTGGCAGTTGGCAAGACAACCGTACCGGCATCCGCACCCTGAGCGTGCCGGGCGCCATGATGCGTTTCGACCTGGCCGCCGGTTTTCCTGCCGTCACCACCAAGAAGCTGGCGTTCAAATCCGTGATCGGCGAATTGTGCGCCTTCCTGCGTGCTTCGCGCAATGCTGGCGAGTTCCGCGCGCTCGGTTGCAAGGTATGGGACCAGAACGCCAACGAAAACGCGCAGTGGCTGGCCAACCCCTACCGCGAAGGCGAGGACGACTTGGGTCCGGTGTACGGCGTGCAATGGCGCCAGTGGCCGGCCTACAAATTGCTGGATGCCAGCGCGCCAGCCCAGATCGCCGATGCCCAGGCCAACGGGTTTACGCTGGTCGCGCCCGTCCATGAAGATGGCGTACAGAAAGTGCTGTTGTACAAGGCGGTCGACC
This sequence comes from Janthinobacterium sp. J1-1, assembly GCF_030944405.1. Lineage (NCBI taxonomy): Bacteria > Pseudomonadati > Pseudomonadota > Betaproteobacteria > Burkholderiales > Oxalobacteraceae > Janthinobacterium > Janthinobacterium sp. J1-1. The sequence goes on from NZ_CP132339.1 coordinate 4,968,382, forward strand.
AGTTGCGCGAGTGCCTGGACACCATCATGCACAACCCGGGCAGCCGCCGCATCCTGTTCCACGGCTGGAACCCGGCCGTGCTGGACGCCGTCGCCCTGCCCGCCTGCCATTTGCTATACCAGTTCATCCCGAACGCCAATACGCGTGAAATCTCGCTGTGCCTGTATGTGCGCAGCAACGACATCGGCCTGGGCACGCCCTTCAATATCGCCGAAGGCGCGGCCCTGCTGCACCTGGTGGCACGCTTGACGGGCTATACGCCGCGCTGGTTCACGTATTTTATCGGCGACGCCCATATCTATGAAAACCACCTCGACATGGTTCAGGAGCAATTGAAACGCGCGCCATTCGCCGCGCCGCGCTTCGTCATTTCCGACCGCGTGCCCGACTATGCCAAAACCGGCCAGTACGAGCCGGAGTGGCTGGAAAAAATCGAACCGTCCGATTTTTCGCTGGAAGGCTATGAACACCACGCGCCGATCAAGGCGGCGATGGCCGTTTGATTCGGGTAGCACAAGGCGCGGGTCAGCTCCTGTTATTGAACCGCGCTTTGCAAGGCACTGGACTTTTTTGCGCCAACCTTTAAAAGTTCGTCAATGATGGCCTGATTCTTTTTATCCAGGGCTTCATCGAGAGCGGAGGTATGCCAGTTCTCGTCCACGTAATTGGGATCGACGTTTTGGGCAAGAAAAAACTTGACGTGATCAAGATTGCCGAAGCGGGCCGAATACCAGAGCATATATTCCGGCTTGCTTGCCTTGAAGTCGGCGCCATGGCGTACCAGCAGATCAAAGATTTTCCTGGTGTCCGGATTGTTGATCTCCTTGAACGCATTTGAAAAATGCTCAATCGAGAAATAAGCATGCTCGGACTGCTTCAAGGAAAATTGAAAAGGCTCTCCCTTGGAAAATAGCCATTCCAGCATTTTCAGACGTTGCGCCGGTGACAGCGTTTCACTATACACCGGTGCATACACGAGATCAGTCCAGTCCTTCTCCTGACCGGCCTCTGCGACAGGAAACCCTTTGATTTCCAGTTGTTCGAGCAGATCGACCCTGCCTGCCTTGGCCAGGTCGACCATCAAGTCACGCACATAGCGCCATGTTTTTTCCCTGTCCGGGATTTGATCGAAATATGTGAAGAACTCCGTAGGCGTGCCTGAACTGATGGCGTTGAAAGTCTTGGTGGTGGCGCTGGAATTATATCGATACTCGGCTAACTGTTTTTTGCTGATTGATCTGATTTCATGGAATGACAGTAATAATGCGCTGGCAAGCAGAATAGCCAGGCCTGTTTTGGCGCCACCTTTATGACCACCGTATAGAAAAATCCCCAGAATAAAAGTATGGATATGCAGAATCCATGCAACAACGAAGATCAAATAAGCAATCAAGGCATCGCCATTGGGTCCGTTTCCATCACTGGCCATTGGAAACGTCTTGCGCATCAAAATCAGATAGACGATAGACAGCAAACAGCTTAAAAATACGCTTATCTTGAAGTATGATTTCATCTTCCACCGGGCCTGATAGCATGAAACAGGCCCCATCTTACAATAGAAATATTGGTTGACCTGTTCGGCATTCTCCACGATTTCTGCTGGCGAACGCCGGGAGCAGGAGGCATACAGCCGAAGTCGGCAGACAAAATAATCAGGAATACGATGGCGATCACACCACTGGCAGCACTGCACCGCAAACTGTTCGACGAGACCGATGGCGTCAAGTTCGGCAAGCTGGCGGACAGGCTGCTCAAGAAGCACGGCGAGAGCGACCGGCAAGCCGTGCTGGCCATGCTGACCGCGTATGCGCGCGACGGTCAACTGCTGCACTGGCGCAATTTCCTGATGAACGATATCGTGCGCCTGATGCAGCCGGGCGAACAGCGCGATTTTTTCGCGTGGGCCGTGACGCAAGAAAAACTGGCCTATTGGGGCATCGACGGCCTGCTGAAAAGCAGCGGCAGGCAGGCGTATGACACGGTGGTGGCGCTGGCCGTCTCGGACGCCATGCCGCTGGAAGTGAAGGCCAAGGCCGTGAAAAGCCTGGCCGTACTGAGCCGCCAGCCGTTTGACGCCGGCTTGCCGCAGGACCCGGGCCACTGGAAGGCGGACAGCCTGCGCCTAGATGATGTGCTGGCCTGGCAGCGCGATGGCTATCCGGACGGCGCGGGCTTTGCACCGCCGGCCATGCATGCATCGCTGGACGATCCACGTACGGCGCTGGAAAAAGCCGCCGCAAGCCTGGAAAAAAAACTGGCGGCCGTGCGCAAGCAGGACCAGGACCTGGCGCGTCCGTCCAACTGGCTGGTGATCGCCAGCGAGGCCGACTTGGCCGCCATCGACGAACGCTGGACTTTACCGGAACAATACCGGCGCTTCCTGGCCCGCTATTCGCCGCTCAGGGTGCATATCGACAGCAAGCGCTATTTCCAGGGCTTGAACCTGTACGGCGCGGCGGACCTGCTCAAGGCCCAGCACGGCTACTCGTACAATCCGGTCGACCAGGAAATCATTGCCGGATGGCCGGCGAGCTACGTGGTGATTGCCGATGCGGGCGCCGATCCGTATTGCCTGGACCTGTCCGCCATTACCGACGGCGACGCGCCGATTTACACTGCCGAGCACGGCGCCGGCGCATGGCGTTTTGAGCGCCATGCGGACAGTTTTGTCGACTTCCTCAAGGGAATCGCCAAAGCCGCTTAGCCTGGTTCTCCACCGGGCCCACCCGGCCCAGGACCGCCTGGCCCGCCCGGACCGCGTCCACCCGGCGGACCAAAGCGCGGCTCGCGCTCGCCCTCTTTCGCCGCCGAGGTGGCGCCGCCAATCCGGTACGACAGCCCCACGTAGATCATGCGGCCATCGAAGCTGCGCGTGCTCGTCTCGCGCAGCGAGGCGCTGTTGATGACGGTTTCCATCTTGTTGGTGCTGAGCACGTCCGTCACATTCATCACCAGGTTCAGCTGCGGCGTGAGCACATGGCGCCAGCTCATGTTGAGCGTGTTGTTCGGCGAGCGGTAGCCCTGGCCCGACAAGGTCTTGCCCTGCATCTGCAAGGCCAACTGCACCTGGTTAGCGGGATTGAGCTGGTAGTTCAGGCGCGCCCGGCCGCTCAGGGAATTGGCGGTGCGCGTGCTGCGGTTGCCCAGGTCATCCTGCGAGGTCTGCTGGCTGCGCGCCAGGTTGCCGCTGGTGTTCAGGGTCAGCGATGGCGTCAGCTTGCCCGACAGGCTGAATTCCAGTCCGCTCGAATGGCTGCCGGCGCCGTTTTCACGCGTGGTCAACAGCACATTGTCGCTGATGAAATAGCGGTAGTCGACGATGGCGTCCTTGTCGCGGCGGTGATAGCCGCGCAGGCTGCTTTCCAGGCCGAACAATTTCGTCTCATAGCCGACCTCGAAGGAATCGGTCTGCGTCGGTTTCAGCTGCGGGTTGCCGGACGAGACATTGAATTCGTCGCGGTACACCACGTAGGGGTTCAGGTCGCCCGCATTGGGCCGGCGGATGCGGTGCGCATAGCTGAAGCGCAGATTGCTTTCGTCGTTGACCTTGTAGGTGGCGAACAGGCTGGGAATATAGTTCACATAGCTGTTGCCGGCTTCGATGCCGCCCGTGATCTGGCGAATGTCGAGGTCGGTGTATTCGGCGCGCAGGCCGGCCAGCGCGCCCCAGCGCTCGGACAGGCGCATCTGGTACGAGCCATACAGCGCGATGGTGCGCTCGTCGAGCTCGTAACGGTTGCTGCGCATGGCGTTGACGGTTTCACCGAGCGTCACGGGATTGATGTCGGTGTAGAGCGTATCGAAACTGCTCTTGTTGTCGGCCACCTTGTAGCCCAGCTTGGCCGTGCCGCCGGCCAGCGGCCGCTCGTAGTCGCCGCTGAAGTCGACGATGCGGTTGCCCGTGTCGCTATGCTGGCGCGCACGGGTGTCCAAGGCGTTGCCGGTGGCGATCGCGTAGACGTTGGCGTAGTCGCTATTGTTGTCATTGTCGGAGGACGATACGCGCAGGTCGATCTTCAGGGTTTCGCCCGGCAGTTCTCCCTTGTGATCGTAGCGCGCGCCCCAGCTGTAGTTGCGGCTGTCGCCATTGCGCAAGGTGCTGCGCACATAGTCGCCGATGGTGTTGCCGCTGCTGTCGCCGTTGATGTAGCGGTCGGTCGAGCGCGCATCGTTGCTGCGGCCGTTATACGACACGCTGGCGGCCAGGGTGTCGTTGGCGTCCAGGTTGTAGTTGACGGTGCCGTTTACGCCCAGGGAATCGTTCAGGCCATTGCTGACGGAGCTCTGGCTGCTGGGCGCGAACGCGCCGGTCTGGCGGTCGAGCCGCTCGCGGCTGGTCTCGCCTGTCGAGTTGCGTCCGTCATGGCGGAAATTGATGCCGCCCTGGAAGCCCCACGGGCCTTCGTTGTAGGTGCCCGAGGTGGATGTGTTGTAGCGCCCGGCAATGCCGGCGTTGGCGTTGACGGTGGCAAAGCCGCCCGGTTTGCGGTTGCGCCGCATCACCAGGTTCAGGATCGGGCCGCCACCGGCCTCGTTGCCGAACTGCGCGCCGGGATTGTTGATCACTTCCACCGATTCGATATCGTCGGCCGCCATCGCGTTCAGGGTCGCCCCGCGCGAATCGCCTTGCAGCATGGCCGACGGCTTGCCATCGATCAGGATCTGTACATTGCTGCTGCCGCGCAGAGACACCGTGCCATCCGGGTCGACCGCCACCGACGGCACGTTGTTGAGCGCATCGGCCGCCGTGCCATTGGTGCTGCCGACATCGGACTTGACGTCGTAGACCTGGCGGTCGATGCGGCCGGTCGGGCGTTCGGCCGTGACGCTGACGGAAGGCGTGGTGTCGGCGGCGGCTTGCTTGACGACCGGCACGGTTTTCGCGGGTGGCGCGTTGATGACGACGGCGTCGGCCGCAGGCGGCTGGGTCTGCGCCTGGGCAGCAGTATTGGCGTACAAGAGGCTGCCGCCAGCGATACAGCAGAAAACGATTTTTTGCATGGACTTTATGGAGGTGATGGCGGCGATGGCGCCGCGGGCGGCTGTCATGCCAGGATGAATCAATGGCACGATTTTAGGGGGCTAGCCAAATGAGAACAATTGGTATTTACTCAGTTTAACGTTTAAAACAGTGTTGTGGTAATCCTGCCTCATTTGCTGATCGCGGACCGGCAGACGCTGGCCGCATGAACCAGCCGGAAGATCGGAATTGAAAGACATGCTGGCAATTGAAATTATTTGGACTATACTCACATCAGACTAATCAAACTAATCAAAGCAATTGAACCAGCAGAGAGTCATATCATGATGGATATTGAAGTTGAAGCAACAATAGACAATGTCGTTTCCTTTGCCGGACAGCCGTCCGAAGTCAGCGAGCAATTGCAGGGCCTGAAAAATGGCCGCGTGGTGGCCATTGCAATAGAGGATATTTCTCAGCGCGAAAATGATGCTCTGGAAAACATGCTGCTGGGCGCCGCCAGGCTGTTCAAGCAAACCATGTCCGAGCAACTGGCCGAACAGATGTCCTTGCTTGCCAGGGCCTTCGCGCCGAAAGAGCCGCCGACGCCGGTCATGCTGAAAGAAGCGGAAATGATGGCGCGTGCGCAAAAAGCCGTGTTTGCCGCTTCCGATTGGCTCACCGCAGCGCAGGTCGCTACCCTGGCCGGTTTCAGCGACTCGAACCTGAGCGCCCAGCCCAGCAAATGGCGGCGCGAAAGCAACATCTTCACTGTGCGCCTGGATGGCACCGAGTACTTTCCAGGCTATGGACTCGACCGCGATCACGGCTATCGCCCCTTGAAAGCGCTGAAAAAGATCATTGACCTGTTCAAGGGGCACAAGGAAGGCTGGGGGCTGGCGTACTGGTTTGCCTCCAACAACAGTTTCTTGGGCGGCAAGCGTCCGCTGGAGCTGTTAAAAACCGCGCCGGAGCAAGTCTTTGCCGCCGCGCAGGATGAGCTGGAAGGCATCGTGCATGCCTGATATCGCAAAAACATCCCTGCACCTGACAATCTACAAGTTGCCAGCAGGGACGTTTTTGCACCGCATACATCAAAGCTGTTACGGTGGCACGGAGTTTAATCCTGGCACCAAGGGCAATGCCCGCTTCTCTCCCATCGCCACTCCCGACGGCACAGCTATCCCAACCATGTATGCGGGAGAAACCTTTGATTGCGCCGCGATGGAGTCCATCTTCCACGACGTGCCCTTCGCACCAGGATTCAAAAGCCTGGCAAAAAGCAAGCTCAAGGATCAGGTATATTCCGAGATCAACACCACGGCCGAACTGATGCTGGTCGATCTACGTACCACCGCCCTGCGCAAACTCGGCATCGAGCGCAAGCATCTGATCGACACGGAAAAAGACCAGTACTCATCGACGCGCGAGGTGGCTGTCGCCATCCACACCCAGCGGCCCGATGCGCAAGGGCTGCTGTGGACCTCGCGCCAGGATGACAGCGCCAAGTCAGTGGTACTGTTCGGCCACCGGATCGCGCCCGGCACCTTGCAACAAACGGCAGGCCCACGCGACCTGGTTAATGACACGACTGTCTATGAGAAGGTCTTGACCCTGGCCGAGCGCATCGGTGTCGAGATCGTTCCCGGCATCTAAGAGCCTATCCCAGTAGATGAATACGCCCCCTGCTGGCGCCCCTCAGAAGCGGGGACTGCGTTGCTCGTCGTTGCATGGCTCGCCATGCGGCCTCCTCGCGCCTTGTCCGCGCTCCTGATGAGCTGCAAGCAGAAGACGCTCACTACTGGGATAGGCTCTAAGCCTGCAAACAGCTTACGCCAGCAGCCCATGCTGCCGCGCCAGCTTCAGCCAGCCCGGATATTCCGTCATCAAGAGGTCATACAGCTCGCCGTCGCTGTGCTCGTCAGGCGAGCTGACGGAGAAATAATTGGCGTTGTCGACCAGGCGGCCCTGCAGTTCATCGAGCTTTTCCAAGAAGGGGAAATCGGAGTCGGCAAAGGCGGCGAGGAATTTGCTTTTCGATTTGCGGCCCTTGCCGATGCCCATGAATTGCCAGAAGATCGGCTCATTGCTGGACCAGCGCAATTGCTTTTCCGTTGTCGCCTGATCGCTGGTGCCGCCGTCGGTCACGAACATGACATAGACGGGCAGCTCGGCGCGAAGGGGACGGCTGCGCTCGCCGCCGCGCGCGTCGGGAAAATAGAACGCACGGATCGCTTCCATCGCCCGGCCGTAGCGGGTGTCGCCTTCGAGCGGATGGTGGTCGATGGCGCGGCTGACATAGGTGGTGCAGTTGCGCAGGTCCATCGGATCGGGCTGGTGGACGTTCTTGCCGAACAGGAAAACGTCGATCTCGCCATCGTCGTCGAACTTGCAGCCCAGGGCCAGGATGCGCTCGGCGAACTGCTGCACCAGGCCGTCGCGGTACAAACGGCCCATGGAACCGGAAATATCGAGGCACAGGCAGACCTTGGCGCGGTGGTCAAGCAGCCCCACTTTTTGCAGCGAGACGCCCGCCTGCTTGACCAGGCTGACCAGCTGCGGCGCTTCGCGCTCGACCCGCTTTTCCAGGTTGATCTTGGCTTGCGCCACGGCGGAGACGGCGGCGGGCGCGGCAGAGGGAGCGGCGGGCGCAGACTGGTCGACCTCGCCACCGAAATGGCGCACCAGCGCATCGAGTCCGCCATTGAAACCCTGGCCCACGGCCATGAAGCGCCACTGGCCATCCTTGCGGTAAAGCTCGCCCAGCATGACGGCTTTTTCCTGCGCAAAGTCCTTGCCCGCAAACGCAAAGCGGGCAACTTCGCGGCCGGCGGCCAGCAGGCGCAGATAACCCGTTTGCATCTGCGACATCACGCCGCCGCCATCGATGCTGGCCGTCAGCACGAGACGATCTATACTCGCGGGCAGGCGCGCCAGCTGGAAGGCAAACGCGGCGCCATCGCCTTGCGTGCCGCTTTTCGCTTCCACCGCGCCGCACGGCGTGCGCGGCTGGTTGAAAAAGGTCATGTAGCGGTCGTCCGACAGCTTGCCGGCCGCGTCGAGGCCAAAGCAGGCAAAGTCGAGCGTCAGGCCCTGGGCGGCGACACCGATTTCCAGCACGCCATCCGGCGCCGATTGCGCCAGCGGCAAGCGCTGGCCCTTGGACAAAGCTTCCATTCCATTCTCCTTCACACGATATAGCGGCGCGGATTGTCCGCATTGAAATCATCCTCGTCTTCCTTGTCGTCGCCCTTGAAGACGACGGGACCGTCAAACGCCAGCTGCAAGGATTCGCCCTGCCAGCGCAGCCATGGCGTCGCTTCGCTGTCCGGCTCGGAGGTCTTGCCCGACGGTTCCAGCACGATGCTGTCGGCGTAGACGCGCGCGAGACCGATCACATAGGTGTAGACATCGTCGTCGCCGGCGCCCGAGTCGCGGAAGTCAAACGCGCATTCGACCACCTGCTCGCCATACTCCATCACCATTTTCGGGCGCATCGAGGCAACCGACACGGCGCCATTGGCCAGTGCCGAGTAGACGCTGAACACCAGGCCCACCGTGCCGCCATAGAACTGCGCCAGGGCGGGATTGACTTCGACCGTTTCCGTGGCCGGCTCGCGGCCGGTGACGTTGGTCACGTCGCCCAAGTGGCGCACATAGGGCATGGCATCGAAACTGCCCGACTTTTCCGGTGCCTGGATGCAGCGCATGCGGCCATCCGGCAACAGTATGCCCACCCTCAAGTCCAGGTCGTCGTTATCGTCGTCGCCATCGCCGTTATCGACCCAGGTGGCCTTGACGATCAGTTTTTTCGGCGCACTGGCGCCCTTGGCCAGCGACAATTTATGCGTCTGGCCCGCCTTGGTCAGTGAAATCTTCGACAGCGAAATCCTGGGCGCCACCGGTTCGGCCGCGGCCTGCGCCACCTCGCCGCCGAAGTGCGCCACCAGCGCATCGAGTCCGCCGTTGAAACCCTGGCCCACGGCCATGAAACGCCATTGGCCGTCCTTGCGATAGAGCTCGCCCAGCATGACGGCTCTCTCGTTGGCAAAATCCTTGCCGGCATAGGCAAAGCGCGCCAGCTCGCGCGCCCCATCGAACAGGCGCAGATGGCCGCTGCCCAGTTGCGACAGGGTGGCGGCGCCATCGATGGCGGCCGTGATCACCAGGCGGTCGATGGAGGCCGGCAAGCGGTCCAGCTGGAAATGGAAACCGGCGGGGTCGCCGGCCGGGGCCCGCACGTCCACCGCGCCGCACGGCGTGCGCGGCTGGTTGAAGAAAGTCATGTAGCGGTCATCGGATAATTTGCCGGCGGCATCAAGGCCGAAACAGGCGTAATCGAGCGCCACGCCCTCGCCGGCGATACCGAGTTGCAAAACATTGCCCGTGACAAGGCCGGCCAGTGCCAGGCGCTGCCCTTTGATCAGAGTTTCCATGCGGAATTGAGCTTTGATTATTTGAAAAGAGGGAGCGCCGGACAACGGCTCAGGGCAAGGCGCGCTGCCGAAGACAGTACGAATGTACGGCGAGGCAGCAGCAACGCTGCCATGGGCCGTTTTCCGGTGCTCTTAAGCGTTGATGCCGAAGGAGACTGCCAGGGGACCCAGGCCGCCTTTGAAACCTTGGCCGATGGCCTTGAATTTCCATTCGCTGCCGGCCCGGTAAATTTCACCGAAGATCATCGCCGCTTCCGTCGAACCGTCTTCCGACAGGTCGTAGCGGGCGATTTCCTGGCCGTTGTCGCCGTTCAGGCAGCGGATATAGGCCTTGCTGACCATGCCGAAGTTCTGCTTGCGGTTCTCCGCGTCGTGGATGGTGACGGCCACGGCGATCTTGTCGATATCGGCAGGCACATTGGCCAGGTCGATGGCGATCTTTTCATCGTCGCCGTCGCCGCCGCCGGTGGTGTTGTCGCCGGCGTGGACGATGGAGCCATCGGCAGACTTCAGGTTATTGTAGAAAATGAAGTCGGCATCGGAGCGGGCCTTGCCGTCCGTTTTCAGCAGGAAGGCGCTGCCGTCCAGGTCGAAGGCGGCGCCATCGGTGGCGCGTGGGTCCCAGCCCAGGCCGACCACGATTTTTTTCAGGCCGGGAGCTTCCTTGCTCAGGTTGACATTGCCGCCTTTTTGCAAACTGATCGCCATGATATTTCCTCTATTAAATAACTGAGTGGATAAGAAAAATGCCAATTCGGTAAGAGCCGTCAGCCTACCACAAAGTAAATCCGTGCCAGACGCGCACTATTGAAAATAATGCCATGAGGCAAAAAATAGCGGGGCTAGCCCTGCGCCTGGCGCCGAAATGATCGATAATGCCCGTCCAGACAGCCTGCAATCGATTCTGATGACATCAACGTTTCCCCTCCAGCTAGACCTGCTTCCCGGCACCCTGTGCGACGAACGGATGTGGACCAGCCTGGAGCAAGCCCTTGGCGACGGCTATCTATATAAGCACCTGCCCTTGCACCGGTCGCGCACGCGTGCGGACATGCGCGAGCTGATCGCCACGCACAGCGCGCCGCAGTCGCACCTGGTCGGCTTTTCGCTGGGCGCCTACCTGGCGCTGGAACATGCGGTCCATCATCCCGAACGGATCGCCTCGCTGACCCTGATCGCCAATTCGGCCAGGGGCTTGCCGCCGGACGAGATCGCCACCCGCAAGCGCGTGATCGCCATGCTGGAAAGAAATAGCTACGCCGGCATCACGCGCCAGCGCCTGCGCGAGCTGCTGCACCCCTCCCACCTGGACAATGCCGCCATCACCGGCCTGATACGCGCCATGGCGCTGGACCTGGGCAAGGATGTGCTGCTGGCCCAGTTCGCCCAGACGTTCGACCGCCCGGACCTGATGGACCGCCTGCCCGGTCTGCCCTTCCCGGTGCTGATCGTCGGCTCGGCTGGCGACCAGTTGGTGGCCAGCGGCGACCTGGCGGCGATGGCCGAGCAATTGCCGCACGCGACCCTGCATCTGCTGCAAGAACCCAGCGGCCATATGATCCCGCTCGAAGCGCCGGCCGAACTGGCGCGCGCCATGCAGGCCTTCCTGAATCGGGTGCAGTCTGGAGCGTGACGCCAATATCAACGATAATGGCAAGTATTGAGAACACCAAAAAATGAATTGATTCAATGAGCACACTGACCATTATCGTCGCCACCGACCAGCAAGGCGGCATCGGCATCGACAACACCTTGCCATGGAAGCTGCCGGAAGACCTGGCGCACTTCAAGCGCATGACCACCGGCCACCCCATCATCATGGGCCGCAAGACGTTTGATTCGATCGGCCGGCCGCTGCCGAACCGACGCAATATCGTTATCACCCGCAATCATGAATGGCGCCATGAGGGTGTGGAAGCGGTCGGCTCGGTGGGGGACGCGATCGCGCTGCTGGACGGCGCGCAAGGGTTTGTGATTGGCGGCGCGGAAATCTACCGGCAGTCGCTGGCGCTGGCCGAGACACTGATCATCACCGAAATCGGCCACACCTATGCCTGCGACGCCTTTTTCCCGAAGCTGGACCAGGCTGAGTGGCAGGAAACGGCGCGCGAGGCGCATGTTTCCACCGCTTCCGGCTTGCCGTATGCATTCGTGACCTGGCAGCGCCGGCGTTAAAAGCGTGCTTTTTGCGCCGTCATACGCTCGTCACACCATTCAGGCATGCTGGCGCGCGCTGTGCGTAATTTCGTTATGATATTTTTTTCCCGCAGACGCCGCATTTCTGCGAGAATCCCGTTCTTATTTTTTTTCTGCGATTGCCTGGCCACATATTTACCCGGCTGTCGCGCCCTAGTCCGCCCCTCCACACAAGTTTAGGGGCGGCTTGCTTTTTTGGAGACATGCATGAAATTTCGTTTCCCCATCGTCATTATTGACGAGGATTTCCGTTCTGAAAATACGTCCGGCCTGGGCATTCGCGCCCTTGCCGCCGCAATGGAAAAAGAAGGCATGGAAGTGCTGGGCGTGACCAGCTACGGCGATCTGTCGCAATTTGCCCAGCAACAATCGCGCGCGTCGGCCTTCGTGCTGTCGATCGACGATGAAGAATTCGGCGCCGGCTCGATCGAGGAAACCGACCACGCGTTGAAGTCCCTGCGCGCCTTTGTCGAAGAAATCCGCCACAAGAACGCCGACATCCCGATCTACCTGTACGGCGAAACGCGCACCTCGCGCCATATCCCGAACGATATCCTGCGCGAACTGCACGGCTTTATCCATATGTTCGAGGATACGCCCGAGTTTGTCGCGCGCCATATCATCCGCGAAGCGAAAAGCTACCTCGATGGCCTGTCGCCGCCGTTCTTCCGCGCGCTGGTGCACTACGCCAACGACGGTTCCTACTCGTGGCACTGCCCCGGCCACTCGGGCGGCGTGGCTTTCCTGAAGTCGCCGATCGGCCAGATGTTCCACCAGTTCTTCGGTGAAAACATGCTGCGCGCCGACGTCTGCAACGCCGTCGAAGAACTGGGCCAACTGCTCGACCATACCGGTCCCGTTGCCGCCTCCGAGCGCAATGCGGCGCGCATCTTCAATGCCGACCATTGCTATTTCGTCACCAACGGTACCTCGACCTCGAACAAGATGGTGTGGCACTCGACGGTGGCGCCTGGCGATATCGTGGTAGTTGACCGCAATTGCCACAAATCGATTCTGCACTCGATCATCATGTGCGGCGCGATCCCCGTGTTCCTGATGCCGACCCGCAATCACCTGGGCATTATCGGCCCGATCCCGCTGGCTGAATTCACGCCGGAAAGCATTGCCCGCAAGATCGAGGCGAACCCGTTCGCGCGCGAAGCGAAGAACAAGAAGCCGCGCATCCTGACGATTACCCAGTCGACCTACGACGGCGTAATCTACAACGTCGAGACCCTGCGTGAAATGCTGGACGGCAAAATCGACACCCTGCACTTCGATGAAGCATGGCTGCCGCACGCCACCTTCCACGATTTCTACAAGAACATGCACGCGATCGGCAAGGACCGTCCGCGCGCCAAGGAATCGATGATCTTCTCGACCCAGTCGACGCACAAATTGCTGGCCGGCCTGTCGCAGGCCTCCCAAATCCTGGTGCGCGAATCGGAACAGGTCAAGCTGGACCAGGACGCCTTCAACGAGGCCTACCTGATGCACACCTCGACCTCGCCGCAGTATTCCATCATCGCCTCGTGCGACGTGGCCGCGGCCATGATGGAAGCGCCGGGCGGCACCGCGCTGGTGGAAGAATCGATCATGGAAGCGCTCGATTTCCGCCGCGCCATGAAAAAGATCGACCAGGAGTGGGGCCAGGACTGGTGGTTCCAGGTGTGGGGACCGGACAACTTCAACGACGAAGGCATGGGCCAGCAGGAAGACTGGATGATACGCGCCGAGGACGACTGGCACGGCTTCGGCGACCTGGCACCCGGCTTCAACATGCTCGACCCGATCAAGGCGACCATCGTCAACCCGGGCCTGTCGCTGGACGGCCAGTTCGGCGAGACCGGCATCCCGGCCTCGATCGTCACCAAATACCTGGCGGAACACGGCGTGATCATTGAAAAATGCGGCCTGTACTCGTTCTTTATCATGTTTACCATCGGCATTACCAAAGGCCGCTGGAACACCCTGCTGACGGCCTTGCAGCAGTTCAAGGACGACTACGACAAGAACCAGCCGATGTGGCGCATCCTGCCGGAATTTGCGGCGGCCAACCCACGCTATGAAAAAATGGGCCTGCGCGACCTGTGCCAGCAGATCCACGATTTCTACAAGGCGTACGACGTGGCCCGCCTGACGACGGAAATGTATCTGTCGGACATGATCCCGGCCATGAAGCCATCGGACGCGTTCGCCAAGATGGCGCACCGCGAAATCGAGCGCGTCGCCATCGACGAGCTGGAAGGACGAATCACGTCGATCCTGCTGACGCCGTATCCACCGGGCATTCCGCTCCTGATCCCGGGCGAGCGCTTCAACAAGACCATCGTCGACTACCTGCGCTTCGCACGCGACTTCAACGAGCGCTTCCCCGGCTTCGAGACCGATGTGCACGGCCTGGTGAAACGCGAAGTCGACGGCAAGCGCGGCTACTTTGTGGACTGTGTGCGCCAGGACGATTAAGTTTTCCCGAGCATGATTCGAACGCCGCCTGGCTTACCTCAGGCGGCGTTTTTCATGGCTATGTCACCGTCAAATGTGGGAACGTGCCCAAAGTGGCCCTGAGCAAGCTTTCGGGAGACAATATTCTTTTGGCGTCGAGTATCCAGCGCCAACCCAGGTAGTTGGGCAAGTAGCGCGTCGCGACACCATGAAAGACGCGCAGCCATTCCCGCAGCCGGCTGTGATACGCGTTGACGTTCTGCACGTGGACAGTGCCATGTACGCGTATTCCGGCCCGCAAGTTCACGGCGGCATGCAGGATGCCCACTTCTCTCGCAAACACCGGATAGGCCGGATGGCCATCGCTCACCAACAAGATGTCGCGATCGATCACAGGTGGCAGGCAGGCGTGCAGCCTGGCCTTGGTCAGCTGGCCCAGGCCAGTGACGAAATCAACGGTTTGCCCGGTGCGGTCACGTGCCACCAGGATGCACACTTGCTCATCCGAAATGCCGCGCTGGCGGGCAGCACCGCCTCGCTTGCGTGCCGGCCGTGTCATGTGCCGGGACCCTTTTTGCGACTCCAGTACATACATCTCGTCGGCCTCGGTAATGCCGTGCAGGCAGCGTGGCCGGTCGGTCTTGGCCAGCGCCAGGAAGCGATGGCGCCAGCGAAAGCTGGTATTGCGATGGACATTGACTTGGGCGGCGGCCTTGCGCACCGAAAACGAGTTGAGCAAACAGTCGGCATAGGCCAGCCATCGTTCCTTGTGGTGCAGATGGGCCAGCGGCGTGCCCGTCAAGGCGTTGAAAGTTTTGCCACAAGGAACACAGCGATAGCGTTGCAAACCATGCGCCTGGCCATGCCGGTGGAAACGTGTCGCGCCACACGCGGGGCAATGCAGCTGCGCCTGCGCTGCTTGTTCGATCAGGACGACGGCCGCATCCTGCGGCGCGCTGCTATGCAACAAGTTACTGCAGACAATACGTTGGCGATGCGACAGGTGCGGAATTTGTCTGGCGAATGCCTGCCACTGGGCGGTATCCATCATCGGCTCCTGGAAGGAAAGACCTGATCAGTCAGACCGCAGCAACTGCAGAGCGTTCCCACCGCTTTCGGTGACATAGCTTTTTTGGTTCGCCAGGTTTCACGCTTGCGCCAGATCAAACGCCCTGCTATCCCCTCTCCTAAGATGATCGCCTCACCGGCTATCTGGTTGTGGGACAGGCATGGCGCTCAAGGTCTGGCTGGAAGTACTGCAACAGGCGGCGGCCACTTCGGCTGCCCTCCTGAGTACGGCCTTGCAGCAGGCCCAGCTGTCGATAAGCCGGCCCGCCGATGGCATTCCCGGCATCGTGCTGTTCTGCCAGCCGGACACGGCGCTGCTGCAGGCGCTGGCCGCGCTATGCCGCCAGGCGCAGGTGCTGGCCATTGCCGCCAACGGCGCGCCGCTCGACTGCATGCAGCAGCGCGCGGTGATGGCGGCCGGCGCGCGCGATGTGCTGGTGTGGCCGCCGAACGCCATCGATGCGGGCCAGGTGCTCGCGCGCCTGCAGCGCTGGCAGGCGGTGGCGCAGTTGCTGGCCTCGGACGCCGTGCGCGGCACCCTGGTCGGCGATAGCCAGTCCTGGCGCGCCCTGCTGCGCGAGGCGGTGGAAATGGCCGTTTTCAGCCAGGCCTCCGTGCTGATCACGGGCGAGACCGGGACCGGCAAGGACTTGCTGGCGCAACTGATCCACCGCCTGTCCGCCTGCCGCGGCGAGCTGACCGTGCTCGACTGCACCACCTTGTCGCCGGAACTGGCCGGCAGCGAACTGTTCGGCCATGAACGGGGCGCCTACACGGGCGCGGCCGGCGCGCGCGACGGCGCGTTTGCGCTGGCCGATGGCGGCGTGCTGTTCCTCGATGAAATCGGCGAGCTGCCGCTGGCGATGCAGGCACAATTGCTGCGCGCCATACAGGAACGCAAGTACAAGCGCATCGGCGGCAGCAGCTGGCAGCCGACCCAGTTCCGCCTGGTATGCGCCACCAACCGCGCGCTGGAAGACGAAGTGGCGCGCGGCGCCTTCCGGGCCGACCTGTATTACCGCATCGCCGGCTGGTGCTGCCGCACGCCGCCCTTGCGCGAACGCTGCGACGATATCCTGCCGCTGGCCATGCATTTCCTGCGGGAACTGGCGCGCGCGCCGCCGCCCGCGCTGGATGCGGCCGTGCGCGAATACCTGCTGCTGCGCGACTATCCGGGCAATGTGCGCGAGCTGCGCCAGACCGTCACGCGCATCTGGCAGCGCCATTGCGGCCCCGGCCCGATCACCATCGGCGCGCTGCCGCCCGAGGAATGCCAGCTCGCGCCGGTCTGGCCCGACCGGCAGTTCGAGGCCGGCGTCAAACGCGCCCTCGGCCTGGGACTCAAGCTGCCCCATATCACGCGCTGCGCCACCGAAGAGGCGGTGCGCCTGGTGCTCGACGAAGAACATGGCAACAACCAGCGCGCCGCCGCCCGCCTGGGCGTGACCGACCGCGCCCTGCAACTGCGCCGCAAGGCGGCGGCTTGCGCAGCCAAGGCCAGCCCGCCCTGACTCAGGCTGGCGGCACTGCGCCGGTCAGCACGATGCGGTTGCCGCGCCGCTGCCAGCGCCCGCTGTCGCCGTCGGTTCCGGCGCCGCCTGCCCGCTGCGGCGGCGCCGGGCGAAAGTGCGGCAACTGCTGCCGCAGCGCGTCCGTCAGGGCGCTCTCCACCGCACGCGCGCTGCCGTCCGAATCCCCGGCCAGCCGCGCCGCCTGGCCGGCCACGCGCACGAAACGGCGCGCCACCTCGAGTTCATCCTCGCCGGACAGCGCGCCGCCAAATTCCAGTTCCAGCGCATTGCTGGCGGCACGGCCCAGGGCCGAACCGAGCGCCGTGCCCACGCCGGGAATCGGGATCATCGAGCCGAGCGCGCCGCCGACGAACGGCAAGGCCGTCTTCACCACCGCCTTCAAGGCGCCGCCGAGTGGCTTGGCGATCTTCCTGACGCCCTTCCAGACGCTTTTGAAAACCTTGCCCAGGAACTGCTCCAGTTCCTCTTCGCTGGCCACTTCCAGCAACTCCATGGCCAGTTCCAGTTCTTCCTGTTCGCCGAACAAGGCCGGCTGTGCGCCGAACTCCAGCACTTCAAAGCCGGCGCCTGCGCCGGCGCGTTGCCGGCATTGCCTGCAGCCGCATTGCAGTTGATGCATGACGACCTCCCTTGTTGATATCAGCCCCACGTCTCGCCCATCACCGCCACTTCCAGTTCGCGCCGCTGGTTGGTCAGTACGCCGCGCCGGTGGGTGAACATATCGGCATGGATGCTTTTTTCCACCAGGCGCCGCTGCGTGGCGGACTTCAGCGGCGCCACGTACACCTCATGGCCGGACAGGTCGAGCCCCATCATCTTGCCGCACAAATGGTGCTGCTTGAGGCGCCGCCGCAAATCGTCGGTCTGGCCGCTGTAGGCGCGCCGGCCGTCCCTGGTATCGAATTCGATCAGGTACAGGCCGGCGCCGGTGGCTTTCGCATTGCTGACGGCTTGCGCCAGCTTGCCCACCGACTGGTAGTTCAGGCCGGCCGCCTCGCGCACGCGGCCCAGGGTGGCGGCCAGCACAGGCGGCACTTCGCCCTGCCCGTCGCCATCGCCAGCGTCCTGACCGGCATCCTGGTCATTCCAGGGTTCGGGCTGCGGCGACGGCTGCGCTGTCGGATACAGCACCGGATACGCCACCGGGTAACTGCCCCAGCCCCGGTAGCGCGGCGGCACGGGGCGGCGCGGTCCACGCAGCGGCGGACGCGGACGCAAGCGCCCTCCCCGGCCGCGCCCACCGCCGGCGCCGCGCCAACGTTCGTCCTCCCACTCCTCTTCCCCCTCGCCTTCGCCTTCGCCCTCCCACTCCCGCTCTTGCTCTTGTTCCCACTCTTGCTCCTGTCCCCATTCACCCTGTACGGCTGCGCCAAACGGCAGCACTTCAAATGACTCGTTCATATCGCCTCCTTGCGTAACAGTCCAGCAGGTCGATCACCTGCGCCAGCTGCGCCGGCGCGTGGTCGGCCCGCAGCAAAAACGTCAAGCCTCCTGTGTGCGCCAGCGCCCGCACGCCGGCCACCTGCAGGCCCGCCTGCCAGTGCGCGCGGCCGGGCAGGTGCTGCACCGGAAACGCGCCGCCCCGGCTAGCGATGCCGGCGCTGGCCAGCCCGGCGCGCCACTGCGCCACATTCGCCGCCAGCCTGGCGCGCAAGCATGCGCCATGGCGCGCATTGATGGCCAAGGCGCGGCTGGCCGCCGCCAGCACGGCGGCCGACGGCGGACTGGCATGCACGCGCGTCTGGCTATGGGCCGTGAAGCGCCTGATCAATGCATCGGGGCCGGCCAGCACCGCCAGCGGCACGCCGAAACCCTTGGCCAGCGACGCGCCGATGACGATATGCTCGCCGCGCAAGCCATGCCGGCGCGCCGAGCCGCCGCCGTCCGGCCCCGATATGCCCAGCGCCTGCGTGTCGTCCAGCAGCAGATAGCCGCCCGCCTGCCGCGCCAGCGCCGCGTAGCCGGCCAGCGGCGGCGCCCGCTCCCGGCCCGGCACATACCCATCGGCCAGGATCAGGGGCCGGCGGCCGGCCTTGCGCCAGCAGCGCACCAGGCGATCCAGCGCCGGCAGGTCGCCGCAGGCAAAGCACCGCAGCGGCAAGCCCAGCGCCTGCGCGCGCTCGGCGCCCCAGCGCGCGATCGGGTAGCTGGCCTGGTCCACCAGCAGCACCAGCGGTTCGCCGGCGAACATGCCGAACAGGTCCCAGTACAGATGCAGGGTCGACGGCAGCAGGCACGCCGCTTGGCAGCCCTGCAGCCGCGCCAGGCGCGCGGCGATCCTGGGCGCGCCGGCCATCTCGCCCAGAGCGGCCGGCTGGCCCAGGGTCAGCGCGGCCCACGACGCCAGTGCGGATGAGGGGTGGCGCATGCCCAGGTACAGGGCGCTGCAAAAGTCCAGCATGCGCGCCACACCGCACCGTCCTACACGCTGCGCAGCTGCTGGTTCATGCGCTGGCGCAGCAGCACCGACGGCATGGTCGCTTCGATCGCCGGATCGCCCGCTTTCGCCGACAGGTCGACCCCCGTGACGGCGCGGTAGGCGTGGATATAGCCCTGCACCTGCGGGCGCCAGAAGCGCGCCCAGTTGAAGGCCTGGGTCGGCTCGTAGATATCGCTCCAGTTGCCGTAGCGCACCGACAGCAGCAGCTGTTCGCCGAAGATGGCCAGGCTGCGGAAATGCACCACGCTGGTATCGGTCCAGCCCTGCAGTTTCTTCATGGCGTCGACCCGGTCCATCCACCCTTCCGGATACGCCACCATCACCCGCGTGGGCAAAAATTCGCGGAACTCGGGCCGCGCCAGCATCCATTGCTGCATCAGCATTTCGATGCGGGCGGTGGACGGCAGGTCGCCGAACTGGTTGCTGGCGCCCTGCGACAGGATCAGGTGGATCTCCTTCAGCGCGTTCAGCACCGGGAAGGCGTCGGCCTTGACGGTGGTGTCGTCATCCTGCTTGTAGAAGGAAGTGAGCAGGCGCAGCAGATGATGGAAGGCTTCCAGGAACTTCGAGCGGCTGTCGGCTGGCCGGAAGTGCTGCACCGCCTTGCCATCGAGCCGCACGCCGTAATGATGGTCGTACTCGTAGTTGCGGCGCATCACCGTCAGCCTATGCTGCTCGTCCTGGGTGTAGCCCCACAGCAGATTGTTCAGCGGCCGCAAGGTGTCGATTTCCGTGTTCGCCAGCGGGTCGAGCTGGCTGCCGGGCGCGCGCAGGTTCTGGAAGCGCTGGGCGATGGCGTTCATGGTCTGCACCAGCATGCCCTCCTCGTGCCAGTACGACCAGATCAGTTCGAGCAGGCAGGGATTGGCCAGCTTTTCCTGGATGATCCCGAAGCACACATCGACCTCGCCTTCCTGGCCGCGCGGGATGCTGATCGGGATATCGGGCAGCTTGCGGCGGATCACGGCCAGGTAGGGCAAGGTCTGGAAGCCGTCGATGTTTTCCAGGTAGTCGTTGCGCAGCACCGTTTCCAGGTCGCGCCCCTGCGGAATATCGCGCCGGTCCAGGTAGGCGTTGTCCTCGGCCAGGTTAAAGGCCAGCGGCTGGTTCAGCACGCCGCAATTGACCATCACGAAGGCCTCGGTGGCCACCTTCAGCACGCGGTAGGAATCGGCGTCCGAAAACGGCAGCGCGCGCCGCTGTTTCAGCGACTGGAAGGCGTCGGCCTTGCGGGCGAAGCGGCCCTCCTCGAAACCGCGCACGCTGCCGAGGTCGCCGCAGAACAGGCTGTCCATGAAATGCAGGTAATTGGTGAACGACATGGCCTCGGTGCTGTTGCGGATCAGGGTCCACAGCGGCAGGTCTTCGGTCGGCTCGGTTTCGGTACGCGTCAGCGACACGCCGAGATTGCCGGAAATCGGCGTCGGCTGGCGTTCTTCGGTGTCGTATTCGGCGTCGACGGCCAGCATGGCGTTTGGCGTCAGGCCTTCGGGCGTCGGCAGCAGGCTGCGCATTTCCGGGCGCTGCGACAGCATCACCTGCGCCGCGAAGCGGTGCATGCCGGCGCGCCGCACGGGTGTGGAAAACATATTGGCCTTGCCGCGCAGCGGCGTCCACGGCGACGCCGCCAGCACCTGCACCAGGGTGCGCCCGTCGACGCTCTGGTCGCCGTCGAACGTGACGGTGGCAACCGCGCGGTCGCCGACGCGGCCGTAGCTGCAGTCGCTGGGCTGGCAGTCGCTGTTTTCAAACACCAGCTCGACCTGCGGATTCAATTGCGGCTGGAAGCACAGCGTGGCGGCGCAGCCGGCCTGCACCTGCACGCACTGCGGCGCGGTGGTGGGGTAGTTGCCGTAGACGCCCACATAGGCGCCCGGCGGCAACTGCGAAAACACGGTGCCGCCACCGCCATCGGTCCAGCGCACGCCGACCAGCATGGCCGGATCGGCGAGCCAGTTGGCGGGCTCGAAACCGGCGCAATCGGCGCTGCCCCGGCGGTACAGGCTGATGGCGGCGTTGACCACCACCCTCCCGCTGTCCTGCTCGTGTACGGTGACGGCGATGCTGCCGCCCGCTTCTATCGGGCCTGCGCCTGCGTGGCCTGCGGCCCTGCGTTTGCTGCTCATGTCATTCTCCTCAATGGATAATCAATCGTGACGCCAGGCGCGGCACCGCGCCATCCGCCAGCTGCCCATGGCGCAAAGGGTTATGCCGCAATGGGTTATGGCTTAATACATCAGCACACAGTTCCGAAGTGTCCAGGGTGGCGCGCAGGGCCCAGTGGGTCAGCAAACGCCCCAGCAGCTCGCTTTCGTCTTCCGGACTCAGGCTGCCGCTGGCGCGCGCCTGGCCCAGCACGGCGAATACCAAGGTCGGTGACGCCTGGTACATCTGGCGCGGCGCCGCGCTCCACTGGCGAAACAGGCTGGCCAGCAGGGCCGGCTGACGCTGGTGCACAGCCATCACTTCGACCAGCGAGCGCCCGCGCAGGGCCGGCGGCCGGTGCTGCACCAGCAGGCCGACCAGCGCCGCCATGCTGGCCTGCAGTTGTTGCAGCAAGCGCTGCTGGGCCGGCGGCAGGCGCTCGGGCGGGTAGTACGACAGCCACAGCTGTTCGATGCGCGTCCATTGCGGGTGCGGATACAGGGCGCGGCCCATGGCGCAGCTGAGGCGCACGCGCAGCCACGGCACCGGGTGCGGATCGTCGACATTCAGGCGAAACACGAACACGCGCGGCAGGCTGACCACGCCGATCAGGCCCAGGGTGGCCGCCACGCCGACCCGCGCCAGCGACCAGAAGTCCGCGACGATCTCGGAGATCCAGCGCTCCCACAACTGCCACACATGCACCGCGCCGCTGCCGCCATACTGCATCGCCTGCAGCACCGGGCGCAAGGACGCCACCAGGTCCAGCAGGGCCGCGCCCTGGTGGCCGATCTCGTGCACCAGCGACGAGGCGATGCCGCTGCCGATCATGCGTTCGCGCGGCAGGCGAATGATGGCGACCGGATTTTCGCCGCCGCCGGGCAGGCGCGTGCGCGCGCGGCGTATCGCCGCTCCCGGGCCCCGGTCCAGGTAGCAGATCAGCGGTGGGCTCTGGTAGTAGCGGTACGGCAGGGGCAGCGCCAGCGCATCGGCGGCGACGATATCGAGGCCGGACAGCCAGACGCCCGTCTTGTGTTCGCTGCGCTGCGTGATCACTTCGTTGAACAGGTCGAACTGGGTCAGCGCCGCATTGAATTTCAGGCGCAAAAAGGTGAAGCGGCGCTGCGCCTCGGCCGGGGTGGCGCTGCTGGCGCGGTCGGCCTGTTCGCGCCGCAACCACCACTGGAACTGCGCCACCATGCGCCGCAGTTCCCGGCGGCCCTGCACCAGCTGGCTTTCGATGGCCGACTGGGCGCTGGGCATCAGGGCGGCGGCCAGCACCGTCGGCTCGATCAGCGCGAACGGTTCCAGCCGTCCCAGGCGCGCCAGCAGCGAGCGCGCTTCCTGGCCCAGCATCCAGGCGGCGTAGGCGCCGATGGCCATGATCTCAGACGCCGTACAGGACGATTTTCTGGCCCTGGCGCGCCCAGCGGCCGCTGGCCGCGCGCCCACCCTGGCCTGGCCGGCCCTGGCCGCCATTCTGCACGGCCAGCTGCCCACCCTGGCGTGCCAACAGGCCCGGCGCGAACTGGCGCGCCGCCGCGCTGGCCGCCTGCTGGGCGACCGCGCGCGGATCGCCGCCGCGCGCCTGCGTGGCGCGGTTGACGGTATCGGCCGCCAGCCGCACGAACTGTTTCGCGCCTTCGAACTCGCGCTCTTCGCCGGAACCGCTTTCCGCCTCCAGGCCCAGCGCATTGCCGGCCGCCGAGGCCAGGCCGCTGCCGATCTTGGCGCCCAGCGGGCCGCCGAAATAGCCGCCGATGGCGCCGCCGGCCAGCGGGATGGCTTTTTTCGCCACGCCC
The DNA here is from genome assembly GCF_030944405.1 of Janthinobacterium sp. J1-1. NCBI lineage: Bacteria > Pseudomonadati > Pseudomonadota > Betaproteobacteria > Burkholderiales > Oxalobacteraceae > Janthinobacterium > Janthinobacterium sp. J1-1. The sequence goes on from NZ_CP132339.1 coordinate 4,991,406, forward strand.
TTGAGCACGCCGCCCACGGCCTGGCCGATGGGCGACTTGATGACGCTGCCGGCCACCGAAGCGGCCTTGCGCAGGAAATTGCCGAGAAACTGTTCCAGCTCGGCCTCGTTGCTGACCGACAGCAATTCATTGGCCAGTTCCATTTCCTCGGCCTCCGAAAACAGGGCGTTGCCGCCGCCCTCGCCGCTCCATTCGCCCTGGCCGAATTCAAACTGCTCGGCTTCGAAGCCAGTCGCTTCCTGGTTGTATTCCATGGTCGTACGATCGATGTCATGCATGATGCGCTCCCGTGAGTGTGACAGTGGTAAAACGGTGGTAGACGAGTGATACGGCGGCGCCGGCGGCCTGGACGCCTGCGCCGCATGCTTCAGCAACCCCGGCGCCAGGGTGCGCGTCACCTGCAGCAAGGCCGATGCCACTTTCTGCTGCGGCGCAGCGCCCGCCGCAACCTCCTGGCGCGCCAGCGCCGTATTGACGGCGCAGGCCAGTTGCACGATGCGGCGCGCCAGTTCAAATTCCTTGTCTTCCGGACTCAGCCCTTCGAGTTCCATGCCGAAGATGCGCGCCGCGCGCCGCTTGTGCTCCTGGGCCGCGCCATGCAGCGGCATCAGGGGCGCCAGCACGCGGTTCAGCAACTGGCGCAAGGGCAGCGCCAGCGGTGTGCCGCGCAGTTGCCGCCCGGCGCGGGTGGTGGCCAGCAAGTGCGACAGAAAAGCGTCGAACTGCCCCGGCCGCCGCACTTCCAGCAGCCGCGCCGCCAACGCCAGTTCGTCCTCGTGCTGCAAGGGCAGCACGGCGGCCGGCATCGGCATTTCCATCTCGGGACGGTAGGCAAGCAAACGGCTGCTCATGGCGCGCTCCTGTAACTGGAAGTTTTGGGGCATGCCCCGCCGCCCTGTTTTTGCAAGCCGCGTGCCAGCCCGCAGCGCCGGTGACATGCGGGAAACCGGCGAAACAAGCTTCGTCCATGGCGTAAAAACCATGGTTTCCGGCGAAGCCAGTTTCGCTTCGCCATGTGCTTTTCAGACAAGCTTTATTTAGGGAAATTTTTACGTGTCGAATATGCGACACTTGCCATCGAAGCGTAAAAATATTTCCCGTTAACACAATAAAAATCTTTCCGAAATACAGCTTAACTTCCAGCAAAATACGCCCATCCGCACGCAAAACAGGAAGTGATCAAGACGAAAAGTCGCTTTGCCAATAGATGTGGAACGGGCATGGCCCTACAATGACGGAGCCATGAATCACTTGCCCAACGGAAACTAAATGACCAAGCCCAACCTGCGCCGCCTGCTGGCGTCGACTTTGCTGAGCCTGCTGGCCGCTTGCGGCGGCGGCGGTGGCGGCGACAGCCAGACACCCTCCGCGCAGCAACCGGTGGTCACCGTGCCGCCGCCAGCCACCGGCACGCCGGCCACGCCAACCGTGCCGGCCGATCCCGGTACGGTCACGCCGCCGGTGGTGGTCACGCCAACCGTGCCGGCCCCGGTGGCGGCGCGCGTGTTTACCCGCAAGGAAGCGTCGCGCTTTCTTGCCCGCGCCACGTTCGGCCCGAACATGGCGGCCATCGATGCGCTCGCCGCCAGCGACAGCGACGCCTGGTTTGCCGAACAGTTCGCCAAGCCGCAAACCTTGCACCTCGCCTATATGGACAAGTTGCTGGCGGCACAGGTCGCTTCGGGCGGCCCGCGGGTCGGCTTCACGGCGTTCTATGAAACCTTCTGGCAGCAGGCCATCCGCGGCGACGACCAGCTGCGCCAGCGCGTGGCGTTCGCCCTGTCGCAGATCTTCGTCATCTCGATGCAGAACGAGACCGTCCGGCCGCTGGTGCGCGGCACCTCCAGCTACTACGACATGCTGGGACAGCACGCCTTCGGCAACTTCCGCAACCTGCTCGAGGGCGTGGCGCGCCATCCGATGATGGGCATTTACCTGTCGCACCTGCGCAACCAGAAGGAATCGGGCACCCGTACGCCCGATGAAAATTTCGCCCGTGAAGTGATGCAGCTATTTACCATCGGCCTGGTCCAGCTGAACCCGGACGGCAGCGTGAAAATGTCCGGCGGCAAGCCGATCGACACCTACACGCGCGAAGACGTGGCGGGCCTGGCCAAGGTATTTACGGGCTTGAGCTGGGCCGGCCCGGACCAGGCCAATGGCCGTTTCAACGGCAGCGTCGCCGACCCTGAACGCGATTCGAAGCCGATGCAGATGTATGCGGCCTTCCATTCGACCAGCGAAAAGCGCTTTCTCGGCCAGAGCATTTCCGGCGCCACCAGCGGCGACGACGACATCAAATTGGCGCTCGACACCCTGTTCAACCATCCGAACGCGGCGCCCTTCTTCAGCCGCCAGCTGATCCAGCGCCTGGTCACCAGCAACCCCAGCGCGGCGTATATCGGCCGGGTCTCGGCCGTGTTTGCCAACAATGGCAAGGGCGTGCGCGGCGACATGCAGGCCATCGTGCGCGCCGTGCTGCTCGACCCCGATGCGGTGGCCATGGCCGGCAGCACCATGCGCACAGGCAAGCTGCGCGAACCCCTGCTGCGCCTGGCCAACTGGATGCGCGCCTTCGACGCCAAACCCGCCAACGGCATCTACAATATTTACTACCTGGACGATCAACTGAGCGGCCTGGGACAGAGTCCGCTCAATGCGCCTTCCGTCTTCAATTTCTACCGCCCTTCCTATGTGCCGCCCAATTCCGCCATCGCCAGCGCGGGCCTGGTGGCGCCTGAAATGCAGATCACTTCGGAGCCGTCGGTGACCGGCTACCTGAACTTCATGCAGGAGGCCATCAATTCCGGCATCGGCGACGCGCGCCTGGTCAAACCCGACTACACCAGGGAACTGGCGCTCAGCGCCGACGCCAACGCGCTGGTCGACCGGGTCGATTTGCTGATGATGAATGGCGCCATGTCGTCACGGCTGCGCGGGCAGATCGTCAACGCCGTCAACAGCATCACCCTGCCTGCCGCCAGCGCCACCAATGCCCCGCAGATCGCCAATCTGCAGGCAAACCGGGTCAAGCTGGCGATTTTCCTGGCCATGGCCTCGACCGAATATCTGGTGCAGAAGTAAAAGGACACGACATGACCATCAATGCTCCCCATTTTTCCCGCCGCCGCTTCCTCGGCTCCATGCTGACCCTGGCCGGCACCGGCGCCGCGCCGTTCGCGCTGAACCTGGCCGCCATGGGCAATGCCGCCGCCCAGTCGGCAGGCGACTACAAGGCCATGGTGTGCTTGTTCCTGAACGGTGGCAACGACGCCTTCAATACCGTGCTGGCCACCGACAGCGCATCGTGGAATGAATACCTGCGCGTGCGCAACACCGGCGGCAGCGACTCGATCCACCTGCCGGGCACCGGCGAAACGGGCGGCGTGCTGCCCATCGTTCCCGCCACTGCGCAGGCCGGCCGCAGCTTTGCACTGCACCCCAGCCTGGGGCCATTGAAGGAATTGTTCGATGGCGGCCGCGCGGCCGTGGTGGCCAATGTCGGCACCCTGATCGCGCCGACCACGCTGGCCCAGTACAAGGCGAAAAGCGTGGCGCTGCCGCCCAAGCTGTTCTCGCACAACGACCAGCAATCGACCTGGCAATCGGGCCAGCCCGAAGGCGCCAGCGTGGGCTGGGGCGGCCGCCTGGGCGACCTGGCAATGGCCGGCAATGCCAATGCCATGTTTACCACCATTTCGGCGGCCGGCAACACGGTCTTCCTCAGCGGCCAGCAGGTGCGCCAGTTCCAGGTCGGCCAGGCGGGCGCCGTGCCGATTCGCGGCATCAGCGCCAACCTGTTCGGCACCGCGGCCGGGACCAGCGCGCTGCAAGCCATTCTGGCGGACGCCGGCAACGACCTGATCGAACAGGAACAGAAATCGGCGGTGCAGCGCGCCATCTCCAGCCAGTCCATCCTCAGCGGCGCCATGCTGGCCGCCGGCCCCACCGGCGTGCCCAATCCGACCAGCTACATCAATCCGACCACGGGCGTGGCGGCCACCAATCCGCTGGCGGTGCAACTGCAGACGGTGGCGCGCATCATCGGCGGGCGCAGCGCGCTGGGGGCCAAGCGGCAGGTGTTTTACGTGACCCTGGGCGGCTTCGACACGCACGACCGGCAAAAAATCCAGCAGGCCGACCTGATGGCCCGCCTGGCGCATGCCCTGGCGTATTTCGACACCACCCTGGCCGCGCTGCAAGGAACCGACCTGCGGCGCCAGGTCACCACCTTCACGGCCTCGGACTTCGGCCGCACCTTTACCAGCAATGGCGACGGCACCGACCACGGCTGGGGTGCGCACCACTTCGTCGTCGGCGGCGCCGTGCGCGGCCGCGATATCTACGGCGCCTTCCCGGCCTCCGGCCTGGGCCATGCGCTCGACGTCGGTTCCGGCTCGCTGCTGCCGACCATCTCGGTCGACCAGTACGGCGCCACCCTGGCCAAATGGTTCGGCGTGCCGGACAGCCAGCTGGGCGAGGTATTTCCCAACCTGGCCAATTTTACCCAGCGCGACCTGGGTTTCATGAATACCTAGCCATTCACGCCGATTGTCAGCGTCACGACATAACCATCGGTGGCGTTGCCCGTCACGCCCGCCATCTGCAAGCTGGTGCCGTCGCTGAAGACATTGTCGGTGGCATAGCTGATCTGCGCCAGGTTGCGCACGCTGGAGGTGTAGCCGCTGGCCGTGTAGACCTCGTTCAGCGTCGCCAGCGGAAACGTGAATTGCGAGGTCTTGATGCGGTTGCTGGCGGCCGCCGCCCTGGCCAGGCTGGGATAGACTTCGAAATGCACGTGCGGCATGCGCCCCGCATAGCAGCCGGGAAAGATGGTGGTAAACGACAGGCTGCCGCTGCTGTCCGTTTCCTGCACCCCGCGCAGATAGTTCTGCGCCGTCACGCCGCTCGAATACAGCGAATACAGGCCGTCGCGGTCGCAATGCCACAGATAAATCGCATAGCCGGCCAGGCTGGCGCAGCTGGCGTTGGCGTTCACCAGCTGCAGCTTGATGGTGAGCGGTACGCCGGCCGCCACGCCGGTGGCGCCGTTGAAACTGCTGCGGATATCGCTGCGCACCACACCGGTCTGGTTCAGCACATTGATGATGCTGCCGCCATTGGTGTTGGTGCCGTCGGCCGGATACGGTCCGCCCGTCTCTTCAGGGATCACGGCGCAGGCGGTGGTGGTCGGGGTGGTGGCCGTGGTACCGGTGCCGGTGGTGCCGGTGGCCGTGGTGCCGGTCGACGCCGTATCGCTGGCACTGGAACCGCCGCAGCTGATCAAGGGCAAGGTGGCGGCGCCCGCCAGCACCCAGCGCAGCAGGCGGCGCCGTTCCAGCGCCTGCCGCTGCATCATTTCAAGGTCGGACGCCAGGCCGAAATCATGTAAATCCATACGTACTCCATCAGGTGGGGCAAGCCGGCCAGCGCGGGACTGAGGCTGGCGCACAGGAAGCAACACTGCATGAGTTTGTCGCCCATGCTGTGTTTGACCCTGTTGGCTGGCTTGCGGTTCATGGTTCAGGCCGTTGTATTGACCAGGTTGCCGCTGGACGACAGGCTGCCGCCGGCGCTGGCCGAGCCCAGGCTGCCAGACAGGGCTTGCAGGAAGCTGGCCAGCTTGTCGGAGCTGCCGCTGTTGCTGCTGCCGCCCAGCGCGCTCAGCAGGCTGGAAAAGCTCGATTGCAGCTCGCTCACGCTGCTGTCGGTGCTGGCCGTGCCGTCGCTGCCGGACGAGCTCAGTTTTGAAAGCAGGCTTTGCAGGTCGGATTCGATATTGCCCGGTCCGCGACCGCCGCCCGGTGGCGGGCCCGATGGCGGCTCGCCGCCCTCGCCCTGTTCGCCACTCTCGCCCCCGCCGCCGCCACCTTGCGCGCGCAGGCTGCCCATCAGCTGGTGCAAAAAGGCGCCCAGCGCCTGGCCGGCATCGGCCGTGCCGGAAGTGCCGCTGGAACTGGCCTCGTCGGAAGTGTCCGACTCGCCATCGGCCACCGTCACGCCGATCGACGACAAGGCGCTGGAAATGGCGTCCAGGAAGGCGCTGTCGTCAGGCTTCGGTGGCGGCGTGCCGCCCACGCTGGTGGTATTGCCGGTACCGCTGGTGCTGCTGGTGCCACTGAGGCGGGCAAACGCGGCCAGCTGGCTGGCGGCGCTGCTGGAATTGACGGCGCTGATGCTCATGGTTTTCTCCCTCGACAAACATTGGACTTATTTTTCACCGCGCGGGGCGGGGCCGCGGTCGTTGCCCGGACCGTCCTCGTCGCGGCGCGCCTCGACCTGCTTGCGCTGTTCCGGCGTCAGCACGGCCAGCAACTGCTGTTCCAGGCGCGCATGCTGCAGGCTGATCTTCGCCATCGCCTGCGCCGCGCCATTGGCCAGCGCCACGGCTTTCGCATCGTCATAGTGGTTCGACGAGGCCAGCTCGCGCAGTTGTTCATGCGCCTTGAAGGCGATCTTCTGCTGTTCGCGCAGCAGCGGCGCCTGGGCGTAGGTGGCGGCAAAGACCTTGTCCTGCTGCGCTTCGCTCAGTTCCACGCCGCGCAGGAAGGGCGGCAAGCCCGCACCGAAACCGCGGCCCGGGCCTTCCATGCGTGAACCCGGACCCGGGCCAGGACCGTGGTCAGGCCCCTGCTGGGCATGGGCCGCCAGCGGTGCGCCCAGGGCGGTGGCCAGCAGCAGCGACATCATGACAGTTGCTTGTTTCATGCTCGAATTCCTCTCGTTTCAATGAGACTCGATTGTGCGGCGCTTGCATGTAAAGCAACGTCAGCGCCAGGTAAAAACGTGTAAAGCAATGTGAAAAACTGTATAAAGGAAGCAATGTAAAAGCGGGTAAAACGCAGCAAAGGCCCTGGCCGGGGCTGCTATCATGGCCGATCAACATCGGAAAAATCAGGAAGACGCATACGCATGAGCAAGGTATTGTTAATCGACGACGACATCGAACTGGTCGGCATGTTCCAGGAATACCTGGAGCAGGAAGGTTTTGAAGCGAAAGCCGTGCATGACGGCGAACGGGGCGCCGCCGAAGCGCTGACGGGCCAGTACGCCATCGCCATCCTCGACGTGATGATGCCGCGCATGAATGGCCTGGAAACCCTGCGCCGCATCCGCGCCGGCAGCCGCCTGCCGATCCTGATGCTGACGGCGCGTGGCGACGATACCGACCGCATCGTCGGCCTGGAACTGGGTGCCGACGATTACGTCACCAAGCCGTGCACGCCGCGCGAACTGACGGCCCGCATCCGCGCCATCCTGCGCCGCTCGCAAGCCGTGCCGCTCGACACCTCGGCCACGGCGCCGCTGATCGTGGGCAACCTGACGATGTGGCCGGAACAGCGCCGCGCCGCCTGGGCCGGGGTGCAGCTGGAATTGACGAGCACGGAATTCAACCTGCTGGAAGTGCTGGTGCGCAATGCCGGCAAGCCGGTCAGCAAGAATCAATTGTCCGAACTGGGGCTGGGCCGGCCCATGGCCCGCTTCGACCGCAATATCGACGTGCACCTGAGCAGCCTGCGCCGCAAACTCGGCAGCCTGGACGACGGCCGCTCCTGCCTGCAGACCGTGTACCGGCTCGGCTACCAGTTGATCAAGGAATAAGCGTGGGCCGTCTGTTCTGGAAGTTTTTCCTGTGCATCTTGCTGGCCCAGGTCGCCGCCACCATCGGCATCGGTGGTACTTTCTGGCTGAAAAGCCGCGCCGCCCAGCAGGCGCGGACGCAGGAAATCGATACCAGCCCGCCGGCGCAAATGGCCATCGAAGCGGCCACCGCCACCCTCGAAGCGGGCGGCAGCAAGGCGCTGCAGCAGTTTATCGGCAAGCTCGAACGCATGCGCGTGATGGCGGTCGATGGCGGCGGCCGCGAGCTGATGGGCCGTAGCGTGCAGCCGGCCATGCTGGACAAGGCGCGCGCCCTGCTGCAACAAGACCAGCCGCGCGCCGTCGTGCGCGAGGCGACCGGCAGCGACGGTGTGCGCTATCTGCTGTTCCTGCCCTATTCCGAGCATTTCCGCACCGCCGGCACCGACGCCGCGCGCGAAACCCTGAACGCCATGGGCATGGCGGGCAACCGCGCCATGCCGCCGGGGCCGCGCATGGAAGGACCCGGCCAGCCACCCGGGATGAACGGCATGAACCAGCCACCGCGCCGCGACGGCATGGGCAGCGGCATGGGCGGCATGCCGCCAGGGCCGCGCATGGACAGCCCCTACCGCACCTTTATTCCGATTATCGCCGCCACCGTGGCCAGCCTGCTGTTCGCCTTCCTGCTGGCCTGGTATTTTTCGCGCCCCATCCGCGACCTGCGCGCCGCCTTCGAAGCGGCCTCCGGCGGCGACCTGGCGCCGCGCTTCCAGGCGGTCGCCAGGCGCGGCGACGAACTGACCGATCTGGGCCGCGATTTCGACCGCATGACGGGCCGCTTGCGCAGCCTGATGGATAGCCAGACGCGGCTGCTGCACGATGTGTCGCACGAATTGCGCTCGCCACTGGCGCGCCTGCAGGCCGCCATCGGCCTGGCGCACCAGCAGCCCGACAAACTGGCCGCCTCGATGGACCGCATCGAGCGCGAAAGCGTGCGCATGGACAAGCTGGTCGGCGAACTGCTGACACTGTCGCGGCTGGAAGCGGGCGCCGTCAATCCGCTCAACGAAGACTTCAGCATTGCCGATCTGCTGCACGATATCGTCGAGGATGCCCGTTTCGAAGCCGAGGCCGACGGACGCCAGATCGGCATCACCGTCAGCGGCGACGCCGATATCGCCAGCGCCATCGTCAACGGCCAGGCTGAACTGCTGGGGCGCGCGGTGGAAAACGTGGTGCGCAACGCCATCAAGCACAGCCCGGACGTCAGTGTCATCAGCGTGGTGCTGTCGCGCCATGACGAGGGCCGGCAGGTACATGTGAGCGTGCTCGATCATGGTCCCGGCGTGGCCGAGGCCGACCTGTCCGCCATCTTCGAGCCCTTCTTCCGCGCCAGCAACACGCAGAAATCGACCGATGGCCATGGCCTGGGCCTGGCCATCGCCCAGCATGTGGTCAAAGGCCATGGCGGCACCATTGCGGCACGCAACCGCAGCAGCGGCGGCCTGTGCGTGGAAATACGCCTGCCCGCCAAACAGCCGGGCTGACATCAAAACTTATGCCTGGGTGTCGATGATGCTGCCCAGGGTCGAGGTGGCCGAACGGGCCGGGCTGCTGGCCGTGTCCGCGCTGCTGGCGGCCTGACTGTCCTGTTTCTGCTGCGCCTGCTGAGCGGCGGCCGCCTGCAATTGCGCGATCTGCGCCTGCAGCGCCTGGATCTGCTGCGCCAGCTGCTCCTGCAATTTCTGCGCCGTTTCCGTCTGTTCGCCCTTCTGCGACTCCGTCAACTGCTTTTGCGCCGCCGTGATCTGCTTCTGCAGGGCAGCAATTTGCGTGCTGCTGCTGGAACTGCTGCTGCTGGCGGCCGCGCTGACCGCGCCGCCCGAACCGATTGCCGATACCATGATGATTGCCTCTTCTCTGTGTCAATACCATTATTATCGGCAAAGTTTCCTACAGATAAAGATGCACAAGTGTAAAGGCGGGTAAAGGCGGCCTGGCGGCGGACGCCGCTGTAGCGCGCTTCGCCAGCCCTGGCGGACTGGCTGATGCAGCGCCCCTGAATCAGGTCTTCGGCAAGGTCACGCCAACCTGGCCCTGGTATTTGCCGCCGCGGTCCTTGTACGAGGTCTCGCACACTTCGTCGGACTCGAAGAACAGCACTTGCGCCACGCCTTCGTTGGCGTAGATTTTCGCCGGCAAGGGGGTGGTGTTGGAAAACTCCAGCGTCACATAGCCTTCCCATTCCGGTTCGAACGGCGTGACGTTGACGATGATGCCGCAGCGCGCATAGGTGCTCTTGCCCAGGCAAATCGTCAGTACATTGCGGGGGATGCGGAAGTATTCGACGGTGCGGGCCAGTGCGAAGGAATTGGGCGGGATGATGCAATAGCCCTTGCCCGAGACGTCGACGAAGTTATTGGCGTCAAAATCCTTGGGATCGACGATGGTGGTGTTGATGTTTGTAAACAGCTTGAATTCATCGGCGCAGCGGATGTCGTAGCCATAGCTTGAAGTGCCGTAGGAAACGATGCGGTTGCCATCGCGTTCCTTGACCTGGCCCGGTTCGAACGGCTCGATCATGCCCGTTTGTTCCGCCATGCGGCGTATCCATTTATCGCTTTTAATCGTCATCGCTGGGGCATCTTTCTAGAATATCGGAATGGCTGGGGCGCGCAGCCTGGAGGGCAGCGGCCCGAATGGCAGGATTTTACGCGAAAACCCACTGGCTTTGGCCCTCTCATCCCGAATTTCCTCGCCTAAACCTGCCGTGCCAGCAGGGCCGTGATCATTTCATGTATCACCTGCGCCGTCAGCTCGGGCGCCTCCATGGGAAACAGGTGGCCGCCCGGCACTTGCCGGAAAAACCTGCCCACCAGTTTTTTGGTCGCCGCCAGGCCCGCCTGCCGGCATTCGACCGAGTCCAGGCCGCCAATAAAGCCGACCGGCACCGGCAAGCCGTCTTTCACCAGCGCGCCCACATGGTGCGGCAAGCCGCGATATACGTCTGTTTCCACTTCGCGCGTAAAACGCAGCTGCACGCCGTCGGGATGGGGCGCCAGGCCGCTGGCCATATAGTCGCGCAGCACCTGCGGCGCCCAGATGGAAAACAGCTCCTTGGCGGCAAAGTGGTCATGCGCCGCCTGCGCGTCCGGCCACACCTTGCGGCGCCGGGCCGAAAAACGCGCCGGCGAATAGCGCTCGCCGATGGCCGTGTTACGGGCCAGGCGCACGAACATGGCGCGCCAGCCGGCCACCACGGGCGAATCGAGCAGGACCACGCAGCGCACCAGGTCGGGCCGGGCCTTGGCCGCCATCACGCTCAGCATGCCGCCCAGCGAATGGCCGACCAGGATCACGGGCGCGCTGTAGCGGCGTTCCAGGTCATCGACCAGTTCGCGCACCAGCCCGGGCCAGCCGGCCGTGACCGGGTAGCGCGGATCGTGGCCATGCATGTCGAGCGCCTGTACCTCGTAGTGCTGGCCCAGCAGCGCAAACAGCTGGCGGTAGGTGCCGGCAGGATAACTGTTGGCGTGGGCAAAGTGGAGCTGCGGTAATGTCATGGCGGGTTCTGGCAGGCTGGGCGATGGATAATTGTAATGGCAGGCCGGCCAGATGGATCAGAGCGCGCACTCTAATTGCGGGGCAGTCACCGTTGCGCCGGGCACGAACGAGGCCAGCACTTCAGCAAGTTCCGCGACCGACTCCACCACGCAAAAGGCGCCGTCGAACGCATGGTGGCGGTTCATCTGGTTGCGCAAGATAATGCATTCCAGTCCGGCCGCGTTGGCGGCCCGCAAGCCGCGCGGCGCATCTTCCACCGCCACGCACTCGTCGGCCGCCAACCCCAGGTGCTGCAAGCCCAGCAGATAACCGTCGGGGGCCGGCTTGCTGGCGCCGTACGACTCGCGCGTCAGCACGAAATCGAACTGCTGGCGCAAGCCGCTGTGCGCATGGCTCAGTTCAAAATGTTCGTGGTAGGCGCTGGTGACCACGCCCATGCCCACATGCGGCCGCAAGGTGTCCAGCAAGTGGTCCATGCCCGGCATCGCCAGCTGCCGCGCCTGGCGCAGCCGTTCCCCGAACAAGCGCTTGCGCTCCAGCCGCAGCCGGTCGACCAGCGTGAGGTTGTGGCCCTGCCCCAGCAGCAGATGCCAGGCGCCATAGTTATTGTCCAGGAACCAGTCGAAAAACTGCTTGGGCGTCAGGTCGATGCCGTAGGGCAGCAGCAGATCACGGTTGCTTTCGTAAAACAGCTGCTCGGTATTGACCAGCACGCCATCGTTATCCCACAGCACGCCGCGGATGGTTTTCATGACGGTTTTACTTGAAGAAGATGTCGTAGGACAGTTTCACGATCAGCATCACCAGCAGCACCAGGAACAACACCCGCACAAAGGCGGCGCCACGGCGCACGGCGATCCAGGTGCCCGTCAGCGCGCCGAGGATATTGCACACCGCCATGGGCGCGGCCACCGCATACACGACGTGACCGGCCGGAATAAAGAAGGCCAGCGCGGCGACGTTGGTGGCGATATTGACCAGCTTGGAGCATGCCGAGGCCAGAATGAAATCAAAACCGAACACGCGGATAAACAGGAAGATCAGAAAACTGCCCGTGCCCGGCCCGAACAGGCCGTCATAAAAACCGATGGCGCCGCCGATCACCACCGCCAGGATGCGTTCGCGGGTACCCACCGTGCGCGCCTCGCGCATACTGCCGAAATCCTTCTTGATAAACGTGTAGATCGCCATGATGATGATCAGGACCAGCACCATCGGCCGCACCACCTGCTGCGGCACATAGGACACGGCGGCCGCGCCCATGAACGACATCACGAAGGCCGCGGCCACGGCCGGCAGCACCAGCAGCCAGGGCACATGCACCTTGCCGATAAATGAGCGCGCCGCAAACGTGGTACCGCAAGCGGACGCCAGTTTATTGGTGCCCAGCAAGGACGTCGACGCCATGTTCGGCATCAGGTTGAACAGCGCCGGCAACTGGATCAGCCCGCCCCCACCCACGGCGGCATCGATCAGGCCGGCAAAAAAGGCAAATAAACACAGCAGTGAAATAGTCAGCATGGCGGCAAGGGAGAGGATGGCAACAGGGCGAGTATAGGCCGCGCCGGTTTTTCTGGATGCAACTTCATATTGCGCTAAACGCAATCAGGCGTAACGCTTGACGAAATGGGCCGCTCTGCGCTCTACTGTCCTTTTACGCTGCGGGAACCTGGGAATGTCGATCAAGCTGATGTGGGAAATCCGCGCCTTTTGCACGGTGGTGGAAAAACGCAGTTTCGTGCACGCGGCGCGCATGCTGGGCCGCTCGCCGTCGGCGGTCACGCGCGCCATCCAGTTCCTCGAAGAAGCGATCGGCGCGGAACTGATCCTGCGCACGCAAAAGCAGTTCACCCTGACGACCGCCGGCGAAACCTATTACGCCTCGGCCAAGCACTTGCTGGAAACCCAGGCCGAAGCGGAAGATCAATTGGCCGAACTGAGCAATTCCCCGCAAGGCTGGGTGCGCATCTCGGCGCCCGAGATCCTGTCGCTGGGCTTTTTGCCGAAACTGGTGGCGCAGTTCTCGCGCGACTACCCGAACGTGTCGGTCGACATCCATTTCTCGGACAAGTCGATCGATCCGATCCAGGAAAAGCTCGACTTCGCCATCCGCGGCGCCTTCCCCCAGTCCAGCGAGCTGATCGGCTACGCCCTGTGGAACTACCGCCGCCACATGTACGCCGCGCCGGACTACGTGGCCCGCATGGACGCGCCAAGCGAGCCGGAAGAGCTGGCCGGCCACGACATCATCATGCACTCCGCCCCGCGCATCCTGCGCGACTGGCACTTTGTTTCCGGTGAACGCAATGTGCGCTACCAGGTCCAGCCGCGCTTTCGCTTTACCTCCGGCATCGCCACCTTCCAGGCCGCGCTGGAAGGCGCCGGCATCGCCCGCCTGGCCAGCTGGCTGGCCGAGCCGGCGGTGGCCAGCGGCAAGCTGATACGCGTGTGCCCCGCTTACCGCCTGACTTCGTCAAAAGAACTCGATCCCAGCATGCATGCGGTGTATGGCACGTCGAGGATGGCCAAGGGGGCGCGGTTGTTTCTCGAGTATGTGAAGAAGAAGGGGTTGGAGATTCCGGATGAGCGGGTGGCATGAAGCACATCGTCATGACACGATTCAGTGCCGCTGCCAGTACCGACGGTGCGTGCTGCGATACTTGTCAGCACCGAATTCGGCGCCAAATTTCATCATCACCGCCCCCTCCACATCCGTGCGCAGCCGCGTGATCCCCATCGTGCCATAGCGCTCGTACACCTCCGCCTTCGGATGCCGATACCGGTTCCGGTGCCCCACCTGGAAAATCGCCAGCGACGGATGGACGGCATTCAGGAATGCCTGCGTCGACGAGGTGCCGCTGCCATGGTGGGGCGCCAGCAGCACGTCGGCCGCCAGCGACTCGCGCGCGCGCACGAACAGCTCGCCCTCCTGCGCCGCTTCGATATCGCCGGCCAGCAGAATCGCGTGCTTGCCGGCCGTGATTTTCACGGTGCAGCTGCGGGCATTCGGTTTCAGGGTGATGTCGTGATGGGCTTCGGCCAGCGGATGCAGCATCTCGAAATGCACGCCTTCCCAGCTCCAGCGCTGGCCCGCCACGCAGCGCAGGTAAGGCTGGCCAAGCTTGCGCTGGAAGTCGACGGCCGGGTGGCCATCGGGCAAGGACGATGACAGCCAGCCCACCGGCACGTTTTCCAGCAAGGAGATGGCGCCGCCCGCGTGGTCGGTATCGCTGTGCGAGATGATCAGACCATCGAGCTTGCCGATGCCGCGTGCACGCAGATACGGCACGATGACCCTGCTGGCGCCGTCGGAATCGAGGCCGTAGGCCGGGCCCGTGTCGTACAGCAAGCGGTGCCGGTGCGTTTCCACCAGCAGGGCCATGCCCTGGCCCACGTCGAAGGCCGTGACCCACAGCTGGCCCGGTGGCGGGCTCGACGGCATGGCCGTCAGCAGCGGAATCCAGCTCAGCATGCCAGCCCAGCGGTGCGGCCAGCCGCGCGGCGCCAGCAGCCACAGGGTGCCGACAGCCGCCCAGCAAAAGCTCCAGGCCGGCGGTACGGGCGCGGTCCAGACGGCAAAGCGGCGCGCACCGAGCCAGTCCAGCACCTGCGCCAGCACCTGCACCAGGAAATGCGCCAGCAGCAGGATCCAGTCGCACAAGGGCGCGGGCAGCACGCTGCCCAGCAAGGACAAGGGCGTGACCAGCAGGCTGATGACGGGTATCGCCAGCGCATTGGCCACCGGTGACACCAGGGACACCTGCGCGAACAGCAGCATGGTGAGCGGCACCAGACCCACCGTCACCACATATTGCGTATGCGCCCCCAGCGCAATGGCGGCCCTGGCCCGCTGCCAGCGGCTGGCATCCACTTCCGGATGACTGGCCATGCGGCCGACGGTCGCATACAGAATCGTGGCGACCGCGCCGAACGACAGCCAGAAACCGGGCCACAGCACGGCCCACGGGTCGAGCAGCACCACCACGCCCAGCGCAAGGCACAGCACGTGGGTAATGCTGGTGATGCGGCCCAGACACAGGGCCAGCGCCACCACGATCAGCATATACAGGGTGCGCTGGGCCGGCACGCCGAAGCCGGCCAGCAGCACATACAGCAAGGCGGCCAAGGCGCCGGCCAGCGCGGCCACTTTTTGCGCCGGCAGGAACAAGGGCAGCTGGCGGTCGGTGAAAAAGGAGCGCCGCCACAAGGCGCCCGCGCCCAGCGCGAACATGCCGGCGATCATCGTGATATGCAAACCCGAAATGGAAATCAGGTGGCTGACACCGGTGCGGTTGAACACCTGCCAGTCCGACTGGGGAATCGCGCGCTGGTCGCCCACCACCAGCGCCACGATCACGCCCGCATACTCCTTGCCCCGCAGGCTGCGCAGGATGCGCGCGCGCAGTGCCGCGCGGCTGGCCTGCACCACATTGCCGAAGCCGGGTGCAAAGCTGTCCAGCCGCAGGTTCGGTGTATCCACTCTCGGCGCCGGCCGCACATAGCCGGTGGCGCGCACGCCCTGCTCCAGCAGCCACACCTCGTAATCGAAACCGTGCGGATTCGCGTTGCCGTGCGGCCGTTGCAGGCGCACCGTCAGCTGCCAGCGCTCGCCCGGCTGCACGTCACCCACCTCATTGGTGACTTCATCGCGAAAGCCGGCATACCAGGACAAGGCGATCAGCGGCGGCACCACGTCGCCGCCGGCGCTTTCGACGGCAAAATTGAAGCGCACGCCCTGCTGGAATCGATACGGCAGGCTGGCGACGGTGCCGATTATCGTGATGTCGCGGCCCTCGTCGGCCAGCGCCAGCTGGGGTGCGAGCGCCAGTTGCGCCAGCCACGCGGCCCAGTAAAAACCCAGCGCCAGGCCGCAGGCCAGCGCAGCCACCGCCTTCACGGCCAGGTGGCGCCGCCGCAGCAACAGCAGCGCGCCCAGGCAGACTGGCAGCAGCAATATCAGCACCAGCCCCGGGTGCCGCGGCAGGCTCGCTTGCATCTGCAGCCATGCGGCGCCAAAGGCAAAGGCAAGGAGGACGATGCGCATATCGGTGGGCGGCAGTTGCATGGCAAGTCGTTCAATATAGCCTTGCCGGACAAGCCTGGTTTGCGCCAGATCATCCCTGCCCGGCACGGTATAATCGGTGCTGCATCCTCCACACCCAGGCATTCCATGACTTCCTCCGCACCACCCGCCAGCACTCCTGCCGACAGCAACGACCTCGCCGAAGACAATAACGACGCCACCCTGGTGGCGGAACTGGGCGAACTGGCCGAGCATGTGCGGCTGGTGAAGATGGAAGGCCGCGTGTTCGTGCGCTTTTCGGGCGAAGTTCGCGCGGGCGGCTTGCGCGTGCCGTATGCGCTGGTGCCGAGCCAGGGCGTGCTGGCGCGGCCGGCCAAGTGGCGCAAGATGGACCGCGAGGCCAAGCTGGCGCTGGTGCGCGAACGGGCCGGGCAAGCCGTGTTTGACGAGCTGCGCCAGCATGTGATCGATTTCGTGGCCGATATCGCCGGCCAGAGCGAGGACGTCGACGCCGACCCGATGCTGTTCCTGCATACCCTGGCCGACATGCAGACGTCGGAGCCGGCCGGCATGGTGTTCGACCGCATCCGCCAGCGCTTCAACCACGCCATCGAGCGCCAGCAGGAAGAACAGCATGCGGCGCGCACGCGCCAGAGCATCAACCTGGCCGAATATCCGGCCTCGTTCGAGATGGCGCGCCGGCTGCCGCGCCGCTTTGTCGCGCTGCTGGGTCCCACCAATTCCGGCAAGACGCACCGCGCGATGGAAGCGCTGGTAAAAGCGAAAAACGGCGTCTACCTGGCGCCACTGCGCCTGCTGGCGCTGGAAAACTACGAGCGCCTGCAGGAGGCACGGCCACACGGCAAACCGCTGGCGGTCAACCTGATCACGGGCGAAGAGCGCCGCACGGTGGACAACGCCACCCACGTGGCCAGCACGGTGGAGATGCTGGACACGAAAACCGTGGTCGAGGTGGCCGTCATCGACGAGATCCAGATGCTGGCCGATCCGGACCGGGGTGCGGCCTGGACGGCGGCCGTCTGCGGCGCGCCGGCCCACACCGTCTACCTGGTGGGCGCACCGGAAGCGCGGCGCGCGATCGAGGCGCTGGCCGAACGGCTGGAGTGTCCGCTGGAGGTGCATGTGCTGAAACGCATGGCGCCGCTGTCGATGGAGCCCACCGCCGTGCGCAAGGTGCGCAACCTGCGCCGTGGCGACGCGGTGATCGCGTTTTCGCGCCGCGAAGTGCTGATGTGGCGCGACATGATCACGGAAACCGGGCTGTCGGTGGCCACCGTCTACGGCAATCTGTCGCCCGAAGTGCGGCGCGCGCAGGCGCAGCGTTTTCGCGACGGCACAGCCGATATCGTGGTCGGCACCGATGCGCTGGCGATGGGCCTGAACATGCCGATCGCGCGCATCGTGATGACCACCAGCGTCAAGTACAACGGGCGCGAAGAGGAAGAGATTTCGGCCGCGCTGGCGCGCCAGATCGCCGGGCGCGCGGGCCGCTATGGCGTGCATGAAGAAGGACTGGTGGCCGGCTACGACAACGAGACGCATGAAGTGATGCGCGCCCTGCTCAAGGAAAAGCTGCACCCGCTGAATACCAGCGGCTTTGCCGTGGCGCCGTCGCTGGAACACTTGCACCGGATTTCGTCGGTGACGGGCGAGCAGTCGCTATCAAAACTGCTGCGCCGCTTTATCCACAATATCGACGTGCCGGACGGCTTTTTCTTCCCGCGCATTACCGAAGACCAGAAGGAACGCGCGCTGTGGCTCGACACCCTGCCCTTGTCCGTGGCCGACAAGTTCACCCTGTCGCTGGTGCCGATCTCGAGCAAGGTGCCGTCCTTGCAGACGGCGTGGGAACACTGGTCGAAGAATCTGTCGCTCGGCAAGACCAGTACCTTGCGCCAGCATGCCTACGGCGGCGGCACGCAGAATTTGCAGCAGGTGGAAGACACCTGCCGCTACTACTCGGCATATGCCTGGCTCAGTTACCGCCTGCCGGAATTTTTCCCCGATATTGCGGTGGCGCAGAATCTGTCGCGCGATGCGTCGGAACGGGTCGACTCCATCCTGCGCGCACACAATGCCGCCTCGCGCGGAAAATCGAAGAAATTCCGCAGTTAACGCAGCTCCCAGAACCAGACTTCACCGCAGGTCCAGTAGCATTCCGAGCCGCACACCTTGACGCCGGTGGACGGCAGCAGGATGTCGATATGGCCGCCGGCGCCGCCCAGGTAGCCGGGAATGCGAAAAAACGCCACGATGCCCTTGCGGTTGCCGATGCCGTCGATGGCCGCGTCCCTGGCGAATTTTTCGGGCGCACCCAACAGCGAGGGGCTGGCGAGCATATGCGCCAGCTTGGCCTGGCCCGGCTCGATCAGCGCGCCCTTGAACGGGCCCTTGTTGATCGCCATGCGGCCCTTGAGCTTGATACCGGACTTGATCAGGGCCAGGCTGATGCGGATGGCGCAGGTGTTGATGAAGCTGTCCTTGCCGATCAGGTCTTCCCAGCCGATTTCGCCGAACAGGGCCGCCTGGTCGACGGCCGCCACGCTGTAGTAGTTTTCACGCAGCTTGATGAATGCAGGTTTCATCTCAACCTCCCGTTTTTTGGTGGATGGGGACAGGGGAAACGGCTGGCCAGGATGGCCACGGCCAGGCGCGCCGCGTCGCCCTGGCGTGCCGGCTCAGGCAGCGCCTTGATGCCGGCGATCACGATGCCGTCGAGCTCCACAGATTTGACACGGCCCGTGTCGCACCACAGCCGGCCTTGCGCGGCATCGGCCACGCCGGCCAGGTAGCCTTTGGCGTAGCGCGGGTCCTGCTGGGACTGGGCCAGCAGCTGCGCGCCGCTCAGGCGCGGCGCCGTGGGAAAGGCGTGGGCGCACGATAAAGAGAGGACGAAAAGGAAGAAAAGTGGGCGCATGGCGGGCCTGGCAAAGGGGCATCCGCCGATTGTAGGCGGCGCCCATCACCCCGCACTGAGCGAGGTCAAGCATGGACGGGATGGTCTTGCAGCCTGTAGAATCAGGGCCGCCGCAAAAAACAAGGGGGTATTCCCGCGCCCCCGGGTCAGCCAACGTAGCAAAGCCAGCCTGCAAGTTACATGCGCCCTACCCCCGGCTTTGGATATTTGTGCTCACACGCTATTACCGAGAACTGTTGAATTTCCTGTCGCGCGCGGTCAACGACCGCCATGCGGCGGCCGACCTGGCGCAGGAAAGCTATGTGCGCGTGCTGGCCCTGCAGCAGTCGGGCGAGCACGTGGCCGAACCGCGCGCCCTGCTGTACCGCACCGCGCGCAACCTGGTGATCGACCGGCACCGGCGCGGCGCCGTGCGCGGCCAGGCGATTGATACGGACCCTGGCGATGAAGCCGGCGCCGATTTCGACACCCTGTCCGCGCCCGCCGCCAGCGAACCGGAAACGGCCGCCATGTCGGCGCAAGGCGTCGAGGCCATGCTGGCCGTGATCGGTGAACTGCCGCTGCGCTGCCGGGAAGCGTTTATCCTGCATAAATTCGACGGCCTGCCGCAAGCGGAAGTGGCGCGCCGGATGGGCATTTCCGTCACCATGGTGGAACGCCATATCAAGCTGGCCATGCAGGCCTGCCGCCGCTGCCAGGACGCCCAGGATGGCGCGTCCCCACCTTCGAGCCCGTGAGCCAGACATGAACCAGCCATCGCCATCCGACCAATCCCTCAGCGACCTTGAGCAGCAGGCGCTGGACTGGTTCGCGCGCCGCGAGCGCAGCTTGAGCACAGCGGAAGCGGCACAGTTCAATGCCTGGCTGGCGGCCAATCCCGCCCATGGCGAGGCCTATGCGCGCTGGCATGGCGACTGGGCCCGCCTGGACGCCTTGCCGGCCGCCGGCGTCGACCAGCTGCGCCGCCGGCTGGCCGCCGACAAGGCCATCGCCGCGGCGCCGCCGTCGCCGGCGCGCCGCCACTGGCTGGCCGCGCTGGCGCCAAGGGCGGCGCTGGCCACCCTGGCGCTGTCGGCGTCGGGCGGCGGCATCCTGGCCTGGCAACACTGGCGGCATCTGCCCGTGTACGAGGCCAGCTTTGCCACCGCGCGTGGCCAGCAGCAATCCGTTACCCTGCCCGACGGCAGCGTGCTGCGGCTCGACACCGCCACGCGCGTGGCCGTCACCCTGTACCGCGAGCGCCGCGTCGTGCGGCTGCTCGATGGCCAGGCCGTGTTCCAGGTGCAGGGTGATGCAAAACGCCCGTTCGACGTGCTGGCCGGCGCCGTGCGCATCACGGTGATCGGCACACGTTTTTCGGTACGCCATACCCCTGGCATGGCCTGCAAGGACGATGTGCGGGTCGAAGTCGAGGAAGGCCGGGTCAGCGTGGTGCGCAACGCGGCGCCCGATGGCGCGCCGGCCATGCTGCTCACCGCCGGCCAGCGCATCGGTGCCGACAACAGCGGGCGCCTGGGGGCCATCGGCCAGGTGGCGGCCCGGGGCATCGCGCCGTGGCGCGAGGGCCGCGTCAGTTTCGACGACACGCCGCTGGCGCAGGTGCTGGCCGAATTCGAGCGCTATGGCGCGACCAGGCTGGTGGTGCGCGACGCGCAGGTGGCGCAACTGGGCGTGACGGGCACGTTTGACCCGCTGCGGCTCGATAATTTCATGCGCGTGCTGCCGCGCGTGCTGCCGGTGGCGCTGCGGCGCGACGGCGCCGTGACGGAAATCGTCGCGGCGCGCTGAAAATAATTTTACGAACAGGGTTGGGGATCGCTACCGGCCATGCGTCTGCATGAGAAGGATTCTTGTTTACACCTCTCTGGAGATTGCATGTCACGCTTTCGCTTTATCCCCGCCCCCTTGATCATGGCCATGGCCGTCGCCCTGGCGTTTGCACCGGTCGTCCAGGCCCAGGTCATCAGCGCCGCCACACCTTCCATCGAGATCCGCATCGCCGCCCAGCCGCTGGCGCAGGCGCTCGACGCGTTGGCGCGCCAGAGCCGGCTTGACCTGATGGTGCAGCCATCGCTGGTGGCCGGCAAGACGGCGCCCGCCGTGACGGGCCGCATGACGCCGCGCGACGCGCTCGAGCGCCTGCTGGCCGGCAGCGGCCTCGCGGCCGAGATCGAGGGCACGGCCGTCACGGTGCGTCCCCGGGGTCCCGAGCAGGCCGCCGAACAGACCATGGCCCCGGTAACCGTCAGCGCCGCGCCCGTGATCGGCGCCACCACCGAAGGCAGCGGCGCCTACACGACGCGCGCGGTTACCATCGGCAAGGGCGAACAGGCATTGAAAGATATACCGCAATCGGTCAGCGTGGTCACGCGCCAGCTGCTCGACGAGCAGAACCTGACCACCGTCTATGACACCCTGGCCAGCACCACCGGCATGACCATCCAGCAAAGCCCGCAGGGCGGAAAATATATTTATGCGCGCGGCTTCGACCTGACCACGGTGCAGTATGACGGCGTGCCGCTCAATCGCGGCATGTACGGCCGCGCCAGCAATTTCTCGGCCGGCACGGCCATTTACGACCGGGTGGAAGTGCTGCGCGGCGCAGCCGGCCTGCTGCAAGGCGCGGGCAATCCGGGCGGCGCCGTCAACCTGGTGCGCAAGCGCCCGCTGGCCGACAACGCCACCACCGTGATCGCCAAGGCCGGCTCGTGGGACAGCTACGGCTTGCAGCTGGACGCCAGCCGCGTGCTGAACGACGCCGGCACCCTGCGCGGCCGCGTGGTGGCCGACTACGAAGACAAGCATTCCTTTATCGATTACGTGGAACGCCGCAGCCCGACCCTGTTCGCCACCCTGGAATACGACCTGTCGCCGCAAACCCAGGTCAACCTGGCCATGAGTTCCGAACAGGTCAAGGGCCTGCCCTTCCTGAACGGCCTGCCGCGCTACAGCAATGCGCGCGACCTGGACCTGCCGCGTTCCACCTTTCTCGGCGCGAGCTGGAACCGCCAGGATAACTCCAACCGCGGTGCCTACCTGGACCTGTCGCACCACTTCAACGACGACTGGACGCTCAAGGTCAGCAGCGCTTATGTCAAGGAAAAGAACGACATGAAGTATGCCGGCTCGGGCCTGGCCATCAACCCGCTCACCAACCGGGGCGCCTTGCGCGCGTCGACCACGGTGGCCGAGAACGAGCTGTCCGGCATCGACGCCAATATCACCGGCAAGTTCGACGCGATCGGGCGCCAGCATGAAGTGGTGTTTGGCGTCAACCATGCGCGCGCCACGGCCCGCACCGTATATGGCGTCAGCAGCAATTACCATACCTTCGACATCAACAACTTCAGCGCCGATTTTCCCGAGCCGACCGATGCCTTTATCAACAGCAACCTGCGCGAAGCGCGGGTCGGCAGGTCGCGCGAAACCGGGGCTTACGGCACCGTGCGCATGCAACTGAGCGACCCGCTCAAGCTGATCGTCGGCGGCCGCCTGGGCTGGTCGCGCACCGTCTGGGATACCGACACCACCGGCCGCAGCCCGTCGGTGTCGACCACCAATCAGGGCGAACACGCCAAGCTGACGCCGTACGCGGGCCTGGTGTATGCCATCAATCCGCAATGGTCGGCCTACGCCAGCTATGCCGAGATTTTCTCGCCACAGTACGAACAGAAGGAATCGGGCGAGGCCCTGAAACCGCTGACGGGCGCGAATATTGAATTGGGCGTGAAGGGTGAACTGATGGACGGCCGCGTCAATACAGCGCTGGCGCTGTTCCGCGTTGACCAGAAAAACCGCGCGCAGGAAGACTACAACAGCAGCGACACCTGCCGCAGCGACTACTACTGCTATATCGATACGGGCAAGGTGCGCAGCGAAGGCGTCGACCTTGAACTAAGCGGCAAGCTGGCCACGGGCTGGAATGTGTTTTCCGGCTATACCTTCAACCGCACCAGATATGTGGCAGACGTCAACAGCGGCGGTCTGTCGTTCAACACCTACACGCCCAAGCACATGCTGCGCATCTGGAGCACGTACCAGCTGCGGGGCGCGCTGCGCGATGTCACCTTGGGCGGCGGCGTCAACAGCCAGAGTTCGAGCTACCGGACGGTGGGCCTGCTGACGGCCGATGTGAGCGGGCGCGCGGTGTGGAACGCCATGCTCAAGTACCAGATCAATCCGCGCTGGTCGGCCACCCTGAACGTCAACAATGTATTCGACAAGCGCTACTACAGCACCCTGTCGAGCTTTGTAAACGCCAACTACTATGGCGACCCGCGCAATGTGGTGCTGACACTGCGCGGTTCACTGTAAAACTTACCTGGCCGGCGCCTCGTAATGGAGCTTGAGCACCAGTCCATTGTGATCGTCGGCCAGGTAGATGTCGCCGTCCTGGCCCTGCTTGACATCGACCGGTGCGCCCCTGCCCTGCTTGCCCTTGCGCTCCCAGCCGCCGATCAGCTCGACCGACTTGCCCAGCGGCGCGCCGGCAGCATCGGGCAATAGCGCCACCAGGCGGTGGCCGTTGGCACGGTAGCCGTGGTAGCCGATGATCAGGCTGTTTTTATAGGTGGCCGGGAAGCGGCTGGCCGTATAAAAGGTCATGCCCAGCGGCGCGGCGTGACCGGGCAGCAGGCGCTGTGGCGCCGTGTATTTGGCGGCGCAATCGGTCTTCGGGTATTCGGGGCTGGCGACATTGCTGTCGTAGCAGTAGGGCCAGCCGTAATGCTGGCCGGCCTTGATCAGGTTCAGTTCTTCATGCGGCAGGTTCTCGTCGCTTTTCAGCTGCGGCATGGCGGCCTGGATCGCGTCGCGCGCATTTTCCGCCTGCCACAGGGCGCCGGTGGCCGGGTGAAACGCCAGCGCCATCGAATTGCGCAAGCCGTGCGCATGGGTGCTCCAGCTGGTGACCGTGCCGGCCGGCCAGGCCATCTTGTATTCGCGGATGGCGCCCAGCGCTTCCTTGCCTTCGGCCGTGGCGCACGGTTTGCCCGCGTCCGGCGCCTTGCCGTCCTTGCCTTCGCAATGGTCGGTGCTGGACCCCACGTTGACATACAGGTCGCCTGCGGGACTGAAGCGCATGGTGGTCAAGAGATGCAGGCCCAGGCCCGGCAGGCCCGGCGTTTTCGCGGTGCCGCCGATCACGTCGGTGAGGGAGGCCGGGTCGCGCAGGTCGAAGCGGAAGATGCGCCCCACCACGCCCACGTAGACCATGCCGTCCGGCCCCTGCACGATGCCGTTCGGGCGATCGAGCTTGTCGAGCAGCAGCTTGCGTTCGAACTTGCCACCGGCCTGGCGCTTGAGCAGCCACAGCTTGCCCTGGTTCGCCGTCCAGCCGGCCATGTCGGTGACCAGCACGTCGCCATTGGTCAGCGGCAGCACGCCACGCGGAAATTTCATGCCGTCGCCCAGCACGCCGACGCAAAAGCCGGCCGGCGTGGTGACGTTCAGGCGGGGCAAGCCGTCACACAGGTCGGCCGCCATGGCGGGTGCCGCCAGGGAGCTGAGCAGCGCGGCAACGAGTATCTTCTTATTCATGTGGGCTTTCCATCAAGGGTAGACGCGGCATCACCGCGCGGGCGTTGGCGCTGGTCTGCGCCGCCACGTCGGCAAGGTCGATGCCGCGCAGTTCGGCCAGCACGGCGCCGATGCGGGGCAGCTGTTCCGGGCTGTTGCGGCCAGGGTGGATCCAGGCAGGGGAAATATCGGGCGCATCGGTTTCCAGCACGATGGAACTCAAGGGCAAATCGGTGGCCATGCGGCGTATCTGCAAGGCGCGCGTAAACGTCATGGCGCCGCCGAAGCCGAGCTTGAAACCGAGGTCGATATAGCCCTGCGCCTGTTGAAAACTGCCGTTGAAGGCGTGCGCGATGCCGCCGTTCGGGCGGATCTGGCGCGCATGTTTCAGGACGATGTCCTGCGAACGGCGCACATGGGCCAGCACCGGCAGGTCGAAATCACGCGCGATTTTCAGCTGCTCGCGCAGGAAGTGTTCCTGCTTGGCGCGCATGGCCGGTTCCGCCAGCATGGGAATAAAGAAATCCAGGCCGATCTCGCCGATGGCGACAAAGCGCGGGTCCGTCATCGCCACGGCCACAGCCTCGCGCAGCGCCAGCAGATCGTCCTCGGTGGCGTGCGGCACGTAGATCGGGTGGATGCCCAGCGCATAGCAGCCGTTGGGCGCGCCGTGCGCCAGCTCGCGCACGATGGAAAAATTCGCCTTTTCGACGGCGGGAATGACGATCATGGCCACGCCCAGTTCCCCGGCGCGCTGCGCCACCGGCAGCGATTCGTTACCGAATTCGTGGGCGTCCAGGTGGCAGTGCGTATCGATCCACAGCATGGCGAGACCTCAGTACTGGTAGGGTTGCAGCCCTTCGTCGGTCAGGCGCAGCACGCGGTCGCAGCGCCTGGCCAGTTCGATATCGTGGGTAACGATGACGAAAGCCGTGCCCAGGGTGCGCGACAGTTCCAGCATCAGGTCAAAAATCTGTTCAGCCGTGGCGTGATCGAGATTGCCGGTCGGTTCGTCGGCCAGCACGCAGGCCGGCTGCGTGACGAGGGCGCGGGCCAGGGCCACGCGCTGGCGCTCGCCGCCCGACAGTTCGCCGGGCGTGTGCGTGACGCGCTTGGCCAGGTTGACGCGCGCCAGGATCTGCTGCGCCAGGTCGGTGGCCGGCGCGCGCTTCATGCGCCGTATCATCAAAGGCATGGCGACGTTGTCCAGCGCCGAAAATTCCGGCAGCAGATGGTGGAACTGGTAGACAAAACCGAGCGAGGCATTGCGCAAGTCGCCGCGCGCCTTTTCGCTGAGGGTGGCGAAGTCTTTCCCCAGCAAGGTGACGCTGCCGGTGGTCGGCGTATCGAGGCCGCCCAGCAGGTGCAGCAGGGTCGACTTGCCGGAACCGGAAGCGCCGACGATGGCCACGCGCTCGCCGCGATGGATGTCGATATCGATGCCGGCCAGTACCTGCACCTTGTAGCTGCCCTGGGTGAAAGTCTTGCCCAGGCCACGGCAGGACAGCACGGCGGCGGTGGTGGATGTGGCGGCGTTTTTATTCAGATCGGTCATGGTCATGGTCTAATGATTATTCGTAGCGCAGGGCTTCGGCCGGCTTCACGCGCGCGGCCCACCAGCTTGGATACAGGGTCGCCAGAAAGGCGAGGATCACGGCCAGCACGCCGATTCTGGTGACGTCGGGCCAGCGCAGGTCGGACGGCACGGTGCTGATGAAATAGATGTCCTTGGACAGGAACTGCACGCCCAGCAGGTGTTCGATAAACGGCACGATGACGTCGATATTCATCGCCACCAGCACGCCGCCGCCAACGCCGAGAATGGTGCCGAGAATGCCGACCAAAGCGCCCTGGATCATGAAGATTTTCATGATGGAGCCAGGCGAGGCGCCCAGGGTGCGCAGGATGGCGATATCGGCCTGCTTGTCGGTCACCGTCATCACCAGGGTCGACACCAGGTTGAAGGCGGCCACCGCGATGATCAGGGTCAGGATAATGAACATCATGCGCTTTTCGGTCTGCACGGCGGCAAACCAGTTGGCGTTCAATTGCGACCAGTCGCGCAGGCGCAGGTCGCCCGGCATGGATTTTTTCAGTTCTGCCGCCACCTGCGGCGCGCGGTTCATGTCGACCAGGCGCAGGCGCAGGCCGGACGGGCCTTCCAGGCGCAGCAGCCGCTGGCCGTCCTCGATATTGATGAACGCCAGGCCGGCGTCGAATTCGTTGTGGCCGGCCTGGAAGATCCCGCTGACGGTAAAACTGCGCATGCGCGGCAGCACGCCGGCCGGCGTGACCTGGCCCTGGGCCAGCATCAGCGTGACTTTTTCGCCGAGATTGACGCGCAGCGCGCGCGCCAGCTCGATGCCCAGCACGATATTGTAGGTGCCCGGCTGCAGCGCCTTGAAGCTGCCCATGCGCGTCTGGCCGGCCACGTCGGACACGTTCGGTTCTTCTTCCGGCAGCACGCCGCGCACAATGGCCGGGCGCAGCGCATCGTCGCGCAGCAGCATGCCCTGGGTTTCGACGAAAGGCGCCGCGCCCTTGACGGCTGGATTCTTGAAGGCCTGGGCCTTTTCCGCGCGCCAGTCGGGCATGCTGCCGCTGTTGTCGAATACCTCGACGTGGGCCAGCACCGACAGCATGCGGTCGGTGACTTCCTTCTGGAAGCCGTTCATCACCGACAGCACGACGATCAGCGCCGCCACGCCCAGGCCGATGCCGGCCATGGAAATGAGCGAGATAAACGAGATAAAACTGTTGCGGCCACTGCGCTTGCCGGCCCGCGTGTAGCGCAGGCCGACCAGCCATTCAAAAGGCAAATTCTTTAACATTCTTGTGCTTCCGGCGGATTTAATCGGTATTTCGTTTTTACTCGTAGCGCAGCGCTTCGGCCGGCTTCACGCGCGCCGCGCGCCAGCTCGGATAGATGGTCGCCACCAGCGCCAGGCCAAAGGCGATCAGGCCGATCTGCGCCACGTCCAGCCAGTGCAGGTCGGACGGCACGGCGCTGATCTGGTAGATCTCTTTCGAGATGAAGTGCAGGCCGAAAATGCCTTCGATAAAGGGCACGATCACGCCCACGTTCAGCGCCAGCAGCACGCCGCCGGCCACGCCCAGGGCGCTGCCCAAGAGGCCCACCAGCGCACCCTGGATCATGAAGATCTTCATGATGGAAAACGGCGAGGCGCCCAGGGTGCGCAGGATCGCGATATCGGCCTGCTTGTCGGTGACCGACATCACCAGGGTCGAGACCAGGTTGAAGGCGGCCACCGCGATGATCATGCTGAGAATAATGAACATCATGTTCTTCTGGCTTTGCACCAGCGCGTACCAGCTGGCACTGGCGCGCGACCAGTCGCGCATCCACAATTCGCCCGGCATCGAGGCCTTGAGTTCCCGCGCCACCTGCGGCGCCTGGTTCATGTCATGCAGGCGCAGACGCAGGCCGGACGGGCCGTCGAGCATCAGCAGCTGTTCGGCGTCCTGCATGTTGACAAACGCCAGGCTGGCGTCGAGTTCATTGTGGCCCGCCTCAAAAATGCCCGAGACCTTCAGCGCCCGCATGCGCGGCATGACCATGCTGTTGAGGGAATCGCCGGCGCGCGGTTCGCGTTCCAGCATCAGGGTCACGTTCTGGCCCACCGTGACGCCCAGCGCCTTGGCCAGGTCGATGCCCAGCACGATATGGTAGGAGTCCGGCGTCAGGGACGCGAACTGGCCCTCTTTCATCTGCCCTGCCACGCTGGAGACCTTGGCTTCCTGCTGCGGCAGCACGCCACGCACCACGGACGGGCGCATGGTTTCGTCGTTGAGCAGCATGCCCTGGGTTTCCACGAACGGTGCGACGGCCTTGACTTGCGGGTTGGCGTAGGCGGCCTTTTCCTGCTCCTGCCAGTTCGGCATGGCGCCGCGCGTGTCGAACACTTCCACGTGGGCCAGCACCGACATCAGGCGGTCGGTGACTTCCTTCTGGAAGCCGTTCATGACGGACAGCACGACGATCAGCGCCGCCACGCCCAGCGCGATGCCGGCCACGGAAATCATGGAGATAAAGGAAATGAAACTGTTACGACCGCTGCGTTTGCCGGCGCGCGTGTAGCGCACGCCGACCTGCCACTCGTAAGGAAATTGTTTGATGATGCTCATTTGATACTTATGCGCTCCCGCGACAACGATGATAGGCGAGCGCGCAGTGTGCCACATAATCATCATTTCATGCGTGAAACACGCCACGCTGGCGTCAGATAGATAGGCAAGATCCCACGGAAGGCGCCGTATCCTGTTCGCACCTGGCCACAATGGCCTACAATCTCGGCATGAATCAACTTACCCTCGTTCTTCCCTATGCCCTGCCGCATTCAGCGCTGGCCGGCGACCTGATCAAGGCGCTGCAGACTCCGGCGCTGGCGGCGCTGATATCGCGCACGTCGACCTCCACCTTGCATGAGTTTGACGGCACCACCCGCTTGCTGCCGCACGAAGCCTGGCTGGCGCATGCGCTCGAACTGGCGCCGCCGGCCGGCAGCGATGACGCCGCGGCACCGTTTGCGGCGGCGGCCATGCGCGGCTTTGGCCTGACGCCGGAGCCTGGTGCGCGCTATTTCCTGATCCACCCCGTGCATATTGAAATTACGCGCAAGCACCTGACGATGGACGACTTGCGCCAGCTGCAACTGAGCGAGGCCGACAGCCGCACCCTGTTCGAGCTGGCCCGGCCCTATTTCGACGAGCTGGGCCAGCCCCTGTATTACGGCGACGCCCATACCTGGTTCATGCGCGCCGATGGCTGGACCGATCTGCGCTGCGCATCACCGGACGCGGCCGCCAGCCAGAACCTGGCCGACTGGATGCCCGAGGGCGAGCATGCGCGCGCCTCGCGCCGGCTGCAAAATGAAGTGCAGATGCTGTGGCATGAACACCCGGTCAACGCCGCGCGCGAGGCGCGCGGCCTGAAAACCATCAATGGCTACTGGTTGTGGGGCGCGAACGACGCCAAGGCCAGAGCGCCTGCCTGCGCCGACGCCCTGCATGTGAGCGCCGCGCCCGGCTGGCTGTCGGCGCTGGCCGAACCGTCGCGGCGCGATGCCGCCCCGGCCAGCATCATCGCCGGCCAGTCCGATGCGCTGGTGGTGTATGCCGGCCTGGTCGAATCGGCCATGGCGCAGGACTGGGGCACCTGGCTGGCGCAGCTGCAGGAACTGGAGCAGCACTGGTTTGCGCCGCTGCTGGCGGCCATCAAGGAAGGCCGCCTGGGCCAGTTGCGCCTGGTGCTGAGCCACCGCGACGCCTGGCTGGACTGCGCCACCAGCAAGAATGCGCAGCGCAAATTCTGGCGCGCCCACACCCTGAACACATTGAGCTCATCATGACACGCACCCGTATCGCCACCCGCCCCTGTCCGTACCGCGAATCCGAACTGCTGCGCCAGGGCGGCATTCACCCCGTGCTGGCCCGGTTGTACGCGTCGCGCGGCCTGTCCAATGCGGCCGAACTGTCGATTGAGGCGAAAGACCTGATTCCGCCAGCCGGCCTGCTGCACGTCGATGCGGCAGGCGTATTCCTGGCCGATGCGATTGCCGCCAACAAACGCCTGGTGATCGTCGCCGACTACGATTGCGACGGCGCCACCGCCTGCGCCGTGGCCCTGCGCGGCTTGCGCGCGATGGGGGCGAATGTCGACTTTATCGTGCCGAACCGTTTTGAATACGGCTATGGCCTGACACCCGAGATCGTCGAGCTGACGGCGCGCGAAAAGTCCCCGGACATCATCATTACGGTCGACAACGGCATCGCCAGCATCGACGGCGTGGCCGAAGCGAACCGGCGCGGCATCCAAGTGGTGGTCACCGACCATCACTTGCCGGCCGACACCCTGCCCGACGCGGCCGTCATCGTCAACCCGAACCAGCCCGCCTGCGGCTTTCCGTCGAAGCACCTGGCCGGCGTGGGCGTCATGTTTTACGTCTTGCTGGCCTTGCGCGCGGAAATGCGCCGGCGCGGCGCCTACGAGACGCAGCCGCAACCCAAGCTGGACAATCTGCTCGACCTGGTGGCGCTGGGCACCGTGGCCGATGTGGTGCGCCTCGACACCAACAACCGCATCCTGGTGGCGCAGGGCCTCAAGCGCATGCGCAAGGGCAATATGCACACGGGCGTGGCTGCCCTGTTCCGCGTGGCCGGCCGCGAAGCGCGCAGCGCCACGCCATTCGACCTGGGTTTTGCGCTGGGGCCGCGCCTGAATGCGGCCGGGCGCCTGCAGGACATGTCGCTCGGCATCGAATGCCTGATCACCGACGACGAAGGCCGCGCCTGGGCGCTGGCCCAGCAATTGAACGACATCAACCTGAAACGGCGCGAGATCGAGGCGGAAATGCAGGATACGGCCCTGCTGCACCTCGATCATTTCGAGCCGGCCAACAGCAGCACCATCAGCGTGTTCGACGAGTCCTGGCATCAGGGCGTGATCGGCATCGTGGCCTCGCGCCTGAAGGAAAAATTCTACCGCCCGACGATTACCTTCGCACCGGGCGCCGACGGCTGGATCAAGGGTTCCGGACGGTCGATCCCCGGTTTTCATTTGCGCGACGCGCTCGACCTGGTCTCGAAACGCGCCCCCAGCCTGATCGACAAGTTCGGCGGCCACGCGATGGCGGCCGGCCTCACCATCCGCGCCGACGCCTTTGACGCCTTTTCGCAGGCATTCGAAGCGGTGGGACAAGCCTGGCTGAGCCAGCAGCAGCTGGAAAGAGTGGTGGAAACGGACGGCCCGCTGGAAGACGCCTACTACACCACCGCCTTTATCGAGCTGATGGACGGCCAGGTATGGGGCCAGGGCTTTGCGCCGCCCGTGTTCTGCGATGAATTCCGCGTCGTCAGCCAGCGTATTCTGAAGGAACGCCACCTGAAACTGCTGCTGGAAAAGAACGGCGTGCGCTTCGATGCGATCTGGTTCGGGCATACGGATGCGCTCGGTGAACGCACGCGGGTGGCGTTCCGGCTCGACGCGAATGAATACAATGGCACGACCAAGGTGCAACTGATGGTGGAGCATGCGGAGCCGGCGTGATAGCCGCAGATTATTGCCGCATCTCAATCCCTGTTTCGATAGCCAACATTTCCCCTGAGTAAAGGTGTATCAATCAAGTAAGTCGCGGCCAGCAAGATTCATGGCAGGCACCATCGTTGTGAAGGCGAAGTCGGTGGCGGCTCGGGAGGTTCCCATAGCCAGCCCCATGCCCTGACCGCCCCAATTGCAGCAGCACGCCGCACACCATTGCCACGCGCCCTGTTAATTTTCCAAAAATGGAGTAATATTAATCCATATAAGGAGCGATCATGAATCTTGCCTATGCTTATCCGAAGAGCCGCTTTGAACCGGCTGTCCTTGTCGACCTGAACGCCAGGGCCGAGCGCGAGCGCTTGTCGCAGGCGGCGCTGAAAGGGTTTTTCAAGCTGGCCACCGCCTGGAAACTGCGCGACGACGATGCACGCGAATTGCTGGGCGGTTTGTCGAGCAGCGCCTGGTACGAGTGGAAAAAGAATCCGGACCGGGTGCTGGAAGTGGATCGCATCACGCGCATTTCCTATCTGCTCGGTATCTACAAGGCGCTACATATTCTTTACGGCGACCAGCTTGCCGATGAATGGGTCAACCTGCCGAACAAGAACGCCATCTTTGGCGGGCGCACGCCCCTGTCCCAGATGCTGGCCGGTGGCCTGCTGGCGATGCAGACGGTCAGGAAGCTGCTCGACGCGCGGCGCGGCGGGTTGTAAGCGTGACGCGCCTGCTGCCTGACGGCCTGCCGCCGCGCTCGGCGCTTCGGCAGATCGATACCTGCCGCCTGATCCCCTCGCGCTTTGCCGACATGGAAGACTCCGTGCTGGCGCCGCTGGCCGACAACGACGACCACCTGGCCCAGCTGTTCGAACTCGACAACGCCACCAATGCGCGCCTCATCGCCGAGTACGGTGGCACGCCAGGAATTGGCGTGGACGAGCTGGTTTTTGGCGTACCCCATTTCCGCATCATCAACGCCGCCTACACCTATGCGCGGCCGGAAGGGGCGCGTTTCAACGATGGCGAACGAGGCGCGTGGTATTGCGCCTTTGACATGGAAACGGCGCTGGCCGAGATCATCTTCCACAAGACGGTGGAGTACCAGGAGATCGATTACTTCACCGACAGCGTCAGCTACCAGTCGCTGCTGGCGGACTTTTCCGCCACCTTTCACGACCTGCGCGGCCAGCCCCGTTTCGAGGCTTGCCTGGACCCGGTCAGCTATATCGCCTCGCAGGAACTGGCGGCCACCCTGCTCGACGCGGGATCGATGGGCGTGATCTTTCCCAGCACGCGGCGCGCCGAGGGCACCAACCTGGCCTGCTTTCGCCCCGCCCTGGTGGGCAATGTTCGCAAAGGCGCGGCCTATCGGTTAACATGGCGGGGTACGCCCGTGCCAAATGTCGAAACGCTTTAAGTAACCCCCAATAAATTCTTGTGATTTCTGACTTCCATAACCGGCGCTCTGCTGTGTTGCCAACTGCTAGCAGTGCTCGCACTGCGTCGCAGTTGGCGCCTTGCATAGCATCCGGTTCTGTTCGTCATAACTTCACAATAATTTCCTGACGATTACTTAGCGGCCAGGCATCTTCCCTATCAAACAGATTATTCGCATGCAAACCAACCCTGAAAAAGACACCGACCTGCGCCTCAAAGTGAACAGCGAAACGGCCCGCCTGCCCTGGCGCGAGCTGGAAAAGCATTTCGCGCAAGGCAATGTGGTGTGGATCGCCAATGAGCTCGACCTGGTCGAGGTCGCCGTGCGCATCTCGCACGACGACAAATCGACCATCACGCAATGGATGGCCGATGGCCAGCTGGCCAAGGTATCGGACCAGCAGGCGCTGGACTGGCAGGCGGCCGATGCCTCGCTGTGGGCGGTGGTGGTCAGCCCGTTTATCCTGGTGCAGCAGGACAAGCCCACCAAGCACTGACCTGCGCTACAAGCTGTGCTCCAGCATCAGCCGCAGCGATGAGCTACCCGGCGTGGCGGTCATGCTGTCGCGGCGACCTTCCTCATCGGCATACGACAAGCCCTGCGTTTGCCGCTGATGCAGCAGATTGGCCAGCGACAGCCGTAGGCGCGTCTTGCCATCGGGCTGCCACAGGGCGTAGGCGTCCAAGGTGCGGCGCACACCGGTGTAACTGCCGGCCTGCGCATCCTGCCGCGCCCAGCCACCCGTTTGCAGATGCACATTGCCGCCCACGCTCGCCAGGGCCGACAGGCGGTAGTCCACTCCCAGGTTCAGGGTGGCCGGCACCTGGCTGGCCAGGCGGTTGCCCGGTCCCGGCACCGCCTCGACCGTCGACCAGTTGCGCGCGGCATTGGCGCGAAGGTCGATCTCGGGCGCGCCGATAAACCAGGTACGCAAGGGAAACTTCAGGTCCATCTCGATGCCGCGCACCTGCGCCACGCCGTTGTTGAAGGGGCTGGTGATCCATACACCATCCTGTAAATACAGATACTGCACAGTGACGTCGCCGATACGCCGCGCGAACGCCGACATGCTGGCCACGCCGCTCTTGCCAAAATAATGTTCATAGGCCACGTCGAGCCCCCACGCCAGTTCCGGGCGCAAGGCGGGGTTGCCCTGGAAATCCGGATTGGTGGCGCTGTTGGCATTGTTGACGGTATAGCGGCGCGGCACCAGGCTGCGCGTGGTGGGCGCCTTGTAGCTGCGCGCCAGCGCCAGGCGCAACTGGTCGCGCGCGGTGCCGGGCAGCTTCCACAGCAGCTGCGCCACCGGACTCCAGACGCTGGAGCGCGTTTGTACTTCGCGCAAGGTGCGCCCTGCGGTGGCGGTGCGCAGCCCTTCCCAGCGCACGCCCGCATACATTTGTACCTGCGTCGTCATCTCCCACTCATCCTGCGCAAACACGGCCAGCCGAGCCACGTCGGCCGTATAGTCCTCGTCGAGCGCATACGGTGGCGTGCTATCAAAGAAGGTGTCGCGCTGGCGGCGTGCTTCGCTGCGGCGGATCGCGCTGCCATCCCAGCCCACGCTCAAGGCATGGCCTGCCGCCAGGCGTGCCAGGTATTTGCCGGTGCTCGTCACGCTGTCATCGATGGCGTCGGACACCACGGCGCGCAGCAGCAGCGGCGCATTATCACCGCCATTGCCGTGAAAGGCGTAGTCCGTGTCGCGCCGGTTGTGGTTCACGCCCAGCTTGGTCGTCAGCTTGCCGGCCGCGCCGAACGCATGCACCCAGCTGATATCGCTGCGCGCCGAAAAAATGCGCGCCTGCGACGTGATGCGGTTGCGTGGATAGTCGCTTCCTGGCCCCTGCGTTACGGTTTCAAACGAGGCGCCGTCGAAACCGGTGCGATACCAGTCCAGCAAACTCAGCCAGGTAAGCGTGTCGCCATTATCCAGCGTCCAGTTCAGGCGCGGCGTGAGGCTGGCCTTGTTGACGAAAGAGGCATTGCGCGACTGCATGCGGCGCAAGGCCAGCACTTCGCCCTGTGGACCAACCGCGCGCTCGGTCGTCAAGGGTGAGGTATCGTCCGCCGTGCGGTCCAGCGCGCTAGTGACCGCATACGCAAACCCGGGCGACTTGTCGGCCAGGCGCAGCGAGGCGGACGGGTTCCAGCGATCATCGACCCGGCCGGTGCCCAGCTTCCACTCGCGCTCGGTGCGGCTGGCGCCCTTGCGCAATACCAGATTGATGCTGCCGGCCACCGCCTGCATGCTGTATTCGGCCGTCGCGCTGCGCATGATCTCGATGCGCTCGATCATCTCGGGCGCCATAGCCTCGATGGAAAAGCCGGGTGGCGCCGGGTCGCCATTGATCAGGATCTGCGTATAGCCGGCGCCCAAGCCCCGCATGCGCACTTCATTGCCGACGACCGATACGCCCGGCTGGCGTTTCAGGACAGCGGCGAGATTGTTGTCGCCATACTGGCCGATATCATCGCGGCCGATAATGATTTTGGCCGCCGTATCGGCTTCGCGCTGCGCCGTGCCGCTGGCGGCGGACACTTCCACTTTTTGCAGCGCGTTATCGTCGGCGCAAGCCATGCCGGAGAGCAGCAATAACGCTAGGGGGCAATACCTGAAGTTGCTGCGCATAAGGCCTGTTCTACACGACGTGAGGGAGCGCGCAGTGTAGAGGATTTGACAAGACTAAGCCAGCTTGTTATTCGAGCTTGCTGGCGGACAGTGTATTCAAAATGTGTGGCCTATCGGCTAACATGGCAGACACTCACTGATAAGCAACTGATTT
The DNA here is from genome assembly GCF_030944405.1 of Janthinobacterium sp. J1-1. Classification (NCBI taxonomy): domain Bacteria; kingdom Pseudomonadati; phylum Pseudomonadota; class Betaproteobacteria; order Burkholderiales; family Oxalobacteraceae; genus Janthinobacterium; species Janthinobacterium sp. J1-1. The sequence continues at coordinate 5,027,313 of NZ_CP132339.1, forward strand.
CGCATGCAAACCAAACCGGATATTCCAACTCTACAACTGCGCACGCTGATCGACGCGGCCGCCCTCGAACGCATGGCGCCCGAGCTGGAAGAGGTGTTCCTCGCCAGGCTGCTGGCGAACCGGGTGCGCGGCGGCGTCGAGCAACGGCTGCAGGCCAGCGAGCGGCAGATGCACGAGGCGTTTGCGCGGTCGCCCAGGCTGCACGCCTTGACCGTATGGGCCAGCGGGCTTGGCCTGTTGATCGCACTGGCCTTTGCAGCGCGTGGCGGCCTGGTTCTGCGCGGCCATCGGCTCGATATCATTTTTCTGGGGTTCTTCGGCGTGATTCTGGCCCTGCTGGTGCTGCTGCCGCGCGTGATCGTCTGGCAACGGCAGCCGTGGGAAAAACTATGGCGAGCGATCGCGCGGCGCATCGTCAACAAACAGCTGAAAAGCGCGCGGGCGCTGGCGCCGTTCGAAGCGCAATACGATTTTGACGGCAGGCAGGTCACCTATACGCGCATCACCAGGGCGTCCAGCATGGTCAGATGGACCCGCATCCTGGCGGAACCAGGAATTTTCGGCAACGGTTACACCCTGTTCCTTGATCCCGCCCCTTCGCTGAAGTGCGTGCTGCTGTTGCACGCACCCGATGCGCGCCTTGAGCAACTGTTCGCTCAGTGCCCGCCGCCCAGGTAGGCCGCAATCACCTTCGGATCGGTTTTGAGGCTCTCGGCCGGTCCGTGCACGGAAATGCTGCCGTTTTCCAGCACATAGCCATAATCGGCCACGTTCAGGGCGGCGGCGGCAAACTGCTCCACCAGCAGCATGGTCACGCCCTCGCCTTTCAGGCGCGTGATGATGCGGAATACTTCCTCGACCAGGATGGGCGCCAGGCCCATCGACGGTTCGTCCAGCAAGATCACTTCCGGGTTCAGCATCACGGCGCGCGCCATCGCCAGCATCTGTTGCTCGCCGCCGGACAGGGTGCCGGCCAGCTGGTGCTGGCGTTCCTTCAGGCGCGGAAACAGTTCCAGCGCTTTTTCCAGGTCGCGCTTGATATCGCCCTTCGGCCGCGCCCGCGTAAAGCGGGGAAACGCGCCCAGCAGCAGGTTGTCGGTGACCGACATCGAGGCGAACACGCGCCGCCCTTCCGGCGAATGGGCCAGGCCGGCGCGGGCGATCTTGTGCGAATCGAGGCCCGTCACGTCCTTGCCGCCCAGGGTGACGCTGCCCGACTTGGGTTTGATCATGCCGGAAATGGCGCGCATGGTGGTGGTCTTGCCGGCGCCGTTCGAGCCGATCAGGGTCACCAGCTTGCCCTTCGGCACCTCCAGCGAAATGCCGTGCAGGACTTCGACTTTGCCGTAGGCGGCGTGCAGGTTATTGATGGTCAGCATGGTGTTCCTCTCAGTGCGCCACAGGCGCCAGGGTTTCGTCGCTGCCGCCCAGGTAGGCTTCGATCACTTTCGGATCGCTCTGCACCGCGCTCGGGATGCCTTCGGCAATCTTCTGGCCGAAGTCCAGCACGGTCACCACGTCGGACAAGGCCATCACCACGTCCATATGGTGCTCGATCAGGATAATGGTGATGCCGTGCTCGCGGATCTTGCGGATAATCGCCATCAGCTCCTTGATATCGGGCGCGGTGAGTCCGGCGGCCGGCTCGTCGAGCAGCAGCAGGCGCGGATTGAGGCCCAGCGCGCGGCCGATTTCCAGCAGCCGTTGCTTGCCGTACGGCAGGTTGCGCGCCTCCTCGTTGGCCAGGTCCGCCAGGCCAACGAATTCCAGGATGCTGGCCGCCCGCGCGCGCGCCGCCTTTTCCTCACGCCTGTAGCGCGGCGTCTGCAGCATCACGTCCAGCACGTTCGACTGGAAAGTATTGTGCAGGCCCACCAGCACGTTTTCGGTGGCCGTCATTTCGCCGAACAACTGCACATTCTGGAAGGTGCGCGCCACGCCGCCCAGGGCGATTTCGGAAGGCGTGCGCCCGGAAATCACGGCGCCGGCGAATTCCACCTTGCCGGCGGTCGGCTTGTAGATGCCGGTCAGCACATTCATCATGGTGCTCTTGCCCGAGCCGTTGGGACCGATCAGGCCGTGGACAGAACCCTGCGTGACGTTCAGGTCGACCTGGTTCAGTGCTTTCAGGCCGCCGAACTGCATCAGCGCCTGGTCAACCCGCAGCAAGGTGGCGCCCTGCTGTCCACCCTGGGCATGGTCGAACGGCGCCACGCCACTGGCAGCCACCGCTTGCACATGGCGCCGGCCCTTGCCGACAAAGCTCATCAAAAAGCCGACGATGCCGTCCTGCAGGTAATACACGACGAACAGGGTCATCAGGCCGAAGATGGTCAGCCGCCAGTCGACCATATTGTCGAGCTTGTAGGAAAACGCGGCCAGGCCGATGGTGGCGATCACCGGCACGATCACGCCGCGCACGGTGGTGCGCTTCCTGGCCAGCATGAAGATGGATCCGATCACACCCAGCACGGCGGCGGCCACCGCAATCTTGCGGAAGAGCTCAATATCGGACAGCAGGCTGGGCAGCATCACGACGATCAGCGCGCCGATCAGCGAACCGGAGCGCGTCTTGCGCCCGCCCATGATCACGGCCAGCAGGAACAGAATGGTCAGCTCGAAGTTGTAGGTATTGGGCGAGATATATTCTTCCGAATACGCATACAGACTGCCGGCCAGGCCGGCGAAACCGGCGCTGATCACGAAGGCATACACCTTGTAGCGGTAGACCGACACGCCCATGCAGTCGGAGGCGATCGGGCTGTCGCGCAGCGCCTCGAAGGCGCGCCCCAGGTTCGATTTCAGGATGCGGTGCACGACGATCAGCGAGATCACCATCAGCGCCGCCACCATATAGTAGTACTCGACCTCGGACAGTTTATGGCCGAACATCGACGGCTTGTGGATCTTGATGCCCATCGGGCCTTCCGTCAGGAAGCTCATTTCATTGATCAGGATTTGCACGATGGTGCCGAAGGCCAGAGTCACCATCGCCAGGTAGGGCCCGGTCACGCGCAGGGCCGGCAGGGCCAGGATGGCGCCGAACACGGCCGCACCCACGATGCTGGCGGGCATGGCCAGCCAGAACGGCAGGCCCAGCTTGAACACCAGCACGCCGGTGGCGTACGAGCCGATGCCGAACAGGCCGGCGTGGCCCAGCGACACCTGGCCCGTGTAGCCGACCACGATATCGAGGCCGAACAGCAGAATGGCGTAGATCAATATGGTTTCGGCCAGGTGGATATAGTAGGGATTCGGGATAACGACCGGGAACAGCGCGAGCACGGCCAATCCCGCCGCGCACAGCGCCAGCTTGGTGAGTTTGTTCATGGTTCCCTCAGACTTTCTTGATCGCGGCTTTGCCGAACAGGCCGGACGGCTTGATGGCCAGTACCAGCAGCAGCAACAGCAGGCCCGGCACTTCCTTGTAGCCGGTGGAGATGTAATAACCGGTGGTGGTCTCGGCAATGCCCAGGATCAGGCCGCCGACGATGGCGCCCACGCCCGAGGTCAGGCCGCCGATAATCGCCACCGCAAACGCCTTCAGGCCCAGCGAGGCGCCCATGGTGGCGCCGGTCAGGGTCAGGGGCGCGACCAGCACGCCGGCAAACGCGGCCGTGGCGGACGACAGCGCATACGAAAACGTGATCACCATGCCGGTGTTGATGCCCATCAGCCCGGCCGCGTCGCGGTCGTTGGCGGTGGCGACCACGGCCTTGCCGTAGATCGACTTGCGGTTGAACAGCTCGACCGCCAGCATGATGGCCAGCGCGCCGATGATCACGGCCACCTGCATCTGCTGCACATTGGCGCCAAATAGCTGGAACGGCGCGGAACTGAGTGGCGAGGGAAACATCAGGTCATCCTTGCCCCAGATGTTTTCCGCCACATTCTTGAAGATGATGGCCAGCGCGATGGTCGACATGATCCAGCCGAATTCGGACTTGATCTTGATCGCGGGGCGCACGCCGATCCACTCGACGAACACGCCCTGCAGCGCGCCGAAGGCGATCACGATGGGGATCATCAGCAGGTAACTCATGTAGGGGCCGCCGTGGATGCTGCCCACCAGGGACAGGCCGACGAGCGCGCCCAGCATCAGGGATTCGCCCTGGCCGAAATTGAGCGTGCCGGAAGTGGCAAAGGTGAGTTGGTAGCCAAAGGCGATGACGGCGTAAATCATGCCCAGTGCTACGCCGCTGAAGACTAGCTGCAGGAAGATTTCCATGGTATTCCCCGTGTGGCGGCAGGGAGCTCACTGCCGACGGACGATAAAAGAATGGCCAGGCTTGAGTCACTCGGGAGAGTTACTCAGGGCTGGCCACAGGGCAAGTCAAGCGCGGCGTGCTTATTTCGCCTGCACCACCTTGCCATCCTTGACTTCGCCAAACACGGTCAGGTCGGCGGTGATCGCCTCATGGTCGGTCTTGCTGAACGGTTTATCGTAGGTGGTGACGGCGCCTTCCACTTTTTCCGTCAGGTTTTCCAGCGCGGCGCGCACTTTCGGGCCGTCCGTGCCGCCGGCCTGCTTGAAGGCGGCGGCCAGCAGGTAGATGGAATCGTAGCCTTGCGCCGCCGACACGGCCGACGGCATGCGGCCGCCCGACGGTTTGTAGGTGGCCACATAGGCGTCGATAAAGGCCTTGCGCTTGGGCGTGCTGGCATCCTGGATAAAGGTTTGTGGCATGCGCGTGCCGTTGCCGTTCTTGCCGGCGTTATCGATGAAGTTGCCCATGGCCAAGGTCCAGCTGCCGATCAGCGGCACTTTCCAGCCCAGTTTTTCCATGCCGTTGGCGATCTGCGCCAGTTCAGGGCCGATGCCGTAGGTCAGCACCACTTCCGCGCCCGCCTGTTTCGCCTTCAGCAATTGGGCCGTCATGTCGACGTCCTTGATATTGTATTTCTCGACCACCACCGCTTTCAGGCCTTTTTTATCGAGCGCTTTTTCCAGGTCTTCGCGGCCCAGCTGGCCGTAGTTGGTGGAGTCGGCCAGGATTGCCACTTTCTTGAAGTTGCGGCGCGTGACGGCTTCCTCGACGATCATGTGCGACTGGATCTGGTCGTTGGCGGCGTTGCGGAAGATATAATTTTCAGGCTGGTCGGCAAACTGCTTGGTGACGATGGAGCCGGTGGCCACATTGTTCATCACGGGGATCTTGGCTTCCTGGTAGAAGCGCTGCGAGGCCAGCGCCACGCCCGTGTTGATGTAACCGACGGTGGCGGCGACTTTTTCCTTGTTGATCAGTTCCTGGGCGATCTGCACGCCGCGTTCGTTCTTCGCTTCGTCGTCGCGCTCGATCAACAGCAGCGAGCGGCCCAGCACGCCGCCCTTGGCATTGATTTCCGCCACGGCCAGCTTGACGCCGTCGCGCATCGACACGCCCATCGGCGCGGAACCGCCGGTAAACGGACCGGACACGCCGATCTTGATGGGGTCGGCTGCCACGGCCGCTTGCGAGAAACCCAATACCAAACTTGCCACGAGCAATTTCTGTTTGAACTTCATTTTGTCATCTCCTCTGATACAACGTTTTTGAGCCACTTATTTTTATAGTCGTACGCTGGATAACCGCCCCATCGATAAATCATTGTAGGGTAGTAATGTGGCACCAGCAACAACTACATATGACGCGTCGCAACATATCAAAAACAACATATTTCGCCGTTGGCTGTCAGTATTCTGTAAGGAATCTATGGCGCAAACCAGGCGGACCGGAGCTCTCGAAACGATCTGATCTGGCGCAAAGTCACGCCATGCGGCCATGCTAAGGTCAGCCATGCCAGCGCCCGTGCGCGGGCTTGTCCACCTGGAGGCCGTATGCAATCCCCTTCATTTTCAACGTCACGCCCCGCGTCGGCCGGCCTGCTGGCGGCCTTGCTGCTGAGCGGCTGCGCCAGCAATCTCGCGCCGGTGCGCAGCGTCGGCGAGCAGACGCAAAAACTGTCCGCCGCGGCCCACCCCATGCTGGCCGGCGCCGCCGACAGCTGCATGGCCAAGGCCATGCGCCAGCAACTGATCATGGCAACCCGTTTCGACGCGCAAGGCAGCGAACTGGCGGCGCGCCAGCGCTGTATCCTGGAAGAGGAAATGAGTCCGCGCCTGCTGGCGCTGAACGAGGTACTGATCGCCTATGGCAAGGTACTGGTCGACACTGCCGACGGCAAAGTGTCATCGTACCAGGAACAATTCAAGGGCCTGGGCGATGCGCTGGGTGGACTGGAACAGCCGGGCGCAGGCGCGCCTGTGCTGGACGCGGGGCAGCTGTCGGTGGTAATGAAACTGGCGCAATACCTGAGTACGCTGGCAACCCGGCGCATGCAAAAAGCCAACCTGCGCGAGCTGCTGGCGCACCAGCAAGCCGTCGACATCACCAGCAACGCGCTCAAGAATTACGCGCTCAATATCCACCTGCCCAATCTGCGCGAGGAGGCGCGCGAAGTGGACCAGTTGCGCGGCGCCGTCGGGGCCATGTCAGGCGCGGAACCGTTGGCGGCCAACTATGTCGGCACCCATCTGTACCAGGAGCGCAAGCTGCTGGCGCAGCGGCAGGCGGCCGCCACCGCCTATGCGCAGGCGATCGACGCCATGCAGCAAAGCCTGGCCGGCCTGGCCACCCACCTCGACCATCCGCAGGATGCGCAATGGCAGGCGCAGGTCGACGCGTTTGCGCAGCGCGTCGCGGTGATGGAACGCGAGGCCGCCCTGCCCTCGCCCGCGCGCTGGTAACTGACAGGAGAACCCCATGGCCACGCCCCTAGCCTTGACGAAAGAAGAAACCTATATGATCGCCGACAGCCTGGCCCAGGCCTCGAGCCTGGTGCTGGACTTGCGCATCCGCCAGCGCGCCACCTTGTCGCAGGAAGAACAGCAACTACTGGAAAAACATGAAAATCACCTGGACATGCTGGTCTCGCTGTTTCGCGCCTACGGCATTTATCTGATCACCGAGGATGCCCGGCAAGCCAGCGGCGAGCTGATGCAGGCGATCGACAAGGGCAAGGCCAGGCTCAAGCGCATTACCGACATCAAGGCCGGCATCGAGACGGCGGCCAGGCTGGTCGACCTGGGTGCCGCCATCCTGTCGCGCGATCCCGTGGCGCTGGTGGAAGCGGCCGCCAGTCTGCGCAGCAAGCCGAAGAAAGACGACGCGCCAGCCTGATTAAGGCTCCGGCTGGCGGTGCCCCATCGCGTGTTCCGCCATCTTGAAGTACAAGGCGGCCTGCTTCTGGTCGCGCGCATGGCCCATCGTTCCCTCCTGCAAGGCGATGGCCTTTTGCATCAAGGCCTCCGGGTATTCCAGCGCGCAGGCAGCGTCGAGCCAGTGGCGCGCCTGGTCCATATCACTGCTGGCCAGCATGTTTGCCGCGATAAACATGGCCGGCGCCACCTGCCGCCGCGCCGCCAGCTCCAGCCAGCGCAAGGCGGCAACGCTGTCCGGTTCGCCGCCCATGCCGTTCTTGCGCATCAGCCCCAGATAGTAGGCGGCCACACCGCTGCCCTCGCCAGCCGCCTGTTCGAACAGCAGCCGTGCCTGCGCTGCGCCCGCCTCGCCCGAACGCATCAGCACTTTCGCCTGCGCCACCGTTTCGGTGATGCTGTCCGGCGCTTGCGCACCGCATGCGCCGGACAGCGTCACCGCGGCAAATATCACCGAGGCAAGCGATGCCTTGAACCTCACTTCGACAGATCGAGCTGGTACAACGCAAAGCCCTTGCCCGCGCCATCATCTGCTTTCAACAAGGTCACATTGTCGATGCCGGCCGCTTGCGCCAGCTCCAGCACCTTGGGCGCCGTATGGAACACCACCGGGCCCCTGGTGGCGGCCTTGGCAAAGCGCCAGCTGCGCGCCGCGCCGTTTTTCGCGCGCGTCAGCTGCTTTTCCTGCGTGATATAGGCGATCAGCAATTCGCGGTTGTTGTCGGGCGAAGCGAGCACCGTCTTGCTGCCGTCCAGGCCGGGAAAATTGCCGCCGCCGCTGGCGCGGTAGTTATTGGTGGCGATCAAGAATTCCTGTTGCAGGTCCACCGGTTTGCCTTGGTAAGTCAAGCGCTTGATGCGCTGGCCGGGCGTCTGCGTCACGTCGATCTCGTAGCTGATATCTTTGCTCGTGATGGTATCGAAGTTGTAGCTGGGATGGGCTGTATTGATCAGCTCCTGCGGCCCCATCTTGTTGGGGTCGATGGTATTGAAACGCTGGGCCGAATGTTCCAGCCAGGCCTTCAGTTCCGCGCCCGTCATCTTGACGCCGTACAGGGCGTTCGGATACAGGTACAGGTCAGCCGCGTTATTGAGCGCCACATTGCCGGCCTTCACATCGGTAAAATCGGAGACGCCGGCCGAGCCGCTCTTGAACGGCGACGACATCGACAGCACCGGCAAGTTCGCGTATTGCGGCAGATTGGCTTTGACATAGGCGGCCAGATAGCTTGTTTGCGCCTGGTTGACCACTTCGATGGCGCTGATATCGCCCACGTCGGCGAAATAGGTCGACATGCGGAAGTCGGTCGAGCCGACCGGCGTCTGCACATAGGCGATGGTGGCCGCGTGTTCGACGGCGACCAGTTTGGCGATCGCCGGATCGGCCTGGACATAACTCTTGTCGGCGTTCTGGATGCCGCGCGCCTCGACCGTCGTTTGGGTTTTGTCGATCACCCACTGCTTGCCATCGTGCCGCAGGCGCAGGCCGATCACGCCCAGGTGCTTGCCCCACAGATTGGCCATCACGGTCGGCACGCCATTGACCAGGCCACGGGCCTTGTCAACGCCAGGCAGATTGAATTGCGGCACGGTGCTGCTGGCGTTCGGGAACAGCTGGTGCGAGTGGCCGATCAGCATGGCGTCCACGCCCGGTACCTGCGACAGATAATAATTGCCGTTTTCCATAGTCGGCGAGTAGGGGCTGTTGTCCAGGCCGCCGTGCGAAATGGCCACCACCAACTCGGCGCCCTTGGCGCGCATTTCCGGGATGAATTTTTCCGCCGTTTCGCGCACGCCCTGGGTATATACGCGCCCTTCCAGCCAGCGCTTGTCCCACGACATGATGGTCGGCGGCGCAAAGCTGATGATGCCCACTTTCACCGTGCTGGTAATCAGCTTGCCATCGGCGCCCATCGCCGTGATTTTCTTGTCGATAATGTGAAATGGCGCGAACAACGGCTTGCCGCTTTTCACGCTGTAGACATTGGCCAGCACTTGCGGAAACTGCGGCCCCGCGCAGCGCGGCTTGGCCGCATCGACGCTGTCGACGTCGAACTGGTTGCCCGTCACCTGGCTCAGGAAGGCCAGGCCGTAATTGAATTCATGGTTGCCGATGCCGCCGCCATCGACCTTCAGCAAATTCATGGCCTTGTAAATGGCCAGGGTCTGGTCGCAGGCCAACGGCTTTACCAGCGCCTGGTAGTCGGCCAGCGCCGTGCCCTGGATGGTGTCGCCGTTGTCAAGCAGCAGGTTGTTCGGAAACTCGCTGCGCGCCTGCGCGATCAGGGCCGCCGTGCGTTCCAGGCCGATCGACGGCTCATCCTGCAGCTTGTAATAGTCATAACTGAGCACGTTGGCGTGCAAATCCGTCGTTTCCAGCAGGGCCAGGGTGGCGGTGCTGCCGACCGGGGTGGAGGCCGGCAAGGTGCCGCAGGCAGCCAGCAGGACGGGAGCGATCGGGAGTATGATCAGGCGCAAGGCAGTCGACATGGGCAGGGTCAGAATAAGTAAAACTGGCCATCATACGCGCCGCTCCCCTGGCACGCAATCGATGCGCCCAAGCATGGCGAACCGGCGCGCCGCAGGAAGGCAGATGGTGGATCTCTATCGGAAGTTCATCGATACGGCACTCGTCAAGGCCATCAGCGGCAATCCGGCGCTGGCCTTCCTGGTGCTGGGCAGCTTGCTGTTCTTTGCCAGCACGCGCGAACTCGTCATCTTCAATGTCGATATCGCCCCCTATCTGACCGATCTGGGCCGCACCATCGTGATTGCCGGCGTGTTTTCCGTGATTCTCAAGTCGGTGCAGTTTTCGGCCGTGTTTCGCGACATTATCATGGCCGCCATTTACAACCCGGCCCATATCGATGATGAACCCTTGCTGCTGAAAAACTGGCGGCTGATTACCGACGCGATTTTCTCCAGGTGGCTGCCAGCGCACTACCCGCGGCCGACCAGCTTGCTGAACAGCCGCTATATCGACAGCAAGGCGGACTACCACTTTACCGACTTCCAGATCCAGTACGACATCGATGTCCAGGCCGATGGCAAGGGCAGCGTGAGCAATACCTTGAAAGCCGACATCTTGCTTGCCCCCAAGCGCAAACAGCCGGTATTTGTGCAGACCATCGAAGGTGATGGCCCCACCAAACTGCTGTGGCTGCGCATCAATGACAAGACCTTCGAAACCTATGATTTCCAGGTCCTGCCGAATGATACCCGTACCAGGAAACTAACCCTGGACCTCGCCGAGCACATCAATCCGCATACCGGCAGCGCGCGCCTGGAACGCGCCTTCAAGACCGAGCAGAACGTGCACAGCGAACCGTTCATCAACGCCACGCTCACGCGTTTCATCAATGGCGCGGTGATCAAGACGCGCATCAGCAAGGGGTATCATATCCGCTTTATCAATGACAGCATCGAAATGGCCAATGACGATCCGGTGGCCGATACCGACGGCTATCTGCGCTGGGTGCTGGCGGTACCGGGCAAATTGCTTTTGCCCGGACAGGGGTATACACTGGTGATCGTCAAGGAATAAATCTCAAGGAGCTTGTCATGAAACTGGCGACCAAAGAAACCATCTGAACCTGGCACAGGATGCCCGCCAACATGGCAAGGCGGTTCTGTCGCATCAGCTTGATTGCCCCGGTGCTACGCGCATCGGGCAAAACGCGGCCCGCATGTCTTGCAGGCGGGCGCCGCGCCTCTCCGTGCCCCCTCCGTGTACCGATCCCATCGCCAGTATCGGCATTATCACCCACCATTAATTCTTGCGCGCCGCAGTGCGACGGCCGGCTTGTGTCCGCTCTAGCGTATAATGTGAGGTTTGATTACACTACTAAAAGACCAAAATCATGGAAGCCGAACGCATCAATATCATCTCCGCCCTGCTCTCCGACCTGACGGTCCGCGAAGCCGAACTTCGGAGGTATCTTTGACTTCACTGTCAAGTCGGAGAAACTAGAGCAAGTCAACGAAGAACTGGAAGACCCCACCGTCTGGAACGATCCCAAGCGCGCCCAGGATCTTGGTAAAGAGAAGAAGGCGCTGGAAGCCATCGTCTTTACTTTGACCCGCGCCGACGCAGACCTCAGCGATACCAAAGACCTGTTCGCCATGGCGCGCGAAGAAGGCGACGACGAGACGCTCGAAGCGATCGAAGGCGACGTGCAGGACATCCTCAAGGTCATCGAAAGCATGGAGTTCCGCCGGATGTTCAACAATCCGATGGACCCGAACAACTGCTTCATCGACATCCAGGCCGGCGCCGGCGGCACCGAAGCCCAGGACTGGGCCTCGATGCTGCTGCGCCAGTACCTGCGCTATTGCGAACGCAAGGGCTTCAAGGTTGAAATCCTGGAGCAATCCGACGGCGAGGTCGCCGGCATCAAGACCGCCACCCTGAAGGTCGAGGGCGATCACGCCTATGGCTTCCTGCGCACGGAAACCGGCGTGCACCGCCTGGTGCGCAAGTCGCCGTTCGACTCGGCCAATGGCCGCCATACCTCGTTCACGTCGCTGTTCGTGTATCCGGAAGTCGATGATTCGATCGAGATCGATGTCAACCCGGCCGATATCCGCGTCGACACCTACCGCGCATCGGGCGCTGGTGGTCAGCACATCAATAAAACCGACTCCGCCGTCCGCATGACGCACGCGCCGACCGGCATCGTGGTGCAGTGCCAGAACGACCGTTCGCAGCACCGCAACCGCGCCGAAGCGATGGAAATGCTGAAAGCCAAGCTGTACGAACACGAACTGCGCAAGCGCATGAGCGAACAGCAGAAGCTGGAAGACTCGAAGACCGACGTGGGCTGGGGCCACCAGATCCGCTCCTACGTGCTGGACCAGTCCCGCATCAAGGACTTGCGCACCGGTTTCGAGACGGGCAACACCAAGGGCGTGCTCGATGGCGACATCGACGAGTTCATTTCCGCTTCCCTGAAACAAGGCGTTTAAGAATGACTGCTTCTCAGCGTGCTCTGATCTTTGACATGGATGGCACCATCGTCGACAACATGGCTTTTCACACCAAGTCGTGGCTGGAATTTTTCCAGCGCCGCGGCCAGGTGATCGACCCGGATGCGTTTTTCCTGGCCACGGCAGGACGGCAAGGCCATGAAATCATGCGCAGCTACCTGGGCGAAGATGTCGACCATGTCAGCCTGAACGCCGAGAAGGAAGCACTGTACCGCGAGCTGTACGCGCCACACCTGGCCACCGTGCCGGGTTTCGACGCGCTGATCGCCAAGGCCGCCGCCGCTGGCGTCAAGCTGGTGGTGGGCACCGCCGCGCCGAACGAGAACATCGCCTTCACGCTCGATGGCCTGGACCTGCGCAGCAAGTTCGACGCCATCGTCGGCGCCGCCGATGTTGCGCGCGGCAAGCCGAACCCGGACGTGTTCCTGGCCGGCGCGGCAAAAGTGAACGTACTGCCGGAAAACTGCATCGTCTTCGAAGACGCGCCGCTGGGCGTGGAAGCGGCGCGCCGCGCCGGCATGCGCGCGGTGGTGCTGACCACCACCCTGCCCGCCTCGGCATTTGCCGAATTCGACAATGTGATCCGCATCGCCGCCGATTTTTCCCAACTCGATCTCGACGCATTGTTCGCCAGCACGCCTGCCATGGCAACCCCCATTTAATCAACAAGAACAGACCACAATCATGACCACGGACATCCAAGAACAAGCCGCCGCCCCCGATGAAAACAAAATCATCGCCGAGCGCCGCGTCAAGCTGGCCGCCCTGCGCGAACAAGGCATCGCCTTCCCGAACGATTTCCGCCCTGAACACAAGGCGGCCGATCTGCACGCGCAATACGGCACCAAGACGCGCGAAGAGCTGGAAGCCGAACCTGTCACCGTGGTGCTGGCCGGCCGCATGATGCTCAAGCGCGAAGCGGGCAAGAAAGCCGCGTTCGCCACCCTGCAGGACGCCTCCGGCGCCAAGGCCGATGGCCGCATCCAGATCTACGCCACCCTGGACCTGACCGGTGAAGCGGCCATGGCCGCCCTGCACCACTACGACCTGGGCGATATCCTGGGCGTGACGGGCACGCTGTTCAAGACCAAGACCGACGAACTGACCATCAAAGTCAGCGAACTGCGTTTGATCACCAAGTCGCTGCGTCCACTGCCGGACAAATTCCACGGCCTGGCCGACCAGGAAACGAAATATCGCCAGCGCTACGTCGACCTGATCATGAACGAAGAGACGCGCCGCACCTTCAAGGCCCGTACCGCCGCCATCTCGTCGATCCGCCGCTTCATGGAAAAGAACGAGTTCATGGAAGTGGAAACGCCGATGCTGCACACCATCCCCGGCGGCGCGGCGGCCAAGCCGTTCGTCACGCACCACAATGCGCTGGACATGGAAATGTATCTGCGCATCGCGCCCGAGCTGTACCTGAAGCGACTGGTGGTGGGCGGCTTTGACCGCGTGTTCGAAATCAACCGCAACTTCCGCAACGAAGGCGTGTCGATCCGTCACAACCCGGAATTCACGATGATGGAATTCTACGCGGCCTATACCGACTACAAATGGCTGATGGACTTCACCGAAGCGGTGATCCGCCAGGCCGCCATCGACGCCCACGGCACCGCCACCCTGACCTATGGCGGCCGCGAGCTGGACCTGGCAAAACCGTTCCACCGCCTGACCATCGTCGGCGCCATCAACAAGTACGCGCCGCACTACTCGACGGAGCAACTGGCTGACGCGGCCTTCATCAAGGAAGAGCTGAAGAAATTCGGCGTGAAGCCGTTCGCCACCGCCGGCCTGGGCGCGCTGCAACTGGCGCTGTTCGAAGAAACGGCCGAGGCCCAGCTGTGGGAACCGACCTACATCATCGACTATCCGGTCGAAGTGTCGCCGCTGGCGCGCGCCTCCGACACGGTGGCCGGTATCACCGAGCGCTTCGAACTGTTCATGGTCGGCCGCGAAATCGCCAACGGCTTCTCCGAGCTGAACGACGCCGAAGACCAGTCGGCCCGCTTCCTGGCGCAAGTGGCCGCCAAGGACGCCGGCGATGAAGAAGCGATGTTCTACGACGCCGACTATATCCGCGCGCTCGAATACGGCATGCCGCCAGCCGGCGGCTGCGGCATCGGCATCGACCGCCTGATGATGATCATCACGGACTCGCCGAATATCCGTGACGTGCTGCTGTTCCCGCACCTGCGCCGCGAAGAATGATGATGAACACCTGAAAAATCTACTGCGCGTCGCGATTTGCGGCCTGCGATGCTCACTGTGCTATAGCACAGCTGCGCTTCTTAGCCGCAACTCCCATCCGCTCGCTACGATTTTTCAGGCGTTCGATACTTCACTGCAAAAAAGCCGCCTGATCTTGCGATCAGGCGGCTTTTTTTACCCCAACAGCCATATCAGGATCATCGGGTTTATTGAATCACGGTATAGCACGGCACATACGCCGTGCCCGCCAGCTTCATGCGGTGCTGCGCCACGAACGAGGCCAGCAGCGAGTCCATCGGGCCCATGATGTCCTTGTCGCCGTGGATCTCGAAGTTGCCATGTTTTTCGATGGAGCGGATGCCGTCGTCCTTGACGTTGCCGGCCACCACGCCCGAGAACGCGCGGCGCAGCTGGGCGGCCAGCAAGTGCGTGGCCTGGTTCTTGTGCAGGCTCAGGTTGCGCATGTTTTCATGGGTCGGATGGAACGGCTTCTGGAACTCGTGATCGATTCTCAAGAGCCAATTGAAATAATAGGCGTCGCTGTGCGCCTTGCGGAATTCGCGCACCTGCTTGATGCCTTCGAGCATTTCGCGCGCCACCAGTTCCGGGTCGTCGATAATGATCTTGTAGCGCTGCTGCGCTTCCGGGCCCAGCGTGTCATGGATGAACTGGTTGATCTGCACAAAATATTCGCGCGAGGTTTCCGGCCCCGTGAAAATCAGCGGGAAAGGAATCTCGGCGTTTTCCGGGTGCAGCAAGATGCCCAGGATATACAGGATTTCTTCGGCCGTGCCGGCGCCGCCCGGGAACACGACGATGCCATGGCCGGCGCGCACGAACGCTTCCAGGCGCTTTTCGATGTCCGGCATGATCACCAGGTCGTTGACGATGGGGTTCGGCGATTCGGCGGCGATGATGCCCGGCTCGGTGATGCCCAAGTAGCGGCCGTTGTGCAGGCGCTGCTTGGCGTGGCCGATGGTGGCGCCCTTCATCGGACCCTTCATGGCGCCCGGACCGCAGCCGGTGCAGATATCGAGGCCGCGCAGGCCCAGCTGGTAGCCCACTTCCTTCGAATAATTGTATTCGGCGCGGTTGATCGAATGGCCGCCCCAGCACACCACCAGGTTCGGGTTGAGCTGGGTCTGCAGCACATTGGCGTTGCGCAGGATGTGGAACACGGCGTCGGTCACGCCTTCCGTGCTGTGCAGGTCGAATTTCGGATTGCCCGTCACTTCATCGCTGACGAAGATAATGTCGCGCAACACGGCAAACAGATGCTCGTGGATGCCCTTGATCATCTTGCCGTCGACAAAGGCGATCACCGGCGCGCCCTTGATGTCGAGCTTGATGCCGCGCTCGCGCTGGATGATGGAAATCTCGAACGATTCATAGCGTTCCAGCAAGGCGCGGCCATCGTCGATGGTGCTGCCGCAGTTCAGTACCGCCAGCGCGCAGCGGCGGAAGGTGTTGTACAGGCCGCCCTGGCTGGTGTCGAGCAGTTTGTTGACTTCGGTCTTGGAGAGCACGTCCAGGCGGCCTTCCGGTGAAACCAGAGCATCGATAACGTCGTGTTCCATAATGCGAAAAATCCCTTTAAAAATCGATCCTCGGATGTGTTGCAGCCTCAATATACGACAAGTCAGCCCGCTTGTGCTGCACCTTGAAAAAAACGCCGGCGTGCTTGCTTGTCCGCAAACCGGTTTGACCAATATGAAACAGTCATTCTTGCTAATGCAAATCGAAACCTTCGCTCAGCGCAATTTGTAGATTAGAATGCGTGCCTATTGGAATTCCCGTGCGGCTGCTACTTCACAAGAGTGTGGTGCGCATGCCGTCTTCCATATGGTTGTTTTATCGATTGACTATAATAATTTTCAGGAGGAACCGCATGAGCGGTGCGACTACGCCCAACAAGGAAGCCGTAATTCCCGAGTTCAAGCAGATCATGGGCCATCCTAGCCCACTGTGGATGTTGTTCATGACTGAATTCTGGGAGCGCTTCGCGTTCTACGGAGTTCGCTGGGCGCTGGTCCTGTATATCGTTGCCCAGTTCCATGGTGGCGATGCGTCGGGACAGGCTGCGGCCAACCTTACCTATGGTTCCTTCCTCGCGCTGGTGTATGCCGGCGCCCTGTTCGGCGGCTATATCGCCGACCGCGTGATCGGCTACCAGCGTTCCATCCTGCTGGGCGCCGTGTTCATGGCCGCCGGCCTGTTCTGCATCGCCGTGCCGAACCAGGATGTCTTCAACCTGGGCCTGGCCACCATGATTGTCGGTAACGGCATGTTCAAGCCGAACATCTCGACCATGGTCGGCAAGCTGTACACGACCGCCGATCCGCGCCGCGACAGTGGCTTCACGATCTTCTACATGGGCATCAACATGGGCGCCATGGTCGCTCCCGTGTTCACGCAATGGCTGGCCGAATCGATCTTTGGCACCGGCGGCATGCCGTCGTACAAGGTGGTGTTCATGGCAGCCGGCGTCGGCATGCTGATCAGCCTGGTTTGGTTCTATATCGGCCGCAACGCACTCAAGGGCATCGGCGCGCCGGAAGCGCAAGCGGCCAACCCGATGCGCGTGGTATACGTGGCGCTCGGTTGCCTGTGCGTGATACCCGTGATGTACTTCCTGCTGACCGTTGGCGCCGCCAACCTGCAGATCGTGCTGACCGTGCTGTTTGTTGGCCTGGCCATCATGCTGATGGTCGAAGGCATCCGCAACGGCAAGGTCGCGCGTGACAAGACCATCGCCATGCTGGTGATTTTCGCCTTCAACATCCTGTTCTGGATGTTCTTCGAACAGGCTGGCAGCTCGTTTACCTTCTTGGCCGAGAACATCGTCAACCGCGACCTGGGCTTCTGGATCTTCCCGACCGCCTACTTCCAGAGCGTCAATTCGGTGGCCATCATCGTCTTCGCACCGATCATCGCCGCCGTCTGGGTGTTCCTGGCGCGCCACAACGTCAACCCCTCGATCCCGCGCAAGTTCGGCCTGGGTTTGCTGGGCAATGCAATCGCCTTCGGCCTGCTGATCTTCGCACTGTCGAGCCTGGTTGGCGCCGACAACAAGATCCCGTTCTGGACCCTGTTCATGGTCTACGTGATCCAGTCGATCGGCGAGCTGTGCCTGTCGCCGATCGGCCTGTCGATGGTCACCAAGCTGGCCCCGGTACGCCTGGTCGGCATGGGCATGGGCGGCTGGTTCCTGTCGACCGGCATCGGCAACAACCTGTCGGGCATCTTCGCCAGCCACGTCAGCGGCGATAGCGGCATGACCGCCAATTCGGCACTGGCCGGCTACACCTTCGGCTTCTGGTCCCTGCTGGGCGCCGGCGTGCTGCTGTTCCTGATCGCACCGCTGATCAACAAACTGATGCACGGCGTGAAATAATCACGCAACGCCTCAACCGGACGGCGGCCTGCGGGCCGCCGTTTTTTATTGCCGGGTACAATACCCGCTCCCGGCCCCGTCCAACAAACACCATCGAAACCTATGTCCAGCATCTCCACCACCTCCCCTCTTTCCGACGACGAATACACCGAACTCGATACCCTGCTGGCCAGGCCAGAACTTGCAGGACGCGCGATGGACGTGTCGATGCTGGAGGGTTTCATCACCGCCGTGGCCCTCAGCCCGAACCAGCTTGCCAGCACCGTCTGGCTGCCGTGGATCTGGGACCATACCGGCGGCAACACCGCCTCCGCGCTGGATGACGCGGCCACCGCGCGCGCCGAAGCGCTGGCGCAGCGCCACTTCGAGTACATGGTCGAATGGCTGGCAAAAGACCCCGACAGTTTCGAGCCGATCTATGAATGCGGCCCCGAATGGAGCGTGCCCGGCTGGTGCGCCGGCTTCCTGCTCGGCACGGCGCTGGACAAGGCGCAATGGGCGTCGCTGGCCGTCAGCCACCCGGACTACCTGGCGCCCTTCAGGCACCTGGCCGTGGCCGCCGAGTTGGACGATGAAGCGGCCGAAGCGGCAATGGATGGCGTGACTCCTTCGGTGATCGCCATCAATGCAGCCTGGGCCCGCCAGCGCCATTTGAAAAGCCAGGCCCACAGCCAGGCCGGCAGCACGGTCTTGCGCGACGTGCCGAAGACGGGCCGCAACGACCCTTGCCACTGCGGCAGCGGCAAGAAATACAAGAAGTGCTGCGCCGACGGCGCGTGAGGCGTGTAAAGGCCCAAGCCAGAGGGACAACTAAAATGTTCCATGCGCGCCTTTTGTGACAATGTGTGAGTATTTATACTTTGCAACTGTGTATAGTAAAAAGATTGTTGAAATGCAACAATAATCATTTTTTATTACGACAGGAATCCCATGGAAGAGCGCACTTTTTTTGAACAAGGCGATGTCAAGGTCACCAATGCCCGCTTCATCAGCAAAGGCCAGACCTACGCGATGCGCAACGTTACCTCGGTCAAGCCGTTCGAGCAGAAACCGCCACGCGCACTGGGCGTGATCGTTGCCTTGATCGGTTTGGGCATCATGTTTGCCAGTCCTTTCTTCGGCCTGCTGGTGGTGGCGGCCGGCCTGGCTGTCCTGTTCCTGATGAAACCGATCTACCATGTGCTGCTGGCCACTTCCTCGGGCGAAACGCGGGCCCTCAAGACCAAGGACCGCAACTACGTCAACCAGGTGATCCAGGCGATCAACGACGCCATGGTGCACCGCGCCTGAACACCGGCGTGAGCGTGACCGCTACAACGCCGCCGCTGTTGTAGAATCGGGGAACGCTCCATGTGGAGCGTTCCCCGAGCCACTTTCAGGCGCTGCCGCCCTCCGTCGACCATTGCGCACTCTACTCTCTTCCCTGCTGCGCTTTCTCGGCCGCCACCTGCTCCAGTTCCTGTTGTTCGTCGCCCTGCTCGCCACCGGCCACGTGCTGCTGGAACAGGCGCGCCAGCTCAAGGCCGACCAGGTCCGGCTCGACACCATGCGTGGCGCCGAACGCCAGACTGGCGCGGCAAGGCAAACGCTGGTCCTGGCTGGGCAGGCGCGCATCAACGGCCTGCGCCGTGCCTCGGACGACGCCATCCTGGCCCGCCTGGCCCGGATCGACCTCGACCTGCGGCAAGCGCCCCCTTCTTTTTCCTTCGGACTGGCGCTGTCCGATACTGCCGGGCTGGGCAATGCCATTGCCGGGCAGGCGGAACGCCGCATCGAGATCGAACTGCTGAAACAGGAACGCGCTTACCTGCAAACGCTGCGCGCCGCGCTGGGCGCGGAAAACGCACGCCAGGCTTTGGGGCGCCTGCATCGCGAACACCACCGCGCGTATCGGCAACTGATGGATAACCTGGCACGGCAGGAGCGGCTGCGGCAGGCCCATCCATTGCGGGTCCATCTGCCGGGCAGCGCAGAGCAGGCGGCGATGGCCGCCCTGCAGACGGACGAAACAGGCTTGCGGGCCGCCAATCTCGACGCCTACCGGCGCCACGCGGCACAACAGGCACGCGTGCTGGCGCTACCGGCCGGCACCACCCCCGGCCCCTTCCAGCCCGACCAGCAAGGTCTCGACGCCGCGCTGCAGGACCTGGCAGGCGAAATCGCCCGCCTCGATGGCAAGCTGCGCAACAATATATGGCGCGCTGCGCGTCAATTACTGTCCGACTACGGCCCCACGGCTTCCCTGCTGGTGCTGTCCGCCATCCTGACACCGCTCGCCATCAAGGCCTTTTTTTACTTTGTACTGGCGCCACTGGCGTCGCGCCTGAAACCGCTGGCCATCGCGCCCGGGCTGCGTCCCGGCGCAGCCAGCGTGCCTCCGCCGCCAGCCGGCCAGCCGCGCATCTCCGGCGTCTCGCTGGCCTTGCCCCTGCATCCCGGCGACACCATGGTGATTCACCCCGCTTATCTACAATCGTCGCCGATCGGCACGCGCAAGCGCACGCAGTGGCTGCTGGACTGGTCCTATCCCTTCACCAGCCTGGCCGCCGGCATGGCGGCGCTGACCCGCATCACCAGCACGCAACCGGCGTCGGTGACGCTGTCGGCCAGCGACGACCCCTTGATGGAAGTGGCGGTGCTGACCCTGCCCGAAGGCGCGGCGCTGGTGCTGCAACCGCGCGCTCTGGTGGGCCTGGTCTATCATGGCGCCCGGCAGCCCGCCATCAGCAGCCACTGGCGCCTGGCCAGCCTGCATGCCTGGCTGACCTTGCATTTGCGTTTTATCGTCTTTCGCGGCCCCGTCACCCTGATCGTGCGCGGCACGCGCGGCGTGCGCGTGGAGCCGGCCGGCCAGGGCCGCAACATCAGCCAGGCCGCCACCCTGGGCTTTTCCACCGGCGTACTGTATTCGACCACGCGCAGCGAAACCTTCATCCCCTACCTGCGCGGCCAGCAGGCACTGCTGAACGACCGCTTCGATGGCGACGGCATCTACCTGTACGAAGAAACCCCGCGCCACGGCAAGCAGCCGGGCAAGGTGGGCAGCTGGTTCGAGGGGTTCACGGATGCGATTTTAAAAGTATTCGGGATCTGAATACCGCTGTCCGGTTTTGAGCGGGATGAAAAAAACCGCCCGTATCAAACAATGATGCGGACGGTTTTCGTGACAGCAGCAATGATTCAATTAACCCATCAATCCTGCACGCCCTTCTTCTTCTCGCGCGCCACCACATACAGCAACACGATCATCACCGCATACGGCAGCAGCGACAGCGCGTCCGAACTGCTACCCGCGTAGAACGGGTTGCCATGCTCGGCCCAGTCGGCCATCATCTGGTCGAAATGCGTCAGCACGCCAGCGGTAATGGCGATAATGATACCGGCCAGGGCGCCGCCGGCGATATAGCCGGAAGCGAGCAGCACGCCCGAGCTGCGGTCGCCGGCCAGCTGGCGCTCTTCCTCGTTCAGCTTCGCGTTGTGTTCCAGCTTGTTGTTGCGGCGGTCGGCCAGCCAGCGGATCACGCCGCCGACCATGATCGGCAGGGTCGACGACAGCGGCAGGTAGACGCCGACCGAGAACGCCAGCGAGGCGATGCCGGCCATCTCCAGCACCACGGCGATCATCACGCCGAACAGCACCAGGGTCCAGGGCAGCTGCTGGTCGAGGATGCCCTTGATAATGTAGGACATCAGCACGGCCTTCGGCGCATCGTATTTCTTCACTTCCGAACCGTCCGGGCGCTTGTTGTAGGCGCCGTTGATGCCCGGGTCGACCAGGTAGGCCAACTGGCCGTCGTCCGTGACGAAGTACTTGCCGGCCGGGCCGCCGACGGTATCGGTCTTCTGCCAGACTTTATAGGTGTTGTGGTCGGTTTCCGCTTGCGGGCCATGCAGCTCGCCCGTCACCGTCAGTTTGGAGGCATCGACCGTGAGGCCGGGCGCCACCTGCGCGGCTGGCACGTAGACGGTGCTGGCCTCGTTCAGTTTCAGCAGGATCGGGCCCAGGATCAATGCCGACGACAGGGCGCCTGCCAGGATCGCGTACTGCTGCAGGCGCGGCGTGGCACCGATCAGGTAGCCGGTCTTCAGGTCCTGCGAGGTGGTGCCGGCGTTGCTGGCGGCGATACAGACGATGGCACCGACCGACAAGGCGGTGACGTAATAGCGGCCACCCGTCCAGCCCATCAGCAAAAAGATCAAACAGGTAAACAGCAAGGTGGCCACCGCCATGCCCGAGATCGGATTCGACGAGGAACCGATCTCGCCGGTCAGGCGCGACGACACGGTGGCGAACAGAAAGCCGAATACCAGGATCAGCAGCGCACCGAGCAAATTCATGTGCAGCGGGGTGGCGAAGGTGATCACGGCGATAATCGCCAGGCAGCCGATCATCACCCATTTCAGGGGAATATCCTGCTCGGTGCGCAAGGTCGCATTGGCCTTGCTGCCCTTGCCGATGCCGGCCAGGCCGGCCGACAGGCTGCGCCAGATCATCGGCATGGCGCGCACCAGCGAAATCAGGCCGCCGGCGGCGACGGCGCCGGCGCCGATATACAGCACATAGGCGCTGCGGATATCGTCGGCGCCCATCGCGCTGATCAATTTGGTACCGGGCGACAGCACGGTGGTGAGGTTATCGCCGAAAAATT
This sequence comes from Janthinobacterium sp. J1-1, assembly GCF_030944405.1. Classification (NCBI taxonomy): domain Bacteria; kingdom Pseudomonadati; phylum Pseudomonadota; class Betaproteobacteria; order Burkholderiales; family Oxalobacteraceae; genus Janthinobacterium; species Janthinobacterium sp. J1-1. Next base: position 5,049,754 of record NZ_CP132339.1, read on the forward strand.
TGATCATCGGGATCAAGAGCAGATACGACAGCACGCCGCCGGCCGCCATGGTGGCGGCGATGCGCGGGCCGATGATGTAGCCGACGCCCAGCAGTTCGGGCGAAATCTCGGCGCCGATCGAGCCGGCCTTCAGCGGTGCGCCGAATTCCACGCCCGGCGTATCCTTCCAGCCCTTGAACGAGATATTGAACACTTTATACAAGAGGCCGACGGCGAAGCCGCCGAAGATGATCTTGGCGCGGCGCTTGGCGTCCTTTGCGGCGGCCGAATCGGACGCTATGCTTTCGCCGGCGGCGATGCGCGATTCATCGGTGGCGGCCGCTTTCAGCACTTCGGCGCAGGCCGTGCCTTCGGGGAATTTGAGTTCCTTGTGCTGGTCGACGATCATGGTGCGGCGCATCGGGATCATCATCAGGATGCCCAGCAAGCCACCCAAAATACCCACCAGCATCACGCGCGAGATTTCCAGGTCGAAGCCCAGGATCAGGATCGCCGGCATGGTCACGCCCAGGCCGAAGGCCAGCGATTCGCCGGCCGAACCGGCCGTCTGCGTGATGCTGTTTTCCAGGATCGACGAATCCTTGCCACCCACCTTCTTGGCCAGGCCGAACAGGGTGATCGCGATCACGGCGACGGGTATCGAGGCGCTGACGGTCAAGCCCACCTTGAGCACCAGGTACAGCGACGACGCACCAAATACCATGCCCAGGATGACGCCCATCAGCAGCGCGCGGAAGGTCATCTCGGGGAGCTGCGCGTCGGCCGGAATATACGGTTTGACCGTGCCCGGGTTTGCATCTTTCGCCATAGGTTCCTCGTTATCTATAAACCAAAACAGCCCGGATTGGCGCCCGGGCTATTTTCTTGAAGCCGTGACTATCGCACAGCCGCGTTTCCCTGAAAAGGTTTTTTGCGTCGGCAGCCCGGCGCAAAGCCGCCGCTGTCATGGTCTATAATCGCTGCCACCGTGCCCTGCACGCTCATGCGAGACTGACTTGACTGCTAACCGATCCGGCTTCCCCTGGCCATCCCGACGCGCCGTGGTGCGCGGCCTGCTCCTCACCGGCTGCGCCGCCCTGGCTTGCGCCATCGGGCTGGCCGTCTACCTGTTCCTGTATGTGAAACCGCGCCTGCCCGCGCTGGACGTGATTACCGACTACCAGCCGAAAATACCGCTGCGCGTCTACACGGCCGACAATGTGCTGATCGGCGAATTCGGCGAGGAACACCGCGACTTCGTGCCGATCGCGCAAGTGCCGGAAATGATGAAAAAAGCCTTGATGGCCATCGAGGACAGCCGCTTCTACGAACACAACGGCATCGACTTCGTGCGCGTCGGCGGCGCCGTGATGTCCAACCTGCGCCACGGCTTCGGCCACGGCGGCGGCTCGACGCTCACCATGCAGGTGGCGCGCAACTTCTTCCTCACGCGCGACAAGGTCGCCTCGCGCAAGCTCAATGAAATCATGCTGGCCCTGAAGATCGAGGCGGCGCTGTCGAAGGACCAGATCCTCGAGCTGTACATGAACCAGGTCTACCTGGGCCAGCGTTCGTTCGGCTTCGGCAGCGCGGCGCAGACTTATTTCGGCAAACCGCTGGGCGAACTGTCGATCGCCGAAATGGCCATGCTGGCCGGTTTGCCGCAAAACCCGTCGCGCCATAACCCGATCAGCAACCCGAAGCGGGCGCACGCGCGCCAGCAACTGGTGTTGAAGCGCATGCGCGACCTCGATTACATCAGCGACGGCCAGTACCGGCAAGCGCTGGCGCAGCCGCTGCGCTACAACACGCGCGGCAGCCAGGGCTTCGACACGCACGCCGAATACGTGGCCGAACTGGCGCGCCAGGCGGTGTTCGCGCAGTACAAGGAAGACAGCTACACCAAGGGCATCAGCGTCTACACCACCATCCTGAAAGCCGACCAGGATGCGGCCTATGCGTCCACCCGCCGCAACGTGATCGCCTACGACCAGCGCCACGGCTACCGCGGCCCGGAGACCTTTATCGAGCTGCCGCCGGAGCAGGAATTGCGCGACGACGCCATCGACGCGGCGCTGCAGAAACGCCCCGACAGCGACGGCCTGATCGCCGCCGTCGTGACCGATGTCGGGAATGGCAAGGTGACGGTCGACACCGGCGACGGCGAAGCAAAAGTCATCAGCGGCGCCGGCCTGCGCTTTGCCGCCCCTGCCCTGTCCGCCAAGGCGGCGGCCGGCATCAAGCTGCGCCCGGGCGCCGTGATCAGGGTCAGCAAGGATGCGAAAGACAACTGGGCCATCACCCAAGTGCCGCTGGTGGCCGCCGCTTTCGTCTCGCTCGACGCCGACACCGGCGCCTACCATGCCATGGTGGGCGGCTTCGACTACAACCTGCAAAAGTTCAATCACGTCACGCAGGCGTGGCGCCAGCCCGGTTCGGCCATGAAGCCCTTCGTCTATTCGGCGGCGCTGGAAAAAGGCTTTTCGCCGGCCACCCTGATCAATGACGTGCCCCTGGAACTGCCGGCCGGCGGCAAGATCTGGTCGCCGCAGAATGACGACTTCAAGTTCGACGGCCCGATCACCATGCGCTATGCGCTGGCGCAGTCGAAGAACGTGGCCTCGGTGCGCATCCTGCGCGCGCTGGGCGTGTCGTACACCCACGACTTCATGGAAAAATTCGGTTTCGATCCGGCGCGCCAGCCGAACAATCTGACCATGGCGCTCGGTACCGGTTCGGTCACGCCGGTACAGATGGCTGGCGCCTATGCGCTGTTCGCCAACGGCGGCCACCAGGTCGAACCGTATCTGATCGACCGCATCGTCGACGCCAAGGGCGTGGTGCTGATGCAGACCAAGCCGCCGGCGCCTGGCGACGACAAGACCCTGGCGCTCGATCCGCGCAATGCCTTCGTGATGGACAGCATGCTGCGCGAAGTGGCCCGCTCGGGCACGGGCGCGGGCGCCACCCGCAAACTGGGGCGCAGCGATATCGCCGGCAAGACCGGCACCACCAGCGACGCCGTTGACGGCTGGTTCGCCGGCTACAGCGGCGGCATCGTGGCGGTGGCGTGGATGGGCTACGACGAACCGAAGTCGCTGGGCGGCCGCGAATTCGGCGCCACCCTGGCCATGCCGATCTGGATCGACTACATGCAGACGGCCCTGGCCAGCCGGCCGCAAATCACGCGCGCCGTGCCGGCCGGCCTGAGCCAGATCGATGGCGAATGGATGTATGACGAATTCATCGACATGAACGCCGTCAGGACGCTGGACATGGACACCGAAACGCCAACCGATCCGGCGGCGGTGCCGGATGCGCTGCCGGTGGAAACGACGCAATAAATAAAAAGGCCGGGATCGCTCCCGGCCTTTTCAATGGCGCGCGCCGATTACGCCGCCACGCTCAGATATCCGCGCACCGTGCGCACCGTGCTGTCGGCAAAATCATCGACGCTGACCTTGGCCGCGCGGTACTTCCAGCGTTTGACATACCAGTCCTGGAACAGCGCCAGGCAGTGCGAGGCGAGCAAGGTCGCATCGCCCTGCGGCCGCGGGCTGATTTCAAGAATGGTATTGGCCAGCAAGGTCTGCACGTACAATTCGGACTGCTTGGCCATGCTGCGCTGCTCGACCTGCAGCACGCGCGAATCCATGTAGACAAAATAAAACCAGGGCTGCAGGATTTCGGACAGGTAGATCGACGAGCGTATCATCGCCTCTAACCGGTCCAGCGGCAACTTGACGTCGACGAACAGCTGCGGCAAGGCTTGCGTGGCGTGGCGCACCACGTCTTCGATCATTTCGGCCAGTTGATCCTTGCCGGTGATATAGCCATACAGGCCGCCCATCGACAGCCCCGTCTCGCGGCACAGGTCGCGCAAGCTCATGGCGCGAAAGCCCACGTCGTTGGCCAGCCTGAAGGTGGCGCCAAAGATGCGTTCCAGGTTTTCCAGCGCGGGCTTGCGGCGCTTGACGCCGATGCGGCCCGCATGGTGGTCGAGGATGTATTCCCAGATATTGACGCCATTCAAAGGCGTCATCTGCTGGAACTGTTCAAAGTTGAAATGGGTCGACAAGTGCATTCCCAAAAGACAGTGTAAAAACGGCGCCGCCTGGTACTGCAACCATGGCGGGTGCGCAAAGCGGCCCTGATTATAGCGCAGCAAAATCGCCCTTGGCCGTTTCAATCCGGCCACGCCGATGAATCGCAACATCCCGGCAACAACCGTGCTCGTCATATTGCACTGCAATATGGAATTGACAAGCTCTTCAGCCACGGCGGTGCTACATTTCAAAAACCGAGCGCTCGCTATATTAGCTGTAACACAGATTGCGGCGGATGGCGGCGCCGGTACCGCTACAGCATCGACATTTCCCATTAAAAAATAACGGAGACAAAATGAAGACTCGCTTCTGGCAATTGCTGTCCACCCTCGTCCTGGCCTGCTGCATCGGCCTGCCTGCCACCGCCGGCGCCGCCGGCTATACGCAAACCAAATATCCCATCGTGCTGGTGCATGGCCTGTTCGGCTTCGACAAGCTGGGCCCTGTCGAGTACTTTTACGGCATTCCCGCCGCCCTGCGCAGCGGCGGCGCCAATGTCTACCTGACCACCGTCTCGGCGGCCAACAGCACCGAAGTGCGCGGCGAGCAACTGCTGTCGCAGGTGCGGCAAATCCTGGCCGCCACCGGCGCAGCCAAGGTCAACCTGATCGGCCACAGCCACGGCGGCCCCACGGCGCGCTATGTGGCCTCCGTGCGGCCCGACCTGGTGGCCTCGGTGACCAGCGTGGCGGGCGTCAACAAGGGCTCGAAGGTGGCCGATATCCTGGCCGGCACGATACCCAATACCAGCGGCGCGCTGGGCACCGCCCTCGCCTCGCTGATCGGCATTATCTCCGGCAACCAGGGCGTGCCGCAAAACGCCGGCGCGGCGCTGGCCTCGCTGTCGAGCGCCGGTTCGCTGGCCTTCAACAGCCGCCATCCGCAGGGCGTGCCGACAACCGCCTGCGGCGAAGGCGCCTACCAGGAACGGGGCGTCCACTATTTTTCGTGGAGCGGCGCCCAGCCCTACACCAATGCGCTCGACGTGGGCGACCCGGCGCTGGCCGCCATCAGCCTGGCCTTTGGCGGCGCGAAAAACGATGGCCTGGTCAGCAGCTGCTCCAGCCACCTGGGCAAGGTAATCCGCGACGACTACGCCATGAACCACCTCGATGAAGTCAACCAGTTCATCGGCATCGTCAACCTGTTCGAAACGTCGCCGGTCACCGTGTTCCGCCAGCAGGCCAACCGCCTGCAGGGCCTGGGCCTGTAAGGGAGAGGCCATGCGTACGCACACGACCCTGATCGCGGCCGGCGCACTGGCCGCCCTGGCGCTGTACTGGTCGCTGGCGCCCGGTGAGGCGCCGGCGCCGCCACCGCAAAAGGAAGACCCCGACCTGTTCGCGTTCGTGCGCTCGATGGAAGGCACGCGGCCCGACGGCAATCTCGTGGCCGCCGGCGAGACGCTGGTGGTCGATGCGGAACTGGGCCACCTGTTCGACTATTACCTGGCGGGCCTGGGCGAAAAGCCGCTGGCCGCGATCCGCAGCCAGATCGAGCTGGAACTGGAGCGGCGCCTGGCGCCGGCGCCGGCGCGCGAAGCGAAGCGCCTGCTGGGGGCGTATCTGGCCTACAAGCAGGCGCTGGCCGGCATCGAGCAAGCCCTGGCGCCGTCTGGCGATGCGCTGCAGGCGGCGCAAGCGCGGCTGCAGGCCATGCGCGCGCTGCGCCCCACCTACTTCACGGCGCAGGAAAGCGCCGGCCTGTTCGGCCTGGACGACGCGCGCGATGACGACGCCGTGGCGCGCATGGCGGTACTGGCCGATGGCACATTGGGCGAAGAGGACCGGCGGCGCAAGCTGGCCGCGCTTGATGCGGCCCTGTCGCCGGCCCAGCGTTTTGAGCGCGACGCGCCGCTGCAGGTCAGCGCGCTCGACGACGCGGTGCGCGCCCTGCGCGCGCAGGGCGGTGGCGACAACGAAGTCTACCGCCTGCGAGCGGCCACCTTCACGCCCGAGGCGGCGGCGCGGCTGGCCGAACTGGACCGCGAAGAATCGCACTGGCAGCAGCGCATCATCGCCTGGCGCGCGCAAAAGGCGACGCTGGGCGCCGGCGATGCGGCGACCCTGCAGCAATTGACCAATACGCTATTTTCGCCGGACGAGCAACGCCGCCTCGGGGCCTATGAGTAGTCGAGCGTTCATGCCAGCGCCGCCAGCAAGGCCGTCGCCGTCATCACGTCAGCGCTGGCGTGGCCCTGCGTGTAGCGGCCATGCACCGGCAGCAGCAGCGCGCGTGCTTCGCCGCTTCGCCCCTGCGCGCGCATGACGGCCGCCAGGCTGGTGGCGCAGCGCAGCTCCCAGCCCAGCGCGCGCTGCGTGCCGGCCAGCCGCAAAGCCTCGTCCAGCAGCCGGCGCACCAGTTCCAGGCCTTCCGCGTCGCCGGCGCGCAGGCCCTGCCAGCGGCGCAGCGCGGCGCGGCGCAGCACTTCGGGCGCGCTCCATGGCGCCTCGCCGGCGCGTGCGCGCCGCAGCGCTTCGCCGCTGGCCGCCGCGTCGAACAAGGTGGCCATCACATCGGCCTGCAGCGGCCAGGCCGAGGCCGCGCCTGACTGGCCGCCGCCGTCAAGCGCCGCCTGGTAGCTGCCGCCCCAGCCATGCCAATACAGCAAGCCGTGACGCGCCGCGTGCTCGCACAGCACGCAGGTCCAGGTGCGCGCCAGCGCGTGCTGGCCGCACCACAGGGCGACGGGGATGGCGCTGAAGGCCAGCGCCACGCACAGCGACACGCCGTTGTGGGCAAAGCCCAGTTCGACCGCCTCGCGGGCAATCTCCAGCGCATCGTCAGGGCGGCCCATCAGCCACAGGCAGCGCGCCAGGTTGCCGCGCAGGCAGACCTGGTGATCGGCCAGCAAGGCGTTGTTCAGGCTGCGCTGGCCGGCGCCATCGGGGTGATCGAGCACCAGGCGCGACAGCACCGCCGCCTCCGCATGCCGACCCTGCAAGTGTTCGCCGGCCGCCAGCATGCGCGCGCGCACCAGCTGCATGGCGGTATCGCCGTCGCGCTCGCACAGCGCCGCAAACTGCGCCGCGCAGGCGTCGGCGGCACGAAAGTCCGCCAGCGCCATCTGCGCGATCCACAGGCCGCACAGGGCTTCGGCGCACCCGCCAGATTCGCCCGCCGCCGGCGCCAGCCTGCTGGCGCGCTGGAATTGCGCCAGCATGGCGCCGCTCACGCCTTCGGTATGCAGCAGCAGATGGCCGAGCGACACGCGCAGCCGCAGCTCGCTGCCCGCGTCGTCGACGCCCTGAGCGGCCATGCGCGCCAGCGCATGCTCGACCCGCAAGCGGTATTCATCCATCAGCGACAGCTGGTAAAACAGGGTATGCGTGGCCAGGGTCAGCGCCACGCCCAGCGCCAGGTCGCCGTGCGCGCCGAAGGCCCAGTCGATGGCGGCGCGCATGTCGTCCACATGCCGCCGGTACGAGGCGCTCCAGCTGGCGGCCGGCAGGCGTTCCCAGTCGGCCGCGATGCAGCGTGCCAATGCGAGGCAATGCAGTGCGTGGCGGCGAAACACGGCCGCCTGTTCGCCGGCCAGCGCCAGGTGCGCGCAAGCATAGGCGCGCGTGGTTTCCAGCAGCCGGTAATACACGCGCTCGCAGCAGGTCTCGACGCTGACCAGCGACTTCGACGCCAGGTCGGCCACCGTGTCATACACGTCGCGGCCGGCCACGGCGATGGCCGATTCGAGCCGGAAGCGGTTCTTGAACACGCTCAGCGCCTGCAGCACGCTGCGCTCTTCCGCGTCGAGCAGGCCATAGCTCCAGTCCAGCGTGGCGCGCAGGGTCTGGTGGCGCAGCGGCGCGTTGCGCGGACCGCGCACCAGCAGGCGAAAACGGTCATCGAGCTGGCGCCGCAAGCCGTGCAGGCCGAAATGGCCGATGCGCCCGGCCGCCAGTTCCAGCGCCAGCGGAATGCCGTCGAGACGGCGGCAGATCTCGGCCACCACCGGCAGGTCGGCGTCGGCCAGCACGAAGCTGGCGTCGACGGCGGCGCAGCGTTCGGCGAACAGCTGCACCGCCGCGTAATGGCGCAGCGCCGCATCGGGCGCCGCATCGAGCGGCGGCAATTCCAGCACGGGCAGGCGCAACAACTGCTCGCACGAGATGCGCAGCGGTTCGCGGCTGGTGGCCAGCACCTGCAGTGCCGGCGCGCCCTTGAGCAGCATGTCGGCCAGGGCGGCGGCGGCGGCGATCACATGTTCGCAATTGTCAAACACGATCAGCATCTGGCGCTGGCGCAGATAGGCCAGCAAGGCCGGCATCGGGTCATGCGCCGGTACCGCCACGCCCAGCGCCGTGGCCAGCGCCAGCGGCGCCAGCTGGCCCTCGGCCACCGGCGCCAGGTCGACAAAGCAGACGCCATCGGCATGGCGGCGCAGCACGCGCATGGCCAGCGCCACGGCCACGGTGGTCTTGCCGATGCCGCCCGGGCCGACGATGCTCAGCAGGCGCACCTGCAGCAGCTGGCCGGCCATCGCCTGCACGATGTCGCCGCGCCCCATCATGCGCGTCAGCAGCACCGGCAGGTTATGGCGCACCTCGGCGACGGCCGTGCCGGCGGCGGCGGCCTCGCCCGCGCGCGCCACCGGTGCCAGGAAGCCGTAGCCGCGGCCGGCCACGGTGGTGATATAGCGCTGGCCGTCGCGCCCGTCGCCCAGCACCTTGCGCAGCGCCGCCAGGTGCACGCGCAAGGTGGCATCGTCGACCACCGCATTGGGCCAGACGAGGGCCAGCAATTCATGCTTGTCGACGATGTCGCCGGCGCGCTCCAGCAAGGCCAGCAACAAGTCCATGGCGCGGCTCCCCAGCCTTACCGCACGTTCGCCTTCCAGCAGCCGGCGTTCGAGCGGCAATAGGCGAAACGGGCCGAAGACATAGGCCGGGACAGAGCTGTTCATCATGGTGCTTGGTGGAGAATGGTCTCAGGACATGCGGTGTGCCAGGCATTTTACGGAAATTCTGCGCGCCGCCGGCATGGCGCCATGTATGACCGCTGTTACATATGGCAATCAGGCGAAGCGCGCGCGGCGTCCAGCAAGTCCCGCACCTGCGCCTCCGGCGCGGGCCGGTGCAGATAGTAGCCCTGCACCTGCCGGCAGCCCAGGCTGCGCAGCATGGCCAGCTGCACGCCATCTTCGACGCCTTCGGCCAGCACCTGCAGGTCCAGGCTGCGCGCCAGCGCGATGGTCGAGGCGACGATGATGGCGTCCTTGCCATCGCTGCCGATGTCGGTAATGAAACAGCGGTCGATCTTGACCGTGTCAACCGGCAGCATCTTGAGGTGATGCAGGCCCGCATAGCCGGTGCCATAGTCATCGAGCGCAATGCGCACTCCCAGCGCGCGCAGTTGCGACAGCACCGCGCACGCTTGCGCCGTGTCGTCGATCTGGCCGCTTTCCGTCACTTCCAGTTCCAGCAAGGTGGCCGGCACATCATGCTGGCGCAAACAGCGCTGCACGGTGGCCAGCAGGCGCGGATCGCTCAGCTGCTGCACCGACAGATTGACCGCCACCGGCACCAGCGCCAGCCCGGCGGCGCGCCACTGCGCCAGTTGCCGACAGGCGGTGGCGATGCCCCAGTTGCCCAGCTCGACGACGGTGCCGCGCCGCTCGGCCAGGGCGATGAACTCCTGCGGAAACGTCAGGCCGCGCCCGGGCTGCTGCCAGCGCAGCAGCGCTTCCAGGCCCACCAGGCGCAATTGCGCCGTATCGAACTTGCCCTGGTAGTGAAAGCAGAATTCATTATTGCGCAGGGCGCTGGCCAGGCCAGCCACTAGGCGGACAGCCGCAGCACGGACTGCGCGCCGGACTGCCGTGCGGGCGGCAGGCGGGCAGGCTCCTGGTGCAGGCGAAAGACGCTGACCACCTGCTGCAGCCGCGCCGCCTCGCTTTCGAGCGACTGCGAAGCGGCCGCCGCCTCTTCCACCAGCGCGGCATTCTGCTGCGTCACCTGGTCCATCTGCACCACCGCCTCGCTGATCTGGCCGATGCCGGTGCCCTGCTCGGCGCTGGCGGTGGTGATGTCGCCGACCATGCGGCTGACCCGTTCCACCGCCCGCACCACGTCCTGCATGGTGGCGCCGGCCCGCGTGACGAGCGCCGAACCGGTTGACACCTGCTCGCTGGAGGTGGCGATCAGGGCGCGGATATCGCGCGCGGCCGACGCGCTGCGCTGCGCCAGGTTGCGCACCTCCGTCGCCACCACGGCAAAGCCGCGTCCCTGCTCGCCGGCGCGCGCCGCTTCCACCGCCGCATTCAGGGCCAGGATATTGGTCTGGAAGGCCAGCATGTCGATCACGCCGATGATGTCGGCGATCTGCGCCGAGGAACTGCTGATCGCCTCCATCGTGTCGATCACCTGCCCGACCGCCTCGCCGCCGCGGTTGGCGATCTGCGCCGCTTCCAGTGCCAGGGTGCTGGCCTCGCGCGCATTGTCGACATTCTGCTGCACCGTGGAGCTCAGTTCCTCCATCGCCGACGCCGTCTGTTCCAGCGAACTGGCCTGCTCCTCGGTGCGGGCCGACAAGTCCACATTGCCGGCCGCGATCTGGGTCGAGGCGGTGGCGATGGTATCGGTACCGCTGCGCACCTGCCGCACGATATCCTGCAGGTTGCCATTCATGATAGCCAGCGCGTCGAGCAGCCTGCCGGTTTCATCGGTGGCATGGCGGCCGAAGGTGGAGCTGAGGTCGCCGGCGGCCACCGTCTGCGCCACGCCCAGCGCATGCTGCAAGGGACGCACGATGCTGCGCGTGACCAGCCAGGCCGTGATGATGGAAAACACGATGGCCGCCGCGCTCAGCGCCAGCACCATGGCGCGCGCCGCCAGGTATTCCTCGCGCACGCGCTCCCCCGCTTCCACCATCAGCTGGTGCTGGTGGTTGATCAGCGTTTCCAGCGCGGCCATGTAGCGCAGCTGGTCGGCGCGCACGGTTTGCAGCAGCAGGGCCGACGCTTCGTCGCGCGCGCCGTCGTGCAGCAGCGCCAGCACCTTGTCGCGGCCCGCATTGAAGACGCCGCGCGCCTCTTTTACAGCCAGCATCATTTCCTTGCCTTTGACGGAATCGACCATCTTGTCCAGCTCGCCCAGCTTCCGCTCGGTCGTGGCGCTGGCCCTGGCGATGGTATCGCGCTCCTGCGCCACCTGGTCCAGCTCGTACATCAGGAACAGATTGCGCGACGAACGCGCGATCACGTTGACCTGCTTGATGATGTCATTGGCCAGCACGGTTTTCGGATACTCGCTGTCGACCACGCCGCGCATGCGCTCGTCCAGCGAGGACAGGCGCAGCAAGCCCAGCGCGGCGGTGGCCAGCAACAGCACGGTCAGCACCGCGAACGACCAGCGCAAGCGCGTTCCGATATTCATATTCGCCATATTTTTCGCATTCTTCAAGGTGAGGCTGATCGCCATGGCTGCCGCCGCCCGCCGTGCGGGACGACAGGACGAAACAGGCTGCAGGGTCGGCCGGGAGTGGGCAAAGGCAGGAGCGAAGATGGCATGCGCCGTCATCCGCGCCAGGGCGCATGATGCTACGGCGGCCAGTGTGAGTTATCCGACAAGCAATGTCGCGTTAATTTTTGCAAAATTTTGCTTAGATAACAAAACATTCATTTTAATAACACTGTTTTCCTGGCAAGGGCCGGCATCGCCGGCTTGGCGTGCGGCCATGCAAAACGGCCGCACAAGGCGGCCGTCCGGTTCGACAACAGGGCGATGTCGGCCGCTTAAAACTCTTCCCACTCGTCGTGCGACGGCGCGGCCTTGCGCGCGGCGGGCGCCGCTTTCAAGGCCGGACGCGCAGGGACAGCGGCGGCAGCGGCACGCACCACGGCGCGCACCGGCGCAGCCTGCACGCCATCGAGCCTGAACACGCTGACCACCTGCGACAAGGTGCCCGCCTGTTCCTGCAGCGAGGCGGCCGCCGCCGCGGCTTCTTCCACCAGCGCCGCGTTCTGCTGGGTCACCTGGTCCATCTGGCCGATGGCCTGGTTGATCTGGTCGATGCCCGAGCTTTGCTCCTGCGTGGCCAGGCTGATCTCGGCCATGATATCGGTCACGCGCTGCACGCTCGAGACGATGTCGGCCATGGTGCCGCCCGCCTCCGCCACCAGCTTGCTGCCGGCGTCCACCGCCACCACCGAGTCGCCGATCAGGGTCTTGATTTCCTTGGCGGCAGCCGCGCTGCGCTGCGCCAGGTTGCGCACCTCGGTGGCGACCACCGCAAAGCCGCGCCCCTGCTCGCCGGCGCGCGCCGCTTCCACGGCCGCATTCAGGGCCAGGATATTGGTCTGGAAGGCGATGCCGTCGATCACGCTGATGATGTCGACGATCTTGCGCGAGGCATCGTTGATGGCGTCCATGGTGCGCACCACTTCCCCCACCACGACGCCGCCCTTGACCGCCACGCCGGAGGCGGTGCGCGCCAGCGCATTGGCCTGCTGGGCGTTGTCGGCGTTCTGGCGCACGGTCGACGTCAGTTCTTCCATCGACGACGCGGTTTCCTCCAGCGAGCTGGCTTGCTCTTCCGTGCGCGAGGAGAGGTCCAGGTTGCCGCTGGCGATCTGGGTCGAGGCCGTGGCGATGGTTTCCGTGCCGCCGCGCACCTGGCCGACGATGGACACCAGGCTGGCGTTCATGTCGTGCAGGGCCTGCAGCAGCTGGCCTGTTTCTTCGGTGGTGGTGGCGACGATGCGGCTGGTCAGGTCGCCGGAGGCCACCGTCTGCGCCACCTTCACGGCCTCGATGATGGGCCGCGTGATGGCGCGCGTGATGAAGGCGGCGCAGGCGATGCCGGCCACCGCGGCCAGCAAGCCGAGGATCACCATCAGGCTTTCCGAGCGCACCACCGCGGCGCCGCCAGCCCTGACGCTGGCGTCGGCGATCTGGTTATTGAGCGCGATAATCTGGTTCAGCGAGGCTTCGGCCTTGCCGAACAGGCCGCGCGAGTCCAGATACTGTTTGTAGAAGTCGACAAACAGGTCTTTCTGCTTTTGCTCATCGGCGTTTTTCGCCAGCGCGTCGAGCACGCTGCCGACCTTGTCGTCGCTGCTTTTCCAGGCCGCCCATTCGCCCTGGAAGCGCTGCCACAGCACGGCCTCCTCGGGCGTCTGCGGCAGCGGCTCGTACAGCTTGCGGCCGGTTTCGATACTGGCCCAGGCCCTGGCCCGCAACTGCTGCGCTTCGCGGAACTTGTCCTGCGCCTGGTAATTCGTTTCATAGATGGCGGCGCTCAGGGTACCGGCCGCCACCGCCGTCTGGCCTTCGCTCATTTGCAGCAGGCCCTGGATCGACGGCAGGCGCACCACGCCGATTTCATTGACGGAATTGCCCACAGTGGCGATGCCGGCATAGCCGCTGATGCCGACGACGATCAGCGCCGCCATCATGACGGCCACCAGAACCGCCAGTTTCCATTTGATCAGTAGATTCTTGAACATGTTATTACCCCTAATTGAGACCGATACAAGCCAGGCAAGTTCGTGCTGGCGGGTTCGGATGGAACGGCTGGCGCTTGCAGAACGCTTGCGGGGATGGGGCAAACACGTCGTGACATTTGGCGAGATTTATATGTCGCCAGCATAGAGGAAAAGTCGCGCCCTGGCAGTGTCATACCTGATACAAATTAACTTTTAATCGTTGCCTGTGGCGTATCAGAAACAGCTGTGCCCTCGAATGGTGCAGAAATAAAATTCTGTAAATATTTTCCCGGAAAGGGATGGCTGGTCGCGCAATTGATATTCGTCTAAGATGGCCGACAAGACCACAGCGGAACCACCATGGCTTATCTTATCGAACAAAAACTGGTGATCGGCGTCGCTTCGAGCGCACTGTTCGACCTGTCCGAATCGCACCAGGTGTACCTGGACAGCGGCCCCGAGGAATACCGCAAGTACCAGGAAACCCACCTGGACACGGTGCTGGGCCGCGGCGTGGCCTTCCCCTTCATCCGGCGCTTTTTGAACATCAACAAGCACCATCCGCACGAGGCGCCGGTGGAAGTGGTGCTGTTTTCGCGCAATTCGCCGGAAACGGGCCTGCGCGTGATGCATTCGATTGCCCATTATGGCCTCGATATTTCGCGCGCCGCCTTCATGACCGGCAAGTCGCCCTACCCCTACCTGCCGGCGTTCAACGCCTCGCTGTTCCTGAGTGCGAATGAAGACGATGTGCGCGGTGCGCTGGCCTGCAATTTTCCCGCCGGCCTGGTGCTGCCGTCACGCACCGAGGACGACGAGGCCGACGACGAGCTGCGCGTCGCCTTCGACTTCGACGGCGTGATCGCCGACGACGAGGCGGAAACCGTCTTCAAGCGCAATAACGACGTCGACGAATTCCACGCCCATGAAACCCTGAACGTGGGCACGCCGCACCGCCCTGGCCCGCTGGCCGCCTTGTTCCAGAAACTGGCCACCATGCAGCGGCTGGAAGAGCGCGCGCAAAAACGCGACCCCGCCTATAAAAAAATCCTGCGCATCGCCATCATCACCGCGCGCAACGCGCCCTCGCACGAACGGGTGGTCACCACCCTGAAAAGCTGGGGCGTGGCGGCCGACGAGACCTTCTTCCTGGGCGGCATGGACAAATCGCGCGTGCTGGCCGTGTTCAGGCCGCATATCTTTTTCGATGACCAGCTCAGTCATCTGAAGTCAAGCGGCGGCACGATACCGATGGTGCATGTTCCGTTCGGCATCGCCAATGTGCGCGCATGATCAAACCTACTGCGCGTCGCGCTTTGCGGCCTGCGATGCTCACCGTGCTCAAGCACGGCTGCGCTTCTCGGCCACAAATCACTGCCGCTCGCTACGGTTTTATCATGCGCGACTATATGCGTTCTGAAGAGAGGCACTGACGTGCCAATATGGGGGGATGGTCTATAATCGTGCCTGCTGGCGCCGTCATGAAGGGCGCCGCGCGCAATACAGTCTTTCCTGTCAACTGCCTCTGTCACCAGTGTCATCGCCTGCATGTCCTTAGCCCTGAAAAAATCGCTCCCCAAGCCCGGCAACCGCTACGCGCTGCCCGCCCTGTATGGTTCATCCGACGCCTATGCGCTGGCACTGGCCGCTTTGGAATTGAAGTCGCGCGGCCAGATGCTGGCCGTGGTGGTGGCACAGGCCAGCGACGGCCAGCGCCTGCTCGATGAAATACCGTGGTTCGGCGGCAAGGAACTGCGCTGCCATCTGCTGCCGGACTGGGAAACCCTGCCCTACGACGCGTTTTCGCCGCACCAGGACCTGGTCTCCGAGCGCCTGGCCACGCTGCACGAAATCCGCAGCCGCCAGTGCGACGTGCTGATCGTGCCGGCCACCACCGCGCTGGTGCGCCTGGCGCCGCCCTCGTTCCTGGCGGCCTACACCTTCTTTTTCAAGAAGGGTGAAATCCTCGATGAAGCGCGCCTGAAGTCGCAGCTGACCCTGGCCGGCTACAGCCATGTGTCGCAGGTGATGTCGCCCGGCGAATACTCGGTGCGCGGCGGCCTGCTCGACCTGTTCCCGATGGGCTCAGCCCTGCCCTACCGGCTCGACCTGTTCGGCGACACCATCGAAACCATCCGCACCTTTGACGCCGACACCCAGCGTTCACTCTACCCCGTGCACGAAGTGCGTTTGCTGCCGGGCCGCGAATTTCCGATGGACGAAGCGGCGCGCACCACCTTCCGCAGCCGCTGGCGCGAACAGTTCGAAGGCGATCCATCGCGCTCGGTGGTCTACAAGGACATCAGCAGCGGCATCGCCTCGGCCGGCATCGAATACTACCTGCCGCTGTTTTTCGAGGAGACGGCGACCCTGTTCGACTACCTGCCGCCGGACGCCTCGCTGGCCCTGGTGGGCGAGATCGACGCGGCCATCGGCCGCTTCTGGACCGACACGCAGTCGCGCTACCGCTTCCTGAAGGCGGACCGCGAGCGCCCGATCCTGCCACCCGAGTCGCTCTTCCTCGGCGACGAGCAGTTCTTCGCGCTGGCCAAGCCGAATGCGCGCCTGGCCATTACCAAGTCGAACGATGCGCTGGCGTCCGAACTGTCGGCGCCCTTGCCCAACATCGCCGTGAACCGCCGCGCCGACGACCCGCTGGCGAACTTGCGCAGCTTTTTGCTGCAGCCGGGCCGCAGGGTGATGGTCTGCGCCGAATCGAACGGCCGGCGCGAAACGCTGCAGCAGTACTTTGCCGAATACGACCTTCACCTCACGCCGGTGGAAGGCAGCGACGGCTTCCTGCAGTCCGACGCGAAACTGATGCTGGGCGTGGCGCCGCTGCATGCGGGCTTCGAGCTGTACACGGACGAAGGCAACCTGGCGTTCATCACCGAGACCGAGCTGTATGCGGGCTCGGGGCGCCGCGTCGGCAAGAAGAAACAGGAAGGCGTGACCCAGGTCGAATCGATGGTGCGCGACCTGTCGGAGCTGAAGATCGGCGACCCGGTGGTCCACATCAACCACGGCATCGGCCGCTACATGGGCCTGACCAGCATGGACCTGGGCGAAGGCGAGACGGAGTTTTTGCATCTCGAATACGCGAAAGACACCAAGCTGTATGTACCCGTGTCGCAGCTGCACGTGATCTCGCGCTATTCGGGCGCCTCCCCCGAAGACGCACCGCTGCATTCGCTCGGTTCGGGCCAGTGGGAAAAAGCCAAGAAACGCGCGGCCGACCAGGTGCGCGACACGGCCGCCGAGCTGCTCAACCTGTATGCGCGCCGCGCGCTGCGCCAGGGCCATGCCTTCGAGTATTCCTCGCACGACTACGAGCGCTTTGCCGACAGCTTCGGCTTCGATGAGACACCGGACCAGGCCGAGGCCATCCACAACGTCATCAAGGACATGACCTCGGGCAAACCGATGGACCGCCTGGTATGCGGCGACGTCGGCTTCGGCAAGACCGAAGTGGCGCTGCGCGCGGCCTTTATCGCCGTCATGGGCGGCAAGCAGGTGGCCATCCTGGCGCCCACCACCCTGCTGGCCGAACAGCACGCGCAGACCTTTGCCGACCGCTTCGCCGACTGGCCGGTGCGCATTGCGGAATTGTCGCGTTTCAGGAGCGGCAAGGAGATCACGCAGGCGTTCAAGGGCATGGCCGACGGCACGCTGGACATCATTATCGGCACCCACAAGCTGCTGTCCGACGACGTGAAATTTACGCGCCTTGGCCTGGTCATCATCGACGAGGAACACCGGTTCGGCGTGCGCCAGAAAGAAGCATTGAAAGCCTTGCGCGCGGAAGTCGATGTGCTGACCCTGACGGCCACGCCGATTCCGCGCACCCTGGGCATGGCGCTGGAAGGCCTGCGCGACTTTTCGATCATCGCCACGGCGCCGCAAAAGCGCCTGGCCATCAAGACATTCGTGCGCAGCGAAGGCGAAGCGATCATCCGCGAAGCCTGCCTGCGCGAGCTGAAACGGGGCGGCCAGATCTACTTCCTGCACAACGAGGTGGAGACCATCCAGAATCGCCTGGCGATGCTGACCGAGCTGCTGCCCGAGGCGCGCATCGCCGTGGCACACGGCCAGATGCACGAGCGCGACCTGGAAAAAGTGATGCGCGACTTCGTCGCCCAGCGCTTCAATATTTTGCTGTGCACCACCATCATCGAGACCGGCATC
The DNA here is from genome assembly GCF_030944405.1 of Janthinobacterium sp. J1-1. Classification (NCBI taxonomy): domain Bacteria; kingdom Pseudomonadati; phylum Pseudomonadota; class Betaproteobacteria; order Burkholderiales; family Oxalobacteraceae; genus Janthinobacterium; species Janthinobacterium sp. J1-1. The sequence continues at coordinate 5,067,445 of NZ_CP132339.1, forward strand.
GACGTGCCGACGGCGAACACCATCATCATGCACCGCGCCGACAAGTTCGGCCTGGCGCAGCTGCACCAGTTGCGCGGCCGCGTGGGCCGTTCGCACCACCAGGCCTATGCCTATCTGCTGGTGCACGATGTGCAGGGCCTGACCAAGCTGGCGCAGCGCCGGCTGGACGCGATCCAGCAGATGGAAGAGCTGGGCAGCGGTTTTTATCTCGCCATGCACGACCTGGAAATCCGCGGCGCCGGCGAAGTGCTGGGCGAGAGCCAGTCCGGCGAAATGACGGAGATCGGCTTCCAGCTGTATTCGGACATGCTCAACGAGGCCGTGCGTTCGCTGAAAGCCGGCAAGGAACCCGACCTGGCCGCGCCGCTGGCCTCGACCACCGAGATCAACCTGCACGTGCCGGCGCTGCTGCCGGCGGACTTCTGCGGCGACGTGCACGAACGCCTGTCGATCTACAAGCGGCTGGCCAACTGCGCCACGCAGGACAAGATCGACGATATCCAGGAGGAGCTGATCGACCGTTTCGGCAAGCTGCCCGACCCGGTGAAAGCGCTGATCGAGACGCACCGCCTGCGCATCGCGGCGAAAACCGTGGGCATCGTCAAGATCGACGTGCATGGCGAAGCGGCCACCCTGCAATTCATGGCACAGCCGCCGATCGACCCGATGCGCATCATCGAACTGATACAGAAGAACCGCCATATCAAGCTGCACGGCCAGGACAAGCTGAAGATCAGCGCCGCCATGCCGGACCTGGCGGCGCGCGTGACGCAAATCAAGACCACCATCAAGCAATTGACCGTTTAGACTTTTACCGCAGGCTACCATGACCAATACCTCTTCCATGACCATGAATCTGATACTGCAGGGCGTCGACGGCGACCCGGCGCGCCTCGAGCGCATCGCCGCGCTGGCCGCGCCGACCGGTATCACGCGCCTGGGACCGCATGCGCTGCGCTGCGAAAAAATCAGCTACTCCAAGGCGTTGCTGCCGACCATCGAGGTGGCGGCGCAGGCGGCGCAGCTGGACGCCACCTACCTCATGGGCCGGCGCACGCTGAGCGAATTCAAGCTCGTCGCAATGGACATGGATTCGACCGTGATCACCATCGAGTGCATCGATGAAATCGCCGACATGCAGGGCCTCAAACCGCAGGTGGCGGCGATCACCGAAGCGGCCATGCGCGGCGAACTCGATTTCGCGGCCAGCCTGACCCAGCGCGTGGCGCTGCTCGAAGGCCTGGACGCCTCCGCCCTGCAGCGCGTCTACGACGAACGCCTGAAACTGTCGCCGGGCGCCGAAAAAATGCTGGCGGCCGTGAAAGCGGCCGGCCTGAAAACCTTGCTGGTGTCGGGCGGCTTCACCTTCTTCACCGAACGCCTGAAGGAACGCCTGGGCCTGGACTATACGCACGCGAATGAACTGGAAATCGTCGACGGCAAGCTGACCGGCAAGGTCATCGGCGGCATCGTCGATGCGGAAGAAAAACAGCGCACCGTCGAACGGGTCTGCAAGGAACTGGGCATCTCGCCGGCGCAGGCCATCGTCATGGGCGACGGCGCCAACGACCTGAAAATGATGGGCATCGCCGGCCTGTCGGTGGCCTTCCGCGCCAAGCCCGTGGTGCGGGCCCAGGCCGACGTGGCGCTCAATTTCGTCGGCCTGGACGGCATCCTGAACGTGCTGTCCTGATGCCGGGAATCAGCCGCGCCCGAGCCTGAAAAACTCGCGGATGCGGTCCAGCATGCCCGGCGTTTCCGGCACGCCCGCAGGCGTGCCGGCCGGCCGCTGCAAGGCATCGTCGTTGATGCCGCGGCGGGCCTCGATCAATGCGGCAATTTGCCCGGCCAGCGCGGGATTGCACTGGAAGATGCCGGCCATGGTATGTTTGGCAACCTCGAATGTCACGCTCGCTTCTCGGGCGCGCACATGGGCCGAACGCGGCTCGCCGGTAAACAGCGACATCTCGCCCACGCAGTCGCCCGGCCACAGGCGCGCCACCTCAAGCGGGCCATGCGGCCCATCGATGACGACGTCAAGACTGCCTTCCAGTACCACGAACATGCTGTCGCCAGGGTCGCCCGCTGTCAGCAGCGCCTGGCCTGCGGCAAGGCGCGCCGTGACGGTATCGGCCGCAATCACGGCCAGCTCCGCCGGCGACAGCGCCGACAGGTAGCGCGCGCTGCCCAGCACGCCCATGCGCACCGCGGGCTGGTCCAAATGATGCTGGGCGGGGCCGCCATGGCGGCTCCACTCCACGTGCTCGCTGCGCGTGAGCGCAATGCCGGCCGCCTTCAGGAACTGCGCGCCATAGTGCAGCGCCATGTGGCTGTAGCTGCCTGGCGACCTGGCGCCCACTTCGACGAAATACACCATGCGGTAAGCGGCCACGCCGTCCTTCAGCGACGCCACCTGCACATACGGCGGCGGCTGCGCGGCCAGCACGCCATCGTGCACGGCGCGCTCCAGGGCGTTGCCCAGGATCGCCAGCACCCGCGCGGTATCGTGTTCGGCGCCCAGCTCCAGCACGCAATCGTATTTGGACAAGGCATTGGGGCGAGAACGGTTGGTCACCATCACGCCGGCGAATTCGCCGTTCGGTATCAGCACGATATTGTCGGCGCGGTCGGCCAGCACCACGGTGCGCCAGGCGAAATCGAGCACCTTGCCCGACATGTCGCGGCCACGATATTGCAGGTCGACCCAGTCGCCGACATTGATCGACGCGTCCAGGTGCAGCGCGATGCCGGAAAACACGTCGGCCACCAGGCCACGCAGGCCGAAACCCAGAATCAGGCCGATCACGCCCGAAGCGCCCAGCATGGCCGCCATCGAGACCCCGAACACCTGGTTCAGCACACCGCAAAAAAGCAGCCCATAGATCAGGAAGGTGACGATCTGCAGCGCCAGGCGCGGGATCCGCGTCGCTGGTCCCGCGCCTGAACGGCGCGCGGCCAACGCCCACATCAGCTGATCGGTGAGCATCGCCAGCGCAATCAGTTGCAGCAGCGGAATGCCGTGACCAACGAGCAGGCCAGCCGCCTCGCGCCCCGGCGCGCTCCAGCCGAACGGCGCGCCCAGTAATTCATTCGACACCAGCACCAGCAACACGCTGGCCACGACCAGCAATCCGCTCCTTGCCCAATACCTGTCCACCATGATGCTCCGTCGTTGACAACCGCAGGCACGAATTTGCCTATCATCCATCGTAACAGCCGATCATGACGCCCTCATGACAGTGCGGTAGCAGGCCGCGCGCGCCCGAATTATTATATTCTTGCTATATTGCAAAATACCAAATCAGCCAGCCAGACCACCGTGAAAGACGCCCCCATGCCGCCATCGCTCCCGCCCGATATCGAACGCCATCTGCAGTTGTTTGTCGCCGCCGCACAAAACGCCTTCGGTTCCGATCTCGCCGCCGTGGTGCTGTTCGGTTCGGCCGCCGACGGCCAGCTGCGCGCCACTTCCGATGTCAACCTGCTGCTCCTGCTCAAGCACTTCGCGCCTGCATCGGCCGATGCCCTGCGCGCGCCGCTGCGCATGGCGCATGCCGCCATCGACCTGCAGGTGATGTTCCTGCTCGAGAGCGAACTGGCCGACGCCGCCGACGCGTTTGCCGTCAAGTTCAGCGATATCGTCGCGCGTCACAGGGTGCTGCTGGGTAGCGATCCGTTCGCCAGCCTGCACACCAGCCGCGAGGCCGTGCTGCGGCGCTTGCGCCAGGTGCTGCTGAACCAGCAGCTGCGCATGCGCGAACGGTATCTACTGGTCAGCCTGCATGAAGAGCAACTGGCCGCCGCCATTGCCGATGCGGCCGGCCCCCTGCGCTCGGCCGCCGCCTCGCTGGCGCAGCTGGACGGCCACCCGCCGCTACCCGGCAAGCAGGCGCTCGAAGCATTTGTCGATACCTTGCAGGACCCGGCCCTGCACACCGCCTTGCAGACCATGTCGGCGGCACGGGAAACGGCGCGCCTGGCGCCGGGTCTGGCCCTGCCGGCGTTCACCGGCCTGATGACGATTACCGAACGTTTGCGCGACCATGCGGAGCAGCTGCGGTGACCGGCGCCAATCCCTTTTACTGGACCGGGCCATGGTTCCTGGCCGCCTACCTGGCCTTCGGCCTTGTCGTGTACTACGGCGTGCGCGAACTGCTGCTGCGCCAGGAGCTGCGCAATCCGCATGCGCAGCTGACCCTGGCCGACGACCCGTACCGCATCGCCTTTTTGCGCGGCGGCGCGCTCGAAGCGGTCAAAATCGCCGCCATCGTGCTGGTCGACCGCGGCCTGCTGCGCGCCGATGGGCCGCTGCTGGAAACCACCAGCGCCGACAGCCTGCGCTTTGCCGGCCATGACATCGAACGCGACGTGCTGCGGCTGTACCTGGGCCGTCAGGGCCACAGCAAGGAACTGGCGGTGCAGGCCGACGCTTTCCCGTCCTGCCAGGCTTATTTGCAATCGTTGACGCAGCAGGAGCTGCTGGTCGGCGCGCCGCTGCTGCGCCGACGCGAACGGGTCACCTGGGTCGCGCATTATGTGCTGCTGACGGTGGCCCTGGTCAAGGCCATCATCGCGGTCAGCACCGGGCATTACAACCTGCTGTTCCTGGCGATCATGACGGCCGTATTTCTGCTGAAGCTGCGCGGCCTGCGCACCCGCAACACCAGCTTCGCGGCGCAGCGGCTGCTGTCCGACCTGCGCATGCTGTTCAGCCGCCTGAACATGCGCTCGTCACGCCTGCAGGCCGGCAACGGCAGCGCGGACATGGCGCTGCTGGCCGCCATTTTCGGCATCGGCGCGCTGCCGCTGTCCGTCTATGCGTATGTGGCCGAGCTGTACCCGCTACCGCGCCAGACGTACAGCGGCGATTCGTCGTCCGGCAGCTCGGGCGACTCTTCGTCCGGTGGTGACAGCGGGGGTTCGTCCTGCGGCAGCGGCTGCGGTGGTTGCGGCGGTGGTGGCGGCTGTGGCAGCTGACCGCGTCGGGCTTGGCTGGCGCGGCGAACTGGCGGCGGGCATCCTGTCCAACCTGGCACAGATCGATGTGCTGGAAGTGATCGCCGACGATTATTACCGCGCCTCGCGCGCCGGCATGGATGCCCTGTGCAGCCTGGCGCGCCAGGTGCCAGTCAGCCTGCATGGAGTCGGCATGGGACTGGCGTCGACCATCCCGGCCGAGCCGCGCCGGCTGCACGCGATGGCGCGCCTGATGCAAACCGTGCAGGCAGAATCGTGGTCAGAACACCTGAGTTTCGTGCGCGCTGGCGGGATCGAGATCGGCCACCTGGCCGCGCCGCCGCGCACGCCAGCCAGCGCGACCGGCGCCGTGGCCAATATCGCGCTGGCCAGCCGCATCGTCGGCAGCGCGCCGCTGATGGAAAATATCGCCACCCTGGTCGAACCGCCGGCCAGCACCCTGGACGAAGCCGAATGGCTGGCGCAGATCATCGAGGGTGCGCAAGTGCCGCTGCTGCTCGACCTGCACAATCTGTATGCGAACGCCGTCAATGGCGGCCAGGACCCGCAAGCACTGCTGCTGCGCTTGCCGCTGGCCACGGTGGGCGCCGTGCACCTCAGCGGCGGCCACTGGATAGACGAACCGGGCGGCACGGGCCGTCGCCTGCTGGACGACCATCTGCACGACGTGCCGGCCGAAGTGTTTGAGTTACTGACGCTGCTGGCGCGCCATGCACCGCAGCCGCTGACGGTCATCCTTGAGCGCGACGGCAATTATCCGTCGTTCGAGCACGTGCTTGAGCAGCTGGCACTGGCGCGCGCCGCCTTGCGCGCAGGCAGAGCGGCATGAGTTCGCCGGCGCTGGAAGCCTACCTGGCGAAACTGTACACGGACGACGCGCTGCGCCAGGCGTTCCTGGACGCCCCGCAGACGCAGTCCGTGCTGCATGGTTTGTCGCCGCAGGAAGCCGAGGCGATGGCGGCGATCGACCGCATCGGGCTGCAGATGGCGGCCGCCAGTTTTCAGCACAAGCGCGCCGCGCATGGCGCACACGCCAAGCAACAGCAAGGCTGGTGGCGCCGGCTGCTGGAACGCTGGCGCTGAGCTGACCTCGACTACAACTGCCACATGCGCAGCGGCAGCAGCCCCCACCAGGCCAGCACCAGCAGCAATTGCAGCGCCGCCAGCAAAGGTATCCAGTCCAGTTTTTCCACCGTGCCGGTGCCGCGCGTGCGCCAGCAGCGGGCCAGGCCAAAGGCGATGGCCAGCGGCAGCGCGCCCGTCGCGATGGCGGCCAGCACGCTGGCAACCGTCACGTCGCCGAGGCGCATGAACGACTGCCACCAGAAGAACGGCAGCGGCAGCAACAGCGCCAGCAAGGACAGGAGCGGCGCGAACAAATGGTCGCGCCGGCCCAGCTTGCGGCCGGCGGCGCGCCACAGGCCCACCAGCAGCACGTACAGCAAGCCGATCACGCCCAGCGCCAGGCTGCCCCACAGCACCAGCATGCGCAACATCGACGCGCGTTCATAGCTGTGCAGGCCATCGCTGAGCACATGGCGGCCATCGGCCTGCAGCAGCACATGCGAGGGCGCGCTGCGGTCGCTGGCGCGAAACAGGAAGCCGCCGACCGGTTCGAGTTCCTTCGGTTCGCCCTGGAACGGGATCAGGAACAGCGAATCGCCATCCCATTTCACGCGCACGAAACCGAATACCGCGTCGAGCCAGGCCATGCTGGCCATCGGGCTCGGCGCCGGCACATACACGCCCTGCCAGTTTTCCACCGTCGGCGCCGGCGTGCCGTGCGCGGCCGGCGGGCGCAGCGGCAGCTCCAGGTCGCGCATCAGCAGGCGGTTGAAGCGCTCATAGTCGGCGCTTTCGGCATCGGTATTGAAGCCGATGAAGAACGCGCTTTTCTGCTCGGGATAAATGCACAGCATGGCGCGAAAACCGGCGGTGGTGCCGGGGTGGCATTCACCGACCACATTGTGGCGGTCGCGCACGGCCAGTACCAGGCCATGGCCGGTATCGAGCCCCGCTTGCGAGGCCTCGGTACCGTTTGGCCGCGACAGCATCTGCATCAGGGCCGGTGCGATGAATGGCGCCCCCTGCGCGCCGCCGTCGCCCAGCAGGAATTGCGCCAGCTTGCCCATGTCGTGCGCGGTGGTGGTCAGCTGGCCGGCCGGGCGCAAGTACATTGGCGTGGCCGCATGCGTGACGCCGTGCTCGAAGTGGCCCATGGCCAGGCGATCGTCCGCGCCAGGCTTCGCGCCGCTTTGCGTGACGAAGGCAAAGGTGCTGTCCTGCATGCCCAACGGCGCCAGCACCTGGGCATCCAGGTAGCGCTCATAGGGCTGGCCGGTGATTTTTTCGATCACCATGCCGAGGATGCCATAGCCCATGTTCGAATACGCATAGCGGCTGCCCGGACGGTCGCGCACGCGCAACAGATTGCCGCTGCCCTGGAAGGCTTGCGCCAGCGGCGTATCGGCCGCGGCATTGCTGCTGAAGGCCTGCCAGAAACGCACATTGTCCAGCCCCGAAGTATGGTCGAGCAAATGGCGGATGCGCACCGGATCGCTGCCCTGCCAGGGATTCTTGAGCTTGAGTTCGGGCAGCACCTGTGCCAGCGGCGTATCGAGCGCCAGCCTGTTTTCCGTCACCAGGCGCAGCACGCCCAGCGCCACGCCGACCTTGGCCACCGAGCCCACTTGCACTTTGCTGTCGGCCTGCATGGCGGCCTTGCTGGCGGCATTTTTGAGGCCAGCGGCACCGGTGCTGATCGCGCCATCGTCGCGCACCTCGCTCCACACGGCGCCGGCCAGCCCTTCTTCCTGCAGGCTGGCACCGATATCGCCGGCCAGGGCATCACCTGCGGCATGGGCCGAATGCGCCACGGCGCACAGCAGCAGCGCCTGGCAAGCGCGGCGCAGATAGCGCCCCAGGGTGCTCGAATTGTTTATATATTGCACTGATCGCACTCTCTTTCTTTGCATGGCGTACCTCCCTGGTCACTAGCTTGCTACAATCAAAACCTTTGCAAGCGAGGGAGCACACATGTCACAACAACTTATTCTGGATAACAATGTCCAACAAGCCAAGACCCTGGCCTGGTGGTTGTACCTGGTGCATGGCGCCAGCTTCGTGTTTTCGCTGGGCGCCTTGTCCTTCATTCCGCTGATCGTCAATTACCTGAAACAGGGCGAGTCGGCCGGCACTTTTGTACACAGCCATCACAGCTGGCAGATCCGCTCGTTCTGGTGGTACGTGTTCTGGGTCGTGGTCGGCGCCATCATGTGGGTCACCCTGATCGGCATCCCGGTGGCCCTGCTTGTGTGGGGCCTGGCCTGGCTGTGGAAGGCCTACCGGCTGGTGCGCGGCTTTATCGACCTGAACAACAATAATCCGATGCCGTAATCGTTTGCGCGGCAGGCCAGCCGGCCTGCCGCCGTCCATCGCCACCTACATCGCCGCGAACGCCTGTTCGATATCGGCAATCAGATCCTGCGGCGCTTCCAGTCCCACATTGAATCGTACCAACTGCCCAGCCGCTTGCCAGCCCTTGCGCATGGCGGCCATGCGATACGGCATCACGAGGCTGTTGGCACCACCCCAGCTGTAGCCGATCTTGAACAATTTCAAGGCGTCGACAAAGCGGTCGGTCTGCTGTTCCGTATAGCTGGCGTCGAACAGCACGGAAAACAAGCCACCCGCGCCCGTAAAGTCGCGTTGCCAGATGGCGTGGCCAGGGCAATCCTCGACAGCCGGGTGCAGCACGGTGGCAATTTCGCGGCGATCCTTGAGCCAGCCGGCCACCTTGCGCGCGCCCGCATCGTGCGCATCGAAACGCAGCTTCATGGTGGGCAGGCCGCGCAGCACCAGGTAGGCGTCGTCCGCCCCCACGCCCATGCCAAGGCGCATGTGGGCCAGCGCCAGCCGGTCGTGCAGGACCCGGTCGCGCGTGATCAAGGCGCCCATCAGCACGTCCGAGCCGCCGGACTGGTATTTGGTCAGCGCCTGCATGACGATGTCGGCGCCGAGGTCAAAACCACGCAAGGCCAGGCCGGCCGACCAGGTATTGTCCAGCGCCACCAGCACGCCGCGCGCATGGGCGGCGGCGCAAATGGCCGGCAAGTCCGGCACTTCCATGGTCACGGAACCGGGCGCTTCGGTCCAGATCAGTTTGGTATTCGGCTGTATCAGGCCGGCAATCCCGGCACCGACCAGCGGATCGTAATAGCGCGTGCTGATGCCAAAATCCTGCGACAGCCAGCGCCCCAGTTCACTATTCGGGTAATACACGTTTTCCGGCAGCAGCACGTCGTCGCCGCTTTTCAGCAGGGCAAAGTCGGCCATGGCGATCGCCGCCAGGCCCGACGGCGCCAGCAGGCAAAAATTGCCACCTTCGATGTCGGCCAGCCGCGCTTCCAGCGTAAAAGTGGTGGGCGTGCCGTGCAAGCCATAGGTATAGGCGTTCTTGTCCTTCCAGTTGCCCGAACGCATGGCCGCCACATCCTTGAACAGCACGGTGGACGCATGGTGGATGGCGTTGGGAAAGGCGGCAAAGCCTGGCGGCGCCTGGTAGTCGCTGTGGATCAGCGCGGTCTGCACGGATTTTTTTGTCGTCATGGCATGGGCAATAAAAAAAGGCGGCCCCGCACATTGCGAGTCCGCCTTGATTGTAAGGGCTAGCGCCCTTGCCTGCCGTACTGTTGTTACACCTGCTTACTCGGCCGCACCCCAGAGGTCGTGTGCATCGGCAGAAGTAATTTTGACATCAACGAACTGACCCACCGCCAGCTTGCGGTGCGGCTCATACGGCGGCTTGACATACACCACGCCATCGATTTCCGGCGCATCGGCGCTGGAACGGCCCACACCGCCGGTGCGGGTGACTTCGTCGATCAGCACGCGTACGGTCTTGCCGACCTTGGCTTGCAGGCGTTTTTTCGAGATTTCTTCCTGCAACAGCATCACGCGGCCACGGCGCTCTTCGCGCAGCTCTTCCGGCACAGGATTGGCGATGGCGTTGGCGGTCGCGCCTTCCACCGGCGAATAGGCGAAGCAGCCCAGGCGATCGATCTGCGCCTCCTTCAGGAAGTCCAGCAGGTATTCGAATTCCGCGTCCGTTTCGCCAGGGAAACCGGCGATAAAGGTCGAGCGGATGGTCAGGTCCGGGTTGATGGCGCGCCAAGCCTGGATGCGGTCCAGGTTTTTCTCGCCGCTGGCCGGGCGCTTCATGCGCTTGAGCACATCGGGATGCGCGTGCTGCATCGGAATGTCGAGGTAAGGCAGGATATGGCCGCCGCTCATCATCGGAATGATCTGGTCCACATGCGGGTATGGATAGACATAGTGCAGGCGCACCCAGGCGCCGTAGGACTTGGCCAGCTCGCCCAGCGCTTCGGTCAGCTGCGTCATATGGGTTTTCACGGGACGGCCGTTCCAGAAACCGGAGCGGAATTTCACGTCCACGCCATAGGCCGAGGTATCTTGCGAAATCACCAGCAATTCCTTGACGCCGGACTTGAACAGGTTTTCCGCTTCGATCATCAGCTCGCCGATCGGACGCGACACCAGGTCGCCGCGCATCGATGGAATGATGCAGAAGCTGCAACGGTGATTGCAGCCTTCGGAAATTTTCAGGTAGGCATAGTGCTTGGGCGTCAGCTTGACGCCTTGCGGCGGCACGAGGTCGAGGAAAGGCGCGTGCGGCTTTGGCAGGTGCAAGTGCACCGAATCCATCACTTCGGCCAGCGCGTGCGGGCCCGTCACGGACAACACTTTCGGGTGCACCTTCATGATGATGTCGTCGCCGGCAGCATCTTTCTTGGCGCCCAGGCAACCGGTGACGATCACTTTGCCGTTTTCGGCCAGCGCTTCGCCGATGGCGTCGAGCGACTCTTGCACGGCGGCATCGATAAAACCGCAGGTATTGACGATCACCAGATCGGCGCCCGCATAGGATTTCGCCGTTTCGTAGCCTTCGGCGCGCAGTTGGGTCAGGATTTGTTCGGAATCGACCAGCGCTTTCGGGCAGCCGAGCGAGACAAAGCCCACTTTCGGCGCCGCACCTGGCATGGCCAGCATGGCCTCTGGCTTGGCGGAAGGAACAGGAATACGGTGAATTTCAGACATAGTTGGCAGCTGGGAAATGGTGAGGCGAATCGGCTATTGTACCCCGAGCCGCCCCTTGCCTGCACAACTATGCTGCGAATACAACTACAAGGCGGCACAAACCGCCCTGGCCAGCCTATTTCTTGTCGGTCGGCGGCACCACCGGCGGCACGAACGGGAAGTTGCCGAACAGGCTTTTGCTCTGGTTTTGCATTTGCTCCTGCATCTGCACGAACAGGCTCTTGCTCTGGTCGATATAGTTATTCATCATGCCTTGCATCATGGGGCCCTGCACGTTCATGAACTGGGTCCACATTTCAGGGCTGAACGGCTTGCCTTCGAAGCTGCCGGCCGAGGTGCCTGTGAACTTGTGCTGGATATCGGTGAACGCTTGCACGTTCTTTTCCAGGTAGGAACCCATCATGCCCTGCATGGCGTGGCCATAGTAGCGGATGATTTGCGACAGCACGCCGCTCGAGAACATCGGCACGCCACTGGCCTCTTCTTCCAAGATGATCTGCAGCAGGATGCTGCGCGTCAGGTCTTCGCTGGATTTGGCATCGACCACCGTGAATTCTTCATTGTCCAGCACCAGCTGCTTGACGTCCGTCAGCGTGATGTAGGAACTGGTTTGGGTGTCGTACAGCCGGCGGTTAGGGTATTTTTTAATCAGGCGGTCTATACTTTTTTTTGCACTGCTCATCAGAAGTTCCACTTATTGCGCCGCAACGCATACTGAGTTGATCCGAAAAAAAAGCGAACGCGAGGTTCGCTTTCGCACCTGCCTACTTTTTGCATTATAGAGTGGAAAACGGCGACATTGCACATTCGGGCCGAAGTTTCCGGGTTTTATTGCAACGCAACTAAAAGTAGGTTCTTGACAAGGCCGGCGTCCATCCCGGCCTTACAGCCCCCGTGGCAGCCGCTCAGTCCGCCCTGACTTTCACGTAGCGGCCCGGCGCCGACTCGATCGACGGATAGCGCTTGTTGCCGGGCTTGGCGGGCGCTTTCACGTCCGCGCCGCCATGCTGAGCCAGGAAGGCGGCCCATTCCGGCCACCAGCTGCCCGCGTGTTCGGTCGCGCCGTCCATCCATTGCTCGGCGCTCAGGACCTTGGCCTTGGCGCGCGCCGAGGTCGGCTGGTCATTGCTCCAGTAGCTGCGTTTTTTCTTCGAGGCCGGATTGATCACGCCGGCGATATGGCCCGAGGCGCCCAGGATAAAGCGGTTGGCCTTCGGTTTTTTCGGGTTCAGCAGCGCCGTGCTGGCGTAAGCCGCGCCCCAGGGCACGATATGGTCTTCGCGCGAACCGTAGATGAAGGCCGGCGCGTCAATGCTGGAGAGGTCGACCTTTTCACCGGCTACCGTCAGCTTGCCCGGCACCTTCAGGCTGTTTTCCAGGTAGGTATTGCGCAAGTACCAGCAGAACATGGGGCCGGGCAAGCTGGTGCCGTCGCCATTCCAGTACAGCAAGTCAAACGCCGGTGGCTCCTTGCCTTTCAGATAGTTCGATTGCACGTAGTTCCATACCAGGTCGTTCGGACGCAGGCTGGAAAAGGTGCTGCCCAGGTCGCGTCCCGACATCAGCCCGCCCTTGGCCAGGGTCTGCTCGCGCAGCGCCACCTGCGGCTCGTCGATGAACACTTCCAGCGCGCCCGTGTCGCAGAAATCGAGGAAGGTCGTCAGCAGGGTCAGGCTGGCGGCCGGATCCTGCCCGCGCGCCTTCAGCACAGCCAGCGCGGTCGAGACGATGGTGCCGCCCACGCAAAAACCGAACATGTTCAGCTTTTCCTGGCCCGAGATATCCTGCGTGACCCCGATCGCCTCGATCACGCCCTGCTCCACGTAATCGTCCCAGGTGACGTGCTGCATGCTCATGTCGGCATTGCGCCACGACATCAAAAACACGGTATTGCCCTGCTCCACGGCATAGCGCACCAGCGAATTTTCAGGCTGCAAGTCAAGGATATAGAATTTATTGATGCATGGCGGCACCATCAGCAGCGGGCGCTGGTGTACTGTGGCGGTCGTCGGCGTGTACTGGATCAGCTGGAACAAGTCGTTTTCAAACACCACCGTGCCGGGGGTGGTGGCCACGTTGCGGCCCACCTCGAACGCCTTTTCGTCGGACTGCGAAATACGGCCCTTCTGCATGTCGGCCAGCATGTTCGTCAAGCCCTTGGCCAGGCTTTCGCCCTTGGTTTCGATCAGGGTTTGCTGCGCGTCCGGGTTGGTGGCCAGGAAATTGGCCGGCGACATGGCGTCGACGATCTGCTGCACCGCGAAGCGCAGCTTCTGTTTCTGGTGCGGCGTCGCGTCCACCGCTTCGGCCATCGAGGTCAGGAATTCGCCATTGAGCAGGTAGGCGGCGGCATTGAAGGCCGACAGCGGGCTGGCGTGCCAGGCCGGCGCGGCAAAACGGCGGTCCTTCACTTCGGGTACCTTGCCAGCCATAAAGTCGGTCCACAAGCCCGTCAATTTGGCCATATAGGCGTTTTTCAGTTGCTCGATCACTTCCGGCTTGATGCTGGCGCCCGCATCCTGCAAAATGCCGGCAAGCGGATTGCTTGCCGGCTGCGGCACCATGTTGAACCACGTCTTCCAATGGTTCGGGTCGCTGATCTGCGCCATCCACTCCTTGGTCATTGCTTGAGGATCGGGCATATTCATATGGTTAAGTCCATTCAAGAATTTAAAAAGTCGTCGCTACCTGGGCCCTGCATGCAAACTTTTACGGATAATCTTTACTGATGATGCTGATGACCGCCATCGCCTGGATCTACGTCGTCGGCCTGATGGCGCTGACGGAACCGTCGGTCGTCGCCGGCCTGATGACGTTTTTGCTGTACTGCGTGGTGCCGCTGTCGATCCTATTCTATCTGACGGGTTCGCGGCGGCGCAAACGCAAGGCACAGCGACTGGCAGAGACAGACGATAAAACAAAAACGGCAGACACATAAGTGTCTGCCGCTCTGGTGCGTCAAGCTTATTTGCGCCAGATCAAACTGGCCTGCCGTCCCGTGACGCCGTCGCGCCGGTACGAGTAAAACCGCGCGGCATCGCTGACGGTGCAATATTCGCCGCCCGCCACCTGCGTCACGCCCTCGCGCGCCAGCATCAAACGCCCCAGCGCGTAGAGATCGGCCAGGTATTTGTCCGGCTTGCCGGCGATCGCCTTGAACGCGTTTTGCAAGGCTTGCCGTTCCGCCGCATTCACGGCGCCATCGAGGAACGTTTGCAGCACATCCTGCCCCACTTCAAATTGCCGTGGACCGATGGCGGGCCCCAGCCAGGCCAGGATCTCGGTCGCGCCCCGCTCGCGCATGGTTTGCACCGTGCGCTGCAACACGCCGTTCGCCAGGCCGCGCCAGCCCGCATGGGCGGCGGCCACCACCTGGCCGTCGTTTGAACTGAACAGCACCGGCAGGCAATCGGCCGTCATCACCAGGCAGACCACGCCAGGCTCGGAAGCCACGCTGGCGTCGGCGTCCGGCACCCTCCCGGCCAGGCTGGCGGCATCCGCCACCGCCACACCATGCACCTGGTTCAGCCAGGCAGGCTGCGCCGGCAGCATTGACGCCAGCCGTGCCCGGTTCTGCGCCACGTGCGCGGCATCGTCGGCCACATGCACGCCCAGGTTCAGGCCGCCACCACCCTGCCCGTCATCATATGGCGCCAGGCTGACGCCGCGCGCGCGCGTGGTCGACAAGGCGCCCACGTTGGCGGGCAGGCCGGGCCAGTGCGGAACGATGGCGGGCAAGGCAGCCATCAGACCTGTTCCGGCTCGGGTATGCCGGCCGTGGCCAGCAGCTCGGCAAAGTCGTCGGCCACCGGCACGATCCACTCGCACGGCTTGCCGCTGCCCGGATGCACCAGGCCCAGGCGGCGCGCCTGCAGCGCCTGGCGCGGGAAGACCGACACCAGGTGCTGCTTGCCGTAGACGGCGTCGCCGACCAGCGCAAAGCCCAGGTGCTGCATGTGCACGCGGATCTGGTGGGTGCGGCCCGTTTCCAGACGGCACTGCATCAGGCTGACAGGACGGCGGTCCAGCTCACCGGTGTTCAGCAGCTCGTAGTGGGTGATCGCCGGCTTGGCCGTGAAATTTTCGGACACGGCCATCTTCACGCGGTCGCGCGGGTGGCGCGCGATTGAGGCGTCGATGGTGCCGGCCGGTTTCGGCGTGCCCCACACCAGCGCAAAATATTCGCGCTTGACGGTGCGCGCCTGCAACTGGCGCACCAGGTCGGTCTGCGAGGCCAGCGTTTTGCCGACCACCATCAGGCCGCTGGTATCCTTGTCCAGGCGGTGCACGATGCCGGCGCGCGGCACGCCGGCCAGTTGCGGGCAATGGTGCAGCAGGCCGTTGAGCAAGGTGCCCGACCAGTTGCCTGGTCCCGGATGCACCACCAGTCCGGCCGGTTTGTTGATGACGATGATATGCTCGTCTTCGTGCACGATGTTCAATTCCATCGCTTCAGGCTTAAAAGCCTCGTCTTCCGGCGCGCTTTGCGGCAGAATGACGATCTTTTCATCGCCATAGGCGGTCATATTGCGCTTGGCAACTTTTCCATCGACGGTGACGAATCCAGCCTCCACCCACAGCTGCAAGCGGCTGCGCGAGTACTGCGGCACCAGCTTGGAAATGACTTTGTCGAGGCGTTGGCCACAGGCGTCCGGCGTCAGTTCCAGTTCGATCGGGGCCATGTCGTCGATGATCTCGTCGGCGGCAAAATCACCGTCGAAGACGTCTTCGGCGTCATGTTCAGAAAGGGAGTCAAACACGGGGTCAGCCAAATTAGGCTTCGGAGTTAATATCACAGCATTCCCATCGGCTATAATCAGCCTATTGTAAAATCTTGGTTAAAACCTTCTTGCAAAACGTCATGCAAAAAAAATTATCGTTGGTAGTCGCTTCAGTCGTTCTGCTCGGCATGTCCGCTTGCAGCTTGTTGCCGGAAAAAGTGGATGAGACCAAAAACTGGTCTGTTACGAAATTATACTCGGAGGCGCGTGAAGAAATGTCCGGTCAGCACTATGAGGCTGCAATCGGACTGTTCCAGAAGCTGGAGGCTAACTACCCTTTCGGCAACTACGCTCTGCAAGCGCAGATGGAGATCGCTTACGCGTATTATAAGTCGGGAGACCAGGCGCAGGCACTGGCCGCTGTCGAACGCTTCATCAAGTTGCATCCTAACCACGCCAATGTGGATTATATGTACTACTTGCGGGGCCTGATCAGCTTTAATGACCAGATCGGTTTCCTGAACTTCCTGTACGAGCAGGATCCGACCGAACGCGATCCGAAAGCCACGCGCGAAGCGTTTGCGGCCTTCAAGCAGCTGGTCGACAAGTTCCCGAACAGCCAGTACACGCCCGATTCGCTGGCGCGCATGAACTACCTGATCGACGCCATGGCCAAGTACGAAGTCCATGTGGCGCGCTATTACTACCGCCGCGGCGCCTACCTGGCAGCGGCAAATCGCGCGCAAACCACCGTCAGCGACTTTGCCGCCTCGCCGGCGATCGAAGAAGCGCTGTTCATCATGTACCGCTCGTACGACAAGCTGGGCCTGACCGACCTGCGCGACGACACCCTGCGCGTGCTGACCAAGAACTACCCGACCACCGCCTTCCTCAGCCCTGAAGGGGTGAACAAGGAACGCAAGTGGTGGAAGTTCTGGCAGTAAGCAGCATCAAAAAAACCGGGCTCGCCCGGTTTTTTTTCTTACTCGGCAACTTTGCGCCGGAACACCCAGCTGCTGTCGTTGGACGCCTCCGGCACATAGGCATAGCCATCGACATCGAACTGCTTCAGTTGCTCGGGATCACGGATCTGATGCACGGCCGCGTAGCGCGCCAGCATGCCGCGCGCGCGCTTGGCGTAGAACGAGATGATTTTATACTTGCCGTTCTTCCAGTCCTCGAACACGGGCGCGATCACCGGCACCGTGAGCTGGCGCGGCCTGACCGATTTGAAGTATTCTTCCGACGCCAGGTTGACCAGCACCCTGGCTTTATTCTCGCTGGCGGTGCGGTTCAGGGCGTCGGTGATGGTGTCGCCCCAGAACGCGTACAGGTCCTTGCCGCGCACGGTCGACAGGCGCGTGCCCATTTCCAGCCGGTGCGGGTGAATCAGGTCCAGCGGACGCAGCAGGCCGTACAGGCCCGACAGAATGCGCACCTGCGACTGGGCATAGTCGAGCTGCGCAGGCTGCAGGGTGCGCGCCTCGAAACCGGCGTAGACGTCGCCATTGAAGGCCATGATGGCCTGGCGCGCTTCGGTCAGTTCTGGCGTCCACGAGGCGTAGCGCGCCACGTTGAGGCTGGACAAGGCGTCGGAAATGCCCATCAGGCTGCCCACCTCACTGGGCGAAAACTGGCGCATGCGCTCGATCAGCTGCGCGGAATGGTCGAGAAAATCGGGGGTGCTGTGCAACGAGGTGGTTGGCGGCGTCTCCAGGTCGAGACTCTTGGCGGGCGAAAGCACGATCAACATAATGTTCACTACAAAATAGAATTGCCGACATGATACCTGCTCCACAAAAACTCGTCCTCGACACCAATGTCTGCCTGGACCTGTTCGTCTTCAACGATCCACGCTGGGCCGGCTTGCTGGCCGCCATGGAAAGCGGCGCGGTGCAAGCCATCACGCGCGAAGATTGCCGCGCCGAATACCTGGTGGTCCTGCACTACAAGCACCTGCCGCTCGATGAAGCCAGCCGCGCGGTGGCCGCCGCCCGTTTCGACGCCCTGATCACGGTGGTGGCGCCAGCGGTGTCCGGCGTGCGCCTGCCGGTCTGCACCGACAAGGATGACCAGAAATTCCTGGAACTGGCGCGCGACGCCAGCGCGGATGTCTTGATCACCAAGGACAAGGCGCTGCTGAAACTGGCGCGCAAGACGGCCAGGGCCGGCATGTTCAAGATCATGGTGCCGGAAGGCTGGCATGCTGCGCTAGAATAAGCAACGTTTCCACTTCCGCACAACCATGAATCCATCTTCGCATCCCATCCTGACCCCGGTCCTGCAAACCCGCCTGCCCGCTGTCGGCACGACCGTATTTACCCGCATGTCGGCCCTGGCGGCCCAGCACGGCGCCGTCAACCTGGGCCAGGGCTTTCCCGACTTCGCCTGCGAACCGGCACTGGTCGAGGCCGTCAGCGAGGCTATGCGCGCCGGCCACAACCAGTACCCGCCGATGACGGGCGCGGCGCCCTTGCGCGAGGCGATTGCCGCCAAGATCGCCAGCCTGTACGGCCATGAATACGACGCCGCCACCGAGATCACGGTCACGGCCGGCGCCACCCAGGCGCTGACCACGGCCATTCTGTGCTGCGTGCACCCGGGCGACGAAGTCATCGTCATCGAACCGGCCTACGATAGTTACCTGCCGGCCATCGCGCTGGCCGGCGGCATACCGGTACTGGTCGCCATGGAAGTGGACGAGCGCGGCTACAGCGTGCCGTGGGACAAGCTGGCGGCGGCCGTCAGCGCGCAAACGCGCCTGATCATCATCAACACGCCGCACAACCCCACCGGTACCATTTTGCGCGCCGCCGACATCGAGAAACTGGCCGAGATCGTGCGCGGCACGCAGATTTTATTGCTGTCCGATGAAGTGTATGAACACATGGTGTACGACGGCGTGCCGCACGCCTCCTTGAGCCGCCACGCGGAACTGGCGGCGCGCGCGTTTATCGTTTCCAGCTTCGGCAAGACCTATCACGTGACGGGCTGGAAGGTCGGCTATGTGGCCGCGCCGTCGACCATGACGGCGGAGTTCCGCAAGGTGCACCAGTACAATGTATTTACCGTCAATACGCCGATGCAGCACGGCCTGGCCAGCTACATGATGGATCCGCAGCCGTATCTGCAACTGCCCGCGTTCTACCAGCGCAAGCGCGACCTGTTCCGCGCCGGCCTGGCCGGCAGCCGCTTCGAACTGTTGCCAGCCGACGGCACCTACTTTCAATGCGTGAAATATGCCGCCATCTCGCAGGACAGCGAGGCGCAGTTCGCCGAGTGGCTTACCACCGAACTGAAGGTGGCGGCGATTCCCGTCTCGGCGTTCTACGCGCAGGCAAAAGAGTCGGGCATCGTGCGCTTCTGCTTTGCCAAGAAGGACGAGACGCTGAACCTGGCTTTGGAGCGGCTGCGGACGATTTGAGCTAGTAGCAACAAGCAACGACGAGAATGTAATCATAGCGGATGTGTCACAATGCAGAGCAAGCAAAGCTCGATCCTTGCCCATCATTATCAAGCTGATTGTTGAAATCCACACAATCCCGTGAATTCGTCAAGCAAATTGTAAAAAACCTTGCGGGAACTACCTTAATGGTAAATACTAGCCTTCTCATGCACGAAAATCCATACGTCCGAGCACGCCCCAAACTTCCTTGGCCACCACCACAGCATGGCGACGATCAGATGCATACACGTTTGATCGATGGGAAAATCTGGGATTTGATGTCTATACGGCAACTAGCTCAGCAGGTTATCAACGGGGATGGCTCTTCGCTTAAAGCGATTACCAAAGATTGCAGAAGCGATATGCAGCGATTGCAGATGGACGATCAGTACGCGGCTAGGTTGTTGCTTTTACTTAATGAAAAAGATCATTATATAAACTCCAGATGGTGCCATACTGGCGCAAACATACCGAACAAGCCTGCCGTGGGATGGGTACCATGTGACGCTTATAAAGTAGCTGTTGAGGACGATTACGACAGCGGCGAGACACTAACAATTACCTATTACATCAAGTTCTGTTTGAGCCCATCTGGCTTGATGGTATTACTGATATCACTCCATGAATCCGATAAGGACACCCCATATGACTGTTAATGAAATTTGCCCGATTTGCTGCGAAGGGCATCTTATCAAGTCAAAAACCTCGACTCAACTTACCGTCAAGTCCACGGAGATAAATGTTGAGCAATCCGGCCACGCTTGTAATGTTTGCGGAACTGAAATCGCAACTGCCGATGATTTGAGATTTAATGCACGCGTTTGCAGGGAAGCCCAGTTACATGCGACTGGACGCATGACCGGCACTGACATCAAAGCATTGCGGTCAAAATTGCATATCTCCCACAAACTGGCTGGACAACTTTTTGGCGGCGGTCCAGTAGCCTTTTGCAAATACGAAAACCACGAGATTTCGCCAACTGATGCGATGGATAATCTTTTGTGGATCGCTGATATGTTTCCTTCTGTTGTTAATGCCTTAGCTGAACGACATCAAATTACCATTCCCAATGTACAACCCGCAGCTCCGCAAATAAAATTGGATATAAGTGCACTTGATGAAAAAATTGTGCCTGAATACATGGCAAATGCTGCCGTGAGAACTAATAGTGGCTACAAAATGTGGGAGCATGTCCCCATCAATATGCATCAATTCCAGCATGCATCAAATGAAATGACCGTTAACTTTGAATCTGCGATCGCAGCCTGATTATGAATATTGCCCCCCTGCAACCAAGAGGAATTATCTTCGAAGAAGTATCAATAAAAGTTGCACCCGACCAAAATAACAACCTTTTCTTCGCTGATCAATTTGATTTTGGTGGAGTAAATATTAGATGCGATGTTGGTCATGTACAAGTAAAAGACGATCATGGTAATGTTTCCGAAAACAGTTTTTTAGTGGGAGTCGATCTTTTCATCACTAATGAAATAGGAAAAAGAGCACCTTACTCCATTCATGTTGGCGCGAAGGGTTTCTTTGATTGGGTTGGGGTCAAGAAGGAGCCTGCAGAGATGTTAGATCTCATTGTGGTGAATGGTGCAAGCATGATCTACGGTTCAATCCGAGAAATGATCTCAAACGTGACATCACGTTCGATGGCGGGCCCGCTCCTTTTGCCAAGCCTCAGCTTTATTGACAGTAAACCCTCACTGCAGAAATCAGGGCGCAGTTAGCTGGGCAGTGAATGAAAGCTTTGTCGGGCATGGCCAGATATCCGAATGATCTGATAGACAGACATACTACATAGCAAAACACAAGGGACAAAAACAAACCCAAGCAGTTACATTTAATTTTTCGTGACTGTTCAGTTGCTATGGTAGCTGTACTAAGGCTGGGCGGCTGCTTCGCGGTTAGCCCTTCATGGCCGCAAGAATACGTTTCGAAGGGCGCTCTGCGCACTATCGTTGATATTTTCAGGCGCTGCGGTACTGCGTGCCTCCCAACAAATTCTTCTTCCACAACTCTCCCAGGCTGTAGTCGCTCAGCCATTCAGAAAATGCGTTGCCGTCCGGCCGATTGAAGGCAGAGGCTCCACCGCGCTTGTCGACCACGATCAGGTCTTCGACGTCAAATTCGTTGACCAATTCCACGGATTGTGTCGATACGATCAACTGATGATGCTGGGTTGCCGACTTGATCAGGCCGGCGAGCACCGTGATGGCAAACGGATGCAGGCCCAGCTCCGGCTCGTCGATCAGGACGGCCTTGGGCATGAATTCCTCCGGCTGCAACAAGACGGTCGCCAGGCAGATGAAGCGCAGCGTGCCATCGGACAAGGCGCTGGCTGAAAACGGTTCATCTTGTCCTTGCTCCGTCCATTCAAGCTGTATCCGCTCTTTGTTATCGACCGTGGGACGCAGCAGAAAGTCGCCGAAAAACGGTGCGACCAGGCGGATCGCCTTGACGATGCGTAAGTAGTGTTCGGCATGATGATTCTTCAACCGCCACAAAAATGCCGCGAGATTACGGGCATCGTCGCGCAGGAATGCATTGTCGCTGATGCCGTGAATCTGCTTGACCAAGGCGGTACTGCTGGTGTCATGGAAATGGTACAGGCGCCAGCTGAGCATCGCCGGAACAACGTGTCCCCAGATGGGGCCGTGTATGCCACGCTCCTTGTACAGCGTTTCAAAATGGCCAGAACCGGGATGCCAGTCGCCGTGCTGATTCCACCAGAGTGCCTCGGTATAAAACATCAGGCGGTTATCCTGGGTTGGCCGCAGGCTGAAACGATAGACATTGTTACCAAAATACAGCTCCGCCCGAAGCTCTTCGGTTTTCTTGCGTCCGAAGTGCAATACGGCGTCCGGTCCACCGGCCTGTCCCACAGCAACCTGCAATTGCTGCTCCAGAATACGATTAATCAAGCGGAAGAAACCGATGAAATTGGATTTGCCGGCACCATTGGCGCCAATCAGCACATTCAGGCGCCCCAGTTCCAGATCGCATTCCGCGATGGACTTGTAGCCGCGCAGGACCAGGCGAGAAATCTGGTCGGTATCGTTGACTTTTTTTATCATGTTCCTATCCCGTTCATGATGACAGTATAGCCGTTACCCGCACGCCGACAACAGGACGCCGCGGCCAGGTCAATCCGCGATCATAATTGCT
The DNA here is from genome assembly GCF_030944405.1 of Janthinobacterium sp. J1-1. Classification (NCBI taxonomy): domain Bacteria; kingdom Pseudomonadati; phylum Pseudomonadota; class Betaproteobacteria; order Burkholderiales; family Oxalobacteraceae; genus Janthinobacterium; species Janthinobacterium sp. J1-1. The sequence continues at coordinate 5,089,879 of NZ_CP132339.1, forward strand.
CGCCAGTAAAGCAACTGGTCGCTACACTACGCCCATGACCGGAAAAACCACCTTGCTCCAGGGCTGGCGCTCGCTATGGGAGCTGCGCCCGCATCATGATGTTTCGCTTGCCGCGCGCCTGCTGGTGGCGTCGCTGATCGCCATCGCCCTGGCGCTGGGCCTGATGGCCTTTGTCGCGATTTTCGGCCGGGTCGACCGGCCGGGCTGGTGGTGGGCTTCCCTGCTGCCCAATATCGGCATCTGCCTGTGCATCGTGCATACCCTGTTCGGCGTGCTGCGTCTGGCCGAGCGGGTGCTGCCGGCGCCGCTGGTCGCACGCATGTCGGAGGTGCGCGATATCCGCGCCGGCATGGCCTTGAGTTCCCTGTCACTGGCGGCGATCATCCTCGGCATGACCATCGGCTTTACCATCGTGCCCGCGCTGGTGGGCTTCAATGTGTGGGGCATGTTCATCTCGCTGCCGGCCGCGCTGACCAAGTTTGCCGTCTTTATCCTGTTCGTGCTGGGCGTCAACTGGGCCTGGTGGCGTTCGCGCCTGCGCCAGCAGCAACTGCTGGGCGAAGTGACGCAGGCCCGCTTGCGCCTGCTGCAGGGACAGATCGAGCCGCACCTGCTGTTCAACACCCTGGCCAATATCCAGAGCCTGATGGACTACGATCCGCCGCGCGCCAAGCGGATGCTCGAAACCTTTTCCAGCTATCTGCGCAGCAGCCTGTCGCAGCTGCGCCAGGGCGACAGCACACTGGAGGCGGAACTCGATATGGCGGGACAATACCTGTCGCTGCTGCAGATCCGCATGGAAGACCGGCTGCGCATGCGCGGCCACGCCGGCGAGTTGCCGGTCAGCCGCGCTTTCGTGCATCTGTTCAAGGCCATGTAGACGGCGCCGGCTTACCATCCGTCGCGCTGGCTGTCGATTCGTCGCACGGCGGCTGCGCGCGTCGATGCCGTCGGCGATGCTGGCGTTTTCATTGCTGGAGACGCCCATGTTCAAATTCCTCACGATCGCCCTGGTCTGCATCGGCGCCGCCGGCGCCGCACACTGCGCGCCGCAGATCGACACCATCGCCGGCCGCCAGGTGGAATCAATGACCGTGCTCCATCCCTCGTCGCAGAACATCGTCGTGTTCGAAGGCGGCTCGCGCGGCACCATCGCCAAGTGGGGCACGGTGCCGGAACGGCTTGCTGCCGAGACGTCGGTGTTCGTGTATAACCGGCCCGGCTATGGCAACAGCGAGGCGGCCACCACGCCGCGCGACGGCCTGACCATCGTCGAGGAACTGCGCGCCCTGCTGCGCCACCAGGGCTTGCCGCCGCCCTATGTGCTGGTCGGCCATTCCCTGGGCGGCCTGTACATGCAGCTGTTCGCCAGGGCCTATCCGCAGGAGGTAAAAGGGCTGGTGCTGATCGATTCGCTCTACCCTCGCATGATCAAGAAGACGCAGGATTTCCCCTTATGGAGCCGCCTCGCCGGCCAGCTGGCGTTTTCGCGCCCGGTGTGGCGCGAAATCGAGCAGATCGACGAGACGGGCGAGATGATCTTGCGCCTGCCCGGCATCGACGACAAGCCGATCGTGCGGCTGGTGAATCAACCGGCATCGAACACCGCGATCGCGGTCGACTTCGGCGCCTTCCGGATGGACCAGGCAACGCGGGACGCGGTGCGCTCCCTGTATCCGAAGGCCACCAGGATCGTCGCCGATTCCAGCCACCAGATGCCTTTGACCTCGCCCGAGATCGTGCTCGACGCGATACGGCGGGTGCTGCCGGCGGCCGGCCAATGAGCTGCCGTCAAGCGCAGGCAGACTGGTAGCACTCCGGCTGCCGGCCATGCAGTTCGGCATAGCGGCGCATGATTTCGTCGCGTGGCAGCGGTGTGCCTTGCGCCAGGCGCTCGATATGAGGGATCAGCCAGGATGACTGCGTGATGTCGAAATGCGCCCGCCATGCCGGCAGCAGCGCGTCGACGGCGGATACGGCACAGCCGGCGGCGCCATGGCCGACGCCTTCGCTGAACGTGACGGGATGCGGCACCGGCTCGAAACAGAGGTCGATATCGAATGGCCAGGGAAAGTTCGCCGCATGCGGCAGCGGCTTGGTGCCATGCGCCAGATTGAAGTACAGGGCCATGGCTAATCGATCAGTTTGTTGTGTTTTGAGGTCGCTGCCAGGCGCAGCGGCTACGAACGATCCGGCTTGCGCGCCACCGGCACCCTGCTTTGTTTCGCCAGCAAATATAGCCCAAGAAGCTCAAGCCCGAAACAGGCGCCCAGCCAGAGGCCGTGCACCAGATCGCTGTCGATCAGGGCTGGATGCTGCACATGCAGCATGATCTGATAAGCGGACATGCCGAGCAGGCCGCCGAAGACCAGGATGCGGGCGCGCAGTTGCGGGGAGGTTTTTCATGGGATGCCCTGTCAAGTATCAGTCGGTGACTGCCAGAATACACGCTATCGACGCCTCTTTACAATATCTCTCGACACACCGTGCAGCTTGTCTTTACTTGCCAGCCGCCAGCTGCACCAGCTTGCGCTCGACAAAGGCCTGCAACTGCGGCGACAGGGTCTGCAAACCTTTCGCCCGCTCGAATGCCGCGCGCGCCGGCGCCGGTTGATTATCGGCCTGCAAGGCGATCCCCAGGCCCATCCACCAGACGCTGTTGTCGGGCGCCGCCTGCAAGGCCAGTTGGTATTGTTCGGCCGCTTCGCGGTAGCGCTGTTCGCGCTGCAGCACGCCGGCCAGGAAGGCGCGGTAATCGAGATGGTCGCCCGCGAACGGCAGGCTGCGCTTGAGGGTGTCGAGCGCGGCCGCGCCGCCACCGTTTTTATCGAGCTGCAAACGGGCCAGCATCATCGCCTGCGCCGGCTGTTTCGGGTCCAGCGCCAGGCTTTGCTGCAACTGGCGCATGGCTTCATCGGGCCGCTGCGCTTCGAGCAGCAGGCGCACCAGCGTTTCGCGCGCGCCCTGGTGGCGCGGATCGCGCTGCAAGGTGCGCTGCAAGCCGTTCATCGCGTCGTCCAGGCGGCCATCCTGCAAGTCGCCAAGTGCGCGGCGATAAGTATTGTCGATGCTTTGCTGGGGCGTGACCTGCTTGCCCTCGATGATTTTTTCTCTGGCGGCCGGGACCGGGACCGGCTTGACGGCGCGCGCCGGCGCCGCCTCGGCCATGCGGCGCAATTCATGCTGGCGCAACTTTTCCACTGCCTTTTTCTCATGGACGACGGGCGGCGCGGCGGGCGCCGCCACGAATGCAGGCTCAGGTTCGGCAACCGCCGCCGCGACAGGAACGGCCACCGGTTCAGGAACCGGCGCCGGAACCGGGACCGGCGCAGCAACTGGCACAGCAACCGGGACCGGGACCGGAACCGGGGCCTGCGCCACATTCACCAGCACCGGCGGCACGTCCGGCCGCTTCAGGTAGAGCCAGCCCAGGGCAATGGCGATCGCCGTCAGGCCGGCCGCGCCGCCGAACACCGCCGCGCGCGGCAGGCCGCGCTCGCGTTCCGGCACCGAGCGGATGCCGCCCGTGTCAGGGCCCTGGCCGGGTGTGCTGCGGGCATCGAGATCTTGCAACATCTTGTTAATCAGGCTCATCTACAATCTCGTCTTCATCGGTTCAGTAAGGTCCAGCTCAGGGTGCAGGCGGCGGCCAGTACGCCGGCGCCGGCCAGCCACGGCCAGCGCGCGCGCCAGGGTGTTCTGCTGGCCACCGTATCGCTGGCGGCCAGCGTCACGTGGCCGCGGCTGACCTGCTGGCGCCCTTCGCCATACGCCACCATCAGCGACTTGTGCGCCATGATATTGACCAGGCGCGGAATGCCGCCGCTGGCGCCGTACAGCCGCGCCACCGCGCCCCGGCTGAACAGGCGCGCACCGTCGAAACCGGCCACGCGCAGGCGGTGCGCCACATAGAACTCGACATCATCGCGCGACAGCGGTCCCAGGTGGTAGTGAAAGGTGATGCGCTGGGCCAATTGCCGGATTTCCGGCCGCGCCAGCTTGTCGTCGAGTTCCGGCTGGCCGAACAGCACGATCTGCAGCAGCTTGCGCTTTTCCGTTTCCAGGTTGGTCAACAGGCGCAGCGCCTCCAGGCTGTCGACCGGAATCGCCTGCGCTTCATCGAGGCACAGCAGCACCTGCTTGCCCTGCGCCGCCAGGTTCAGCAAACGCAGGTTGATCGATTTCAACAGCTGGTGCTGGTCTGCCTCTTTCGGCAACAGCACCGCCAGTTCGTCGGCCAGCGCCAGGATCAGGGCATGCGGCGGCAGGTTGGGATTCGGAATATAGGCGGTGACAAAGCCGGGCCCGAGCGACTGCATGAACTTGCGGCATAAAAACGTCTTGCCGGTACCCACTTCGCCGGTAATCTTGATAAAGCCCTCGCCATTGCGCGCCGCCACCAGCAGGGTGTTGAGCGCCTTTTGCGACTGCGGGCCATTGAAAAAGAAACTGGTATCGGGCGTGAGGCCGAACGGCGCCTCGCGCAAGCCGAAATGGGCCTGGTACATTTAGCGCCGCTCCGCCGGCCGGCGCGGGTCGAGCGCCTCGATGCGCTTGCCCGAATCGAGCAGATCCTCGTTCCAGCTGTTGGCGCCTTCGACGATGGTCGGCTTGATCAGCACCACCAGTTCGCGCTTCTGGACGGTCTGGCCGGTATTGCGGAACAGCGCGCCGAGCAGCGGCACATTGCCGGCGCCCGGCACTTGCGAGCGGTCATTGGTGGTCGACTGGCGCATCAGGCCGCCGATCGCCACGATGCGGCCGTCCTGGCTGCGCACCATGCTGTCCATCTCGGAGGTGCTGGAGGCTGCCAGCGGCAGTTTCAACGATCCCGCGCTGCCCAGGTCGACATCCTTGGTGACGGTGGTGACCTGGCTGACGGACGGGTGCACATGCAGGATGATATTGCCGCTTTCGTCGATCTGCGGCGTCACGTCGAGCACCACGCCGGAAAAGAAGGGCTGCAAGGTGACATTCGGGCTGGAGGTGTTGCCGCCGGTGGTGCCGGTCGAGGTGACGGTGGTGCTGACACCGGTGACGAAAAACTCGTCGGTGCCGATCTTCAGTACGGCTTTCTGGTTGTTCATGGTGGCGATGCGCGGGCTCGACAGCACATGCACGCTGCCTTGCGATTCCAGGAAGGAAATCATGGCGGCGAAATTGCTGGTCTGCAGCGCCAGGCCGAACATCGAGCCGGCCGCGTTGGCAGCCGAACTGAGGCCGAAGCCGGTGCTGGCCGCAAGACCGCTGGCGCCATTGGTGATCGTCGGCGGCTGGCCGCCGGCGAATGGCAGCGGCGCCAGGCTGCTGCCCGGCGCCAGGAAACCGGTCGAAATGCGGTTCGTGTGGCCGCTCTTGATGGAGGCGAACGAGGCCCAGTTCACACCCGTCTGGAAGTTGTCGTTCAGTTCCACTTCGATGATCTTCGCTTCCAGGATCACCTGGCGGTCGACCGACAACTGGGTCGCCTTCAGATACGCGTCGACATTGCGCAACTCTTCCGGCATGGCGCGCACCACCACCACGCCCGACTGCGGGCTCAGCACCACCTTGCGGCCATCGGCGTTGCCGCCGACGATGGCGACCAGCGACTCCTTGAGTTCCTTCCAGAAATCGCTGTCGGAACTCATGCTGACGTTGGCGCTGTCCTGCACCTGCCCGCCCTGTCCCGGCTGGCCCGGTTGCGGCTGGGGCTGCGACTGGCTGTTGCCGCTGCCCGAACTCTGGCCGCTGGTGCTGGTGCCGGCACTGTTGACGGACGTCGACGAAACGCGCAGGTTGGAGCTGCCCTTGCGGTTGCCGGTCAGGTAATTGACCTGGAACATGCGCGTCTGCATGGTCAGCGGGCGGATCGAAATGCGCGTGCCCTCGACCTTGTAATCGTAGCCATACATCTCGCGCACGGCGTCGAGCGCCTCGAACAGGGTCACGTCCTTCAGGTTGGCCGAGACATTGCCCTGCACATCAGGGTGGACCAGAATGTTGTAGCGGGTACCGGTGGCGATCGAATTATAGAACTGGCGCGCCGAGACATTGTTGAAAGCCACGTTGAAGCGTTCGTCGAGCACCGCGCGCGCTTTCGGCAACTGGGTGGCCAGGGTGGCGACGGGCGGCAGCAGGGCGTTGTCGACCGCCTCCGATTGGGTAGCGGCGTTGGTGGTGGCGCTGGCGGTCGCCACTTGCGCCTTGATCGCGTCATAGGTATCGCGCTGGGCCGGTGCGACACAGGCGCACAGGCTGGCGGACAGGCCCAGCGCCGCGGCCATTCTGGTTAACTTGAGCATGCTCGCCTTGTCTTGATTAATGTGCATATGCTTGCTTCTTCCCTGCATTGTTTCGCTCTGCGGCTTTCGGATACAGCCTGATGGTTTCCAATGTCTTGCCACGGCGCAGCGTGACCGTCGTCTCGCCGATGCCGTCCACGCTGGCCCCGCCTATCTTGTCGCCCACGCGCACCGTGCGCCCGTCGATCACCGCCACCCGGCGCCCGCTGCTGGCCACCAGCACCGATTGCAGTTGCGGCACGGCGCGCTCGGCAATGACGCCGGCATCATTGCCGGGCAGCGGCGCATCGGGCGGCCGGGTCGGATCGACCAGTCCTTGCGCACTCGCCGGCGCCGACAGCAGGGCCACCAGCAGCGCCAGGACACCCGCCTTCATAATGAAATCCATTTGTCGTCCAGGCTCAGGGTAAACAGGGTCAGGCGCAGGCTGGCGTTGGGATACTGTTCCACTACCAGGCTGGCGTCGCCCCAAAAAACACGCGTCGGCATCGCTTCGAGCGCTTCCATGTAGTTGACCATATCGATATAGCTGCCGCGCAGCACCACTTCCACGCCATGGCGGTACAGCAGCGGCGAGGTCTTGATGGCGGGCGCCGGCGGCACGGCCACGGCCGGCGCGGCTGCCGGCGGTACTGCCGCCAGGGCAGGCGCAGCAGCGGGGGCGGCGCCGCCCATCGGTGCGGACGGCAAGGTCTTGAGCGACTCCACGCGCAGCCTGGCGTGCTGGCGCAGCAGGCGTTCGAGCAGGAATACGATACGGTCCGGCGACACCAGCCCACTCTGGGCGGTGCGCAAGGTCGTGCTCAGGCCCGCCATTTCCTGGCGCAGGCGATCGAGCGCCTGGCGGTCCTGGGCATCCGGGTCGACGCCATTGCCGCGCATTTTCAGCACGATCTCGGCGTCGATGGTGATCATCGTCTGTTGCTGCTGCGCGATGGAGTCGTTGAGCATCTTCTGTTTGGCAAACAGCGGATTGAGCAGCAAGGAAAACAGCAGAAAAACCAGCAGCGCGGCGCAGGCGCCAAACGCCATCACGCGCTCGCGCAAGGTCAAGGCATCGATCTTGGCGGCCAGCTTGTGCCAGCCCTGTTTCAAGCTTTCGTCTTTCATGGTGTCGGCGCTCCCGCTTCGGCTGGCGTGGCCATCGATTGCAAGTCAAATTCCACATACGACAAGGGCAGCCGCCGCGCGGCCGGCGCCACCGGGGCCGCTGGCGTGGCAGTGGCCTGGTTGCCGGACGAACCCAGCGCCTGCAACAGCTCCGGCGGCAAACCGGCCAGCGCCGGCAGCGCCGACAGCGGCGCCGACGGTGCGGCAGGAGCAGAAACAGGTGCAGGCTGGGCAACGGCCGGGTCCGGTGTTTTCGGCACGCCGGCGGCGATATCGAGCCGCGCAAACGATTTGCCGCGCAAGACAGGATCCTTGCCCAGCGCATTGATATACGCCGGCACCAGCGCCGGCTGCAAGGCCCTGCCCTGCAAGCCGATATGACCGCCCGCGCCAGCGATACTGGCGCCGGTCAGCCACAAGCCGTCGACACGGGCCCGGGCAAAGGCGCGAAAATAGGGGGAATAACCTTGCGTATTGCCCAGGCTGCCGCCGGAGAGAATTTTTTGCGCTTCCAGCAAGGCGGACCGGTCGGCCTCGCCCTGCGCCAGCGCCTGGCCCACGGCCGGGTCCTTGACGCGCACCGGATACTCGGCCAGCACCGTGGTACGGCGCGCCTCGCGCGAAGCCAGCAGTTCGGTCGATTGCGCCGCCGCGTCTTCCAGCAAGCGCACCTGGCGCGCGCCATACCAGTACAGGCCGGCGCCTGTCAGCGCGATCAGCAGCAGGCCCTGGGCCATGGTGGCGGCCGCCAGCACCTGCTTGCGTTTCTCGAAAGCGGGATTGAACAGATTGATCTGCTGGCTCATGGCGCGGCCGCTTCCTGGCGCAACGCGGCGCCCAGGGTCAGGAAAAAGCGCGCCTGGCCGGCCGCATCCTGCAATGGCGGCAGGTCGGCGAAGTCGAACACGGTGACCAGGTCCAGCACCTCGACCGGCATGTACAGATTGTCGGCCAGGTAGCCGTGCAGGCCGTCCGTACCGGTGGGCGCCAGCACCAGCTTGATCACATTAATGAAGTGAAACTGACGGTCGAAATGGTCGAACGAGCGCTGCAGTTCAAGCGTGATCTTGTCGTAATACTGGTGTTTCTGATCGTCGCTGCCTTCGGCCAGCTGGGCCAGCTTGACGTCGATGCGGCGCGACAGATACAGCTCCGCATTGAAATTGACCGTCAGCAGGCCGCCATCGCCGTCGAACGACAGCATGGCCAGGCCGCGCCCCGGCGTTTCCAGCAGGGCGGCAATATTACGCTGGGCCATTTCAGGAATATCGATCACCGCCAGGCTGATCTTGGCGGCCGCATAGATGCCCTGGCGCTGGGCCACGGCGCTGTTTCTCGCCGCCACGGCAAACACCGACTGGCCGCGCACCGGCGCATTCTGGTCGGGCCGGATATCGAACACGTCGATGGTGGCATCGGCCAGCGGAAAGTCCAGCATGTCCTTCAGGCGCCAGCCCACCGCCGTCTTCAATTCCTCGGGCGGCACATTGGGCGCCTCCAGCGACAGCAACTGGTAGTCGGCCGCGCCCAGCAAGGTGGCGCAGCGGTAAGACGACGCCTGCATTTCCTTGCCCAGCTTTTCCATGGCCGGTGCCGCCGCTTTTGCGCCGGCATGCCACATGACGGCCTTCACTTGCGGCTTGTCGCCGGTGCGCGGCTGGACGAGCGCGGCGCACACTCCCTCGTTCGTCCATGCCGTGGCCAGCAATCCTTCCCGTTTTTTTGCTCTTGCGAATAAACCCATGCGACCAATCCACGATGAAAAGTACCGGCGGCGATGTTGCCACCAGAATAATGCATTGAATCAATTTTAATTCATCGCACCGCGTTGCAGTCTAAAAAATTAACAATTGACAATAAATATTCCAAAAACACCAAGCAAAATCAAGCGCTTGCGCAACATGCGCCCTGCGCTAGAACTCCGCCTGCAACCTGCGCCGCACATAATCCGTGCTGTTGCTGGTCGCCGCCGCCGTGCATGCGCCATTGACCGGCTGGTTGCACGCGACGGCCACCACCTGATAGCGCTTCAAGGCGCCGGGCCCGACGGTCAGGATGCATTGCACCGTCACCGTGAAGCCATTGGCCGGCACCACGAAGCTGCTGGGCGCCGCGCAACTATTGTTGCGCAGCTGGCGGTACAAGCCCCATTCGATGCCGGCGCGCGCCGCCTGGTAGGCGCGCGCACCCTGGATATCGAGCGAGGACGTGGTCTGCTGCACCGTGGTCAGGTTGACCAGCGCGGCGCCCAGCCCGGTCAGCACCACCAGCAGGAACACGGCGGTGACGATGCCGAAACCGCGGGCGGGCCGGCAGATGCGCTGGCGGTGGGGATGAAATCTGGTCTTCATGGCGTGTTGTTGACCTGTGCTTGCTGCTGCAAGGTGATCAGGCCGCCGCCGCTGCCGGCCTTGCCCAGCACCAGATTGATGGACACCAGGCCGCGCTGGACGTTGGCCAGTTCGGTGAAAATAAATCGGCAGTCGCTTACCTGGCCCGCCAGCAAGGCGCCGACGGGGGCATTGGCGAGGGGCTCGGCGCCCGCATTGACCGGTTGTGCTGGCTGGATCGCATAGCCCGAAAAGCGCCGCAAGGTGCCGCCGCCGTTGCCATCGGGTGCGCAAAAATAGGTGACGGGCGTGGTCACCACCTGGAAGCGGTTGCCTGGCGACGGTATCGACAGCGTGCTGGCATCGCTGACCAGGAAAGGATTGTCCGCCAGGGTGATATTGTTGCCGTTGACGGCAGTCACCGTGCCCCGGTTGCATTTGGTATTGCAATAATAGGCATCGACCGGCGAGGTGCCGCCACCGAGATTGTTGACCACGATAAAGTCACCGGGCACGATGGCTTGCGCACCGGTGGGCGCGGCGCCGACGATGGTGAAGACATTGGCGGGGGGTGGCGGCAAGGGATCGGTATCGAAGGCGAGCACATTGCCGGCCGTGTTGTCGTTGACGGACAGGTAGCGCCCGCCGGTCTTGGTCAGCAGCAGCTCCAGGTAACGGCCGCTGGGATCGACGCGCACGCTGTTGGGCAGCGCCAGGCGTACGTCGCGCGCGATGCGGCGCGTGGCCGTATCGGCGATATCGGCCAGCTCGACACGCGCGGCCGTATCGATATAGCTGCGCACCGGCACGGTGACAAACACCGCCACCATGCTGGACACGATGCCGAGGATGACGATCACCACCACCAGTTCGACCAGGGTAAAGCCGCGTGCGCGGCGCAAATGCAGGCGGCTCATATCAGGTTGGGCGCATAGCGCGTGCGGTAGCCGACCAGGGTAATAGACTGGTTGCCATACTTGACGACCACCGTGATGCGCAGCGCATTCATGTTGGCCGGCGTGGCGTCGGCCGGCGAGATTTGGGCGCCGGCGGGGCCCAGCGCCGCTTCGGGCGCCACGGCCACAGTCACCTTATATTGGGTCGGAAATTTGATATTCGAGGCATCCCGGTCATACTCCAGCGGCGTATTGAACGCGCGTACATAGTCAGTCACATTGTAATAAGGACGACCTATCGTCGATGACGCAGCGCCAACATTCTGCGGCACGGTGCAATCAGCCACACTGGCGGCCGTCTCCACCGCCGGGTCTTGAATCGGGTTGCAAAAAGTGTAGCGCGCCAGTTGCACTTCTTCCAGCATGGATTCGGCCAACACCAGCGCCTGCTTGCGCAGCTGCGGATCGGCGCTGTTGGCGGTGGTAAAACTGATCACCCGCAGCACGCCCAGCACGGCCACGCTGACAATCACGATAAACACCGTCAGCTCGATCAACGTGAAGCCGCTTTGCGCACCGGCCAACGCTCGCTTGCAGCTAGTGGACATAGCCGGTCTCCGCTTCGACCACCACGGTGCGCGTATTGCCGCCACCGGCAATCGCGATGGTCAGGCCCGCGAACGTCGACACCGGATCGACATTTCCGCTCAGGAAGGGCCGTCCGAGGGCATTGAAATACATCACCGGATTGACCGGCTGCATGGTGTAGCTGACGTTATTCGGCCGGCCTTCGCAAAACCAGGTGGCTGCCGTGCCGCATTGCGCCACAGTCGCGCTGCTGCGCGAATTGGCGCCGGCCGGCGCCAGCACGAGGTTGGCCTCATCGCAGGCGGCGTTGAAACACAGGGCGATGCGGTTGGCGCCGAGCACGGCAAACACGGGCCGGCCCTGTGCGATCGCCAGCTTTTGCGCATAGCGCAGCATGTTCAGGTTTTGATCGGTAAAGGTGCGCGCGTCGAAGGATTCATTCTGCACGAAACGCGGCGCGGCAAAGGCGGCCAGTATGCCGACGAGCACGATCACGGCCACCAGCTCGATCAAGGTGAAGCCGCGCGCATGAGCATGCGTAATTACAATCCGATCTCGCAAGGCCGTAGGATACGCCATCATGCAACCCGTAACGATTCAGCGGCGGCCGCCGGGCCAAGCCGGCGGCGCCCATAAAAAAGCCCAACAGACACATAGCGTGTTGGGCTCCATCTGCACCGCACCCGCATCACGCAGGCGGCGCGCATCCATTCTCAGGACGCGCGCAAGGCGCCATTAACAGCCACTCTCATTTTTCGCAAAGCCTGGCATGCCAGTCGTCGCTCCTGTGGCATTCGACGCTGCCGTATATGTGATGCTGCAATTAGTACGGCCGTCCACCAGATACAAGCCAGGCGTCGTGTTTGTGTAGCCGGACATGTTCACTGCCTTACCGATCGTGTCGACAGTCGGGTAACCTGCCGTGATATCAACGTCTTCGCCTTCCATCTTGATCGGCGAGACGTTGCTGCCCAACGCCAGCCACTGCGCGTGGGCCAGCGAAGCGCCACTACGCAATGCGCCTTCTGCCGCATTCAGGCTGGCGACACGCGCTTGCTTGCCCATGTCGATAAACTTGGGAATGGCGGTAGCGGCCAGAATGCCCAGGATCACAATCACAACGATCAGTTCGATCAACGTAAAACCCGCTTGGGCACCTTGTTTGAAACTGCGTAACGACTTATTCATGCGGATCTCCAAAATCAATGTAAATGTTTCACCCACAAACAGAAAGCTGCTTGCATTTAAGTACTAATTACCACTTTACGGCACGTTCCTGCTGACCAGCGGCACCAATTCGACCCTTGCGGTGTCCCGGGCATGCGTGATTTCCGCTCCCTGCGACAAGCTTACCTTGAATTGCAGCAAGTCGAAACCCTGAGCATCAAAAGTATTGCTCTTATTTAACAAATATACCAATTTTCCATCACTCCTGTCAAAAAACCAATTGCCTGAGACAAGTTTTTTTACATCGGGGGAATAAATTTCTCCCAGATAATTGGGCGGCTTCTGCGCCAGCCAGTTCATGGGATTCTGGCCGGCCAGCGCGGGAATCTCCTTCTGCCGGCCGGCGATCATCAAGGCATACGTCTGCAACTGCACTTCCGTGCGCAGGGCCGTCAGCGTTTGCTCATAGGCCAGCCGCTCGGCCTCGTCGCGGTAAAAAGCCATTCGGCTCAGCAGTACCACGATGAGGATGCCTATCACCGACACCACCACCGCCAGTTCGAACAGCGTAAAACCCCGCCCTGCCCGGCGGCCACGTACCACCTTTTCCGAGATCGGCATACACCCCGTCATTTGTTCATGGCCACGCGACCCAGATCCCAGATCGGCAGGAAGATGCCCAGCGCCAGCACCAGCACCATGGCGCCCAAAAATGTGATCAGGATGGGTTCGATCTGCGCCGACAAGGTTTTCAACTCATAATCCACTTCGCGCTCGTACATGGCGGCGATTTCATCCATCAGCTCATCGAGCGACCCCGACTCCTCGCCGATGGCGATCATCTGCAGCACCACCGGCGTGAAGACGCCGGCCGCCACCGAGGTACGCAAAATGCTTTCGCCCCGTTCGACGCCATCGCGCATCTGCTCCACGCGCGCGCACAGGTAGGCGTTGTCCACCGTCTGCGACACCACCGTCAGCGCCTGCACGATGGGCACGCCGCTGGAGCTGGACAGGGCAAAGCTGCGCGCGAAGCGGGCCATGGTGCCCTTGAGCAAAATCTTTCCGGCGAGAGGAAAACGCAGTTTCAAGCGATCCCAGTTATAGCGGCCAGGCACCGTGCGCAGCCATGCCTTGAAGCCGGCCACCCCGGCCACCATCACGGCCAGCATGGCTGGCCAGTAATTGACGGTAAGCGACGAGGTGCCGATCAGGATGCGCGTCATCGGCGGCAGCTCGGCCTTGAAGCTGGCAAACACCTGTTGAAACTGGGGAATCACGAAGATATTGACGACCGCCATCGCCAGTATCATGGCGACAATCACAAAGGTCGGGTAGCGCGTGGCCGACTTGACGCGGGCGCGCATGTCGCGGTCGAACTCCAGGTGGTCGAACAGGCGCAGGAAGACGTCATCGAGGCGGCCCGTCATTTCGCCCACGCGCACCATCGACAGGTAAAACGGCGTAAAGACGGCCGGGTGGCGCGCCATGGCGGCCGACAGTTCGCGCCCGGCGTCGAGCGACTCGCGCACGTCCTTGATGACGCGGCCAAATGCGGGACTGACGGCCGACTCCTGCAGACCGGCCAGGCCGCGCATGATGGGCACGCCGGCTTTCAGCAGGGTGTACATCTGGCGGCTGAACAGTTGCACGTCCATCGAGGTGACTTTTTTCTCGGAAAAGCGCTGCCACAGGCTGATATCGCTGCTGGCCGTCACCGCCTTTTTGGTCTGCACGATATCGACCGGCGTGGCGCCGGTGGCGAACAGCTGGTTGGCCACCGCGCCGCTGTCGGCGCCCTCCATCACGCCCTGCAGCAGTTCGCCGCTGGCGTTACGGGCTTTGTAGGCGAAAAACGGCACGTTACTCCTCGTTCTGGTTGCTGATGCGCATCGCTTCGGAAATCGTCGTGCGTCCCTGCACCACCAGTTGCACCGCGTGGCGGCGCAGGGTTTCGCCGGCCATCTCGGCGTTGGCCGCTTTCAGGAAGTGCGAAGGGTCGGCATGGTTGGCGGCGTCGACCACTTCGCGCGTCATTTCCAGCAGTTCATACACGCCGGTACGGCCGCGGTACCCCATGCCGTTGCAGTGCGAACAGCCCTTGCCGTGGTGATACTGGGTGCGGTCGACCAGCTCGCCGAGCTCCATGCGCAGCCATTCAGCCTCGGTTGGCGTCGGCACATAGGGCGTGGTGCAGCTTTCGCAGATCACGCGCACCAGGCGCTGCGCCAGCACGGCCTGCAGCGAGCTGCCCACCATATAGCGCGGCACGCCCATGTCCATCAGGCGCAGCGGGGTGCTGGCCGCGTCGTTGGTGTGGAGTGTGGACAACACCAGGTGACCGGTCATCGCGGCGCGCAGGCCGATCTGCGCCGTTTCCTGGTCGCGCATCTCGCCCACCAGCACGATGTCCGGGTCTTGCCGCAGGGCAGAACGCAGCACGCGCGCAAAGTTCAGCTCGATCTTGTCGTTGACCTGCACCTGGTTGATGCCGGCCAGCCGGTATTCGACGGGGTCTTCCACCGTGATCAGCTTTTTTTCCACCGAATTGAGCTCGGCCAGCGCGCAATACAGGGTGGTGGTCTTGCCGCTACCGGTCGGCCCCGTTACCAGCACCAGGCCGTTCGGGCGCTGCACGATGGCGCGGAATTTCTTGACCAGCGCCGGCGGCATGCCGATCGCGTCCAGGCGCAGCGAGGTGCCGCCCTGGTTCAGCAGCCGCATCACCACCGATTCGCCATATTGCGTCGGCATGGTGGAAATACGCACGTCGATGCGCTGGTTTTTTACGCGGATGGCGAAACGGCCGTCCTGCGGCAGGCGCTTTTCGGAAATATCGAGGTCCGACATCAATTTGAGGCGCAGCGCCAGCGAGGGCGCGATCTTGATGTCCGCTTCCGTCTGCAGATGCAGCACGCCGTCGATGCGGAAACGGATCTGCAGCCGGCTTTCCTGCGGTTCGATATGGATGTCCGAGGCGCGCACCTGGGTCGCATCGTCGAACACCGATTGCAGCAGCTTGACGATCGGCGCTTCTTCCAGGCCCGGATTGGCGGCCAGCGCGCCGAAGTCGACCGAGACGTCGCCCAGGTCCTGCTCCAGCTCGCGCGTCAGGGTGGAAATATCTTCGGTACGGCGATAGATGCGGTCGATCGCCGCCAGCACTTCGGTTTCGTTGACCACCGCCAATTCGATATTGCGCTTGACCAGGCGCGCGATCTCGTCGTAGGCGAACAGGTCGGTCGGGTCGGACATGCCGACCAGCAAGCCTTCGCGGCGGTCTTCCAGCACCAGCGCGCGGAAGCGGCGGGCCTGGGTTTCCGGCAGCAAGCGCACCAGTTCCGCATTGATGTTGAAAAACTTCAGATTGATATAGGGAATATCGAGCTGGCGCGCCAGGGCGCCCGAGATCTGTTCTTCCGTGACATAGCCATGCTCGATGAACACCCGGCCCAGCTTGCGGCCCGAACGTTTCTGCTCCGTCAAGGCCATGCCCAACTGTTCTTCCGTCAGCAACTTCTGCTGCACCAAAATTTCACCGAGCCGGACTTTCTCTGGCCTTGCCATGCTTGCTCCTCAACAGGTTCGACAGCGCACGCGCGTGACGGCGTGCATGCGCATTTTATTCCAGAACATGTTGTTTCTTAAAGAAAATATATTGCCCGGCTTGATATCCCGATTTACGGCGCCCCTGCAAGTAAACACTTGCCGTGCATACGCCCCCATGGCAATAATAGTGGTCGATCACTGATTTTTACTGACATTCCTGCCTTCATGAGCGACTGCGCCATCCGCTACCACAACGTGCATAAACAGTTGAAAGGCAACCCTGTGCTGCGCGGCGTCGACCTGTCGCTCAGGCCCGGTGAACTGTTCGGCCTGGCCGGCGTGAACGGCGCCGGCAAGACCACCCTGCTGCATTGCCTGTTCGATTTCTGCACGCCCGACGCGGGCGAGATCAGCATCTTCGGCCAGGGCCACCGGCACAGCGCGGCGCGCGCGCCGCTGTCGTTCCTGCCCGAGCGCTTCCAGGCGCCGTATTACCTGAGCGGGCGCGATTTCCTGCGGTACCTGCTGGGCTTGCAGCAAGTACCGTGGGACGAGGCCGCCGCCAGGCGGGCGGCCGACGCGCTGGAACTGGCGCCGGAAGCCTTGCAGCGCCAGGCGCGCAGCTATTCCAAGGGCATGATGCAAAAGCTGGGGCTGCTTGCATGTTTGCTGTCGGGCAAGCGGCAACTGGTGCTCGACGAACCGATGAGCGGGCTGGACCCGAAGGCGCGCGCCTTGTTCAAGCAGGCGCTGCGTGAATTGCGCGCGCAGGGACGCGGCGTGTTTCTCACCTCGCATGCGCTGGCCGACATCGACGAGTTGTGCGACCGCATGGCCATCCTGCATGCGGGACGCATGGTGTTTGTCGGCACGCCGGCGGAATGCCGCCAGCGCCACGGCGGCGGCCCGCAGGCGAGCCTGGAGCAGGCTTTTCTCAATTGCATCGCCGCATGAACAGCCAAGTGACGCCGCGCGGCATGTACCTTGAGCATTTCGGCTTGCGCGCGGCGCCGTTCGGCATCACGCCCGATCCGCTGTTCTTTTACCCGGGCAACACGCGCGGCGAGCTGCTGGCCGCGCTGCTGTACGCCGTGCTGCAGGGCGAAGGCATCATCAAGCTGTCCGGCGAAGTGGGCAGCGGCAAGACCATGCTGTGCCGCATGCTGGCCGAACGCCTGCCGCCGCAGGTCGACGTGCTGTATTTGCTGAACCCGCGCCTGGAGCCGGACGAGGTATTGCGCGCCATCGGCAGCGAACTGGGCCTGGACATGGATGGTTGCCGGCCCGATGCCGTGCTGCGCGCCCTGCATGGCGAACTGATCGCCCGCCATGCGGCAGGCCGCTCGGTGGTGCTGCTGGCCGAGGAAGCGCAAGGCATGCCGGTCGATACTCTCGAAGCGGTGCGCCTGTTGACCAACCTGGAAACGGCCAGCCACAAGCTGCTGCAGATCGTGCTGTTCGGCCAGCCCGAGCTGGACCGCACGCTGGACTTGCCGCAGCTGCGGCAATTAAAGGAGCGCATCACGCACAGCTTCACCATGCCGCGCCTGCCGATGGCCTTGCTGCCCGACTACCTGGCCTGCCGCCTGGCCGCCGCCGGGCGCGCCTCGCCGCTGCGCTTCGAGCGCGGCGCCCTGCGCCTCCTGGCGCGCGCCTCGCAGGGCACCGTGCGCCGTGTCAATATCCTGGCAGACAAGGCCTTGCTGGCCGCCTATGCCGACGACGCACAGCACGTCGCCACGCGCCATCTGCGCCTGGCGCTGGCCGATGCGCCATTTCACGACGGCAAGCCCTGGTACCAGGGCCGTGTGCTGGCGGCGGCGCTGCTGCTGCTGGCGATGCTGGCGCTGGCGGCGCTACTGCTGTGGCAAGCGGCATAAATCGCCTGAAAAATTACCTTAAAGAATTAATTATATCCACGTAGAAATTTAATGATTTATTTGGCAACCCACTTGGCGTGGCGGCAATGCACTTTATTTTTCCAACTCGCCGGCTACGGCTGGCGGCAGGCCGGATTTTAGGGGATCATGATGGGTAAAATTGCAAAAGCACAACATGACTTCACGGGCGACCGCTGCATGAACAAACCCTCTCTTCTTGTGCTCGCTTCCTGCGTCACCGCTGTCTGCTCTACCCTGCTTGCCGGTTGTGCCGCGCCGCAACTGCCGCTGTCGGCCTCGCATGTCGATGAGGCGCCGCGCGTGACCGGGGCGATACCCGAACCGGTACGGCAAAGCGCCGCCCTGCCCGCGCCATCGGCCGCGCCGAAAGTCGAGACCTACAGCGTCACGGTGCACAAGGTGCCGGTGCAATCCTTGCTGTTCGCGCTGGCGCGCGACGCCGGCATGAATGTCGATATCCACCCGGATATTGCGGGCAACGTCACGCTCAACGCCCTGAACCAGACCCTGCCTCAATTGCTGTCGCGCATCGCCAACCAGGTCGACATGCGCTACGAGATCGACGGCAAAAATTTGCTGGTGATGCCGGACGCGCCCGTCTGGCGCAATTACAAGGTCGATTATGTGAACATGGCGCGCAGCACCAACAGCAGCGTCAATATCGCCACGCAGATTTCCACCGCCGGCGGCGGTGCCGGCAACAGCGGCGCCACGTCCACCAGCGGCAACCAGGGCAGCAGCGGCAATGGCAACAACAATTCCACCACCCTGGTGGTGAATCGCTCGGAAAACAATTTCTGGTACAGCCTGGAAAAGAATATCCGCGACCTGCTGCGCGAGACCACGCTCAACGATCCGCTGGCCGACCCGCTGGCGCAGCTGAACCAGCAGCTGACGGCGCTGCAGGGACAAGGGCAAGCACAGGCCCAGGGTCAGCAGGGCAACCCGAACCAGGGCGGCAATCCCGCGGCGCAGCCCTATGCCGGCCAGAACCCGGCATCTGCGGGCCAGTACGGCACGCAGATGCCGCAAGTGCCACAGAACCAGGCGCCCAATGCGAACAACACGGCCAATAACAATAACGCGGCGGCGCTCGATGCGAATGGCTTGCCGCTATTAAAACTGGCCAACAAGGGTGGCGCGTCGTCGGTGGTGGTCAATACCGAAGGTGGCCTGATCGCGGTGCGCGCCACCGGGCGCCAGCATGAAAAGATCCGCGAATTCCTCGACCTGGTCACCAGCAGCGCCAAGCGGCAAGTGCTGATCGAGGCCACCATCATGGAAGTGCGCCTGAACCGCGAATACCAGCAGGGCATCAACTGGTCGCGCCTGACGGGCAGCCTGCGCCTGAACCAGGGCCAGGTCGGCACGCTGGCCCTGCCGTCCGCCGCCGCCCCGAATGCCTCGCCCGGCATCTTCCTGCTCAATTACATGAAGGACAGTTTTACCACCACCATCCAGCTGCTCGAATCGTTCGGCAAGGTGAAAGTGCTGTCCAGCCCCAAGATCAGCGTGCTGAACAACCAGACGGCGATGCTGAAAGTGGTCGACAACAACGTCTTCTTTACCATCAAGGTGACGCCCGCCGTGACCAGCTCGACCGGCACCATCATCACGCCGGCCACCTATGAATCGAAGCTGGAAACGGTGCCGGTCGGCTTCGTGATGAGCGTGACGCCGCAAATTTCCGACAGCGACGTCGTCACTCTCAATGTACGCCCCACCATCACGCGCATCGTCGGCTATGTGCAGGACCCGAATCCGGCCCTGGCCAATGTGCAAAGCCGGGTACCGGTGATCCAGGCGCGCGAACTGGAATCGATCATGAAGGTCGACAGCGGCCAGATCGCCGTGATGGGTGGCCTGATGCAGGATTCCATCGACAACACGAAAGATGGCGTGCCGGGCCTGTCCAGCCTGCCCGTGGTCGGCAATCTGTTCACCTACCGCAATGAAGCGAGCACCAAGACGGAACTGGTGATCTTCATGCGCCCGGTGGTGGTCAAGGACGCCAGCATCGAGGGCGATTTCCGCGACTACCGCTACCTGCTGCCCGGCCAGGCGCCGCTGAACAGCCAACCCTATACGGAAACGCCGGTGGCACGCGGGCAAGGAGAAACCCCATGAGTTTGCTGATGCAGGCGCTCAAGAAGGCCGAGCGCGCAAAACAGAACAGTCTGCACGAAGAGGAACTGGACAAACCGTCCGAGGCCTACGACCAGGTACTGGAACTGGCGCCGGCCGACGCACCGCTGGCGCCATCCGCGCCGCTGCCGCCGGTGCCGGAATTTACGTCAGGGCTGAGCCTGGAACCGTTGCATGGCGCGCCGGCGGCCGCGCCGGAGCCGCCAGCCACGCCGCCCCCGCCGCAGGCCGAAGCGCCGCAGCCCAAGCCCCGCCCTGCCCCGGCTCAGGCGCCGCCACCTTCCGGCGCCAGCCGCAAGCGCACGCCGCCGCGCGCGCCCGTCAGTGTCGACCCGGCCACCGTGCGCCTGGGCGTGCTGCTGGGCATCTTGCTGCTGGTGGTGTGCGCCATGGCCTACTGGTACTGGCGCGCCAGCAGCAGCCCCGGCGCGGGCGCCAACCTGCCCGGCGTGCCGATGCCGCTGACCGACGCGCCTGGCACGGCCGGCAATGCCGGGCCGATGGTGATCGTGCCGCCGGCCAACAACGCACCGGCGTCGGAGGCGTTCAACGACGCGCCTGCGCAGACGCAAAATGATGCCCGCCAGGGTGCCAGCGCGGCCGAACAGCAGGCGATGATACAGTCGGCCGTGCAGCAGGCGGTGGCGGCCCAGCTGGCGCAGATGCCGCCGCCCGCGCTGCCACCCGTGATGGCGCCGAACAACCAGCAGATCCAGGTGCTGCGCAACGATACGGCGCCGCAGATCAATCCCGGCGTGCAGCAAGGCTACCAGGCGCTGGCCAGCGGCCAGCTGGGCGCCGCCCGCCAGCAATATGAAGCCGTGCTGCAGCAGGACCCCGTCAACCGCGACGCCCTGCTGGGCCTGGCGGCCGTGGCGCAGCAGGGCAACCAGGGGCCGCAGGCGGCCGCGCTGTATTTGCGCTTGCTGGAAATGAATCCGGACGACGGCGTGGCCCTGGCCGGCCTGATCGGCCTGCGCCAGGGCGACCTGGTGCAAAGCGAATCGCGCCTGAAAGCGATCCTCGCGCGCACGCCCGAAAGCGGCCCGGTGCTGTTTGCGCTGGGCAATGTGTACGCGCAGCAGCGCCGCTGGCCGGAAGCCCAGCAGCAATTCTTCCGTGCCTACAGCGCCGTGCCCGGCAATGCCGACTATGCCTACAACCTGGCGATCGGCCTGGACCGGCTGAACCAGCCGAAACTGGCCGCGACATATTACCAGCGCGCCCTGACCCTGGCGCAGACCACGCCGTCGGCCTTCGATCGCGCCGCGGCGCAGCAACGGCTGGGTGAACTGGGCGGGCCGGCCAGCTCGGCCACGCCGGGCATCGTGATTACGCGTCAGGAATAAAGCCGCATGCCAGAACAAACCAAACTTCCGCTGGGCAAATTGCTGATCAAGAAAGGCGTGATCAGCGAAGACCAGCTGCGCATCGCGCTGATCGAGCAAAAACGCAGCAGCGAGCCGCTGGGCAAACTGCTGATCACGCTCGGTTTCGTGACGGAAGCGACCGTGCGCATGGCGCTCAGCGAAAACCTGAAGCAGGAAAGCGCGGACCTGGCCAGCCTGGTGGTCGATGCCATCGCCTTGAAGCTGATCCCGAAGGAAGTGGCCAAGCGTTATCGCGTGTTTCCCATCGTCTATGAGCGGCAGACGGACAACCTGATACTGGCCATGGCCGACACCAGCAATATCGTCGCGCTCGACCAGATCAGCGCCATGCTGGTCAAGGGCATCACGATTTCCACCGTGCTGGTCAATGAATCCGATATCTCGCGCGCCATCGACCAGTACTATGGTTTCGAACTGTCGATCGACGGCATCCTGCACGAGATCGAAACGGGCGAAGTCAATTACCAGAGCATGGCCTCGCCGTCGGACGAATACAGCCAGCCCATGGTGCGCCTGATCGATGCCCTGCTGGCCGACGCGGTGCAGAACGGCGCCTCGGACATCCATTTCGAACCGGAACAGTCGTTCCTGCGCATCCGCTACCGCATCGACGGCATCCTGCGCCAGATCCGCAGCCTGCACAAATCGTACTGGCCGGCCATGGCCGTGCGCCTGAAGGTGATCTCGAACATGAATATCGCCGAGGCGCGCGCGCCGCAGGACGGCCGCATCACGATCCGCTTTTCAGGCCGGCAAATCGACTTTCGCGCCTCGGCGCAACCGACCACGCATGGCGAAAACTTCGTGCTGCGCGTGCTGGACCGGCAAAAAGGCATTGTCCCGCTCGACTCGCTGGGGCTGGCCGAGCGCGAGCTGAACTTGCTGAAACTGATGATCGCGCGCCCCGACGGCGTGATCCTGGTGACGGGCCCGACCGGTAGCGGCAAGACCACCACCTTGTATTCCATCATCAACCATATCAATACGGAAAGCGTCAACATCATGACGCTGGAGGACCCGGTTGAGTATCCGATGAACATGATACGGCAGACTTCGGTCAACGAATCCGTGAAACTGGGCTTTGCCGACGGCATCCGCTCGATGATGCGGCAGGACCCCGACATCATCCTGGTGGGCGAGATCCGCGACCGCGAAACGGCCGAGATGGCGTTTGCGGCCGCCATGACGGGCCACCAGGTGTATTCCACCCTGCACACCAATTCAGCCATCGGTTCGCTGCCGCGCCTGCTCGATATCGGCATCCTGCCCGACATTATGGCCGGCAATATCATCGGCATCATCGCCCAGCGCCTGGTACGCAAACTGTGTCCGCATTGCAAGGAAACCGTGGTGGCCGACGATGTCGAGCGGCGCTTGCTGGGCCTGCAGCCGGAAGACCCGCCGGCCAGCATCTGCCACTCCGTGGGATGCGAACGCTGCGCGCACCAGGGCTACAAGGGCCGCCTGGCGATCATGGAATTGCTGAAAATGACGCCCGAGCTGGACGAACTGACGTCGCGCCGCGCCAGCTTGCGCGAGCTGAAAAGCACGGCGCGCGCGGGCGGTTTTCACTCGCTGGTCGACGATGGCCTGCGCCGCGTGCGCGACGGCACCACCACCCTGGAAGAAGTGGCGCGCGTGGTCGACCTGACGGACAGGCTGTCCTGATGGCGCAATATGTCTACCGCGCCATGGATGCCGCCGGCGAGCTCATTCCCGGCAGCATGGAAGCGGCCAATGTGCCCGACCTGGAGGCGCGCCTGCACCGCATGCAACTGGACCTGATCGACTGCAAGCTGACGGGCCAGCATCTGGTGCTGTTTGGCAAGCGCGTGATCCAGCGGCGCGACCTGATCAACTTCTGTTTCCATATGGAGCAGCTGACGGGCGCGGGCGTGCCCATCCTCGACGGCCTGAATGATTTGCGGGAAAGCACAGACCATCCGCGCTTGCGCGAAGTGGTGACCGATTTGATCGAAAGCATCGAAGGCGGCTTGCCGCTGTCCGGCGCGCTGGCCCAGCATGATGATATTTTTGACGCCACATTTACCAGCCTGATCCTTGCTGGCGAGCAGAGCGGCAAGATCGCCGAGGTCTTCAAGAACCTGTCGGAAAGCCTGAAGTGGCAGGATGAACTCGCTTCGCAGACGCGCAAGATCGTCATGTATCCGGTGGTGGTCGCCATCGTGGTGGCCGCCGTGACGTTTTTCCTGATGATCTACCTGGTGCCGCAACTGACGGCGTTTATCCGCAATATGGGTGGCGAGTTGCCGCTGCATACGCGCGCGCTGATTGTCGTGTCGAATATCTTTATCGATTACTGGGCCGTGCTGCTGGCCCTGCCCGTGCTGGTTTTTTTCGGCCTGCGCGCCTGGCTCAAGCGCAGCGAAACGGCGCGTTATCTGTTCGACGGCCTCAAATTACGGCTGTGGCTGGTCGGCCCGGTGCTGCACAAGATCATTCTGGCCCGTTTCGCCACCTTTTTTGCGCTGATGTACGCCTCGGGCATCACCATCCTCGAATGCATCCGCTTGTCGGAAGGCATCGCCGGCAACCGCGTGGTGGCGGCAGGCCTGCGCCGCGCCGCCCAGCTGATCGCCGAAGGCCACGGCGTGACCAGCGCTTTCCAGCACACGGGCATCTTCCCGCCGCTGGTGATCCGCATGCTGAAGGTGGGCGAAGCGACCGGCTCGCTCGACACGGCCTTGCGCAACGTCAGCTATTTCTATAATCGCGAAGTAAAGGAATTGATCGAGAAAGTGCAAGCCATGATAGAGCCGGCCATGACGGTGATCCTGGGCCTGTTGCTGGGCTGGATCATGCTGTCGGTGCTGGGGCCGATTTACGACACGATCAGCACTATCAAAACCTGAGGCCGCCTTGTTCCGCAAACAACTGTTTTATATCACCAGCGACCATCTGTGCGCCTACGACTGGCGCCACGGCGAGCTGGGCGCGGGCCAGGCATTTGAAGCGAGCGCGGCAGGGCTGGAGGCGTTTGCCGCCTGGCTGGAAGACCCGCTTGAACAGCGCCTGGACGTGCCCGCCTATCTGCTGGTCGACCTGATCGAGGAAGACTTCCAGCGCCAGCTGCTGCCCCATGTGCGCGGCAAGGCCGGCCGCGCCCTGCTGGCGCGCCGGCTAAGCCAGCTGTACCGCGACACGCCGTACCGGGGCAGCACCGTGCTGGGCCGCGACAGCGCCGGCCGCCAGGATGACCAGATGCTTTTCTTTGCATTGACCAATCCTTCCCTGCTGCAAACGTGGACGGCGCTGCTGGAACAGTTGCAGGTGCCGGTGGCGGGCCTGTATTCGGCCAGCCTGCTCAGTATCGCGCTGGTGAAACAGCTGGCGCTCGCGCATGGCCATTTGCTGCTGGTGACGCAACAGTCGGGCGGCTTGCGGCAAAGCTATTATGAAGGCGGCCAGCTGCGCTTTTCGCGCCAGACCGCGGCCATCGCGCTCGACGGCGTGGCCGTCAATATTGCGCTGGAGACGGAAAAAACCCGGCAGTTTCTCACCAGCACGCGCATGCTGGAGCGCGGCGACGTGCTCAACACCGTGATCCTGGCGCCGCAGGCGCAGATCGCCAAGCTGGAATTGCTGTGCGATAACGGCGTGGAAGTGGCGTATCACTTTATCGACATGCAGTTCGCCAGCGAGCGCGTGGGCCTGCCGCATACGCCACAGCTGGCCGACCAATTGCTGCTGACCCTGCTGGCGAAACATCCACCCGCCAGCCATTATCCGCCCGGCCCGCTTGCCCGCTACTACCACTACCAGCGCGCGCGCAAGGCCCTGTATGGCTCCAGCCTGCTGATCGGCGCCTCGGCCCTGCTATGGTGCGCCGCCATGCTGCTGGGCGGGCTGGACGACGAAGCCGGCATGGCGCAATTGCGGCAGGAAACCGCATCCTACCAGCAGCGCTACCGTAACGTGATGGCCAGCCTGCCGCCGGCGCCGGCGAAAACCCAGAACATGAAGGCCGCCGTGACCCTGGAACACATGATCGCCAGCCAGGCGCCCGAGCCGGGCCGCTTGCTGGCCATGCTGAGCGCCGCGCTCGACCAGGCGCCGCAAGTCAGGCTGGCCCAGCTGCACTGGAACGCGGGTCCGCCACCGGCCCGCGGCAGCGGCTCGCAGCCGCCACCGCAAAACCAGGCCGGCCAGGGCAAGGGGCCGGTGCCCACCAGCGTTGACGCCGGCATCCCGGCCGCGCCGCCGCAGGCGCTGCGCCTGGAGGCCGATGTCGATATGCCGGGCAATGATTACCGTGGCGCCTTGGCCGCCATCACGGCGTTTGCGCAAGCGCTGGCGCGCCATCCGCGCCTGGTGGTGGCGATCGAGGAAGCGCCGCTGGACCTGCGCCCCAGCGCGACCCTTTCCGG
The DNA here is from genome assembly GCF_030944405.1 of Janthinobacterium sp. J1-1. Lineage (NCBI taxonomy): Bacteria > Pseudomonadati > Pseudomonadota > Betaproteobacteria > Burkholderiales > Oxalobacteraceae > Janthinobacterium > Janthinobacterium sp. J1-1. The sequence goes on from NZ_CP132339.1 coordinate 5,115,628, forward strand.
CAAGAGCGAGTCGCCGGCGCAAGACGCCCAGGCCCGCTTCACCGTGCTGCTGGTGTGGCAGCCATGAGCGCCTCCATGAAGCCGCCATTTACGCCGGGCATGAAAAAGCCCGCCGCCACCACGCGCCCCTTGCCGCCGTGGCTGGGCGAACTGCATCTGGTACGGCGCGCCCTGCTGTGCTGCGTGGCCACCGTGGTGCTCAGCCTGCTCGCCTTGCACCTGGCCAGCGATTACCGCGACCGGCAAGCCTTGCGGCTGGACCTGGCGCAAAAAGAACGCCGGGCCGCCGCCGCCCGCTTCAACCAGGTTGAAACGGAAAAACTGGAAATCCGCGCCTTTGCACCGCGCTTCCAGGCGCTGCGGCAACGCGGCCTGATCGGCGAGGAAAACCGCCTGGCCTGGATCGATGCGATAAGGCTGAGCCAGCAGCGCCGCCATCTGCTGCCGCTCAGCTATGAGATCAGCGCCCAGCAGGTGCTCAAGGTACCCTCGCCCCTGACCATGGGCCAGTACCAGTTGCGTGGCAGTAAAATGCAGCTCCACATGGATTTGCTGCACGAAATGGATTTGCTGAACTTTTTTGACGACTTGCGTCAGTCCGGCTATTTTGCCGTGCAGGACTGCGCGCTCAAGCGCGGCGGCGCCGCCAGCACCGGCCAGACCGCCAGCCTGAGCGCCGATTGCAGCCTGCTGTGGCTGACCCTCGGTGACCGCCCGCTTGCCGTGCCGGGGCTGCCATGAAACGCACCTTGCTCATCGCCTGCTGCGCCGTGACGGCCCTTGCCCAGGCGCAGCCGCCCCAGCTGGGACGGCTGTTTTCCTCGCCCGAAGAAAGGGCCCAGCTCGACGCCAGCCGCAGTGGCACGCCACCGGCCGGGACGGCACAGGCGCCGCCATCGCCGCCTCCGCCCCCACCACCCGGCCCGCCGATGGAACTCAATGGCCTGGTCCAGCGCAGCAGCGGCCGTTCAACCGTCTGGCTGAACCAGACGCCGCAGCAAGAGCCACATAACCAGGTCTCTGGCGCCGGCCAGCTGACCTTGCGCCTGAGCAATGGCCAGGTGGTGGTACTGAAACCGGGCCAGCAATATGATGCGGCCAGCGGCACCGTCATGGAAACGCGGCCATGATGCACAGGAGCACTCTCAAAACGCAAGGCGGCGCAGCCCTGCTGTTGCTGGTGGCCGTGCTGGGCCTGGGCGCGGCGTCGCTGTTGATGAACGCTTTCAGCCGCAATGGCGCGGAAAGCCAGCGCCAGCAGCGCACGCTGGCCATCCTGGCGCAGGCGCGCGACGCCTTGACCGGCTTTGCCGCCGCCAATGGCCGCCTGCCGCGCCCGGCCACTTCGGCCACCGATGGCCGCGAGCGGCCGGCCGAGTGCGCCAGCGACGCCGACTGCAGCGGTTTTTTACCTTGGGTGGCGCTGGGCGTGCCGGGCCTCGATGCCTGGGGCAAGGTCGTGCGCTACAGCGTGACGCCGGAAATGTCGCGTGCGCCCATCGCCTCGGTCTCCGCCGTGGCCAACCGGGTGGTTCTGCAGCGCAAGGCGGACGGTGGCCTGGCGTATGTGGCAGGCCAGGAACAATGCGATGTCAGCGCACAATGCCTGCCCGCCATCGTCTTTTCACAAGGCAAGGAAGGCTACGGCACGGCGGCCAGCGGCACCAGGCTGGCGCCCACCTTGCGCGGCAATGTCGACGAGGCGGCCAATGAGCTTGCCAGCACGTCGTTTGTCACGGGAAACAGCGTCGATGACCTGCTGGCCTGGATCACCTTGCCTGCGCTATACCAGCGCATGCGCGCGGCGCGGACCCTGCCATGAAGCATCTCGCCTCGCCACGCCGGCAGGCCGGCTTCAGCCTGATCGAAATCGCCATCGTGCTGGTGATCGTCGGCCTGATGATAGGCGGCCTCGTCACACCCTTGGCAGTGCAATTCGAACAGCGCAAGGTGGCCGAGACACAAAAGGCGCTCGATGAAGCGAAAGAGGCGCTGACCGGTTTCGCCTTGCTGCACGGTTACCTGCCCTGCCCGGCGGTATCAAGCATGAACGGCCTGGAAGACCGGCGAGGCGCGCGCTGCAATGGCGAAAAGCGGGCCGGCATCCTGCCGTGGGCCACCCTGGGCTTGCGCAAGAGCGACAGCTGGAACAATCTGTTCCGCTACAGCGTGACGCCGGCCTTCAGCGACAGCGAGCAATTGTTTGCCCTCAACACGCCGCGCGACATCAGCATCGTCACGCGCAACGGCGGCGCGCTGGTGCAAGCTACCGCACTGAATGATATTCCCGCGATGATCATGTCGCATGGCAAAAACGGCCTTGGCGCCATCAGCGAACAGGGCCAGCGCCAGGCTGGCGCGCAGGGAAATAATGTCGACGAGCGCAGCAATGCGGTGAGCAACAATATCTATATCAGCCGTGCCGCCAGCGACGGCCAGCAGGCCGGCGGCAGCTATGACGATATCGTTACCTGGCTGTCGCCCAATATCCTGTTCAACCGCATGGTGGCCGCGCAAAGGTTGCCGCGCTGATGTGGCGCCCCGGCCTGCTTATCGCGCGCTACACGCTGGTGGAAGCCTTGCGCAGCCGCCTGCCCTGGCTGTTCGTGCTGGCCGCCGCCGCCGCGCTGGCGCTGGCCGGTTTCCTGCAGCAATTGGCGCTGACGGAAAGCGGCGCCACGCAGGCGGCCATCGTGTCGGCCCTGCTGCGCCCGGTGGCCGTGTTCCTGCTGGTCGGCTTTGTCGTCACCAGCCTGGCGCGCGAAGCGGCCGACAAGGGCCAGGAACTGTTGCTGGCGCTGCCCATGCCGCGCGCCGTGTATGTGCTGGGCAAGCTGGCCGGCTTTGGCGCGCTGGCCCTGCTGCCTGCGCTGCTGTTCGGCCTGCTGACGTGCATGTGGGCGGCGCCCGCGCAAAGCGCGCTGTGGGCGGTTTCCCTGCTCGGTGAACTGTGGATCATGGCCGCCTTCAGCCTGCTGTGCGCGCTGGGCTTGCCGCATGCGCTGCCGGCCCTGGCCGCCAGCGGCGGCTTCTATGTGCTGGCGCGCAGCGTGGGCAGCCTGCAATTGCTGGCGCATGGCAGCACCGCCGCGCACGATGGCAGCCGGCAAGCCATCGCGTATGCCATCGATACGCTGGCCCTGCTGCTGCCCAATCTCGACCATTTCACGCGCAGTGAATGGCTGCTGTACGCCACTGGCGACTGGCAGGCGCTGGGCCTGGTGGCCGCGCAGACGGCGATCTATGTCGGCCTGCTGGCCGCCTGCGCCTTGTGCGACTTTTATCGCAAGAGTTTTTGATGCAGCAAAAGCCGCTGTCATCCGTGCCGCGATCACTGTGGCTGGCCCTGGTCCTCGCCCTGCTGCTGCAACTGGGCTGGCAGCTGGCGCAGCGGACCGCGCCGCCGCAGGCGCGACCCTTGCCGCCGCCCCCCTCCGCCGCCATGGCGCGGCTGGCCAGCCTGGGCGAACCGCTGGCAATGTCGAAAGCCATGCTGCTGTATCTGCAATCGTTTGAAGACCAGGACGGCGTCAGCCTGCCCTGGCGCGCGCTTGACTACGACCATCTGGCGCTCTGGCTGGACACGGCGCAAACACTCGACCCACGCAGCCGCTACGCGCTGGTGGCCGCCAGCGAAATCTATGCGGCCGTGGCCGATCCGGTCCGCGCGCGCCGCATGCTGGCCTTTGTCAGCGCCAGCTTTGCGCTGGACCCGGCGCGCCGCTGGCCTGCCATGGCGCAAGCCGCCCTGGTCGCCAAACACCAGCTGCACGACATGCCGCTGGCCTTGAGCCTGGCGCGACAGCTGCGGCGGCAAGCCACCGGCCCTGACGTGCCGGCCTGGGTGCGGCAGATGGAGGCCTTTATTCTGGAAGACATGGACCAGTTCGACAGCGCGCAAATCGTCCTGGGCGGCCTGATCGCCAGCGGGCAGATCACCGATCCGCACGAGCTGGCTTTCATGGCCCGCAAACTCGACGAGATTGCGGCAAAAAAGAAACACGCGATTCCCGGTAACACGCATTTACAGTAAACTTCACCATCAGCCACCCGACACACGACCGGATGGCGCAACGACAAGGATCACCCCATGCCACCACGCCGCCAGCAAGGCTTCACGCTCGTAGAAATCGCCATCGTCCTGGTCATCATCGGCCTGCTGCTGGGCGGCGTACTGAAAGGCCAGGGCCTGATCGACAGCGCCAAGGTCAAGAACATCATCCAGCAATCGAACTCGCTGACGGCCGCCGTCAACGCCTACCAGGATAAATTCCGCGCCCTGCCCGGCGACGACCTGCAAGGCACCCTGCACGTACCGAACTCGGCCGGCAACGGCAATGGCGACGGCCAGATCGGCGACGGACAGCCGCGCGAATTCACGCTGGCGCCCCAGCACCTGGCACTCGGTGGTTTCATTACCGGCTCATTCAACGGCACCAGCCAGTTCATGACCAGCGCCCAGGGCGGCGCCGTCTACCTGTACAACGACGAAGTGGCCGGCCGCGCCGGCAACGGTATCCGCTTCGACAACCTGCCCGAAGGCTATGCCGAACAGATCGACAGCAAGCTCGACGATGGCATCGCCACCACGGGTTCCGTGCGGGCAACCCAACCGTACGGCAATACGGGGGCGATTATCCCGCGTACGGCGGTGTTCTTCTGAAACGGGGCGCTGTCCCGGTTTCTTGCGGCATTAACCTGAACTCGCGATTGCGTTCAATCCTGCTTCCACCTCGGACAGCAATGGAGACAGTTGCCGGGGCACGGCAGTATCGACATATGCCTGGGCGACTTCAGCCGGATCAACCATCAGATTCTGATTACTGAATCCAGCAAATTTCCCGACGACATAACGGCCAGAAAAACGCGACCCGGGGATATCGTTAACATACCAGCAGCCACCATGCTTCTGGGCGAAATATTCGCCAATAAAGTACATCATGCGTGTCAACAGCCAGGACCTGTCCTCCTCGGCAACCGTCATTTCTCGCAGCGCAAGTTCCAAATAAGGAAGGTATTGGTCAGCCTGGGTCAGTACGGTGTGAGCGGGCTTGATGCCAATCCCATCAATAAACTCCACCAGCGCAGGCAAGAGTTCCTGATAGAACTGCCCGAAATCCGCTTTTCTACTTTCAATCAAAGCATCTTCTTGAAATGACATGAGTAAATCCTTGACGGCAAACTTGAATCGATTGACTTGACAGCATTACCGCCGGTTCATCAAGGAGGTAATGAAATTCGGATCACGCATGGCAGCGCATCAAAAACTCCGCCACGCAGACTGGCTTGGCATCCCCTTCCCGCTCCATGGTCACCGCCCAGTTTACCTGGGCGCCTTCGGCCAATTCCTCCACAGACAGAATATCGAGCCGTGCCCGCAAGCGGCTGCCGACCGGCACCGGCGCGGGAAAGCGCACCTTGTTCAGGCCGTAGTTGATGGCCATGCGGATGCCGGCCATGTGCAGGGCGTTCTGCAGCATGGCCGGCAACAGCGATAGCGTCAGAAAGCCGTGCGCCACGGTGCAGCCGTACGGCGACTCCTTCGCGCAGCGCTCGGTATCGACATGGATCCACTGATGGTCGTCGGTGGCGTCGGCAAAGGTGTCGATGCGCTGCTGGGTAATGGTGATCCATTCGGAAATGGCCACATGCTGGCCGGAAAGCGCCCGGAAGCCGGCGATGCCGTCGATATCACGCATCAGCCAGCTCCCCGGCGGGACGGCGGCCGAACATGCCCATGCCTTCGACGGTGGTCACCACTTCGCCATGCTGGTTGCTGACGCACCAGACGGAAATGACGATGCCGCGGTCGGGCTTGGAGGTCGAGGGGCGCACTTCCTTGACCTGGTAAGTGAGGTTCAGGGTGTCGCCGGCGCGCACGGGTTTGAGCCAGCGGATGCTGTCCAGGCCAGGCGAACCCATGCTGGACGAGTGTTTCAGCAGATTGTCGACCACCAGCCTCATCATCATGCTGCAGGTATGCCAGCCACTGGCGATCACGCCCTTGAAGATGGTCTGTGCCGCCGCTTCATGGTCGATATGAAACGGTTGCGGGTCGAAATCCGTGGCGAAGGCGATAATTTCGTCTTCCGTCACATGGCGCTGGCCCAGGTCGATTTCCAGGCCGGCCGTGAAGTCCTCGAAGTACCAGTGTTTTGGGGTAGTCACAGTCATGCATGCTCCGATGGCAGGAAGCCCGGCTGGGCGATAAAGCGCTCGACATGATGCCCGGCGTCGCCGAGGGTCAAGCCGATCATGGTCAGGCGCTTGAAGTGGTGGGCGGCAGGCACTTCGTCGGTCACGCCCATGCCGCCATGTAATTGGACGGCTTGCTGGCCGACAAACGTCGCCGCCTGCCCCACCCTGGCCTTGGCGGCCGAGACGATGCGGCGCCGTTCCACGGGCTCTGCGGTATCGACCTTGGCGGCCGCCAGCATGGCCATCGAACGTGCTTGCTCCAGGTGGATGAACATGTCGGCCATGCGGTGCTGCAGAGCCTGGAACTTGCCGATCGGCGCGCCGAACTGCTGGCGCGTTTTCAGGTACTCCAGGGTGGCCGCGAAGATGGCGTCCATCGCGCCCACCGCTTCCGCGCACAACAGCGTCGTGCCGTAGTCGGTGGCCGCATCGAGCGGCTCCCAGCCCTTGCCAGCGTCGCCGATCAGCGCATCGCCGCCCAGCACCACTTGCACCAGGGTCACGGTGGCGGCGCGCTGGCCGTCGATGGTGCGGTAGTCGCGCATGCTGACGCCGGGCGCGTCACTCGGCACCAGGAACAGCGAAATGCCCTCCGTATCGCGCTGCTCGCCCGCGCTGCGTGCCGAGACGATCAGATAATTTGCCTGCGCGCCATGGATCACCACGGTTTTCGTGCCGTCCAGTACAAAGCCGTCGCCGCCGCCGGTGGCCGTGGTGGCGATATCGTGCAAGTCGTGGCGCGACTGCGCTTCGCCGAGCGCGCAGGCAAGCTTGACGCCGCCTTGCGCTACCTGCTCCAGCACAGCCTCATGGCCGCCGGCCAGTTTCAGAAATTGCGCGCCGAACACGGTGGCAAAGTACGGCTCGACCACCAGCGCGCGGCCCAGTTCCTGCATCACCAGCAGCATGTCGACGGCCGTGCCGTCAAAGCCGCCCTGCCCGCCCGGCAGCGGCAAGGCCGTCATGCCCAATTCCGTCAATGTGGCCCAGGCGGCGTCCGAGGTGCCGCTGTCGGAATGAATGATCGCCTGGCGCGCGTCGAAGCGGTAATCCTTGTCGGCCCAGCGCCGCAGCGCATCGGCGAACTGCTGCTGTTCCTGGTTGAAAGTAAAGTCCATGTCGTCTCCTTTTGCCTTGTCTGCCTTACAGGCCCAGGATCATCTGCGTGATGATATTTTTTTGAATTTCGTTCGAGCCGCCATAGATCGACGTCTTGCGGTAATTGAAGTAATAGGCCGCCAGCGGCGCCGCCAGGTCATTGCCTGCCGCGCTGTGCTCCTGTTCACCATCGAGATAGGCGGGATCGAAGGGCAGCGCTTGCGGCCCCAGCGCCTCGACCATCAGTTCCGTCAGCTGCTGCTGGATTTCCGAGCCGCGCACCTTCAGCATCGAGGCCTGCGGGCCCGGTCCCTTGCCCTCTTCGCTGATCACGCGCAGCACCGTCATTTCCAGCGCCATCAGTTCGATTTCCATATCGGCCACCTTTGCCGCGAAGGCCGGGTCGCGCAGCAGCGGTTCGCCCTTTTTCAGTTGCTGCATCGCCAGTTGCTTCAGAAAGGCCAGTTCGCGCTTCGAACGGCCCACGGCGGCAATGCCGGTGCGCTCATGGCCCAGCAGATACTTGGCGTAGGTCCAGCCACGGTTTTCCTGGCCCACCAGGTTGCTCACCGGCACGCGCACATTGTCGAAAAACACTTCGTTGATCTCGTGGTCTTCGTCGAGCATGATAATGGGGCGCACGGTAATGCCGGGCGTTTTCATGTCGATCAGCAAGAAACTGATGCCTTCCTGCTTGCGCACGCCCGTATCCGTGCGCACCAGGCAGAAGATCATGTCGGCGTGCTGGCCCAGGGTGGTCCAGGTTTTTTGGCCGTTGACGATATAGTCGTCGCCATCGCGCACGGCCGTGGTTTTCAATGAGGCCAGGTCGGAGCCGGCGCCCGGCTCGGAATAGCCCTGGCACCACCAGTCGTCACAGTTGAGGATGCGTGGCAAATAATGGGCTTTTTGTGCTTCGGTGGCAAACGCCATGATGACGGGCGCCACCATGTTGATGCCGAACGGCAAAATCGGTGGCGTGGCGGCGCGCGCGCATTCGTCTTCCCAGATATGACGCTGCACGGACGTCCAGCCGGTGCCGCCATGTTCGACCGGCCAGGCCGGCGCGGCCCAGCCTTGCTGCGCGACGATCTTGTGCCAGCGCACATAGTCATCCTTGGTGAGCCGCAGGTGGCCGCGCACCTTGCGCTGCAGGTCCGCTGGCAAGTGGCTGTCGAGAAAGGCGCGCACCGTGTCGCGAAACGCCGTCTCGTCGCTTGAATAATTCAAATCCATGTCTGTCTCCTCCTTGTTATCAGTCGCATGGTGTGTGCGCGCAAGAGAGCTCAGCGCACAAAAAAGCACGACCGTTCTCAAGGATTGTACAACAGAATGTGCGCGGCGCCAGCGGTTTTCAGGCCGCCGGCGCGAGGAGCACTTAACCGTACAGATGCAGCAGGATCTGCACGGCGATGATCTTGACGATGGTCATGCTGGGAAAGATCATGGCATAGCCCAGGTTGGGCCGGTCGGACTTGGCCAGGCGGTTGGCAAACACCAGCACGGCCGGGTTGCCGGTGGCGCCGGCGGCGATGCCCAGCAACTCAGGAAACGGCAGGCGCAGGAAGAACTTGCCCAGCAACACCACGAGCGCCACCACCACCAGCACCGTGACGGCGCCCAGTGCCAGCATCGGCAAGCCGTCGGCGCCGGCCTGCTGCAGGAAGGGCAAGCCGGACGCCATGCCGACCGAGGCCAGGAAGATCGTCAGGCCATAGTTGCGCATGACCAGGTTGGCCGACAGCGGCAAGCGCCAGCTGACCTTGCCGACACGGCCCAGCCGTCCCAGGATCAGCGCCATCACCAGCGGCCCGCCCGCCAGGCCCAGGCTGAACGAGCCTATCCATGGCAAGGGTATCGGCACAAGGCCCAGCAGCACACCGAGCACCATGCCCATGCCCAGCGAGACATAGCTGAACTCGGCCGTGGCCGTGATCGAATTGCCGAACAGCTTGCGCACGTCCGCCGCATGGCTGGCCGGCGCGATGACCGTTACCCGGTCGCCAAATTCCAGCGTCAAAAAGGGCTGCGGCAATATCATGGCGTCGCCACGGCGGATAAACGCGAGCCTGGCGGGAAAATCCTTGAACAGGTTCAATTCACCGAGCGGCACGCCGACGATTTCGGCGTCCGAAACGAACACTTCGATGCCGTCGTAGTCGCGCCTGTCCTTCATCAGCCGCCCCGGGTCCAGATGGCCGAGCGCGGCGCGCGCGGCGTCGACCCCAGCCACCGTGCCGGCCACCATCAGCGCGTCGCCGGCACCGATCACCAGGCCGGGATCTGGCAAGCTGTTCTGGTGCCCATGGCGCACGCCGATCACCTGTACGCCGGCCAGCGGGCCGTCGGCCAGCTCGGACAAGGTGGCGCCCGCCAGCGCATCGCGGTCGATGGCGATTTCGGAGACGATGATCGGCACCGGCGGCGGCGCCAGCACGGGTTTCAGTACGCGACCGGCCAGGTACAGGCCCAGCATGGGGCCGACCACGCCGAACGGATACGCCACCGCGTAGCCGACAGCCGCATCGCGGTTGCCATGCGACGCTTCCAGCGCAGCCTGCAGCGCGGCCGTGCTGGTCATGGCGCCGGCGAACACGCCGCTGGCCATGCGGATGGAAATATCGATCCACTGCCCGCCCCAGATCGACACGGCCAACCCGCCCATCACGGCGACGAAGGCGATCAGGTTATGTTTCTGCCCCGCACCACGCAAGCCCGCAAAAAACTGCGTGCCATACTGCACGCCGATGCCGTACAGGAACAGCAGCAGGCCGATCGAGCCGACGATAGGCGGCGGCACCGAGCCCGGCGCAAACGCGCCCAGCGCCAGCCCCGCAAACAGCACGCCACCGACGCCCAGCGAAAAACCGAACACGCTGACACGCCCCAGCGCATAGCCCAGGCCGATCACCAGGAACAGCGCCAGGATAGGCGTCGATTCCAGCGTATGACGCAGCAATTCCATCATCTTGGCAGTTCCTCACGGTTAAAAGTTAGCAGTGTAGCACTCATGCAAGCCTGGCAATGCCAGCTTGGCAAGCGGCGAAAAAATGGCCAAAAAAAAGCCCGCTGCGGGAGCGGGCTGAATCTAATTCCTGTGAGGAGTTAGAGGAGACAGGTGAATGATGCCGCATCGCAGCACGCAATGCCAATGATCAGTTGTGATGATAGAAATATGAATTATCTATATCTGAACAGCAAGCTATATTGGGGGCAGGCAGAACGATAATCTGGACAATCAGGCCATGCCGTCACATCACGCCGGGCAAAAAAAAGCCCGCTGCGGGAGCGGGCTGAATCTAATTCCTGTGAGGAAGTAGAGGAGACAGGTGAATGATGCCGCATCGCAGCATATTTAGCCAATCATCTTTTCCTATGATGTCGATATGCAAAACCTATATCTGTTTTTGAGCCGCATCAAGCGCTGGCGCGCGCGATCAGTTCGTACTGCAAGGGCTCCGGCGCCAGCGGGGCGCTGCCCTCTTCCAGCTCGCCCAGCCGCAATAGAATCGCTTGCGCCGCGAGGCAGCCGATGTCGTAGCGCGGCACGCGGATGGTGGTCAGCGCGGGCGTGAGTTTTTCGGAAAACGGAAAGTCGCCAAAGCCGGCCACCGCGCACTGCTCGGGAATGCGGATGCCGGCGCGCGCCGCCTCGTAGATGGCACCGGCGGCCATATTGTCGTTGGCAAAAAACAAGGCATCGGGCCGGTCGGCGCGCGCCATCTGCGCGCTGAACACTTCCGCGCCCGCGTCCAGCGGCGCAATGGCGATGGCTTGCACGATCCGTGGCGCCAGGCCCAGTTCGCGCATGGTTTCCTCATAGCCCTCGGCCCGCTTGCGGGCGCGGAAGTCGCTGCCGATGCCGCTGTCGACATAGACGATGTTGCGGTAGCCCCGGCCATGCAGGTACAAGGTCATGTCGCGCCCGGTGGCCCGGTGCGAAAAGCCGATCTGCGGATACGGCCGCTCGGGGCGCACGTCCCAGGTTTCGATCACGGGGATGTGCAGGCCGGCCAGCAGGGTTTCGGTGGCGGCGCTATGATCGGCGCCTGTCAGCACCAGCGCGCGCGGCGACCAGCCGAGAAAGGCGCGCACCACTTTTTCTTCCGTTTCGACCGAGTAATCGTGGGTTGCCAACAACAACTGGTAATTATGTTTCGACAAGGTTGTCGACAGGCCCTGGATGGTTTCGGCAAAGATGGAATTCGACACGCTGGGCACGATGGCGCCGACGATGCGCCCTTGCGTGGACGCCAGGCCGCCGGCCGCCTCGTTGCGGATATAGCCGAGCTGGTCGATGGCGCTCTTGATGCGCTCGCGCGTTTCCTGCGACACGCGGTCCGGTTCCTTGAAGTAGCGCGAGACGGAAATGGCCGACGTCTGCGCCAGCTTGGCCACGTCGAACACGGTGCTGCGGCCCAGGCCGCGGCGCTTGCGTACGGGATCGTTCATGGGTACTGCCTGCTCTGGCGTGTGAGCGCCGGGTTTTGCATGTGCATAAATTCCCATATGGAAATTAGTTAAAAGAAATCATGCCGATAGTGTAATGCCAGTGTGCTTGCGGCGGCACACGGCGCGCATTGTAGCGTCATTAAATCGGTTGACAACGGGGATCGATTCAAATTATATTTCGCTGTGCTTGCAATGTTAGCGCTAACAAAGACGACATGCAAGACCCGAGACAGCGCCACTGGACAGCCATACGCAGCTGGCCAGGCACACGATAAAGGACACACATTGAGCTCCGCCACCTCCCGCCGCACGCTGGAATCGCTGCGCAGCCAGCGCTGGCTGGCCCCCGACGACATGCGTTCGTTCGCCCACCGCCAGCGCCTGCAGCAAATGGGCTTGCGCCGCGAAGAATTCCTCGACCGCCCCGTGATCGCCATCATCAACACCTGGAGCGACCTGTCGCCCTGCCATTCGCATCTGCGCGAGCGGGCCGAAGCCGTCAAGCGCGGCATCCTGCTGGCCGGCGGCTTTCCGGTCGAACTGCCGGCCCTGTCGCTGGGCGAAGTGATGGTCAAGCCGACCACCATGATCTACCGCAACTTCCTGGCGATGGAAACGGAAGAGCTGCTGCGCTCGCTGCCGATCGACGGCGCGGTGCTGCTGGGCGGCTGCGACAAGACCACGCCGGGCATGCTGATGGGGGCCATCAGCATGGATATTCCCGCCATCTTCTGCCCCGCCGGCCCCATGCTCAACGACCGCTACCGTGGCCAGAGCGTGGGCGCGGGCACGCATACCAAGAAATTCTGGGACGACTACGTGGCCGGCGACATCGCCAAACCCGAGTGGATCAAGCTCGAAGCGAAGATGACGCGCTCGCCCGGCACCTGCAACACCATGGGCACGGCCTCGACCATGACGTCCATCGTCGAAGCCATGGGTTTTACCTTGCCCGGCGCGACCAGCATCCCGGCGATGGACGCCAACCATGTGCGCATGGCCTCGCAATGCGGCGAGCGCATCGTCGGCATGGTGTGGGAAGACCTGAAGCCGTCGCGCTTTTTCACCCGTGCTTCGCTGTCGAACGGCGTGGCGGCCTATATGGCGCTCGGTGGCTCGACCAATGCGGCGATCCACCTGATCGCGATTGCCGGACGCGCCGGCATGACGCTGTCGCTCGAGGAAATGGATGCGATGGCGCACAAGGTGCCGGTGATCGCCAACCTGTTCCCGTCCGGCGACAAACTGATGGAGGATTTTTTCTATGCGGGCGGCATGCCGGCCCTGCTCAAGGAAATCACGCCCCAGCTGGATTTGTCGGCGCTGACCGTCACCGGCCGCAGCCTGGGCGACAATATCGCCGACGCCGTCTGCCTGGACGACAGCGTGATCCGCAAGGTGTCGCAGCCGGTGGCCGATGGCGCGGCGCTGGCCGTCTTGCGCGGCAACCTGTGCCCGGGCGGCGCCGTGATCAAGCCGTCGGCCGCCAATCCGAAATTTGCCAAACACCGTGGCCGCGCGCTGGTGTTCGATTCGAACGCCGAGATGCTGGCGCAGATCCACGCGCCCGACCTCGACATCGATGAAAACACGGTGCTGATCCTGCGCAACGGCGGCCCGATCGGCGCGCCCGGCATGCCGGAGTGGGGCAATCTGCCGGTGCCGAAAAAACTGCTGCAGCAAGGCGTGCGCGACATGGTGCGCATTTCCGACGCGCGCATGAGCGGCACCCACTACGGCACCTGCGTGCTGCACGTCACGCCCGAAGCGGCCGTCGGCGGCCCGCTGGCCCTGGTGCGCAACGGCGACATGATAGTCCTGGACATCGCCGCGCGCAGCCTGAACATGGACGTGCCGGAAGAGGAACTGGCGCGCCGCCGCGCCGCATGGCTGCCGCCGGCGCAGAAATATGCGCGCGGCTATACGCGGCTGTACATGGAGCACGTGACCCAGGCCGACCAGGGCTGCGACCTCGACTTCCTGCTGGGCAATGCGGCCACGCCCGAGCCGCCGATTTTCTGATTGCCGCCTTACTACATATATATAGAGAGAGCACAGGATCACCATGGATATATTGAACAACCCCTTCCGCGCCCTGCTGGCGGACCACACGGTACCGCTGGGCAGTTGGCTGATGGCCGGCACGCCCGTCACGGCCGAAGCCATGGGCTGCGCCGGCTTCGACTGGCTGGTGCTGGACATGGAACACGTGCCCATCGACTACCAGGACGCCTACCAGATCCTGCAGGCGCTGGGCGGCACGCCGGCCGCTCCCGTGGTGCGCCTGGCCTGGAACGACCTGGTGCAGATCAAGCGCGCGCTCGATATCGGCGCCCAGACATTGATGTTCCCGTTCGTGGAAAACGCGGAGGAGGCGCGCAGCGCCGTGGCCGCCACCCGCTACCCGATGCCGGGCCAGGCCGTACCCGGCACGCGTGGTTTTGCCGCCGTGCACCGCGCCAGCCGCTATGGCACCGTGGCCGGCTATGCGGCGCGCGCCAACGATGCCGTGTTTTCCATCATTCAGCTGGAAACCCCGGCCGCGCTGGCACAATTGGAAGAGATCGCCAGCGTGGAAGGCGTCGACGCCCTGTTCGTGGGGCCGGGCGACCTGTCGGCCAATATGGGCCATATCGGCAATATCGGCCACCCGGAGGTGCAGGCGGCGATTGCCGACGCGGCGCGGCGCGCACGCGCCATCGGCAAGCCGATCGGCATCGTCGGCCCCACGCCGGAAATGCTGCAAACCTTTATCGGCTACGGCTACGACTTTGTCGCCGTCGCCTCGGACCTGGGCATGATGATGCGCCAGGCGAATGCCTTTATCGCGGCACTCAAACCGTCATTGGCGAAAACCGTCGAGACGGGCGTGTACTGATTTTTTTGCAACAGCATATGGAGCGCGCTCAGACGCGTCATTCGCATTCTTTGGAGACGAGCATGTCAGGTGTAAAACTGGAAAAGGTTGTCAAAAAATATGACAACGGCGTCGAAGTCATTCATGGCATCGACCTGGAAATCAAGAAGGGCGAATTCGTCGTCTTTGTGGGCCCCTCGGGCTGCGGCAAATCGACGCTGATGCGCATGGTGGCGGGCCTGGAATCGATCACCGGCGGCACCATCTCGATCGAGGGCCAGGTGGTGAACGACCTGCCGCCGCGCGAACGCGACATCGCCATGGTGTTCCAGGACTATGCGCTGTACCCGCATAAATCCGTGTTCGACAACCTCGGTTTTGGTTTGAAACTGCGCAATTTTCCGAAGGCGGAAATCGAGCAGCGCGTGCGGGCCGCCGCCGCCATTCTGAAGATCGAGCACTTGCTGGACCGCAAACCGCGCGCCCTGTCCGGCGGCCAGCGCCAGCGCGTGGCCATGGGCCGCGCCATCGTGCGCCAGGCGCGGCTGTTCCTGTTCGACGAACCGCTGTCGAATCTGGACGCCCTGCTGCGTTCGGAAATGCGCACGGAAATCAAGAAGCTGCACCAGCGCATCGGCGCCACCACCATTTATGTCACGCATGACCAGGTCGAGGCCATGACCCTGGCCGAGCGCATCGTGGTGCTGTCGGGCGGCAAGATCATGCAGGTCGGCACGCCAGACCAGATCTACAACGAACCGGTGTCGAAATTCGTCGCCGGTTTCACGGGGTCGCCGCCGATGAATTTTCTTGGAGCAAAGGTCGCGCGCGGCAGCGATGGCCAGGCAGAAATCGTGCTGGGCACGGCGCGCCTGGACCTGCCGCCCGCCGCGCAAGCCGCTTGTGGCAAGCTCGACGGCCGGCAAGTGGAATTCGGCATCCGCCCGGAAGACATCACGCTCGACGCGGCCGGCCCGGCCAGCGCGCCGCTGACGGCCACCGTGGTGGTGGTCGAGCCGCTGGGCGCCGAAACCCTGGTGATCTTCCAGTGCCAGGGCGGCGAGCTGACGGCCCGTTTGCCGCCCACCTTTGCGCTGGCGCCCGGCCAGCAGGTAACGGTACACCTGGACATGGAAAAATTCCATCTGTTCGACCCGCAGGGCGGCGCGGTGCTGCCATCAAAATAAGCTCGGCACAGTCCGGCATACAAACTCAACAGGAGACACAACCATGCGTATCAAATCCCTCGTGCTGGCGCTCGGCGCCACTTTTGTTCTGGCCACCGCCGCCCACGCGCAAACCGTGAAGGTCTTTGTCGGCGGCCAGGAGCGTCCCGAAGTCATGCGCGAACTGTTCGCCAAGTTCATGGCCGCCAATCCCGGCGTCAAGATCGACCTGGAAACGGGCGGCGCCACCTCGGAATTGCAACAGAAATACCTGAACACGGTGCTGTCGGCCGGCGACTCGACCCTGGACGTGTTCCTGATCGACATCATCCGCCCTGCCCAGTACGCCTCGGCCGGCTGGATCGAAAGCCTGGACAAATACCTGGGCGCCGACCGCGACAAGATCATGGGCCAGTACCTGCCCGCCTACAAGCAGGCCAATATGGTCGACAACAAGGTCGTCGCCCTGCCCGCATTTGCCGACGCCATGTTCCTGTACTACCGCAAGGACTTGCTGGCCAAATACAAGCTGTCGCCGCCGAAAACCTGGGATGAGCTGGCCACCGTGGCGCGCACCATCCAGGCCGGCGAAAAGAATCCTGAACTGCAGGGCATCAGCTTCCAGGGCAAGGCCATTGAAGGCGCCGTCTGCACCTTCCTGCTGCCGTACTGGAGCCAGGGCGGCGAGCTGATCACCAATGGCAAGCTGAGCCTGGACAAGCCCAAGGCCGAAGCGGGCCTGGCCATGTGGCGCAAGCTGGTCGACCAGGGCGTGGCGAAAAAGAATATCGCCGAAGTGGCCACCGACGACACGCGCAAAGAATTCCAGGCCGGCAATGTGCTGTTCGCCGTCAACTGGGGCTATGCCTGGAACCACTTTCAGGAAGGCGACAGCGGCGTCAAGGACAAGGTCGGCGTGGTCAGCCTGCCGGCCATGGCGGGCGGCAAACCGGCTTCCTGCATCGGCGGCTGGCAGTGGGCCGTGTCCTCGTACTCGAAAAACAAGGAAGCGTCGGCCAAGCTGGTGCGCTGGCTGTCCAGCCCCGAAGTATCGAAACAGCTGGCGCTGAAGGCGTCCAACCTGCCCGTCTATCCGTCGGTCTACCAGGACAAGGAAGTGCTGGCCGTCAATGGCTGGTTCGCCGATGCGCTGCCGGTGGTGCAAAGCGCCCGCTCGCGCCCCGTCACGCCGCGCTACAGCGAAGTGTCGGAAGCGATCCGCGTCAATACCAATGCGGTGATGGCGGGCGTGAAAACCCCGGCGGCCGGCGTGGCCGAGATCGAAAACCGGGTCAAGCGCATCCTGCGCTAACCGGCTCCAGCCGGGCCGCCATCAATACGGCCCGGGCTGGACATTGGACACGCATACGCACCGCAACAGTCGAGGAAAACATGAGGCAACGCACCCTGAAAAGCCGCATCACGGACCCCAGCGAAACCACGCTGGCCTGGGTCCTGCTGACGCCGGCGATTCTCTTTTTACTGCTGATCGTGGCCTACCCGGTCAGCAAACTGATCTACAACAGCTTTTTCGATATCCGCCTGTCCGGCGGCGGCTTGCCCGCCTTTGTCGGGCTGGACAACTACAAGCTGGCGCTGGAAGACAGCCTGTTCTGGAAGTCGCTGAAAAACACCCTCATCATCACGGTGGTGACGGTGCCCGGCGCGCTGGTGGCGGGCCTGGGCCTGGCCATGCTGGCCAATATGCCGTTCAAATACCGCTGGCCGGTGCGCCTGGCGCTGCTGCTGCCGTGGGCGCTGCCGCTGGCCTTTGTCGGCCTGATCTTCGCGTGGTTCTTCCACAGCGAATACGGCCTGGTGAACGACATCATCCGCCGCATCGACCTGCTGTTCCCGGCCCTGGGCTGGCAGCCGCAGATCTGGTTCAATTCGCCGGCGCTGACGATGGCCGCCATCTGCATCACCACCATCTGGAAAACCTCGTCGTTCATGGCGCTGATTTTGCTCGCCGGCCTGCAGACCATCCCCGCCTCGCTCTATGAAGCGGCCGAAGTGGATGGCGCCAGCAAGTGGAAGCAATTCACGGAAGTGACCCTGCCGCTCCTGGTGCCGTCGATGCTGGTGGCGCTGATCTTCCGCACCCTGACGGCCATCCAGTCGTTCGACATTCCCTACAACATGCCCGGCCCTGGCGACGAGACCAAGACCCTGGCCATGTATATCCAGTCCAATACCGTCGACTACCTCGACGTGGGCTATGGCTCGACCCTGGCCGTCTTCATGTTCCTGCTGTCGATGGCCACCACGTTCGTGTACTTGAAATATGTCAGAGGAGACAAAGAATGAGCGGCCTGTTTTCATCGAAGCGCCTGCGCTGGTTCGCCGCCGCGATCGTCATCCTGAACGGCGTCTTCCCCGCCCTGTGGATCTTGTTTACCTCGCTGAAAACCGAGAGCGAACTGACGCAAAAGCCGATCACCTACTGGCCGCACGAACCGACCATCGCCAATTTCATCTCGGCCTTCCAGGACCAGCCGCTGCTGACGTTCCTCACCAACAGCCTGATCGTGGCCGGCCTGTCGACCCTGCTCAGCCTGTTCATCAGCGCGCTGGCCGCGTATGCGATCGCCCGCCTGCGCCTGCGTTTCCGTGGCCTGATCCTCACCGCCATTATCGGCGTGTCGATGTTCCCGCTGGTGACCCTGATGGTGCCGCTGTTCGAGATCATGCGCAGCCTGGGCTTGTTGAATTCGTACTGGGCGCTGGTGCTGCCCTACACGGTGCTCAACCTGCCGATCTGCACCCTGATGATGGTCAGCTTTTTCCAGGATATTCCGCGCGATATCGAAAACGCGGCCATGCTCGACGGCTGCACCCGCATCAGCGCCCTGTGGCGCATCGTGCTGCCGCTGGCCGCACCGGGCGTGGCGACGGCCGCCATCCTGGCGTTCGTGAACTCCTGGGATGAATTCCTGCTGGCGCTGTCGATGAATTCGGCCGTGGCCTACCGCACCCTGCCGGTCGGCATCCAGCTGTACCAGGGCGAGTTCGCCTTCCCGTGGCCGATCATTTCGGCGGCGCTGGTGGTGGCCATCGTGCCCATCGTCGTGCTGATCGTGATCTTCCAGGAAAAGGTCGTCAGCGGCCTGACCTCGGGCGGCTTGAAGGGGTAATGCATGGATCACCCTTCTTCCATCGTGCTGGTGCACGGCGACAGCCGCGCCGAACTGCGGCCGGCGACAGGCGGCGCGCTGGCCGGCTGGCGCTGGCGTGGGCGCGAGCTGCTGCGCCCGGCGCCCGCCGGCGCCTCGGTGCGGCAGATGGCCTGCTATCCGCTGGCGCCGTATTCGAACCGCATCGGCCACGCGGTGCTGCACGCGCCCGAGCAACACCACACCCTGCGCGCCAACTTCGCGCCCGAGCCGCACAGCATCCACGGCTTCGGCTGGCAGCGCGCCTGGCAGGTGGCAAACCACACCAGCGACAGCGCCGAACTGTTCCTGGCGCACGCGGCCGACGCCGACTGGCCGTATGCCTGCACGGTGCGGCAGACCGTGGCGCTGGATGACGCCGGCTTGCGATTGAGCCTGTCGGTCACCAACGACGACACGCGCGCCATGCCGGCCGGCCTGGGATTCCACCCCTACTTTCCGCTGACGCCCGGCCTGCGGCTGGCAACGCAGTGGGACGGCCTCTGGCGCGCCGGCGGCGACCGCCTGCCTTTGGACCTGGCGCCGCAGCCGCAAAGCGCTCCCTTTGCAACGCCGCAGCCGGTGGCCGGCTGGCAGGCGGACGACTGTTACAGCGGCTGGCGCGGTGAAGCCAGCCTGCACTACCCGGACTACGTGCTGCGCATGTCGGCCAGCGACAACTGCCGCCATCTGGTGTGCTTTGCGCCGAACGATGAACGCAATTTTATTGCCATCGAACCGGTCACGCAGGCGAATGACGCGTTTGCGCTGGCCGCGCGCGGCGCCCGGGACACCGGCATGCGCCTGCTGGCGCCCGGCGAGAGCCTGTCGATCGCCATGGTCCTCGCCGTCGAGGAGGTGCAGCATGCGTGAATGGCAAGCCACACTGGTGCTCGACGCGCGCGCCGAACTGGCCGAATGCCCGTTGTGGAGCGTGGCCGAGCAGTGCCTGTACTGGATCGATATCGCCGGGCGCCGCCTGCACCGCTACGACCCGGCAACAAGCCTCGATCGCCTCTGGTGGATGCCGTGCGAGCCGGGCTGCATCGCGCTGGCGGACGGCGGCGGCCTGGTGGCGGCCCTGCGCGACGGCTTCTACCGTTTTTATCCCGAGCAGTCGCGTTTGCACAAGCTGGCCGGCGCGCCGTATGACACCACCAACATGCGCTTTAACGACGGCCGCTGCGATGCGTCGGGCCGCTTCTGGGCCGGCGCCATGTACCAGCCGCGCACCAGCGAACAGGCGGCCATGTTCTGCCTGGAGCGTGGCGCGGTGCGGCCGGGCTGGGGCCCTCGGGATGGCCTGGGCGTAAAAGTGAGCAACGGCCTGGCGTTCGCGTCGGATGGCCAGTCGTTGTTCCAGTCCGATACGCCCAATCACGTGATCTACCGTTTCGGCTTCGACGCCGCGACCGGCCAGGTGGGCGAGCGCAGCGTGTTCGCGCGCCTGCCGGTGAAAGGCGAGGAAGCCGTGTATGGCGGCCGGCCGGACGGCGCCGCGATCGATGCCGAAGGCTGCTACTGGAGCGCCCAATACGAAGGGGGACGCGTGCTGCGTTTTTCGCCGCAGGGCGAGATTATCGGCATCGTGCACGTACCGGTCGCGCGCCCGACCATGGTCGCCTTTGGCGGCGCCGACCTGCGCACCCTGTATGTCACCAGCGCGCGCGAAGGCGCGGCTGACGAAGAACTGGCGCGCCAGCCCCAGGCCGGCGGCATCTTTGCCGTGCGCCTGGACGTGGCGGGCCGCCCCGAACCGCTGTACCGCGATGCGGATACGCACAAGGAACCATCATGAACACCATCACTCTCTACCCCAGCCTGCAGGACCGCGTGGTCTTTGTCTCGGGCGGCGGCTCCGGCATCGGGGCATCTTTGGTCGAGCACTTCGCGCTGCAGGGCGCGCAGGTCGCTTTCTGCGATATCGACCGCGAGGCCAGCGAGGCTCTCTCTGCGCGCCTGGCGCCTTTGTCGCGCCATGCGCCGCATTTTGTCTACAGCGATATCCGCGATATTCCCGCCTACCAGGCCAGCCTGGCGGAGGTGGAAGCGCGCTTCGGCGCTATCCGCGTGCTGGTCAACAATGCGGGCCGCGACGACCGCCACACCCTGGCCGAACTGACGCCCGATTACTGGGACAACTGCCTGGCCTTGAATTTGAAACACCATGTGTTCGCGATCCAGCAGGTGGCGCCCGGCATGGCGGCGGCCGGCGGCGGCGCCATCATCAATCTCGGCTCGATTTCGTGGCTGCGCGGGCGGCCCAACCTGGTCGGCTACACCACGGCCAAGGCGGGCATCGCCGGCCTGTCGCGCACCCTGGCGCGCGAACTGGGCGAGCACAATATCCGCGTCAACGCGCTGGCGCCAGGCGCCATCGTCACCGAACGCCAGGCCGAGCTGTGGCGCGATCCCGAGGAAGACCGGCGTTTCATCGAACTGCAATGCCTGAAGTACCGGCTCGATCCCGGCCACGTGGCGCGCACGGCGCTGTTCCTGGCGGCCGACGATTCGAACGGCATCACCGGCCAGCATATCGTCGTCGATGCGGGACTGGCGCAAACATCGGTCGCCGGCTGACCCCTTTCACTCTATTAGGAGCACCCCATGTTGAACCTGCAAGACGCAAGCCTGTTGAAACAGCAATGCCTGATCGATGGCGTCTGGTGCGATGCCGATGACGGCGCCACCATCGCCGTCACCAACCCGGCCACCGGCGACATCATCGCCACCGTGCCGCGCATGGGCGCGCTGGAGACGCGGCGCGCCATCGCCGCTTCGCACACCGCGTTCAAAGCGTGGCGCAAACAGACCGTCAAGGCGCGCGCCAGCGTGCTGCGCGCCTGGCACGCGCTGATCCTGCAACACGCCGACGACCTGGCGCTGATACTCACCAGCGAACAGGGCAAGTCGCTGGCGGAAGCGAAGGGCGAGATCGTCTCGAACGCGGCCTACCTGGAATGGTTTGCCGAGGAAGGCAAGCGCGCCTATGGCGACGTGATCGCGCCGCCGTCCAGCGACAAGCGCATCGTCGTCATCAAGCAGCCGATCGGTGTGTGCGCGGCCATCACGCCGTGGAATTTCCCGAACGGCATGATCACGCGCAAGGCCGGGCCGGCCCTGGCCGCCGGCTGCGCCATGGTCCTGAAACCGGCCTCGCAAACGCCTCTGTCGGCCCTGGCCCTCGGTGAACTGGCGCTGCGCGCCGGCGTGCCACCGGGCGTATTCAATGTGGTGACGGGCGCCGCTCAGGCGATCGGCACGGAACTGTGCCACAACAACCTGGTGCGCAAGATCACGTTTACCGGCTCGACCGAAGTGGGCGCCTGGCTGTCGCGCGAGGCGGCCGGCACCATCAAGAAGCTGTCGCTGGAACTGGGCGGCAACGCGCCGTTCATCGTGTTCGAGGACGCCGATATCGATGCGGCCGTCGACGGCGTCTTGATGTCGAAATACCGCAACAGCGGCCAGACCTGTGTCTGCGCCAACCGCATCTACGTCCAGGACGGCATCTACGACGATTTTGCGGCCCGTTTGGTGGCCAAGGTGGAACAGCTGAAACTGGGCAACGGGCTTGAAGCGGGCGTGACGCAAGGCCCGCTGATCGACGAGAACGCCGTGCGCAAGATCGAGCAGCATGTGGCCGACGCGCTGGCCAAGGGCGGCAAGCTGGCTATCGGCGGCAAGCGCCATGCGCTGGGCGGCAGCTTTTTCGAGCCGACCGTGGTGCTGGACGCGAACAGCACCATGCTGGTGGCGCGCGAGGAAACCTTCGCCCCACTGGCGCCGCTGTTCCGCTTCAGCACTGAAGAGGAAGTGATCGCGCTGGCCAACGACACCGAATTCGGCCTGGCCGGCTATTTCTACAGCCGCGACCTGGGCCGCGTCTGGCGCGTGGCGGAGGAACTGGAAGTGGGCATGGTCGGCATCAACACGGGCATGATCGCCAATGAAATGGCGCCGTTCGGCGGCGTCAAGCATTCCGGCATGGGCCGCGAAGGGTCGCATTACGGCATGGACGACTTCCTCGATATCAAATATCTGTGCATGGGAGGCATCTGAATTCAAGCCGCCCGCGAGGGCGGCCGCAGCACCGCAGCAAGCAGGGATCACCAGGACTATCCATATAAAAAATACAGGAGACAAGATCATGCAAACCACCATCCGCAAGACCACCATGGCCCGCGCCATCACCGCCCTCTTCTTTGCGGCGCCATTTGTTAGCGCTAACGTGCGCGCCGACGAGCTCAGCGACATGAAGGCCATGCTGGCCCAATTGCAGGAAAGAGTGGCACAGATGGAAGCCAGGGCGGCCCAGCCGGCGCCGGAGCCAGCTGCGGCCACCACCGCCATGGCGCCGGCCACCGCAGCGGCGGCACCGGCGGCGCCGGCAAAGTCAAACACCGGTTTCAACTGGAAACTGTATGGCCGTGGCGATATCGGCTACACGGTCTCGCGCGGCAAGGACGCCAGCGGCCGCCAGCTGACCAACCACCGTTTGAACCAGGGCGAGATGGCCAGCCGCCTCGGTCTCACCGGTTCCTGGGTCTTCAGCGACGAATACAAGGCCATCTTCGGCGTCGAAACCGGCCTCAATCTGTTCAACGGCAACGCCGGCGGCGGCACGCAGAACAACACCAGTTCGTCCGTGCTGTTCAACCGCGGCTCGACCGTCGGCTTTGCCTCGACCACCTGGGGTTCGATCGAAGGCGGCACCATGTACATGGCGCCGTTCTGGGTCTCGCTGGGGGCCGACCTGGCCTCGGCCCACAACTACGGCGCGAATGACTTCAGCGCCCTGTTTTCGCTGACGCGCCCCGAGTCCCTGGGCCGCTACCTGAAGGACCCCGTCACCGGCAACGCCAGCAAGACCACCAGCCTGGCCGGCAACAACTCGGGCACGGCCCTGTTCTACGGCAACGCGCTGCGCTACCGCAGCCCGACCTACAACAACTTCTCGGCCGAAGTGTCGTATTCGGCCGGCCAGCAGGCGTCTTCCGCCACGGCGCTCGAAGACGACGGTCGCAGCTGGGCCGCCAATGTGCTGTACAAGAAGGACAATCTGTTCCTCGGCTACGCCCATATGGACTACCAGCAAAGCAACGATATCAGCACGGCCGCAAGCAGCAACTTCGTCAAGCGCAACCAGGTCACGGACATCGTCGGCGCGCGCTACAAGTGGAACGACTTTACATTGGGCGGCTCCTACACCTCGTACCGCGTGTCGAACGCGGGCGGCTACGGCGCCGACGCGTTCGGCGTCTCGGGCGCCTATGACCTGGGCAAGCACCGCATCGAAGGCAGCCTGGCGCAGATCAGCTACGACGGCGCCAACAGCCGCGGCGCGTTCGGCGCCAACACGGGCGACGGCGTGGGCAAGCCGAAGTCGACCGCCTACTCGCTGGGCTATCTGTACAACTTCCAGCCGACCCTGTCGTTCTATGCCTACGCCACCCGCATCAAGAATAATGAGCATGCCAAGCTGGGCGTATTGCAGTTCCGCGGGGACAATAACTATTTTGGCTACAGCCCGGTCGAACTGACCGCCGGCATGTTCCTCGTCTTTTAATCATCAGGAGTAGCTCGACATGCAGTTCACACTAGATCAGGAAAACGACGGCCTTGCGCTGCGCTGCGCGGGCCGCCTGCTGCTGCGCCACGACACGCAGGCGCCGTGCCTGTTCGTCGGCCAGGGCCGCGAACGGATGGATATGTACCGCGGCAATTTCGACATCGAAGATTACGTTGAAGAACGCACCGCCCTGCGCCATCTGGCGATCACGCAAGACGAAGGGGTCGCGCTGCTGGCCTTTGCGCGCCATCCTGGCGATGCGCCGCAGCTGGTGCTGCGTGTGCAGGCGCAGCAGCATGGCGTGCACCTGGTGCTGCAGCACGCGGCGCCGGGCTGGAACCGGCTGTGGCTGCGCCTGCCCGCCGAACACGATGAGCACGTGTGGGGCTGCGGCGAGCAGATGTCCTACTTCGACCTGCGCGGGCGCCACTTTCCGCTGTGGACCTCGGAGCCGGGCGTGGGCCGCGACAAGTCGACCCACCTGACCTGGCAGGCCGACGTGACGGCCAAGTCGGGCGGCGACTACTATCACACCAACTACCCGCAACCGAGCTTCATTTCCTCGCAGCGCTACTGCCTGCATGCCGAAACGACGGCCTATGCCGACTTCGATTTCCGCCATGCCGACTTCCACGAGCTGCAATTCTGGGCCATGCCCGAGCGCCTGGAATTCATGCTGGCCGATTCCTTCGTCGACCTGGTCGGCGTGGTGTCGCAACGCTTCGGCCGCCAGCCCAAGCTGCCGGCCTGGCTGCAGAACGGCGCCATGCTGGGCCTGAAAGGCGGCGAAGACCACGCGCGCGCCATCCTCGCGCAGGCGAAGGAACACGGCCTGGCCGTCAGCGCCCTGTGGTGCGAAGACTGGGTGGGACTGCGCCAGACCTCGTTCGGCAAGCGCCTGTTCTGGGACTGGCGCTGGCAGCCGCAGCGCTATCCGGACCTGAAGCAATGGATCGCCGACCTGGCCAGGGAAGACATCCGCTTCCTCGGCTACGTCAATCCCTACCTGTGCAATGACGGCACCCTGTACCAGGAAGCGCTGCAGCAAGGCTTTTTGGCCACCGCGATGGATGGCGGCACCTATCTGGTCGACTTCGGCGAATTCGATTGCGGCGTGGTCGACTTCACCAACCCGGCCGCCGCGCAGTGGTTCGAGGACCGCGTGCTGCGACAGGAAATGCTGGACTTCGGTTTGTCCGGCTGGATGGCCGATTTCGGCGAATACCTGCCGATCGACCTGCGCCTGCACAATGGCGTCGACGCACGCCTGATGCACAACGCCTGGCCGACCCTGTGGGCCGAAGTCAACGCACGCGCCATCGCAGCGGCCGGCAAGACCGGCGACGCCACCTTCTTCATGCGTGCCGGCTATACCGGCGTGCAGGCGCACTGCCCTTTGCTGTGGGCCGGCGACCAGTCGGTCGACTTCAGCCGCCACGACGGCTTGCAGACGGTGATCTGCGGCGCGCTGTCGTCCGGTTTGCTGGGCAACGCCTACCACCACAGCGATATCGGCGGCTACACGAGCTTGTTCGGCAACCTGCGCACGGCCGAGCTGTTCCAGCGCTGGACCGAGATGGCGGTATTTACTTCGATGATGCGCACGCATGAAGGCAACCGCCCGGACGAGAACTTCCAGTTCTACCAGGATGAACAGGTGTTCGCCCACTTCGCCCGCATGACGCGCCTGCACGTGGCGCTGGCGCCCGTCATCGCCGCCCTGGCCGACGACGCCGTGCGGCATGGCCTGCCGCTGCAGCGCCCCCTGTTCCTGCACTACGAGCAGGACCGCGCCACCTACGCCATCCAGGACCAGTACCTGTTCGGCCCCGACCTGCTGGTGGCGCCCGTGCATGCGGCCGGCGCCACGCGCTGGGGCGCCTACCTGCCGCAGGGCGACGCCTGGGTCCATCTGTGGAGCGGCGCCGTGTTCGACGGCGGCCTGCGCGTGGAAGTGGCGGCGCCACTGGGCCAGCCACCCGTGTTCGTGCGCCAGGGCTGCGCGCAGCAGGTGTTTTTACTGTCGCTGGCGGCATGAGCCTGACATGAGCATCGGGTCGCACCTGTTGTTCCTGGCCTGCGTGGCGCTGGCCAGCTACGCGCAGAACCTGACCGGTTTTGCGTTCGGGCTGATCCTGCTGGGCCTGACGGCGGTGCTGCACCTGGCCAGTCTGGGCGACGTGGCCAATGTGGTCAGCGTGCTGGTGCTGGTGAATGCGGCCATCACCTTTGGCCGTCACAAGCCGCAGCTGGTGTGGCCGGTGTTCGGGCCGTCGCTGGCCTGCAGCCTGGTCGGCGTGGGCGCCGGCGTGGCGCTGCTGGGCTGGTTCAGCGCGCAGCAGGTCAGCCTGCTGCGTTTTTTGCTCGGCTGCGCCATCATCGTCTGCGCATTCCTGCTGGTGCTGCGCGCCAGCACGCGCGCAAAACAGTCCGGCCTGCCCTCGTTCCTGTTCTTCAGTGGGGTCTCCGGCGTGATGGGCGGCCTGTTCGCCAGCGCCGGCCCGCCCATGGTGTATCACCTGTACCGCCAGCCGTGGCCGGCCGACATGGTCCGCCATTCGCTGATCGTGCTGTTTGCCGCCAACGCCGTGCTGCGCCTGGCGCTGGTGCTGGCGCACGGCCAGTTCAGCATGACGGCGGTGTGGCTGACCGTCGAAGCGCTGCCGGTGGTGATGGGCCTGACCTGGCTGGCCCGCCGCTACCCGTCCCGCCTGCCGTTACAGCACGTGCGGCGCGCCGTGTTCGTGCTGCTGCTGGCCGCCGGCCTGGCGCTGGTGCTGCCGCCGGTGCTGGCACTGCTCCATTGAGTCATCTCTCTTTTAATAAATCGAGTCCTTATGTCCGCATCCCGCTTTACCTCCCTGCCCCCTGATTGCGACCTGCTGGTCGTCGGCGGCGGCATCAATGGCGCCGGCATCGCGCGCGACGCGGCCGGCCGTGGCCTGCGCGTGGTGCTGTGCGAACAGCACGACCTGGCGCAGCATACCTCGTCGGCCTCCACCAAG
Source organism: Janthinobacterium sp. J1-1 (assembly GCF_030944405.1). Classification (NCBI taxonomy): domain Bacteria; kingdom Pseudomonadati; phylum Pseudomonadota; class Betaproteobacteria; order Burkholderiales; family Oxalobacteraceae; genus Janthinobacterium; species Janthinobacterium sp. J1-1. Next base: position 5,143,128 of record NZ_CP132339.1, read on the forward strand.
CTGATACACGGTGGCCTGCGCTACCTCGAATACTATGAATTCAAGCTGGTGCGCAAGGCGCTGCAGGAACGCGAAGTGCTGCTGCGCGCCGCTCCCCACATCATGTGGCCGATGCGTTTCGTGATGCCGCATGACGCTGCCCAGCGCCCGGCCTGGCTGATACGCGCCGGCCTGTTCCTGTACGACCACCTGGCCAAACGCGCCTTTTTGCCCGCCTCGCAGGCGATCACCCTGGCCAGGCACGCGGCCGGCGCGCCGCTCAAGCCCGGCTACCGCAAGGGCTTCGTGTATTCAGACGGCTGGGTCGACGACGCCAGGCTGGTGGTGCTCAATGCGCTAGCCGCGCAGGAACGCGGCGCGCACATCCTCACGCGCACCGCCTGCGTCGACGCGCACCGCGATGGCGATGGCTGGCAGGCCACCCTGCAAGGTCCCGACGGCCAACGCCGCAGCCTGCGGGCGCGCGCCATCGTCAATGCGGCCGGGCCGTGGACGGCGCAGTTTGCCGGCGCGGCCGGCGGCGGCAGGACGCAGGGACTGCGCCTGATCAAGGGCAGCCATATCATCGTGCCGCGCCTGTTCGAGCATCCGAACGCGTATATTTTCCAGAACCCGGACCAGCGCATCATCTTCGCGATTCCCTACCAGGACGACTACACCCTGATCGGCACCACCGACGAGGAATACAAGGGCGACGTGGCGCAGGTCAAAATCAGCGGCGATGAAATCGCCTATCTGTGCCAGGCCGCCAACCGCTATTTCCGGCGCGAGATCGGCCCGTCCGACGTGGTGTGGACCTATTCCGGCGTGCGCCCGCTGCTCGACGACAGCGCCCGGGACGCGTCGGCCGTCACGCGCGACTATCTGCTGGAAGTGGCGCGCGGCGACACGGGCACGGGCGCACCGCTGCTCAATATCTGGGGTGGCAAGATCACCACCTACCGCAAACTGGCCGAGGAGGCGATGGCGCTGCTGGCGCCCTTGCTGGCCAACACCCGGCCCGCCTGGACCGCCGATGCGCCGCTGCCGGGCGGCGACCTGCAGCGGCCGGGCCAGCTGGTGGACAGCCATGATTTCGACGGCTTCCTGGCCCGCTTCCAGCAGGCGCATCCCTGGTTGCCCCCCAAGCTGGCGCACCGCTACGCACGCGCCTATGGCAGCCGCGCCACGCGCGTGCTGGCGGGCGCGAACTCGATGGCGGGCCTGGGCGCGGAACTGGCGCCCGGCCTGCACGAGGCCGAAGCGCGCTACCTGGTCGACGTGGAATGGGCGAGGAGCTGCGACGACATATTATGGCGGCGCAGCAAACTGGGCCTGCGCTGCCAGCCGGCCGACGTGGCGCGCCTGCAGCTGTGGCTTGAAGCCTGCCTGGCGCAGCAGGTGGCGGCATGAGCTATCTGCTGGCCCTCGACCAGGGCACCTCCAGCTCGCGCAGCATGGTCTTCGACGAAGCGGGCGCCATCGTCGCCGTGGCGCAGCGCGAATTTCGCCAGCTGTTTCCGCAGCCGGGCTGGATCGAACACGATCCGATCGAAATCTGGCACAGCCAGCTCGCCACCAGCCGCGAAGTGCTGCTGAAAGCCGGCTTGACGGCGGCGGACCTGGGCGCGCTGGGCATCACCAACCAGCGCGAAACGACGGTGGTGTGGGACCGCGCCACGGGCGAGCCCGTCTACAATGCCATCGTCTGGCAGGACCGGCGCACCGAGGCGCTGTGCGACAGCCTGCGCGAGCGGGGACTGGCCGGCGCCATCCATGCCAGGACGGGGCTGGTGCTCGATCCCTATTTTTCCGGCACCAAGCTGCGCTGGATACTCGACGAAGTGCCGGGCGTGCGCGCACGCGCCATGCGCGGCGAGCTGGCCTTCGGCACCATCGACGCCTGGCTGGCCTGGCAGATGACGGGCGGGCGCCTGCACGTGACCGACGTGACGAACGCCTCGCGCACCATGCTGTGGAATATCCATGAAGGCTGCTGGGACGCTCAGCTGCTCGACTGGCTGGGCATCCCCGCCAGCCTGCTGCCCACCGTCCATCCGTCCAGCCATGTGTACGGCGAAACCGACGCCGAGGTGCTGGGCAGCCCGGTCATCATCGGCGGCATCGCCGGCGACCAGCAAGCGGCGCTGTTCGGCCAGACCTGCTTCAAGCCCGGCATGGCCAAGAATACCTATGGTACGGGCTGCTTCCTGCTGCTCAACACGGGCGAGCAGTGTGCGCAATCGCGGCATGGCCTGATCAGCACGGCCGCCTGTCAGGTGGGTGCGCAGCCGGCCTATGCGCTCGAAGGCAGCGTGTTTATCGGCGGCGCCGTGGTGCAGTGGCTGCGCGACGGCCTGGGCGCCATCGGCCACGCCAGCGAAGCGGAAAGCCTGGCCGCCTCGGTGCCCGATTCGGGCGGCGTGGTGTTCGTGCCCTCGTTTACGGGGCTGGGCGCACCCTACTGGGTACCGTCGGCCAAGGGCGCCATCCTGGGCCTGAGCCGCGGCAGCACGGTGGGCCATATCGCGCGCGCGGCGCTCGAAGCGATCGCCTTCCAGAGCGCGGCCCTGCTGCAGGCCATGACCCTCGACGCACAGGCGCCGATCACCGAACTGCGCGTGGACGGCGGCGCCTGCGCCAACAACCTGCTGCTGCAATTCCAGGCCGACCTGCTGGGCATCCCCGTAGTGCGCCCGCAAGTGATCGAAACGACGGCCCTGGGCGCGGCCTACCTGGCCGGCCTGGCGATCGGCCAGTATCGCGGCACCGAGGAACTGGCAGCGCAATGGCGTGTGGAAAGGACCTTCCTGCCCACCATCGGCCGCGACCAGGCGGCCGAGCTGATGCGGCAATGGGAAACGGCGGTGCGGCGGTTTGCGGGCAACGGGGAAAACTGAAGAACCGCATTTGGCCACTTCGACAGTACGGCCGCGCGGCGGATCCTCCTATAAATATTGTTCAACGTCCGGCAATGTGTGTCAACGTAAGTCATTGTTATATAAGGATTAGTCTTGACAATGAGCGAGAGGTTGCTATCATCTTTGATGTATACCCCTGAAGGAGCGAAGATGAAACTTGAAGACCGTATGCTTCGGTCCGTGAAGCAGCGAGCCGGCAATGTTATATTGCGGGCCGACATTGCTCGCTTGGGTAGTGCCTCGCAGGTCACCGAAGCGCTCAAATCGTTGCAAGCCAAGGGCGTTCTGATTCGAATCGGGACTGGAGTCTACGCCAAAACACGCAAGAGTTCGGTTACAGGGGCGACCATCCCGGCCGGCAGTCTTGAGACCTTGGCGACCGAGACCCTGAAAAAACTGGGTGTCACAGTGCGCACGAGTAAAGCAGCTGCTGCATACAATTCCGGTAAAACAACCCAACTTCCAGGGGCCTTCGTTGCCAATACTGGTAGTCAACGTATTCGCAGGAAAATTTCTGTGGGAGGCCGCTCGGTAGTTTATGAGAACGATTACAGACCAGCAACAGCGAGCGCTTGAAGACCTCGCTGCAGAAGGTCTCCTTCGAGGACTTCCCGTACAGACCGCCGAAAAAGATATCCACGTCACCGAGCTTCTCAAGGGATTGAGTGAACTCAAGGTTTCGCATGATCATTTCAGCGACCTCGACACACGCCAAGGAGAGCTCACTCGCCATGATGCAGGCATCAAGTTGATCTTCTCGGGTGGGACGTGCCTCTCCAAGGCACATGGGCTAATCAATCGAATGTCGGAAGACATCGACATTAAAGTTCTGCTTTCCCCACCACCCAAGCCTTTGAAGAAAGGGCGCGGAGACCGTGTAAGACTAATCGCTTTGCACAAAGCACTGCCTCCGCTCCTGGAGTCGCTTGGATTTCCGTTGCTCAATAGCCCTGACGGAGACAACCCGCACATACGCAATAAGCACCGGTATTGCGAGGTAGGTGCCGGCTACAAATCTGCTTATCCCCAACTTCCAAGCCTCCGTCCCGAGCTTAGGCTGGAACTGATGCAACGCCAACCGCTCCTGCCGCTTGAAAATCTTGAGTTTGGCTATCTTTACGAGACATTGGCGGGGCTAAAGCCGAGCACGACGTTGTCAATTTCTTGCATTTCGGTGGCAGAGACTACGGCAGAAAAGGTATTGTCCTTGCTACGTCGTTGTGCTTGCAATTCGGATGGCCGCCAAACCAAGGGGGACCTTGACCCCGCATTGGTCCGCCATGTTTACGACGTTGCTCGAATCGCGGAACTATCCACCGAATCACTTGTAGCTGCGAAGAGTATTTTTCCGCAATTGGTCATGAACGACCGCGATGAGTACAAGGGGCAACATCCCGAGTTCGACGCAGACCCGGTAAGTGTTCTCAAAAGGACCTTGATAGCGGCAAAAGAAAATGGCGAGCTGAAAGAGCGATACGCCCAAAATCTGATACCGCTGGTTTACGACATGAATCCGCCCACGTTCGAAAAATCTTTCGCTTCGTTTGAAGCAGTGGCGCAAGACTTCCTGGCAGCCTGCAAACCATGCTGAGCGCACAAAAAAAAGCCCGCTACAGGAGCGGGCTGAATCTATTTCCTGTGAGGAAGTAGAGGAGACAGAAGCATGATGCCGGATCGCAAGCTATAAAACCACTTTATATTGATGATATGGGAAATACGCTTGCGTGATAACAGTGGCAATTATTGATTCCTTACGGCACTATTTTGCCGCCTCCCCTTCCACCACTACCGGCGTGCGCAGCATGTTCTTGATGCCGCGCAGTGCCTGGCGCACGCGCGCCTCGTTCTCGATCAGGGCAAAGCGCACATAGTCGTCGCCGTATTCGCCGAAACCGATGCCCGGCGACACACTGACCCTGGCTTTCTCCAGCAGCAGCTTGGCGAATTCCAGCGAACCCAGGTGGCGATATGCTTCCGGGATATGGGCCCAGATATACATCGACGCCTTCGGTTTTTCCACCATCCAGCCCGCTTCGTGCAAGCCTTTGACCAGCACGTCGCGGCGGCGCTGGTATTGCGCGCAGATTTCCGTCACGCAGCTTTGATCGCCTTCCAGCGCGGCGATCGCCGCCACCTGCACCGGCGTGAAACTGCCGTAGTCGTGATAGCTCTTGATGCGCGCCAACGCCGCCACCAGTTCGGCATTGCCGACCATGAAGCCGATGCGCCAGCCGGCCATATTGTAGCTTTTCGACATGGTGAAGAATTCGACGGCCACGTCGCGCGCGCCGGGCACCTGCATGATGGACGGCGCTTTCCAGCCGTCAAACGTGATGTCGGCATAGGCCAGGTCGTGCACCACCAGAATGTCATGCTGTTTCGCCAGCGCCACCACGCGCTCGAAAAACTCCAGCTCCACGCATTGCGCGGTGGGGTTCGATGGAAAACCCAGCACCATCATCTTGGGCTTCGGATAGCTTTCGCGGATCGCCCGCTCCAGCTCGGCAAAAAAGTCTACGCCAGGGCCCATGCGCACTGAGCGGATATCGGCGCCGGCGATCACCGCGCCCCAGATATGGATCGGGTAGCTGGGGTTGGGCACCAGCACCGTGTCACCCCGGTCCAGGGTGGCCAGCATCAGATGGGCCAGGCCTTCTTTCGAGCCGATGGTGACGATGGCTTCGCTGTCGGGGTCGATGTCGACCTCGTAGCGCTGCTTGTACCAATGTGAAATGGCCCGGCGCAGGCGCGGGATGCCCTTCGAGGCGGAGTACCCATGGGTGTCGGGCCGCTTCACCGTATCGATCAGCTTGTCGACGATATGGCTGGGCGTGGCGCCGTCGGGATTACCCATCGACATGTCGATAATGTCCTCGCCACGGCGGCGCGCGGCCATCTTGAGTTCGGCGGTGATATTGAAAACGTAGGGGGGAAGACGATTGATGCGCGAAAAGCTGCGCGGAGTTTGGCTGTCGGTCATGATATCTCTGTACGTAAGCGCCCGGATCCGTCCGAGCGACGTTGGCGCAATGGGTGCGCCTGCAGCCATACTAACCCGGCGCCGTTCAGGCTGGCAAGAGCGCGGTTGAAACGCTACAATGGATGCCTGGTCGAAAATGAGCAAACCAGTTGGTAACCCGGTAAGTGTTGAACAACATGCTCCCGCCCCACGCGGACCCACGGCGCTGATCTCGGCTGTTACACCAGTCGGGGGCGGTGTCATGGTTCGTGCACGCTTCCCGCCGCGCCATCCCTCCCCCGCTTTACAAGGAAATAAACGGATGGCAATACACAACACCACGGCAACTGATCTCACACTGGACCGCGGCGAACTGGAACAACTGCTGGCGCAATCGGTGCGCACCTTCGAGGGCTGCGCCTTTGACGACGCCGACCTGGCCCGGCTCGACCTGCAGGGCTGTACCTTTGAACGCTGCACCTTTGCGGGCGCCAACCTGTTCGCCTGCAAGCTGGCACGCACGACCTGGCGCCGCTGCCGCGCCGGCGGCGCCGATTTCGAGTCCGTCGACGCGGTCGACGCCAGCTTCGAAGGCTGCGACCTGAACAACACCAAATGGCGGCGCGCCAAGCTCGCGTCCGCGTCCTGGCGCGGCTGCAAGCTGACCGGCGCCTCGTTCGAGGAAGTGGCGCACCTGGGCGCCAGCTTCGAAGACAGCCTGCTGATCGGCGCCGACCTGCGCGGCTTTTCGTTTCGCAAGGCGACCCTGAAACAACTCGATTTTTCCGAAGCCTACCTGGCCGGCTGCGATTTCCGCGACGCCGTCTTCGAAGGCGGCAGCCTGCGCAACGCCGTCTTGAAGCTGGCCAAGTTCCAGGGCGCCGACCTGCGCGGCGCCGATATCGACGGCTTCAAGCTGACGGAAGCGGCGCTGTTCAAGGGCGCGGTGATTACCCATGCGCAGGCGGCCAATTTCGTGCGCGAGCTGGGTATTTCTGTGGTGTAAGCAAAAACCCGGGCAAAAAAAAGCCCGCTGCGGGAGCGGGCTGAATCTAATTCCGTTGAGGAGTTAGAGGAGACAAGTGCATGATGCTGCATCGCGGCATATAAAACCAATTTTTATTGATGATGATAGAAATGCGTTTTCATGATAACCGTGCGAACGCTCGCTTTTCAGGCCGTGCGGCGCGACAAGCTGGGCAGGAATTCTCCCAGCCACACCAGCAGCGCCAGCGCCGGAAACGCCATGCCGGTCAATAACGTCGCTTGCCAGCCATAACTGGCATAGACCCAGGCGCCGACGGCCGAACCGGCGGCGCCACCGGCAAAGAACAGCGCGAAATACAGGCCATTCAAGCGGCCCCGCACTTCCGGCGCCAGGCTGAAGATGGCGCGCTGGCCCAGTACCAGGTTGGCGGCCACGCCCATGTCGAGCACGATGGAGGCGATGACCAGCAAGCCCAGCGCCAGATGTTGCGATTGCGGTACGAACATCGGCAAGGCAAACGCCACCATGCCCAGGATCAAGGCGACGGCCGTGGCCGGCAAGGTATGGCCCGCATCGGCCAGGCGGCCGGCGATCGGCGAAGCAACGGCGCCGGCCATGCCGACCAGGGCGAAGATGGCAATCCCCGTTTGCGACAGGCCGAAGGCGGGGCTGGCCAGCACCAGCGGCGTGACGGTCCAGAACAGGCTGAAGGCGCCAAACAGGCCGGCGTGATAAGCGGCGCGGCGGCGCAGCACGGGCGTGCCCAGCAGCAAGTGCCACAGCGAGGCCATCAGCGCTGGATAACGGATGTTCGATACCGGCTGGCGCAGCGGCAAGGCGCGGCGCAAGACAAAGGCCAGCGCCAGCATCAGCACGGCGGCGCCGCCAAACACCACATGCCAGCTGGCATGGGCCGCCACCAGCGAGGCGGCCGGACGGGCCAGCATAATGCCCAGCAACAAACCGCTGACCACCTTGCCCACCGCCTGGCCGCGCGTCGATTCTTTCGACAAATGGGCGGCAAACGGCACGATCACCTGCGCCGCCACCGAACCCAGGCCGATCGCCAGCGCGGCGGCCAGGAACACGATGGCGCCGGTGCTGAGGGCGGCGGCGACCAGCGCGGCGGCCGTGACCAGCAGGCCGGTAATGATCAGGCGGCGGTTTTCCAGCAAGTCGCCCAGCGGCACCACGAACAGCAGGCCCAGGGTATAGCCGATCTGCGTCAGCGTGACGATCAGGCCGGCCGCCTTGGCCGACAGGCCGGTCGAGGCGCTGATGGGGCCGACCAGGGTTTGCGCGTAATACAGATTGGCGACGATCAGGCCGGAAGCGATCGCCAGCAGCAGCACCATGCCGGACGAAATATCGGGCACGTCGCCGGCGATCGGCTGTTTGATGGAGGCCTTGTTCATGTTATTTCCTCGTTTAAAAATAAAGTAGGGCCATTGTAGGGAGTTTGGTGACGAAGATAATTAGTGCATAATCACTCCATACATTTCACATTAGATGAACAATCAAGGAGCAATGCCCCATCATGGACAAGATCAAGGCCATGCAAACCTTTGTGCGCATCGTGGAAGCAAACAGTTTTTCCAAGGCCGCCGAAACCCTGAACCTGCCGCGTGCGGCCTTGACCGCCACCTTGCAGAAGCTGGAAGCCTATCTGGGCACGCAGCTGCTGCAACGCACCACGCGCCGGCTGTCGCTGACGCCCGATGGCGCCGAGTATTTCAACCATTGCCTGGCGATTTTGGGCGCCGTCGATGCGGCCGAACTGGCGTTTCGCGGCCCCGACGCCAACAAGCCGCGTGGCATGCTGCGCGTCAACCTGCCCGGCACCGTGGGGCGCACCTTGGTGATGCCGTATATCGGCCAATTCCATGCCGCCTACCCCGCCGTGCAACTGCACCTGAGCCTGACGGACCGGCTGGTCGACTTGACCGAGGAAGGCATCGATTGCGCGCTGCGCGTGGGGCAGCTGCAGGACTCCGCCTTTATCGGCAAGCGCATCGGCAATATGCGTTTTGTGACCTGCGCGGCGCCCGCCTACCTGGAACGCCATGGCCGGCCGCAGACCTTGGCCGACCTGGTCCGCCACCGTGGCGTGATGCATTTTTCAGGCCGCACCGGGCGCGCATTCGACTGGGATTTCGTGCAGAAAGGCGAAGTGGTGCGCGTGCAGATGACGGGCATGGTCGCCGTCAACGACGCCGAGGCCAACCTGGCGTGCGTGCTGCAGGGCATGGGGCTGGGCCAGCTGGCCGTCTACCAGGCGCGCGAGCACCTGGCCTGCGGCGCACTGGTGCCGGTGCTGGACGATTGTCCACCGACACCGATGCCGATGTCGCTGCTGGCGCCCCAGGGCCGGCTGGCCGTGCCCAAGGTACAGGCGTTTGCGGCCTGGCTGACCGCCCTGCTGGCGCAAAACGAGGATGTGCAGCAGCCGGACCAGCGCTGATTCAGGCGTCCGCCGGTTTGCGGAAATGCTCGCGGTCCGGGTCGAGTTCCGGGTACTGGCGCACCACCGGAAGCTGCAGCTTGTACCATATCTGCATGACCGTGTCGGCCAGGCCGCTCAAGTGCTCATGGCGCTCGGCATCGGGCAAGGTGCGGATCACGGTATCGGCTTGGTTCAAGGTCAGACCGATCTCCTGGTACAGCGCCATCAGTTTTTGTGCGGTGGCTTGATCCATCCCGGCCTCTCAATTCTCGGCGGTACAAAAATGCGTGCTTTCCTGCTTGTCGCGCGCCTGCACGTTGACCAGCTTGCCCGCGCCGTCATACGCGACGTTGATGCTTTTTTCCTGCGGCATCACCACGTTCAGCATCAGGGAGCCGCCGCCATCCATCACCGTAAAGCCTTCGCTGACGGCCGTCTTCATGTCGAAAACGTCGTCGCCGATCTTGATCACGCCGTCGGCCACCTCGACGTCGACCTTGCGCCGCACCAGCAGGTTCTTGGTGTCGAGGCAGCCTATGCTCTGCTTCTTGCCGTTCAATAGCTTTGCCGCAGTCAGGAACAGCGCCTGATTGTTGAAGCTGCCAACGCCGCTGTTATTACTGCACATCAGGCCGATATCCCCGCTCGACAGGCTGATGGTGCTTTCCTTGCCAGCCGGACTGGACATCAGCGACAGCATGCCGGTCTTGCCATCGTCGATACCGAGCGTGCCCAGGGTGCTGTACTGACCCTTCTCGTCGCGCGAGCGCATCATCATGGCCATTTTCGCGGCATGAAAATCGAGCTGCATGTCGCCCGACGCGACCTTGCCGTCGGCGCCTATCGTGACCAGCGCATCCATCTTGCGCCCGTCCGGCATGCGCAGGCAGTTGCCGTTGTAGCTGCCGGCCAGCAAGGGCCCCAGCGCTTTCCAGTAATCGAGCTTGCGTTCGGGCGCGGGCTCGGCGGCGGGCGCTTCGGCTGCCTGCGCGTCCGCAGTGGCCTGCGCCTGCTTGCCCTCGTCGGCCGCAGCCGAATCCTCCTTCTTGCCGCAAGCGCCCAGCAGCAGGGTCAGGGTAATGGTGGACAACAAGGCGGTGCGACGGATCATGGAGTGCCTCCAGGGAAAGGGAACCGTACGCTAGCATGGGAATTATATTTTTCGCAAGAGCGATTCAATTGAAAATGAAACGGGCAAAAAAAAGCCCGCTGCGGGAGCGGGCTGAATCTATTTTCTTGGAGGAGAATAGAGGAGACAAATGAAGTATGCTGCATCGCGGCATATTATTCCAATTATTTGTGGCAATGATAGAAATACGCCAGGACTATAACTGCCGCATGACCATGAAAAACGGGGCCGGTCCCCTGCGGTTCCGGCCCCGTTTGGCGATAGCGCCTTACTTTACTTTGCTGCCGCCACCGGCGTCGCCTTGGTATCGGCGCCATATGGCAGCACCTTGGCCGCCAGGCGGGTATCGGCCTTGATCAGCGCCACTTCGTCGGCCAGGATGCGCACGGTTTCGTTCAGCAGCACGTCTTTCGCGCTCTTGGCGGCCGATTCCGCGTCGAGTTCGGCGCTCAAGGCGCGCTCGTCGCCCTGCAAGCCGTCATCGGTACGCAGGGCGCCCTTGACTGCGGCAATCTGCTTGGCGGTCTTGGCGGTCGCCTTCGCGCCCTTCAGGATGTCTTTCGGATCCTGGATCACCACCAGATCTTCGGCCGGATTCGAAATCTGCGCGATCAGGCGTTTTTCACGGGCCTTGGCGCGCGCTTCCTGGGCGTCGCGCTCCTTGCGGCGCACGGTCTCGTTCAGCGACAGCTGGTTTTCCTTGCGCTGCTTGACGACCAGGGCGATGTCATCCTGCAGGTACTGGAAGTCCTTGTCCTTGGCCACGCGCGCTTCATGCTTTTTGTCCAGCAAGGGCACGATTTCCTTCAGGTCGCCGGTCGGCACATACGGCGCCGGCTTGATGGCCACCCATGGCAGGGCGTTGTCGTAGCTCGATTCGCCGAAGTTTTCGGTGTCCGACATGGCCGGCAGCTTGATATCGGGCGTGACGCCACGCAACTGCGTGGTGCCGCCATTGATGCGGAAGAACTGCGCCACCGTCATCTTCAGCTCGCCCAGGCGCGCTTTCTCGCTGCCGCCAAAACGGTCGAGGTTGATCAGGGTCTGCACGGTGCCCTTGCCGAAGCTGCCCTCGCCGATCACCAGGCCACGGCCGTAGTCCTGGATGGCGGCGGCGAAAATTTCCGAAGCCGAGGCCGAACCGCGGTTGATCAGCACGCCCATCGGGCCATCCCAGGCCAGGCCTGCGTTGGTGTCGCTTTCGATATCGACCTTGCCTTCGGCGCTGCGCTGCATTACCACCGGGCCCTTGTCGATGAACAGGCCGGTCAGTTCGACGGCTTCATTCAGGGAGCCGCCACCATTGTTGCGCAAGTCGATCAGCACATTGTCGACCTTCTCCTTTTTCAGCTCGCCCAGCAAACGGGTCACGTCGCGCGTGGCGCTCTTGAAATCCTTGTCGCCGCGGCGGCGCGCTTCGAAATCCTGGTAGAAGGTCGGCAAGGCGATCACGCCGATGCGGCGCTTGACGCCGTTTTCACGCACTTCGATGATCGATTTCTTGGCGGCCTGCTCTTCCATGCTGATCTTCTTGCGCACCAGCGGCAGGATGGTGTGCTTGGCGTCCGGGCCGGCGTCGGCCGGCAGGATGTCCAGGCGCACCACGGAATCCTTGGTGCCGCGGATCAGCTGCACCACGTCGTCGATGCGCATGCCCAGCACTTCGGTGATGGGGCCGCTTTCGCCCTGCCCCACGCCGATGATGCGGTCGCCCACTTTCAGCTTGCCCGACAGGCCGGCCGGGCTGCCCGGCACCACTTCGCGCACCACCGTGTATTCGTCGCGCGTCTGCAGCACGGCGCCGATGCCTTCCAGCGACAAGCGCATGGCGATATCGAAGTTTTCCGAGGCGCGCGGGCCCAGGTAATTGGTATGCGGCTCGATCGACATGGCGTAGGCGTTCATGAAGATCTGGAACACGTCTTCATTGTTCAGCTTGCGCGAGCGTGTGGTGTAGCTTTCATAGCGCTTGTCGAGCGTGTCGCGGATGGCCTTGTCTTCCTTGCCGGCCAGTTTCAGGCGCAGCCAGTCGTTCTTGACGCGCTTGCGCCACAGGTCGCGCACTTCTTCTTCGTTTTTCGGCCAGGCGGCTTTTTCGCGGTCGAGCTGATAGCTTTCATCGGCCGAGAAATCGAATTTGGTCTTCAGCAGTTCGCGCGCATAGGCCATGCGGTCGTCGAAACGCTGCTGGTACAGATTGTAGATGGCGAATGGCGCCGTCAGGTCTTCGCCATTGATGGCATCGTCGAGCTTGGTGCGCAAGGGGGCGAAACGGTCGATATCGGCCTGCACGAAAAACAGCTTTTCGGCATCGAGCGACTTGAAATAGCGGTCGAAGGTTTTTTCCGACATCGCATCGTCGAGCGGGGTTGCCTTGTAGTGATAGCGCGACAGCACGCGCGAGGCCCACAGCGCGGCTTGCGTCTGCTGGGCCATGGGCTTCATGATGGGCGGAGGAGCGGCGCTCTTGTCGGCCTGGGCTGCGCCAGCGTGGGCTGACAGGGCAAGCGCCAGGGTGACCAGGATTAATTGCTTCTTCATCGGCTTCTCCGAAAATTGGTTAAATCATTTACTGGCGGCGCCGTTGATCGTTGATGCTTCGTCGATATTCGTCGATCGATCACGCGCCAGCCACTACGACAGTAAGGGGATATCACGACTGGTCTGCCTGTAATTCTACAGGATACACAGAGGCAGTCTCCGATGGAATATCAGTTTCTTCCCGGAAGCTTAAGCCCGCGTTAAACACGATGTCGGATTCATTACAAACTGAAACATTCGTAAGCGGATGTCGCCTGCCCAAAGACCAGTAGAGCGCGGAAAAACGGCATGGCAAGCTCGCCAATATTTATCACAAGTTATTGTATTCATTGACTTTTATCATTGCGCAAAGAAACAAAATGTGCGCAACGTGATATCATCGCACCTTGTTCGCCGGCCTGTCCACACAGCCACCGGCCAGCCCCACCCCCTATTCAGCGCCACTTGTACCTGCGTTTCATCCGCTCGCCATTGCCTGCTTTTCAAGCGGCAAGGCGCATTGCGCGTGCGCCGCGCGCAGCCATTTTGACTTTTTGAAACCACAATTTATGCAGAAATTTTCTTTTCATCCCCGCCACTGGAGTGTCGGCGGCAAGATCACCGTGTTTACGTTTGCGCTGGTGAGCCTGATCCTGGCCAGCCTGACGACCATGATGAGCATGCGCACCTCGCACGTGCTGGAACAGCGGGCGGAAGCGGCCGTCATCAGTGAGCTCGACAGCGTCATGACCACCACCGAAGTGTTCCATACGGCGATGGTGAATGAAGCGGCCAGCTTTGCGCGCCTGTTCGCGGCCGAGTTTCCCGGCCCGTTTACGGTCGATGCCGGCAATATGGTGGCGGTCGCCGGCAAGGCCACGCCGCAGCTGTCGAATGGCGACAAGATACTCAACCTCGATACCGCCCTGGTCGACCGCTACACCACGCAAACCGGTGTGATCGCCACCATTTTCGCCGCCAACGGCGATGAATTCGTGCGCATCAGCACCTCGCTGAAAAAGCAGGACGGCGAACGGGCCGTGGGCACCGAACTCGACCACAGCCACCCCAGCTACGCGCCGCTGCGCGCCGGCCAGAGCTTCGTCGGCATGGCGACCCTGTTCGGCAAGCAATACATCACCCAATACGACCCCGTGCGCGATGCGGCCGGCAAGGTGGTGGGCGTGCTGTTCATCGGGCTCGACATCACGAAAAACCTGACGATGCTGAAAGAAAAAATCCGCCAGGTCAAAATCGGCCAGACCGGCTACATCTATATCGTCGACACGGCGCCCGGCGCCAATTACGGCCAGCTGGTGCTGCATCCGAACAGCGAAGGCAAGAGCGCGCTCGACTTCAAGGCCAGCGACGGCCGCCTGTTTATCCAGGACATGATCAAGCAGAAGAACGGCGCCATGCGCTATACCTGGACCGCACCGGGCCAGACCGCCAGCACCGCGCGCGAAAAGCAGCTGTATTACCGCGAATTCAAGGACTGGCGCTGGATCATCGCTGGCGGCACTTTTACCGATGAAATCACGCTTGAAGCGCGCCAGATGCGCAACCAGCTGGCCATCTCGGGCCTGGTCGCCATGCTGGTCTTTGCCGTGCTGCTGTACTTGCTGGTGCGCAAGCTTGTCTCGCGACCGCTGGCGCATGCCGAAGCGGCCGCCGAACAGATCGCCGGCGGCGACCTGACGGTGCACCTGGACACCACCAGCCAGGATGAAATCGGCCGCCTGCTGCGCGCGCTGAACCATATCAGCGACAACCTGTCCAAAGTGGTGGGCCAGGTGCGCGGCAGCGCCGGCCAGATCGCCACCGCCTCCGGTGAAATCGCCAGCGGCAACCTGGACCTGTCGAGCCGCACCGAACAGCAGGCCAGCTCGCTGGAAGAAACCGCCGCCTCGATGGAAGAGCTGAGCTCGACCGTGCGCCAGAACGTCGACCACGTGCGGCAGGCCAGCAGCCTGGCGCAAACCTCGTCCGAACTGGCGGCCCAGGGCGGCGCGGCCGTGGCGCAGGTGACCAGTACCATGGAAGCGATCCGCAGTTCCTCGGGCAAGATCACCGACATTATCGGCGTGATCGACGGCATCGCCTTTCAAACCAATATCCTGGCCCTGAACGCGGCCGTGGAAGCGGCGCGCGCCGGCGAGCAGGGCCGCGGCTTTGCCGTGGTGGCGACCGAAGTGCGCAACCTGGCGCACCGCTCAAGCGCAGCGGCGAAAGAAATCAAGGATCTGATCCAGGCCTCGACCACCACGGTCGACCTGGGCCATGCGCAAGTGAGCCAGGCCGGTGCCACCATCGACAAGGTAGTCGACAGCGTGCACAAGGCCAGCGCCCTGATGGCGGAAGTGGCGCAAGCAAGCGACGAGCAGCGCAGCGGCATCGACCAGGTCAACCAGGCCATCGCGCAGATGGACCAGGTGACCCAGCAGAACGCGGCGCTGGTGGAAGAAGCGGCGGCGGCCGCCGATGCGCTGCAGGAACAGGCGCATGAAATGGAAAGAGTGGTGGGCGTGTTCAAGCTGTAAGCGCAAGCGTGGCCCGGCGGTGCTAAGATGAATCAACAGCCACCGCCGGGAGACCCCATGCACGACGACTACGTTCTGATTGCCCGTTTGATGATCCCCACCGACGCCCACGTCATCCGCGGCTGCCTGGCCGCCGCCGGCATCGACGTGCTGCTGGCGGACGACCAGCACATGCAGGCCGACATGCTGTTGGCTGCGGCCATCGGCGGCGCGCGCATCCTGGTGCGCGAACACGATGTGGCGCGCGCCAATGAAATTTTGGCGGCGTTCGAGCGCGGCGACCTGGCCTTGTCGGATGATGCCGATGTGGGCATGCCGGTCGCCGACTGATATCCGATCAACCGCAATCCTATAATTTACCCTCAAAAAAATGGCAGCAGGCGGACCGGGCGATCACCCCTTGAAAGACATCCTTCATTTTGACATGCATGTTTTTGATGACGAATGTGACGCCATCATCAGGGAACTTTCAACCTATCTGTCTGAAAATGACATGTACGACAGCATCGACTGGTTTTCCACGTTCAGCATGACTGCGGCGCAACTGGATGATTTCAAGGAAAAGCTTTCCCAGAAACTGGCGGCATTGAAAAATCGCGGAAGATAATTGAGAGAGTGTAGACAAAATCAACAACGAAGTTGTGGCATGCTATCTCAATGTGGAGGGAGCATGCCATGGCAACCAAACACTCACTCGGCAGCACTGAGCCGTCAAGCGGCGCCGGCGGCAGACCACCAGCGTTGAAGCCTGAGCATATCGCAGTTTTGCACGAAATCGTCATGGAGCGCGCTCAGGCCAGCTTGCAGGAAATCGCCGACGAGCTGCATCACCGCTGCGCTCTGCGCGTGTGCGCAGCAACGATTCGTCGAGCCCTACGCGCGTTAGGCATCGTACGGCTCAAGCCACTACGCCGTACGGGCGCGGTGTGCGCCGAGGGCGCCAAGCGGTATGGCTACACGGCAGCCCACAGGCGCGAGGCCATCTTGCCATACAGCACCAACCTGACAGATGCTGAATGGGAGCTCGTTGCTGACCTGTTCGAGCGTACGCCGGGACAGCGAGGCACGCCCGTGCGTTACAGCCGCCGCGATCTCGTTAACGCGTGTTCTTACGTGCTGCGCACCGGCTGCGCATGGCGGCTGCTACCCGAGACGTTTCCACCCTGGCAGGCGGTCTACGAGGCGTTTTCACGCTGGGTTGACGCAGGTGTATTCGAACAGATGCAAGACCGGCTGCGCGAACAATGGCGTGTACGTACGGGGCGAGCAAGTACGCCAAGTGCTGCAGTAATTGATGCACAGTCCACCCGTATTTCGCCGCAAGGTGGCGCAAGCGGATTTGATGCAGGCAAGAAGGTCAGAGGGCGCAAACGTCATCTCGTGGTCGATACCATGGGGCTGATCATCGCAGTGTCCGTCACCGCTGCAAGCGTGCAAGACCGGGATGCGGCAGCAACCGTGATAACGCAAGCGTGCAGCAAGAGCCCTCGCCTCGAAAAGCTCTATACCGACGGCGCCTATGGCGGGAAATGCGCGCATGCCATCGAGCAGGCGCACCATATTCGAGTTGAAGTGGTGCGTCATCTAGCCAATGGTACGACTGGAACGCTGCACGATCCCAAGATCACCCCTGAGCATGCCGCAGGTACAAATGCCGGGTTCACGATCCTTCCCATGCGCTGGGTGGTCGAAAGAACCCATGCGTGGACTGAACGCTGGCGCCGCACGGTGATGCATCACGACCGCAAACTCGACGTCTCGGCAGCTTGGGTTTGGTTGGCAGAAGCGCGTATGCTACTCAACAGACTAGCTTATAAGAGTTGATTTTTTCTGGCCCCTCTAAGCTTGGCTTTATTCATTCAGGCGGCGTAACGGACGGTCTCCGTCAGGCGCTCAAATAGTGTGCGGGGGATTCTCATGATATCGGTTTCTGACTGCGACCCGCAAAAAATACCCGCGCTTCATATCGACCGGCGTACCAAGGCGACCGTGTCGGAGAAGGTCGGGCTGTCCTTGGCGTACCAGGCAGAGTGACGCATCATCATGGCTTGTCCCGCCAACAGCTCGTTGGCTACCAGCGTGACGATCGAATACAGTCCCAGAATCGCCGGCGTCGTGCGCGAGATGGCCTGTGCGGACCACTGGCGTTGTGTCTCCATGCCCAGATGGACACGCGTCTCCTCAAACGTCACTTCGATCTGCCAACGACGGATGAACCATGCCAGTATCTGCTCCGGTCCGGCTTCCAGGTCGGTACACAGGAATGCCTACGCCTGGAAGGTGCCGCGCGGATCGCGCACCAGTACTCAGCGCAGCGGCACGACTGGCAAGGTGGCGCGGTACCAGATAGCTGTGCCGGTGGCGAACTCGACTGTTTTATCTCCTTCTTCATACCATTGGGAAAGCATGGCTTCATGCCAAAGCGTGGTGGCGGAAGCGAGTGTCTGGGTGAACATTGGTTGGAGGGCTCCTTTCAGTTGTGATCGTCCCTTCGTGTCGGATGCCCGAGCAGGCGCAGGATCGTACAGGGCGGCATTGAGGCGCGGGCGGGTGACGATGCACACTGTGTCGCGCGCGGCGGCAAGCAGTTTCAATACCGCAAAACTGCTGTCGGCAACGACAACAGACCGATTTGGCAGCCAACGCTGGATCATCAGCAGTAATTGAAGTGCACGATCGGTGAACTTGTTGGGGCGCAGGTGGCGGTCCAAGTAGTAGCGCTCCGACGGCGCCAGTACCGAATAGAACAGCAATGACCAGTGGCGCCGGGCCTAGGGGATTGGCGCCAGTAACATCAAGCACAGCCAACGCAAGCCACTGGCCCTGACGAAATGAATGTGACTCGATCGCACCGGATCGCGGTAGATTCCCTTGGCGGCAATCTTGGGTCCGCGCCGCCGTTCGATCGTGTCGTCCAGGGCCATGAGCAGGGGGGCTCTGCGGAACGAACACGGCGATCAGCATGCACAGAAGACGCCGGCCGGTGGCCAGCGGCGACCATTGGATACGATTCAGCATTCGGTGGTACTGCTGAAATTGCCGCTCTATGACCATGCCCATGACACGCAGCACGGCGGCGACCGTTCGCGGGCCAACGGCCACAATTGCGCCCGCAAGCAACACCGGCACCAGAGGCCAGGCTCGCTTGGAAAACAGATCGGAAAATCCTACAATAACCTTCGTAATCCCGAATGGTAACGTTGCCATGATTGACCTCTTGTCCAAGAGTGGATCAATGACTGACAATACATTCCGGGCATACGTTCCCTCCGTCATTCGCTCACCAATGGACAAAGTCAAGCTAAGCCCCGCCCATATATTATCTTTCCAAAAATTATTTATTCAAAAAATATTTAATTAACTGCAAACACATTTGAAGAATAATAGGCTATCATTCATATATCACATTTCTTCGCGGTCGACCTGTTGGTTGGATCGCTAACCTCGTTATGATATTTTTAGGCCCAGACTATCCCGAAGTTAGAGATTTATCTTCGCTACTTTTACGCATGCGCGGACGTTTATCTTATAGAGCACGTGTGGAGCACTGCCACACGGCTGCAGTCAGTATATATGGATTAATTGATCATCGTTTATCCATCGACTATCAAGATGTTACTTTTATGGGTCGAGTGGTTGAATTGCACCTAAGGTTCAGCAATCAACCCATCACACTTCGCGACGTTAACTGTCATCTATTAGTCATTCGTTGGCGTGGAAATGGTTTCATTGAAATTTTCAATGGCCCGGCCCCAAAGATGAAACGAGACGATTTTACCAAAACAATATCTATCGATGAATTAAAAGAAATTGGCACTTACCCAGAGACACGTTTTCGTGAACAGCCTCCTGAAATGCCGCGGGCTTATCTTGGAAACAAAGAAACGGATAATATAGCTCGGCGCAACAATGGTGGCAATGGTAATGGTGCGGATGGAAATGGAGGTAATAATGGCGACGGAAACTCAGGAGCCGGTGGTTTAACTGAGGTTGTCGGTCACCCTGTCTTGTTTTCAGTAGAGCTGAATGCATACCGTCGCCTGTTGGAGGAGTATTGATGTTAGAAGTTCACAATGCATTTCTTGCACTCATCGCGCATAAAATTGCTCCATTCCAATTTGATATCGGATTTGGAGTAGTTAACGCTAGTATTCGGGATCAGATCGTGCGCGCGCAAATGATAGTACGAGCACTTGCGCAATTGAACGAATCGCATCGAACCCGCCCTCTCCTGATCTGCGGTGCAGGTATCGCCGGGCTTGCTGCTGCGACGGAGGCTAAGAGGATTGGCCTCGGGTTTGTGCTTATCGACAAAGAAGAGTTTCCAAGCGGAGCCTTAGCAGGTGCGGGTACACGCTACCTCAGCCCAACTATGTACGAATGGCCTGCGCATTTATTCGATGAGCATCGGCATCCACCAGCGGACGGGACTTTTCTCGCTGCTGATAAAAAGACTGGGTTCCTAATGAATTTCACAGCGCCAGTCAGCATGGAAAAACTGCGTTTAGATCTTGAAGCTAAGTTAGGAAGAAATCTGATCACATTAAAAAACAATGCGAAGCAATTTAAAAAGAAGAATTGGTACCTACCAAATATTCGCATCGATGATTCTAGTAAAAAAGACTTGCAATCCCTTTTAACACCAGTTGACCCAATTCCCACGCTGCCCATTGGCTTACCACCGATCATCTTGACCGATGCGCTAAGTGGCGTGATAAATCGCACTATAGAAGTTGACTGGATTATTTTTGCCGGTGGATTTTCCGCCGAGGAAACGAATTATGCAGGAATCGATTTCGATACCCCTCCATTCTGGTCCTCAGATGATTTAACTCACCTTTACTTTGGAATTACTGGGATCAGTCACGTGTCAGCCTTAATCGTCGGTTCCGGCGACGGCGCCATCCAAGATGCCATACGCTGCCTGATCGATAAAAAAGTTCCACACCCAGTTGCAATTTGGAAAGAAATTATCAAGGATATCACGCCAAATATTACTCACAACCCTCGCAACCTGGATGTGATTTTAAAAGAAATCTTATCGCTCGATCAGTATTCGAACACATCATATATGTGGAGCGGAAAAAAAGAGATCTTCCAATCAGTTGATGCAGCCCATGTCAGGCTTGCCAATGAACTGTTAGCACTACAGCCTTCGATAGGTAACAATATCCGTTCTATCCTGCGGTCCGATGTCTCTCTGGTACGCATCCAGCGTAACCGCAAATATTTCACACGCTGCTATGCGCTTAACCGTTTCTTGATTCATTTGATCAAAATCGTTCTCGATATTAAACAAATCCTACGCAAATGCCCGAAGCTCGTTTTTGGGCATGGAAACATTGAAGAAAGCGCCATCTCCCTTGCCCCTGACAAAAAAACCTATACTTGGAAGAGTCATACTTTCCACCGGGTTGTGATCCGTATCGGCGGCAAGTACAAGGACTATCAAACCATTGGGCTCAGTGGCATAGATGCCGCCCGCGTCCAATTTGGGCGCATCCCACCACCCTTCGTCCCCACCAAGAGCTGAGCAGCGCGACTCGTGGATTTTTAAGCAGATTGTCGATACCTTAAGTACTTCGTTCGCGCAATAGTCCAAAGCCAATGACGGCACTGACGTCGTGCCTACCATAGCTGAAGACTTATCACGCGATGAAAACGTGAATCGATCGGAACATCAGGAATAAAAACACCGTCCGCAAGCCTGCCGATAAGACTCATTCCCGCCAATACTGATCTGCTCGCCTTCCTTGATGCGGCGGCCCTGCTCGTCGACGCGGATATTCATGGTGGCCTTCTTGCCGCAGGTGCAGATGTTCTTCAATTCTTCGATATCGTCGGCCAGCGCCAGCAGATAGGCCGAGCCGGGGAAGGGTTCGCCCTTGAAGTCGGTGCGCAGGCCGTAGCAGATGACGGGCACGCCCTTGACTTGCGCCAGCTGATGCAGCTGCTGCACTTGCTGCGTGCTGAGGAACTGCGCTTCATCGACCAGCAAACAAGCGACTTGCGGGATATCAAGCAGGAAGTTGGTATCGGCGTCGAAAATATCGACGACTCGTTGCGGCCCCAGCCGTGAAGTGACGCGGCCCACGCCGTAGCGGCTGTCGATGGCGGCCGTGTACAGGCGCACCTGCTGGCCCTGCTCTTCGTAGTTGTGCGCGACTTGCAACAAGGCCGTCGACTTGCCCGCGTTCATTGCGGAATACCGGAAATAAAGTTTTGCCACTGCCGCCTGCCTGTCTTTGTCTTGTCTGGATACGGTTTATCACATTCCGCGAGGACGCCATTATAAGTCGCCTGACAGCGTTGCGACAGCCTGTATTGAAGCGGCGCATACTGGCGTGGCAAGCCTGGCGGATAGATGAAATGCGCATAAGCTAGCATTAAAACATTCGTTCGCAGCACCCGGACCCGCGCCTACACTGCGCGGCACGAAAGGCGGCCCTGGACACAATCCGGTGCGGCTGTTTCGCTGACAGGAGCCATCATGAATGATCGTACGATTTTTTCGCCATCCCAACCGCCGGCGCTCTACAAGCTGATCGGCAATACCCCGCTGGTCGAAGTGACCAGGCTGGACACTGGCCCCTGCCAACTGCTCCTGAAACTCGAATCGCAAAACCCCGGCGGCTCCATCAAGGACCGCATCGGCCTGTCCATCATTGAGGCGGCCGAAGCCGACGGCAGCCTGCAGCCGGGCGGCATCATCATCGAGGCGACGGCCGGCAATACCGGCATCGGCCTGGCGCTGGTCGGCCGCATCAAGGGCTACCGCGTGATCCTGGTGGTGCCGGACAAGATGTCGACCGAAAAAGTGCTGCATTTGAAGGCCCTGGGCGCCGAAGTGCACACCACTCGCTCGGACGTCGGCAAGGGCCACCCCGAGTACTACCAGGATTACGCGGCGCGCCTGGCGCGCGAACTGCCGGGCGCCTTCTTTGCCGACCAGTTCAACAATCCCGCCAATCCGCTCGCGCATGAAACCACCACCGGCCCGGAAATCTGGGAGCAGAGCGGCCATGACGTAGACGCCATCGTGGTCGGTGTCGGCTCGTCCGGCACCCTGACGGGCTTGACGCGTTATTTCCGCAAGGCGCAGCCGCAGCTGGAATTCGTGCTGGCCGATCCGCAAGGTTCCATCCTCACCGAATATATCGAGTCGGGCAGGGTCAGCGACACCAGCGGTTCATGGGCGGTGGAAGGCATCGGCGAAGACTTCATCCCCTCGATCGCCGACATGGACAGCGTGAAACATGCCTACACGATTACTGACCAGGAAAGCTTCGACAGCGCGCGCGCCCTGCTGCTGGCCGAGGGCATCCTCGGCGGCTCGTCGACCGGCACCCTGCTGGCGGCGGCCCTCAAGTACTGCCGCGAACAGACCACGCCGAAACGGGTCGTCACGTTCGTGTGCGACACCGGCACGCGCTACCTGTCCAAGGTCTATAACGATGGCTGGATGCGCGACCAGGGTCTGTTGCAGCGGGCACTGTCGGGCGACCTGCGCGACCTGATCGGACGCCGCTACGACGAAGGCGACGTGGTCAGCGTGGCGCCCGGCGACACCCTGCTCACCGCCTTCAACCGCATGCGCGCCAGCGACCTGGCGCAGCTGCCGGTGCTCGATGCGGGCAAGCTGGTGGGCATACTCGACGAGTCGGACCTGCTGCTGCATGTCTCTGGCGACGCGGCCCACTTTGCCGGCCTGGTGGGCGACACCATGACCACCCAGATCGAAACCCTGGCGCCCTCGGCAGGTATTGCGGCCCTGCGCGCCACCCTGGAGCGGGGCCTGACGGCGGTGGTCGCCGACGACGCCCTGTTCTACGGCCTGATCACGCGCTTCGACCTTCTCAACCACTTACGCAGGACACTATCTTGAACGATAAAACCACCCGCAAGAGCCATCTCGCCACGCGCGTGATCCACGCCGGCCAGTCGCCCGACCCGTCGACGGGCGCCATCATGCCGCCGATTTACGCCACCTCCACTTTCGTGCAGGAAAGCCCCGGCGTGCACAAGGGCCTGGACTACGGCCGCTCGCACAATCCCACGCGCTGGGCGCTGGAACGCTGCGTGGCCGACCTCGAAGGCGGCAGCGCCGCGTTTGCGTTTGCCTCGGGCCTGGCCGCGATTTCGTCGGTGCTGGAACTGCTGGACGCGGGCAGCCATATCGTTGCCGGCGACGATATGTACGGCGGCACGTATCGTTTGTTCGAGCGCGTGCGGCGCCGTTCGGCCGGCCATGAGTTTACATATGTGGATCTGACCAATCCGGAAAACCTGCTGGCCGCGCTGCGCCCGGAAACGAAGATGGTGTGGGTGGAAACGCCCACCAACCCGATGCTGAAACTGGCGGACCTGCGCGCGATCGCCAACATCTGCCGTGAACGCGGCATTATCGCCGTGGCCGACAATACTTTTGCCAGCCCGCTGGTACAGCGCCCGCTGGAGCACGGTTTCGATATCGTGGTGCATTCCACCACCAAGTACCTGAACGGCCACTCGGACATTATCGGCGGCATCGCCATCGTCGGCGCCGAGGAGCGCCAGGCGGAATGGCGCGAGCAGCTGGGCTTCCTGCAGAACTCGGTGGGCGCGATTGCAGGCCCGTTCGACAGCTTCCTGGCGCTGCGCGGCGTGAAAACGCTGGCGATCCGCATGGAGCGTCATTGCAAGAGCGCACTGGCGCTGGCGCAGTGGCTGGAGCAGCAGAAGGAAGTAAAAAAAGTATTTTATCCGGGCCTGGCGTCGCACCCGCAGCATGCGCTGGCGCAGCGCCAGATGGATGGCTACGGAGGCATCATTTCGATCGATTTGGACACCGACCTGGCCGGCGCACGCCGCTTTCTGGAGCGCTGTGCAGTGTTTGCCCTGGCCGAAAGCCTGGGTGGCGTGGAAAGCCTGATCGAGCACCCTGCCCTGATGACGCATGCCAGCATACCGGCCGAACAGCGGGCCAGGCTGGGCATAGGCGACGGCCTGATCCGTTTGTCGGTGGGCATCGAAGACCTGGAAGACCTGCGTCACGATCTGCGCACGGCGCTCGACGCGATCTGAGCGGTGCTATTGCCCCGGGTGGTAGCGGCGCTCCAGGTGCCGCGCCACCTCTTCCGGGTAGAACAGCACGTCCTTGAATTCGCCGCGCGCATACATGGCCGCCTGGTCCTGGAAGTGCGGCGAGGCCGGGTCGCCACTCTGGCCGCCCGCCAGAATGCTTTTTGCCCTGATCCTGGGTCCGAACTCCACCGCCGCCACGAAGCTGTTGCCGCGCTCGCCGTAAATCCGCCTGGTCGTGCTCTTGCTGGTCTGGCCATAGGCCGCCAGCGCGCCCCAGTTGCCCGAGGCATACGGCACCGGCAGGCTGGGCTGATTGTCGTCGAACGGCTGCACCACGTCGCCGGTCAGGCGCTGGTAGCGGTTGATCTCGCCCCACGGCGTTTGCCAGGAGCCAAAATCGCGCTCCAGCCTGGCCGCAGCAGCCGACAGCGCCGCCAGCCGCTGCGCGGCGCTTACTTGTCCGGTCGCCATGAAGTCGACCACCGGCACGCCGGCGGCACGCGCCGCCTTGCCCGCCGTCTCGGCCAGCCCTTGGCCCCAGAACACGGCCAGCGAGGTGGCGGTGGACGCCAGCCCGTAGCGCCAGTCCCAGCCGCGCAGCAAGGCGATCTTGCCGGCCAGCGCCAGCTTGTCGGCCGCATCTGCGGGCAGCGCATCGTATGCCGCAAACAGCGGCGGCAGCAAGGTCTCGAAGGCCGTCAGTTCGCTGTCGTAGGAGGCGGCGATCAGGCTGTCTAGCGTAAAGCCGCTGCGCTGGCTGAACACCTTGACCGCATGCAGGCCGCGTGCATTTTCCCCATACACCGACATATAGGCCGGGTAGTCCTGCTGGCGAGGGCTGTGCGGCCCAGCGGCCGAGTACGGCCAGTTGTTGGTGTTCTGGATCCAGCCATTTTTCGGGTTGAGCAGCGTGATCGTCTCGCCCACCTCATGCAGGCCGCGCCATTCGGTGGCCGGGTCGCTGCCGTCGACCGGCTGCTTCCAGTTGAAACGGGGATCGCGCACGGGGATGAAGTTGCCGTGAAAGTAAGCGATATTGCCATCGGCATCCGCATACACGGTGTTGTTCGAGGAATTGGTGCGCAGTTCCATGGTGCGGTAAAAAGACGCGTAATCGCGCGCCTTGGTGCGCGTGTAGGACTGCGTCAGGGCCGTCAAAGGTTCGTTCATCAGGCGCACCGCCACCCAGCGCCCGTCCTGCGCACGCACGATGGGGCCGTGGTGGCTGTAGTAGGCGGTGATGGTGCGGCTGGCCATGCCGCCACCGGCCAGTTTGTAGGGCAAGCTGATCGGCACGGCTTTCAGGGGCCGCAGCGCGCCGCCGTAGCGGTAGTGCCAGGCGCCGTCGTGCTCGACGATGGTTTCCAGGTACTCGTCGATCACGTCGCCGCCGCCCGAGGTATGCATCCAGCCGATGCGCTCGTTGAAGCCCTGGTAGACAAAGAACTGGCCCCAGGTCACCGCGCCATAGGCGTTCAGGCCTTCGCCGCTGGTGACCTGCACTTCGGGCCGGAAGTAGAACGAGGTGTGCGGATTGATCATCAACAGCGCATGGCCGTTTTGGGTGATGGCCGGCGCGATGGCAAAGCCGTTCGAGCCGCTCGGTTCCGCGTCCAGGCCGCTGGCGGAAACGGCCAGCGCCGGTGCCGGCACAGGCAGCGCCGCCTGGCCATAAAAGGCTTCCAGCTGCGCCAGGTTGACCGATTCGATATCGCCGCCGATGCTGCCTTCGCTGAAGCTCAAGGCCATCCACGGCTCGAAATGCGTGATCAGGCGCGGTGTGACTTGGGGGTGGGTGGCCAGGTAAAAATTGAGCCCATCGGCAAACGCATCCATCAGTTGCCGCAGCCAGGGCGGGCTGGCGCGGTACTGCGCCTGCAGTTCGGCCGGATCGATGAACAGCTTCATGCGCAGGTCGCGGTACAGCTCGCGCTCGCCCTCCACTTCCGCCAGGCGCCCCATGGCGTTGATGTAATTGAGTTCGATGCGGGCAAAATCGTCTTCGGCCTGCGCATACATCAGGCCGAAGACGGCGTCCGCATCGCTCTTGCCCGTCACATGGGGGATGCCCCAGGTGTCGCGCGCGATCGATACATTGGCGGCCTGCGCCTGCCAGCGCGCCAAGTCGGTGGCGGGAGCAGCGGTAACTGCATGGGGCGCGGCGCACGCAGCGCAAAGGGCGGCGGCATGCAGCCAGCGGCGGGTGGACATGGCTCTACTCCGGGGTTCAGGATGCGTCGATCAGCGCCGCGATGCGCTGGTTCAATTCCGTGTTTTCCGCCTGCAGCTGCGCCACGCGCTGCTTCAGGCCGGCCAGCTCGCCGCGCAGGCGTTCCACCTCGCTGGGCGCCTGGGCGGCATTCTCCGCCCATGGCTCGTTGCCGGTCTCGGGCGTATCCTGCGACACGTGCGGCATCTTTGGTTCGCGCGGCGTGCGTGTGGCGGCGCGCTGTTCGCGGATCTCCTTGGCCGCCTGGCGCAACAGCTTCTTGCCGCCGGCCACGGCCGCCACCTGCTCGTCCTGCGGCAGCGAGGCCACGGTGGCCGCCGCATTGATGGAGATCGTGCCCGCACGCACCGCTTCGACCAGCTCCGGCGTGGCCGCCTTCTGGATCTTTTCGATCTGGCTGATCTGGTTGCTGGAGAGGCGCGCGGCCTTGGCCACGTCTTCGCGCGTGCTCATGGCCGGCTTCGGCGCGCTCTCGCCTTCCGCCGCCTCGTCGGCAGCGGCCGGCGCCGGGCTGCGCGCGGCGACGATTTCCTTTTTCCTCAGCGCCAGCACGCCGCGCTGGAAATCCGAGACGCTGCGACGCGCCAGGTGATTGTCGATCATCCACAGCATCACGTCGTCGAGCGACTCGAAGCTGCTGTTCTGGATGGTCCTGAAGTCGATATGATGTTTGCGGCAGATGGCGTAGCGGTTGTGGCCGTCGATCAGCACGTCGTTCCACAGCACCAGCGCGTCGCGGCAGCCTTCGGCCAGCAGGCTGCGCTCGAGCGCCGCGTATTCGCTCTCGGTCAGCGGGTCGACATACGACTGCAGCACCTGATTGATAATGATATTCATGGTTGTCCTCTGTAGTACGGCGCGATGGTGCGCGCCGGCACGCATGCTACACCATCTGCCCTGCCTCACCGGGTAAAATCACGGCCACTCCCATTATCCCGGCATCGAGACATGAAAAGAAAGCACGCCGTCGCGGCGATTTTTACCATTGCCGCTGTCGGCTTCACGTATGTCAGCCCGTATATCGCCATGTACCGCATCAGCATGGCCGCCAGGTCGGTGCGCACGGCCAATCTGGCCCACTACGCCGACCTGCCGGCCCTGCGCGCCAGCGTGGCCCGCCAGCTGCGCGCGGCCGGCGAAGCTGGCAGCGAGGACGAACTGCGGCAGTTGCTCGACAGGATCGTCTCGCCGCCCGGCCTGACGGTGCTGATCCTGCACGGCAAGCATGGGGCGAATGGCGAACGCCGCGATTTCCGCATGTCCTACCGCTCCTGGAACGAGGTGGTGCTGCGGCGCGCCGGCGCCGGCGACGCGGCCAGCGCCTTCGTGCTGCGCCGGCGCGACATGTGGGACTGGCAGCTGGCGGACCTGGCCTTGCCGGCCGACTTGTGATCATGTCACGCAGACAAGGCGAATACGCGCTGACTTGATCCAGAGCAAACAATTACCATAATATCTAGATTTATTTAAGGAAACATTATGTAAGATGCCATCACTTCGGGCGCAACGGCGCCGGCAAACGAGAGATTGCGATGAAAAAAGCCCTCTTTTTCGGCATCGTGGCGCTGGCGGTGCTGGCCGGCCTGTTCTATGGCACGCCGTATTTCGCGATGAACCAGCTCCGCGCCGCCAGCATCACGCAAGATGCCGACGCGCTGGCCGCCCATGTCGATAGCAACCGCCTGCGCGCCAACCTCGGACGCCAGCTGCGCGCCCTGTTCGCCGCGCCGGAAGTCGCCAGCGACATCAACCCCGACATCGTTGACCCGTTGCTCGACACCATGCTGATGCCGGAGGGTATCGTGGCCCTGCTCAAGCTGAACGCCCATTATGAAACCGCGGCCGGCCGGCGCAGCGACATCAGCGGCTTGCGGCGCAACACCGCGCCGGCCTACTCGCTGAACTATATTTCCTGGAATAGCGTCGTGGTGCAGCGCGCCCACAGCAAGAGCCGCGTCGGCGAGCTGACCTTGAGCCGCGATGGCCTGTGGCACTGGAAGCTGACCTCGGTGGCCTTGCCGAAAAACCTGGCCGACGCATGAAATGACGGCGCGCTGCTATGATCTGATTTTCAACCTTCTATCGGAGGCAGCATGTCGGATCTGGTACAACAAGCACTGGCCCACGCGGGCAAGTCGGCGGGCACGCCGTGGGTGGTGACCCTGGTCAATGGCGAAAAACTCACCGGGCCGATCTCGCCCTTGGCCGAGGGCTGCTACGCCATCGGCCTCGGTCAGATCAAGTATTTTTCCAGCGACAAGGTGGCCTGCCTGAATGTGTCGGGCGCCGGCGCGTTTCCGATCTAGACCATCCTCAGGCCGCCAGCGCCACGCCGGCCGGTGCGGGCGTGGCTGGCGCCGCCGGGACGGCAATCGCCGCAACGCCGGCGGTCGCCAGTTCCGGCAAGCGCGCCAGCGCCGCCTTGAGCGCGTCGAAGCACTGTGCGTCGATGGCCGTGCCAACCGTTTCGGCCATGATGTCGAGCGCCTTCGGGATCGGGATCGGGCCGCGATACGGCCGGTCGGCCGTGATGGCGTCAAAAATGTCGGCGGTGGTGATGATGCGCGTTTCCAGCGAAATGGCGTCCGCCAGCAGGCCGTGCGGATAGCCCTTGCCATCGAGCCGCTCATGGTGGGCCGCGGCCACGATGGCCAGCTCGGCAAAGGCGTCGATGCGCGACAGGATTTTTTGCGTATAGCCGGCATGCAGTTGCACCGCCAGCCACTCGTCGGTATCAAGCTTGCCAGCCTTGTCGAGCACGCTGTTGCTGACGCCCAGCTTGCCCACGTCATGCAGCAAGGCGCCGCGCTTGAGCCAGCGCCGCCGTTCCAGCGACAGGCCCATGGCCTCGCCGATCATGTCGGTGTACAGCGCCACCCGCTCGCTGTGGCCGCTGGTGTACGGACTCTTTGAATCGACCACCTGGCCAAAGGCCGCAGCGATATCGTCCAGGTAGTCTTCGTCGACCGGCACGATGCGCGCGGCCGGTTCCAGCGCCGCCACCGCCGCGCCGATATGTTCCGAGCGCAACATCGACCAGAACGCGCCCGATTCGGCCACCCGCTCGAACGCGTCCACCAGCAGCGGATCGAACCAGCTGCCGGCGCGGTGGCGCACTTCGGCGCGCGCCGCCCTGGCGCCGTCGGCCGTATGAAACACATCGATCACCTGCGCCATCAGCGCGATGCGCGAGAACATGGGAATCGCCTCGCCGGCCACTCTGTCCGGCTTGCCCTGGCCGTTGTAATGCTCGTCGAGGCTGTAGATGCCGGCCGCCACGCTTTCCGGGAAGCGCAGCAGGCGCGCGATATCGGCCCCGCGCTGGCAGCGCGTGGCGACCAGCTCGCGGGCGATGCGCGGTCCGTCGCGCAGAATCGTCATGACGGCGCGAAACCGTTCGGCCAGCCCGGCTTTCAGCCCGGTGTGCTTGAGCACGAACTTCAGCACTTGCGGCAGGCTGTCGCCCACCGCCTTGTAATCCTGCTTGAAGGCCAGGTCGTCGGTCAGGTACAGCTCGCAGATGCGCGCGGCGTTGCTGCTGCAGCCCAGGTCCTTCAGCAGCAAGGTGTAATACAAATCCCACAACTCATCGTCACTCATGCCGATCTCGCGGCCCACATGCATGCCGATCCAGCAGCAGCGGATGCAGTGCCCCTCCGGCTGGCCTTCGGTAATGTCCAGCGCCTGGCTCAGGGCGGCAATCAGTTCGGACAGCTTGATGCTGCTGGCGGGGAGCGGGGTCATGGTTGAAATTGGCATGATAGAAATAAAAATTTCTTTGGTGAAATTAATTAATATTCTACGCGAAGCCTCAGCCGTCTGCAGGAGGGGCAAATACTTAGCCGGGAAGGCGGCACGGCAGAGTGAGCGTGCCGCGCGGGGCGACTTGCATGACGGGAGCATGTGGCATTGCAACAACATGGCACGGCGCCAGGCTCATGCAGGGAAGTTGTTGTTTTTTTGCCGAAGGCTTGCCAGCCCTGGCCTGGGTACGCAGCGCCGCAGGGGCAAGCACGCCGTTTTTCGCGACCGGCGCGAACGCCCCGGCTCCCCACTATGCATCACCGCCCTGGTGACGACAAATACGATTTTATTGGTGGATTCAGAGGAAATTGATATGAATTAGTCACCGTGAAAACTGGTCCGAATGGCAAAACTTTCCGTGATAGCATGACTTTCACTGACGGCAAAAGCCGGCCTTTCCATTCCCCAAAACCAGACCGATAGGAGTCGTTTCATGATCACACAGCATGCAGGCATGGTGCGCCGCACCTTGATCGCCCTGGCAATTACCGCCGCCTTCCCGCTGCAGGCCATGGCCCAGGAGACCTCGCCGGCAGCTACCGAGACGCCCGCCGCCAGCACCGCCGGCCAATTGGAAACCGTGATCGTCACCGCCCAGCGCCGCGCGGAAAACATCAAGGACGTGCCGATGTCGATCGCCACGCTGAAGGGCGAAAAACTCGACGTGCTGACCGCCGGCGGCGCCGACATCCGCTTCCTGAACAGCCGCTCGCCCAGCGTGTCGGTCGAGTCCGACTATGGCCGCACCTTCCCCCGCTTCTATATCCGTGGCCTGGGCAATACCGACTTCGACCTGAACGCCTCGCAGCCGGTCGGCCTGGTGATGGACGACGTGGTGATGGAAAACGCCATGCTGAAAGGCTTTCCCGTGTTCGACGTCGACCAGGTGGAAGTGCTGCGCGGCCCGCAAGGCACCTTGTTCGGCCGCAACTCGCCGGCCGGCGTGATCAAGTTCGACTCGGCCAAGCCCGTGTTCAAGACCGAAGGCTACCTGAGCGGCGGCTTCGGCAAGGATGGCATGAAAAACGTGGAAGGCGCGTTCAACGTGCCCGTCAGCGACACCGTGGCCTTGCGCTTTTCGGGCCAGACCCAGCGCCGCGACGACCGCGTGCACAATCCGCGCCCGACCGGCACGCGCGACTTCGAAGGCTATGAAGACAGCGCCGGCCGCCTGCAGGTACTGGTCAAGCCCACGCGCGACTTCAGCGCCCTGTTCAATGTGCATGCGCGCAACCTCGACGGCACCGCCACCCTGTTTCGCGCCAATATCCTCAAGCAAGGCACCAATGACCTGGTCGACGGTTTTGACTACGACAACTACCCGACCGACGGCATCAACCGCCAGCACCTGAAGACCAAGGGTGGCAGCATGCGCCTGAAATGGGACTTGCCGGGCGTCACCCTGCACTCGATCACCGGCTACGAAAAGCTCGATTTCTTCAGCCGCGCCGACGTCGACGGCGGCTACGGCGCCGTGTATGCGCCGCCGATGGGGCCCGGCTTCATCCCCTTCGTGGTCGAGACGGCCGACGTGATCCCGAACCACAAGCAGATCTCGCAGGAGTTCCGCGCCGAATCGTCTGCGCGCGGCCCGCTGCAATGGATAGGCGGCCTGTTCTACTTCAAGGAAGACATCCAGATCGACAGCATCGCGTTTGACAGCCTGGCGCCAGGCAATCCCCAAAGCCCGAACTACGCCACGCAGAACCAGAGTTCGAAATCGTACGCGGCCTTCGGCTCGCTCAACTACACCGTCTCGGACGCGCTGAAACTGCGCGCCGGCGTGCGCTACACGCGCGACGAAAAAGACTTTTCGGCCAAGCGGGTGGAAGCGACCACGGCCGGCCCGTTCTACCTGAACGACACCTCGCACAATATCAGCTGGGACCTGAGCGGCACCTATGTGCTGACGCCGTCGACCAACGCCTACGCCCGCGTCGCCACCGGCTACCGCGCGCCATCGATGCAGGGCCGCCTGAACGGCCTGGCCGACCGTCCGTCGTTTGCCGGTTCGGAAAAAGCCCTGTCGGTCGAGGCCGGCATCAAGCAGGACCTGTTCGACAAACGCGCCCGCCTGAGCCTGGCCGTGTTCCAGTACCGTGTCAAAGACAAGCAGCTGACCGCCGGCAGCGGCGCCGTCAACATGAACCAGCTGATCAACGCCGACAAGGCCATCGGCCGCGGCGTGGAACTGGACTTCCAGGCCAACCTCAGCGATGCGCTCAGCATGACCCTGGGCGGCAGCTACAACCACACGGAAATCCAGGACAAGAGCCTGTTCGTGCAAAGCTGCGGCAACGCCAGCAACAACGCCGCCAGCGGCTGCACCGTCACCGACCCGCGCGGCCCGTTCGCCGGCACCGCCTATATCGACGGCAACCCGCTGCCGCGCGCCCCCGAATGGCAGGGCAACTTCACGCTGAAATACAGCATCCCGCTCGCCAACGGCGAGTTCTACGCCTACACCGACTGGGCCTACCGCACCAGCTACAACTTCTTCCTGTACGAAGCCAAGGAATACAAGGCCAAGGAACTGCTGGAAGGCGGCCTGCGCGTGGGCTACAAATGGGACCGCTACGAACTCTCCGCGTACGGCCGCAACATCACCAACCAGATCCAGTCACTGGGCGCGATCGACTTTGATAACTTGACGGGGATTATCAACGAGCCACGCACGTATGGGGTGCAGTTCAAGGCGACGTTCTGACCGCTCGCTACGCATGCAGGCAAGCAAGTCATGCCGTCCGGTGCAAGCCGGGCGGCATTACTCCTGGCGCCCCCATTGTTCCGCCATCAGCAGCGCGGCAATGCCCTCTGCCTTGACCGGCCGGCTGTGCAGATAGCCCTGCATCTCGTCGCAGCCGTTGTCCAGCAAAAAGTCGCGCTGCTCGATCGTCTCGACGCCTTCCGCGATCACCCGCAGCTGATCTGGTGCGCCATGGCGATCACGGCGCGCACGATGGCCTGGTCCTGCACCCTTCCACCCAGGTGCCGAAGAGATCGGCGCCGGCACGCTTGCCATTCAACTCGATGTGACGGATGCACGGACCTGTCCCGCATCGAAGAGGGCACTCGGCGCCATCGCCCTGGCGCTTGCCATCGAACTCGAAGACGCTCCTGTCAAAGTGCGTGTGGGAGGTGGTTCGCATGCAGCGGACGCAGGCTTTGCGGGCAGGCGAATCAGCTGGTGCGGCCTGATTCGCCAGCGGTGGCGCGTCGTGCTGGCGGGATTAATGATCATGCTATGATTAAATTTTACTAACGCTGGAGATTGATTATGACTGTAGAGCCATGGGATTCGGACGTCGAACTTGAGGTTCAAGAAAGAGCGCGCGAAATTGAAGCGGTTGGCGGAGCCCTGCTTAACAATGCGCGGACTTTGGTGGGCATTCATTTCGACAGCGCGTTTCAAAATGACCCCGCCGTGATAGCCGCGGTCTTCCAGGGCCTGGTGGCATTGCATGGGCCGGTAAAGTAAGTTTTCAATACCTGAAGTGGTCATCATGCCAACCGCGCAAAACTGGCGGCCGAGCCAGAGGAAATTTAACACGGCCCAGCTGTGACCGATGGCCTTATAACGTGGTCCGTCAACTGCTGCGCGTACGACATGATCGCGTGTCAATATTCCGGCCGTGAAAATCTTTCAGATGATGGTGTGGGTAATACTCCCGACAGTACGGCGATAGCTGTTTCAACTCCCAGGAAAAGTGAGACTGTATTTTTCATACGTCGGATATGACAAATCCGCCGAAGCGGGTAGTTCGTCCATATTTTTCCATGCTTAACCGAAGTTCCATTTTGGTAAATTCGTTGGTAAATTTTGGCAAAGGTAGCAGTAGTCCGTGCCATGACGCATCATTTTGCACTTTCGACAGACGAAAAAAAACCTGCTTTCCCCTATGAAAAGGGGGAAAGCAGGTTTTTTCGCACTATGCGATGTATGTTCGTGGTGCCCGGAGCCGGAATCGAACCGGCACGCCCTTACAGGCGGGAGATTTTAAGTCTCCAGTGTCTACCAGTTTCACCATCCGGGCAGCGGCGAGATTCTAGCACAAGAGTTACCGTTTATACTATCGACAGTCGACCGGCGTCGGCGGCAATGGATACTTTTCCATCAACGACAACGGCAGTGCGATTCTTATGGAAATAACTTCAAGATGAAAATCCGGTGTGCCGCTTTATTGGTTTTTGTGCTGAGCTGGTCCGCACAAGCCACTGCCCAGGACGAACGATGCCCTACCGCAGAAGGCAAGGCAGTGACCTCACTGGATGAATTGCCTGCGCAGGTGCTGGACTTGTTGGACCGGGCCAGGGCCGGGACGGCTGGTATTGCAGATATCGGTGGAAAATTCAACCCGACTGACGTCATCGTCGATAATTCTGTGCCGATGCGCAGGCTGGTCACGGGTGTTGCCGGCCCTCAATGCATCTGGTTGACAGTCGAATACGGTGGCATAGGGCATTATCAAAAACAGCTGGAGTACCGGCTGGACAAGAATCAGTGGGTACAAACCAGGTTCGCGAATGTGGAACGCGCTCCGCTTCTCGCCCCTCCTTCCCGTCACTGATCATGCCTCATAATAAGAAGGCAGTTGCCGCTGCCAGTAACATTTCCATCTACAAAACAGTGCCTGTCTTCTTGCCGGGTCAGGCGCGCCAGAATAGTGATTGATTCATGCAAAAACAAGTCGTACGTTACTTACATCTCACCCCCGACAGCGATTTCCCCGCGCTGGAAGGCCTGTCGCCATTCAAAGCCATCGTGATCCTCGACGCCGACGTGGCGGAAATGACGATGTGGGAAACCAGCCGTGCGCTGGTCGCGGCCGGTTGCCTGTACGCGTCCGTCTGGGGCAAGCAGTGCGAAGCCTGGCATGACGCCATCGACGATGCGTACCTGGAAGCGACCAATTACGAAGACGTCGAACCCGAAAAAGCACTGGCGACGACCTGGCATGAAGACGAGGAATTGAGCGAGGTGTTCTGGTTCGCCAAGCATCGCGCCGTGCACCCTGCCGAACTGCGCGAGACGCTGATCCTGCATATCGCCGAAGCGCCGCGCCGGGATGAACTCGAAGCGGCGTACCGCGACGCCTGACCAGCTGTTCTACAATTTATTCGCTGCCATGGCTGCTGTCGCGCGCCCTGGCTTTTGCCTCTTCCTGCGACCCCATCCCGTTGAAGAACAGGTTCAGCAGCACGGCCGCGATCGCCGCCAGCAGGATGCCGCTGTGCAGCAGTGGCGACAAAGCCTTGGGCATATGCTGGGCATATTGCTCGGCGACCAGCGGCAGCATGCCGAAACCGATCGCCAGCGCGACGATGAACAGGTTGTTGCGGTTGCTCTTGTAGTCGACGCCGGCCAGGATGCGGATGCCGGTGGCGGCCACCATGCCGAACATCACCAGGCCCGCGCCGCCCAGCACAAAGGCCGGCACGGCTTCGGCCGCCTGGGCGATTTTCGGCAGCACGCCCATTACCAGCAAGATCAGGCCGGCGGCCACGCAGACCCAGCGGCTGCGCACGCCCGTCACGCCGACCAGGCCGACGTTCTGCGAGAACGAGGTGTAGGGAAAGGTGTTGAAGATGCCGCCGATCAGGGTGCCCAGGCCGTCCACGCGCAGGCCGCGGCTGATGTCGGCCTGATTGATGCGCTTGCCCGTCATGTCGCCCAGCGCCAAAAACATGCCCAGGGATTCGATCATGACGACGATCATCACCAGGCTCATGGTGAGTATCGCCACCGCGTCAAAGGTCGGCATGCCGAACTGGAACGGCGTGACAATGGCGAACGCCTTGGCGCCGGCGACCTTGGCGAAATCCGTCTTGCCCAGCGCAAAGGCCAGTGCCGTGCCGGCGATGATGCCGGTCAGCACGGCGATATTGGCCAGAAAACCGCGGCCATACTTGGCCACCAGCAAAATGACCACCAGCACGAACAGCGCGATGCCCATGTTGTCCAGCGCGCCATAGGCGGGGTTGGCGATCATCGGTGCGGGGCCGCTGCCCGCCGCCGCCACAAATGCCGGATCGGGAATTTTCGCCATCGATGGCGGCCCGCCCATGGCCCAGTTCACGCCGACGCGCATCAGCGACACGCCGATCACGGCGATGATGCTGCCCGTCACCACCGGTGGAAACAGGCCCAGCATGCGGCCGATAAACGGCGCGATCAGCATGGAAACGATGCCGGCGCCGATCACCGCGCCAAAGATGCCCGTGATGCCCAGCTCGGGGTTGTTCGCCATCGCCAGCATCGGGCTGACGGCGGCAAAGGTGACACCCATCATCACCGGCAGGCGGATGCCGAAGTATTTGCCCAGGCCCAGCGACTGGATCAGGGTGACCAGGCCGCAGCAGAACAGGTCGGCGCTGATCAGCGCGGCCACCTGCTCGGGCGGCAGCTTGAGCGCGCGGCCGACGATCAGCGGCACGGCGATGGCGCCCGCATACATCACCAGCACATGCTGCAGGCCCAGGGTGAACAATTTACCAGGTGGCAACATTTCATCGACGGGCGACGGACTGTCGCCGACAGGCGGTGCGATGATGCGGGGGATGGCTGTCAGATGAGGTTTTGCCACATTACGCTCCATTTCCGGTAAGCCTGCCGCAGCCGGGGCGGCAAGTGAGAGACAAGGGGAACAACTCTCTCACTGCAATGCATGCATCGTGCCAACCCACCTTCCTCGCCATGGTGCAAAAAAGACCATGCATTCATCATGACAACGCCGGCCTGCACTGTTTTCTGGCGCAACTCACCAAAAGGCGGCGCGCTAACGGCAAGCCTCCAGCAGTGCTTCGAGCTGCCGCACATGCGCCGCTTGCAATTTATCGCGCGCCAACAAGGCTTGTGCCTGCGCAAAGATGCCGCGTGGCGGTACCAGCGGCAAGGACGGCGCGGCTGGCAGCGCGGTGACGCAGGGCATGGCGGGCGGTGGCGGCATGCCTGCACAGGCCGACAGCAGGCACAGCAAGACAGGCAGCAGCAGGCGGCGCTGCCTCATGGCATTTCGCTGGCGATCAGCTTTTCGGCCGCCAGGCAGGCGTCGCCATCGTGGCGCAGCGCCAGGATGCGCGCCGCTTCCGCTTGCGCGCCGGCCTGCCCTGCTTGCGCGGTGGCCAGGGCCTGCCTGGCGCGGGCGGCACGCCGCGCAACGTCCTGGCGCACGCTGTCCAGCGCGGCTTCGGATTTGGCCAGCTGCACGCCACAGTCCATGCGCCCCGCCTGGTAGCCCCAGCGCTGTGCGCAGAGCACCAGGGCGCCCACCAGCGCCAGCGCCGCCAGCACGAGCATGGGCGGCCTCATGACAGCACCTTGCGCGTCACCTGGAACAGGGCCAAGCGGTCGGCCAGTCCGTTCAGGCCGCCGTTGATACGGCGCGTGATCCGTTCCTGATCTCCCGCGTCGGCCAGCCGGTTCAGGCCGCGCGAGTGCCAGAACCAGGCCGCAGAACGGCAGGCGGCGCCTGGCTGCTCCAGCAATTGTGGCGCGGCCAGCAAGTTGATGCCCAGCGCCACGCCACAGGCCGCATAGTTGGCGCGCCCCGTCACCTGCAGCAGGCCGCGCCCCTTGAAGCGCACGCCGTCGCCCGCCATCACATTGCCGAGGTCGCCACGCCCTTCATAGGCGGCGCCGCTGGCCAGTTCGCGCACATGGCGCAACTGCGCCGACTCGTGGCCGACCTGGGCCAGGAACGACGCCTGGCGCGCCGGCGTATCGATGCCGAATTCCTGCATGGCATTATTCAAGGGCGCCAGGTACAGCGCGGCGCGCTGGCCGGCAAACGGCATGATGGCCAACAATTGCGCGCCCGTCACAGCCCACCCCGCACGTCCTTGACCACGGCGGCGGCATCGGCCGCGAGTTCGCCGATATCCTTGCCGCGCCGTCTGTCGAACCAGCGCACGCAGGCGCCCAGCACCCACCACGCGGGCAGGCCGGCCGCCACCATCAGCGGCGCGGCGATAAACAAAAAACCCGTGGCCGGGTCGCCGCCATACAGGCCGGCCACGGTTTTCGCGCTGTCGAACAGGCTGGGCCACCACGACAGCACGGCCGCCACCAGCGCCGGGCCGATAAAGGTGGAAATGATAATGCTGGAAAAAAAGCGGATGAACGCCTCCCTGGTCGACTGCGGCCACATGAACATGAAGCCCAGCGACGTGGCGGCGGCGCCGGCCAGCACCGGCACGCCAAACAGTTTGATCAGTGCGCCGCCGGCGGCGGTGGTTTCGATGGCCATGATTGCCTCTCTTGTGGTTGAAATAAAAAAACCCGCCGTGGCGGGTTGGTATTGGCTTGCTGATCTGTCACACGGCCTTGACCATCACGTAGGCGCGGCCATCCGGTTCGATCGAGATAACGCGCCCGACCGCCCGCCGATATTGCGCCATGGTGATGTCGTCCGCATGCACGGCGATGCCCGCAATGCCCTCGCCATCCTGCACCGGCACAATGTAATCGCCAGGCCGGGCGCCCATCACGTTGACCGGCACGCGGCCGGCGATCGCGATGCGGTCGACTTTCTGGCGCTCGACTTCCAGGGCGGCCTCGAACGTGGCCATGGCCTCGGCATCGTGCTGCGCAGCGGCAGCGTGCGCAGCCAGGGCGGCAGCGTAGGCTGTCTGTTTTTCCGACCACTCGGCATCGGTATCGCCAGGCGTTACCACGTCCAGGTATTCCTGCGGCTCGGTGCCCGGCAGCGGCTGCTGCTCAATCACATCATCGCGCCGAGCCGGCGGCGTCGGCACCGAGCCAGCCTGCGGCTGCGGGCGGGGTCCGAGGCCGCTTGACCATGTGTCACCCCCGACGAATGACGGCGCCGTCGATTTAATGGCAAACATAACCGCCGGCGACCATTGATCGGCGATCGTGTTTTCAGCGGTGATGCCGACGATCTGCCCCTTGGCCACAGCCGCGCAGCAAGCACT
This sequence comes from Janthinobacterium sp. J1-1, assembly GCF_030944405.1. Taxonomy (NCBI): domain Bacteria; kingdom Pseudomonadati; phylum Pseudomonadota; class Betaproteobacteria; order Burkholderiales; family Oxalobacteraceae; genus Janthinobacterium; species Janthinobacterium sp. J1-1. The sequence continues at coordinate 5,182,638 of NZ_CP132339.1, forward strand.
TTTGGGAATGTACTCGGCATAATCGTTCCCGCCGGTATTGACCGTTCCATTTGCGGATATGCTCCGGGCAGTCACCTCGGCTTTCGTCAGGTACATCACAGCGCTTGGCTGATTAAATGTACCGCCGTCACCACCATACAGCAGAAAACTGGGGGAATTCCTGTAACCTGCAGCCATGATGAATGCACCAGATGAGACTGGTGACGAAATGCGCATCGGCCCGTGAACCTGCAGCAAATCCAACTGCCCGGAATTCTCGAGCGTTTTTGCACCGATCAACACGGCACCCGTTTCAGTGATTCGGGCCACCTCCCGGTAGCCAGATGCGCCTCCACCTGTGCCAGTCTCAAATGCGGTGTATCCGGCAGAGCTCCCGGTAGGATCTCCTGCACCAACAATGCGGCTGCCGTATCCATTCGTGCCGGGATAGCCGAATCGGATAGCCGTCCCGGAAATACCTGCACCGCCCGAGTTGGTGAGCAGGGCGAGCTGCTCGATGATGCCTGCCGTTCCGGTGCGGGTTACTGTGATGGTCGAGGTCGACGTCAGCGGTCCGGTGAGCGCCCCACCCGTGAGCGGCAACGCATTGAACGGGCCGGCCGCAAACGCGTCCCACATTTGATTGAGCACCTCGACAACATTTTTCATACCGGCTGTAAATTTGCTGGCCATATTTTTAAATCCCTTCTATTTGGAGTGGTGCTGCATAAATTTCGTAATACGGCGTGCTGACCGCGTCGAGATTGGCCACGCGGCCGTATAGCATGTGGTCCTGCTCCAGCAGCGAGTCAGGATTTTCCGGAAACAGGCTGAACAGCAGCGGCCGGACCGGGCCGCATTCACGCAGGATGCGCATCAGGCGCGCTCGATCTGGCGCTGTCAGGTGCGCCAGGCTGATTGCCAGTTTGTCGCTGGCGGTACCGACTGCCGTTTTGGCAGTGCCGGCGGCCGTGCGGTAGACCTCGGTGCTGTCTTGCAGCTGCACGCTGGCGCCGTATTCGGCATTGTTCTCGGGCGACCAGTAATTGCCGGCTACCAGGCGCGATATCTCGATGTAGCCGGCAGGCAGGTCCGGGCAATACACATCGATCACCAGGCGGCGCACGAATACCGGCGCGAACCAGGCCACGGCATCCGCGCCACCACCGCGTGCCCAGGTGTTCGTGCCGCCCCAGGCATCGGCGTTCCAGCCCAGCGGCAGCTCGCCGAACGGGTAACTGCCCAGCGGCGCCTCGGGGCACGGCATCATCCAGCCCGTGTCGATCGCTGGAGCCGCGTCATTCGGCCATAGCCGCGCACACGCATGCGGGCGCTGCTGGTCACGTTGGTCAATATCAGTGCCACGCAGGCGACGCACTCCTGCGTGGGCCACGTGGCGGTAATGGTCTGCGTCGTGCCGACGGCGCGCAGCACGGCAGATTTGCGGTCCAGCTGCAGGTTGGCCGGGCCCAGCGTGCCGGCCTGGCTCGATGCGGCCAGTCCCGCGCGGTCGGCGGCGTTGTCGTGGATTATGCGTAAATTGGGCATGGCGCTCCTATGGCAAATTGGTGCCGTCGACGATGAAAAACGGCGACGGTTCGGAATACACGGTATCGGGTGGCAGCGCGCCGCTCATGATTCCGGAGCGCAGCACGAGCGTTGGGGCGTAGGCGATCGCGCCGCTCACCCGGCGTACCAGGAACCGGCGGTAATCGGTTTTGATGTATTGCCCGCCAGTGCCTGGCTCATAGGTCGCCTCGTAATAAGGGCTGGCGCCGAGCGCTACCGGGCGCGCCACCGAATTGACGACCACGCCGCTATCGAGTCCACCCAGGGCCAGCGGGAACGTGAGGGCCGGCGCGCCGAAATCGTGCGTCACCTGGTTTGTAACGCTGTGGCGCAGCAGCAGACCGGCATCAGCAATCCGCTCCGTGATGGTGGTGAACGCCCAGATGGTGACCTGTTCCTGCTGGTCGAAATCACCATTTTCGGCGCCGCTGTATCCACAATATGCGGTCAGCGTATGCACCCCATTTGCATAATCGGTTTTGAGAATGCCGACACGCCGGTCGACGGGCAGATCGATCGCCCACAGAATCGAGCGCGTGCTGGCGAATTGATAGGTCGACGAACCGGACACGGTGCCGCCACCCGAGCCATGGTGCTGCTGCAGCGATACGAATGTCGCGCGGCCGATGCAGTGTGTGCCATAGGTGTCGCTGTCGACCACCAGTTCATTGTGCTGGTTACGAATTCTGAGGCGTTTCGTCATTTTAAAAACACCCCCACGCATGGCTGCCGGCCACTAGACGACGCTGGCCAAACCCCAAACTGAAATCTGGGGTAGCCCAGCGACTCATCGTAGGTGTGCGGGATTACCTGAAACCCATCTCCGTAGATCACCACTGGAATGTGGCCGACACCAGCCTCTGGAAATGTAATCGTCCGCCCCCCCGCAGGAATCGGGAAAATTCCCATGCACACGCCGGCGGCGGCCAACCATGCATCAAACACCACCACGCCGGCACGCCGTATTTTCAATCCTCGGGCCATCAGAGATACTCCCCCAGTTCGATATAGGGCAACGCGTTCACCCCATCATAGAAATACAGACCGGTGCCAGTCTGGTCGTATCCTGCGCCACTGCCCGCATTGCCGGCCGGGCCAGAACGCCCTGGACTACGGACCAGTTGGAATGTGCCGGTAACGGCGCTGAGCACCCCGCCAAACGTGGCGGCCCCGTTGATGATGGTCAGGCCGGGCGCGTATATCTGACCGTCAGCCGAAACGTGGAAGTATTTCCCGCTGCCGATGTCGCCCAGGCGCAGCCCCTCAGGCCCCAGGTAGAACCCTGCCCCGGTCGGCCATGCAAATTCCGTGAACGCGCCCCCAGTGATTGCGCCACGCAGACGCACGCTATTGGCGTAGAAATCCCCTGCGCGATTCAGGTACCATCCCGCCTGGCCAGGTGAATAATTGGACGACCAAATATCGCCGCCGATTTTGGCATTGGTAATGCTGGCGTTCTGGATGAAGGCATTGGCGATATACACACCGATCGGGATGGTCACACCGCCGACCACCGTTTCCGTCGTGCGCACGATGAACGGCACTGCCGCAGCGATGCCACTCCCGGCCGGCGCCGCGATCGAGAAGATGCTGGCGTGTACAGCGAAGTCGATGACATCACCACCTCCCAGCAACTCCAGGCCACCGACAATGCCACCCACATCCATCTTGATGGAATACTTGGCCTTGAGTCCCTCCACGCTATCGGCTGTCGCCTCGCCGGAGGCCTTGACCGCCGCGACACCTGTCACCAAACCTGTGATCGGATCTTTAAGGGTGGCCTGAGCTTGCAGCAGATACGACGCCGCAGCCTGCGCGCTACCGTCGGCATTGGTGGCCGATTGCGCGACCTGCTGCAGATACGACCCGGCCTGACCAGCTGCCGTGCCAGCAGTGGTGGCGGCGTTGTTGGCGGCCGTGGCACTCTGGCCGGCGACTGTTGCACGCGCGTCGGCTGTCTGCGCCGAGCCACTGGCGGCCAGTGCAGCGCCGGCGGCCTGGTTATATGCAGCCTCGGCGGAGATGCGGTCCACCCTGGCGGCCTCCGCGCTGCTGCCGGCATCCGTTGCCTTGCCAGCGGCACTTTGAGCCGACAGTGATGCCGCATTGGCGCTTGCGCCAGCTTGCCCGGCAGATTGCCCGGCAGCTGTGGCGGCATCACCAGCGGCCCCGGCCGCTGCGCCCGCATTGAGCAGTGCCTGGGATGCAGCAGTTGCTGCCTGCCCCGCCTCCGTCGATTTCGTGCCGGCCGTGCTGGCCGAACCAGCAGCCGCAGCCGCCGACCCGCCAGCCGCAGTATTTGATGCCGCCGCCAGCTGCGCGCTGCTGGCAGCCTGGCTTGCCGAGCCGGCGGCGTTGGTCTCGGCAGTGCCCGCTGCGCCAGCCGACTGCGATGCAGAGGCGGCCGCGCCGGTGGCGGTGTTTTTGGCGCCCACCGCCAGCTCGGCACTGGTGGCGGCCTGACTGGCGGCGCCGCCGGCGGCCGTCGATGAGGCACTGGCCGAACCGGCGGATTGCAGCGCGGCGCTGGCTGAACCGCTGGCCGCGTCGCGCGCCGCCTTTGCCTCGATCGCCGATTGCGAGGATGCGGCGGCCTGCACGCCGGCAGCGGTTGCCGAGCCGGCGGCAGTGTCCTTGCTGGTCGACGCTGCGCTGGCACTGGCGCCAGCCGCGCCCGCGGCATTGGCTGCCGTGCTGGCCGCGCTTTCCGCCGCCGCCGCGCTGCCGCCAGCAGCGGTAGCCGCCTGCGATGACTGACCAGCCGACGTCGACGCAGCGCCGGCGGCGGTACTGGCAGTGGTCGCCGACAGGTTCGCCTGGCTGGCGTACTGGCTGGCACCGCCGGCGGCGGCATCGGCTGCCGCTGCCTTGAGCGCGGCATCGGCGGCGGCCTGCACGGCCTGAGCCGCTGATGCCGCAGCCGATGCCGTATCACCGTAGATCACTTCCAGATCGGCGACCGCATCCCGCGTCGGCTCGATCAGATCAATTTTGGCGCCCAGGTCTGCATGCAACTGCGATCGGGTGATCTCGTCCGTCAGCACCTGCAGCAGATGCTCGACCTCGGCATCCGACGCGCCCACCGTGCCGCTGCTGGCGTTATATGGGCCAGGGATGGCCGCGCGCGAGACGTAGCGAATCCAGTAATAGCGGAATGCGCCAGGCCCGACCGGATCGGTATATTCACGGCCATCGGCGCGGCCGGCCAGCACCGCCTGGGCGAAATTATTCACTGGTGCGCGCCACACCTCGGTGTGCGACAGATTGTTGTAATTGGCCACCACAGCATGCCACGCCAGGGTGATGGTCGCCGGGTGGCCGGTCGCGACCAGACCCGTCGGCGTCGGAGGCGGCGTCAGGTCCAGCGCCTGCTGCTTGGCCACCGTCTGGCGGGCGCGATAGGTTACGCCCTCGATCACGGTGGTGGCGGTCACCGTCACAATGCTGGGTGCCATGTCGGCGTAGCTCAGCACAGCGTTGCCGTTGGTCACCGTCAGCGGTACCGCCGGCTCGCTGGAAAACGTGATCGCGCCGACGGCGCCCAGCATCAGCGCCGAGAAAGTGATTGTTTCCGGAATTGGCACGCCGCCCACAGATACCTCGAACATCGTGGCGCTGGGCGTGAGCATCAGCGCGCGGTCGAGCGGCGTCGAATAGCGCGGCACCGTGCCCTGGATCAGCACGTCCCGATCATTGATTAATGCACTCATACCATCACCCCCACGGTGCAGCGGCCGGTGATCCAGTCAGGGCCCAGCGAGACCACCACCGCCGGTACGCCCTGCTCCAGGCCGAAACGCGGATAGGTGATGGTGACGTCCTGGCCCAGTTCAAGTAGCAGCATTTCGGGTTCTCCATCGAATTCATAAATAGTGCGCGGCGCGCGGCCCAGCGCTAGGCGACGTGCTGCTTCCGTCGCCGCGTCGACGCGGCGCAGCAGGCAGGTGTCGATCTGCACCGGCTCCGTATCGAGGCGGTAGGTGACGCGCACAACCTCGTCTGTCGCCGTTTCTGTTAGCCACTCGCTGGAGTACAGGCTCTTGTGCTCGACAGGCAGCGAGGTTTGCAGGTCTGGCTGCACGATGTAGTTGCGGCAAAAGCCGATCTTGACGGCCGCCAGCACCTCCTGGCGCGCTACCGGCCGCAATGTGCGCTCGCGCATGTGCTCCGGCGTGATGTACATCGTCGGCGTGCCCACGCCAGGCAAGCGCAGCTGGATCAGCCGCAGCAGGCCGGCGCGCGACAAGATCAGTTGCGCACCTACGCTGGCCGCCAATTGCTGGCACGCCACCAGCACGTTGGTGCGATCGGTCACTGACAGGCCTACTGGCTGCGAGTGCGCGGCATCGAAAATGGCGAAGTTAGCCGCGTCCAGGTCCTCGGCCGTGAAACGCGTCGACGCTTTGCCATAGCCGGTGACAATGCGCTGCACCAGTGGGCCGATGCGGTTGCTATAACCGCCGGCGCTGTCGCCGTGGGCGCTGACCGTGACGGCGCCGGTGCCGACGGCATCGCGGAAGCGGAATGCGCCGCGCTCTGGGTAAAAATCCACCTCGCGCGGTTTGCCGTTGGTGCGCACCTCGGCACCAGGTTCGACCTGGCCCGCGTGGAACTGGTACTCCTGCAACGCCGGGTCGGTCAGCAGCGGTGCCAGGTTGTGGCCCTCGCCGAACAGTAGCGGTAGCAGCGCGCCTTTGTTGGCGGTGACGCCACCCAGAAGCTGCTCGGTCAGCGGCGTGTTCAGCCGCTGCAACTTGTCGCGCAGCTTGATGTTGACGCTATCGCGGCTGGCACTGTCGATATCGGCGATGACACCGTTGAAAATCGGCTGGAACTGCCCGCGCGGCCAGCTTGGATCGCCTACCCAGGCCCGGATAGTACGGTTCACCCACACTTCACCCAGCCAGCCATCGAGCTCGCCGTCGACGTTTGACAGTTCGATATCGCCACTCGACAGCGATGCCTCGGCCGTCAACGAGACCTGCTCGCTCAGGCCGATGCCGCCCACGATCAGCGGCTCATACAGCGTATTGGCTGGAACGTCGGCCGGGCCGGTCAAGAACGGGCGCGAGGCCAGATAACGGGTGACCTCGACGCCGGCCACATGGACCAGCGCCTCGACCAGCACCATACGCACTGCCGCAGGATCCTGCAGCCATACTAAAAATTGCTCATTTGTCATGCTAGTTCCGCTTTCGATTCATTGGTCCAGACGGACTGTTTGGCTGATTTCTCGACGCCGGCCACTACCGTTTTAGCGGCGATGGCGTTCGACTCGAACGTGGCCTGGATGGTGGCGCCGGTGTGTTTTTTCTGATCGTCACGCAGGCCCTTGATTTCAGCGGTTTGAGCATCCAGGCGAGCATTTAGGGCGCGGACCTCGGCGACCAGCACTTCGGAACTCGCACTTGACCCGGCCGAATAGCGCGTGGCATCGAATACCACCGGCACAGGCTCGCTGGTCATGGCGGCCTGCACGGCGACGGCTGGTGCATTCGTGAATTCCACGCCCAGCCCACTCGACACGCCCATGGCAACCTGCAGGTTGGAAATCGCCTGCGCCACCGTCAGCACGCTGTCGTTGATGGTGATCAGGCCGGATACCTGGGCATTCAAGGCGTCGAGGCTGGCCTGCTGCACGTCGACCTGTGCCGCCGCCCATTTCAAGGCGTCTTCGTTGGCAGCCACCACCCGGGCATAGTCGGCCGCATAACGGCCATCGGCCGCATTGACCACTTGCGATGCGGTGAGGAAAGCCTGCTCGGCGGCTGACAGGCCCGACTGCGCTGAGGCGTCGCCTGCATTGGCTGCCGCCAGGGTCTTCTCGAACTGGGCGCGCGCCTCGGCATACTTTTGCTCCGGCGTCAGCGTCGATTGGGCACCCAGCGCCATGCTGGCGTTCAGGCCATTCAGGGTGGTCACCCAGGACCTGGATTTATCGAGCGCCGATTTGGCTGCCGCCGATTCGGTTTCGTAGGCTTTGGATAGCGCGTCCTTGGCCGTCACCACCGCCTTGGCCGCCTGCACCTGATCGAACAGTGCGCGGTTGACGTCGGCCAGGCCATCGCGCTGTGCCGCCAACAGCGCGGTGTCGCTTTTGGTCAGCTCGTTCAGCTGCTGCTGCAAATCTTGCCGTTCGCTGACAATCTCGCTGGCGCTCTTGTTTGCCGCAGCCACCGCACCGGTGGCCGCGGCCAGGTCGGCCGCGTAATCGGCGGCCGTCTTGAACGGCTCGGCCAGGGCCAGCAGCGATGCATACAGCTGCGCCGCCCCATCCTGGCCCAGCGCCACGCCATCGGCCGCGCTCAATACGGCAGCCTTGAAGCCGTCCATGGTGGTCACACCGGCCAGGCCCAGTTTGCCCATGGCGTCGTTGACGGATTCCGTGATCGGCGCCATGCGTTCGGCTTCGGTCAGGAAATTGTCGACAAAAAAGCTGGTGCCGCTGGTCAGCGCATCGAGATCGCCGGCGGCGGTGATCAGATTCTCGCTGAGCGCCACGGCACCCAGGCCGGTCACCTGGAAGGACTTGCCCAGCACGGCCAGCACGTCCGACACTTGCATATAGTTGTTGGCGACGCGGGCCAGCGTTTCCAGGTAGCCCTCGCCCACCTGCTGGTATTTTTCCAGGCCACCGACGCCGAATTTGGCCATGTCGTCGCCCAGCTTGGAAAACGCGGCTTCCAGGGCTTTCTGCAGCTCCTCGCCCTTCAGGTCTTTCAGGCTGATCTTGCCCAGATTGACGACAAAGGTATTCAATTTATTGGCAAAGGCGTCGCCGCCCAGGCCCAGCGTATCGGAGGCGGCGACGATGGTGTCGCGCAGGCCCAGAATGATCTTGCTGAACTGGTCGTCGGTTTCGGCGCCAAGACCCGTCAGCGCCGTGCGGTATTTGTCGCTGGAGAACCAGCCGCCGGACTTCTTGGTGTCGACATAGGAACTGACGCTGATGCCCGATTGTTCCAGATTGCCCAGGCTCGCCTGGCTGGTCACGATCCCGGTATCGATGACGCTGGTCTTGCCGCCGAAAATGCTGCTGGCGATATTGCCCAGCATGCCACCACTGGAGCCGCTTTTGGTCGCCAAGGTGGCGGTCAGCGAGTCGGAGCGCACCAGCAGGCTGCCCAGTCCGCCGATACCGGACACGATCTGCTTGAGCGACAGCACCATGGACGACGAATACGCCAGGCCCAGGCCGGAATTTTTCTCCATGATGGCCAGGCTGTTGGCGATCGATTCCGACTTGGCCGACGAGTCGCCCAGCACCGTGCCAGTGCCATTAGCGGACTGGCGGTCCTTGGCGGTGGTGTCGGCGCCGCCACCGCCGGAAACGGCGACACCGATCGCCATCAGCATGCCAGCCACCATCGCAAAGGCGCCGATATTGGCTGGAAAAGGTGTCGCCAGGGCGGATGCCAGCGCAGTCGTTCCGTAGGCGCTCGACTTGGCCGCCTCGGCGGCGGCTACGGGAGCGACTGCTGTCGCGGCGCCCGCTATTTCGGCGGTAGTGACCGCAGTTTTCGCCGTGGTGACCACGGTGATATTGGTCAGCTTCTCAAACAGGGCTTTGGCATTCATGGCGAATTCATAGGCACGGAACCCCTTCTCCACCTTTTCCATCACCTCGTAACCAGTCGTATGCTCCTTGAAGAAGCCCTTGGCGGCGCCTGCCAGTTCCCTGTATTGCTTGACGCCCGCCATATGCGCCTTGTCGCGCGCTTTGGTCTCTTCCGGTTCAGACTTTGCCGCAGCAAGATCCTTCGCCAGGTTGAAATCGATATCGTCCTGCGTCTTCCTGAAGTTGAGCAAGGCAGTGGTCATCTTGCCGATGGTGGTGCCGACACCACCGAAAGCATGTTCCAGTTTTTTTCCGAGCTCGGTGGCGAAGTCTCCCGCCTCCTTCCATTCCGCCTCGCTATATTTGCGCGTTGGCGCCACAGGCGCCGCAGCCGTCTTGGCCTTGGCATCGGCAGCTTCCTTGCCGGCGCCATCCAGATTAATCTGGCGCTGTTCGTCCGAGGCAAAGGCAATGTATTTGTCACCAGTCTTGGTCGCGACACCCTTGCCGGCACCGATTCCTTCAGTGGCGCCGGCGCGCATGGCGGCTAACCGGGTATAGGCATCGCCCAGGCTGGCCACCTTGTAGGCGTCAGCCAGCGCCTTGGCTTCGGCGACGTTGACGGCTCCCAGCGCCTTTGCTGCCGCAGCGCTGTCCCGCGCCTGCTCTGCCTGCGCGCGCAGCAGCAGCACGGACAATTCCATCTGTGTATTGACCTCCTTGAGGCTGGCGGCAGCGGCGCTGCTGGCTTCGTCGAGTGCCTTGAGCGCCTCTGCGCCCGCCTTCGACGTGTCTAAGGCGTTTTTTAACTCCGTTATCTCTGGCATGGTTGGCCTGTAAAAAAGGCCGCACATGGCGGCCGGGTTGAAAAAGACGGTCAAGCTGGCGCATGCTGATGCGACAAAAACAGCGCATCGAGACTATCGAGCAACTGGTGCTCGAACGGCTCCACGGCGAGCCGGTGGCGCGCCTGCCACGCCAGGATCTCGGTGCTGGCGATGGGATTGACGGCCATGCCGTTCTGACGCTTGCGGTTCAGCTGCACGAACCACTCCCAGACGTGGGCCAGCTCGAACGGCAGCGGCGGCGCTTCGGCTTCCGGCGGCGCGCGGTAGAGCGGATGACGGCGGGCGGCATCGAGGTGCTCGCCCTTGGCATGGCCGTCGGCGGCGCGCGCGCCGCGCTCGAACTGGTGGCCCGCGTAGCGCAGCAGGCTGGCCGTCAGAGTTTCAAAAAATTCGACTCGTTTTCCAGCGCGGTGGTGACTTTTTCCTGCCAGGTCGGATATTTTTCAAACGCCGCTTCCAGCAAGGCCGGGTCCAGCGGCACCGGCGCGCCATTGCTGGTGAAGCCATACCAGCCGGTGACCACGGCCAGCGCCAGGCGCTTCTGGTTGCCGTCGATCGCCTGCACCAGCAGTTCGGCGCCTTCGTCGGTGGAGGCGTCGATGGCGGTCTTGCGGCGCGCGGATTTCTTGTAGCCTTCGGCGCGCACGGCGTTGTTGGCGATGCGGTATTGCTCGCTGTTCTTGCCGACAATGGTCAGGCCGGCCACCGCTTCGCCGTCGGCGTCGAAGATGACGGGCACGTCGAAGGTGACGGGCGCGGCGGCCGCGTTGAGGTTGCCGATATCAAAACCTGCCTGGATTTTTTGTGCGTTGTTCATGTGTGCTGCTTTCTGTAGAAAGTAAAAGATAAAAAAAGGCCGCCACGCGGGCGGCCCTGGCAACCGTGGAATGCTTACAGCGCGCTGTCCTGGATGCTCAGGGTGGTCGCTTCATGCTGCGCGTCGGCACCCTGGTAGCGCAGGATGTCGAAGGCGCAGGTGACGATCTTGTTTTTCTCGCCGTCGTCGATCTTGGCCGAGGTGATCTTGACGCGGCCCATGGCCAGCGCCAGCACGTCGGCGTCCGGGGCGGTACCGGACGCCATGGCGTAGGCCAGGGCGATTTCCGTCTCGTCCTTGAAGTAGTCGAGATAGACGGCATCCTGCAGCAGCACCGTGAACTGGCCCGAGCCCAGCACCTTGCCGCGCGAGGCGGCGGTGGCGAACTTCGAGCCGATCACCGGATCGACCTTGACCTGGCCGTCGAGCGAGACCGACATGCCGGTGCAGATCTGCGACGGGATGCCGTTCACCGACAGCATCGCCGTGGCGCCCGAGAACTTGCCGCTGCCCGCGGCCGCAGCCGGTGTGACGAAATGCGGCGCAGCCGTGGTCGGGCCTTCCGCCTTGCCCATCAGTGTGAAGTCCAGGCTGGTGATGCCGTTCGGCTGCACCGCGATATCCATCTTGCTGACCAGCTGGTCGACAAAGCTGCGATGCACGCCGATGTTCGGGTCCTGCACTTCGGCCGTGAACCAGTCGGTGGTGTGGCCGGTCAACGGCGTGAAACTGCGCTTGCCCACGGCGCTTACTGCGACCGAATCGCCGGCCGCCTTGACGACCATCGCCGAGCCGTCCATGAACTGGCCGTTCAGGTTGGTGGCCGTAACGGCGGTGACGAAAAAGTTTTTTGCGTTGTTGGCGGTGGCCGGCGCCGTCATGCCGCTGATGCGCACCACGCTGCCGGCGCGGAAACCGTCGGCCAGCCAGGAACCCGCACTGCGCACCAGTCCGTTGGCGGCGGCAGCGATGTTGGTCTGGGCGGCGGCCACGCCACCGGCCGTGAAGTCGCGGCGCAGCAGCGCGGCCATCAGCGGCGCATAGGTACCGCAGGCCGCTTCGGCCTTGATGGCACCGGTCGTGCGGAAGTTGCCCAGGCGGGTGTCGCCCTGCTGCTGGCTGGCGTCGATTTCGCTGCTGGCGTATTTGTCCGCTTCGGTGTCGAAGGTGGCCGTGACACGCGGGTAGACCTGGCCGCCGCCGGCCGCCGCCTTGACGCCTTCGGCGCCTTGTTTGCTGATGACGATCACGCTGTCGATGCCGTTTGCTGTCGATGCCATGGGTAATGCCTTTCATGAGATAAAAAAAAGACCGCCGGGCGGTCTGGGTGGATGTGCTGGAAAAACGGGAAAGCAATGGAAACAGCCCGCAGGCGGCAAGGCTCTGCGGGCTGAAAAGTTCGGACGGCGCGAGGCCGCGCCGAACGGGAGGTGTGCGTAGTATTGCCGGGAAGGCGTGGGCGCTGGAGATTATCCTATCGGTGTCGCGCCGGAAGCGCGTCTATTACGAGTGGACAAGCATGTGGTGTTGCGGTTCTGCTGTGCTGCGTTCGCTTTGTTTGCTGCTTGAGCGAGACTCTATTCTAGGGGCGTTTTTTTCAGTACCAGGCTTCTTGCACAATTATTTTATCTGCCCAGACGGCGCATGGCGCGCCGGCCGTGCGACTGGAAAATCGCTTCCAGTTCGCTGACCATGTCCTTGATACGCTCCAGTTCAAAGCCGCCGGAACAGGTGATCGCCGCTACACCGGCGCCGTGGCAAGCCTTGCAGACGAGCGGTGCGCCCGCCGTGCCGGCGCTGACGACACCGGTGCCGTGGCAGACCTTGCATTTGCTGTCGAGCCAATGGGCCAGCGACGCTTCGGCCACGCGCCGGTACAGGGTATTGGCCGCCTGCGCGTCCCAGGCGGTGCGCGCCTTGACCCAGCGCCGCGCCTGGCCCTTTTTTGCCACGGCCGCGGTCCAGGCGCGCAGCAGCTGCGCCAGGTTGCCGGCATTGCCCTCGAACACGCGGCTGACGGTGCCGTCCGCGTACTTGACGCGGCACAGCAAGGCACCCATGTCGCCGGCCAGCGCGGCGGCGGCGATCACGTCGAGGTCGTGGTGCACCGCGTCGTCCCGCAAATTACGCGACGACAGCGAGGCGATGAATTGTTCTGCAAACCCCATGATGTTCTCCTCGTTGTTACTGTGTTGATGAGCGGGCCGGGCCGAACAGGGCCGCCACCAGCGGATCGCGGCTGGCCGTGCCGCACGGCCAGCTGGCCATGCGGCGCACCTGCGGCGGTAATTCGGCCCAGGCTTCGCCTTCGTCGTCCGCCTCGCCCGGCGCATACAGGGCGGGCCGCTGGCGCCCCGGCTCGGTGCAATGGCGCTGCGCCAGGTGGATCAGTCCGGCGCCGCACATATGGCGCAGGTAGCGGCTCATGGTGCCGGCGTCCAGGCCCAGCAGGGCCGACAACTGCGCCGCGCTGGCCTGGCCGTGCGCGGCGATATGCTGCGCGATATCGGCGATATGCAGCTGCGATTTCTTGCTGCGCCCCAGTATCCTGCGCCCTGTTTGCGGTGGCGCTCCGCGACGGACCACCTGACTGCTGTTCAACATCTCCATCCTCCCTGTACCTGCCTGCCGGGCAACGCTGTGTGCGAATTTGCGACAGGCAACAAGTGGACTTTATCAATCGCTAATGTTAAAGTCAAGCATTTGGTAATTTATCAAACGGTAAATTTCGGGTTTAATGCGGAGATGAACATGTATCAATACAGACGCGACCGACTGCTGGCACTGATCAGCGAGCACTACGAGCACACGCGCAAGAAAATATCCGACGCCAGCGGCTGGAGCGAAGCGCGCATTTCGCAGATCCTGTCGCCCACCTACCGCGAAGGGCGCGCCTTCAGCGAAAAGATTGCGCGCAAGCTGGAAGCGGACCTGCAGTTGGACAGCATGTATTTCGACCAGGGTGCGGCACCGGACCAGGCGGCCCTGGCGGCACGTGCCTTGGCCGGCGTCAAGCCGGTCTTTGTCAACGATGGCGAGGACGAGCGCTTCTACGATATCCGCAAGGTGAAATTGCGCTTGTCGGCCGGTATCACCGGCTTTGCGATCGAGCCGGAAACGCATGACGGCAGCACCATCAGCGTGCCGCGCGGCTGGGTCGACCGCCATGGCTATCACCCTGAAAAACTGGTGGCGATCAAGGTCAAGGGCGAGAGCATGGAGCCGGCCCTGTATGAAGACGACGTGGTGATCATCAACACAGCCGATATCCGGCCCATCGACGGCGTGGTGTATGCCATCAATTACGAAGGCGAACCGGTGGTCAAGCGCCTGGCGCGCGATGTCGGCGAATGGTGGCTGACCTCGGACAACCCCGACCAGCGCAAATACCACCGCAAGATGTGCCGTGGCATGGAGTGCATTATTGTCGGGCGGGTGGTGCGCAAGGAGAGTGAGCGCATCTGAGATTCATGGCAAACGCCATCCTTTGTAGGCCGCATCGGCCTCCATGGGCGCCGGTGGCCGGATGCCGGTCTCGCTGAAAAAACGCGCGTAGTTGACCAGTTCCAGCCGCGTCGCCATGCCCGCGCCGTGATCGCCGCGCGCGCGCAGGCGAAAGGTCAGCGAGATACAGCGCTGCGCCGCCGGCACCAGGCTGCTGTTGGAAAATACCGTCCACAATGGCCCGCTGCCAGGCTGGCGCAGGCCGGCCAGCCACGCTGTGCCCGGCAGCGCCAGTTCGCCGGCATCACGCGCGTCCCACGGCTGGCCCGTGACGGCGTCAACCAGCGCCGCATCGCCCAGCTCGGCCCGGACCGCCAGCATCGCCGGCGCCAGCTCCCTGTTTTCGCTCATGCCGATCCAGAAACACTCGTCGTCGGCCAATGGCAGCAGCCACGCGCCCAGCGCATTGCGCCCGACCGGCAACGCGCCGAGGCTGGCCGGTGGCTGGTCCACGCTGCCCCCGGTGGGATAAAAGAAGCGCTGGAACGTCAGGCTGACGCCACGGCCCAGCGGCAGGCGCACCGGCCTGACATTGTTCATGGCGGCGCAGCTGCCAGCGAGGGCAGCGCCGAGGGCGGTACTTGCCACTTCTGCGCCCGCGCCAGCAAGGAACCGGCATGCGGCCCTGTTGCATTTCCCGGCACCATGCTCATCGCCATTGCCGGGGCGGCGGATGGCGGCCCCGCCAGCGCCTGGCGCAAGGCGTCCCGCGCCGCCAGCCGGACGTCGTCATCGATGCTCCATGCCATAAATGGCGGCAAGGAAGACAGCGCCTGTACCCGTTCCCACATGACCGCCGGCAGGTCGATACGCCCCTCGTGCGCGGCCCGCACCAGCATCGGCCAGCTGCGGGCGAACATGGGCGGGCCATCGAGCACGATATCGGGCGGCACGAGGTCGGCCTTGCATTGCAGCGCCAGCGCCACCCAGTCAGGGTGGCTGGTGCCCAGTTGCGGCTTTAAATGCGCGACGATGATGTCGAGATTGCCGATATCGCGGTGCTGGTCGCGCTGGCGTTCCAGCAGCAGCAGGTGACCGCCGGTCAGCCCCACGATCGGGTTGTCAAGCGGCAGCGTCAGCAAGTTTTCAAGATCGGCATTCAGGATGCGGCGTTCATCGGCCAGCGCCAGGCGCAGGCTCTCGGCCAAGTTGTCTTCGGCCGGCTCCAGGCTGGCGCCCTGCTCCATCCTGCGCATGAGCAGCGACACGCGCGGGCGCGCGGAGAGCACGTCCTTGCCAGGCATGCCGCGGCGCAACAAATACACTTCCAGCCGCCAGCCCCTGCGCACCAGCAGGCTTTGCTCGATGACGACGCCATCGCTCAACTGCTGGCGCAGGAAGTAGTTGCCGGGCTCCAGTTGCCGGCTGGCGATGGCATACGGGTCCCTGGCATGATGTTTTTGCGTATCGTGCTCGCCATCGAGTACCGTGGCGCCTTGGGCGTCGACGATGCTCACGCCCCGCCAAGGTTCGCTGTGCCGCAGCGAGGTAGCCGGTGCGCTATACGCACGCGCCATCAGCATCAGCGCCGCCCCGCCCGCATCGGCGCCGCCAGCCTGCCGGCTGCTGGCATTGATGGCGTCTGCCCGGCCCTCGGTATGCGCGTCCACCGACGAGGTGGTGCCTGGCAAGGGCACCACCGACGACGGCGGGCGCGTGATGCTGGCGGTATCGCCGATCGCGGTGTCGCGGTCAAGCAGGATGACGCGCTGGCTGGTGCCGCGCCCCAGGCGCGTCTTGATCTTGAACAGGCCGAATGGCAAAGGCGCCGAAAGGCGTCCGCCATCCCGGTCGACCAGCGACAGGCGCTGGTCAATCACAAAGATTTCGGTGCTGAGATTACCGGGATCGATATCGAGCGTGAAAATCTTGCCCGCCGCCGCAGGATCGGCTGGCAGTCCGGTTTCGCGCACCTGGACCAGCATGTCGCCCAGCACTTCAAACCCTTGCGACAGCTCGAGGCCAGGCACTTGCACCAGGTACAGGCCAGGTGTCAGCAGCAGTTCCTGAGTGCCGGCGCTGAATTGCCGCGCGGCCGGCGGGATGCCACTCCACAGGCTGGCTGCGTGGCCCTGCGCCTCGGGCGGAAAATCAAGCGTGACGCGATAGCGCAACGGTGCGATTCCCCGGCAAAAGATCAGTCCGCTATCTTCCTGGATGATTTCGGGGTCGAGCGCGACCTCGCTGTTGTTGCGCTGCTCATCCGTCATCAGGGCGGACTGCGCATTGCGCAGCCAGTCGGCCAGGCTGCGCCCGGTGACGCGTCCGTTCTGGTCGGCCGCCGCGCCGCGCAAGCCTTGCAGCAGGGCCCAGGTAAATACGCCATGCACCTTGCCGCCGTCGGCATCAATGGCATGCTCAACCGCCTTCAAGGGGCGCTGCGCCGCAAACGCAATAAAGCTGGCGCGAGGAGGAATGCGGGCGTCGATCACGTTCATCAGGGGATCGCGTACCGGACCGGATGCCATGCGGTCCATGCAGCAATCCATCCACAGCACGAATTCATGAAAGTAGGCCCCGTCCTGCAGCCAGTTGAGCCATCCGGTCGCATGGATATGGGCATTGAACCGTCTCGTCGCATTCGCCGTGAACAGGCAGCCGCTGTTGCGCTCGGGCGAAAAACCATGCCCTGCCATGAACAGGTACAGGCGATCGCCCACCCGCATGTCCTTGCCGGCGGCACGGTTGGCTTCCGCCAGGTCAGCGATTTCCACCAGCACCTGTTCCAGCTCGTCCACCGTCGGCTTCGCCTTGCCGGCCATTTCCGCCGCGCTGGCGGAAAGGATGACGTGGATAACGTCCTGGTCGGTAAACGCGCCACCTTGCGGGGCGCGCAGCCACGCCTCGATGGCCCTGACATCGTTGACAGGGCCGTCCAGCCTGGCGGGACTGTCGTCGTCGCCCAATGCCGGATAGTTGCCGATGCCGATTAATATCGCATGATCTGGCATGGGGGCCTCCTGCTTACCTGTAATTATCCTTGATGAATTTTTTGTCGGTGTCGGACAGGTTCACATTGAAACCGACTTCGGTCCCATCCAGCGTCCAGGCCTTGGGTATCGGATACATCATGATCGAATCGCGATCAAGCTTGGTAGCAACTATCTGCTTTGCCTCGTATTTCTGGAACATATTGCGTTCGATCGTATCGTGGTCCCAATTGTTGGGCGGCCCGCTCAGGTCGCGGATCACGGCATCGCGGTTCCACTGGATGCCACCGCCGGTGGGGTTCATGTGTTCATGCGTCAAGCCGAGCATATGGCCGAATTCGTGCAGTACCACGCGACGCACCTCCTCATCGCCGGTGCCGGTATTCAGCCAGCCGAAATTCATGGTCGGCTGCGGTTCCGGGATGCTCTTGCACATGGTGCCCAGGTAAGACCAGGAACCGTTACCGGGCTTGAAGGCGATACGGACATCGGTCGGGCCATGCTCGACGAACGAGAACGTCAGGTTGGCCAGCTTGTCCCATTCATCGGCCACCTTGCGCACGCGCCGCTGCAACTCGGGTTCGCCGTCGAGGAAACGTATCTTGATGATGCTGCGGTCGGGCCACTTCGCGCTCTTCAGCAGCACGCCCCGCACCTGCTCCTGCAATACTTTACGCACCTCCGGTGCGAGGTCTTCGATGGTCAGACAACTGCAATAATGCTGTTCATTCGCCGACATGGCCGTCTCCCGTCATGGTGGAAGGGTGGATGATGGATGCGGCCGGCAGCACCGTCCGCTGGCGCAGACCACGGTGCCGCCACCGCTCCTTCCAATAAGACGGATCAAAACAGGAACAAGTTCAGTCCTTGCCCGGGCATGGTTTGATCGCGCGCATACAGACCGGCAAGAGCGCTCAAGCCGCCATCACGCTCTCGATCTGCTGCAAGGCCAGCGGATCGTCCATCGACGTCAGGTCGCCCGGATGGCGCCCTTCGCACACGGCCTGGATGGCGCGCCGCAGCAACTTGCCCGAACGCGTCTTCGGCAATTGCGGCACGAACAGCACACGCGCCGGCCGCGCCACGGCGCCCAGCTGGCGGTCGACCACCGCCATCACTTCGCGCTCCAGCAGCGCCCTGCCCTGCTCGCTTTCCGCCGCCCGCGGGTCTTTCAGGATCACGAAGGCCATCGCCACCTGGCCCTTGAGCTTGTCCTCCATGCCGACCACCGCCACTTCCGACACATTCGGGTGGCTGGAAATGCTCTCCTCGATCTCGCGCGTGCCCAGGCGATGGCCGGCCACATTGATCACGTCGTCGGTGCGGCCCAGGATAAAGTAATAGCCGTCGGCGTCGCGCAGCCCCCAGTCGAACGTCGAGTACACCTGTTTGTCGCCGAAGGTGGACCAGTAGGTGTCGACAAACCGCTGGTCGTCGCCATACACGGTTTGCAGACAGCCCGGCGGCAGCGGCCCTTCCAGCACCAGCACGCCCTTTTCATTCGCGCCGCACTCCTCGCCGGTCGATTCATCGAGCAGTTTCACCTTGTAGCCGTACATGGCCAGGCCCGGGCTGCCCAGGCGCGTCGGCGTATCGGCCACGCCCCTGGCCACCGACAGGATGGGCCAGCCAGTCTCGGTCTGCCAGTAGTTGTCGATGATGTCGACCTTGAGCTCCCCGGCGATCCACTGCGAGGTGGTTTCGTCCAGCGGTTCGCCCGCCAGATACAGCGCCTTCAGCGACGACAGATCGTGCTTGCGCATCAGCTCCACCGGGTGCTTGCGCAGCACGCGAATGGCCGTCGGCGCCGAGAACATGCGCGTGACCCGGTATTTTTCAACGATGCTCCACCAGATGCCCGCGTCGGGGCAGATCGGCAGGCCTTCGTACAATATCGTCGCCATGCCGGCGATCAGAGGGCCATACACGATATACGAGTGGCCGACCACCCAGCCGATGTCGGAGGTGGCGAAAAAGGTCTCGCCAGGCTGGCCGCAGAACGTATATTGCATCGACGACGCCAGCGCCACCGCATAGCCGCCCACGTCGCGCTGCACGCCTTTCGGCTTGCCGGTGGTGCCCGAGGTGTACAGCACATACGAGACCTGGTTCGATTCGAGCCAGGTGATGGGTACCTGCGCCTCGAGATGCTGCTCGCGCAGGGCGGCGTAGTCGACATCGCGCCCGGCCACCAGTGCCATCGGCACCAGCCGACGGTCGACCAGCAGCACGTGTTCGGGCTGGTGCGCAGCGATGCGGATCGCTTCGTCCAGCAGCGGCTTGTAGGCAATCGGCTTGCCGTTGCGCGAGCCCGCATCGCTGGAAAACACCAGTTTCGGCTGCGCGTCGTCGATGCGGCTGGCCAGGCTGTTGGAAGCGAAGCCGCCGAACACCACCGAGTGGATGGCGCCGATGCGCGCGCAGGCCAGCATGGCAAACGCCGCTTCGGCGATCATCGGCATATAGATCAGCACACGGTCGCCCTGGCCCACGCCCAGCGACAGCAGGATCGCCGCGCAGCGCTCCACCTCGCGCTGCAGTTCGCGATAGCTATATGTGCGCTCGGTATTGGTTTCGGTGGAAATGGCGATCAGCGCCGGTGCGTCGCCACGGGCGCCGACCCAGCGGTCGACGGCGTTATGGCACAGATTCGTCGTGCCGCCGACGAACCACTTCGTGAATGGCGGCCGGCTGTCGTCGAGCACCTGTGAAAACGGCGTATGCCAGTCTATCTTCTTGGCTTCCTCGCGCCAGAACGCTTCGGGGTGGTCAATTGAATGCTGGTAAAACTGGGCAAAACTCATGTCTCCTCCTTGGGGTTTTTATGGTGTCATTACATCGGTTTTTCGCCGCGCGGTCTGTCACGCGGGTCAAACATTTTTGTTGCGGTTAAAAATACATCCGGCTGGGCCGCCATGCATTCCAGCCGTTCGGCGGCGATGCGCCGCGTGTTGGCCGCCAGCGAGCTTGAGTCAAGGCCCGGGCCAGGCGACTGTGATGCCGGCAACAGCAGCCGCTCCAGCACCACGTCGCCCAGCGCCTTCTTGAAATGCCCGGCTTCCCAATACCACTGCGTGACGGCGCCGCGCTCGCCGGCAGCGGGAATACGCTCGCAGTTGTACGGGCCAAAGCCGCTGAAATCGTGCAGGGAAATCGAGGCGCCGGGGTGGCTGGCCTTGATGGCGGCAATCTCGCGCACCAGCTGCGCCTTCCACTGTTCGAACAGCGGCCACAGGCCGGCCGCTTCCAGCATCGCCAGCCACTGCGCGTGATACGGATAGATCACCAGCTTGATCTGCGCGTCAGTGGTGGACGCCTGCACCAGCAAGGTCCGCAATAGCCGGAAATCGGCCGTGTCCAGCGCGGTGGTGGATTTTCTTTTCAGGCTGGCGGCATTTTCACGCGCACGCTGGGTGAACATCTTGTGATAGCCGTCGTTGCGCACATGCGCGCCATAGTCGCGCAAGGGGTTGAAACCGTCGGCTGACAAGATCGCCGCTTCCGCATCATCCTGTATGCGCAAGGTGTTGAGCGCATCCTTGACGGAAGCGAGCGAAAACAGCGCGTCGAATTGCCAGTAAGTTAAGCCGACCGGTTTTGCGGCGCTGCGAGCCGGTGATTTCAACGCCAGAAAATCCATGAATTCGACAGCGAGTATCACGGTCGCCGGCTTGACGCCGGCGGCCAGCAATTGCGTCAGCTGGTACGCCGAGGTGCCCAGGCCCGTACCCGGTATGGCCAGGTTGTACACCGTGCCATGCGCCGCCGCAAACGCCGGCGCGGCCGGATCGAAGCCGATTTCGGCGCGCGAGTTACCGAGTATCAGCACCTGCGGCCGCAGGCGCAGCGCGTGGGCCTGCTTGATCTGCACCTGGTAGCGAGTCAAGCCCGGCTTGACGGCATTGAAGCCGGGGCGATCGACCACCTTGTACAGGCCATACGGGTCGACGATCACCACCAGCGCGATGGCGGCCAATACGCCGAGGATCAAGCAGGCGCACAAGGCCAGCAGAAAGCGTGGATAGTCGCGGGAGCTCGTTTTCATTGCCGCTCCCTAGAATTGAAAATACAGGAATTCGGCGGGGCGGTTCAAGGACAGCATGCTGGCCAGCGCCAGGCAGGCGATCGCCGCCGCCCAGCGGCGCGTCGGCTGCCAGACCAGATAACTGCCGACAGGTTTGGCATCGAGCGCGGGCGCCACCAGGCGCATGATCTGCTGGGTATTCGGACAGGCAAACGCCAGCAGCGCGGCCAGGCAGATCCAGCGCCAGCCGTCGATAAAGGCGCTGCCGCCGCCGAGATAAAACGAGACGTTCATGGCCGCCAGAAGCGGCTGCACGGGTAGCAGAAACCGGGCCAGCGCATCGGGCAAGGCGACGCCATTGCCGCCATACAGGCCATCGACGATGGCCAGCGCGCTGGCCAGGTCGGGCGCGCGAAAGAAGACCCAGGCGGTGCAGACGGCCACAAAGGTCAGCGCGGTGGAGAAAATCCTCCAGGCGGCCGATGTCGTGGAAAAACGCAGGCGAGCGGCCAGCGGACCCCATGCGCCATGGACGCCCAGGAACACGCCGTGCAGGGCACCCCAGACCAGGAAATTCCAGCCGGCGCCATGCCATAGTCCGCCCAGCACCATGGTGATCATCAGGTTCAGGTAGCGGCGCGCACCGCCATGGCGGTTGCCGCCCAGCGGAATATACAGATAATCGCGCAGGAAGCGCGACAAAGTCATGTGCCAGCGGCGCCAGAATTCGGCGATATTGGCCGCCTTGTAGGGCGAATCGAAATTCAGGGGCAGCTTGACGCCGAACAGGCGCGACAGGCCGATGGCCATGTCGGAATAGCCGGAAAAATCGAAATACAGCTGAAACGCATACGCCAGCACACCGCTCCAGGCGATCAGCAGCGACGGTTCGCCGGGCTGGTTGAACAGCGCGCCGGCAAACGGCGCCAGGTTATCGGCAATCAGCACTTTCTTGGCCAGGCCGATAAAGAAAATGCTGGCGCCGGCGGCGATGTTTTCCTGCGATAGCCGAAAGATGCCGCGGTCGGCGAACTGCGGCATCATCTCCTTGTGATGCAGCACCGGGCCAGCGATCAGGTGCGGGAAATAGGTGACGAACAGCAGGTAATGGACGAAGCGCCGCTCCCGCACTTGTCCCCTGTACGTATCGACCAAAAAGGCGATCTGGGTAAAAGTGAAAAACGAGATACCGACCGGCAGGATCACGTGCAGCGCAGGCAGTGGCCGGGCCAGCAGTTCCGCAATGCCGGCAACCAGGAAGCCCGCATATTTGTAGTAGCCGAGCAGCGCCAGGTTGGCTGCGATGGCGGCAATCAGCAGCGCCTTGCGGCGCCTGGCCGGCCCGCTAGCCAGCACGGTGGAACAGCCATAATTGACGCAGATGGACGCCAGCAGCAGCGGCACATAGCGCAGATCCCACCAGCCATAGAAAAACAGCGAGGCGCCGGCCAGCCAGGCCGCCCCCATGACAGGGCTGCGCCGGCCCAGCAGAAAAAAGCCGGCGAGCGTGACTGGCAAAAAGCCCAGCAGGAAAATCCAGGAATTAAATAGCATGGCGGCCCCAGGAAGGATGGAAATACACGGACTTGATGGCAAGGACTTCACCACTGCGTCCACGCCATTTTCCTTCGCTGCCGAGCTTGCGATCCTGCAAAAAATCAAGCCTGCCGGCTATCCGTCTTTCCTCTTTACCCTGGCACGCGCACAAAGCCTTCCATCAGCACGCGCGCGCTGCGGCTCATGATGGCCTTGGTGACGCTCCAGTCGCCGTTGATCTGCGTTGCCTCGGCGCCCACCATCAGGGTGCCGGACGGGTGGCCGAAACGCACGCTGGTCTTTTCTCCGCCACCGGCCGCCAGATTGACCAGGGTGCCGGGAATCGCCGCCGCCGTGCCGATGGCCACCGCCGCCGTGCCCATCATCGCGTGATGCAGCTTGCCCATCGACATGGCGCGCACCAGCAGGTCGATATCCTCCGCTTCTACCCGCTTGCCGCTCGACGACACATAACCGGCCGGTCTGGCGACAAACGCCACCTTCGGCGTATGCTGGCGCTTGGCCGCTTCGTCCAGGTGGCTGATCAACCCCATGCGCAGGGCACCGTGGGCGCGGATGGTTTCAAAGCGGGCCAGGGCGGCCGGATCGCCATTGATCGCATCCTGCAGCTCGGTGCCGGCATAGCCGATGGCATCGGCGTCGACAAAGATGGTCGGGATGCCGGCATTAATCATCGTGACGCGCAAGGTGCCGATGCCGGGTACCTCCAGGTCATCGACCAGCTGGCCGGTGGGGAACATCGAGCCGCCTGCGCCCTCTTCTTCGGCCGCAGGATCGAGAAACTCGAGTTTCACTTCGGCGGCCGGAAAGGTCACGCCATCGAGTTCGAAGTCGCCCGTCTCCTGCACTTCGCCATTCGTCACGGACACGTGGGCGATAATGGTCTTGCCGATATTGGCCTGCCACACGCGCACCACAGCCACGCCGTTGTGCGGGATGCGCGCCGCGTCGACCAGGCCATTGGCGATCGCGAACGAGCCGACGGCCGCCGACAGGTTGCCGCAGTTGCCGCTCCAGTCGACAAACGGCTTGTCGATGGCGACCTGGCCGAACAGGTAATCGACATCGTGATCTGGCCTGGCACTTTTGGACAGGATCACCGTCTTGCTGGTGCTCGACGTGGCGCCGCCCATGCCGTCGATCTGCTTGCCATACGGGTCGGGGCTGCCGATCACGCGCAGCAGCAAGGCGTCGCGCGCCGCGCCCGGCACCTGGGCATCGGCTGGCAGATCCTGCAGGCGGAAGAACACGCCTTTGCTGGTGCCGCCACGCATATAGGTGGCGGGGATTTTGATTTGGGGGGGATGGGTCATTGAAGTTCCTGCTTTGAATGTATGATTGAACCCGAATGCAAGAGCTGGGATCAGACGGGGACGCCGAGTTCCGGCGGGTCTGACCCCGGATTTACGCTGCGTTCCCAGTAAATTACGCGGCTTTCGACGACTCCAGGAAATCCTGCGCAAACCGCTGCAGCACGCCACCGGCCTCATAGATCGACACCTCTTCCGCCGTATCGAGGCGGCAGGTGACCGGCACTTCCTCGGTGTCGCCATTGGCGCGGTGGATCAGCAAGGTCAATGTGGAGCGCGGCGTGCGCTCGCCCACCACGTCGTAGGTTTCGCTGCCGTCCAGGCCCAGGGTCTTGCGCGTGACGCCTGTCAAAAACTCCAGCGGCAGCACGCCCATGCCGACCAGGTTGGTGCGATGGATGCGCTCGAAACCTTCGGCGACAATCGCTTCCACGCCGGCCAGGCGCACGCCTTTGGCGGCCCAGTCGCGCGAGGAACCCTGGCCATAGTCGGCGCCGGCGATGATGATCAGGGGCTGCTTGCGCTCCATGTAGATCTCGATCGCTTCCCACATGCGCGAAATCGTGCCGTCCGGCTCGATGCGCGTGAGCGAACCCGCTTTCACCTTGCCGTCCTCGACGACCATCTCGTTTTTCAGGGTCGGATTGGCAAAAGTGGCGCGCTGCGCCGTCAGATGGTCGCCACGATGGGTGGCATAGGAATTGAAGTCCTCCTCGGGCAAGCCCATCTTCGCCAGGTATTCGCCGGCCGCGCTGTCAAGCATGATGGCGTTCGACGGCGACAGGTGGTCGGTGGTGATATTGTCGCCCAACACGGCCAGCGGACGCATGCCTTTCAAGGGGCGCGCGCCGGCCAGCGCGCCTTCCCAGTAAGGCGGGCGGCGGATATACGTGGTTTGAGGACGCCAGTCATACAGCGGGCTGACCTTGATGCCGTCGTCCGCCTGTTTGGCGAACATGGGGATATACACCTTGCGGAACTGCTCGGGCTTGACGCTGGCGGCGACAATCGCGTCGATCTCTTCGTCCGAAGGCCAGATATCCGCGAGCAAGATCGGCTGGCCGTCGGGGCCGATGCCCAGCACGTCTTTTTCGATATCGAAGCGGATGGTGCCGGCGATGGCATACGCCACCACCAGCGGCGGCGACGCCAGGAAAGCCTGTTTCGCATACGGGTGGATGCGGCCGTCGAAGTTGCGGTTGCCGGACAAGACGGCGGTGGCGTACAGGTCGCGCGCCACCACCTCGTCCTGGATCACCGGGTCGAGCGCGCCCGACATGCCGTTGCACGAAGTGCAGGCAAACGCCACCACGCCAAAGCCCAGCTTTTCGAGTTCGTCCATCAGCCCTGCTTCCTGCAGGTACAGTTCCACCGTTTTCGAACCGGGCGCCAGCGACGACTTGACCCATGGTTTGCGCAGCAAACCGAGGCGATTGGCGTTGCGGGCGATCAGACCGGCCGCGATCATGTTGCGCGGATTATTCGTGTTGGTGCAGCTGGTGATCGCCGCGATGATCACGGCGCCGTCCGGCATCTTGCCCGGCTCGTTTTCCACCACGCCGGAGATGCCGCGCGCGGCCAGTTCAGAGGTCGGCACGCGGTTGTGCGGGTTCGACGGGCCGGCGATATTGCGCACCACCGACGACAGGTCGAAGCTCAACACGCGCTCGTACTCGGCGTCCGCCAGGCTGTCGGCCCACAGTCCCGTTTCTTTCGCATAGGTTTCCACCAGCGCCACCTGCGCGTCTTCGCGCCCGGTCAGTTTCAGATACTTGATGGTCTGTTCGTCGATATAGAACATGGCGGCGGTGGCGCCGAATTCCGGCGCCATGTTGGAAATCGTGGCGCGGTCGCCCAGGGTCAGGTGCGAGGCGCCTTCGCCGTAGAACTCCAGGTATGACGAGACGACCTTCTGCTTGCGCAGGAATTCCGTCAGTGCCAGCACGGTGTCGGTGGCGGTGATGCCCGGCTGCGGCTTGCCGGTCAGCTTGACGCCGATAATGTCCGGCAGGCGCATCCACGAAGCGCGGCCCAGCATCACGCTTTCCGCTTCCAGGCCGCCGACGCCGATGGCGATCACGCCCAGGGCGTCGACCATGGGGGTGTGCGAATCGGTGCCGACCAGGGTGTCCGGGTAAGCCACGCCGTCCTGCACCTGGATCACGGGCGACATACGCTCGAGGTTGATCTGGTGCAGGATGCCGTTGCCGGGCGGGATCACGTCGACGTTCTTGAACGCTTTCTTGGTCCAGTCGATAAAGTCGAAACGGTCTTCGTTGCGGCGGTCTTCGATGGCGCGGTTCTTGGCAAAGGCGTCGGGATCGAAACCGCCGCATTCGACGGCCAGCGAGTGGTCGACCACCAGCTGGGTCGGCACCACGGGGTTGACCAGGGCCGGGTCGCCGCCCTGGGCCGCGATGGCGTCGCGCAGGCCGGCCAGGTCGACCAGGGCCGTCTGGCCCAGGATGTCATGGCAGACCACGCGCGCAGGAAACCACGGAAAGTCCAGGTCGCGGCGGCGTTCGATAAACTGGCGCAGCGAGGCGTTCAGGCTCTCGGGGTCGCAGCGGCGCACCAGGTTTTCGGCCAGCACGCGCGAGGTATAAGGCAAGGTGGCATAGGCGCCGGGTTGAATCGCGTCGACGGCGGCGCGCGTGTCGAAGAAATCGAGCTGGGTGCCCGGCAAAAGCTTGCGGTGCAAGGTGTTCATCGTGATGCTCATTATTTGCGGTCCTTGATCGGCACGAATTGCAGGTCTTCCGGGCCCACGTAGTTGGCGCTAGGACGGATGATCTTGTTGTCGATGCGCTGTTCGATGATGTGGGCGGCCCAACCCGAGGTGCGCGAGATGACGAACAGCGGGGTGAACATCGCCGTCGGCACGCCCATCATGTGGTAGGACACGGCCGAGAACCAGTCCAGGTTCGGGAACATGTTCTTGATCTCCCACATCACCGTTTCCAGGCGTTCGGCGATATCGAACATCTTGGTCGAACCCGCTTCCTGAGACAGCGAGCGGGCCACTTCCTTGATGACCACATTGCGCGGGTCGGAAATCGTGTAGACGGGATGGCCGAAGCCGATCACCACTTCCTTGTTGGCGACACGCTCGCGGATGTCCGCTTCGGCTTCGTCGGCGTTGTCGTAGCGTTTTTGAATGTCGAGCGCCACTTCATTGGCGCCGCCGTGTTTCGGGCCGCGCAGCGCGCCGATGGCGCCGGTGATGGCCGAGTGGATGTCCGAACCCGTGCCGGCGATCACGCGGCTGGTAAAGGTGGAGGCATTGAACTCGTGTTCCGCATACAGGATCAGCGAGGTGTGCATGGCTTTTTCCCACGACGCCGACGGCTTTTCGCCATGCAGCAGGTGCAGGAAATGGCCGCCGATCGAGTCGTCGTCGGTTTCCACTTCGATGCGCTTGCCGTTATGGCTGTAGTGGTACCAGTACAGCAGCATCGAGCCGAACGAGGCCATCAGGCGGTCGGCGATATCGCGCGCGCCCGGTGCGTTATGGTCGTCCTTTTCCGGCAGGGTGCAACCCAGCACCGACACGCCGGTGCGCATCACGTCCATCGGATGGGCGGCGGCCGGCAGCGCTTCCAGTGCCGCTTTCACGGCGGACGGCAAGCCGCGCAGGGATTTCAGCTTGGCCTTGTAGCCTTTCAGTTCCGCCGTGGTCGGCAGCTTGCCGTGCACCAGCAGGAAGGCGATTTCTTCGAACTCGCAGCTGTCGGCCACGTCCAGGATGTCATAGCCGCGGTAGTGCAAATCGTTGCCGGTCTTGCCGACCGAGCACAGGGCAGTATTGCCGGCGGTAACGCCAGACAGGGCGACGGATTTTTTAGGCTTGAAAGTGGTGGCTTGTGGTGCGGTCATTGTCTTCTCCGGATAATAATTATTTGGTTTTCTGCGCTGCAAAGAGGGCATCGAGCTTCTGTTCGAAGTCGTGGTAATTGATCGATTCATACAGCTCCATGCGCGTCTGCATGGTGTCCAGCACATTCTGTTGCGTGCCGTCGCGGCGCAGTGCCGTGTAGACGTTTTCGGCCGCCTTGTTCATGGCGCGGAAGGCCGACAGCGGATACAGCACCAGGCCGACATCGGCGCCGCGCAGCTGGTCCACCGTGAACAGGGGCGTGGCGCCGAATTCGGTGATATTGGCCAGCACCGGCACCTTCACGGCGTTGGCAAACGTGGTGTACATCGACAGATCCGTGATCGCTTCCGGGAAGATCATGTCGGCGCCCGCCTCGACGCAGGCCACCGCGCGTTCCAGCGCCGCTTCCAGGCCATCGACGGCCAGCGCATCGGTGCGCGCCATGATGACGAAGTTCGGGTCGGTGCGCGCGTCGACGGCCGCCTTGATGCGGTCGACCATTTCTTCCTTGCTGACGATTTCCTTGCCCGGGCGATGACCGCAGCGCTTGGCGCCCACCTGGTCTTCGATATGCAGGGCGGCCGCGCCGGCCTTGATCATTGATTTGACGGTGCGCGCCACATTGAAGGCGGACGAGCCGAAACCGGTGTCGGCATCGACCAGCAGCGGCAGGTCGCACACGTCGGTGATGCGGCGGATATCGGTCAGCACATCGTCGAGGTTGGAAATACCCAGGTCAGGCAAGCCCAGCGAGCCGGCAGCGACGCCGCCACCGGACAGGTAGATGGCCTTGAAGCCGGCGCGCTTGGCCAGCAAGGCGTGATTGGCATTGATCGTACCGACCACTTGCAACGGGGATTCTTCCTGGACGGCCTTGCGGAACGCGGCACCTGCGGAGTAAAGACTCATGTGTTCACCTTATGGGTTCGAATGTTTCATGGACCTGCTATGAACACGGGTATTGCAAGTGCCGTGCCAGGCGACTGCCACAGCGTTGCATATGACCCTCGCCAGAGGGGAAACGACCGTAGTGCGGTGTCTTGCGGGTGGTATGGGGCGATGGATGGTGGAACAGCGGGTGTGACAGTGGTTCACCATGATGTTTCATTTTTGTTTCAATATTTCATAATGAAACATTTATTGAAACATCGATGAAACGCGGATGAAAGCAATGGTGTCAAGGAAAGCAGCTGGCGGGCGCCAGCTGCAGGGAATGGCGATGCGTGGCTGGCCTCAGGCGAGGCGCACCAGCGGATTGGCGATGATATTGTCGATCTGGCGTACGGCTTCTTCGCAGGCGGCGGCAATCGCGCCGTCTTCGTCGTCGCGCACGAACTGCATGGTCGAGCCTTCGAACACTTCCAGGCCTTCGACCGTGGCGCGTTCTATATCGCAACTGGCCGACCATTTGCCATCGCTGGTCGGCACGGCCAGGGGAACGATTTCCCAGCCTTTATAGTGAATCTTGGAACTGCTGTTCATGGGCTACCTCCTTGCGCAATAAAGGAAATCGTAGCATGAAGCGCCGTGCGCCGCGATCAGTTTCGGCGGCGCCGCGCATTCACACTAAACGATTTACGGTGGATCAAATCGGGGCGTCAGGGACGCAGCAGATTGTCCACTTCCGTCTTGGCCACTTCCAGGCCGGCCACGCGGGCGGTCTCGGGCGTGGCATAGCCGCCCAGGGTGCGGCTGCGCTCGATGTCCTTGGCGTCGCCTTCCGCGCCGGCTTCGCGCTGCAGGCGGTAGGTGAAATCCCACAGGTCGTCATTGTCCTTTTGCGGCGTCACGGAGATCGTGAAACCGCGGTACTGTTCGCTGCGTGCAGTGGTATCGTTCATGGACTTCCTCCTTGTGGCAACGAGATTAGCACGAAGCAAGTCCAGACGCGCGCACCTTGCAGCGGCAAGCCCCAGACGATATGCGTTTTTTACATATCAAATCGCGATTCGAGATATTTTTCAAGCGATCACGGCGATATAATGAGCATCCTTGCCAGCACCACGCCACCATGATGACGCCCCAAATACACGCCTTTTTCGACCCCGCCACCGCCACCGTCACCTATGTGGTGTACGAGGGCGAAGGCGGCGCCTGCGCCATTATCGATTCCGTGCTCGACTACGATCCGAAGGCGGGCCGCACCGCCACCACCTCGGCCGACAAGGTGATCGCCTTTGTGCGCGAACACGGCTTGCAGTGCCGCTGGCTGCTGGAAACCCATGCCCACGCCGACCACCTGTCGGCCGCGCCCTACCTGCAGCGGCAGCTGGGCGGCGAAGTGGCCATCGGCGCGGCGATCCAGGCGGTGCAGCAGGCGTTTGCCGATATCTATCACCAGCATGGCGCAACAAGCGACGGCTCGCAATTCGACCAGCTGTTCGCGCCCGACCAGGTGTTTCATATCGGCGCGCTCGAGGTGCGCGCGCTGCATGTGCCGGGCCACACGCCGGCCGATCTGGCCTACCAGATCGGCGACGCCGTATTTGTCGGCGACACCCTGTTCATGCCCGACGTCGGCTCGGCCCGCTGCGATTTTCCCGGCGGCTCGGCCGCCCTGCTGTACCGCTCGGCGCAGCGCGTGCTGGCGCTGCCGCCGGCAACCCGCCTCTTCATGTGCCACGACTACCCGCCGGCCGGCCGCGAGCCGCGCTGGGAAACCACGGTGGCCGCCCAGCGCGCCGCCAATATCCACCTGCGCGACGGCATCACGGAAGACCAGTTCGTGGCCCTGCGCACGGGCCGTGACGCCACCCTGGAGATGCCGACCCTGATACTGCCGGCGATCCAGGTCAATATCAACGCCGGCAAGCTGCCCGAGCCGGAAGAGAATGGCGTGCGCTACCTGAAAATACCGCTGGACGCGCTGTAACTATCCTTCCTTGATCCTCCGCAATTCCTGTCCCGGCGTATCCACCTAGAGTGCAGATTGCCCGGGATTGCCTTGGCGCAATTTCTCGATTCGTTCAATACTTGACGGAGCGCCCGCATGTGGACCGACTACAAGCCTGATGCCGATTGCATTCTGCTGGCCGAACCGGAAGGCCACGCGCTGTTCAGCCACAGTCCGCTCGAAGGGGTGCTGCGTCTGCAGCGGCCCGGCATCATCATCTTCGTGCACGGCGTCAACTCCGATGGCGAATGGTATGAACAGGCTGAAGCGGGCTTGTGCGAAGGCTTGAACCAGCGCCTGAAACGCCGCGACAAAGACTTGGCGATACCGGGCCCGGCCGGCGGACAAATGAAGCCGGCGCACTACGAACGCGAATTGAGCGACGATGGCTTTCTCAATCCCAAGCGCAACGCCAGCACCTTCCTGCAGGCGGATGAGTCCAATTCTCCCGTGATCCGTTTCCGCTGGGGTTATAAAGCCAGCAGCGAGGAGTTGCAGGAGTTCGGCGCAGGCATCTACCTGAACGAAAAAAACTACTGGGGCGGCGGCCCGTTCGCCAATGGCTGCAGCGCCCTGCCCGACTTGTGGCGCCAGGGCCTGTCGGAAGAACTGTTCTTGTGGATGCATATCCAGCACATGAACCCGACCAATGACCGGCAAGTGTATGCCTGTCCACCTCGCCCTTATTTCGTGTTCGCCGCCTGGCGCCTGGCGCGGCTGGTGCAATCGATACGCGCCTGTCAGAAAGATGCACCCGTCACCATCGTCTGCCACAGCCAGGGGAATATGGTGGCGATGGCGGCCGCCTTCCTGGGCGACACCTTGGGTGCTGACGCCGTGGCCGACAGCTATGTGCTGTGCAATCCGCCATACAGCCTGCTGGACAGGAATTTTACGGAAAACTGGGTCAGCGGCCATTTGAAAGATGAGCACGGCAATACGGGGCGGCAAAAGTATGAAGCGCGCACCAAAACCTTGAAGGCATTCTTCGATATCCTGCGCACGCGCCAGGCAATGCAGCAGGATGCCGCGCTGGTCGACAAGTACACGGCCAACAAGAAAGCCAGGCCTGAGGATGGTTATGAAGCGGCGCTTGACCGGGCCGCCTACGGCTTGAACGGTTCCACTTATGGCAGGGTAACCCTGTACTTCAATCCCCATGACCAGGTAATTTCTGCCACCCCCGTGCAAGGGATCGGCTGGCGCGGCATGTCGGGCCAGGAAATTGCCGATACGGGTGGCGAAGGCGTATTTACCCAGCGCGTGTTCGCACAAAATCATCCAGTCGGCCAGGAGAATGAAACGGATTACGACATCTGGCAGCGCAATGGCGCGCCACTGGCGCCGGGCAGCCTAGATTTCTGGCACCCGCGTTCACTGGTCGCCGAGTATTCGATCGAGAAAGGCTTGCGCTCCAGTCAAGGCATCGGGCGCAAAATACTGACTTTTATGTTTGCGCCCGTCATGATCGTGCTGATGAAACTGGCGCGTACGCGCATCAATGCCTTGCCGCCCGAGTCCTGGCTGCTGCCGATGAAAGCGCCCAGGCTGCCCGAAACCTTTTTGCCCCACGCCAATCGCGATGGCAAGCTGAGCGACCAGTTTGACGAAGGCAGCGATGCCCCCTCAGACGCCTTGAACAGGCAGCGCCCCGCCGAACCCGATGACGCGTATGCCGCGCACCGCGCGCAAGGCCACGGCGACGCGGCAACGGAAGCGGCGCTGCGCTATGAACAGAACGGCATGCTGCGCATGCAGGCCAGGCGCGATGACTGGGTTAAAAAGGGAAAACCGGTCACGGCGGTGGACCAGCCTCAAGAGGCATCCGACGAGTTCAAGGCCTGGCGCGCAAAAGAAATCCAGAACTACCTGGTAGCCAATATCGACACCCATGCCACCGATCACTCGACCATCATGACCAATCCCGAGCACGCGGAAAAGGCGCTGGCATATGACGTGGCGCTGGGGGTGTGCACGATCAGGCAGGATGAGCTTCGTACACTGAAAGTAGCGGCGGATTGGACTTTACTGGAACGTTTGAATGACACCGCGGGCAGCGCGGAGTTTTCTGAATATTTCGAAAGTGGCAGATTCAAGAATGTATCTCTATTTGAATGGGCCAATGATGAGAAAAATCCTGCCAGAAAGCCGACAAAGATAATGGATGAACGCCAGAACAGTGCTGCCCGTGCGGCCCCAACGGGCATCTCCGCTCTGGGAACTGATCATGCCTAAGGTGAACAGATTCCCTGGCAAACGCCTTTTGTTCTGTTTGATTGTTGCCCTGCTGATTGTCGCCGCGCTGTGGCTGTCATGGCAAGGCAGAGCAGGAGATTCGGGCATCTTATCGAATGGAGAAATCATGAAACGCTTTATTGCCCTGCCCCTGTTTGCCGGCCTGGCGCTTTTCTCTCTATTGAGCGCCTGCGCGAGCACTGAAAAGCCAGCTCAAACTGCAACAGTCTCCGTAGTGCCAACAATACCAAAGCAACCATTCCGGGCGCAGGTGGTGGGCCTGCAATGGCTGAATCCCTTGCAGCGGCTCGATTATCCGACGGAATGGCAATTGCTGTGGACGTTAGGAATTGCCAAGCCCAACAAGAACGACGACATGGTCAGAACGGATCCCCGGGGGTTCAGTACCCTGCAGGCAGTGGCGCCGATTGCCTACGATCTGGATGGCACAGAGACATTCGAGGGTTATCACTACAAATATGTGCGAAAGCTGACCGTTTTATTTCACGATATTTACTTTTCCAGTCCCACTTATTTTTATCGGGTTTATCCCCGAGGAACACAGAAAAGCTGGCGCGAACTGGCTGGGATACGCGTTGAATATGCGCTGCCTGCGGGTAAGCTGGATGCAGAGATAACGCGGGACAGGGTCCGCGACCGCATCATCAACACCTTCGATATCGGCAACCCGAGTTTCCCTACCGTCTGGTCCCGCTCCACCCCGCCCGACGTTCGCCTTACCATGGGCGGCAACAATGCCGGCTTTACTTCCCTGACAGCCGCGCTTGCCTATCTCGAAGCACATCCGGACGAAACCGTGTGGGTGATGAACTGGGATGCGCCCAGCCGCCCCAAACATACGCAGATCAATGAAAACCTGGTACTGCTGGTACTAGCCGGCCCCAACTACAACACCGAGCGCGCGGCGCTGGCGTGGATAGGCTATCCATCGCTTAAAAATGCCGCCGACTTCGCCTTGGCCAAGGACCTGCCGCCACGCGTCGTGCAGGCCTGGCAATCGGTGTTTGCGCAAGCGGCGCGCAATGGCGGCAAGGTCGAACAGGACATCGGCTATGTGATCCACGACGCCAACAATATCCTGCCGACCTCATCCGACCGGATCGGCCTGCTGGCACACGCGCTGACACTGGAAGTGCCCGAGTTTGACTTTTTGCCGCAGACCTTCAATACGCCCGCCCTGCTGGGCGAAATGGGCGCCGGCACGGCGCTGACCAATGTGGCGCTGGCGATCGCCTACGCCAATCACACGGGCAGGCCGGTGCTGGTGGCCGGCACCAGCGACAGCGCCAGCCTGACCGGCGTGCTGGTGTCGCCGCCGGCCAGGGTGCGGCCCATCGATCAAAGCAAGCCCTGGTTCCGCGCGCGTGGCGAGCACCACGCCTACCTGCCCTGGTGGGGCATCCGCCATGACGTCGCCGACAATCTCCAGGGCTGGTCGCAATAAGGCGCTGCCGCTTACTCCTGCTCGGGCGCCCTGCCGATCTCGCCATCCAGATTGGCCAGGTACCAGGCCAGCGACGACATCAGCGCCACGTTGCGCTTCAGGTTATCCGGATCGACCTTGTCCAGGGTATCGGCCGGCGTGTGGTGGTAGTGAAAATAGCTGTGGCTGTCGACCAGCGGCTCGAAGCTGGGCACGCCGCCCTTTTCCAGGCGGTGCAGGTCGCCCGTGCCCAGCGCGTCGCGGCGGGTGAAGGCGTGGGCGCCGATCGGCTGCAGGGCGGCGCGCAAGGGCGCAAACAGTTTTTCCGATTTCGGGCCGACGCTGGCCAGGATGCCGAACGGGCGGCCGGCGCCGCTGTCCATTTCGATGGCGGCGTACTGCTTGGCCAGCGCCTGCTTGTTCGCCTCGAAATAGGCCTGGCCGCCACGGCCGCCGTTTTCCTCGTTCATCCAGGCGATCACGCGGATGGTGCGGCGCGGGCGGTAGTCGAGTTTTTTCAGGGTTTCGATCACGCCCATCGCCGCCACCACGCCGGCGCCGTCGTCATGCGCGCCGGTGGCCAGGTCCCAGGAATCGAGGTGGCCGGACACGATCACCACTTCGCCTGCCTTGTCGGTGCCCGGCCAGTCGGCGATCACGTTGTAGCTGTCGGCCTCGGGCAGGTTTTGCGGCGTCAGCGTCAAATGCATTTTCATCGGGCCGCGCGCGGCCAGGCGTTTGATCAGCAGCGCGTCTTCCACCGTCACGGCGGCGGCCGGGATGCGCCTGCAGTCTTCCAGGCCGGTCGCGCCGGCGTGCGGAATGCGGAAATCGGCGCCGCCGATCGAGCGCACCAGCGCGGCGGCGGCGCCCAGTTCGGCCGCCGCTTTCGGGCCGCCGAAGCGGAAGCGCGAACCCTGGCCATAGGTGACGCCGGCCAGGCCGCGTTCCGCCATCTCCTGGTCGAACGGGGTATCGATCAGCACGATGGCGCCTTTCACTTCGGCCGCGCGCGCCTTGAGTTCCTCGAAGCTGCTGACGATGATCAGCGGCGCCGTCAGGCCGGCGGCCGGCGTCGCGCCCGAACCGCCCAGGGCGGTCAGCACCACGCGCTGCGAGACGCCGTTCGGACGGCCCGCATAGTCGACGATTTCCGCCGTTTCCACGCCGCGCACCCAGTGCGGCACCTTGACCGGCTGCAAGGTGACGGTGGCGCCCAGGCCGCGCAGGGTGGCGGCCACCTGCTCGACGGCGGCGGCGGCGCCGGCCGAACCGGACAGGCGTGGGCCGATCAGGTCGGTCATGTCGGCCAGGCGCGCATAGGCCCAGTCGCTGTGCAGCGCGGTGTCGCGCACTTGCGCCAGCGCGGCCGGATCATTTCCCGGCGCGGCGGCCAGTGCGCCGGCGCTGACGACGCTGCCCAGCAGCACGGAAACCAGGGAACGGTGAAATTGTACGGAAGGCATGCGAGTCCTGTGAAAGTGGATGGGGCCGGCGCACCCCGCATGAACCACGGAGTGCAGCCCGGCACGATAGCGTATTTGATCTTTGTTTGCAGCAACTTTGACGCCCGGCGATTGCCGGGCGCGGCCGCTATCGCTTACCATGGGGCCTGCCTTGCTACGGGAAATATCATGATCAAAGGAACACTGTGCAGCTTGCGCCATCTGCAGGCCGCCGACCTGGCCACCTATATCGCGCTGGTCAACGACCTGCCCTCGCGCGGCGCGTTCTTTTCGCCGCAACTCAAGTCGCCCGAGGCGATCCGGCGCGACTTCATGCAAACCGGCTTCGTCACCGAAGACAGCGAGCTGTTCATCATTGAAGACCAGCACCAGGCCATGATCGGCACGATTACCCACTTCAAAAGCCGCACCCCGAGCAGCCGCGAGATCGGCTACCGCCTGTTCGACCCGCAACGCAACGGACGCGGCTATACCAGCGAGGCGACCCAGCTGCTGGTCGACTATCTGTTCAAGGCCTACCCGTATCACCGGCTGGAGTTGCTGATGGACCCGCTCAATACCGGTTCCGAGCGGATTGCGCAAAAATGCGGTTTTACGCAGGAGGGCGTGCTGCGCCAGGCCTTCTTTATCAACGGCGTGATGCGCGACGTCAAGATGTATGGCCTGCTGCGGCCCGAGTGGCAAGCGGCCCGGAGTACGCCCGGCTGACTTGTTACCGCCCGGTTCGGATTGTAATAAGTTGTATTAGACATGGATCAAGTTTTGTGCGGCCGCTATAGTTCATTCATGCAGATCATTGTGATCTCGCCGGATTGGAAGGAAATGCCATGTTGAACAAGAAACTCCTGGGTGCGGTAATGGTAGCGGCTGTAGCTGTCTCATCGGCAGCAACGGCCGCCGGTGACCGCGACTTCAATACCGTTGCCGGCGCCGTCGTCGGAGCGGCGATCGGCAACAACACTGGCGGCACCAACGGCGCGATCGTTGGCGGCGTGATCGGTGCCGCCGTCGGCAACAGCCTGCGCACGGGCGACCGTGGCTATGATCGCGGCTACAACCGCGGTTATGACCGTGGCTACCGCGGCACGTACTACCAGAGCCCGCCGCCCGTGTACTACCAGCCCGCGCCGCGCCCCGTGTACTACGCGCCGCCACCGCGCTACTACGGCCCGCCACCGGTCGTGTACGTGCAACCGGGCCGTGGCTACTACCGCGATCACGACCGCTGGGATGACCGCCGTGGCTACCGCGACGACCGTGGCCATGGCTGGGGACATCGCCGCTAAGCGCATCCGCGCCTGAACACAACCTGCGCCAGCAACGCTGCCGCAGGTTTTTTACATTTATTTATACAAACGCAAGGTATCGTCCTTCGCCAAGATCGGCTAAGCTGTGTCAGTCAAGCTATATTAATTATTAACATCGATACCCGCCAGGGCCGCCATCACCGATGCACTTTATCAAAGACGAACTCGATTTCGGCCCGGGACTGGATGCCGCCGCCGGCAGCAGCGTGGGCGCCGGTCCCATGGCGCGGCGCGAGAACCAGGACAATTTCCTGCTGATCGACGCCACCGGCCACGCCGCCTGCCTGGTCGGTCAGACACCCTGGCGTGGCCAGGTGGCGGGCTGGCCGGCCGGCCATGTGCGCCTGGCCGTGCTCGATGGCATGGGCGGCCATGGCCATGGCCGCGAGGCGGCCGAGGCCACGGTGCAGGGGTTGCTGGCGATGCCGGCCTGCCTGGACGCGGTCACGCTGGCGCATGAGCTGGACCAATTGCACGCGCGCCTGCAAGCCGCGTTCGATACCGGCCCCGAGGCCCGCTCGCGCCCGCCCGGCACCACCTTGACCCTGCTGGAAATTGCGCCGCAACAAGCGCCGCTGCTGTATCACGTGGGCGATTCGCGCCTGTATGAAGTGGCCGATGGCACCGTTACGGCCCTGACGGTCGACCATGTGCCGGCCACCGTGTACGCCATGCATGGCGTGATCGGCGAGCAGCAATGGCGCGGCCGGGTGTATGGCGAACACCAGCCGCAGATTTCCCAAGCTTTTATATTAGGTAACGTCATCGTCGATCCGCAGGTGCTGGGCGCCACGCTGCATGCGCTGGACGAGGGCAACCTGCCGCCCTTCCTGTCGCACCTGGGCGACCGCCGTGCGCTGCGGCTGCGCCGCGACGCCGTGTATCTGCTGGCCAGCGACGGCTTCTGGTCCTGCCAGGACCCTGCCAGCGTCCTCGCCCGCTGGCCGGCCCTGTGCGCTGGCCGCACGGCGGCGCAGGCCAGCGAGGCGCTGTTCGACGATTTCCTGTCGCACCCCCCGGCAGGCATGCACAGCGACAATCTCACCCTGCTGGCGCTGCGCATCAAGCCTTAGCGTACTGGCACCCGGCAGCGTGCGGGCGTCCCGGCGGCGAACCAAGTGCGCGCCATGTGGTCTGACCAGAACCGCAACAGACCACCAGGAGACCATCATGAGCACTCCCACCTCCTCGACGCCAGCCGCTGCCGCCCCTGCCGGCGCACCCGACATGGCCGCCATTCGCCAGCGCCAGCAAGCCACCTGGGCCAGCGGCGACTTCGCCATTATCGGCGTCACCTTGCAAATCGTCGGCGAATCGCTGGCCGAAGCGGCCGATATCCGCGCCCGCGAAGAGGTGATCGATATTGCCGCCGGCAATGGCAACGCCACCCTGGCCGCCGCCCGCCGCTTTGCGCGCGTCACCTCCACCGATTATGTACCGGCCCTGCTGCAACGGGGCCGCGAGCGGGCCGATGCCGAAGGCCTGCAAGTGAGCTTCCGCGTGGCCGACGCCGATGCGCTGCCGTTTCCCGACGCCAGTTTCGATGTGGCGGTCTCGACTTTCGGCGTGATGTTCGCGCCCGACCACCCGCGCGCGGCGCAGGAAATGCTGCGCGTGGTGCGCGATGGCGGGCGCATCGCCATGGCCAACTGGACGCCGGAAGGCCTGGTCGGCCAGTTGTTCAAGCTGATCGGCAAGCACGTGCCGCCGCCCGCAGGCCTGAAATCGCCCGCGCTGTGGGGTACCACCGGCTATCTGCAAGAACTGTTCGGCGTGGCGCCCGGGCAACTCCAGGCGCAGCGCAAGCTGTTCAATTTCCGCTACGCCAGCGCACAGCACTGGATACAGGTATTCCGCGACTACTACGGCCCCGTGCACAAGGCGTTTGCCGCGCTGTCGCCAGAGGGCGCGCGGGCGCTGGAGCAGGACCTGACCAGCTTGCTCGACAGCCTGAACATGGCCGGACCCAATTCGCTGGTGGTGCCGGCGGAATACCTGGAAGTGGTCATAGCCAAGCGCAGGAACTGAGCATGAGTGGAACGATACTATTGCAATAAATAACTATCTTTAAATCCATAAAATATTATTTTAGGCAATGGTTTCCGGGGATACCGGGCGGGACGTTGGCCAGACTGCACATCTGCCGAAAAAACAGGCGGTGACGCAATCATGCTTGTTGCCAAGCAAGGTCAAAAGGGCGTAAGCTCTCATGTATACAGAGGGCGCCACGCTCCCACCCGGTCGAGTTTCCACCACATGAAAAAATGCAGCAACCCGGAGCACCCGCACTGTACGTTCTGGGTCTTGCCTGGTGAGCAGGTCTGCGCGGGCAACCACCCGCAGCCAGTCCAGGCTCCCACCAGCTATGACCTGCTGAACGCCATGCGCAGCGCCCGTTCCGAGCAATCGGCGACGGCGGGCGTACTTGCGTCCGTGGTTTCCCTGCCCCTGGCTGTCTCGCCGCCCGTCAATTCCGTCAGCATGCCTGTCATGCGCCCCGCAGTGGCTCCCGCCTTGGCGCCCGCTGTCGTCCCGGCCACGCCGGTGGCTACCCATCTGCATATCAGCGGTTTCGATCCGCGCGCGGCAGGCGGGCGGCAAACCCTGA
Organism: Janthinobacterium sp. J1-1; assembly: GCF_030944405.1. Classification (NCBI taxonomy): domain Bacteria; kingdom Pseudomonadati; phylum Pseudomonadota; class Betaproteobacteria; order Burkholderiales; family Oxalobacteraceae; genus Janthinobacterium; species Janthinobacterium sp. J1-1. The sequence continues at coordinate 5,222,564 of NZ_CP132339.1, forward strand.
AAATGGAATTGCGCGGCATGGACACCACATGCGACCCGCAGCTGAGCCTGCGCCTGCGCTCGGACCTGATCGCGCGCGGCCAGGTGCAGCACGACGTGGTGCGCACCACGCGCGGCGACTGGCGCCCCGTGTTTGTCGAGTTTTCATCGCGCAACAAGGAACACGGGCAATACCAGATCGAGGTGGACGTACTGAGCCACGTGGACGGCGCGGTGGCGCAGAAATGGGTGTGCACCTTTGTCATCCTGGTGCCGCGCCGCGACGCCACCCTGACCGAAATCCACCAGATTTTCCTCAGCACCCATAAAAACGTGCGCGTGATGGCCGATGACGCCTCGATCGCGCGCGTGACGGGCGGCGACGGCTGCAATCTCGACGTCACCGCGCGCAATGCCGGCATCGCCCACGTGGACTTGTCTGCGCCGCAAGGCAAGATCGACATGGGTTTTACCACCATCGCCTGGGACGAGGAACTGATCGAGGTCGACGTGCCCGCCGCCAGCGAGTGCCACCCGCACCCCAGCGTGTCGGCCTGCATCGTCAACGCGGCGCCGGAAGCGGGCGAACAGCGCCAGATCCGCCTGTTTGCGCTGGAAGAATGCATGCTGGGCCGTTTCGAGCTGGTCGATCCGGAAGCCGATGTGCTGCTCAGCCATTTCAGCATCGATGGCCAGGACAACAACGGCCTGACGCGCCGGCTGTCCGGCCGCCACGCCGTGATCCGCCGTGGCGCGCAGGGCTTTGATATCGAAGACGTGTCGCGCTATGGCGTGCTGCTCGACGGCGTCTGGCCCGGCAAGCACAAGCCGGTGGCGCTGCGCCAGGGCATGCGCATCGAACTGACGGCCAGCATCAAGGGCATCGTGGTGCTGGGCGTGTCGGCCATATTGCAGCACGGCGTGATCCTGCACCGCCTCGACCAGGGCGCCCATGCGGAATGCTTTTACCTGCTGCTGCCCGAAGCGCGCCCGGTCGTCGTGCCGGCGCCGCACACCCTCGCGCCACAGGCGGCGGCGCTGCCGGTGCTGTTCCACCGCAACGGCGGCTTCTGGCACCTCGATTGTGCCAGCGGCAAGGAAACCGCGCTGGCGCCCGCCACCGCGCTCGACAAGCTCGCCGGCCTTGCCCGCCACCACCGCTTCGCCAGCGAAGCGTATCCCGAATGCTGGATCATCCGCACCGAAGGCGCCAGCCTGTGCGACAGCGCCGTGCTCACCGCCTAGTTCGGCACCAGCACCAGGAAGATCAGCGCCACACCGACGATAAAGATCGCCTCCAGGCTCAGCACGATGGCCGGGATCTGTATTTCGCGCGGAATTTTCATGGCGTCACCTGCCTCAGGATGGATCAGGATTCCAGCATAGCGCGTGCGCCGCGAAATGCATTATCAGCCGAATAACACTGTTTCCTGTCCAGCACGGCTGCCACGCCGGCTTAAGGCGAGCTGAAGCACAGATTATTTAACAAATAATTTAGTCATATTGTGCAAATTGCCTCGCATGACGCCCTTGCATACTGTATATTCATCCAGCAAATCTCCCCGACGTTTTACACAGCGCGCGCAACGTGTTTTACATTTCCTATGGCTTCAAATAAAGCGCACCATGCGACTGGCTGGGCGGCTGGCGTGATCGCCGCGGCGCTGGTCGCCCACGCTGACGCCGGTGGTCCGTACCAGGTGCTGAGCATGCTCGCATTCGTGATGGGCGCGCTGGGCGGCACCGCGCCCGACTGGCTGGAAGTGGCCTGGTGGGCGCCCACGCGCCGGCTGTGGATCACGCACCGCACCTGGACCCACTGGGGCCTGGCCTGGATCGCCCTGCTGGTCTACACCTATCTGCAACTGCCCCACCATGTGTGGGCGCCGCCGCTGTTCGGCTTTGCCGCCGGCGGCATCATGCATCTGCTGGCCGACTGGCCCAATCCGCTGGGCGTGCCGTGGATCATCCGCCGCCACTCGCTGCGCTGGTGGAAGAGCGGCCGCCACGACCTGATCGTGATTGCCGCCGCCTGGCTGGCCGCCACCATCGTGGCCGACCATGTGTTTTTCGACGGTATTCACTTGCGGCGCGCCACCGCCTTCGTGCAAGGCTGGCCGCTATGGTCGACCGAATGGATGGTCAAAGCGCTCGACACTTTCTGGCAATGGCTGCGGGAATGGCGGCTCGGCCCCGGGAATTGACGCGGCGGCCACGGCAATGTGATAATGAATGAGTATCATTCTCAATATCCAGCCTGGAGTCCGCAGTGAGCATCGTCAGCACCACCCACTTGCCGCAACTGAACACCCTGTACCGCGACCACCACGGCTGGCTGCATGGCTGGCTGCGCGGCAAGCTGGGCAATGCCGGCGACGCGGCCGACCTGGCGCAGGATACCTTTGTGCGCCTGCTGGGCAAACGCGAAGCGGGGCCGCTGCGCGAGCCGCGCGGCTACCTGGCGACGATCGCGCGCGGCCTGCTGGTGGACCGCTACCGCCGCCAGGCGCTGGAACAGGCCTACCTGGAAGCGCTGGCGCAGCAGGACCAGGCGCTGGCGATCTCGGCCGAAACCCACGCCATCATCATCGAAACCCTGCTGGCGGTCGACCGCCTGCTCGATCGCCTGGGCACGCGCACGCGCACCATCTTCCTGCTGGCGCAGGTCGAAGAACTGAGCTATGTGGACATCGGCAAGCGCCTGGGCGTATCCCTGCCCACGGTGAAAAAGCACCTGGTGCGCGCCTATACGGAATGCCTGGTGCTGGCGGCAGCATGACGCCGGCCGCACCGATCGCCCGCGCCGTGCTGGCCCAGGCCGCGCACTGGCATGTGGAACTGAGCTGCGGCGGCGCCGACCCGCAGGCGCTGGCGGCGTGGCTGGCCGAAAGCGGCGAACATGCGCGCGCCTGGGATCTGCTGCGGCAGATGGATGGCCAGATGAAATCGATTCCCGCCACCCTGGCGCTGCCGGCGCTGCAGGCCTCGCATTTGAGGCGCCGCGCGGCCGCCAAGCTGCTGGCCATGCTGGTGGCCACCGCCGGCGGCATCCGGCTGGGGCAGGTCGGCATGGAGTCCAACGCCTGGCAGTCCTGGACGGCGGCGCTGCGCACGGCGCCGGGCCAGCGCCGGCGCGTGCTGCTGGCCGATGGCGGCACCCTGGAGCTCAATACCGACAGCGCGGCCGACGTCGATTACAGTGCGACGCGCCGCCTGCTGCGCCTGCATCGCGGCGAAATCATGATCGCCACCGCGCCCGATACGCGCCCCTTCCTGGTCGACACCGTGCACGGCGTGATCCGTGCGCTGGGCACGCGCTTTGCCGTACGCTGTGACGCCGAAGCCAGCAGCGTGACCGTGTTCGAGCACGCGGTGGAAGTACGCAGCCATGCCATGCCCGGCAAAAGCTGCCGCGTCGAAGCGGGCCAGCAACTGCGGTTTACCCGCCTGGGCGACGGCGGCGTGATGCCGGCGCCGCGCCACCAGGACAGCTGGACGCGCGGCATGCTGGTGGCCACCGATTGGCCATTGTCGCGCCTGGTGGCCGAACTGACGCGCTACCGGCGCGGCCACCTCGCTTGCGACGCCAGGGTGGCGCGGCAGAGCGTCACGGGCACCTATCGCCTCGACGATATCGACGCCGCGCTGGAAAGCCTGTGCGCGTCGCACGGCTTGCAGGTGACTTACGTGACGCGCTTCTGGGGCACAGTCGGCCCGCTTGCCGGCTGATTTTTACTTTTTTTCTGTTTTGGGGTTGGTGTTTCGGGTTGCTGCTTCGGCTTACCAGACAAGCAGCCGATGTACGCCACCACCATCCCACCAACACAGAAAGCTCACGCATGAACCTGAACACCCCCGCCCTGCTCGCCATGAGCTGCGCCGTCTCCGCCGCCCTGATCGCCCTGCCGGCGCAGGCGCAAAGCCAGCGCGCCAGCGCCAGCTACGCGATCGCCGCCGGCCCGCTGTCGACCGCCCTGAACGACTTTGCCGTGGCGGCCAGTGTCAGCCTGTCGACCGACCCGGCGCAAACGCGCGGCCTGCAGTCGCCCGGCGTGCGCGGCGCCTACAGCGTGGCGCAAGGCTTTGCGCTGCTGCTGGCCGGCAGCGGCCTGGAAGCGGTGCAACTGCCCAACGGCGGCTATGTGCTGCGCCAGGCGGCAGCGGCGCAGGCGCAGGCCGGCGGCGAAAAGACCATGGCGCCCGTGACCATCAGCGCCAGCCTGGAACGCGACCCCGTCAGCGAACACGGTAATTCATATGCGGCGCGCGCCGTCACCGTCGGCAAGGGCGTGCAGACCCTGCGCGAAATCCCGCAATCGGTCAGCGTCATCACGCGCCAGAAGATGGACGACCAGAACCTGACCACGATCGACGCCGTGCTGGCCAATACCACCGGCATCACCATGTATGACAGCCCGATGGGCGGGCGCTATGTGTACTCGCGCGGCTTCATGGTCGAAACCTACCAGTTCGACGGCGTCAACCGCGCCATGTACTACCCGCAGGCGAACAGCTTTACCAGCAATACGGCCGTGCTGGACCGGGTGGAAGTGGTGCGCGGCGCCACCGGCCTGCTGCAGGGTACGGGCTCGCCCGGCGCCGCCATCAATATGGTGCGCAAGCGCCCGCTGGCGGAAAAGCAGGTGCAGCTGGCGGTGACGGGCGGGCGCTGGAACGCGCTGCGCGGCGAAGTCGACGCCACCGGCCCCTTGAACGAATCGGGCAGCATACGCGGCCGCGTGGTGGCCGCGCATGACCAGCGCGACTATTTTTATGACGTCGGCGACAGCCGCACCGACGTGCTGTACGGCGTGCTGGAATTCGACCTGGCGCCGGACAGCAAGCTGACGGCCGGCGCCAGCATGGAAAAACTGCGCTCCACGCCGTTCTTTTCCGGCCTGCCCCTGTACAGCAACGGCCGCGACGCGAAGCTGCCCCGCTCGACCTTTATCGGCGCCGACTGGAACCGCTGGAACAGCCGCCAGACGGCCGCCTTCGCCGAATTCGAGCACCGCTTCGACGCCGACTGGTCGCTGAAAGCCAGCGCGAATGTTACGCGCGAGCGGCATGACGTGAAATACATGTTCAACCTGGGCGCGATCAATCCGGTCACGCTGGCCGGCATGATGCGCTATGACGGCGTGTTCGACTACGGCGCCACCAACAAGGGTATCGACCTGTCGCTCGATGGCAAATTCAATGCCTTCGGCCGCCGCCACGGCTTCAGCGCCGGCGTCAACACCAACCGGCTGGAAGGCGACAGCGATTTCAGCCTGGCGATGCTGAACCAGGGCATCAATCCGCTGCAGCCCGATCATGGCGTGGAGGAGCCGAGCGACGCCTGGCTGCGTGAGCACAGCTACCGCGGCTCGCCCACCATCACCCGCATGCGCCAGACCGGCGCCTACGGCGTGGCCCGCTTCAGCGTCAGCGACCCGTTCACCGTGGTGGCCGGCGCGCGCGTCTCGAACTACAAATCGAGCAATATCAACCGCATCACGGGGGCGGCGGAAAGCGATCCGTACCAGGAAAACGGCGTCCTCACGCCCTACGGCGGCGTCCTCTATGCGTTCGACCCGCGCTGGTCCGGCTACGCCAGCGTCTCGGACATCTTCCAGCCGCAGAACTCGCGCGACGCCGCCGGCGCCCTGCTCGATCCGCTCAAGGGCCGCAACCTGGAAGCGGGCGTCAAGGGCGAACTGTTCGACGGCAAGGTCAATGCCTCGCTGGCCGTGTTCCGCATCGAGCAGCGCAACCGCGCCGAACTCGATCTGGTCAATACCTGTTCCAGCGGCACGGAATGCTATATCTCGGCCGGCAAGGTGCGCAGCCAGGGCGTGGATGCGGAAATCAGCGGCGAAGTGGCGCGCGGCTGGCAGCTGTTCGCCGGCTACACGCTGAACAATTTCAAATACCTGGACCAGACCTCGAGCGCCGGCGTGATGTTTGCCAGCACCTACTCGCCGCGCCATATGCTGCGCGTGTGGAGCGACTACCGTTTACGCGGTGCGCTGGCCGCGTGGAGCGTGGGTGGCGGCGTCAACTTCCAGACCGAGAGTTCACGCGTCACGCAGAACATCAAGGTGGCGCAGGCGGCCTACGCGCTGTGGAGCGCGCGCGCCGCGGTTCAGATCGACCGCAACTGGACGGCGTCCCTGAGCGTGACCAACCTGCTCGACAAGCGCTACTACCAGACCGTGGGCGCGCCTGCCTGGGGCAATTTCTATGGCGAGCCGCGCAAGGCTACGCTGACCTTGCGGGCGCGTTTTTAAGACCTAGAGAAACTGCGGTGCCGGGCGCACGGGCGGCTTGGGCAGCGGGATGAATTCCGTCTCGCCCGGCACCTTGCCCATGCGCTGCGCGCTCCAGTCCTCGCCCGCCTGCGCCAGGCGTTCCCTGCTTGACGAGACGAAGTTCCAGAAAATAAAACGCGGACCGTCGAGCGGCTCGCCGCCGATCACCACGAACTGCGCCGGGCCGGTGCCGGCAGCGAGCACTGGGACGGCGTTCGATTCCAGCAGCGCCATGGTGTGCGGCGCCAGCGCCACGCCGTCCACCAGCACTGTGCCGCTGATCGGGTAAATCGCTGCCTCCGCCGGCAAGCCGTCCAGGCGCAGTTCCTGGCCGGCTTGCAGCGCCACGTCCAGATACACGGTTTGCATATAGGTGCGCACCGGCGACGTCCGGCCGAAGGCGGTGCCGATCAGGACCTTCACCACCGCGCCATCGAGCGTCACCACCGGGATATCGGCTTGCGGCGTATGGGTAAAACTCGGTTCGTCTTCCTCGTTCGCCTTGGGTAGCGCGGCCCACAGCTGCAGGCCGTGCGTGCGGTGCGGCTGGCCGGCCAGGTCGGCCGGCGTGCGTTCGGAATGGACGATGCCGCGCCCGGCCGTCATCCAGTTGATGGCGCCCGGTTCGATGCGCTGGTACGAGCCGATGCTGTCGCGGTGGTCCATCGCGCCTTCGAACAGATAGGCGACGGTGGCCAGGCCGATATGCGGGTGCGGGCGCACGTCGTGGTTGGCGTCGGGCGCCACGTCGATCGGGCCGAAATGGTCGAAAAAGATAAAGGGGCCGACCGTCTGCTTGACGCTGGACGGCAGCAAACGGCGCACCACGAAACCGCCGCCCAGGTCTTTCTCGTGGCTTTTCAGGATGGCCGCACTCATGCCAGCACCGTCGTGATTTCAGTGGTGACGGCCGTCATCAGCTTGTGGATCGGGCACTTGGCGGCTGCACCCAGCAATTCCTCGCGCTGCGCGTCGGAGAGGTCGCCGGTCAGGTGCAGGCTGACGGCCAGGCGGTACACGCCCTTGCGTTCTTCGCTGGCGTCGCGCTCGGTCGACACTTCCACGTTTTCCAGCGGAATGCCCTTGTGCTTGGCGTACCAGACCACCGTCAGCGCCTTGCAGGCAGACAGCGCGGCGTCGTACAAATCGTGCGGCGACGGGCCGGAATCGCCGCCGCCTTCGGCCACCGAGCCGTCGGCGGAAATGATATGGTCGCGCACGTGCACGATATGGCGCATGGGTTGCGACTGGTCACGGATGGCTTTGATGGTCATGGCGTTCCTTGCGGCGTTTGGGAAAGCCACAATTTACACCGTTTGCCCGCTTTGCGCACCCGGCCATAGTAGTAGCCGGGGGCTATTTGATGCGGAACAGCGCATCGACCGTCTGCGCCATCTTGACGGCGCTGACCATCAGCATGTCTTCGGGATTTTGCCGCTCGCGGCTGTTGGCCCGGCTGTAGCGGTCGGCCGGCACCAAACCCACCGAGTTGCCCAGGTATTTCAGCTGGTCCGACGAGATGCCGGCCACCGCGCCGACGCGCTTGCCGAAGCCGCGCGCCATGGCGTCGGCGCGGCGCTGCGCATCCTTGACCGCCTCGCCCACCAGTTCTTCTTCCAGCCGCACGCGCTCGGTGAGGCCGAAGGTGACGGCGAAGGCGTCGAGGTTGGGCATGTCGAGCAAGGCGCGCATCACGACCGGCCACTTCGACAGGTCCGCCACGTTGATATGCACGCTGGCCTTGACGGTGTATTGCGGATTGGCCGGGTCCTGCTCGGCGCCCTTGCGGATTTCCTTGCGCACGTCGCGCACGTCGATGCCGGCCGCCGCGTCAGGCAAGCCCTGCTCGACCAGCAAGGCCTTGATGTGCGTGATGCGCGCCTGCACCTGCGTGGTGGCCGCCTCGGCCGACGGGTCGAACACCGCCACCTCGAAATCGATCTCGCCCAGGTCGGGCGTGACGAAGCTGAAGGCGGTGCCGGTGGCGTGAATGAAGGGATAAGAAGGCAGGTCGGCCGCCACGGCGGGCAAGGAAAAGCCGCTGACGGCCAGTACACAGGTGAACCAACAAGTCTTGAACACGGCATCTCCAGCGATGAAAGGAAGATGCAGTATCGGGCAAGATGACTTATTTGACAAGTTCGGGATCGAGCTGGCGCGCCACCCGGAAGCCGACGATATCGTTCGACAGCACGATGGAAAAGCCGTTGCGGATGGCCGAGCGCAGATAGCGCGGGTGGTACAGCCAGGAGCCGCCGCGCAGGATGCGCCGGCTGGTGTCGCCACCGTCTTCCCAGGCGCTGCCGTCGCATGGCGCGCCGTCGTAGTTGTCGTGCACGATGTCCTGCACCCATTCCCATACATTGCCGTGCATGTCGAACAGGCCCCAGGCATTCGGCGCGAAGGTATTCCTGGCGCTGGTGCCGCCCCGGTACTGGCCGCGCGCGCCGCCGTTGTACACATACAGGCCGTCGAAATTGGCCTGCTCGGTGCTGATGGTGTCGCCCACGTTGAAGGCGCCGCGGGTGCCGGCGCGGCAGGCGTATTCCCATTGCGCCTCGCTCGGCAGGCGATACACCTGGCCGGTTTTTTCGCTGAGCCAGGCCAGGTACAGCTGGGCGTCGTTCCAGCTCACGCCGACCACCGGATGCTGCTCGTTCTGCACGAAGCCGGGATTGTCCCAGTCGGTTTCCGCGCCGGCCCGTTCCCAGCCGGTCGCCTTGACAAAGGCGCGCCACTCGCCCACGCTGACCGGGTGGATCGCCAGCGCAAAGCCGCGCTCGATGCCGACCCAGTGCTGCGGCTTTTCGCGCTCCAGCCAGCCCTGCTGCGAGCCGGCCTGCAAGGCCGCCTTGTGCTCTTCGTCGCTCGCGCCCATCTGGAAACGGCCGCTGGGCAGGCATACCAGCTCCGGCCCCTGGCCGGAACCATCGAGGAAATCGTCGCGCAGCAGGCCGGTTGGCGCAGCCACCGGCGCGGGCGGCTGCGCCTCCGGTGTCTCGGTGACGGGGGCCGCCGCAGGCGCAGGCGCAGGAGCAGCCGCAGCCGGCGCGGCGGCGCGGCTGGCCTCTTCCTTGCGCGCCCGTTCCTGCTCGGCGCGGTAGGCCGCTTCGGCTTTCGCCTGGATCGCCTTGCGCTGCAGTTGCTGGTGCTCCTGCAGGGCGGTGGCGGCATCGGCTTCGCGCCGCGCGCGCAGCTGGCCGCGCAGCGCTTCCTTGCGCAGCTTGCGCGCCTCTTCCGCTTCGAACTGGCGCTGGGCTTCCTGCTCGCGGCGCAGCTTGTCCTGGCGCTGCTTTTCCAGCGCCGCGGCATGGGCTTCGGCCTTGCGGCGCTGCTCCTGTTCTTCCTCGCGCCGGCGCGCTTCCTCCTTGGCCTGCTCGGCGTCCAGCGCCGCCTGCTTCTGCCGCGCGGCCGCGCGCGCGCGTTCCTGGCGCGCCTGTTCGGCCAGCTCCTCGGGTGATGGCCCGGCCGCCCGTTCCAGCATTTCCAGCAAGGCCAGCACCGATTGCGGGCGCAGTTCCGGCGTCATCGAAAAGCCGTTCTGCAGCACCTGCCATTGGGCCGCCTTGAGTGCCTGCGGCGCCGACGGCAGTTGTTCCGCCGTGCGCGCGCCGTCGAACGGCATGCGCCCTTCGAGCATCTGGTAGATCATCACCGCCACCGCATACACGTCCAGGCGCGGGCTGGGCTGGCGCTGGTGGGCGCCCGCCTCGGGCGCGCGATAGCCTTCCGTACCCGCATTCGGCGTTTCCAGCCCCAGGCTGCTGCCCGCATTGCGCACGCGCGAGGCGATGCCATAGTCGAGCAGCTTGATGTCGCCCTTGCTCGTCAAAAAGACATTGCCCGGCTTGATATCGCGGTGCACCAGCTTGTGCTTTTCCCACGCATACGACAGCGCGTCGGCCACCGGCTGCAGCAGTTCCTGCACCGCGGCCAACGGCAGCGGCCCCTGGCGGGCCAGGTAGTGTTCCAGGTCTTCGCCATCGAGGCATTCCATGATGATGAAATAGCTCGAAGTGGCCGGGTCCTGCGCCCATTCATACACGCGCACGATGTTTTCATGCGCCAGTTTGCGCGCCTGCGTCGCTTCCTCGATCAGCAGCCGCGCGTGGGTGGCGCTTTGCGTCAGCTGCGGCGGCAGGATCTTCAGCGCCACCATTTCGCTGCTGCCCAATTCGGCGTGCGTGGCCAGGTCGGTGGCCTGCCATACCTGGCCCATGCCGCCGGTGCCGATCAGGCGCTCCAGGCGGTAGCGGCGGTTTTGCGGACCGATCTCCTGGCCCGTCATGAAACCCAGCTCGGTACCCTGGCGCACCGGCGGCGTGCCTGGCGCCGGCGCGGCGCCGGGCGGCGCGTATTCGGCGTCGAGGATGGCGTTCTTGCGGCGTTCGAATTCCTGCTCGCTGAGCAGGCCGTCGTCATGCAGGGCGCGCAGTTCTCGCAGCTTGTCTCGTGCTTTTTGCATCATCTGGCGTACGGGGCTTCCATCAAGGCTGCACTGCCACGCCGCAGGCGGCGCAGAATTTGTCTTCCGGATGGCCGGCCCGCAGCGCATGGCCATTGCTGCAGCAGCGCGCCGGCGCGCCGCCGGCAACCGCCTGCGCCACCGCCACGCCCAATTGCGCCTGCGCGCTCAAGCCATGGTTGTGTGCGGCGTTCTGCAAGGCGATCAGGTCCAGTTGCTGGCGCCGTTCGCGCTCGGCCTGCGCCTCGAGATACGCGCGCTCCTGCGCCACGCCCTCTTGCGCCATGCGCATGGCCTGTTCCGGCGCGATGCTGTTCTCGGCCGCCGCCAGCGCCGCCAGCGCGTGGATCTGCTCGGCGCTCATGCCGGCCTGCAGCTGGGTTTTCAGCACCTGCGCCAGCACGGCCGCATTCGGCCCGGCCGCCATCGCCACCTTGCCGGTGTCGCTCAGGGTGCCGATTTTTTCAATCCGGTCGATATCGATGCGCGCCAGTTCGGCCGCATGCGCCTGCTGCGCCACCAGCGCTTCGTAGTCGTTTTTCCAGCGCGCGTAATCGTGTTCGCGCTGCTGCGACATGGCCAGCAAATCACGCTGCCACTGCGCCTCCTGCTCCAGCTGGCGCAGCTGCTGGCGCTGTTCCTCGATCGCCAGCGCATCGAGCTGCGCCAAATGCGCCTGCTGGTGCAGCTGGCGCGCATGCACGCCGTCGGCCTCGATCGTGCGCAGCAGTTTTTCCTGCTGGGCGATGGCGTCCTCGCGCGCGCCGCCACGGCGCAGCACGGCCACTTTTTCGGCGATCTCGGCCGCCTGCACCTGCGCCGTCTCGTCCTTGTGCGCCTCGGCGCGCAGCAGTTCGCGCTGGCGCGCCAGCTGCATCTGGTCTTCCCATTCCTGCACCCGCTCCGCTTCGCGCTTGCGCGCGGCGGTGGCCAGCACGGCACCCTGCCAGGCCGCCTTGTGCTGTTCCGCTTCCAGCTGCGCTTCGCGCTGGGCCGCATCCTGTTCGGTCTTGTGCAGGCGCGCCAGCTGGGCGCGGCGGCCCGCCTCGTCGTCGATCAGCAGCGCGCTTTCCACCTGCTGGGCGATGGCCTGCAAATGCACCTGGTGCGTGAAGCGCTGCTGCGCCAGTTGCAGCTGTTCGCGCCCGCTCAGCTGCGACAATTCCAGTTCGCTGCGCATCTTGATGGCCGCCAGCGCGCGCACATGCTGCCATTCGGCCGCTTCATCGGCGTGCGTCGCGCCCTTTTTCGCCAGTTCCTGCTTGAGCTCCTGCAGCGCCACGGCGGCGCCATGGTCGAGCGCCTGGCGCTGCGATTTCGCTTCCAGGATACGGCCGTACAGGTCGATCTGGCGGCCGCGCAGCGCCTGCAGGCGTTCGGCTTCCTGGTGCGCCAGTTCGGCCTGCCCCACCTTGGCGTCCTGCTGCAGTTCCAGGCGCCGCTGCGCGTGGCGCAGTGTCAATGCTTCGCGCGCGATGCGCTGCAGTTCTTCGTCATCGTAGAGCTGGTCAAGCTGGCGGCTGCGTTCCAACGCCTCTTCGCCGTCTGGCGCCTGCAGGCCGCCCAGCCACAAGGTGCCGATGCAGGTCTCGTCGATGGCCAGCTTGTCGTGACGCAGCGCCAGCGTCTCCACGCCCGCCACCGCCAGGCCCGAGGGGGCCAGGCGCTGGCTCAGGGACGATTGCAGGCGCTCGTTGAACTGCGGCCGCAGGTCGGCGTTGGCGTCCATCTCGCGCAGCGCGCGGCTGCCGGTAAATTCCAGCGCGATCTGGCGCACCGAGGGCAGCAGCAAGGCATGCAAATGGGCCAGGGTGACGGCGCCCGGCGCGCGCATGAACTGGCGCGCAAAGGCGTCGGGCTGGCCCAGCGCGAGTTCGACCTGGAAGGTGGCGGCGATCTGCAGCTGCTCGGTGCTGGCCAGCGCCGGCAGCTCGAAGGTCAGCGAGAGCGGCGCGGCGCGCGCGATCAGCACTTCGGCCGGACGCGCCGGCAGCAGCTGCGGCAGGCGCGCAAAGAAGGCGGCGCTGTCATAGTCGCCCGCCGGCATCAAGGTGAAAGCGTCCGATTGCACGATCCAGGCGCGCGCCTGCTCGGGCACCTGCAGGCGCTTGCCGGCGCCGCCAAACAGCGACGACAGCTCACGCACGCCAAAGAACAGGGCCAGCTGATCGTCGGCGAGGCGCCACTGGTTGGCATGCAGCACGGCGTCGTTGCCCGGTGTGCCGAGCGACAGGCCGCATTGCGCGCAATAGCCTGCGGCCGCGGCATTCTTGTGTTCGCAACGGGGGCACCGGGCGCCGCCAAAACCAAACAATTGGAACATGTGTGACTCCTGATGATGATGTGATCCGCGCAAGCTGCGACGTCGATTCTAGCAGCAGCGCCGCCAGCGAAGCGCGGCGCACCAAACGCGCGCGCACTTCTGCCCAGTTGTAAATGATGCCACATGGCAATTAGCTTCATAGGGCAGGATACAGGCCTGTTTCCCCCTCAATTCGAGCGGTGGCCCCGGCCACGCATTTCAGCGCCCGTTTTTTGCCGTTGATGCCGCAAAAATCGCGGCTGGTCGCAAGCGCGTGGCGACCTGCGGGGCGCATGGCTACAGTACATCCATACCCCACCCGCCAGCCGAAAGGACGCATCATGAAAACCCTGAAAAACCTCGAAGCCATCTTCACCGTCGCCGTCGCCATCGCCTGCTCGGCCAGCTATGTCAGCTTCCTGCAGGCGCCTGCCGCAAAAGCCGACGCGGCCCAGTCCACCACCGCCATGCAGGTGGTGACCGTCACCGCCAAGCGCCTGACGCCACAGGAAAAGCAGCTGTCGCTGCTGGAGGAGCGTCAAAGTCGGGCAGAGAGCCAGCAAGGCAGCAGCACCGCCAGCCTCCTGTGAGCGGCGCATGACAATCACAAGACCTGGCGCCTGCGGCACGCGCCAGGCCATATGCGCTTTGATACAAAGTCCGCACAGCATTGTGTCAGTTGTAATAAGTTAATTCAAAGCCGCAAACACCGCCGGCAAGTCGCTATAGTCCATTTCACGCAATCACCGAAATGGAGACGCACATGAAACCCATCACCTTCTACGCAGCAGCCATGCTCGCCATCAGCAGCGCGGCCTTCTTGCCAGCGCAAGCCATGGCGCAAAACCAGGTCGGCGTCAGCATTGTCGTCGGCAACGCCCCGCCCCCACCGAGGTTCGAAAGCGTGCCGCAAGCGCGACGCGGCTATGTCTGGGCGCCGGGCTACTGGAACTGGGACGGCCGGCGCCACGTCTGGAACAACGGCGAATGGCTGCGCGAACGCAGCGGCAACCAGTACCGCCGCGCCGAGTGGATACAGGAAAACAACCGCTGGCGCCTGAACCGCGGCGGCTGGGTCACCGTGGCGCAGCCGGTGCGCTATGAAGAGATCCGCATCGCGCCGCCGCCACCACGCCGCGAAGCCATACCGCGCGCACGCCACGGCTATGTATGGGCCCCCGGCCACTGGGAATGGCGCGCCCAGCGCTACGACTGGACCCCCGGCGTGTGGATTGCCGAACGTCCAGGCTACGTCTACACGGCGCCAGCCTGGAACCAGCGTGATGGACGCTGGCGCATGGAAGAGGCCCGCTGGGCACAGCGTGGCCCGAACGGCGACCGTGACCACGACGGCATCCCGAACCGCCATGACAACAACGACGGCCGGGACCGGGGCAGGGATAACGACAGGGACGGCGTGCCGAACCGCGATGATCACCGCCCGAATGATCCGCGCCGCTATTGATCGTTGAGTTGCAACCGGCAAGGCCACCGCATGCGGTGGCCTTTGTCATTTTCCTGCCATATAAATGTAATACAATCGCGCGACGATCAATCAACCTGCGCGGGACATACACACGATGGCGATGGAAACTGCCGGTTTTACCTATGGCTCGGACACCTCGGGCCTGGTCTGGGGCTTCCTGTTTGGCCGCCAATCACAGCCGCTGGCGCTGGACTCGGACGCCGCGCTGGCCTGGCTGGCGCCCGGCACGGTACGCCAGCCGAACGAATTCGTCTGGCTGCATTTCAATCTGTCGCACGCGGCCAGCGAAAAATGGCTGCATGCGCACACCCGCCTGGCCGACGAATTCTATGAAACCCTGCACCAGGGTTCGCGCTCGACGCGCATCGAGCAGGCGGAAAATACCCTGATCGCGGTGGTCAACGACGTGGTGCACAATTTCAGCTTCGAAGCATCCGATATTTCCACCATGTGGGCCAGCGTGGCGCAGGACCTGGTGATCACGGCGCGCCGCGCGCCGCTGCAGTCGATCGAGCGGCTGCGCCAGGCCGTGATCAAGAATCACGAGCCGATACGCTCGTCGGTGGAATTGCTGGTGCATCTGCTGCGCGACCAGGCCGACGTGCTGGTCAATATCGTGCGCGACGCCGTGGCCAGGGTCGACGATATCGAAGACCATCTGCTGGCCGGGCGGCTGGTGCCCAAGCGCGAAGACCTGGGCGCGATGCGGCGCGTGCTGGTGCGGCTGCAGCGCCTGCTGGCGCCCGAGCCGGCCGCCCTGTTCCGGCTGCTGCAGCGGCCGCCGTCATGGGTGCAGGAACTCGACAGCCTGGAACTGCGCCAGTCGACCGAGGAATTTTCGGTGGTGCTGAGCGACATGTCCTCGCTGCAGGAGCGCATCAAGCTGCTGCAGGAGGAAATTGCCGCGCGCGTCAATGAAGAGAATGGCCGCAGCCTGTATGTGCTGACCATCGTCACGGTGCTGGCCCTGCCGATCAATATCATCGCCGGCATGCTGGGCATGAACGTGGGCGGCATCCCGCTGGCGCAGCACCCGCACGGCTTTGCCATCATCGTCGCCATTATCCTGACCTTTACGGTGGTGGCGGGATGGCTGGTGGTGCGGATGCAGAAGAACAGCTAAGAGCCTATCCCAGTAGTGAGCGTCTTCTGCTTGCAGCTCATCAGGAGCGCGGACAAGGCGCGAGGAGGCCGCATGACGAGCCATGCAACGACGAGCAACGCAGTCCCCGCTTCTGAGGGGCGCCAGCAGGGGGCGTATTCATCTACTGGGATAGGCTCTAAGGGATCAACGGTGGAATTCGCCGGCCCGTTCCGGCTGGTACAGCAATTCCTCGATGGTGACCTTGACCACGCCGCCCGGCATCGGCCAGGCCATGCTGTCGCCGACCGACAGTCCCAGCAGCGCGCTGCCGACCGGCGCCAGCACCGAGATGCGGTCAGGCTGGCCATCGACGTCTTTCGGATAGACCAGCGTCAGGCGAAATTCCTCCTTGTTCTCGACCGTGAAGCGCACGGTCGAATTCATGGTCACCACGGTGGGCGGAATTTCCTGCGGTTCAAGCACGTCGGCGCGGCCCAGCTCTTCGAGCAAGGCGGCCTTGTCGGGTGACAGATTATTTCCCAATGCGTATAACAATGTTTCCAGTCGTTCCAGGTCCTGTGACGACAAAATGATTTTTGGTTTTTTTTCCAAGATATCCTCGCTGATGAATATAAAGGTGGCGGCCGGCTTGAAGCGGCAACAAAGGCCTCGATTATCAGCCCGATTATGGACGAACTTGACAGCCGAGGCCAGAGCGTTTGGGGGTTTTTCTTTAAAATTTATTAAAATCAAGGAGTTACCGATAAATAACAGTAAAAACCGGGGAAGCCGACCCGAATATAACGTTGCCACGAAGAATTTTATGTTGCCATGCGCCTCGATCAAGCTTTTTGAAAAGCAGCCTCGGCAACAAAAAAAACAGGCGGACCCAGGATAAGATTAAAATTTGACATTCTTTATTAATATAAAGATACTCCACATATTTTTGTCGCGGCGACAAAATAGTACGGCCCGCGCTGTACTTTCCTGGCGCGAAATGACAAGATGCCGGCCTTCATGATACGTTGAGCGTTCCGGCGCACAGCGGTTTTTACCAGACTGGAACCTAAAGTATGGCAGGGCAAGGCAGGATCACACGGGGCCACGCGGCATGAGGCCGTCCGGGGTGGGTGACAACATGATGGCAAGCCCTTCGCTGCCATCGGCAAAAATGCGCGGCGACCGCGTGGCCAGGTTCAATCTGCTGGCCGCCGCCGCGCTGATGATGGTGACCGGCGCGATGCTGGTGCTGTTCCAGTTCCATGCGCTGCAGGGCGCGCTCTTGCGCAGCCTGCAAGTCCATGCGGCCATGCTGGCCACGCCGGTGGCCGACGCACTGCGCCGGCAAGACCGCCTGGCGGCCGAACAGTTGCTGGCGCCGCTGGCGGAGGTGCCCGCCATCGAGCAGGCGCTGGTCTACACGCCCTACGGCCTGCCCTTTGCCCGCTTTGCCCGCAGCGGCAGCGCTATCGCACCGGCGGTGCCCGTGCACGGCATGCACTTTGCCTGGAGTGACGGCAATGCCACCCTGCTGGCCAGGCTGCCCGGCGGCGGCGCCCTGCTGCTGCGTTCCAGCCTGGCACCGCTGTACCGCAGCCTGATGCAGTCGGCCACCTTCACGGTACTGGTCAGCCTGTTTGCCTTCTGCGTCGCGGTGCTGATGGTGCGCCGCACCCGCCGCGCCGCGCAGCAGGCGGAAAATCACCTGCATTACCTGGCCCACGTCGATTCCGTCACCGAACTGCCGAACCGGCATGAATTCAACGAGGCGATGGCCTATGCGCTGGCGCGCGCGGACCGCCAGGACAGCAGCGTGGGCCTGCTGCTGCTGGACCTGGACAACTTCAAGATCGTCAACGACACCCTGGGCCACCATTGCGGCGACCACCTGCTCAAGCTGGTCGCCCGGCGCCTGGTGGCGGTGCTGCGCATTACCGATGTCATCTGCCGTATCGGCGGCGATGAATTCGTCGTCATCGTCGAGCCGGCAGACGACGCCTCCGAAATGGCCAGCGTGGCGCGCAAGATCCTGGCCATGCTGGCCGAGCCGTTCGCGCTTGACGGCCACCAGCTGCATGTCAGCGCCAGCATCGGCGTCAGCCTGTATCCGTTCGACGCGCGCGACGTGGCGACCCTGACCCGCAACGCCGACACCGCCATGTACCACGCCAAGCACCAGGGCAAGAACCGCTACGCCGTGTTCAAGGCGGACATGGAGCTGCGCGCCCAGCGCCGCCTGCGCGTGGAGGCAAACCTGCGCCGCGCGCTGCAGGACCAGGAACTGTATCTGCACTACCAGCCGCAGATCGACCTGCGCAGCGGCCGCATCGTCGGCGTCGAAGCGCTGCTGCGCTGGAACTGCCGCGAGATGGGCCCCATGAATCCCGCCGAATTCATCGCCGTGGCCGAGGAAAGCGGCGTGATCGTCGAACTGGGCCGCTGGGTGCTGCACACCGCCTGCCGCCAGGCGGCCACCTGGTGCCAGGCCGGCCTGCTCGATTCACTGGAACATGTGGCCGTCAACCTGTCGGCCAGCCAGGTGCGCGAACCTGGCCTGATGGACGATATTCGCGCCATCCTGCACGAAACGCAGCTGCCGCGCGGCTTGCTGGAACTGGAAATCACGGAAGGCGTGATGATGGACGATGTGCCGGCCAACGTGGAACTGATGCGGCGGCTGCAGGAAACGGGGATACACCTGTCGATCGATGATTTCGGCACCGGCTACTCGTCGATGTCCTATTTGAAGCGCTTGCCGATCGACCAGTTGAAGATCGACCGCAGCTTCGTGCACGACCTGCCCGGCGAAGGCGAAGCGATCGTCACGGCCATTATCGCGATGGCGCACAGCCTGAAGCTGAAAGTGGTGGCCGAAGGCGTGGAAACGCCGCAGCAGGTGGAATTCCTGCGCCGCGCCGGCTGCGACAACGTGCAGGGATTCTATTTTGCCCGCCCGATGACGGCGGCGCAGCTGACGGCGCTGCTGCTCGAGCGCAGGGACTGGAGCAGCAGGACGGTGATGACGGTTTGATGGTGGAGCCAACAATGGTGTCGGATTAGGCCGAAGGCCGTAATCCGACAACATCACGCCAATTTGGCCGAATGCTCGCGCGTGGCGTGGAATTTCAGTTTCGGCCAGCGCTCTTCCGTCAGACGCAGATTCACGCCCGACGTCGCCAGGTAGGCCATGTTGCCGGCCGCGTCGTAGGCCACGTTGTGACCGAGCGCATTCTCGAAATCCTGCAGGATGCGCTTGTCGTCGCAGCTGACCCAGCGCGCGCTGCTGATGCTGGTGCCTTCGAACACGGCGTCGACACCGTATTCGTTCAGCAAACGGCTGGCCACCACTTCGAACTGCAGCACGCCGACCGCGCCCAGCACCAGTTCACCGCCCTGCACCGGCTTGAAGACCTGCACCGCGCCCTCTTCGCCCAGCTGTTGCAAGCCCTTGTGCAGCTGCTTGATCTTCAGCGGATTACGGATGCGCACCGAGCGGAAGAAGTCCGGCGCAAAGTACGGGATGCCGGTAAAGGTCAGCAGCTCGCCTTCCGAAAAACTGTCGCCGATCTGCATGTTGCCGTGGTTCGGCAGGCCGATGATGTCGCCCGCGTACGCCTCTTCCACCTGTTCGCGCGAGGAGGCCATGAAGGTCACCACGTTCGACACCTTGATCTCGCGGCCCAGGCGCAAGTGCTTGACCTTCATGCCGCGCTCGAAACGCCCCGAGCACACGCGCAGGAAGGCGATGCGGTCGCGGTGGGCCGGGTCCATATTGGCCTGGATCTTGAACACGAAGCCCGTAAACGGCTGCTCGGCCGGCGCCACCGAACGCACGGTGGCGTCACGCTCGCGCGGTGCCGGCGCCCAGTCGACCAGCGCCGACAGAATCTCGCGCACGCCGAAGTTGTTGATGGCCGAACCGAAGAACACCGGCGTCTGCACGCCGGACAAAAATTCTTCCAGGTTGAACGGATTCGAAGCGCCATGCACCAGTTCCACTTCCATGCGCAGCTGGTCCATCTCGAGCGGGAACATCTCCTGCAGGCGCGGGTTGTCGATGCCCTTGATGATCTCGAAGGCGCCGTCGGCCTTTTCCTCGCCGGCCTTGAACAGCATGATCTCGTCGTTCAGCAGGTGATACACGCCGCGGAAGTTCTTGCCCATGCCGATCGGCCAGGTGACGGGCGCGCACTGGATCTTCAGCACCGATTCGAGTTCGTCGAGCAGGTCCAGCGGATCGCGCGTCTCGCGGTCCATCTTGTTCATGAAGGTGACGATCGGCGTATTGCGCATGCGGCACACGGCCAGCAGCTTGATCGTCTGCGCTTCCACGCCCTTGGCCGCATCGATCACCATCAGCGCCGAGTCGACCGCCGTCAGCACGCGGTAGGTGTCTTCCGAGAAGTCCTGGTGGCCGGGGGTGTCGAGCAGGTTCACCACGTGGTCGCGGAATTCGAACTGCATCACGGACGAGGCCACGGAAATGCCGCGCTGCTTCTCGATCTCCATCCAGTCGGACGTTGCATGGCGGCCCGATTTGCGGGCTTTCACGGTACCGGCCATCTGGATCGCGCCCGAGAACAGCAGCAGTTTTTCGGTCAGCGTGGTCTTGCCGGCATCGGGGTGGGAAATGATGCCGAAGGTGCGGCGGCGCTGCACTTCGCGCGCGATCACGGCCGGCGCCTTGCTGCTCGCCGCGGCGGCTGCGGACGGCTCCGCGCCGGCCTCGATGTCGGTGGAATCGGGGGTGTTGATGTCGTTCTCGTTGGCCATATTGGTGACCATGATATGGCCCTCGCAAAAAACCCTCGATTTTACAGAAGGAACGCCCTTCCGTGTGAACTGTTCCACTCTGGCGGACGGCAAATACCGGCGCCGCGTCAAGTGAGGCCAGCCGGACGCCATATTGCATGGCATTAATTAAAGCCAGCGCTATCACAAAATGTCACACAATGTCGCAAGCATGACGGTCAACAGAACGGTCGTAGGACTGGGACTACAAAGCAACCTCAATTGAGACTACAAAGTGGCGACTGCTAATCTTATGTTCGCCAATTACATACGCCCTTAAAGTAGCTACATCGCGATCTGCACTGTGCGGTGGGAAAAAATACCCTCCTCCACGACGTAGCCGACGCACTCCGATGTAAAAAAGCCTGCGAGGAAGAATATGAACCACACTCAACTGAACGCCCCGGTCCAAAAGAACCAGATGCTGCCACACGCCATGTCTGTGGCCGGACGCGAGATCAAGCTTGGGTCGCGGATCAGCCTGAGCAGCGCGCAACAGAATGAACTGCTGGGCGCCCTGCCACGCGCCGCGCTCGAATCGCTGTTCGAGCACTTGGAACTGGTGGAACTGCCTTTCGGCAAAGAATTGTACGCCTACGGCAACTGCCTGGAATATACGTATTTCCCGACCACCGCCATCGTCTCGCTGCTGTACGTGATGGAAGACGGCGCCACCACCGAGATCGCCGTGGTCGGTCATGAAGGCGTGGTCGGCGTGTCGCTGGTGGCCGGTGAACGCGCCATGTGCACGGCAGTCGTGCAAAGCGCCGGCTACGGCTACCGCCTGAAGACGCAAAGCCTGCGGGAAGCCTTCAACCAGGGCGGCGCCCTGCCCCAGCTGCTGATGCGCTACACCAATGCCCTGTTCGCCCAGATGGCGCAGAACGCCGTTGGCGGCCGTCACAGCTCGATCGAACAGAAGCTGTGCCGCTGGTTGCTGGACCGCCTGGACCGCTCCCCATCGAACGAATTGAAGGTGACCCAGGAACTGATCTCGATCATGCTGGGTGTGCGCCGCGAAAGCATTACGGCCGCCGCCGGCAAGCTGCAGGATGAAGGCCTGATCCACTATCGCCGCGGCAATATCACGGTGCTGGACCGCGCTGGCCTGGAAGACTACGCCGGCGAATGCTACAAGGTCGCCAAGACCGAATACGACCGCCTGCTGCGCGACGTCGCCCGCTGCTGATCACGGCAGTTCCACCAGTTACAAAAATGGCCGGACATGCTTGCATGCCCGGCCATTTTCTTTTGCAGTATCTGGTTCGATGCTTACGCTTCGATCTCGTCCGGCTCCGGCGTCAAGGGCAGCGGTATCAGGGCTTCCACGCAGGTGCCCTTGCCTTGCGGGCCGGGCTTGACGGTCAGGCTGCCACCGAGCAGCAAGGCCCGTTCGCGCATGCCCAGCAAGCCGTGCGACATCGGTTTCTGCAGCGCATCTTCGGTAATGCCGATGCCATCGTCGAGCACGCGCAGCACCAGCCCCGTTTCATTGCGTTTCAGGCTGACGCTGACCGTGCCGGCCTTGGCGTATTTCAGGATATTCGTCAGCGACTCCTGCACGATGCGGAACAGCGCGATGGTCAGGGTGGCCTCGCGGTTGTCGATATGGATGGCGACGTCGGTATCGCAGCGCACCGAGCTCATGCGCGCGAAATCCTCGCAATAGCTCTCGATGGCGGCGCACAGGCCCAGATTGTCGAGCAGGCTGGGTCGCAGGTCTTCGACGATGCGGCGTTTCAGCTCCACCGTTTCAAGCAGGGTGGCCTTGGCGTGGCGCAGCTGCGCGGCCAGTTCGGGGTGGGACTGCGCCAGTTGCTGCGTGACGGCGCCCAGGTCCATGCTGATCGAGGTCAGGTTGGCGCCTAGCTCATCGTGCAACTCGCGCGCCAGCCGCGCCTTTTCCACTTCGTTAACACTGATCAAATGACGCGACAGCACGGATAGCTGCTCGGTGCGCCTGGCCACCGTCGACTCCAGCGTGTCATTGGCGTTTTTCAGCGCGAACTCAACCGCCGCGCGGTTCTGGAAGCTGCGTCGCACCAGCTGATAAAACATGATCAGCACCAGGATCGCCAAGCCGTTGATGCCAATCCCCAGCAACACGGCTTTCTGGTATTCACGGTAAAAGGCGGCGCTGCCGGCCGCCAGCGCTTCGTTCTGCTCGCGCACCATGATCACCACCTGCAGGCGGATTTCGTCCATGGTGGCACGCTCGTCGCTGACCCTGGCGATATTGACGATATCTGCCAGGCCGCCCTGCTTGTAGACATTGATGGTCTCGTCGAGGGTCATCATCTTGCGGCGTATCAAGGTCTTGAGCTGGGCCAGGTTTTTCAGCTGGCTGGGGCTGCCCTGCAGCAGGATTGCCAGGCCCTTCAACTCATTGTCGATTTCGGCGGTGGCGGTGCGGGACGGCCCCAGGTAGGAGTCGGCATCGGAAATGAAATAGCCGCGCAAGCTGCTTTCGGCATCGAGCACCAGCACGTTCAGGTATTGCAGGCGGTCAGCCACCTTGGCGCTCTGGGCCAGCAAGGCATTCGTGCTCTTCAGGGTTTCGAGGTTGTGGGACAGGCTGAAACCATTGAGCACCAGCAACAAGGCGCAGGTGACACAAAGGATGGTCTTGTACAGAGGCAGGCGATGATACGGCGCCGGTTCGACGGTGAAATACATCCTGGTGTGCATCCTTGGCAAGGTTCAGCGCGGCAGAGAACGCCAGCGCCGGCCAATTATACCCCCGCTACAACGTGCCGCCCCGCACGCTATCTGGCCTGCCGGCAAGCAGAAGGAACTCCGGGGCGTGATCGTCCCACCTGCATCAATCGAGCAGATTGTTCTTCATGGCGTAATAAGTAAGGTCGCTATTCGATTGCAAACCCATCTTTTCCATGATGCGGGTGCGGTAGGTACTCACCGTCTTGATGCTCAACGACAGCGCCACGCCGATATCGGACACGGTGGCGCCGCGCGCCAGGCGCAGGAAGACCTGGAACTCGCGGTCCGACAACTCCGTGTGCAGGGCCGCGTTGGTGTCGCGGTCGAACGACTGCGCCAGCAGCTCGCCCACGGTCGAACTGACATAGCGCCGTCCCTGGTAGACGGTACGTACGGCCGTCATCAGTTCGTCGGCTTCGCATTCCTTGTTCAGATAGCCATTGGCACCCATCTTGAACAGGTTCAGCGCGTATTGCTGGGCCGGATAGCCGCTCAGTATCAGCACCGGCAATTCCGGCTGGCCCTGGCGGATCGTGCGCAGGGTATCGATGCCGCTCTGGTCGGGCATGGCGATATCGAGCAGCAATACATCACATATTTCGCGGCGGGCGATATCGAGCGCTTCACGCCCGGTACCGGCTTCCGCCACCACATTAAAATCGTCAGACGATGAAAAAATCTGCTTGAATCCGGCTCGTACTATTTGGTGATCATCACAAATGGCAACGCGTATCATTGTTTCCCCTTAAATTTTCCTGGCTTGGGAAAGACTACCGGCGCCTCATGGCGCCAGTTCAGCGTCACTAACAAAAACGCAACTAGAGCATTATATGTAAAATGCGCACGGCGCACCTTACAAGGCGTGCGTAACACCATTTTAGTCAAAAAAACAGCGTTATCAAACAACCCCACCCATATTGGTCCTACTCCTGTTTTAGCAAGGCGAGTATCGCAAATAATTCGCCGCGTATCCAGTCGCGGTCCAGCGGCGCTTCCTGGGGCGGCGGCGGCGCGGCGTCCGGCACAGCACCCACGCCGGTTTCGATCTCGATGCCGGGCGCCGCATGCAGGCCGCCACGGCTGTCGAGCTTGTTTCGCGCACCGCTGATGGTAAAGCCCTGTTCGTACAGCAGCTCGCGGATACGCCGTATCAGCAGCACTTCGTGGTGCTGGTAATAGCGGCGGTTGCCGCGCCGTTTCACGGGCTTGAGCTGGGAGAACTCCTGTTCCCAGTAACGCAGCACATGGGGCTTGACGCCGCACAGCTCGCTCACCTCGCCGATCGTGAAATAGCGCTTGGCCGGTATCGGCGGCAAGGCGATCAACTCGGTCTTACTGATGCGCTCGTTCATCGGCATTCACTCAGGCGGCACGGGCCAGCGGACTGGTCTCTTCGACCATGCTTTTCAGCTTCTGGCTGGCATGGAAGGTCACCACGCGGCGCGCCGTGATGGGAATTTCTTCGCCGGTCTTCGGGTTGCGGCCCGGGCGCTGCGGCTTGTCGCGCAGCTGGAAATTGCCGAAGCCGGACAGCTTGACGGCTTCGCCGCGCTCGAGCGCATTGCGGATCTCGTCAAAGAAGGTCTCGACCATGTCTTTCGCTTCGCGCTTGTTCAGGCCGACCTGTTCGAACAGCAGTTCGGCCAGTTCCGCCTTGGTCAAGGTGGGTAGATCTTTTTCCGCTTCCTGGCGCACTTTGGCAACCAGCATGGCCCGGTGCAAATCGGCGGCCAATGCGGACTGCAGTACGGCGGAATCAACGTCGCTGTTATTAATTTTCCTGCCCTGCCTTTTCTGTGCGCCCGCGTGCCAGATGACACGCATGGGACAATCTCGTTGGACGACAAAGAGGCCAGCGCATGGCGCCGGCCCGAATTTGCCGCTATTTTTTACTGCTCTTACGAACGCAGTTTCGCGTCGTGGCCCTGCTTTGCCGCCTCGATCAGCACGGTCATCAGGCCGTCGACCACATCGTCTTGCAGGGTGTTTTGAGTATCTTGCAAGCTAATCCGGAAAGCAAGGCTTTTTTCATCCGCTTCCAGCCCTTTTCCACGATATTCATCAAATAAAACAATGGCTTGCACGATACGCGCCGCAGGGCTGGCCTTCGCCGCCGCGTAGAAGGTGTCGAGCAGATCCTGCGCCGCCACCGTCTGCTTGACGAGTACCGCCAGGTCGCGGCTGGCGCCAGGAAACTTGGAAATTTCCGCGTATACCGGCACCACGCGCTGCGTCAGGGCCTCGGCATCGACTTCGAACAGCACCGGCGCTTGCGGCAGATCGTATTTCTGCATCCAGCGCGGATGGATTTCGCCGATAAAGCCGATCACCTTGCCGTCGAGTTCCACGTTGGCCGAACGGCCCGGATGCAGCGCCGGATGTTCCGCCTTGGTGAAACGCAGCACCTGTGGCGCGAACAACGCTTCCAGGTCGGCTTTCACGTCGAAGAAGTCGACCGTGCGCGCCGGCTGGCCCCATTGCTCGTCGGCCACCGGGCCGTAGGCCATGGCGGCCACGCGTTTTGGCTGGGCGTAGCCGGCCACCGACAGGGCGCCGTTCTGCACCGCGTCATCGCGCTGGTAGATGGCGCCCACTTCGAAGATGCGCACACGGCCCGTCTTGCGGTTCAGGTTGTAGCGCACATTGGCGATCAGGCTGCCGATCAGGGAGGAGCGCATCACGCTCATCTGGCTGGCGATCGGGTTCTGCAATGTGATCGGCTTGGTATTGCCCGAGAAATCGCGCTCCCATGCGCTGTCGACAAAGCTCATGTTGACCACTTCCTGGAAGCCCAGGTCGGCCAGTTCATGGCGTACGGCAAACAGCGAACGCGTGTTTTCCGGCGCGATCTGCATCACGTTGGCGGCCACCGGCGGCAGGGTCGGTATGTTTTCAAAACCGTACACGCGCGCCACTTCCTCGATCAGGTCTTCCTCGATCTCGATGTCGAAGCGGTAGCTGGGCGACATGACGGAAAACACGCCGTCCGCCAGCGTGAACGGCAGCGCCAGGCGCGTGAAGATATCGGCGACCAGCTCGTCGGTAAGCGGCACGCCGATCACCTTTTGCGCGCGCGCCGTACGCATCGATACCGGCGTGCGTTGCGGCAGGTTCACCACATGGTCATCGACCGGGCCGACGGTGGTGGCTGGCGTGCCGCAGATTTCCACGATCAGGGCCGTGATGCGTTCGATATGCTCGACGGTGGTGGCGAAATCGACGCCGCGCTCGAAGCGGTGGGCCGCATCGGTCGAGAAATTCAAACGGCGCGCACGGCCCTGGATGGCGTTCGGCCACCAGAAGGCCGCTTCCAGATAGATGCTGTCGGTATCGTCCGAGACCGAGCTGGCGTCGCCGCCCATGATGCCGGCCAGCGATTCGATTTCCTGCTCGTCGGCAATGACGCCGATCCACTCGTCGACGGCCACCGTGTTGCCGTTCAACAGTTTCACCGATTCACCGGCCTTGCCCCAGCGAATATCCAGGCTGCCATGGATCTTGGCCAGGTCAAACACGTGGCTGGGACGGCCCAGTTCCAGCATGACATAGTTCGAGATATCGACCAGGGCCGACAGCGGACGCTGGCCGCTGCGCTCGAGGCGCTGCTTCATCCAGTCCGGCGTGGCGGCCCTGGCGTTCAGGCCGCGGATCACCCGGCCCGTGAAACGGCCGCACAAGTCCGGCGCGCTGACTTTGACAGGCAATACTTCGTCGCTCGACACGGGAACGGCGCTGAACTGGGGTACATTCAATGGCACGCCGGTCAGGGCCGACACTTCGCGCGCCACGCCCAGCACCGACAGGCAGTCGGCCTTGTTCGGCGTCAGCTTGATGGTGAATTTCAGGTCGTTGAGGGCGTAGTAATCGCGGAAGTTCTGGCCGATCGGCGCATCGTCCGGCAGCTCCATCAGGCCGGCGTTTTCTTCCGACAATTTCAATTCGCGCGCCGAGCACAGCATGCCTTGCGACTCGACGCCGCGCAGCTGGCCGACCTTGATCTCGAACGGCTTGCCGTCGCTGCCGGGCGGCAGCACGGCGCCGGCCTGGGCACACACCACGCGCAGGCCCGGGCGCACATTCGGCGCGCCGCAGACGATGGTCAGCATGGTGCCGGTGCCGACATCGACCTTGCACACGTTCAGGCGGTCGGCGTTCGGATGTTTCTCCATCTCCAGGACCAGGCCCACCACCACGTTCGAGAACGGAGGCGCGACGGGATCGACGTCCTCGACTTCCAGACCGGACATGGTCAACAGATGGGCCAGTTCGTCCGAAGTCATCTTCGGATCGACCATGGTACGGAGCCAGTTTTCGGAAAATTGCATAATCAAGCCTTCAAAGGGTCTAAGCTCGCCGCGCGAGCACTACAGCGCTCAAGCGCGGCACATCGTTCGGAACAATGCGTTAATTAAATTGCTTCAGGAAACGCAGGTCGCCTTCGTAAAACAGGCGCAGGTCGTTGATGCCGTAACGCAGCATCGTCAAACGTTCCAGGCCGGAGCCGAAAGCAAAGCCGATGAATTTCTCGGGGTCCAGGCCGAAGTTTTTCACCACGGTCGGATGCACCTGGCCGGCGCCCGACACTTCCAGCCAGCGGCCTTTCAGCGGACCGGAGCCAAAGGCGATATCGATCTCGGCCGACGGTTCCGTAAACGGGAAGTACGAGGGACGGAAGCGCACTTGCAGGTCGTCGGTCTCGAAGAAGGCTTTCACGAAATTCAGGTACACGCCCTTCAGGTCGGCAAAGCTGATGTCTTCGGCGATCCACAGGCCTTCGACCTGGTGGAACATCGGCGAATGGGTCGCATCGCTGTCGACGCGGTAGGTGCGGCCCGGCGCGATGACCTTGATCGGCGGCGTATGCGTGCGCGCATAGCGCACCTGCATCGGGCTGGTGTGCGTGCGCAGCAGCAGCGGCTTGCCGTCGGTATCGTTGCCGTCGATATAGAACGTGTCTTGCATGGAACGGGCCGGGTGGTTTTCCGGGCTGTTGAGCGCCGTGAAATTGGTCCAGTCATTTTCGATTTCGGGGCCGTCGGCCACGTCGAAACCGATCGAGCGGAAGATTTCCTCGACCCGCTCCCAGCTGCGCATCACGGGATGGATGCCGCCCGGCATGCGGCCACGGCCTGGCATGGTGACGTCGATCGCTTCGGCGTTCAAGCGGCCTTGCATCTGTGCATCGGCCAGTGCATCACGGCGCGCCGTCAGCGCGTCTTCGATCTGCACCTTGACGGCGTTGATCAGGGCGCCTTGCGCCTTGCGCGCGTCCGGGTCGAGCTTGCCCAGGCCCTTCATCATTTCGGTAATCTGGCCGGTCTTGCCCAAATAGCGGGCCTTGGCGTTTTCAAGTGCGGCAGCGTCTGCGGCGGCGATAAAGTCAGCCTGGGCCGAGACGACGAGTTCTTCTAGGGAGTTCATGCGGCTTTTCCTGTTTTGGAAATCAATCCTGGATTGGTAGTTCAGAACCCAACAATCAAAAACGGAAACGGGGCACAAGGTGGTTGTACACCCCTGCCCCGCTCTTTATGACGTCACCCTACGGATGACGCTTTGCAATCGTCGATGCTTACGCAGCGATTTTTGCTTTGACCGCGTTGACAATCGCAGCGAATGCTGGCTTGTCCATCACAGCCATATCGGCCAGGACTTTACGGTCCAGTTCGATATTTGCTTTTTTCAGACCGTTCATGAATACGCTGTACGTCACGCCATGCTCACGGGAAGCGGCGTTGATACGGGCGATCCACAGGCGGCGGAAAACGCGTTTCTTGTTGCGGCGATCGCGGTAAGCGTATTGGCCAGCGCGCATGACTGCTTGCTTGGCAACACGGTATACACGGCTGCGGCGACCACGGTAGCCTTTAGCTTGAACAAGAATCTTCTTATGACGGGCACGAGCTGTAACCCCACGTTTTACTCTAGGCATAGTAACTCCTTAAATTGAGTGTGAGATTAAGCAGTCGGCATCATGCGCATGACGGACGTGACATCCGATGCGTTGATGTTACGGGTACCGCGCAACTGACGTTTGTTTTTGGTGGTTTTCTTGGTCAGGATGTGGCGTTTGAACGCGTGACCCGACTTGACTGTTCCACCTGGACGCACGCGAAAACGTTTTTTCGCGGAGCTTTTGGTCTTCATTTTAGGCATAGCAATCTGTCCTCTTACGGACAGCTCCATTTATAACAGGATTGCAGGTGGCAACACGACGCTGCGCTTAGATGCCTGCTTTCACATGTTGTGCAGCGGATGCGAGTCCACTACAGTTTGAGCGGCCCGGACATCGCTGGCCGGGCCGCTCAAAATTCTGCCTGGAATCGAATCTTGCACCAAGCCTGGCGCATTGACATCGATCCACAGTAAAACGCTATTGTAACTTACTTTTTCTTCTTCGGCGAAAGGACCATGATCATCTGGCGCCCTTCCATCTTCGGAAACTGCTCGACCTGGCCAAACGGCTCCAGATCGGCCTTCAGACGCTCCAGCATGCGGAAGCCAATATCCTGGTGCGCCATCTCGCGACCGCGGAAACGCAAGGTGATCTTGGTTTTATCGCCGTCTTCGAGGAACTTGATGAGATTACGCAACTTGATATTGTAGTCACCATCATCAGTCCCCGGACGGAATTTGACTTCCTTCACGAGGATGATCTTTTGCTTCAATTTCGCTTCGTGAGCCTTCTTCTGCTCCGAATACTTAAATTTGCCGTAGTCCATCAAACGGCACACCGGTGGCTGCGCGGTAGGCGCAATTTCCACCAGGTCGACGTTTGCCTCTTCCGCCAGGCGGAAGGCTTCAGCCAAACTTACGATACCGAGTGGCTCGTTATCGACCCCGCTTAAACGCATTTCAGGGGCAGTGATTTCGCCATTGATGCGATGTGACTTGTCAGTAGCTATTGTAATTTCCTTTAAAAATCTGATAAGACGGTCGTGCAGCGAGTTTCCTCGTCAGGCCTTGGTGTCGACTTCATGTTTGAGTCGCTCTATCAGGGCATCGACGGACATGACGCCCAGATCGACATTGCCCCGCGCCCGCACGGCCACTGTATTGGCATCCCGCTCTTTGTCGCCAATTACTAAGATGTAAGGCAATTTTTGTACGGAATGTTCACGTATTTTATAGGTAATCTTCTCGTTACGCAAATCAGCCTGTACGCGGATGCCCGCTTTGCGTAGTTTTGTGGCCACTTCCTGCACATAATCGGCTTGCGCATCGGAAATATTCAACACCGACACCTGCATCGGCGCCAGCCACAGCGGCATCGCGCCCGCATAGTGTTCGATCAGGATGCCGATGAAACGTTCCAGCGAACCGACGATCGCGCGGTGCAGCATGATGGGGACCTGGCGCGTGTTGTCGATCGCCACATATTCGGCACCCAGGCGGCCCGGCATCGACGGATCGATCTGCACCGTGCCGACCTGCCATGCGCGGCCCAGGCTATCCTTCAGATGGTACTCGATCTTCGGACCGTAAAACGCGCCCTCGCCCGGCAGCTCGGTCCATTCCACGCCACAGGCGCGCAGGGCCGAACGCAGCGACTCTTCCGCCTTGTCCCACGATTCTTCGGTGCCGATGCGGCTGTCTGGACGCAGGGCCAACTTGACGTCGATATTGGTAAAGCCGAACGCCGTGTAGACATCCATCGCCTGCTGGTGGAAGGCCGTCACTTCGCCGGCGATCTGCTCTTCGGTACAGAAAATATGGCCGTCATCCTGCGTAAAGCCGCGCACGCGCATCATGCCGTGCAAAGCGCCCGACGGCTCGTTGCGGTGGCACTGGCCAAACTCGCCGTAGCGGAGCGGCAGGTCGCGGTAGCTGCGCATGCTGTTGTTGTAGATCTGCACGTGACCGGGGCAGTTCATCGGCTTCAGCGCATACGAGCGGTTTTCCGACTCGGTAATGAACATGTTTTCGCGATAGTTGTCCCAGTGGCCGGTTTTTTCCCACAGGCCACGGTCGAGAATCTGCGGCGCCTTCACTTCCTGGTAGCCGTTCACCTGGTAGACATTGCGCATGTATTGCTCGACCTGCTGCCAGATCGACCAGCCTTTCGGGTGCCAGAAGATCAGGCCCGGCGCTTCTTCCTGGAAATGGAAGAAATCGAGCTGCTTGCCCAGTTTGCGGTGATCGCGTTTTTCCGCCTCTTCCAGGTTATGCAGGTACAGCTCCTGGTCTTCCTTCTTGGCCCAGGCGGTGCCGTACACGCGCTGCAGCATCTCGTTTTTCGAGTCGCCGCGCCAGTAGGCGCCAGCCAGCTTCATCAGCTTGAAGACTTTCAGCTTGCCCGTTGACGGCACGTGCGGGCCGCGGCACAGGTCGGTGAACGCGCCTTCCGAATACAGCGACACTTCCTGGTCGGCCGGAATCGCGGCGATCAGCTCGGCTTTATAGGCTTCGCCGATGCTGGCGAAATATTCGATCGCTTCGTCGCGCGCGACGACCTTGCGCGTGACACGCTCGTCCTTCTTGGCCAGCTCCGTCATTTTCTTTTCGATCGCCACCAGGTCTTCCGGCGTGAACGGGCGCTTGTAGGCGAAGTCATAATAGAAGCCGTTGTCGATCACCGGGCCGATGGTGACCTGTGCATCAGGGAACAATTCCTTGACGGCATGCGCCAGCAAGTGGGCCGTCGAGTGGCGGATCACGTCCAGGCCGTCGGCATCCTTGTCGGTGATGATGGCCAGTTCGGCGTCCTGCTCAATCAGGTACGACGTATCGACCAGCTTGCCGTCGACCTTGCCAGCCAGCGCGGCCTTGGCCAGACCCGTACCAATATTGGCCGCAACCTGGGCCACGGTGACCGGGCCGTCAAATTGACGGGCGGAACCATCGGGAAGTCGGATTGTAAGCATATTGATCTCCATGTCGGCGCTGGCGCCAGGTAAAACTGCAATGTGTGTGTGAATGAAATACTGAAAGGAAAACGCAGACGCAAAAAAACGCGGACTAGCCGCGTTTTTCACTTTTTCAGGACAAAGGAAACCCGTTCGACTAGCGTCACTCCCAAAGCTTGGTAGTAGTTCGCGGTGTCATAACCGGTGACCCTTTCTTGATTACTGCATTCTGGTGGGCGGTGAGGAATTCGAATCCCCGACCCCTTGGATGTCGACCAAGTATTCTAACCAGCTGAACTAACCGCCCGTAAAACTTTTTTATCGATCACCAACTGCGTGATCACCTGCCTGAAACTGCTTGCAACTGAATTCTGGTGGGCGGTGAGGAATTCGAATCCCCGACCCCTTGGATGTCGACCAAGTATTCTAACCAGCTGAACTAACCGCCCCGAAGACCAGCATTATAGAGAGGCTTTCCCGGAATGACAAGGGCTGTTTTACAGGAAACTTTAACATTTCCCGGGCGTCAGCCGTTTTGGCCTGCGCCATGCCGATGAAACACTAATGCCGGTAAAATCGCCACATGAACTCCTCCTTATCATCGACCTTATTAACATGGCTCAAAACCCTGAGCCGCATCTGCGGTTTTGAAACGGCTGATTCGTTTCCGCCCGGCCACCCGTATGCGCGCACGCACTGGGATGCGGCGTATTTCGATATCGCCTCCGACGTCAAACCGGACGAGATCGAACGGCGCTTGTGCGCGGCCATCGGCAACACCCCCAGTGTGTTTGCCTATATCACCAATCCCACGCCACGCATGCAGCGCGCCCTGCTCAACATGATCCACGACCGCCTGCGCCGCCAGCCCGGCGCTGGCGCCACCGACCTGGTGCTGCTGCTGATCCACGCCTATGACAGCCCGCATATCGTGGAAGCGGTGCCGGGCCTGCGCGCGCTGATCCGCGACACCGAACACGAAGCGACCAATCCGAGGGTGCACGCGATACTGGAGTTGCTGATCGGCACGCCGCGCGGCATCGATGTGATCGACATGCCGGCCTAACGGTGATTGGTGGGAAAGTAGCGTGTACGCAAGCGCATGAACGGTGTCTCCACCAGTACATACAGCAGCCAGCCGGTGACGATGCTGACGGCGATCATGATCAGCACCGCCGGCAAGCCGTCCGGCGCGTAACCCTGGCCCTGCAAGACGGGACTGAGCAAGATGCACAGCTGCTTGTGCAGCAGATAAATCGCATACGACCACAGGGCCAGGCTGGCCGCACCCGGCACGCGCCATTGATATAGCGCACTACCCGGACTCATTGCTGCCACCAGCAGCAAGCTGAAGCTGATGGCCAGCGCCGGATAGCCCAGCACCGTGACCCAGTAATCGAAGTGATGATGGAAGAACAGCGTCAGCATCAGCGCCGCGCCCGCCAGGCCGGCCAGCAGGGTGCGGTTGCCGTATGCGGTGATGCGCGACCAGGCGGCCGGATGATGGTTCTTCAATAGCGCCAGCGCCACGCCCGCCACCAGTTCGTCGAAGCGGCACCAGGATGCGTAATAGATATATTTGTAGTAGCCCATGCCGCCGCGCGGCACTTGCACATATTCATCCCATAGATAAGCACGCACCAGCATGCCGGCCGCGAAGCTGGCGGCCACCGCGATCCAGGCCCACAACAGGGATTTGCGGCAGGCGGCGATCGCCAGCGCCACGGCCGGCAGCAGCACATAGAACTGCTCCTCCACGCATAGCGACCAGGCATGCGAAAAGGCCGTGCCCGGCGTCAGGTTGATATTCTGTGTAAAGGTCAAAAACTTCCAGACTGGAAGCAGCGCGTAGTCGCCCCGAAACGCTGGCCACAGATAATACAGCGCCAGCACAAAGTAAAAATTGGGCAAGGTGCGCAGGAAACGGCGCGCATAGAAATGCGGCAGCGAAAAGCCCTGCTTGCTCCGCAGCGCCGCAAAGATCTGGTTGCCGATCAGATAGCCGCTGAGGGCAAAAAACAGGTCGACGCCGGTCCAGCCTATCTGGCCCCAGAAACCGAACACCCCAGGCGCGACAAACAATTCGTAATGATTGGTAAACACCAGCACGATGGCCAGCGCGCGCAGGGTGTCGAGGCCGTACAGGCGGGGAGTCAGGGAGGAACTGGTCATGGGCAACGGCGGTGAAAGCAGGCAATGGCGCCGATCATGCCACGTGGAAGCGCCGCCTGCCCACATTTTTCAACGGCGACTGCCGCGATTACCGCTAAAATATGGCGACCCGTTTTTTCACCACAGGATGACCATGAGCAGCGCACTTCACTTCAAATCCATCAACTATACGGGCCAGGGCAGCGGCCCGCGCCTGATCGTCACCGGCGCCGTGCACGGCAATGAAACCTGCGGCACCAAGGGCATACAGCGCGTGATGGCGGAAATCGACAGCGGAGCGCTGGCCATCGTGGCCGGCAGCGTGACCTTCGTGCCGATCACCAACCCGCTGGCCTACGCCAAAGGCGTGCGCAGCGGCGACCGCAATCTGAACCGCAACCTGTTCCCCAACGACCATCCCCAGGATTTCGAAGACCGCATCGCCAATTGGCTGTGCCCGCTGCTGGGCCAGCACGACGTGCTGCTGGACCTGCACTCGTTCAACGCCGACAGCCAGCCCTTCGTGATGGTCGGCCCGCGCAATAACGACGGTCCGCTGCAACCGTTTCAACACGAAGACAAGGAACGGGCGCTGGCGCGCCGCCTGGGCGTGCGCCGCTTTGTCGACGGCTGGCTGCAAACCTATGGCGCCGGCGTGCAGCGCCGCCTGGCCGGCAGCGACCAGGTCGGCCTGGTCTTGCGCTATGGCGTGGGCACGACAGAATACATGCGCTCGACGGGCGGCTATGCGCTGACCCTGGAATGCGGCCAGCATGCCGACCCGGCCGCGCCCGATGTCGCTTACCGCGCCATCATGAATACGCTGGCATTCCTGGGTTGTATCGATGCGCCACAGCCGGCACCGATTCTTGACGCCGACATGGAAGCGCTGAACATGGTGGTGGTGCACGACAAGCTGGACGCCGGCGACCGCTTTATCAAGACCTGGTCCAGCTTTGACACCGTCAAGCAAGGTGAACAGATCGGCTTGCGCGTGGACGGCACGCCGGTGACGGCCGAATTCGACGCCTATATCCTGTTCCCGGACGTCAATGCGGCGGCGAATGCCGAGTGGTACTACCTGGCCAGAGTCAGCCCGTCGTTCTGATCAGTGCCCTACTGATTTCGAGAACAAGTTAATCACTAGCACGCCGGCAATGATCAGCCCCAGGCCGATCAGCGCCGGCGTATCGAGGCTTTGCTTGAACCAGAACCAGCCGACGGCGGAGATCAGCACGATGCCCACGCCCGACCAGATCGCATACACGATGCCGGTCGGTATCACCTTCAAGGTCAGCGACAGACACCAGAAGGCGATGCCATAACCGATCACGGTGATCACGCTGGGCCACAGGCGGCTGAAGCCGTCTGAGGCTTTCAGGGCGCTGGTGGCGATCACTTCGGCAACGATGGCGATCGCAAGATAGAAATACGTCGTGGCCAGGCTCATGGGATCCCTGAAGAGTAAATATCGTGGCGCTTATTGCGGGCTGAGCAGTTTCAGGCCGAGGATGCCGCAGACGATCAGCGCGATGCAGGCGATGCGCGCGGCGCCGGCCGGCTCGCCCAGCACCATCATGCCGAAGATGGCCGTGCCAACCGTGCCGATACCGGTCCAGATCGCGTAAGCCGTACCCAGCGGCAAAGTGCGCAAGGCCAGGCCCAGCATCACGATGCTGCCCAGCATGGCTGCCAGGGTCAGGGCGGACGGCAACCAGCGGGTAAAGCCGGCGCTGTATTTCAGGCCGATGGCCCATGCCACTTCCAGCAAGCCAGCCAATACCAAGATAATCCAAGCCATCCATTTCTCCCGAGGCGGCGGGGTCGTCCCCGCCATGCAGCCCCATCATCGAGCGGGGTCGTCCCCACAGGAGCAAAGCGGCAGTATACCATTCGCTAGAATGTTTGCTCCAGGCAAAAAAATCCCGCTTTTCACCGGCTTGCCCGATAATCAATTTTTTATCTTGTCTCCGGAGTCACCATGTTACTTTTGGCCCAGATCGTTACTGCCCTGATCCTGCTGCTGCACGTGTATATCGTGCTGCTTGAAACCGTGCTGTTTGATAGCCTCGGGCGCAAGGCGTTTGCGCTCAGCAAGGAAAAAGCCGAGATCGTGCGCCCCGCCATGTCCAACCAGGGCTGCTACAACGGCTTCCTGGTGGCCGCGCTGGCCGTGGGCTTCCTGCATCCCGACGCGACAATAGCGCATGCCTTCACCATCTACGGCCTGGCCTGCATCGCCGTGGCCGGCATCTGGGGCGCGGCCACCGTCAAGAAAAGCATCTTGTACCTGCAAACCGTGCCGGCCGTGATCGCCCTGCTGCTGCATCATTTCGCCTGATCCTTGCTTTGGCCGCGCGCGGCCAGCAGGCTTTCCATTTATATCGTAATATGACGATATTGAAATCCGAAAGGCCCGATACAACATGGACATCGACGCCATCCACAAGGCGCTGGCCAATCCCGTGCGGCGGCAGATCCTGCAATGGCTGAAAGATCCGGAGCAGCATTTTGCCGAACAGGAACTGCCGCTCGACATGGGCGTCTGCGCCGGCCTGATCGACCGCCGGCTGGGACTGTCGCAATCGACGGTGTCGGCCCACCTGGCCACCTTGCAGAAGGCGGGACTGGTATCGACCAAAAAGGTCGGGCAATGGAGTTTTTTCAAGCGTGACGAAGCGGCCATCCAGGCGTTTCTCGAACAACTGCAGCAAGGTTTGTGATCCACAGCAGCGACAACATTCTCACTCTGGCAACCCACAAGGACAACACCATGACCACCCTTTTCGACCCGATTACCATCGGCAGCCTGCAATTGAAGAACCGCATCATCATGGCGCCGCTGACGCGTTCGCGCGCCAATAATCCGGGCCGCGTGCCCAACGCGCTGATGGCCGAATATTATGTGCAGCGCGCCTCGGCCGGCCTGATCATTTCGGAAGCGACGGCCGTCACGCCGCAGGGCGTGGGTTATGCCGATACGCCGGGCATCTGGTCCGATGAACAGGTGGAAGGCTGGAAACTGATCACCGACGCCGTGCATGCGGCCGGCGGCAAGATCGTGCTGCAACTGTGGCATGTGGGCCGCATCTCGTCGCCGCTGTTCCTGGACGGCGACCTGCCCGTGGCGCCGAGCGCCATCAAGCCGGCCGGCCATGTCAGCCTGGTGCGCCCGATACAGGAATACGTGACGCCGCGCGCGCTCGATACCGAAGAACTCCCCGGCATCGTGGCCGCCTACCGCAAGGGCGCGGAAAATGCAAAAAAGGCCGGCTTTGACGGCGTGGAAGTGCACGGCGCAAATGGTTATCTGCTGGACCAGTTCCTGCAAGACAGCACCAACCACCGCAGCGACAACTATGGCGGCTCGATCGAGAACCGCGCGCGCCTGATGCTGGAAGTGACCGACGCCTGCATCGACGTATGGGGCGCCGACAAGGTCGGCATGCACCTGGCGCCGCGCCGCGATTCGCACGACGTGGGTGACTCCACGCCACGCGAGACCTTCGGCTACGTGGCGCGCGAACTGGGCAAGCGCGGCATCGCCTTTATCTGCGCGCGCGAAGCGCTGGGCGACGACCGCCTGGGTCCGTACCTGAAGGAACAGTTCGGCGGCGTGTATATCGCCAATGAAAAAATGGACAAGGCCGCCGCCCAGGCGCTGCTGGACAAGGGCGAGGCCGATGCGGTGGCCTTCGGCCTGTGGTTCATCGCCAACCCGGACCTGCCGGTGCGCCTGCGCAGCGATGCACCGCTGAACGCGCTGGATGCCGCCACCCTCTACGCGCCGGCCGCCGCCGGCTATACCGACTATCCGGCGCTGGCCTGAGCTGTATCGCGACGGACGTCAACAGCGTGACGGCGTGCGCGACGGCGGCGATTGCCGCCGCGCCGCCGAACTGCTGAGGATGCGGTATATGACTTCCGTCGGCACATGGTGCTCTTTCAGGTAGGCGGTGGCCACCGTCCTGCCCAGCACCTTGTGAAATTCCACGCCCTGCTCCACCAGTTGCGCCGTCGCGGTATCGTTGCGGCTGTTACCGTCGCCGATCTCATCCTTGCTTGATGTGCTGTGCATCATGCCCTCCATGCTCAAAATGTCATCGGCAAGCGGACCGACAGCGATACGTCCGGCGTATCGCGCGTCAGGCCGGCGCCGACTGAAATATTCAAGGTCCGGTCCTTGGCGAGCCGGTACGAATAGCCCATCAGCAAAGTGCCGAGCTGCGTGCGCACGGCGCCGGGCACGACCGTGCCGTTCTGGCGCGTGCGGCCGATGGTGCTGTGGTCATAGCCCAGGCTCAATGAGCCTTTTTCATTGAGCGCCAGGCCGATGCCGAAGTTCACGCCAAAAATCTTGCCCGGTTCGACAGTGCCCAGCGGTTCGCGCAGGCCGTCGCGCAGCAGCCGGCTGACATCGTGCCGCTTGAAGCTGTGCAAATAACTGATGCTGCCAAAAAAGACCGCCGGATCGGATGGAAACAGCCAGGTCAGGCTCGGCTGCAAAGAGTAAAAACCCGAGCCGGTGGGCAGGTCCAGCGGCAAACCGGTGCCCGTGGCGTTCTCGCCCACGCAGCGGCGCACGCAATCGGTGACGACGCTGAACGGATCGCGCCCCGTGCGCGACTTGAAGCGCAGGCCCGCCACGTAATACGATTTGTCGGCGCCGCCATCGTTCAGCTGGTAGCGCGCCGCCAGTTCCACGTCGCCCAGCTTCTTGCCGCTGGTATCGAACACGCGCTCGACGGCCGTGCCCGTGAACAATTCGCGGCTGACGGTGGAGTCGGAACGGTACACATACGGGATGCGCGCCTCGATTTCAAAGCGGTTGGTGATGCCGGTGCGGCCGGTCAGCGCCGCCGTAAAGGTATTGCGCTTGACTTCACGCACATCGATCAGCCCAATCAGCAGCGCGGGAATAATGGTGTAGCCCACCAGCGCGACACGGTTGCTGGAGGAATAACCGAACTGCGCGGATGGCTCCAGCACGAATTTACCCCTGGGCGTGAGCACGCCGGGCTGTTCGAAGATCGGCGCCACTTCCGGCGGCCGGCTGTCGCGTCCCGGTGGACGGCCCACGGCCACCGGCGCCGGTGTCGAGGGCGGTGAAACCGGCGCCGTCGCCGGCGCTGGCGCGGTCACTGGCGCGGGACTACCGGGCAGCCCCTCCTGCCCCCATACTTCCTGCACACCCAGGCCACGCTGCGCCCCCAGCAGTTCGCTGGCGACCGGCGTACCGCCTTGCAGGCTGTCGATGCGGCGCTGCTGTGCCTGCAGCGTGCCGCGCAGCATGTCGAGCAAGCGGCGCTGCTCGGCCAGTTGCGCTTTCATGTCTTCCAGGCGTGCCGCCAGCGCCTCCTGGCTGGCGGCCGGAACCTGGGCCGGGACCGGGGCCGTGGCGTCCTGACCGTGTGCCGCGGCGCTCAGCAGCAAGGCCGACGCACCGGCCGCGCCCAAACGCAATAAATGAAGATACCGCATCGTTTCTCCTGAAGGTAGGCCGGACGGCATGCCCGGCGTGGGTGGCTGGCCTAGCGCGTCCCCGCCACGGTGTCGAGGGCGTTTTGCAAGGTGTCGTGAAAATTGGCGATCTTCAACAGTTCAAGACTGTTGACGCTGGTATTGACGATGGTCTGGCTGCGCAAGACCTGGTCGTTCAAGCTGTTCTGGATCACGGTGCCGGCCATGGCCTGCTCCAGCGCCCCCGCTGCAAACAGATTGCCGGTGCCGTTTTGCACCACGTTCATTGCCGTCAGGGCCGCGCGCGCCTGGCTGGCCTCCGCCGCGCTCAAACGCGCCACGTCGGCGATCGTGAACGAGGTACTGGCCACCACCTCGCCATTGATGCTGACCAGGCGTTCGATGCCCAGCGACAGGTTCAGGCCGCCAGGCATGTCAAAGCCGCCGCGCGCCTGCTCCAGCGTCGCGTCGTCGACCGCTTGCCAACCGTCATCGGGCAAGTCCGATGCCATGGCCGGGCTGATGGCCAGGCAACACGCCAATGCCATGCCGGCCTTCCGATAGCGCTTCTGCATACATCCTCCTTTGCAACGCCGGCAACCAGGGCCGCGCCGCTAGAAATTTCCCGCTTCATGCTTGGGCATGGTGAGTACATCGAGGCCGCCACGGCTGATCGCCTGTTCAAGCGGCGCCGCCGGTGCCACGCGCCAGTCGTCGGCATCGTTGAAACGGGCTGGTCGCAAGGCCGCCCCGGCCGCCAGCACCTGGCCGGGACGGGCGACCCTGCCATGGATGACAAACAACAGCCGGCCTTGCCATATCGCCTCGAAACTGGCGCGCGGCATG
The DNA here is from genome assembly GCF_030944405.1 of Janthinobacterium sp. J1-1. Classification (NCBI taxonomy): domain Bacteria; kingdom Pseudomonadati; phylum Pseudomonadota; class Betaproteobacteria; order Burkholderiales; family Oxalobacteraceae; genus Janthinobacterium; species Janthinobacterium sp. J1-1. The sequence goes on from NZ_CP132339.1 coordinate 5,262,981, forward strand.
GCGCGCGTGCCGCCGGCCGGATCGCCGATCAGGACCCGGCTGGGGGTGAGGCCTTTCACCACCACGAAATGCCGGTAACCTTTGTCGGCGACCAGCACGATGGCGGGAAAACGTGCTTCAGCCAGCTTGTCCAACGGTAGTTGAAATCCATCGGCCAGGAAGCCGCGCGCCGCAAGAAAGCGTTTGATGTCGAGCAAGGAGAAGCCTTCACGGCGGATCTTTTGTTGATCGCCTTGCCGATACATTTGCTCGAAAACAAAACGTTCCGTGACGCGGTCATCGTAATGGTGGGTCAGCAAGGTCGCCACCGCGGCCGAGCCGCAACTGAAATCATATTGCTGGTGCAAGGTGCGCTGGAAGCGGGCTTCGCGGATGCTGGCCACGGGCACGTCGAAGCGCGCCCCGCCCAGCGCCGCGATGTCGGCGCCGGCCGCCGTGGCGCAGGCGAGCGCGCCGGCGACGGCCAGCCACCTTGCGCAACGCCGGCGAAATGAGCAAATGGCCATGGCTAGCGCATCTGCAAGTTGATGATGGTGGCGTTCTGTATCAGCACATTGGCCCCCGAGTTCTGGATCACGATCGGTATGCCGGATGCATTGGCGAACGCGCCGCCATCGATGCTGTTGGCACCCGTATTGACATAGGTGGCCGAATTGCCCGTGACATAGCCATTCAGACGGGCCTCGTTGCTGACGTCAGCGGCGCCGCCGCGCGCCTGCTCCAGCGCCGCCTCGTCCGTGCCTGCGCCCAGGCCGCTGGCGTCGCCCAGTTCCACCGCCAGCGTCGGCAGCAGCGCCAGCGACGCGGCCGGCGCGGCGGCGGCAACCGCATCAGGCTCGGCGAACTCCGCCATGGCCGTGAGGCCGGGCGCCGCCAGTGCGCCGGCCGACAGGCTGGCCAGGCCGGCGCACACCATCGAATTCAAGAAAAGTCGCATGCTGTTCCCCTGATATTGTTATGCGCAGGACTCCGCCGCGGCCAGGCCACGACGGAGCTTGCTGGTGGCTTATTGCCCCACGGCCAGATTGGCCTGTACCGTCACGCTTTGCTGGATCAGCGAGGAAATGCCGCTGTTCTGGCTGATGACCAGCAGCCCGGCCGCCGACTGCGCGGTGCCGCTCATGGTGTTGGACATGTCGAAGGTGCCTGCATCGACATTGGCCGTGCCGCCAGCGCCACCGGTACCCCCTTCGCCGGCGCCACCGGTGCCGGTGCCCGCCGTGTTGGTACCGCCATCGCCGCCCGCACCGGCCGTGTTGCTGCCGCCAGCACCGCCGGCGCCGCCATCACCCGCCGTGGCGCTGCCATTGGTGGCCGCGCCATTGGTGGCGGCGCCGCCCGTCGCCGTACCGCCAGCCGCACCCGCGCCGGCCGTGTTTGCCGCCGACCCCGTGGCGCCGCCCGCACCACCGGCTTCGCCGGCCGCGCCATTACCGCCGGTACTGGTGCCGGCCGCGCCCGCACCACCCCCACCGGCCGTGCCACCGGTCGCGGCCGCACCCGCGCCGCCCGAGCTGGTCAGTGCGGCACCGGCGCCGGCCGCGCCCGAAGTGCCCGCGCCGCCAGCCGCGCCGGCGCCGGCGGTATCCGTGCCACCCGCGCCGGCCGTGCCTGTACCGCCCGCGCCGGCCGTGGCAGTGCCGCCGTTCGAACCGGCGCCGCCGGACGAGGTACCGCCGCCACCGCCCGCATTGGCATTGCCGCCATTGACGTCGCCGTTGCTGGCGCCACCACCCGCGCCACCGGTGCCGCCGCCACCGCCCGCGGCGCCGGAACTGGCGCCGCCGTTACCGCCGCTGGAGCCATAGCCAGCACCGCTGTTGCCGCCATTGCCGCCGGAGGCATAGCCGCTGTCGCCGCCGCGACCGCCATTGGCATCGCCCACCGAGCCGCCCAGGCCACCGGCGCCGCCACCGACCGTGCCACCGGCCGCGCCAGCGCCACCGGCACCACCAGCGCCACCGGCGCCAGCCGGGCCACTGTTCGCATCTTGCGCATAGCCGCCGGCGCCACCGGCGCCACCCGTGCTGGCACCGCCTGCGGCGTCGCCCACGCTGGCGCTGCCATTGGTGGCCGTGCCGCCAATGGCGCCAGCGGCCCCGGCGGCGCCGCTGGCCGCACCGCCCGTGCCGCCGATGCCGTAAGCCGTGCCGCCCTGCCCTGCGCCACCGGTGCCGCCATTGCCGGTACCGCCATTGACCGAACCGTAATTGGTGGCATAGTTACCGATCGAGGTGACGGTGTTGCCCGACACGGAACCATCGAGCGTGCTGGAAGCGGTGGCGGTCGAGGTATTGAAAGCGTTCGTGAAGCTGGCGCTGCTGGTCGCGCCGTTATTGGCCGCCGACGAACCCATGGCGTTGGCCGCCGCCTCGCCGGTGCTGTTGTTCTGGGCCGAATTGTCTTGCGTGGCCGACGAGTTGTCTTGCGCCGATGGCCCCAGGCCCGACTGGGTCGAGTTGGTGCTGGCCGTCTGCGTGTTGTCGCCAAAGACATCGTTGGCAACGGTCGTGCCCTTTTCTTGCGCATGGGCGCTGAAGCCGAAGGCCAGCGCTATCGCTGCCGCGAGGAGAGTTTTTTTCATTGCAGTTCCCTGTCTAAAAGTTGATCAGAATGCCGGCACCGGACTTGCGGTCAGGCTCAGGGGCTAATGCAAGCTTGGTGCCAAGATAATGGTTTAATGACAAGCCCTTGATTTACAATGATTTTTTGCGCCATCAACGCGGCACATCACCGCCAGTCCGCCCCGGCAAGCCAGCACGGCGAAGGCAGTTGTCACACCGCCGTGACACCTCTCATCGGCGGCTACCGGCGCCAACAAACAAAATCTCTTTTTAATTCAAACATTTGCAAACATGATGGCCTGGCCTACGGTCGGCTCAGGAATGTGACGTTGGCGCCCGGATGTGACAGCGCCGCCGCGCGCAGGACGCCACGCGTGGCAACACCATCGCCACACCTCAGCACTTGATATTGAGTTTCTTGATCAGCCGGTACAAGGTCATGCGCGACACGCCCAGCTCGCGCGCGGCCTGGCTGATATTGCGGCCGGACCTGGCCAGGCTGGCCTGCACGGCGTCGCGGTCGGCGCGCTGCCGCATGCCGCCCAGCGCCGCGTTGCCGCCGCCGGCGCCGCCGATGGCGGCCAGGCCCAGGTCCTGCGGCACGATCAACCGGCCCTCGGCCATCACCATGGCGCGCCGCACGCGGTTGATCAGTTCGCGCACGTTGCCGGGCCAGTCATGTTCCAGCATGGCTTGCGCGGCGGCGCTGCTGAAACCCTTGACCAGCGGCGAACGTTCCGTCAGGTAGGTGGAAAAAAAGTGATTTGCCAGCAGTATCAGGTCTTCCCTGCGCTCGCGCAGCGGCGGCACGTCCAGCGCCAGCACATTGAGGCGGTAATACAGGTCCTCGCGAAAATTTCCTTGCTGCACAGCATGCAACAGATTCACATGCGAGGCGGCGATCACGCGCGCGTCGACCGCGATGCTGTGCGCGGCGCCCACGCGGTGGATGGTTTTTTCTTGCAGGAAGCGCAGCAGATTGGTCTGCAGCGCCAGTGGCAAGTCGCCTATCTCGTCGAGAAACACCGTGCCGCCGGCGGCCGACTCGATCAGCCCGCGCTTGTCGCGCGCGGCACCGGTAAACGCGCCGCGCTCATGGCCGAACAGTTCCGATTGCGCCAGGCCGGCGGGAATCGCCCCGCAATTGATCGGCACGAAGGGACCGGCCGCGCGCGGCGAATGCGCATGGATCGCCTGCGCCGTCAGTTCCTTGCCGCTGCCGGACTCGCCCCAGATCAGCACGGGCGCGCTGGCGCCGGCCACCTTGCGGATCTGGCGCCGCAGGCGCTCGACCGCCAGGCCATGCCCCTTCAGGCCCATCTCGGACACCAACGCCCCGGGCGCCCCCGGCTCTCCCAAGTCGAGCAGCGAGGCCCAGCCGTGGGCATGGCCCAGGGTATGCTGCAGGCGCACCGTATCGACCGGCAAGGTGTGATAGTCGTAGCAATGGTCGCGCACCAGGCGGCGGCAGGCCGGCGTTTGCAATATGCGTGGTGGAAACACGCCTATCCAGTGCGTGGCCCAGTGCTGCTGCAGAAAACTGTCGATCTCGTCCAGGCCGTCGAGCGAGGACATCAGCACGCCGACGGTAAATGCCTGGCTGCGCAAGGCGCGCGCGGCGGCCGCCAGGGTCTTGACGGGATGCACCTGCCAGCCATGCCAGGCCGCACCCAACTCGCGCCCCCCCGCTTCGCGCAAAAAACCATTGCCTCCCAGATCAATGCACAACAACTGTTTTGTCAACATTCGGCCTCCGTTTTACCTGTCAATTTGGTAAGACAGCGGCCAGCGCATTTGGTGCGGCGGCGCATGCAGGAAAGCACAAAAAAACAACAGCCGTGGGGCAAGCGATGGCAGCGGCGCCATGCCGGGTCAAATGCCGGGGCCGCTTTGCTTGTCGGGGCCGGCTGGTGCGGATAGAATGCCTGCGCGGTTTTTTTGCTGTGTAGAAACTGTCCGCGCGTAGTCTCCAGGCCATCACACAGACAAACACCAGACAAGGACAGCAATGGAAGACCACTATGTACAGCCGGGCGATTTGCCCACCTGGCGCCGCCGCAGCGCCTTGCGCGTGCTGCGCCTGTTCGGCTGGCGCCTGCGCTTTCGTCCCCTGCCCGGCCCGCGCGGCATTGTGGTGGTCTACCCGCATACCTCGAACTGGGATTTCCCGATTGGCCTGTTCGGCAAATGGGCGCTGGACCTGCCCTTCCGCTGGCTGGCGAAAGACTCGCTGTTCCGTGGCCCGGTCGGCAAATTCATGCGCTATCTGGGCGGCGAGCCGGTCGACCGCAGCACCACCAGCGGCACCATCGAACGGCAGGCAGAGCGCATGCTGGCGGCCGACTGGTACTGGCTGGCAATCACGCCGGAAGCGACGCGCAGCTACCGCCCGAACTGGCGCAGCGGCTTTTATCACCTGGCGCTGGCGGCCAAGGTGCCGCTGGTACTGGTGTATATCGATTACCCCAGCAAGGTGCTGGGCGTGGTCGACCATCTATATCTGACGGGCGACAAGGAAGCCGACATGGCCGCGATTGCCGCCGTGTATGCGGGGCACCAGGGCTTGCATCCTGAAAATGCGGCACCGATCGTCCTTTCAGAAAAACGCCCCGGTTAAGAACGCCTATCAAAACCTACTGCGCGTCGGTCCTTGCGGCCTGCGATGCTCACTGTACATTCGTACAGCTGCGCTTCTCAGCCACAACTACCTTCCGCTCGCTACGGTTTTGCCAGGCGTTGTAAACCTCTAGTTCATTCCCATCATGACCAGGCCGGCCGCCGTGATGGCCGCGCCGGCGACCCGCAAGACCCGCTCGGCCATCACCTGGCCGGCAAACCGGCCTGCCATCAGCAGGATGGCGGACGCCAGCATGAAGCCAAAGGCGGCCGAGGCAGCCGGCAATTCATGGCCATGCGCATTGCCGTGCGCGACAGCGAATATCCCCACCAGGCTCATGCCCAGCCAGTTCGGCAGCGACAGCGCCAGGGCAATGGCCATGCCCGTCAGCGCGACGGTGGCCGCAATGCCCATTTCCAGGCCGGAAGTACCTAGCCCCGCCATGCCGGCCAGGGCGCCGAGCAGCATCATGCCCAGGAAAGTGGCCGGCTGCGTCAGACCGCGCCGCTGCTGGCCGCCCCAGATGCCCACGCCCAGCATGGCCAGCAGATGGTCGACGCCCGTAAACGGATGGGCGAGGCCGGCCAGGAAACCGGCTGTTTCGGCATGGCCGGGATGGGCCATGGCCGGCAGCGCCAGCAGGGAAAACGTGGCCAGCACGGCAGTGTGTTTCAGGGAACGGACAGTCATTGCATCTCCTTGCCTTGTTGATCGAGCAAACCCTGCTCGCGTATAAAATCGATCACGGCCTGCACGCCGTCGCCGCTGCGCAGGTTGGTAAATACAAACGGCCGGCTGCCGCGCTGCTGTTTGGCGTCGCGCGCCATCACGTCCAGGTCCGCGCCGACGTGCGGCGCCAGGTCGGTCTTGTTAATGATGAGCAAGTCCGAACGCGTGATGCCCGGGCCGCCCTTGCGCGGAATCTTTTCGCCGCCGGCCACGTCGATCACATAGATCGTCAGGTCCGACAGTTCGGGGCTGAAGGTGGCCGCCAGGTTGTCGCCGCCCGACTCGACCAGGATCAGGTCGAGGTTGGGGAAATCGGCCTGCATGCGGGCGATCGCCTCCAGGTTGATCGAGGCGTCCTCGCGGATCGCCGTGTGCGGGCAGCCGCCCGTCTCCACGCCCATCAGCCGCTCGGCCGGCAAGGCGCCGGCGCGCAGCAGGATCTCCATGTCCTCCTTGGTATAGATATCATTCGTGATGACGGCCATGTCGTAGCGTTCGCGCATGCCCTTGCACAGCATTTCGCACAGGGCCGTCTTGCCGGAACCGACCGGCCCGCCGATGCCGACGCGCAGCGGATTGGAGGTAATTGAAGTCATATCGAGTCTCTCGTTGTAGTGTTCAGGAGCGGTACAGCCGGCTGTACTGCACTTCGTGCCGCATCGACAGCAGCGACAGGCCCGGCGTCCAGTTGCCCATCTCGTCGTCTTGCAAAGTCTGCGCGGTGGCGGCCGCCGCTTCCAGTTCGGGGCGCAGCGACAGCAACAAACGCTGCCCGGCCACCTGCCCCAGCGGCACCGATTTGACGCACACCAGCACCTGGTTTTCGGCCCAGGCAAACAGCATCGCCAGCAAGGCCTCTTCGCGCGGTATGCCGAGCGCCGCCACCGCGCAGGCATAGGCCGTGGGCAGCGCCACTTCCGGCTGCTCTTGCAGCATCGCGATCAGCGGCCCATCGGCAACCCCCAGTTCGCCCAGCAGCTTGGTCAGCGAATAGCCCATCTGGATGGTCTCGGCGCGAAATTCCGCCGTATCGCGCGAGGCGATAAAGCGTTCGCTCCACAGCCGTACGCTGTCGAAATCCTGCTGCTCGAAGGCCTGCATCAGGCGCCAGCACAACGGCGCCTCCCAGCGCGCCACCACGCCAGCCAGATGCTCGGCGATCCAGTGGCGCGCGCTGGCCGCATCGCGCACCAGACCGTTCTCCAGCGCCGCTTCCAGCCCCTGCGAATAGCTGTAGGCGCCGATCGGCAGGGCCGGGCTGGCAAACTGCAGCAGGTGCAGCAGGGATGCCGCCTGCATCAGGCGGCGTCGCCGGGACGGTGGATCTTCTGGCGCAGCGGCACGGGCGCGAGCAGATGCTGGCCGTGCTCGTGGTGGCCATGGCCGCCGCCGTAGGCGCCCGCCTCCGGCTCGAACGGCGCGCTTTCTTCCGTCACGGTGGCGTGCAGGCCTTCCAGCATTTCCTTCAACACCGGGTCCTTGCGGATGCGCAGGAAGCCGTCGCCCACCTGCGCCTGGGTGTGGCGGTTGCCCAGGTGGAAAGCGCAGCGCAGCAAGGTATGCGCGTCCGCGCAGCGCACCAGGTAAGTCGGTTCGCGCGCGGCGACGACCTGCACCACGCGGCCGTCCGGTCCCGTCATCAGTTCGCCGTCGCGCAGCACCGTGCCGCGCACCGTGAATACGGCCGCCTCTTCGCCGGTGGACAAGGTGGCGCGCAGCCGGCATTTTTCGCGCTGGTCGTACGGCAGCACCAGTTGTGCAATCACGGCGTGGCTGTCGTCCGCCGTCAGTTTGGTATGCAAAGTGAGCATGGTGATTCCCGATGAGTCCTAGAACAAGAAATAGCGCTGCGCCATCGGCAGCACGCTGGCCGCTTCGCACACCAGCAGCTGGCCGTCGGCGCGCACGGCGTAGGTTTCCGGGTCGACTTCCATCTGCGGCGTGGCGCTGTTGTGGATCATGTCGCGTTTGCGCAGGCCGCGCATGTTTTTCACGGCGATCAGCGATTTGTTCAGTTTCAGCTGATGGCCGATATCGAGGTCGTACGCCGCCTGCGACACAAACGTGAACGACTTTTTCAGGCCGCCGCCAAAGGCGCCGAACATCATGCGGTAATGCACCGGCTGCGGCGTCGGAATCGAGGCATTCGGGTCGCCCATCTGCGCCGCCGCGATCATGCCGCCCTTTAAAATCATCGACGGCTTGACGCCGAAGAAGGCCGGCTTCCACAACACGATGTCGGCGATCTTGCCCGGTTCGAGCGAGCCCACCACATGCGAGATGCCGTGCGTGATGGCCGGGTTGATGGTGTACTTGGCGATATAGCGCTTGACGCGGAAATTGTCGTTGCGCGCGCCGTCAGGCGACAGCGAACCGCGCTGCACCTTCATCTTGTGCGCCGTCTGCCAGGTGCGCATGATCACTTCGCCGACGCGGCCCATGGCCTGCGAGTCGGACGACATCATCGAAATGGCGCCCAGGTCGTGCAGGATATCTTCGGCGGCGATCGTTTCGCGGCGGATGCGCGACTCGGCAAAGGCCACGTCTTCGGCAATCGCCGGGTCCAGGTGATGGCATACCATCAGCATGTCGAGGTGCTCGTCGAGCGTGTTGACAGTGAACGGTCGGGTCGGATTGGTCGACGACGGCAGCACGTTGGATTGGCCGACGGCGGCGATAATGTCCGGCGCGTGGCCGCCGCCCGCCCCTTCCGTGTGGAAGGTATGGATGGTGCGGTCCTTGAAGGCCGCCAGGGTGTGTTCCAGAAAGCCGCCTTCGTTGAGGGTGTCGCTGTGCAGCGCCACCTGGATATCCATGCGGTCGGCCACCGACAGACAATTGTCGATGGCGGCCGGGGTGCTGCCCCAGTCCTCGTGCAGTTTCAGGCCGATGGCGCCGGCGCGCACCTGTTCTTCCAGTGGGGTCGGCAGGCTGACGTTACCTTTTCCCATGAAGCCCAGGTTCATCGGGAACGCGTCGGCCGCCGCAAGCATCGAGTGCAAATGCCACGGCCCCGGCGTGCAGGTGGTGGCGGCCGTGCCGACGGCCGGCCCGGTGCCGCCACCGAGCATGGTGGTCACGCCGCTCATCAGCGCTTCCTCGATCTGCTGCGGGCAGATGAAGTGGATGTGGGTGTCGACCCCGCCGGCCGTGACGATCATGCCTTCGCCGGCGATGATCTCGGTGGCGCCGCCGATCGCCAGGGTCACGCCCGGCTGGATGTCGGGATTGCCGGCCTTGCCGATGCCGAAGATCAGGCCGTTTTTCAGGCCGATGTCGGCCTTCACGATGCCCCAGTGATCGACGATGACGGCGTTGGTGATGACGGTATCCATCACCTCGGCCGCATTGCGCTGCGACTGGCCCATGCCGTCGCGGATCACCTTGCCGCCGCCGAATTTCACTTCCTCGCCATAGATGGCGTAATCGTGTTCGACTTCGATGAACAATTCCGTGTCGGCCAGGCGGATGCGGTCACCCTTGGTCGGGCCGAACATTTCGGCATAGGCGCTGCGGGGAATACTGGCCATCTCATTCCTTTCCGGGTGGAGTATCTTTCAATTCGCCCATGACTTCGCCATTGAAGCCGAAGACCTTGCGCTCGCCAGCCAGCGCCACCAGTTCCACGGTGCGCTGCTGGCCCGGCTCGAAGCGCACGGCGGTGCCGGCGGCGATGTTCAGGCGCATGCCATAGGCGCGCCAGCGCTCGAAGGACAGCGCCGGGTTGACTTCAAAAAAATGAAAATGCGAGCCGACCTGTATCGGCCGGTCGCCGCGATTGGCCACCACCACGGTAGCCGTGGTACGGCCCGCGTTGATGCTGATTTCGCCTTCTTCCAATCTGTATTCGCCTGGGATCATGTCCGGCTCCTGTAAAAATGCTGGGGTAACTACGGTATCGGGTTGTGCACGGTAACGAGCTTGCTGCCATCGGGAAAGGTCGCCTCGACCTGGATGTCGGGGATCATTTCGGCGATGCCGTCCATGACGTCGTCGCGCGTGAGGATCTGCGCGCCGTCCGACATCAATTGGGCCACCGACTTGCCGTCGCGCGCGCCCTCCATGATGGCCGCGCTGATCAGCGCCACCGCTTCCGGATAATTGAGTTTCAGGCCGCGCGCCAGGCGCCGCTCGGCCAGCAGCGAGGCCGTAAAAATGAGCAGCTTGTCTTTTTCGCGTGGTGTCAGATCCATGGTTGTCCTTTGTAGGTTCAGGTATTCCAGATGCGGGGCACCGCCGCCGCGCGCCCCAGCAGGGCCGGGCGCAGCAGCTGCCACGCGGCCAGCATCACGCGGCGCGCCGCCTCGCTGTCGTTGCACAGCAAACGTACCACCAGCACCGATTTCATTTGCGTCGCGCCAAACTGCGCGCCTTCGGGCACGGCCAGGTCGCGCAGCGCCGCCAGCACTGGTGCCGGCAACGGCGCGCCGACCGCCAGCAGGGTGGCGCACACGCTGTGGCCGGCCATGCCGAGCGCGCCTTGCATCAATGGGCCGCCGGCGGCCAGCACGCCCTGCTCCCACCACAGCAGCTTGCCGCCGCGGCGGATCTGCGTATGCTGGCTGATGCTGCCCGTATTGAACGATTCGCCCGAGGCGCTGCGGCCCAGGCAGACGATATCGAGGCCGAGGTAACTGGCGTCTTGCGCCAGTTCGACTTCATGGCGCAGGCGCACGCAGGCCTGGTCGAAGAAAATGCTCTCTTGCGGCAGCCATTCGATGGCCGCCCCGGCGCCCGCGCGCAGCACGATGTGCTGGCCCGAGACATGGCCGTTGGCGCGGTACCACTTGGCCGCGCCCGGAGACGTGAGCAAGGCATGCGCGCCGTCGCCCACCGTGGCGTCGACCGCCAGCTGGTCGCCACCGACCACCCCGCCCGGCGGGTGCACGATAATGGCGTGGCAGACCGCGCCGCCTTCCGGATACAGCGGCTTTTGCACGCGCAGCGGGCCGCTGTGGCGGCGCTCGACCAGGCGGCTGACATCGCCATGCAGGGCAAAGCCCAGCGTCAGCTGCGCCTGCCACGCCCCATGGGAAGGCTCGGCAACGGTCGAAGAGATGGCGGTAGTGCAGTCGGGCATGGCAGGCGCTTGTGCAAGCAAATAAGCACTACCAAAGCACGATGCATGCCAATGCCGGGGCCGGCATCAGGAAGGGGAAAGTGAGAATCGCGCACCGCCGTGCAGCAGGTGCACCATGATGGTGCGCCTGCGATACATTGCTGCACGCTTATACACGCAAGCTGGTGCTACTGGTGCGAACGTGATCGTCGTTTCCGCAGGTTAATCACTGCACGATGCAGGTTGCCAGCTCATCTGGTGTACCCATCGGAAACACCTTCTCAGACCAGCCACTCATATGATCGACCAACCAACACAGAGCAGGCGTAGAAATCAGCGCGCTTGTGCGCGAGCCGGCCAAGGCGCATTTCCCGGTCGAGGTCAGCGTCATCGAAGGCGATCTGAGGGATTTTCACATTAGCGTTGTCAACGCTTAATGGCCGACATAATGCGTATTATGACCAAGAGCTTCTCCAGCGATGGTGATATCCCGGTTGTTCACGACGTGGACCGCCTCACGGTAATACTAGGGCGGCCGGATTACGTCGCGTCGATTACCAAGCGAACTACACCTTTAATTTAACGAAGAAATACCATCATGATCGATTGGACTGCCACCGTATAAAGTACTTCTACAAGACGAGATCCCCCCTTACGTCAAGACAGCACCTCCAATCTTGATCACGTTAGGGTAGCCAGACGTCGCCTCGGTTCTTAGGTGTTAAGAATGTCGGCTGGACACTCCAGCCGGCAAGTTCATGCTTTTCTATGTCTTTCCAATTCGGATGGTGATAGCGGTTCGGCAATCCGAACGACACTGCAGCTACCGCATTATTTGCCATTGGCGCCGGGGGATTTCCAGCGCCACTGCCCCCGTGATGCGTGACGCTAAGTGCAACCAAATTTGTCTTCGCTCCAGCCGGAATAAAATCGTAATCGGTGTCGCCAGTCAGGAGCGTTCCACCTGCGCCGTTCTGCACATTAAGTACATAGCCACTATTATTCCTGTCATCAGAAGCGCCGCCTCCCTTCCACATCTGAAGACCATTCAAAATTTGATAAGTTGGGGTGTGCACGAAATTTAGCTTAGACCCAAGCAAAGATTGAAGGCGAGCGGCATTGGGACCTACCAGTTGTTCAGGCGCATACCAGGTAAGCTTCTGCAGTCCCTTCATCTTCGTGACCGCTAGCGAATAATGGTCAAAATCCCAATGGGATAATGCGACAAAGCCATTTCGCGGTATCAGGCCTTGATCTTTAAATGCTTTAGGAAACGTATGATGATGAAAATATATCGGCCCACCGACGTCAAAATATCCAATGATTTTTGATCGGTGGCTAGGCGCTATATGAATAGCGGAAAAACTTGCATGACCGACATCTACAATACGCACATGTAGATTGGTGGCACCTGTCACTGCCGCTTTCCCATCTGCAGGACGGCCTTCAATTTTGCACCACTCACGCAAGGCTCTCAACTTGCCGTCGGGTTTTACCGTTCCGCCAAGCCCGCCGCCGACACGTGAGAGCCCTGTCAAGTTAAGAGCAATAACCGACTCACTGTAGTCATTTCTTGCTTCGAGCAACCATGCACGCGGCATTCCTGAATGCATCCCAAGCCGAATATGAAACCAATCACCCTCTTTGATCGATGAACTTATTTCGAACAAGTCTTCCAGACGCTTTTGCGTGGTCATAATTCTGACCATCGAAAGGTGTATTGGGGATCGGTCTTCGGCCACACCTGAATTGAACGCTTCGGCATCCACGACATCAAACACAATATTAATTCGCGCATAAGATGAGCCATCGTACGGTTTTGAAAATGATTCGACAAACCCGTAGCCACTACGTAACTCTTCCATTTCCTCGATTTCTGAAGCAAAAATCATGATGATGCCCTGCCCTCATTTATACGACAATTATTGTTAAATACCAGTGCCAGACACATTTCCCGGGAGGCTCAAGCGCTACTATCCAACTGGGTCGCAGGCACATTAGCCAGAGTGTTGTTTACATAAGCCTACTGCTATACTACATTTTTTTGAATAAGATGTAACCTGCCTATTTGCATAGATTTTTATGGCGACACGTCGACACTATAATTTTTCATATACTATACCTTGGCGATTTTCATGTCTGGGCTATGTTGATATTGACTAAGAGGATGATCTTGAGTATGAGTGACCCCAGTCAAAAACGATTGACACTCGTCTTTTAATGAACGCATTAAGGAAAGACTGATGGAGCAGCAGCCAGCTAAAGCATACTTGATAGACGTAGTTGAAGTCGATAAATCAAAAAGAATTCGGTGTCAGGCAGAGAGTTGCGGCCACGCCGTATATGCACGAATTCATGTCGTACTGGATAGTGGTAAATTTGTAGTGCTGGGTGGTAGTTGTTTTCAGCGCCTGTATGGTATGGCCCTTCAAAATGCAGAATCGCACTACGGCGGATCTGCAAGCTATCCGACTCAGTTAACCGAAGAAATGAGGGCGTTACTTACTTCGAACACAGTTGAGTTCGTTGAGTTACTGGAGCAACGACGCCAACAGCTTGAGGCGGAAGCTGCGAAACGCGAGGAATGGTTGACACTACAGGCTAGCCAGAGAAAGGCTGAAGTCGAGGCTCAATCACATGGAAATAACTGGGTGAGTGAGCGTTTGGCAGTACTCGCTAATGATTCCGATGACACGTTTGATCAATATCGGTATATGTGGAGTTCCAGCTGGTGGGCGTCTCCAGAAAAGTTATTTGCTGATGTAAGAGACGTCATGGTTAACCCTATACATGCTGCGGCGTTGCATAAAGCCATCGTAGCTTTGGTGAGGCAACCATCCATCAGTCCCGTAAGCTTCGCTGTACAACTTGAAAATGACGGTGTTCCGTGTAGTGTGACACTGCGGTGCCTGCGTGCGATTCGACTTGTGGTGCGAGCAAAAGCGGTAGTGTAATGCAAAGAAATTGCACTGATGTGATGCTCTTCATCGAAGACGCGGCGTCCGCCTTCGATGAGGTGCCAGTACTCATTTAGCCCTCCCTTGGAGAGCCTGGCCTTATTGGGGAGGTTCAGGTGGAGCAGAGCGGGCGCTGCTCGCGCAGCAGCGCCGTGAAGGCCTCGACCGCCAGCGGCCGGCTGAAATAGTAGCCCTGCATTTCATCGCAGCCGTGCTGCGTCAGGAAGTCGACCTGCTCGCGCGTTTCCACGCCTTCGGCGATCACCCGCATGTGCAGGTTGTGCGCCAGCGAGATCACCGACAGCGCGATCGCCGCGTCGCTGCTGCTGGTGGTGACGTCGTCGACAAACGATTTGTCGATCTTCAGCACGTCGATCGGAAAACGCTTCAGGTAGCCCAGGCTGGAATAACCGGTGCCGAAGTCGTCGAGCGAGATGCTCACGCCGATGTCCTTCAGGCAGCTCAAGGCGGCGACCGCCTTGTCCGGGTCGCCCATCACCGTGCTTTCGGTGATCTCGATGCCCAGGCAGCCTGGTTCCAGCCCGTATTTGCGCAAGGTCGCTTCGACGAAAGGCACGGTGCGGTCCTGTGCGAACTGCTTGCCCGACAGGTTGACGGCCACCTTGATGCTGCCCAGGCCCGCCCCCTGCCAGGCACGGATCTGCGCGCAGACGCTGTCGAGCACCCACTCGCCGATCGCCGTGATCAGGCCGTATTCCTCGGCCAGCGCGATGAACAGGTTGGGCGGCACCTTGCCCAGCACCGGATTATCCCAGCGCAGCAGCGCCTCGGCGCCCAGCATGGCGCCGGTGCGCAAGCACATCTGCGGCTGGTAATGGACTTCGAATTCGTTGCGCGCGATGGCGCCGCGCAGCTGCTGCTGCATCGCCAGGCGGGCGCGGATATCGTTGCCCATGCGCTCGGTGAAAAACGCATAGTGGTCGCGCCCCATTTCCTTGGCGCGCACCAGGGCCGTGTCGGCATGGCGCAGCAGGTCGTCGAGCGTGTCGCCGTCGGCGGGGCACATGGCGATGCCGATGCTGGTGGTCAGCGCCAGGCGGTCGCCGCCCACGCTCAGTTCCTCGCGCAGGCCGGCCAGGATGGTTTGCGCCAGCGCCATGGTGCGGCCCAGCAGTGCGTCGTCCTGCAGCAGGATCTGGAATTCGTCGCCGCCCTGGCGCGCCACCGTGTCGCCTTCGCGCACGCAGCCCGTCAGGAAGCGCGCCACCACCTGCAGCGCCTTGTCGCCGACGGCCTGGCCGTGCGAGTCGTTGATGTTCTTGAAGCGGTCCAGGTCCAGGCACATCAGCACCATCTGCTGGCCGTCGCGGATGGCGGCCAGGCGCTGCTGCTCGAAGCGCTCGCGCAGCAGCGCGCGGTTGGGCAGGCCCGTCAGCGCGTCGTGCCAGGACAGGAAATCGATCAGGTGCTGCTCGGCCTTGCGCTCGCTGATATCGAGGAACACGCCGATGTAATTGATGACGGCGCCGTCCGGGCCATGCACGGTGGTCGCGCTCAGGTGGCTGGGATAGGTGTCGCCGCTCTTGCGCCGCGTCTGCACCTCGCCCGACCAGCAACCGCTGCCGCGCAGGCCCTGGCGCAGCGCCGCGCAGGCCGCCTCGCCCACTTCGCCGGCGTGCAGACGCATGATGTCCATGCCGCGCACATCCTGCGCCGTATAGCCGGTGATGCGCGTAAACGCCGGGTTGGAGGTGACGATGATGCCGTGCGGATCGGTGATCAGGATGGCGTCCTGGGTCGCCTCGAACACCTGGCCGGACAAGCGCAGCAGGTCTTCGTTGGCGCGCCGTATCTGCACTTCGCGCGCCAGCGTGCTGGCCACCTGTTCGAGTTCGGCCGTGCGTTCGGTGACGCGCCGCTCCAGCGTGATCCGCTCCTGCGCCAGCTGCAGCTGCGCGCGGCGCAGGCGCACATGGGCGTCGGTGCGGGCCAGTATTTCTTCGGCCTGGAACGGCTTGGCGATGAAATCGACCGCGCCCAGCGCAAAGCCGCGCACCTTGTCGTCGGTGTCGTGCTGGGCGGAGAGGAAAATCACCGGCACCTGGCACAGTTCGGGCGAGGCCTTCAGGCGGCGGCAGACCTCGAAGCCGTCGAGGCCGGGCATGCGCACATCGAGCAGGATCAGGTCGGGCGGACGCGCCTGCGCCGTCCACAGGGCCAGTTCGCCATTCGGCGCCTGGCGCACGGCATAGCCGGCGCCGCCGAGCAGATCGCTCAACAGCTTGAGCGACGCCGGGGTATCCTCGACGATCAGTACTTCGCCCTTCGTATTGACTTCCGGAAAATCGCGATGCATGTAGCAGTTCTCTCAGCTCTGGATGAGGCGCAGCGATGGCCGCCGCGCTGGACAAGACTCGTTTTGCAGTGAACTACGTTCCATCATCATAATCTTCATTGCAAATTAGCACCACTCCACAGCTGGGTTTTTACGCATTTTTTTATCCGGACCGATGTTGTCAGTCCACAATCACGCCGGCAACTGCTCGGCACCCTGCTCCAGCAGCGCACACAGCTGGCGGTACTGGTGCTGCTCCAGCATCGCTTGCAGCGGCGCGACCAGCGCTTGCGCGGCCGGCGGCAAGGCTTGCAGCAGCAGCCCCACGCGCGTCAGGTTCAGTTCGCGCAGCGCCGCCAGCAACGCCGCGCGCTCGTCGGCGCTCAGCGCGGCCAGGTCCTGCGCGCGCAAGGTGCGCGCGGGCGCGGGCACCACTGGCGCCTCCACCGGCGCGACCGGCAAGGCCGACGCCAGCAGCGGCAGGCGCGCGCCGCGCGCCGGAATCGTGAAACGGAAGGTCGCGCCCTGCCCCGGTTTTGATTCCACCGTCAGCGCGCCTTGCATCAGGCCGACGAATTCGCGCGAAATGGCCAGGCCCAGGCCCGTGCCGTCCTTGGGGCCGTCGCTGTCGGCCTGCACGAAAGGCTCGAAAATGCGCTGCTGGTCCGCCAGGGCGATGCCGGCGCCGGTATCGCTGACGGCAAAGTCGAGTTTCCAGTCCTCGCCACCCAGGCAGACGCCGCGCGCGCGCAGGGTCACCGTGCCGCGGCCGGCAAACTTGACGGCGTTTGTCATCAGGTTCAGCAGCACCTGGCGCAGGCGCGTGCCATCGAGGTGCGCCGCCGGCGGCAGGCCGGCGCAATCGAGGCGCAGCGGCAAGCCATGCTGCTCGGCGCGCATCTCGAGCATGTCCATCACTTCCTGCAGCAGCGGCGCCAGCGCCACCACCTCGCACTGCGTCGACAGCTTGCCGGCCTCGCCCTTCGACAATTCGAGGATCTCGTTGATCAGGTTGAGCAAATGCTTGCCCGAGCGGTGGATGATGGCCAGGTTGCGCTTTTCATCGGCCTGCATATGGGCCGAATCGGCCATCAGGCGCGAAAAACCGATCACCGAATTCAGCGGCGTGCGCAGTTCATGGCTCATGTTGGCCAGGAATACGCTCTTGGCCCGGTTGGCCGCCTGCGCCTGGTTGACGGCCACCGACAGCGCGCCGGTGCGCTCGGCCACCAGCTCCTCCAGGTGATGGCGGTGGCGCAGCAGTTCCAGCTCGGCCTCGCGGTGCGCCGTGATATCATAGTTCGAGCCGACCAGGCGCATCGGCCTGCCGTCGCCGTCTCGAAACAGCACCGCATCGACCTTGATATAGCGGATCGACTGGTCCGGCCACACGATGCGGTATTCATGCGTGAAGGCGTGGCCTTCCTTGAGCGCCGCGCGCAACGCCTGCTTGGTCGGTGCTATATCCTGCGGCAGCAGCGAGGCGCGCCAGATCATGGATGGCGGCAGGCCCGCCGCGGGATCGGCCTTGAACTGCGCATACATCTGGTCGTCCCATTCCAGCTCGCCGCCGGCCACGTTCCAGTCCCAGATGCCGATGCTGGCCGCGCCGGTGGCCATCTGCACCCGCTCCTCGCTGCGCTGCAAGGCCCGGTAGCGGCTGTCGAGCAGCGCCACCATGTCGCGGATCGAGCGGTACAAGGTGCGCAGCTCGCCCAGGAACCAGGTCTTGGGCGGCATGCCGGCCGCCACCGGCTGGCCGGCGCGCACCGCCGCCGCATACTGGCCGATGGCCTTCAAGGGCCGCAGCATCAGCCACCACAGCAGCAGCCAGATGCTGGCCACCAGGATCACGTCGAGCGCGACGATGATGGCGCCGATGGCCAGCGCGCGCTGGCGCAGCTGCGCATGCAGCACCGACGGTTCGGCGTACACGGCGACCGCGCCGATGATCTGGCCGCCCAGGGTCACCATGCGCCGCTCGGCCAGCAGCGACGGATCTTCCGGTTCGAGTTCCAGGCTGTCGATGGCGCCACCCAGGCCGCGGCGCAGGATGATGGTGTCCTTGCCGATCGCCGGCGTGAGCGCGATGGCGTGCAGTTCGCGGTTGCCGAGCATGCTGCGCATGATGGCCTGCATCTGCTTTTCATCGAGATTCCACAGCGGCAGTTCGACCGCCACCGCCAGCTGGTCGGCGCTGACCGACACGGTGCGGTGCAGCTGCTGCCAGCGCTGCGCGCGCTCGGACTGGTAGAACAGCACGGCGAACACCAGCAGCAGCAGGGTGACGACAAAGGTCAGCGCCACGCTGACGGCCAGCACGATGGAGACGCCGCCGAGGCGCCCCGGCTTGCCCTTGACCTGTTCGTCGCTCATGCCTGCCCTTCATCGACATCCTGCGCCAGCCACAGGCACAATTGCCGGTACTGGTGGTGCTCCAGCATGGCGGCCATGCGCGCGGCCAGCTGCGGCAGGCGCGTGGCCAGGCTGGCCAGCACGATGGCGCTGCGCCGCAGGTCGAGCGCGCTGACCGCCTCGAACAGCGCCTGGCGCTCGCCTGGCGCCAGCAGCATCAGTTCGCCATGCGTCAGCGCCGGCAGCTCGCCGGCGCGCGGCGCCACGGCGGGCGCGGCGCACGCCTCCTCGCGCAGGAAACGCAGCCCCAGCTGCTGTTCGAGCATGGCAAACAGATGCTCCTGCTCGATCGGTTTGCGCAAAAAGGCGTCGGCGCCGGCCGCCAGCGCTTCCTGTTTTTCCTCTTCAAAAGCCGATGCCGTCATGATCGCGAGGCGCGGCTGCGCCAGGTTCGCCTGGGCGCGCAGCCACCGCGTCAGCACCAGGCCGTCCATGTCGGGCATGCGCCAGTCACTGAGCACCAGGTCAAAGCGCTGCGCGGCAAGCATCGCCTGCGCCTGCGCGCCGCCGCACGCTTCCTGCAGCACAAAGCCGAGCGGCGCCAGTAGGCCGGAGAGCAGCTTGCGGCAATTGCCATCGTCGTCGACCACCAGCACCGCACGGCCACGCTGTGCCGGCGGCAAGCAGCACACGCGCCCCGGCAGCATCGGCAAGACAGACGTCGCCACCACGATCGGCGCGCTCAGCGAAAAGCTGAATACCGAACCCTCACCCAGGCGCGACTCGACCTGCAACTGGCCCTGCATCAGCCGCACGAATTCGCGTGAAATACTCAGGCCCAGGCCGGTGCCGGCCTGGGCCGCGGCGCTGTCGGCCTGCACAAAGGGTTCGAAAATGCGCTCCAGGTCGGCCTCGGCGATGCCGCTGCCCGTATCGCGCACGGCAAACGCCAGCAGCACCTGGCCCTCGCCGGCAGGCTGGCAATCGAGCGACAAGGTAACGCTGCCCCGTTCGATGAATTTCAGCGCGTTCGACAACAGGTTGAGCAGCACCTGGCGCAGCTTGGCGCCGTCGAGCCGCACCAGCGGCGGCACGTTGCCGCGTTCCACGCACAGGGCGATGCCCTGCTCGCGCGCGCGCATGCGCACCATTTCCAGCACCTCGTCGAGCAGGCCGTTCAAATCCACCGGCCCGGTCTGCAGCTGCATGCGGCCCGCTTCGATCTTCGACAATTCCAGGATATCGTTGATCAGGGTGAGCAAATGGTGGCCGGCGCGGTTGATGATGGCCAGGTTCTGTTTTTCTTCCTCGAACATGCTGCTTGAGTCGGCCATCATCTGCGAAAAGCCGATCACCGAATTCAAGGGCGTGCGCAATTCATGGCTCATGTTGGCCAGGAAAACGCTTTTCGCGCGGTTGGCCGATTGCGCCTCGGTGACGGCCACCGACAGCGCGGCCGTGCGCTGCTGCACCAGGTCTTCCAGCTGGTCGCGGTAGCCCAGCAGCTCCTGCTCGGCGCGCTTGCGTGCGCTGATGTCGACGATGCCGCCACGCACCAGGCGCCGCCCGTCCATCGGCAGCCGCACCATCCTGACTTCGGCAGGAAACACGCTGCCGTCGGCACGGCGGATATTGCGCTCCACATGGATCGTCTCGCCCAGCATCACCAGGCGCAAATGTTCTTCCACCATCAGCGCCAGCGGCAGCTTGTCGGGCTGCTCGCTGCTGTACAGGTCGAACGGACCGCAGGCCAGCAAGGTCTCGCGCGACATGCCCAGCATCTGCTGCGCGCTGCCGTTCGAATCGACAAAGCGGTCCAGGTCGACGTCGTACACCAGGATCGCCTCGGGCGCATGCTCGACCAGGATGCGGAAACGCTGCTCGCTTTCACGCGCCTCGCTTTCCGCGCGCCGCAAGCGGCGCTGCTGCAGCAGCAAGGCGCTCAGCAAACACGCCATCATCAGGAACACGCCGCCGACCACCATCACGGCCGCACGGTGCTCCTGCCACACGTTGGGCGGGCGGTTCAGGAACACGGCCTGCGGCGGCAAACGGCCGATATCGGCGTCCCAGCGCTGCAACTGCTGCCAGTCGTACATCGGCACCGGGCGCGCGGCCGGCAGCAAGGCGCCCGGCGCACCCGGCGCCTTGCCGGCCAGCAGATCGAGCGACAGGCGCGCCACCTGCCGCGCCGCATGTTCAATATCGAGTATCGAGCCGCCCAGGATGCCCTGTCCCAGATTGGCGTTATACAGGCCAAAGGCCGGCACACTGGCCAGCCGCGCCAGTTGCCCGGCAAACTGCACCGGCGTGGCGATGCTGCCGGCCACGTCGCGGTTGACGTTGCCCGTCACCAGCAGCGCGTCGGGCGGCAGCCGCGCCACCTCGATGCGCATCTGCGCCAGGGTCAGGTCATCGAGATAGCGCAGCGCCACCTTGCCCTGCCAGGCCCGGGCCGCCTGCTGCATGCGGCGCTTGAGGGTCTGGTCGGCCTCGCTGGCACCGACCGCCATCACGATCTGCCGGGTGTTCGGGAACAGCGCCATCGCCTGCGCCAGGGTGCCGGCGAAATCGACATTGGCCTGCTGCTGCCAGATGGTGGGAGGGGTACCGGC
This sequence comes from Janthinobacterium sp. J1-1, assembly GCF_030944405.1. Classification (NCBI taxonomy): domain Bacteria; kingdom Pseudomonadati; phylum Pseudomonadota; class Betaproteobacteria; order Burkholderiales; family Oxalobacteraceae; genus Janthinobacterium; species Janthinobacterium sp. J1-1. The sequence goes on from NZ_CP132339.1 coordinate 5,284,173, forward strand.
CGGCAGCGCCTTGCCCGAGGTATTGATGGCCAGCACCGGCGTCGTTTGCGCCAGCGGCGCCAGCTCGGCCAGCAGATAGTCGAACGCCGGCTGCTGCATGGCGACGATCAGGTCGGCCTGGTGTCCCGATCCCGCGCTGTATCGCGATAGCAACAATTCGCGCATCTTGGTGCGCAGCACCGGTTCGCTCAAGGTGTTCAGGTTGAGAAATTCCACCACCACGTCTTCGCTGGCCAGGCCACCGTCCATCATGGCGTTCATATAGGTGCGCGTGTACGATTCGACGCCGGCCCGGCCATAGTCATACGAGCTGAGAAACAGCACGCGCTTGCCGTTCAGGCTGGCGTGGGGGGCGGAAGAGACGGCGGCAGCGGCAGGGACCGTACACAGGAGCAACAGCAGCAATGCGCGGCAGCGGCGCCGCAACGCCGTCCACCGTTCTTCACCGCCAGGCATCAGCCCACGCGGCGCATTGCCCGCAACGCCCATGTCCATGCCTATCCCGTCCGTCATCACGTGCCGCCTTGCCTGATCGACACTTACAAAAACATGATAACGTCAACAACGCGGGCAAGTCCATTGCTTGAAGAAACATATTTGTATCAAACAGGTAACTTGCTTCCGCCGCGCGGTCTGTCACTGGGTGGCGGCACTGATGCCGAACAATTCCATCTGCAACCCCCTGATGCCCGACGGCACATAGATGGTGATCGCCTGCGCCTTGAGCATCGCTTCATGGATAGGCCCCTTGTTTTCGATCGAGAAATAATAGGTATGCGGCCGTACCGGCACTTCGGCCGGTACCTGGGCCATATGGCGCAGCGCGGCGCCGGGCAAGGCGCGCGCCAGCAGCACGTCGATCTGCGCCGGTGAGGAAATCTTCAATTGCAGCGGTATCACGGCCACCAGCTCCAGCGCCGGCAACTCGGCATTCACGGCCAGGCACAAGGTGGTCTGCAGGTTGACCTGTGCCGCATCGAGCACGCCGTGATAGTGGGTGCTTTTTTCCGGGTCGATTTCCAGCGCGATCGGAAAATAGCGCGACAGCAGCACGGTGTCGACCAGATCGCGGATGATGAAGTCCAGCTTGCCGAAGCCGGGCGCGGGGTCGTCATGCAGGTAGCGCGGCAGGTCTTTCAACGCGTATTTCCGGGAAAACGTCATCAGGCCGCCGGCCAGCGCCGTCAGGTGCCCGAACAGCTGCTCCGGATGGTGGCGGCCGTGGTTGGCGCAATGGCTGAGGGTGGCGATCGCCGTGCTGAGGGTATTGAGCATCCAGAACGAGGACATGTCGCCGCCGTGAAACTCCACCGCATGGTGACCCGGCTGCCGGTGGCGGCTGTACAGCGAGGCGATTTTCGCGCCCAGGCGCTCGATCAGCGCGTCGAGCATCTTTTGCAAGGCCGCGTCCGCATTGATGGCCAGGCACGGCGGCAGCCAGGAGGCATCGATCTCGAAGCCGCCACGGCCACCGCGGCGCAGGCGCACCAGCGGTATCGCCAGATAGTCATGCAGCGGTTCGCCATGCCACAGCAGGCGGACGGTTTTTTTCAGGTAGGCCACCGGCATGCTGACGGCTTCGCTGTACAGGTCGGGCGTTTCGATATCGGCCTGCAGGTAGCGCGCGCCCGGCGCCAAGTTACCGCCATGCGCCTTGATGGCCGGCAGCGCCGCGTAGAACGTAAAGCTGTGCTGGTCGGACGGCAGCTGCGACAGGTCAACCGCGGCCGGCAAGGCGTCGCCGAGCGGCGCTTCATAGATCTCGCCGTCCTGGAACACCAGCGACAGGGTGTCGGCGCGCAAGCTGTTGTTGGTCAGCGCATCGGCATTCCAGCCGAGCGCATGCACGCCCCACAGGTGCGGGCTGATCAGGGACACCAGCCGCTGCAGACGGGCTTCATGATACCGGTCCAGCTGCTGGAACTGCTGCGGGCCGATGGCCAGGCCTTCCGACCATAATAATTTTGACGGCAATGTCACGCTGCTCTCCTTGGTGATGGTTGAAGGTCGCCCTCTGGCCTCCAGTCTGAAGTTGCCAGCATGAAAGTCATTGAGCTTGCGCAGCAATGGCCCTTGAATTTTGCGTAATCGCAAATTGCTTGTGGGAAAACACTTGGATACTGGCCCTTCCACACGACACCGGCGCCGCCCAGGCGCATCACAGGCATGGAAACCTTGCTGCCGTATTTCGAACGCGAACTGGTGCTGCTGCGGCGCCATTGCCGGGAATTTGCCGAGCGCTATCCACGCATCGCCGGCAAGCTGCACATGTCGGGCGAGGCTTGCGAAGATCCCCACGTCGAACATCTGATCGAATCGGTGGCCTTGCTGGCGGCGCGCATCTCGAAGCGTCTCGACGATGACTATCCACAATTCACGCACGCCCTGTTCGAGACCCTGTTTCCCCACTATTTGCGGCCATTCCCTTCCTGCGCGATCGTGCGCCTGGCGCCGCCCGCGCTCGACGGCACGGTGCTGCGCCTGCCGGCTGGCAGCCTGATGGATGCACCCCTGGTGCGCGGCGTGCGCTGCCGTTTCAGCGCCGTCTACGATATCGCGGCCGGTGACGTGGCGTTGACGGCCGCCACCTTCGACACCCGCCTCAAGGCCCCACCGGCCGTGCGTCTGCCGGCGGGCGCCAGCGCGGTGATCAGCATCGCCTTCGCACATGACGGCAAGCCGCCGCCGACGCTACGCCTGTTTATCGATGGCGAACCGTCGTTTGCCGCCGCGCTGCACGACGCGCTGTTACTGCATGCGGCCAGCGCCTGGGTCGAAGGCGCCGACGGGCAATGGCTGGCCTTGCCTGCGCCACCGCTGGCGCCGGTGGGCTTTGCCGAAGCGGACGCCTTGTTGCCGTTTGGCGCGCGTTCGCATGGCGCCTACCGCATCCTGGCCGAGTATTTTGCCTACCCGGAAAAATTCAATTTCGTCGATATCGACACCGCGGCCCTGCAAGCGCGCCTGCCGGCCGGCTGTCGCGGCTATACCCTGCACCTGGTATTGACGGGCCTGCCGGCCGATGGCGACAGCGCGCGCATGCTGGCCAGTTTGTCAAACGCCAACCTGCTGCCCGGTTGCAGTCCCGTGATCAACCTGTTCCCGCAAACCGGCGTGCCGGTCACCGTCACGCGGCAGAAAACCGAGTATGCCGTGCTGGCCCACGCCAACCACGCGCATGGCTACGAGGTACTGGGCATTGAATCGGTGCAGTTGCTGCGCCAGCGCGACGGCGACAGCAGCGTGAGCGAAGTACGGCCCCTGTACAGCCTGCGTCATGGCGAAGGCGCGGCGCAGCCCGGGCCGTACTGGATCATGCGCGACGACCCGGCAGTGGCGCTCAGGAGCGCCGGCCATGAAAAAACCATCAGCCTGGTCGATGGCGACTTCAATCCCCTGGTCCAGGAAAAAGCCACCCTGTCGTTGATGCTGAGCTGCAGCAACCGCGACCTGCCTTTGGTGCTCAAACACGGCCAGCCGCAAGGCGATTTGCAGCCTTGCGGCGGCGGCGCGCCAGTGCGGCTGCTGCGCCGGCCCAGCCCGCCGCGCCGCTATGCGCCGGGGCAAGGCTTGCACTGGCGCCTGGTGTCGCACCTGGCACTGAATCATCATGCGCTGACGCAAGAAGGGTTGCCGGCCCTGCGTGAAATGCTGGTGCTGTACGACCTGGCCCAGAGCGCCACCTCGCAACGCCAGATAGGCGGCATCGTGGCGCTGGAACAGCGCCCGGCCACCGCCTGGCTGCGCCACCCGCGCGGCGCCTCGCTGGTGCATGGCCTCGAAGTGCGCCTGACGTTCGACGAAGAGGCGTTTGTCGGCGCCAGCCTGCATCTGTTCGTGCGGGTCATCGACCAGTTCCTGGGCCTGTATGTGCAAATCAACAGCTTTGTCGAACTGGTGGTGCTGTCGCTGCAAAGCGGAGAGGAGCTGATCCGATGCAAACCAAGAAACGGCCTGCAATATCTGGTGTAATCGCGCACCTGATGGCCGAGCCCTGGCGCTACCAGTTCATGCAGGCGGTGGGCCTGCTGCTGCGCTGGCTGCGCCAGCAGGGCGTGCCGCCGGCACAGGCGCTGGACGACGTGCTGCGCTTTCGAAACAGCCTGTCGCTGGGCTTTCCTGCCAGCCAGCTCGAACGCCTGTCGCAGCAGGACGATGGCCGCATCGCCATTACGCCAGCCTTTATCGGTCTGCTCGGCAACAGCGGCGCCCTGCCCCTGCACTACACGCAAGGCATCGCCAACAGCCAGCTCGCCGCCGGCGACGATGGCGCTTCGGCCTTCCTCGATATTTTTTCACACCGCATGGTGACGCTGTTTTACCAGGCGTGCGGCAAATACCGGCTGGAACACCGGCTGGCGACCGAGGCCAGGGATGATCAATTGCCGATGCTGCTGGCGCTGGCCGGCGTCGCCTCGCCCGGCGGCAATGCCCGCGCCGGCAATGAGGCAGCCAATGCGGCGGCCTGGTATGCGGGGCTGCTGCGCAACCGCCCCGCTTCGGCGCATGCGATCGTCAAGGTGCTGGCCGACCATTGCCGCATTCCCATGGTGCTGGAGCAATTTGCCGGCGCCTGGGATTACTTGCCGCAGGACCGCTTGAGCCGGCTTGGCAGCGCCAATTTCGTGCTGGGCCACGGCGCCACCGTCGGCTTGCGCCTGTGGCGGCACGACCGGCGCGTGCGCCTGCAGGTGGGGCCGGTGGACGAGGCCGATTTGCAGCGCTTCCTGCCGCACGGCGACGGCGCGCAAGCACTGGCGCAGATGCTGGCGCTGTTTGGCGCGCCTAGCCTGCAAGTCGAAATACGGCTGGTATTGAGTGCCGCCTGCATCACGCCGATGGTACTGAATGGCAACCTGGCCAGGCAGCGCCGGCTGGGCTGGAGCACGTTCCTGCCGGACCGGCAAGGCCAGGTGCGCGGCGCCGAAGTGCGCTATCTCTTGAGGCAAGCGAGGACCATATGAAACACCAGGGACGCGGCGTGATACGCCTGGGCGACAAGACCGACCATGGCGGCAAGGTCAGCAGCGCATCATCTGGCACCAGCGTGATGGGGGTGGTGGCGGCGCTGGCCGGCGACATGACGGTCTGCCCCAAATGCAAGGGCAGCTTTCCAATTCAACCCGATGGCGCCGGCGCCAGACACCAGGGCCGCGCCTATGCCTATGACGGCGACAAGACGGCGTGCGGCGCCAGGCTGATCACCTCTTTATAGCGGAGCGCAGCATGAACGACAGCATCCTGGCGGCATTGTCCGCCTTCGGTCCGGCCTCGCAGGAGCGGCGTTTGCTGCGCCTGGACTTTCCGCATGGTGATGGTCCCGCCGATACCGTGCTGCTGGTCAATTCCCTGCAAGCGCAGGAAGCGCTGTCGCGCGACTTTCGCTTCGAGGTGGAATTGTTGTCCGACGACGCCCATGTCGCCTTGAGCGCCATGATGGGGCGCATGGTGACCATCGGCATGGTGCGCGACGATGGCAGTTTGCGCTATTTCAACGGCTATGTCGGCGAGTTCCGCCTGCTGCGCGCCGATGGCGGTTTTGCCTGGTACCGCATGCTGCTGCAACCGTGGCTGGCGTTTGCCAGGCTGCGCCAGGACAATGTCTCGTTCCACGGCATGAGCGTGATACAGCTGACCGAAACCACGTTTGCGCACTACCAGCAGCGCGACTGGAAGACCTGTTTGCAGGGCGACGATCCGCAATTGTCCTGCGCCAACCAGCACAATGAAACCGACTACAACCATCTGCACCGGCGCTGGGAGGCATTGGGCTGGCACTACTGGTATGAGCACCGTCCTGACGGCCATACACTGTGGCTGGCCGACGACAGCACCCTGGCCGAGCTGATCGATGGCGAATCAGGCGGCGCCATGCAGTTTCATGCCGGCGCCGGCTCGATGGAAGACGATGGCGTCCAGCAATGGCAAGCCGTGCGCCAGCTCGGTTCCGGCCTGCTGACCCTGGCCAGCTTCGACTATAAAGACCCGCGCCCGAAACGCGCCACCGGCCATTCACTGAACCGCCAGGGCGATGTGTTTGCGCACGAACTGTACCAAAACACCGGCTCTTATGGCTATCGGGATGGCGACCATGGCGAACGGCTGGCCCAGCGCCGCATGGAGGAAAGCGATCATCTGCGCCAGTATTTCGAAGCGGCCGGCAACCAGCGCCAGGCGCAAGCGGGCCGCTGTTTTACCCTGGCCGGCCATTTCAGCGGGCAGGAAAGGCGATACCGGCGCGGCGAGCCGCGCGGCGACGACGTCAAGGCGCGCGAATACCTGATCCTGTCGGTCGAACATGTCGCCAGCAACAATTATCAGGCCGGCAGCGACGCGCCCTCGCACTACGAAAACCGTTTTGTTTGCGTGCGCAAGGACCAGCGCTGGCGGCCCGGCCGCGGCTACAACAGCCAACCGTGCCTGGTGGCCGGCGTGCAGACGGCGCTGGTGGTCGGCCCGGCCGGCGAGGAAATCCATACCGATGCGCTGGGCCGCATCCGCCTGCAGTTCCACTGGGACCGCCTGGGCGAATTCGACGAGCGCAGTTCGCCATGGATACGGGTCATGATGCCGATGGCCGGCGCACAGATGGGGCAGATCGCGCTGCCGCGCGTGGGCCAGGAAGTGGTGGTGCAATTCCAGGACGGCAATATCGACCATCCCATCGTGACCGGCGTGGTGTACAACGGCGCCAACCCACCGCCCTGGCAATTGCCGCAGCAACGCGCCCTGTCCGGCCTGCGCAGCCGCGAACTGGGCGGCGCCAGCGCCAATCACCTGGTGCTCGACGATACGCAGCAGGCCATCCAGGCCCAGCTGCGCAGCAGCCACCAGGACAGCCGCCTGTCGCTCGGCAATATCGCCCGCATCGACGACCATGCCGGCCGCAAGGAAGCGCGCGGCAGTGGCTTCGAGCTGGCCACCAATGCCTGGGGCGCGCTGCGCGCCGGCAAAGGCATGTTGATCACCACCGAAACGCCAGGCGGAGCAGGCGCCGTAAAACAGCTCGACGACACCCTGGCCCGCCTGGCGCAGGCCAGGGAACTGCAGCATGGCCTGGCCGGCATGGCGGTCGACGCCGGCGCCCAGGACAGCGCCAGCGAGCAAGGCGCCGTGGCCGACGCCATCCAGCAGCAAAACGCCGCCATCAGGGGCAGCGGCGAACAGTTCCCGGAACTGTCCGAACCGCACCTGGTCCTGGCCAGCCCGGCCGGCATCGAATTATCCAGCGCGGCATCGAGCCACCTGGCTGCCAGCGAGCATGTGGCGCTGACCAGCGGCAAGGACATCGCCCTGGCCAGCGGCCACAGCCTGTTCGCCAGCGTGGCCCACAGCCTGCGCATCTTCGTCCACAAGGCCGGCATGAAACTGATCGCCGCCTCCGGCAAGATCGCCATCGAAGCCCACAACGACGACGTCGACATCATCGCCCGCAAAGTGCTGTCGCTGATCAGCGAAGCGGACTGGGTCAATATCAAAGGCAAGAAAGGCATCCGCCTCCACGGCGCCAGCCACATGCTGGAAATCAGCGACAAAGTGCAGTTTTTCACATCGTCGCCGGTGCTGTTCAACGGCAATCTGGAAACCTTGGCGCCGAAGAGCGTGTCGCAGGAGTTCAATGAGCGCCCCCATACCAGTTTTGATCAAGCCATCCGTTTGCTGGAGGTGGACGGCAAGCCGGCAGCCGATATCGCTTTCGAGCTGATACGTGAAGACGGCAACAAAATCAGCGACATCAGTACCGCCGATGGACAAACACCCATACAAAAAGGAGAAGGCATGGACAGCTACACCATACGTTATAAGGGAGAACTGCCATGAGCGACGATAACGACCTCAATGAAGATGGCAATCATCAAGGTGAGTTTCATCAAACTGTCGGTGGTTGGGCTGAATATACGGTTAATCTGACCGAGATAAAAGACACGGTGCGTCATGACGTGACAGTTCCACCAAAAAAAATAATTCCCATAATTTTTTTGCCGGGGGTTATGGGAAGCAATTTAAGAATGACAAAAAAACGTCAAGAAGAACTGAAGCGGCCAGATAATCGATCATGGCGGCCAGATGACATGATAGACAAATCCGGCAAAGCGGCCGTCGCGACAGGTAGCGGTTTAGGCGGATGGTTCAAAAATGCGTCGCCACGCGATAGGCAACTGGTTTTCGATCCGAATGAAACTGAGGTTGAATACTATCAATATTCTTCTGAAAATGGAAAATTTTTCCCCGGTGGAAATGTTACCAAGGGTTCTGATGCACGCCATAGCAATATACCAGACGACTTTCTTGGAGTATCTCCTTTAATTTCTGTGAGTGGCAAAAAAAATTCTTATGTGGATTCCATTCAAAAACCTGGAGTTATTGGGCGATTTGTGCCTTCTGAAATACGTGAAACGCCTGCACATATAGCACGCTGGCGCGGATGGAGCGAAGTACTTTTTGCCGGAGCATACGGTGAAATGCTTCAAAAGATGGAATTTTTCATGAACAATATAATTGAAAAAAGTAACCTTAGAAAAGGCAGCATAAAACTTCATTGGCAAACTGACCCTAAAGATCCAGAGACTGGAAAACCTATTTATCAACTTTATCCAAAATATCCTGAAATCACAAAATTAGTCTTACAAAAACCAGAATCATTTGGCGCATCTGTAGGTGAACCCGTTAGACAGGAGGACCTGAGAAAAATATCACGCTGTTGGTATCCCGTACATGCAATGGGATATAATTTCATAAAAAGCAACATTATTTCCGCAAAAATCATAGCCGAACGCATTCGTGGCCTAGTTAAAGGATATCAAATGTGCGGTTTCAAATGCGATGAAGTCATACTTGTTACTCACAGCATGGGCGGACTGGTCGCGCGAGCATTGATTCATCCAAGCTATGGAAATTTACTAAAGGATAAAGATTTAAAAATTCTCGGCATTTATCATAACGTAATGCCAACAATAGGGGCAGCAAGTGCATATAAACGCATGCGTTTTGGTTTTAAAGAAAAAATGGGGCCGATCAACACAATGCAAGCAGAAGTTCTTGGTATCGATGGCCAACATGCCACTGCCGTGCTAGCAAATGCACCTGCCCCTCTTGAAATGATGCCAGGAATAGCTTATGGAAAAAACTGGCTTAAAGTTGTTGATACAAAAGAGCAGATACTGTGGAGTTGGCCACAAGAAAAACAAAATGCACTGGATAGTATTTATCTAAAACCAGACAACAACTGGTGGCGTCTCATCAATCCATTATGGATAAATCCTGCAAACATTCCAGAAGCAAAAGGTGGTGGATTAAAAAAAGTAATGGATAGGCTGAGATCCGCATTCGAGTTTTCCACATCAATAGAAAAAACTTTTCATCCAGTCACGTATGCCAGCTATTGTGAATCAAAAGAATTTCCAAGTTATGGCGAAATAGTCTTCAAGGTTACTGAAGGATTGGATGGAGGCCTGATGTCTTTTTCGAAAAAATTTATCCCACCTCCGGCAGAAACGTGGAAGCTTCTTACTGATGATGCGAAAGGAACTCTTACTGTTCAAGCCGGCTCAAAAATATTAACACTAAAATTACAACCAGCATTGGAGCCAGGTGATGAGACTGTTCCTGCGCTTCATTCAGCCAAACATATTAATGGGATACTTTTCCGTCATGGCGAAAAAAAAGATGATGGATACGAGCATCAAAACAGCTACAAAGATCCAAAAGTAATCGCATCAATGCTCTACTCGATCATTCAAATGGCAAAGAAAGCACGCTGGGATGAACAATGAATAAATATACCACTAGATTTTTTCTATTTTTTCTATTTTTTTCAACTTTAGCCACAATTAATTATTTTGGCTTAAAGCGTCAAGAGGGTAAAACCATGACTGCAATTAACAATGAAAGCATTCGAGTTTCCAAACTATTTTTAAAAACAAAATTATTATGCTTTGGGCGTTATGCCATTGAAGTACCAAAAGAAACAGATCTAATCATAGGCAGCTCAATAATTGATGTGGAAAAGTACAATTTTGAAAATTTACAATCAAAAGTAAAATACGATATTGAAAAAATATTATTTGAAGACGATACAGCAGAAATCACCCACAATAAAGAGGGACCAATCGAAAATAGCTGGCAAATTCGCTATTACGATAGCAAATTTTCAAAAGTAGACAAATTTCTTTTTTTCAGAACATTTATAAACAAAGGAGATTACACATTTATTATAAGTGATGCAGTTAGCAAGGGAAAAACTGAAAGCGAAATTTCCGACCATCATATTTTTAGTGCAAAAAATATTCGCTCCCGTGGTTTGGAAGAAATACCTTCAGATCCAGGTCTTTGTCTTGAACACGGATTTTTCGCTGAACGCTTATATAAAGAGCAGGAGATCGACAATGCAGGGCTTTACTTACCCAGCTTTCCAGATGTAACGTTTTCCATCAGTTCAAACAAGGATGCATACGGCGACTATCCTCCAGCGCAGTTTGAAACAGAAATGCGCAAAGAATTGTCCTTGCTTAATCGCATACAGGGTGCGAAAGATATACAAGGCAGCAGTTATCCCAAACGCACCTTGCTACGAGAAGGCAAGCGCGCGGTTCAGCATTGGAAGGGCGAAGAGTCCCTGATACGTCGAACCGATGGCGTGCACGATTTTGAATGGGCACTGGTTGGCAAGCCGAGAGACATCGCGAATCCGTCGGTGCTGGAAGTCAAGATGTACACCAAGGTTGCCCACAATATGGTGGGGGCGGCCGAAACCGCCTCGCTGACTGATGAAGAAGCCATCGCGCTATGGGACAAGCTCTTGTCCGGCCTGAAATTCCGAGTCAAGGTACCGGGTGCGCCGCCTGGTTCCTACTATATCGATCCGGACAAATCCGCGCAGTAAGGAGAGCATCAGCCCGGCATTGGCGCAGGCTGGCGGGACGCCATGTTTTACTGCTAGCATGGGCTTTTTGCCGGACATTCACCATGATCGAATTGCGCCCTGCCCTGCCGCTTGATATCGACGCCCTGTGGGCATTGCGCACGTTGGCCGTGCGCATCAGTTGCGCCACGCATTATTCCTCCGAACAGATCGCCGTCTGGAGCGCCTCGCCGGTGCCGGCTGGCTATGCCGGCCTGTTGGCTGCCGGTGGCGGGATTGTTGCCGTGCATGATGGGGGGATTGCCGGTTATGCCATGCTGGACCTCGACAAGCATGAGGTGGATGCCGTGTTTGTCGATCCTGCCCAGGGCGGGCTGGGCATCGGCAAGCGGCTGCTGGCGGCACTGGAGAGTCTGGCACGCGAGCATGGCATGGCCCGGCTGCATTTTTCGGCGTCGATGAATGCGGTGCCGTTTTACCAGGCGGCGGGGTTTATGGCGCTGCGCGAGGAGGCGTATGCGCACCCCAGCGGCCTGATGCTGGCCAGCGTGGCGATGGAAAAGGTTTTACCTATCAACTGACAGCCATCAGTCGGGCTGCCATTCGACCGCAACGGGCCTGGTGCCGCCGGTCGTGAAAAACGCCGCCATTGCCCGGTGGCATAGCGCAACATCGACACACCACGCGGCGGGATACACATCGACCTGGCCATTGGCCAGCCAGTAGCTGCACTCGCCCTCTTCCTCTTCATCTCCCAAGGAATGAAAACTGGCGTCATCCTGGCCGGACAAATACATCAGCCAGGCGCTGGCGCCATTCTTCAGCATGCACAGGGCTGGGCCTTGCTCCGCGTCCTCGGCCATGGTCAGCCACAATTCGCATTGCGCCAGCGACTGCGCGCGGGCCAGCGCTTGCTGCAAGTGTGCCAGCGTAGCGATGGCAACGGTTTCGCCGTGCAGATTGAGTTCCATTATCATGCCTTGCCTCCGCTCAGGTCCGCCGTCGCCAGCGCGGTGCTCAGGTAGAGCTTGCCGCTCAGCTCTTTCAGCAGGCTGCTCTGGCGCAGGCGGTCCATCACAGGGCCTTTGACTTCGGCCAGGTTCAGGCTGATGCCGCGCTTGGTCAGGGTGTTGTTCAGCTCGATCAAGCCCAGCAAGGCCGTGCTGTCGATCTGGTTGACGGCCGACAGCACCAGCACCAGGTGGCGCGCCGTCGGGTGGCCGCGCAGCTCTTCTTCGATACGTTCGGTAACGGCTTCGACGTTGCCGAAGAACAGGCCGGCGTCGATGCGCAGCAACAGCAGGTCGGGTACGGTGTGCGCTTCGTAGCGTTCGACATTACGGAAGTGCTCACTGTTCGGGATACGCCCCAGCACCGCGATATGGGGCCGGCTGGCGCGCCAGATCAGGGTGCCCATCGACAGCAATACGCCGATCACCACGCCCGCCTCCACGCCCAGCACCAGCACGCCGGCGGTGGTGGCGAGCAGGGCCAGCGCATCGCTGCGGTCGTAGCGCCAGGCCATGCGCAGGGTGTCCCAGTCGATCAGGTTGGCCACCGCAAAGATGATGGTGGCGGCCAGCACCGGCAGCGGCAGCAGCGCCAGCCAGCCTGTAGGCGCCACCAGCGCCAGCGCCAGCAAACCCGCCGTGATGATGCTGGCCAGCGGCGTGTTGGCGCCGGCCTGGAAATTGACGGCCGAGCGCGAGATGGAGCCGGTGACGGGAAAGCCGCCGGACAAGGCGCTGGCGACATTGGCCGCGCCCAGGCCCAGCAGTTCGCGGTTGGTATGCAGTTTTTCGCCGCGCTTTTGCGCCAGTGTCTGGGCGGCCGACATGCTCATCAGGAAAATGATAAAGGCGATCAACAGCGCCGGCGATAGCAAAGTGCGCCAGTGGGCGCTTGACGTGGCCAGGTTCAGGCCCGGCAAGCCGCTCGGTACATGGCCGGTCACCTGCACGCCCATACTACCCAGGCCGCCATAGGTCACCAGCAAGATACCCGTGATCACCAGCAGCATCGGCGCCAGGCGCGCGCCCACATCGGCGGCCGTCCTGCCCAAGCCGCAATGTTGCAGCAAGCGTGACAGATAGCGCCTGGCCAGCCACAGGCAGACCAGGCTGGCCAAGCCCAGCGCCAGGCTGGGGCCGTGCCAGTGCGGCCAGGTGGCGCCCATCAGCGGCGTGACCTGGCCCCACATGATGAGAATGGAGGCGCCATTGCTGAAGCCGCTGATCACCGGGCGCGACAAAAAGTTGGCCATGAAGCCCAGGCGCAGCACGCCGCACAGCAGCAGCACGATGCCGCTGATAAACGCCAGTTGTGCGGCCAGCACGATATACAGGGTGGAGCCAGGGTCGGCCAGTGGCGCCAGCGCGGCGGCCGTCATCAGCGAGACGATGGCCATCGGCCCCACCGATTGCGTCATGCTGCTGCCGAACAGGGCGTACAGCACGGGCGGCAAGATGCTGGCGTAGATGCCGACCACGGGCGGCAGGCCGGCCACCAGCGCATAGGCCATGCCTTGCGGCACCATCATCATGGCCACCACGATACCGGCGGTTATGTCCCCCGCCAACAGAGGACGCCGGTATTGCCTGAGCCAGAGCAGCATGATGCGATCCCAAAATCTGAAAACCGAAGCCTATCATGCGACGAGGCCGGCTGACAGGGGAACAGCGCGCAATCAAGCCCGATCAGGCCAGCAGTTGCGCCTTGACCGCATCGAGTATCTCGGCCGACAGCGCCGCGTCATCGACGGTGCGCGCCAGCACCATGGCGCCCACCATGGCGGAAAAGGTGGCAATCGCCTGTTGGCGCCGTTCTTCGGGCGCGCCGTCCGGCAGCAGGCCGGCCAGCAGCTCGAACTGTTTTTTGGTCGCTTGCGTAAAGGCCGGCTGAGCACCGGGCTGCATGCGTGCCACGTCCTGGCCCATGGCTGCCGCCGGGCAACCGCCGCCGGGCGCGTCGCGGTGGCGCGTGGTCAGATAAGAATCCACGATGTCCGGCAAGGTCTTGCCCTGCCAGCCGGCCAGCGATTTTTTCAGCGCCAGTTCGCTGGCCTCGATCATCAAGTCTTCCTTGGACGCAAAATGGCCATAGAAGCCGCCGTGCGTCAGGCCCGCGTTTTTCATCAAATCGGCCACGCCGATGCCGTCATAACCCTTTTCGCGAAACAACTTCGCCGCCACTTCGACGATGCGCTCGCGGTTCAGCGCCGCCTGTTCTCTGCTCACTTTCATGCCGCCTCCTACAATAATTATGCTCATCATATATCTTTGCGGCGGATTTTTCCACTCTGTTAGCAAGCGCACCGTATCGCCTCGCCACTGCCTCGATACTGAAAGTTAGCCAACATGGAGGTCAGCATGAGCGATAACCAGAACCAGTCGACCGGCAATTTGCAGCGCAGCATCCAGCAGGAACAGGATGCGCGCGATGCCGCCAAACCCGATGCACCGGAGAAAAAGGACGCCGTGCAGACCGGCAACCGCACCCAGCCGGGCACGCCCCTGCCCTCGCAGCACCTGGACAAGCCCGGCATCGAAGCGCAGATGCAGTTGAAACCGCGTTTCCTGGCGCCCGACTATTGCGGCAGCGGCAAGCTGGCCGGCATGGTCGCCATCATCACGGGCGGCGATTCGGGCATCGGCCGCGCCGTGGCCGTGCTGTATGCACGCGAAGGCGCCGATGTCGCCATTATTTATTTGAATGAACACGAAGACGCCAACGAAACCAAGCGCTATGTGGAAGCGGAAGGCCAGAGCTGCCTGCTGATCCCCGGCGACGTGCGCGAGCAGCGTTTCTGCCAGGAAGCCGTCAGCCAGGTAATGGCCAAGTTCAACCATATCGATGTGCTGGTCAATAACGCGGCCTTCCAGGAACATGCGGAGTCCTTGCTCGACCTGTCCGAAGAACGCTTCGATCTGACCATGAAGACCAATGTGTACGGCTACTTCCATATGGCGAAGGCGGTGCTGCCACACCTGAAAAAAGGCGCGTCCATCATCAATACGGGATCGGTGACGGGTCTGAAAGGCTCGAAAAACCTGCTCGACTATTCCACCACCAAGGGCGCGATTCATGCGTTCACCATGGCGCTGGCCGGCAACTTGCTGGAAAAGGGCATCCGCGTGAACGCCGTTGCGCCCGGCCCGGTGTGGACGCCATTGAACCCGGCCGACAAGTCCCCGGAAGAAATCACCAAATTCGGCGCCGATACCGACATGCACCGCCCGGCCCAGCCGGAAGAATTGTCGCCGGCCTATGTGTTCCTGGCCTCCCCTGCCTGCTCCAGCTATATCACCGGCATCGTGCTGCCCGTGACCGGCAGCGTGGGCGAATAGAAAGAAACCAGACCATGCCTAGAGCCTTGTGGAAGGGTGCGATCAGCTTCGGCCTCGTGCATATCCCCGTCGAGCTGATCTCGGGCAGCAAGGATCACGAACTCGACCTGTCCATGCTGGACCGGCGCGACTTTGCGCCCATCGGCTTCAAGCGTTACAACAAGCAGACGGGCAAGGAAGTGGTGTGGGACGACATCATCAAGGGTTATGAATACAAGCCCGACGAATACGTGGTGCTGTCCGACGAAGACCTGAAACGCGCCAACGTGAAGGCCACGCAAACCATCGACATATTGACTTTTGTCGATGCGGGCGACGTGCCGCTGACCTATTACGAGCATCCGTATTATTTGCTGCCCGGCAAGGGCGGCGAGAAAGTCTATGCCCTGCTGCGCGAAACCTTGCGCAAATCGGGCAAGATCGGTATCGCCAACGTGGTGATCCGCACGCGCCAGCACCTGTGCGCGCTGGTGTGCATCGACAAGGCCATCGTGCTCAATACCTTGCGCTTTGCCGATGAGCTCCGCGAAATGGACGATCTTGAGCTGCCCGGCAGCACCCTGAAGGCGGCCGGCATTTCCGACAAGGAACTCAAGATGGCGCTGTCACTGGTCGAAGGCATGAGCGAGGAATGGCAGCCCGAGCAATACAAGGACACCTACCGCGACGACGTGCTGGCGCTGGTCAGGAAAAAGATCAAGGCGAAACAGACCAAGACCATTACCGCGCCCGAGCCGGAGGCCGAGGAACAGGAAAAGCCCGACAATGTGATCGACCTGGTGGCGTTACTGCAGCAGAGTTTGGGGAAGAAGGCGCCGGTCAAGGCGGCGCGCAAACCGGCGGCGAAACGCAAGGCCGCGTGATGGTGAACGTGGGTCGAGCGTAGGTCGGGTTAGCGCGCAAGCGCGTAACCCGACAACATTGTTGGCGTCGCTGGTATTGTCGGATTACGCGCGTAGCGCTAATCCGACCTTGTATTATTCCTCTCATGCGGTTGGTGGTGTTGCGAACAACATCGGCCGCTGTCAAAATTCTTGGTAGGCATATCAAGACCGGGTAACTGGATGCCGTATCCGCCCTTAGGCTCAAAGCCAGCGATGTAGATCTCGCACCAGTTACCCACCCTCCATGTCAAGATCGGACAGTATCTTTGGCACCGGCACGCCGGTAGCCCGCATTCACAAGGTAGATCGCAAGAGGACCACAGCATGTTTAATTTAGGAATCGACGTTGCCAAGGCCAAGCTGGACTGCGCACTGCGCCTGCCCAATGGCAAGCACCGTAACAAGGTAGTAGAGAACAATCACAAAGGATTTGCTGCACTGAGCGAATGGCTGCTCAAGCATGATGCCGGCAACCCGAGAGTATGTATGGAAGCGACTGGCACTTACTGGGAAGGGGTTGCCGAATATCTGGCCGGACTTGGCATGGTGGTCAGTGTCATCAATCCGGCACAGATGAAGGCCTTTGGCGCCTCGCGCATGGTACGCACCAAGACCGACAAGGTCGACGCGCAGTTGATTGCCGACTTTGCCCATGAGCGCCAACCGCAGCCGTGGACAGCGCCGTCGCCCGCCGCGCAGGCACTGCGCGCCTTGGTGCTGCGCCTCGAAGCGGTGCAAGCGATGCGGTTGCAGGAAACGAATCGGCTCGACGTCGCGCGAGAAGCGGTACGCCAGGGTATCGAGGATCACATTGCCTGGCTCGACAAAGAAATCAAGGAACTCATTCGCGCCATCAAGCGCCATATCGACGATGATCCGGATTTACGCGATAAGCGCGAGCTGCTCGACAGCATCCCTGGTCTGGGTGAGCGCACGATACCAGTGTTGCTGTCGTACTATGCCGATACCGAGCGCTTCGACAACGCCAAGCAAGCCGTGGCGTTTGCGGGACTCGACCCGCGCCAGCACGAGTCAGGATCGAGCGTACGTGGCAAGCCACGCATGTCGAAGATTGGTCACAGTTTCCTGCGAAAGGCGCTGTACATGCCAGCCATGGTGACCGTATACAGGACACCATGGGGTCAGCGCTTTGGCCAGCGGCTCAGCGCTGCCGGCAAGGCACCGAAACTGATCATCGGCGCCATGATGCGCAAGCTGGTGCACGTGGCATTCGGCGTGCTCAGGTCGGGAAAAATATTTGATCCAACCTTGCACAACGCTTGACGGGGATAACAGTATCTACGTGACATTAACGGGGTAATTCAAACCCCAACTTTTTCATCGCAGCATCAATCCCCTTCGCGCTGCGCGCATAGCTGTCCCACGGCGTATTGCCCACATCCAGCCGGCTGTGCACATTGCTTACATTCCATTGATCCGCCGCTTTCAGCTTGTCGAGTTCCTCCCATGCTAGCGGCACGGAAATGCCCAGGCCCGGCCGCGTGCGCACCGACCAGGCGGCCACCGTGGTGGCGCCGCGGCCATTGCGCAGGTAGTCGATAAAGATCTTGCCGACCCGGTTGGCCGGCCCGCTTTTCACGACAAAACGTTTCGGGATCAGCTCGGCCATATGCGCGACGATGGCCTGCGAGAAGGCTTTTACGGTATCCCAGTCGTGTTTCGGCCGAATCGGCACCACCACGTGCAGCCCCTTGCCGCCACTGGTTTTCAAAAAGGCGGGCAAACCCAGTTCGGTCAGGAAAGCGCGCAGCAGCACGGCCGACTCCTGGATCGCCGGCCAGCCCACGCCCTTCCCAGGGTCCAGGTCGAATACCATGCGGTTGGGCAGCTCGTAGGCCTTGGCCAGCGCATTTTGCGTATGGAATTCGACCACATTCCATTGTGCCGCCGACAGCAAACCTTGCGCGCTGGCCACTTCCAGCATCGACGGGTGCTCCGGGTCCAGTTTGGCATCAAGCTGTTTTACGCCCGGCATTTTCGATACTTCCGCATGTTTCTGGAAAAACAGTTCGCCGCCGACACCCGATGGCGCGCGCACCAGCGACACGGGCCGGCCCCGCAGATGCAGCAGCATCAGCTTGCCGACCAGCGCGTAGTAGCGCACCAGGTCGATCTTGGTGGCGCCGCTGTCCTTGTCGATCACGCGGTCAGGGTTGGTAATTTTCAGGCTGGCCGGCAAGATGCTGGATGGCTTTTCGTCTGGCATGGATGGTTCCTTTTTCGCAGTGACGGTTTGCGGCCGTTCACGCACGATGGCGGAGGCCGGCTTGTCGGTGCGCAGACCATGAAATACGGCATGGCGGACGGCGCCGCCGCTGGTCCACTGGGCAAAGCTGACCTCGGCCACCAGGGTCGGCTTGACCCAAGTCGCCTTGCGCACGCCACCCGCCTTGCCCGCATAGGGACTGGTATCGACGGTCAAGGCATCGAGCTGGCGGCGCAAATCGAGCAGGGTATCCTGGTCGAAGCCGCTGCCCACATTGCCCGCGTACTGCAGCTTGCCGTCCTTGTCATGGGTGCCCAGCAGCAAGGAGCCGATGCCGCTGCGCGCGCCCTGCGGCTCGGTATAGCCGCCGATGACGAATTCCTGGCGCAAGCCACACTTGAGCTTGATCCACTCGTTCGAGCGGCGCGCCGTGTAGCGCGAACCGCGCCGCTTGCCGATCACGCCTTCCAGGCCCAGCTTGCAGGCCGTGGCCAGCAGTTTCGCGGGCGTGGCATCGAGTTCATCGCTGAAACGCACCAGCGGTGATGTGGGCAATTGATCCAGCAGTTGCCGCAACAACGCGCGGCGCGCCTCCACCGGCTGGCCGCGCAAGTCATGGCCATCGAAATACGGCACATCGAACAGGTAATACGCGATATCGCTGGTGGCCTCCTTGTCGAAAGCCTGTTGCAAGGCGCCGAAACTCGGGTGGCCATCCTTGCCATTGACGACGATCTCGCCGTCATACCAGCCAGGCGGCAAGCCCAGCTTGGCCAGTGCCTGCTGCAGCTTGGGCAGCTTGTGCGTCCAGTCGTTGCCGTTGCGCGTGATCAGGGCAATCTGCTGGCCGTCGCTCCGGGCCAGGATGCGGTAGCCGTCGAACTTGAGCTCGAAGATCCAGTCTTTGGCGTCCGTCGGCGGCGCATCGACCAGGGTCGCCAGTTGCGGCGCCAAGGTGGCCGGCAGCGCGCTGGCCGGCGCCGCTGGCTGGGCCGTGGCCTTCTTGCGCTTGGGCATGGGCTTGCTTTTTACGCTGTCGGGCAATTCGTCGACCACCGAGTATTCCAGCGCGGGCCGCGTGTAATCGTCCTTTTCCTTGATCAACAGCCAGGCCGGCTGCTTTTCGCCCTTGCCCTTCATGCGCACCAGCACCCAGTTGCCGTGCATCTTGTGGCCGTGCAAGGTGAATTTCAGGTTGCCGGCCGCAAGCGCCTTGCGCGGGTCCGGCGTGGCCGCCTGCGGCTCCCAGGTGCCCTTGTCCCAGATAATGACCTTGCCGGCGCCATATTGTTTTTCCGGAATCGTGCCTTCGAAGCTGGAATACGAGATCGGGTGGTCCTCCACCTGCACCGCCATGCGCTTGTCTTTACTATCGTAGCTGGGCCCTTTCGGCACGGCCCAGCTTTTCATGGTGCCATCGAGTTCCAGCCGGAAATCGTAATGCAACCGGCTGGCCCAGTGTTTCTGGATCACAAAGCTCAGCTGTTCGCCCTCGGCCTCGCCACCACCGGCGGGCTCGGGCGTGATGGCGAAGTTGCGCTTGGCTTGATAGGTTTTCAGGGCATCTTTCATGGCAAACCCATGCTGTGATCGTGTCCCTAGTCTAGATGGCGTCCCGGCCCCACGCAGTACGCCAGCTAACAGAGCCGGGCGGGCCATTGAAAACCGCCAGTTGTAAGTGTTTGTAATCGGCTGTCAACCAAGTTGCCGCCAGGCGCGTTTTTGGCTCAGTGACAGGGGAAACATCTTCTGCACACCACCCACTTCTTGAGGAACTGCACCATGAAAAAAGTTATTGCTACCATCATCGCTGGCTTGTTCGCTACCGCAGCCTTTGCCCAGACCCCGGCCGCCCCAGCGGCAGCCAAGGCCGAAGCCAAGCACACCAAGGAAGTGACGAAAGCGGAAGCCAAGGAAACCAAGGCAGTGGCCAAGGCCGACGCCAAGGAAGCGGCGACGGTTGCCGACGCCAAGGCTGACGTCGCCAGCGCCAAGGCAGATGCCGGCGCCGCCAAGGCAAAAGCCCATCACAAAGCCAAGAAAACCAAGGCCAAAGCTGCCGAAGAAAAAGCTTCCGCAGTGGCTGAAGCACCTGCCGCCAAATAACTACCGGCTTCCCGTACACGAAAAGACAGCTACGGCTGTCTTTTCGCACATGGGCGCTACATTTTGCACTTGCGCGACCTGCACCGCATCGAGCTGCGCCAGCAACTCTTTCAGGGATGATCATTCCAGCGCGCCGCAGCTGGCACCTGGCGACCATGGGATGAGCGGGGACAAATCGGGCATGAATGCGGCCATGCGGGAATCAGCGAATAATGTAAAAGCGCGTAAAGATGCGAAAAGAAAGGCGATTTCCTGAGCGGTGCAATTGTACGGCGATGCATGGCGTCATAAAATTGAGAACTATTCTCATTCTCATTACGATGCCAGGAGTTGTTTCAATGCCAGTCCGTACCATTGCATCCCACTTGTCCGCACTGCCGCTGCGCCCGCTGGCCTTGGCCATTTCCCTGGCGCTGAGCGCCGGCCTGTCCCACGCCGCCGACGATATGCAGGCAGCAGCCGACGACAGCACCATGCCGACCATTACCGTCACCGGCGCCCACGAGGATTCCTATACGGCGCGCAGAAGCGCATCGGCCAGCAAGCTCGATCTGTCGCTGCGCGAGACGCCGCAATCGGTGTCGGTGGTCACCCGCGCGCAGATGGATGATTTCAGGCTCGACAGCGTCAACAAGGTCCTGGTGCAAACCACCGGCGTGACGGTGGAAGAAGTGGAAACGGACCGCAGCTACTACACCGCGCGCGGCTACGACATCACCAATTTCCAGTACGACGGCGTGGGCATCCCCTTTATTTTCGGTAATGTAATGGGCGGCCTCGATACGGCCATCTATGACCGGGTCGACGTGGTGCGCGGCGCCAATGGCCTGATCTCGTCGACCGGCAACCCGTCGGCCACCATCAATTTCGTGCGCAAGCGCCCCACCGAAGGCCTGGCCGCCTCGGCTGCCCTGACCCTCGGCTCCTGGAACACGCGCCGTCTGGACGCCGACGTGTCGACGCCCCTGAGCACCGACGGCAAGGTAGCGGCCCGCTTCGTCGTCGCCCACCAGGAAGGCGACTCCTGGCTGGACCGCTATTCGCCCGGCAAGGACGTGGCCTACGCCGTGGTGGAAGCGAAGCTGGCGAACGACACCACCTTCACCGCCGGGCATACCTACCAGAAGACCAAGGCCAAGGGCGGCATGTGGGGCGCGCTGCCGATGTACTACAGCGACGGCACGCAGACCAATTACCCGATCTCGACCTCGACCTCGGCCGACTGGTCGCGCTGGAACACGGAAACCAACAGCACCTTCGCGGAACTGACGCACCGCTTCAACCCCGACTGGAGCGTCAAATCCACGCTGACCTACACCAAGGCCAACTCAAACTCGCAGCTGTTCTATGTATACGGCACGCCGGACCGCGCCACCGGCGATGGGCTGTACAGCTACCCGTCCAAATACAATTCGAGCAATGAACAAAGCCTGTTTGATATTTCCGCCACCGGCAAATTCGACCTGGCCGGCCGCCGGCACGACCTCACTTTCGGCGCCAGCTGGTCCAGGTCAAAGCTGCATGACGTGTCCTACTATGGCCAGGGCATCGGCACCGCGCTGCCGAACGGCACCGCCTTCGATGGTTCCTATCCGATTCCCACGTTCGATGCGTCGACCGACGGCAGCGCCTACAGCGATACGCGCAAGAACGCCTTTGCCGCCGCCCGCTTCAACCTGGCCGACAGCACCAAGCTGCTGGCCGGCGTCAATACCGTCAAGGTCGACAGCAAGGGCGCAGCCTATGGCGTGAGCAAGTCGACCTCGCAAAGCGACACCACGCCCTACCTGGGCCTGGTGCAGGACATCAACCGCCATGTGTCGGCCTATGCCAGCTATGCGGAAATCTTCAATCCACAAAGCGATACCGACGCCAACGGCCAGACCCTGGCGGCGGCCACCGGCAAAAGCCTGGAGCTGGGGGTGAAGGGAGAGTTGTTCGACGGCCGCCTGAACCTGTCGGGTGCCGTTTTCAAGATTCGCCAGCAAAACCTGGCCGAAGCGGCCGGCACCACCGCCACCTTCAAGACCATCTACAAGGGCGTGGATTCGGAGTCGACAGGCTTTGAACTGGAAGCGTCGGGCGAAGTGGCACACGGCTGGCAAGCCAGCGCCGGCTACGCGCAATTGCGCATCAAGGGCAATGACGGCAACGACGCGCGCACATTCATTCCGCGCAAGCAGTTCCATGTGTCGACCACCTATCTGGTACCGGCCGTGCCGAAACTGAAGGTGGGCGCCAACCTGACCTGGCAGGACGATATCCACCTGGCCGTCGGCGACACGATCGACCTGCGCCAGGGCGCCTACGCGCAACTGGGCCTGATGGCCAGTTACGACCTGACAAAAAATGTCAGCCTGTCGCTGAACCTGAACAACGCGACGGACAAGAAGCACCTTACCAGCCTGTACTGGGACCAGTCTCTGTACGCGGCCGGCCGCAATGGCAGCGCGACGCTGAGCTGGAAGTACTAGGCGATGCGGCTGCGTCCACTGCTGGTCCTGCTGCACCGCTGGTTCGGCCTGGCGGTGGCGCTGTTCCTGTTCATTTCGGGCCTGACGGGCGCCGTCATCTCGTGGGATCACGAACTCGACGCCTGGCTCAATCCGCAGCTGTTCCATGCTGCCAGCGGCACGGAACATGCACACGCCCGCACCGGCCTGGAGCTGGCATCGCAGGTCGAAGCGCAAGACCCGCGCGTGCGCGTCAACTACACGCTGACCGCGTTGGAACCGGGTCATACGGCGCTGATGTCGGTCGAAGGCAAGATCGATCCCGCCACCGGCAAGCCCCATGACCTGGGCTACAACCAGATAGCGGTCGATCCTGTTACCGGTACCGTGCAGGGCACGCGCCAGTGGGGCCAGGTATCGCTGGCGCGCGAGAACCTGCTGCCTTTCCTGTACAAGCTCCATTACACCATGCATATCCCCGACGGCTGGGGCATCGAGTTCGGTGTCTGGCTGATGGGCATTATCGGCATCGTATGGTTTGTTGACTGCTTTATCGCGCTGTATCTGTCGTTCCCGAATCTTCGCAGCTGGCGCAAGTCGCTGGCCTTTCGCTGGCGGCAAGGGGGGCACCGGCTCAATTTTGATTTGCACCGCTCGGGCGGCGTGTGGCTCTGGCTGTTATTGCTGATCCTGGCCGTGACTTCGATCTCGATGAACCTGCAGACGCAGGTAATGCGCCCGCTGGTGGCCAAATTTTCTACCCTCAGTCCGAATGCGTTCGACAGCCGCACGCCGCAGCCGCCGGAAAATCCGGTCGAACCGCTGCTGACGCGCGAACAGGTGGTGGCGCTGGCGAAAACCGAAGCGGCAAGACGGGGCTGGACCTTGCCGGCCAGCGGCGTGTTTTATTCGTCCAGCTACGGCCTGTATGGCGTGGGCTTTTTCGAAGCGGACAATGACCACGGCGACGGTGGCCTGGGCAATGCCTGGCTGTATTTCGATGGCCGCGACGGCAGCCCTGCCGGCGGCGTGATTCCCGGCACCGGCAGTGCCGGCGACATCTTTTTGCAAGCGCAATTCCCGCTGCATTCGGGCCGCATCCTCGGCCTGCCGGGACGCATCATGATCTCCATGATGGGGCTGCTGGTGGCGATGCTGAGCGCGACGGGCCTGGTCATCTGGCTGCGCAAGCGCCGCGCGCGCACGCTGAAAACGATCCAGTTGTAAGTGATTGTAATGCTCGTCAACGGCCAGGCTTCGGGGCGCGTTTTCTCCTCAGTGACACGGGAATCATCCCGGCACCAACAGACAAACCACCACTGAGGACTGCACCATGAAAAAACGCATTTTCAACCTGAGCGCTACCCTGATCGCCGGCCTGTTCGCTACCGCAGCTTTTGCCCAGACTCCTGCGGCGCCTGCAGCCTCAGTACCGGCCAAGGCCGAAGCGGCGCACACCAAGGCCGACGCCAAGGAAGCGACCGCCGCCGTGAAAGCCGATGCGAAAGTCGCCAAGACCGAAGTGGCTGCAACCGCCGATGTCGCCAGCGCCAAGGCCGATGCAAGCGCCACCAAAGCCAAAGCGCATCACAAGGCCAAGAAAACCAAGGCCAAGGCCGATGAAAAGCTGGCCTCGGCCACTGCCGAAGCGGCGCCCGCCAAGTAATTACAAGCACGAAAAACAATCGCTTTTACCGCATCCCACATACTGAGGAACTGACATGAAAAACACCATCGCCGCCCTGATCGCCACCGTCTTCGCCACCGCCGCTTTTGCCCAGGCCCCTGCAGCCCCAGCACCGGCCAAGGCGGAAGCCACCCACACCAAGGAAGTGGCCAAGGCCGAAGCCAAGGAAACCAAGGCAGTCGTGAAAGCCGACGCGAAAGAAGCGGCAGTCGCCGCCGATGCGAAAGCCGATGTCGCTGGCGCCAAGGCCGATGCCAAGGTCAAGAAAGCCAAGGCCCACCACAAGGCCGCCAAGGCAAAGGCCAAGGCTGATGAAAAAGCCGTGGAAGCCGCACCGGCAGCGCCAGTCGCAGCAAAATAATCGCTATAAGGTAGCGCCAGAAAGACAGCTTCGGCTGTCTTTTTTTCGTTCCGAAGACATCGTTTGCATGCGCGTGTGCACGCGATATCAGATCAGAAATTCGAAACCGCCAAGCAGTTTGACGGTTTCTGGAAGTTTCTGTTGCAGGAGTTTGTCGAGATAGAGCCTGGCATTGTGAGGCGGTTTTTTCAACGCCGCCCGCTGTCGCTGCGCGGCCTTGAGAACTGCCGCCTGATCCAGATCCCACAAATCCACTATGAAGGTATCGGGATGTAGCGGCTCAATGTTAAACGGGGCCAGTGTGGTTTTCGGGAAATCCTTGAGGTTGAATGTCACGATAACGGAAGCGTTGCACTTGATTGCGGCTGCGAGGACGTGGCGATCATCCGCGTCCGGTAACTGAAGGCTTTCTAGCAACGATTCATAGTCGGTGACGAGACCGTCAGGCACGGCCTTGTCCATCAGCGAGGACGTGCGATCGAGCTGCTCGCGCGTCAGGTCCGGGCGATTGATCAGAAGATTGCGCTTCCACTCATCATGCACCTGCGCCGACCAGCGTGCCCGATAGGCACCGGTCAGCGCCAGATGCATCAAAAAATCCCTCAATGGCGCGGGATAGAGCACATTGGCATCATAAAATGCCGTGAACGAGGACTGCCTCATTCATATCCCATTTCCAGTTCCTGTGCCTGCGCCACCAGTTCATCCATGGCGGACAGGCTGGTTCGCTCACGCAGCGCCTTGTACTGCATCAGGTCGGCAAACTTGATGCGGCGATGCCTGCCTGTCTTAGTATGCGGTAACGCTCCTTCATCCAGCATTTTTATCAGATGAGGCCGTGAAACGTTGAGGATGTCGGCACCCTCCTGGGTGGTCAGCTCGGCATGAATGGGCACGACCTTGACGGCATTGCCCAATGCCAGCTCGCTGAGAATTTCACCAAGCAAACGAAGGGCGAACGTCGGCATGTCAATGACTTCGCGCTGCTGCATCTCGTCGATCAGCTCTATGCGCTGGGTCTCCGACTTTGTCGAGATAAATGCTGCCAACTGGCGGCCTGACTCTATCGCCGCATTGATCGCCCTTTCATCAGGCAAAACGGTGCGGGCCAAGGTTGCGGTAGTCATGACGGTCTCCAAACTAATCTAATGCCAGATACGAAGTCTAATCGAAATAAACGAAAAGCACAATAAACGCAATAAGCGCAACGACAGCTGTATATCTTCGTGCAAACTTCACCACAAGCCAGCGTGCATGAGCGACACTACAGGCCTTGCCCTTGTAACGAAAGTTCGCCATGCGCCGCTTGCCCCTGCCGCTGTTACTGCTTGTCGCCTTGCATGCACCCTGCGCCGCCGGCGCCTCACTGGCGCAAGTGCTGCAAGAATTTGACCATGACAGCCATGCCGACCTGCGCGCGGTGGTGGTGCTGCGCGACGGCGCGCTGGTGGCCGAACGCTATTACAACGGCCAGGCACAAAACGGCCTGCACGACATGCGCTCGGCCGGCAAGAGCGTCACCGCGCTGCTGGTGGGCGCCGCCGTCGCGCGTGGCCAGCTGGCGACCACGGGAACCGTCGGCCAGTACTGGCCGGAGGTCGCCGGCAGCCCTGCCGGCCAGGTGGTGCTGGACAATCTGCTGACCATGCGTTCGGGCTTGGCCGCGTTTGACGAGGATGCGGCCTCGCCGGGCAATGAGGACAAGCTGGACGAAGCGCCGGACCCTACCGCCTTTGTGCGCGGCGTGCCAAAAGCCGGCGCGGCGGGCACGCTGTACCGCTACAACTCGCTGGGAGCGTATATCGCCGGGCGCGTGGTGGAGCGCGCCAGCGGCGTCGAACTGGACACCTTTGCCGGCAGCGTGCTGTTCGCGCCGCTGGGCATCACGCGCTGGCAATGGGGCCGCGACGTGGCAGGCCACGCCAAGGGACAGGGTAATTTGTCGTTGAGGCCGCGCGACATGGCACGCATAGGGCAACTGGTGCTGGACGACGGTGTGGTGGATGGCAAGCGCGTGCTGGCGAGCAGTTGGCTGCAAGCCGCGCTGGCGCCGCGCGTGGCGATCGGCGAGGTGGACCGCTACGCCGATCATTATGGCTATTTCTGGTATGGCAAAACGTATGACGTCGCCGGTGAAAACGTCAAGGTGTCTTTTGCGTCGGGCAATGGCGGCAACAAGATCTATGTGATCCCGGCGCGCCGCATGGTGGTGGCGGTGGCGTCCAGCGCCTATGGCAAGCCGTATGGCCAGCGGCGCTCGGAAGATATCCTGAAAGCGCTGCTGGCGGCGGATTGAACGGGGCGGTTTATTTCGGCATCAGCACCGTGTCGATCACATTGATCACGCCATTCGACTGGTAGACGTCGTAGGTGCTGATATTGGCGGTGCCGCCGGCTTCGTCCATCACGACGATATTGTGCATGCCGTTCATGGCGAACATCAGCTTGCCGCCGCTGGCGGTCGGCAAGGTCGCTTTACCATTGTGCATCTTGATTTCCTTCGCCAGCGCCTTGAAGTCGTATTTGCCGGGTACCACGTGGTAGGTCAGGATCTTGGTCAGGGTCTCTTTGCTCTCCGGCTTGACCAGGGTCTCGACGGTGCCGGCCGGCAGCTTGGCGAACGCCGCGTTGGTCGGCGCGAAGACCGTGAACGGGCCTTTGCCCTTCAAGGTATCGACCAGGCCGGCGGCCTTGACGGCGGCCACCAGGGTGGTGTGATCGGCCGAATTGACGGCGTTGTCGACGATGTCCTTGGATGGCAGCATGCTCTGTCCACCGACCATGGTGGTCATGTCGGCGGCGAAGCTGGCGCCGGTGGCCAGCATGGAAGTGGCGAACAGTACTGCGGGAATAAAGGTGCGCATGATGATCTCCTGGATGACTGCCTGTGCATGATTGCAGGAGTACTTACGCGGCCATGCTGGAATCGGATTCAATTCAGTCAAACAAAAAAAACGGCGCAGTGCGCCGTTTCATGAAACCCTCCCTTGTTGCGGGCCGGCGTGAGCCGACCCGCAGTGCCGGGATCAGTTGGCCGCGACTTGCGGCTCCGGCTCGCCCCAGCCGCCGCCCAGGGAGCGGATCAGCGCCACGGTGGTGACGGCGCGGTTGCCGCGCAATTGCACGGCGCTGCGTTCGACGGCCGACAGGTTGCGCTGCGCGTCGAGCAGGTCCAGGTAGCTGGAACGACCGGCGTCATACAGCTTCTGCGCCAGGTCGGCCGAGCGGCGCGCCGAGACCACCGCTTCGTCGATCTGCTGCGTCTGGCCGGACAAGATGCGCAGGCCGGCCAGGTTGTCTTCGACTTCGGCAAACGCCACCAGCACGCTCTGGCGGTAGGTGCCGACCGATTCTTCCAGCTGCGCTTCGCTGCGCGTCACCGCCGCCTTGTTGCGGCCACCGTCGATGATCGGCATCGACATCAGCGCGCCCAGCAGCCAGGAGCGGCTGCTCCACTTGAACACGTCCGAGAAGGTGTCGGCCGCGCCGCCGCCCGAGGCGTTCAGCATCAGGGCCGGGAACATCGCCGATTTCGCCACGCCGATGCGCGCATTCGACGCTTCCATGGTGCGCTGGGCCGAGGCGATATCGGGCCGGCGTTCCAGCAGGGTCGACGGCATGCCGGCAGGGATCACCGGCAAAAAGGCGCTGTCCTGCAGCGGGTTGACGACGGCCGTGAAGCTGGCCGCCGGTTTGCCCAGCAAGACCGCCAGCGCATGCTCGCCGGTGGCGCGCTGGCGCTGGAGGCCGATCGCTTCGGCGCGCGCCGTCGACAGCTCGGTGCGGGCCCGCGACAGATCGAATTCGCCGATATCGCCCAGGTCATAGCGGCGCTGGTTCACATGCACGCTTTCTTCGCGCAGGCGCACCGTCTCGGCCAGGGTCGCCAGTTCGGCATCCGTCGCGCGCAGCTGGAAGTAGGTCTGCGCCACGTCGGCCTGCAAGGACAGCAGCACCGAGCGGTAGGTCGCTTCCACCGCCAGCGCATCGCTGCGCGAGGCGCTGACATTGGCCGCCACGCGGCCGAACAGGTCGACTTCGTAGCTGGCCGTCAGGTTGGCCTGGTAGACATTGGTGGCCGCCACCGGCGCGCCGTTCGGCAGGCCCAGCGACACGGCGGAAGCGCGGTTACGCTGGCCGCCGACGTTCACGCCCACTTGCGGGATGCGGTCCGCTTCGGCGATGCCGGCAATCGCCCTCGCCTGCTTGACGCGGGCGGCCGCCACGGCCAGGTTGGCGTTGGCCTGCGTGGCCTCGCCTATCAGGCCGGTCAGCGTGGGGTCGTTAAACGCCAGCCACCATTCGCCGCGCGCCTGGCGCTCGGCGTAGTTCACTTGCGCCTGGGACCAGCGGGTGCCGTCCTGCGCCGTCTGCACCGCCGGCACTTGCGCTTCCTTGAAAGCGGCCGGGGTGGCGATCTGCGGCTGCTGGAAATCGGGCGCGGCGCAGGCTGCCAATAGCACGGCGGCGGCCATCATGCTGAGCACTGGTTTCAACAGCGGTTTCAGGTTGTTTTTCACGATACATCTCCTTCCAGGTCCAGCACCGGCGCGGCGGGGCGCTTGGCGGCGGCTGGTTTTTTCTCGAAACGCTGCGCCAGGGTACGCAGCAATACATAAAAGACAGGCGTCAGGAACAGGCCGAAGAAGGTCACGCCCAGCATGCCGGCAAATACCGCCACACCCATGGCATGGCGCATTTCCGAACCGGCGCCGTGCGAGAACACCAAGGGCACCACGCCCATGATGAACGCGATCGACGTCATCAGGATCGGACGCAGACGCAGGCGGCAAGCTTCCAGCGCGGCCTGCACGACGGTGCGGCCATGGTCTTCCAGTTCGCGGGCAAACTCGACGATCAGAATCGCATTCTTCGACGCCAGCCCCACCAGCACGAACAGCGCGATCTGGGTGAACACATTGTTGTCGCCACCGGTCAGTTTCACGCCCAGCAAGGCGCACAAAATCGACATCGGCACGATCAGGATCACGGCCAGCGGCAGGGTCCAGCTTTCGTACTGGGCGGCCAGCACCAGGAACACCAGCAGCACGCACAGCGGGAACACATAGATCATCGTGTTACCGGACAGGATGTCCTGGTAGGTCAGCTCGGTCCATTCATACGAAATCCCTTGCGGCAGCACTTCCTTGGCGATGCGTTCCAGCGCGGCTTGCGCCTGGCCGCTCGACACACCCGGTGCCGGGCCGCCATTGAAATCGGCTGCGGCGTAGGCGTTGTAGCGCTGCACGCGGTCCGGACCATAGCTGTCTTTCACGCGCATCAAGGAGGACAGCGGGATCATTTCGCCCTTGTCGCTACGCACCTTCAGCTGCGCGATATCCTGCGCATGCGAACGGAACTCGGCATCGGCCTGCACGCGCACCTGGTAGGTACGGCCAAACTGGTTGAAGTCGTTCACGTACAGCGAACCGAGGTTGATCTGCAAGGTCTGGTAGATGGTGGCCAGCGGCACGCCCAATTGCTTGGCCTTGACGCGGTCGACATCGGCGAACAACTGCGGCACGTTGATCTGGTAGCCCGAGAACACGCCCGCCAGTTCCGGCGTCTGGTAAGCCTTGCCGGCCAGCGCCTGGGTGGCGTTGTACAGCGCGTCGTAACCGAGATTGCCGCGGTCTTCGATCATCATCTTGAAGCCGCCGATGGTGCCCAGGCCGTTGACCGGCGGTGGCGGGAACACCATGATGAAGGCGTCCTGGATACCGCCCAGGCGCTTGTTGATCTCGGCCGCGATGGCGCCACCGGACAATTCCTTGGTGGTGCGTTCGTCGAACGGTTTCAGGGTGGCGAACACGATGCCGGCGTTCGGCGCATTGGTGAAGTCGTTGATCGACAGGCCCGGGAAGGCGATCGTCGATTCCACGCCAGGCACCGACTTGATGACGTCGGACATGCGGCGTACCACGTCTTCGGTGCGGTCCAGCGAGGCGGCGTCAGGCAGTTGCGCAAAGCCGACCAGGTATTGCTTGTCCTGGCCAGGCACGAAACCGGCAGGCACGGCCTTGAACACGAACACGGCGGCGACCACCAGCAAGGCGTACACGCCCAGCGAGGCGCTCTTGCGGCCCAACACACCTTTGACGCCCGCTTCATAGCGGTGCGAAGCGCGGCCGAAGAAGCGGTTGAACCAGGCGAAGAAACGGCCGAAGACCTTGTCCATGCCGCGTGTCAGCGCGTCTTTCGGCGCATCGTGCGGTTTCAACAGGGCTGCCGACAGGGCCGGCGCCAGGGTCAGCGAGCTGAATGCCGAGATCACGGTCGAAATGGCGATGGTCAGCGCGAACTGGCGGTAGAACTCGCCCGACAGGCCGGGCACGAAGGCGATCGGCACGAACACGGCGCACAGCACCAGGGCGATGGCGACGATAGGACCGCTGACCTCTTTCATGGCCTGGATGGTGGCGTCGCGCGGCGAGAGCCCTTCCTCGATATTGCGCTCCACGTTTTCCACCACCACGATGGCGTCATCGACGACGATACCGATGGCCAGCACGAGGCCGAACAGCGACAGCGTATTGATCGAAAAACCAAAGCCCAGCATCACGGCAAAGGTACCGACGATGGAGACGGGAACAGCCAGCAGCGGAATGATGGAAGCACGCCAGGTTTGCAGGAAGATGATCACCACCAGCACCACCAGGGCGATGGCCTCCAACAGCGTGTGGATCACGGCTTCGATCGAGGAGCGCACGAACTGGGTCGGGTCATACTCGATGCGATATTCGACGCCTTGCGGGAAGTCTTTTTTCAGTTCGTCCATCTTGGCGCGCACGTCGGAAGACAGTTGCAGCGCGTTGGCGTTCGGTGCTTCGAAAATACCCATGCCGACGGCCGGATTATTGTTCAGCAAGGACCGCAGCGAATAGCTGTTGGCGCCCATTTCCACGCGCGCCACGTCCTTCAGTTGCGTCACCGCGCCATCGGCATTGGTACGCACGATGATGGCGCCGAATTCCTCGGGCGACTGCAAACGGCCCTGGGTATTGACGGTCAGCTGGAACGGCGAATTTTTCGCCGGCGAAGCGCCGATCACACCGGCGGCGACCTGCACGTTCTGCTCGCGGATGGCCTCGACCACGTCATTGGCTGTCATGCCGCGCGCCGCCACTTTCTGCGGGTCGAGCCAGATACGCATGGCATAGTCGCCGGCGCCGAAGATCTGGATGTCGCCCATGCCGGGCAGGCGGGCCAATTGATCCTTGACGTTCAGCACCGCGTAGTTACGCAGGTACATGTCGTCATAGCGCTTGTTGGGCGAGACCAGGTGCACCACCATGGTCAGGTTGGGCGAGGACTTGACGGTCGTCACGCCGATCTGGCGCACCTCTTCCGGCAGGCGCGGCAAGGCGCGCTGCACGCGGTTCTGCACCTGCGTCTCGGCCTGCTCGACGTTGGTGCCGATCTTGAAGGTAATCGTCAGCATCATCGCGCCGTCCGACGTATTTTGCGAGGACATGTAGAGCATGTTCTCGACACCGTTGATCTGCTCCTCCAGCGGGGCGGCAACGGTTTCGGCGATCACTTTCGGATTGGCGCCCGGATACTGCGCGCGCACCACCACCGATGGCGGCACGACGTCGGGATATTCCGAGATCGGCAGGCCGAAGATCGACAGCATCCCGGCCACGAAAATGACAATCGACAGCACCGCCGCAAAGATCGGCTTGTCGATGAAAAAGCGTGAAAAGTTCATGGTTTATTCCTTGGTGGTCGCTGCCGTTTTCGATTCCGCCTTGGCGGCAATCTTGGCGTCTTTTGTTGCTGGTTTTGCGGGAGCCACTGGCGCCGTCGGATCGAAGTCCATTGCCACCATCTGTGGCGTCACCGGGGCGCCCGGGCGCACGCGCTGCAGGCCGTTGACGACGATCTTCTCGCCCGCCTTCAGGCCTTCGCGCACCACGCGCAAACCATCGGCGTTCGGGCCCAGCTTGACGGCGCGGTATTCGGCCTTGTTGTCGGCGCCCACCACGTAGACATACTTGCGGCTCTGGTCGGTGCCGACGGCGCGGTCGCTGATCAACAGCGCCGTGCCTTGCGCCTGCGCGCCGCTGCCGGTATCGAGCTGGATGCGGGCGAACAAACCAGGCACCAGCATGCGGTCGGCGTTGGCGAAGGTGGCGCGCATGCGCACGCTGCCGGTGGCCGGATCGAGCTGGTTGTCGACGAATTCCAGCTTGCCTTCATGCGGGAAACCGCTCTCGTTGGCCAGGCCCACCTTGACGAGCACGGGCGCGCCCTTTTGCGCCGTGCCGGCCACGCGCAGATAGGTGTCTTCGTCGCCGTCGAAGCTGGCGTAGATGCGGTCGGTCGAGACCACGGACGTCAGGATGGCGGTGGCGTCGATCAGGTTGCCGACGGTGATCTCGGCCTTCGATACGCGGCCGCTGATCGGCGCCTGCACCTGGGTGTACGACAGGTTCAGCCTGGCCGCTTCATACGACGCTTGCGCGGCGCGCACATTGGCGTCCAGCTCTTTCAGGCCCGACGCTTTTTCATCGAGTTCGCGCTGCGGGATGGCTTTTTCGGCCAGCAGTTTTTCGGCGCGCGACAGTTCCAGCTTGGCCAGTTCGGCCTTGGCGCGGGCCGAGGCGGCGGCGCCTTCGGCACGCGACACTTCAGCCTGGAACGGACGCGGATCGATCACGAACAGCACGTCGCCCTTTTTCACTTCGCTGCCCGGCTTGAAGTTCACCGAGGTGATGAAGCCGCCGACGCGCGAGCGGATTTCCACGCGTTCGATGGCTTCCAGGCGGCCCGAGAATTCCTGGGTTTCGGTAATCTGTTTTTCGATCACGGCGGCGGCCGAGATCGGTGGGCCACCGGCCGCCGGCGCGTCGGGCACCTTGCTGTTGGCTGAATCGCAGCCAGCCAGGCTGAACGCCACCAGGCCGGCAACGGCCAGCGAGGCCGCCAGGGGCTTGAGCAGGATAGAAATTTGTTGAACGTTTTTCATTTTATTTCCCTGTTTTATGAAAATTTCTAATGGTATAGGCGACAGGAAGCCACCCAGCCGATTAAAGTGAATAAAGATGCAATGGCGCCCGACGGCGCTCGGTCAAAGATAAAGGGACCGCCTGCGTCAAAAAAGCGGGCGGGGTCGACAAAGCCGGCTGTACGAACGCACAGCGCAGACGAATGGGGTGTTCAGGGAACTACACTACACAGTGTAACAACCAGAACTCAAAAAGTAAACTGCTAAGTGTAATTTATTTCAGCGTGCGGGATGGTGGTGTCATGAGCTGGGCTCCTGGCTGAGGCCAGCGACAAAACTGGCAATTTCACCGAGCACTTGCACCTTGCAAGCACATTCGTTACGGGCGGTGGCGTCTTGCAGCGGCACCGCGGGCATGCGCCGCACGGTCGTCTTGATGCCGCAGGCGATCAGCTTGCTGCCGTATTGTTCAGCCTCGTCGCGCAATGGGTCGTCTTCGCTGGACACGATCAGCGCCGGCGGCAGGTTTTTCAGCCTGCTCGACTGCAGCGGCGACGCATACGGATGGCTGCGGTCGGCGGCGTTCGGCAGGTAGCCCCGGTAGGCGGCGGCGCAGGCATCGGCCACTTCCACCAGTTCCGGGCAGCTCGGCAGAGAGCGCATCGAGCAGGTCGACAGGCCGGGGTCCAGCATCGGCATGATCAGCACCTGGCCGGCCAGCGCCGGGCCGCCCCGGTCGCGCGACATCATGGCGCACACGGCGGCCAGGTTGGCGCCCGCTTCGATGCCCGACACCAGCATCTGCTTGCCGCTCCAGCCCAGCTTGGCCTTGTTCTTCTTGGCCCACACCAGCACGGCATGTGCGTCTTCGACGGCGGCGGGAAAAGGCCGCACGCTGGCCAGGGTGTAGTTCGACGCCAGCACCACCTGGTCGGCATTGCCCAGCACCAGGCAGCGCAGGAAATCGTCGGCGTCTTCCAGGTCGCCATCATTGAAGCCGCCGCCGTGAAAGAACACGATCAGGCTGGATTTTTTCGCGCCCGGCACGCCGGCCGTATAGATGCGTGCCGCCAGCGGCCCGACTTCGCCCTGCACTTCGATATCGCGTATCTTCAGCGACTCGGCAGGCGCCAGGCCGGCTGCGCTGGCGGGCGCGTTCATTGCGCCACCACCGGCGCCACGGCCATGTCGAGACCGGCGTCATTGACGCACAGCAAGGTGCCGCCGACTTCATGGGTCAGGGCGCTGTAGCCGCTGGCTTCGGCTTGCGCCGCCTGCGAGTAAGCGTCCGTAAATACCATCGAAGCCAGAGCAAGCGAGCTCACTACGAGCGCGAACACTGCAAAGTTTCCATTCCGATGACCCATGATTTTTCTCCTGTAACTATCAACCGCTGTTTCTGCAACCTCGTATTTATGCTGCAGTACAACAACTATAAACTTGTTCTACAATCTGATAAAGTAGGCAATGATGAATTGATTGTTCAAGATTCTGAACAATGTGAAGTAAAGTGTCAGGAAATCAAGTGAACAAGCTACAAGCCATGGAAGTGTTCATCCAGGTGGTCGATGCGGGCGGCTTTACGCGCGCGGCCGAAAACATGCAGTTGCCGAAAGCGACCGTGTCGACCCTGATCGCGGCGCTGGAAAGCAGCCTGTCGGTCAAATTGCTGAACCGCACCACGCGCCACGTCAGCATCACCTCGGACGGCGCCGCCTATTATGAACACTGCGTGCGCATCCTGTCGGACGTGCGCGAAGCCGAGGAATCGCTGTCGCGCACGCGGCTGAACCCCAGCGGCCGCCTGCGGGTCGATGCGCCCACCGCACTGGCCAGCGAACTCCTGATCCCCGCCCTGCCCGACTTTTTCGCGCGCTATCCCGACATCGTGCTCGAACTGGGCTGCAGCGACCGCCCCGTCGACCTGATCGAGGAAGGCGTGGACTGCGCCGTGCGCGGCGGTGAACTGGGAGACTTGAACCTGATCGCGCGCCGGGTCGGCGTGCTGCATTTCGTCACCTGCGCCTCGCCCGGCTACCTGGCCCACCACGGCACGCCGCAACATCCGAACGACCTGCCGCGCCACCGTGGCGTGAATTTTTTCTCGGCCAAGACGGGCCGCACCTTCGAGTGGGACTTCACGCGCAACGGCGAACGCATCCAGATCGCCATGCCCAGCCATATCGCCCTGAACGACTCGAACGCCTACACGGCGGCCGGCGTGGCGGGCCTGGGCATCGTGCAAATGACGCATTTCATGCTTGCGCCATTGATGGAACAAGGCAAAATGGTCGAGTTGCTCAAGGAGTGGGAATCCGACCCGCTGCCGATCCACGTGATCTATCCGCCCAACCGCCACCTGTCCGCCAAGGTGCGCGTGTTTGTCGAATGGGTCGCCGACATGTTTACCAACCACCCGGCCACGCAGATGAAGACCAGGAATGCGCGCGCCGGCCAGACCGAGGCCCAGCCATGACAGCACCACAGCACCCGCCATACTCATCACCACATCGCATCGTTTTTCTCGACCGCGACAGCCTGATCGCCCAGGTCCGCCCACCCGCCTTTGCCCACGAGTGGGCTGAGCACGCGCACACCAAGGGCAGCGCACAGACTGTCGAACGCTTGCTTGGCGCCAGCATCGCCATCACGAATAAAGTGCCGCTGCGGGAGGCCGAACTGGCCCAATTGCCGGACCTGAAAATGATCGCCGTGGCCGCCACCGGCACCGACATCATCGACCTGCCCGCCTGTCGCGCGCGCGGCATTTTAGTGGCCAATATCCGCGACTATGCGCGCGCCACCGTGCCCGAACATACCCTGGCGCTGATGCTGGCCCTGCGCCGCCAGCTGGTCGCCTACCGCGCCGACATCGAGGCGGGCCTGTGGCAGGCATCGGACCGTTTCTGCCTGTTCGGCCATCCGATCCGCGACCTGGCCGGCAGCCGTCTGGGCTTGCTCGGTTACGGCGCGCTGGGCAAATCCGTGGCCCACCTGGCGCGCGCCTTCGGCATGCAGGTGGCCGTGCATAACCGCTCGCCCATCAACGAGGAAGGCGTGACCGAAGTATCGCTGGAAGAACTGCTGGCCACTTCCGACATCTTGAGCCTGCACCTGCCCCTGACCGACAAGACGCGCAACATCATCGGTGCCAGGGAGCTGGCCAGCATGAAGCCCACGGCGCTATTGATCAACACGGCACGCGGCGGCCTGGTCGACGAAGCGGCGCTGGCCGACGCCTTGACACAGGGCGTGATCGCCGGCGCCGGTTTCGACGTGCTCTCGAAAGAACCGCCGGAACCTGACAACCCGCTGCTGCAACTGCGACTGCCCAATTTCATCTTGACGCCGCACACGGCATGGGCCAGCGGCGAGGCGATGCAGCTGCTGGCCGACATGCTGATCGATAATGTGGAAGCGTTCGAGCGGGGCAAGCCGGTGAACGTGGTGGGCTAGACAGGCTGCGCCAGGCCGGGTTTTTCAAACGAAAACCCTGGCGCATACAGGTGATAGCCATCGAAATCGCCCTTGCCGATCGGCGCGCCGCAGCTGCGCGCGATCGCATACGCCATGCTGAAGTGAAAGTAGAAATTCGGCAGGATATACAGGTGCAAAAACTCGTCGGCCGGCAGCGCGATATCGGCAAAGCCGGCGCGGTCCAGGCAGAGGCGATCCGGCCGCCCGTCAAAGCGCTGCGCCGGTATCGCTGCGAGATACGCGATGGTCTGCGCGATCTGCTCCTGCAGGGTGCTCGCATCGCTGAAGCTGACCACTTCCAATCCGGCCAGCGGACAGCAGCCGCGCAGCGAAAAGCTGATGGCCGCATTCACTTGCGAGGCAAACGGCAGCATCTCCGGATGCAGGCGAGCAGTCAATATCTGCGGCTGAGATGCCAGCTTGTCCAGCATGGCCGACAGCTGGCGCAGCGAGCGGCAAAAAACATGTGGTGCGCTAATCGTCATTATTATCCTTCCTGGCCTTGAGCCACAAACCGAATTCCTTCATCACGGCCACCACCGGCAGCAGGCGCTGGCCATCTGCTGTCAACGCATATTCCACTTTCACCGGCACTTCCGGATACACCGTGCGCGCGACCAGCCCCGCCTCTTCCAGCGCGCGCAAATCGAGGGTCAGCATGCGCTGCGAAATATGCGGCACGTCGCGCCGCAGTGCATTAAAACGCTTGGGGCCGTCGAGCAGGTAGGACACCAGCAGCAGGCGCCAGCGCCCACCGAGCAGCCGCATCGCTTCTTCGATCGAACATCCCGTCACGCTTTGCTTCATGGCCAGTCACCCGCATCAAGTATAAAAAATGTACCTACATAACATTATAGTGCCTTCTTCCCTTTTTATCCTTGATGCCTATAATGGCTGTCCAGGCGGGCTCACCTGGAGTTCGCGATTACCGGAGCCATCATGAAGCTGTACCATATCCCCGCCAGCTGCTCGCTGGGCACGCATATCGTCCTGAAGGAACTGGGCCTGGATGCCACCCTCGTCAAGGTCGATTACAAGCGGCATGTGACGGAACACGGCGCCAGTTTTTACGATGTGAATGCGCACGGCTATGTGCCCGCGCTTGAGCTGGACGACGGATGCATGCTGCGTGAAGGGCCGGCCATCATGCAATACCTGGCCGACCTGCGCCCCGAAGCCCGGCTGGCGCCGCCCAACGGCAGCTTCGAGCGCTACCGCCTGCAGGAATGGCTGAACTTCCTGTCCACCGAAGTACACAAGGGATTTATTCCGCTGCTGTACGCCGCCCAGGCCGGCAACTACGTGGAAATGGCCAGGCCCAAGCTGGAACAGCGCTATGCCTGGATCGACCAGCAACTGGCCGGCCAGCCCTATCTGATGGGCGAGCACTTCAGCGTGGCCGACGCCTACCTGTTCGCGCTGACGGGATGGGGCCAGGCACCGTGGCTGACCTCATATTACAAGGCCGATATCCATTTCGACCAGCTCGATCATTTACGCGACTGGTACCAGCGCATGCAGGCACGGCCGGCGGTGCGGCAGGCGTTACGGGAGGAAGGGCTGATTTAATTCCTGCGATGCCTGCCGAAAAACGCCCATATCACCTCATTGGCATCGATGCCGCGTGAGGTCTTGCCGATCGGCAGTCCAATATTAAAAGCATCGGCGCCGGGCCAGGTGTGGCCGCCGCCATCGATGGTGAGCAGGGCCACGCTTTGCTGGCCATTGCCCTGCTCCAGCATGCTCACTTTCAAGTCGTCGCCCACCACGGCCGGCAGCAAACGCCGCGGCGCGGTGTCGGCTGCGATGCCGTTGACCTTGGCCCAGTAGCGCAAGGTGGCGTCAGCCGACAGATAGCCGCCGGCCTTGCCCTCATACAGCACCACCTGGTCGGCCGTGCCGTGGATCAGCAGCATGCCGACCTTCTCCGGTTTGCCGTGATGCGCGAGTACCGGTTCCGGCATCGGCGCGCCGACCGAGGCCACGGCGGCGAACTGCTGCGGCAGCTCGGCGGCCAGGCGCAGGGCAAAGAAGCCGCCGCGCGACAGGCCGGTGGCGTACACGCGCCGGCTGTCAATGCGGTAATCCTGTTTCAGCTTGGCCAGCATGGCTTGCGTGA
This sequence comes from Janthinobacterium sp. J1-1, assembly GCF_030944405.1. Lineage (NCBI taxonomy): Bacteria > Pseudomonadati > Pseudomonadota > Betaproteobacteria > Burkholderiales > Oxalobacteraceae > Janthinobacterium > Janthinobacterium sp. J1-1. Next base: position 5,323,644 of record NZ_CP132339.1, read on the forward strand.
AGCCGGCGTCGTCGGTGCCGGCCAGGTAATCCATGCCGAAGCCCACGTTCCAGTCCTGCTTGATGCCTTGCGGGTAGACAACGATAAAACCGTGGCGGTCGGCGGCCCGGTTCATCTGCGTGTACAGCATCTGCTCGGCCATGGTCATGCCGCCGCCATGGAAATTGAACACGACTGGGAAGGCTTGATGCGGCTGGCTTTGGTAAGCGGGTGGCGTGTAGACGATATAGCGCCGCTTGGTGTCCTGGTGCTGCAGGGTTTGCACCTGGGCCTGGGCCAGGACGGGGAAGCAGGTGGCGAGCAACAACAGCAGGCTGACAATGATGTTCATGGGGTTCTCCGCAAGTAAGGTGCGGCCAGCATACGGAGGGCGAGGTGAAAGCGCGGTGAAATCGGCCGGCTTTAAGCCGCCATGATGGGAACGATATCGACGCGGTAATCCGCTGTGCCCGGATAAAAACGGATTTCCCATTGCATCACCTGCGCCAGGCGCGCCAGCAGCAGCTGGCCATGCGAAAAACCCCGCACGCGCACGGCTTGCCCCACCGGCACGGTATTGTGGATGGACAGGCAGCCTTGCTCGACGGACATCGTCAACTGGCAGGCGGGGCCGCCGTGGAACAGGGCATTGGTCAGGCAATTGTTCAGCAGCAGATTGACCAGCTGGCGATGGCCCCGCACCGGCAGGCGCTGCGGCAGGTCCAGCGCCAGCAGGCTGGCGTCCCAGCGATGCTCTTCAAGCAGGCGCAGCAGGCATTGCTCGATGCAGCCGCGCAGCTCCACCGTGTCAACGGCAATCTGCTCGGCGCGTGCCAGCGCGAACAGCAGCTCGACGGTATTGCTCAGCTCATCGGTGCCCTGTTGCAGCTGGGCTTGCTCTTCCAGGAGCAGCGGTCGCGACGATGCCAGCGCCAGCGTGTTGCGCATCAAGGTCAGCGGCGTGCGCAATTCGTGGCTGACGTCGCGGGCAAACGCCTGTTCGCGCTGCAAGGCCGTTTGCAGTTCGATAAACGTGGTTTCCAGCCGGCGCGCCAGGAAGCCGATTTCGTCCGGCCTCTCGCGTGCGCTGAACCGCGGTGGATGTTCGGGCGTCAAGGCGCGCGCTTCCTGCGCCAGTGTTTGCAAGGGCAGCACCAGACGCCGTGCCAGCAGCCAGGCCAGCAGCAGCGCCAGGCCGACCAGCGCCAGCGCGACGCCGATCAGCACGCCGCCCACTTCCTGTACCAGGCGCGACACCACCAGCAGCGGCGCCACATCGGCCAGCAGATACCAGCGCATGGGCTTGCCTGCATTCTCCAGCGCCAGCGCCATCACGTGGTAATGCTGGCCCGTACTTGTAAATACTTCGGCGCGCGGCGCCGATGACAAAAATTGCTGCCGCACGGGTGCCGGCAGGGCGCCATAGTCGCGATAGACCGTGATCAGGTCGCTGCCGGAGGCCGCCGCCACGCCCTGCTGGCGCACGCGCGTGGTGATGGCGGCCGCCTCGCGTTCCAGCAGGCGCTGCACCAGCATGTCTTCGGTAACATAGGAAATCACCACCGCCAGGCCCGTATAGCACAGGCACAGCAGCACGGCAAAACCGGCCAGTGCCGCAAACAGGCCACGCCGTATGGTCGTGACCATCACGGCCCTGCCCGGCTGCCGGCGGCTATGGCCAGCCGATAGCCCAGCTGCGGTATCGTCACCAGCAGGCCGGCGGCGCCCGCGAGTTCCAACTGCTTGCGCAGCGCATAGACATGCGACTTCAAGGCGTCGCTGTCCGGCGGCTCGCTGCCCCACAGGTGGGCGATCAGGGCCGAGCGCGAGACGGCGTGCGGATGCTCACGGCACAGCAGCAGCAAGATCCTGAAACCGCTGTGCGTCAGCGCCAGTGGCGCCTTGCCATACAGGGCGCGGCCTTCGCGCGCCAAAAGCAGCAGCGGGCCGACGCGCATTTCCTGGTGCACGTGCAACTGGCTGCGCCGCGCCAGCGCCTCGCAGCGCAGGGCCAGCTCGCGCAAGTCGAACGGCTTGGTCAGGTAATCGTCGGCGCCGTCATTGAAACCGCGCGCCTTGTCTTCATAGGCATCGCGCGCCGTCAGCATCAGGACCGGCACATTGCTGGGCGCGCCCGCCTTGATGGCGCGGCATACCTGCAAGCCGTCGATATCGGGCAGGTTCAGGTCCAGCAGCACCACGTCATAGATATTGCTGGTGGCCAGCCGCACGCCCAGCGCACCGGTGGCGGCATGGTCACATTGCCAGTGCAGGCCGTCGCAGAACGTGGCGACCTGGCGCGCAATGCCGGCATGGTCTTCGATCAGCAGGATGGAAAGCGGCGAGCGGCTCATGCGGGGTTCGCTACTACCGGCACTTGCACTCGCTCGGCCCCCTGCCGCGCATGCCAGCGGTGAGCTGCCATGGGTCGATATATTTCAACTGACCCGACTGCTGTGTTTCCGCACATTTTCTTGAACAAAGTTGTTCCTTCGTTGGGATAAACGGCGCCACGTACATGAACAGCAGGTTCACGCCAACAATCGCGACCAATATCAGTCCAATGATCGCCGGAACGGGTAATGTCTGCCATATCCGCATATTGATCAATCTGCCGCAAGACGCCGCGCTTCCCACTCGCGCCGCAGCAAACCGTACAGCGCCGAATCGCTGACCTGGCCGCCGACGATCCAGCGCTCGGGAAGGTAGCCTTCCTGCTTGAAACCCAGGCGCAGCAAGGCGTTGGCCGAGCCGATGTTCAAGGGATCGATATCGGCTTCCAGCCGGTTCAGGTCGCGCTCGACGAACGCGTATTCCAGCAGCGCCGTCAACGCTTCGTGCATATAGCCCTGGCCCCAGTAGGGGCGGCCCAGCGCGTAACCCAATTCGGCGCGGCGGTTTTGCCGGTGCACGGCATGCAGGGTGCAGCTACCCATGTATTCGCCGGTTGCCTTCAATGCGATGGCAAAACGAAAGAACTCTTCTTTCTCGAACGCCTCGGCGTCGTCGGCAATCTGCTGCACGGCGCGGCCCGGGGCCTGCCAGGGTGGCTCGCTGAAGTAGCGCATCACTTCCGGATCGGAATGCATGGCGAACAGGGCGTCGGCATCGGACGGGTGCGGCGGGCGCAGGATCAAGCGCCCGGTGGTGATGGTTTTGGTGTAGGCCATGCGGCTCCAGTGGGAAATGCGCAACGTTATTAGTTTATGCAACTATATGGAAGTTGCGGCCGTTTTCCAATAGCTTCGTTTAGAATATTATTAACAGGAATTCAACCCACTGCGCCCTGATGTGGCTGCCAGGAGAAGCTGATGAAGAAGATCCTGACCGTACTGACCTGCGCCCTGGTGCTGCAAACCAGTGCCTGGGCGCTTGATCCGGTCAGGCAGGAAAAGGTCGAACTGGCGCAAGGCGCGCCTGTCGAAAAGCTGAGCGGCAAGATCAAGGGTTATGCCACGGTCAAATACAGCGTCACGGCGCCGGCCGGCAGCAAGCTCGCCATCAAGCTCGATAGCGCCAATACGTCCACCTGTTTCAATGTCAGCCAGGATGGCGCGGACGAGGCGCTGTTTGTCGGCTCGCGCGACGGCAACCGCTACCAGGTTGCCGTCACCGCTCCAGGCCACTACAAGGTGCTCGTGTACCTGATGCGCAATGCGGCCCGCAAGGATCAAACAGCCAGTTACGTGCTGGAAGTCGGCGCCACCGGTTCCTGAACAGCGCATGCGCGCGCTGCTCAATGTCGTGCTGCTGGCGCTGTCGCTGCTGGCCAGCTTCCATGCGCTGGCCCAAAGCACGACCGTCACCGCCGCCACGCCGATCGCCGTGCAGGACATCCTGCCGCGTGCCGAGGAGGAACAGCAGCGGCTCGAATCAGCCAAGGCCCTCCTGGCCGCACCGGCGCCGGATGTGCGCCTGCGCGCCCTGCTCGACGATATCGCCATCCCGGTCAACGCCAAATTGCGCGCCACGCCGGGCGTGGCCTTGCGCGATCTGCCCATCATGCGGCTCGAAAGCCTGGCGCGCCACTGGCAATTCGATGCGCGCCGCTTCGGGCAATGGGACATCCAGGCACGGCGCGCCTTTGCGCCCTATGCCGACAGCGCCATGCAGCTGGCGCAGCGCCGCGCCGCCTGGTCGGCCACGCGCGCCGCCGGCCTGCTCGACGGCTTGCCGCCGGTACTGTCCGGGCGGGTCGACGCCATGCTGGCGCAGATCGACGCCACCGAGACGGCCCTGGCGCTGGTATTGTCGCGCCAGTTCGACCTGACGCAGCGCGGCAACGAACTGAAGGCGCAGATCCAGTCCGGACGCAATGACGTCGCCGCCGCCATCGACGATATCGACCAGCGCCTGCTGCGCGTCGACGTGCCGCCGCTGTGGCATGGCATCGGCACCGGCGTCACGCCGCAAGCGGGCCTGGCGGCCATGCACCGGGGCCTGGAAATCGAACAGCAGTTTGCCATCGAGTATCACGCGGTGGGTACCGGCAACCAGCAGGCGGTGCGCGTGGTGCAACTGCTATTGCTGCCTTTAATCATCTGGCTGGTCATGCGCAGCCGCCATGCGCGCGACGGTGCCGGCGCTCCCCCCAGCGGCGCCGCGCGCGCCCTGCGCCGCCCAGTGTCGGCCTGGCTGCTGCTGTCGATGCTGGCGGTGCTGGTGCTGGAACCCGATGCGCCGATGCTGGTCGAGGAATTCGCCTTGCTGCTCGCGCTGATTCCCGTGCTGCGCTTGCTGCCCATGGATGCCACGCGCACGCTCGGCACGTGGCCGTATGTGGCGATCGCCCTGTACGGTCTTGACCGGCTGGGCCTGGCGGCGGTGGCCGAGCCGGGCTGGTACCGCCTGTTCCTGCTGTTGCTGAACATGGGCGCGCTGGGCCTGACCGTGCGCATGCTGCGCGCCCCCCTGCCCTTGGCCGCCGGCGCGCGCGCCCTGCGCCTGCAGTCGCTGATGCGCGCCATCGGCTGCATCGTGCTGCTAGGGTCTGTCTGACTGAACTTAATTGAGGTTGGATGGTCATAGAGCGATGAGCCGAACTGACCTTACCGAAAAGCAGTGGTGCAAACTTGAGCCCCATCTGCCCTCCAACCCCCATCACGGTCACGTGTATGTCGAGCATCGGCACGTGATCAATGGCATCCTATGGCGCTTGCGAACAGGCGCTCCTTGGCGCGACATTCCGCCGCGCTACGGTCCTTGGCAGACCTGTTATGACCGATTTGTTCGTTGGTCGAGGAGCGGTACTTGGCAGCGACTTCTCCGGGTCATGCAGGCTGCAGCCGACGAGGCCGGCCTGGTGGACTGGGATGGCGCTGCGCTCGACGCCACATACATCAAGGCCCAGCGCAGTGCTGTCGGGGCACGAAAGACGCTGCCAGCAGCCGAAAAAAGGGGGCCGTAACTGACGAGTGGCTGGGGCGTTCACGCGGGGGCATCACCAGCAAAATCCATTTATGCGTCGATGGACACGGTTTGCCGCTATCCGTTCTTGTCACTGCCGGCCAGTGTAGCGATGCCGCCCACGTCGGCCAGGTACTCGATGCGATTAATGTGCCTCGTCCGGGCCGTGGTCGCCCCCGAAAAAGACCATCGAGCGTGCGCGTCGACCGCGCTTATGGTGCTCGACATTATCGGCAACAGATCCAGGCCAGAGGCATTCGATGCATTTGCCCTGAACGTCAAGATGCGCGACAGAACCGCTTACGCAAGGGACGTCGAGGTGGCGCACCGCCGCGCTTTGACGCACAAGCTTACAAAGGCCGCAATGTCGTTGAGCGCGCAATCAACCGTTTGAAAGATTTCCGCGCCGTCGCAACTCGCTACGACAAACGCGGACACAACTATTTGGCAGGTGTGACTATCGCAACAATGATCCTATGGCTCCTCTGAAATCAGTCAGACAGACCCTAGTGCTGGTGGTGGCCGCCGCCTGCAATATCGCCGGCAACACTTCCATGGCCGAGACCCTGACCAGCGGCGTGATCGACAGCGGCTATATGGCGCTGCTGCTGTATTCCAGCCTGGCCGTGTGCCAGGGCCTGCTGCATGCCGTGCTGAACCAGCCTGAAATGGCGCGCCATGGATTCGTGCAGCGCCACGGTCCGCTGCTTGAAGCTGCCTGTGGCCGGTTGCTGGTGGCTGGCGCGACGCTGGCCTGGCTGCTGTACAGCATGCACCGTTTCCGCTTGCTGCGTCCGCTGCAAAATACCGGCGCGACCATACTCGGCTTCGGCATCGAGATCGGCGAAGTCGACGTGCACCTTGGCGATATCCTGGTGTTCGTGTTGTCCAGCTGGCTGGCGTTCTGGGCCGCGCGCGTGGTGCGCCGCGTGCTGCGCGAAGAACTGCCGGGCCACAGCCGGCTGCCGCGCGGGGTTGGCAGCAGCATCGCCTCGCTCAGCTACTACGCCGTGCTGCTGGCCGGCCTCCTGATCGCCCTGTCGGCCGCCGGTTTCAAGGTCAGCCAGCTGGCGCTGGTGTTCGGCGCCCTGGGCGTGGGCATCGGTTTCGGCCTGCAAAACGTGGTCAACAATTTCGTCTCGGGCCTGGTGCTGATGTTCGAGCGTCCGGTCCAGCCCGGCGACATCGTCGACGCCGCGGGAACCTCGGGCACGGTGCGCGAGATCGGCCTGCGCGCCACCACCATCCGCACCTTCGACGGCGCCGATACGGTGCTGCCGAATGGCGTGCTGCTGGCCAGCAACCTGACCAACTGGACCATGTTCGACCGCCAGCGGCGCTTCGAGATCACGGTCGGCGTCGCCTACGGTTCGGACCCGGCCCGCGTGCTGGACGTGCTGGCGCGGGCGGCCAGCGAAACGCCTGGCGTCGCGCCAGAGCCGGCGCCGCTGGTCCTGCTGACCGGCTATGGCGACAGCGCGCTCAATTTCGTGGTCAAGGCGTGGACCACCGACATCGGCACCTGGATGGCTGTCAGTGGCGAACTGCTGAGCCGCACGCTGGCGGCGCTGCAGGCCGCCAATATCGAGATTCCTTGCCAGCGGATTGATATCAGGCTGCGCCCTGCGGACGCCGAATAGCGCCAGCGGCCCGCCACTGCGCTGCGGGTACCGGCTGTCTCAAGGCCCATCACCGCTCAGCACCGTCAGCGGCGTGCCGGTCGCGCCTTGCGACAGCGGCGCGGCAGTTACCAGCAAGGTGGTGCCGGGCAGCAAAATAGGCGCCACGCTGGCATAGAACGGCGCCGGAATCCGCACCTGCTGGCGCACCGCCGCATCGAGCGGCCGGCCTGCTTCATCCGCATGGCCGGCCACGCCGACATACAGCCATTGCGGCGCCCCAAGGGCATCCTTGCCCAGCGTCAGTACATGGGTACCATCGACGTCGCCGGGCAATACGGCGCGCGAACGGCCGATCTGGATGCCGTTTCTCAGCACCACCACGGCCTGGTCGCTGCGCGACATGACAATCGTCACGGGACCGGATGGAGCACGCTGCGGCGCCCAGAATTCGTCATCCCGCGCGCCATCGATGACGTTCGGCGCCAGCACCTCGCCGCCAGCGCCAGCCACCTGGTGCGCGGCGCTGTCGCTGACCACCACCGTGGTGCCCTGCCGCGTCGTACCGAACAGTTCGCGCGCAAACGCGTATGGCAAATGCACGCAGCCATGGCTTTCCGGATAGCCGGGCAAGCCGCCCGCATGCAGCGCCACGCCGTCCCACGTCAAACGCTGCTGGTAAGGCATGGGCGCGTTGTTGTACGCATTCGAGTGGTGCACGGCATTTTTTTCCAGGATGGTAAAGACGCCGGTCGGCGTTTCATGTCCGGGCTTGCCGCTCGACACCGTCGACACGCCGATGCGCACGCCATTGCGGTAGATGGTCGCCAACTGGCGCGACAGGTCGACATATACCAGCACCGGGCCGGCCGGCGCGATGGCCGGCGCCCATACCCACTGGCCCGGTTTGAGCGCTTGCGCCCGCCGCGCCAGTTCCACCGGCGACGACACCTTCGCGCCCTGCGCCAGCGCGGTACCGGCAATCAGGCAGCCGGCGACGCAGGCCAGCAATCTGGTGGCAGCGGAATACGCCATCAGAAACGCCTGTGGCCTTGATCGGCGTCGCAGCGGCCGCTGAACTTGATCAGGCCGTCGATGGTGATGGCGCCGTTCATGCGGTTGATCGACAGGCGCGGCTGGTTCAGGCCGTTCAGGCGGAACTTGCCGCGTATTTCATCGTGGCCGACGCTCAGCTCGTCGATTGGCCACCAGCCACTGTCGTTGTCGCCATGCAGCGGTGGAATCAAACTCCCGGGCAACTGGATGTCGCCACGGCCGCCGTGGATCGATACGGTCAAGGTGGCCTGGAAATCGGATTTGCCCAGTTCCATGCCTTGTTTCGGCACGTATTTGTGCTGGCGCGCATCCCATTCATAGCCCGAGCGGTATTCGGCGCTGGGCTTTTCCGCGCCACCATAGCAGACCAGCTGGATATCGTCCCGTGCTTCATCGCGCCGCTCGTCACGCCGGTCGTCACGATAATGGTCGTCGGACTGGGCGGTGGCCGCGCCGGCAAACGCCAGCAGGCACAGCATGAGGCCAGCTTTCATGATGACTCCTTGATGGAAAAAAACCTGGGTGAACGGGCCAGGCAGCCACTACAGCATGCGCTGCCCCTGCTGGTACAGCAGCGCGCGCACCGTCTCGACATTGTCATTGCTGACCAGGAAAAAACTCTGCAGCTCGTCAAATGGCGTGACCGCCACCAGGGTCCAGCCCTGCGGCTGCAATTGCTGGCGGAACCAGGCCAGCACGCTGCTGCTGAAGTCGTCGCCACCAACCACATCGCGCTGCTGCTGGCTGCCGGGCGCGGCGACCGACAGGCCCAGCTCATGTACCGCGCTGGCATCCTGCACCGCCTGCGTGCCGATCCCGGGCCACTCTTTCCACTCCCATTCGCCGGCCGGCAGCAGCATCGCCTGCAGGGTTACCTGCTCCTCATCGGACAGCGCGCGCTTGTCCTGGAACTGGCGTATCTGCCCCACCAGCCGCGCCAGGCGCTCGGCCAGGTCGGCCTGGGCCTCGTCGTCGAAGTCGGCCACGCCATCCTCGTTTTCCACCACCACGTCAAAGCGCAGCGGCACGCTGGCCGCCACCGGCGTCAGCTTGTAGGTGGTGTAGTCGGTGAAATCGGTCGAAATCGACAGCACACCGTCTTCCCACTCGTGGACGGTCTGGTCGTCTTCATCATAAAAGGTGGTGCAGGCTTGCCCGGGATCGGCCAGGGCGATCAAAAAAGCGGCGTGCTCGGCGTAGCTGGTGTCTGGCATGTGATGGCTCCGGTTCAGCTGTGGTGTACAGGACGAAACTTATTATTCCATGCAACTATAATTGTGTGGCAAGTTATTTTACTGACCGACAGGATGGTTGCATGGCGTTTTTTTCACGTGAGTATGAGGTATTCCTGCTGCTGGCCGCGCCCGCTTCGCCCGGCTTGTGGCAGCAGGAACAATGGACGCCGTTTGCCGACAAGGTCAACAGCATCGTGGCGCAAGCGCGTGGCAAGGGCGCCGTGCGCAGCCATCAGTACAATCCGGCCGGCAAGCTGATTCCGTTTGGCCGCATGGGCTGGGACGCCAAGGGCCATGCCAAATGGACGCACACGCCGGCAACCAGGGATGCGCGTTTCATGAGCCTGGAAGCGTGGGCGCCCGCCTGGACCACCTGCGAAAAAGACGACCTGGCGCCCGACCTGTTCATCAGCCTGTTCAATGAAGACTATCTGAACAGCGCCGGCAAGCCGCTGCTGTTCGGCCAGCGACTGGTGTGCGCGGTTGCCACCGAGATGGGGCCGGAAGCGGCCGCCACCGTGCGCGCGGCGCTGGCGCAACTGGCCGCAAAGCAACAGGCACCCGTGTTCGCCCACGCCAGGCGGCCATGGGGCAAGGCCATGCTGGGCGGATTCAGCAGCGCGATCCAGGACCTGGCCCTGACCGATCTATTTAAACCGGGCAACCCACATGAACGCGCGCTCGATGCCGAGACGTTTCGGGGACACTGGAATTTTATCGAGGTGGCCCATGCGCCATGCTGAACACCCCGCCCTACATATATTGCGTTTGCCTGGTCTTGCCGCGCTGACTGGGTTCGCCCTACACGCGGACGCCGTTGAACTGGCTGGTGCTGATACAGAAAGCAGCCAAACAGTTGGAAATAACGCCAGCCAAACTGACATTGTCGATCGACCGTGACTTGCTTCATGATGACAAACCGCAGCTGTACGGCAGCCCGTTTGGGACAAAAAAGCGATGGCAAAAACCACATCCGGCCGATTGCCGATCCTGATGGACTCGACGCGCGCCGCGCCAGCATGGGCATGCGGCCATTCGACGACAATCCCCTTATGTTCAAATAATCGGCATTCCGGCTATAACAACCGGCGTCCCTGCAGCCCCATCAGGGCCTGCGCCTGTTCAAGCTGCTCTAGCCTGACCAGGAAAAAGGCTTGCAGTTCGTCAAATGGCGACACGACCACCAGGGTCCAGCCTTGCGGCTGCAGCTGCGTGCGAAACCAGTCCAGCACGCCGTCGCTGAAATCGTCGCTGGCATTGACGCGGTGCTGTTGCCGCGCGGTCGGCGTGGCGAGTTCTATATCGAGCTGATGGGTTGCCATGGCGTGCTGCAATTCGCCGGTGCCGATCTCGGCCCACTCTTTCCACTCCCATTGGCCCGCTGGCAACAACAGCGCGTCCAGCAGCTTTACTTCGTCGTCTGACAGCACACGCCGGTTCTGGAACAGGCGTATCTGCCCGACCACCCGCGCCAGCCGGTCTGCCAGGTCATCCTGTGCGTCGGCATCAAACTCGTCGACGCCATCCTCGTTCTCGACAAGCACATCGAATTGCAGCGGCGCACTGTTCGCCACCGGGGTCAGTTTGTAGGTGGTGTAGTCCGTGAAATTCGTCCAGATCGTCAGCACGCCGTTTTCCCACTCATGCAAGGTCTGGTCGTCTTCATCATAGAAGGTGCTGCAGGCCTTGTGCGGATCAGCCAAGCTGATCAGGAAAGCGGCGTGTTCGGCAAATGCGGCTTGTGACATGGGTACTCCGATCTCAAAAAGTGCCCGGCAACAAAATCTTCTTGTCGACGTGCTGCAGGTCGCGCAGGCCGCAGAAGGCCATTGTCAGGTCCAGCTCGTTGCGCAGGATATCGAGGCATTTTGTCACACCCGGGCGGCCCATGGCGCCCAGTCCGTACAGGAAGGGCCGGCCGATATACACGCCCTTCGCGCCCAGCGCCACGGCCTTGAGCACATCCTGGCCCGAGCGGATGCCGCCGTCCATATGCACCTCGATTTCCGCACCGACCGCGTCGACGATGGCCGGCAAGGCTTCGATCGACGATTGCGCGCCGTCCAGCTGGCGGCCCCCATGGTTGGAGACGATCAGCGCATCGGCACCGCTATTGACGGCCAGGCGCGCGTCTTCCGCGTCCATGATGCCCTTGATGATCAGCTTGCCGCCCCAGCGCTGCCTGATCCACTCCACATCCGTCCACGACAGGCTGAGGTCGAACTGCTGCTGGGTCCACGCCGACAGCGACGACATGTCGGACACCGAGGTGGCGTGGCCGACGATATTGCCGAAGCCGCGGCGTTTGGTAGCCAGCATGCCGGCCACCCAGCGCGGCTTGGTGGCCATGTTGATGATGTTGGGAATGGTGAGTTTCGGCGGCGCCGACAGGCCGTTGCGCAAGTCCTTGTGGCGCTGGCCCAGCACCTGCAGGTCGAGCGTCAAGACCAGCGCGCTGCACTTGGCGGCCTTGGCGCGGTCGATCAGGCGGTTGATGAATTCGCGGTCCTTCATTACATACAGCTGGAACCAGAACGGTTTCGTCGTGTTCGCCGCCACGTCCTCGATCGAGCAGATGCTCATGGTCGACAGGGTAAACGGCACGCCGAACTGCTCGGCCGCCTGCGCCGCCAGGATCTCGCCATCGGCGTGCTGCATGCCCGTCAGGCCGGTGGGCGACAGGGCCACCGGCATGCTGACCTGCTGGCCGACCATGGTCGAGGCCAGGCTGCGGTTTTCCAGGTTGACGGCAACGCGCTGGCGAAACTTGATCCTGGCAAAATCGCTTTGATTGGCACGGTAGGTCGACTCGGTCCACGAGCCCGAATCGGCGTAATCGTAGAACATGCGCGGCACTCTTTTTTGCGCCAGCACGCGCAAGTCTTCGATGCAGGTGATCATGGTCATGCGTTTCCTCGTTCGATGGCAGGTCGGAGCATGATCCTGCATTTGACGATGATTGTCTATCTGTCAGGCAAGCTCCGTCCAAGAACGATCAATTAGTGATTACCAGTTGCGCGCGCCGAGGATTTTTTCGCCCAATTCGCTCAAGTCAGCTTGCGGATAGCGCAGCTTTTCCTGTTCCAGGGGGTCGCCGGGAAAGGCATAGCCCTGCGGCGCGCTGCGTTCGCGCCAGCTTTGCACGCGCCAGTCGCGCAAGGACTGATTGTCTTCCTGGGCCGGCGTAAACGAGATGTATTGCGCCAGGCGGACCTGGTCGCTTGACGTATTCGGGCGAATGCCGTGCGCCAGCAGGCTGTTAAAGATCAGCAACTCGCCCTTCTTCATGGCGATGAATTCCATCGGATACGGCACGGTGTCCAGGTCCGGCTGCCACGGGTTGCGGTCTTTCGGCGCCTGCTCGCGCCAGGCCAGCAAGTTGTTGAACAGCTCCGGATAGCATTGAAAACCGCCGCTTTCCGGCGAGGTATCGGACAGCGCCAGCACGCCCTGCACGTTGACGGGCAAGGGGTCCAGCGTGGTGTCGGCATCCCAGTGGATAAAGCCGCCGAACTTGCGCTTGCCATTGTTGGGGGTGTTCAGGTTGGCGCGGTCGATGGTCACCCACAGGTCCTCGCGGTCCCAGATATCGACAAAGGCGTCGTACACGCGCCGGGTCTGGCGGTTGTCCCACATGGTCTGGTTGTGATACGCCTCGACCATGCCGGAACCATTGAGTTCCTTCATCGCGTGGTCGCGCAGCTGATCCTGGTTCCAGGTGGCGGGGTCATGCTGGTCCAGGCCCTGGAATTCCCACAGGAAATCCGTGGTGCGTTTGACCTGCTCCGGGCTGACGGCATCCTTGACGATCACATAGCCCCAGGTTTGCCAGTGTAAAAAGTCCTGCTCGGACAGTACCCGCAGCGGCAGCTGCTTTTGAATGTCGCGCAACTGCGCCTGCTCGATATAGGCCACCGAAGGGTTGCCCGGGCGCTCATCGCCATATTGGTAACGGTCTTGCATCGCTGTCTCCTGTTGTGATGTTATGGAACAGATTGTGCGATATACAGCGCTGGCAAATACGCCGGCAACAGCCAATACTGATACTATCCTGACCATACCAGCCGATAAAACGTTCCGATGACACCCTTATACGAACAAGTGACGATTCCTGCTGGCCAGTCGTGGGGCTTGCTGTGGCGCGAGCTGGAGGCGATCCCGTTCATCTGGCACTACCATCCGCAGTTCGAGCTGACCCTGACGGTGAACGCGCGCGGCCAGCGCTATATCGGCGACCACCTAGGCGATTTCGAACCGGGCGACCTGGTGCTGGTGGGGCCGAATTTGCCGCATACCTGGTCGGCCAGCGAGCGCATCGATGCAAGCCGGCCGATGCTGGCGGTGGTGGTATGGTTTTCACTGGAATGGATAACGCAGCTGGCCGGCGTGCTGCCGGAACTGCACAGCCTGCGGCAACTCGCCTTGCGGGCCGGGCCGGCGCTGCAATTCACAACCGAGGTGGCTGCACGCAGCGCCGCCAAGCTGCTGCAACTGCAAGCGATGCCGCAAGCGCAGCGCTTGCCGCTGCTGCTGAACGTGCTGCTGGAACTGGCCGGCGACCTGCAGGCGCGGCCGCTGGCCTCCGGCGCGCTGCAACTGATCGCGGCCGATGGCCAGCAAAAGCGCATTGCGGCCGTGCTGGACCATATGCATCAACATTTTCGGGAAGACATCGCCGTCGAGGACCTGGCGCGGCGCGCCGCCTTGTCGCTGGGCGCGTTTCACCGCTTTTTCAAGCGCCACGCGCTGTGCACGCCCAGCGCGTATCTGGCGCGGCTACGCATCGGCCGCGCCTGCCAGCAGCTGATCCAGACGCAGCACGGCATCGCCGCCATCGCGCAGGAAGCGGGCTACCGCAACCTGGCCCATTTCAACCGGCAATTCCGGGCCGACAAGCAGATGACGCCGCGCGCGTTTCGCCAGCAATACCGGTGAAGGATGGGGAAACCATGAAAACGGCGCCGGAATAGAAAAAGGGGATCAGATTTTACAATCTGACCCCCGATATTCTGGTGCGGCTGGCAGGAATTGAACCCACGACCCCTTGGTTCGTAGCCAAGTACTCTATCCAGCTGAGCTACAGCCGCAAAACTTACTCTTCACCATACTGCATGAAGTCACAACCTTCAACCGAAACCTGAAAAATCCAGGCTGCGGGTAATACTGGTGCGGCTGGCAGGAATTGAACCCACGACCCCTTGGTTCGTAGCCAAGTACTCTATCCAGCTGAGCTACAGCCGCAAAACTTACTCTTCACCATGCTGCATGAAGTCACAACTTGTTTCCTGTACCAGACGGACGCCGATACGGGGATAATACTGGTGCGGCTGGCAGGAATTGAACCCACGACCCCTTGGTTCGTAGCCAAGTACTCTATCCAGCTGAGCTACAGCCGCAAAACTGATTGCACTTCACCTACAACATGAAGCTTGAAACTTTTTACTACAAAACCAGATGACATCTGATTTCTTGAATTCTGGTGCGGCTGGCAGGAATTGAACCCACGACCCCTTGGTTCGTAGCCAAGTACTCTATCCAGCTGAGCTACAGCCGCGCAGGCAAACATTATAGCGTATTCGTTTCGCTTTGAAAAGTTCGATTTTTCAATCGCTTAGCCGGGTTTTGCAAAATACCGCACTGCAATGCCCTGCTCTTTTCGCACTTGAAAAGCTGACGCCATTCGCGCTGTCGTTTTCCGCTTTCACGGAAGGCTTCCAGCGCTTCGAGAAGTTGCTGTCTCGAAAGAAGCGGGATTATAGGGACTGCATCCCGGCCTGTCCAGTGCTATCTGTACAAGCCTGGCAAATCGCGCCCGGCGGCGGGTTGACGGGATGTCCACAGGATTAAAGATATGACAAGGGCAAGCGTGTGCAGGCGTCTGCGCGCTTGGGGATACAATGAGGGCGAGATAGATCGAAGTTGGCCCTGTAACACCACATGACAGCTATTCCATCATGATCCATTCCATGAACTCAGCGACGGTAGCCCGCCTCGCCTGCCCCACAAGGTGCGGGGTCGAGCGTGGCGACCAGGCACACAGGATTTCCGATGGTTAAGCATGACCTCCAGCAGAAGCCGCCTCCTCCCACGGTACCGCTGAGCCTGTCGGATGCCGGCATCGCCACGGTACTCGAAGGCATCACCGATGGCTTCAGCGTGCTCGATGCCAACTGGAACATCCGCTATATCAATGCGCGTGGCGCCGAAATGCTGGCGCCGCAGCACGCCCGGGGCGCCACCCTGGCCGGCAGCAACCTGTGGCAGGCCTGCCCCGACATGCTGGGCACGGAACTGGAAACGCAATACCGGCGCGCCATGGCGCTGCAGCAAAGCTGCAGTTTCGAACTGCTCCATACGCCGCTGGGGCGCTGGCTGGAAGTGCGCATCTTTGCCGGCGCCGATGGCCTGACCACCCATATCCACGATATCAGCCAGCGCAAGGCGGCCGAAGACAGCTTGCGCCAGAGCGAAGAAGACTTGCGCGCGCTGGCCGACTCGATTCCGCAACTGGCCTGGATCGCCAACTTCGACGGCACCATGGCCTGGTACAACCAGCGCTGGCATGACTATACCGGCACCACGCCCGACGAGATGGCCGGCGACGGCTGGGATACGGCCTACGACCCGCATTTCCTGCCGCAGATGCTGGAGGGCTGGAAAGCGGCCTTGCACAGAGGTACGCCGTTTGAAATGGAGTTCCCGATCCGTGGCAGCGACGGCCGGTACCGCTGGTTTCTCACGCGCGCCAATCCGGTGCGCCGCGGCGAACAGCTGCTGCGCTGGTTCGGCACCAGTACCGATGTCGATGAAGTCAAGCATGTGGAAGAAGCGCTGCGCGATGAAACGCGGGTACTCGAATTGCTCAACAACACCGGCACCACCCTGGCCGGCACGCTCGACCTGCCCTCCCTGCTGCAAGAGACGGTCGACGCCGCCACCCGCATCAGCGGCGCGCGCTTCGGCGCCTTTTATTACGATGCCGAGCATGAGGCCGATGCTGCGGGGAATGAACCCTTGTTGACCGTGGCGCAAGCCGTCAACGGCGTCTCCGCACAGCAGGCGGCCGCCATCGCCTTTGATCTGCGCATGGGGCCGGCGATGCGCCACAACGATTTGCAAACGGCGCCGGACGACGGCACGGAAGAAGGCCACGACGGCGCGCCCGTGCTGCGCAGCTGCCTGAGCCTGCCCGTGCGCTCACGCTCGGGCCAGTTGCTGGGCCGGCTGCTGCTGGGTCATCCGCAGCCGGGCATGTTCAGCCTGCGCAGTGAACGCATCGTGGCGGCCATCGCCGCCCAGGCCGCCGTCGCGCTCGACAATACGCGGCTGTATGTGGAAGCGCGGCGCGCCGCCGAAGAGCGCAAGGTGCTGCTCGACAGCGAACGCGAGGCACGCGCCGAGGCAGAACGCACCAACCAGTTGAAGGACGAATTCCTGACCACCCTGTCGCACGAATTGCGCACGCCGCTGTCGGCCATCCTGGGCTGGGCACAGGTATTGCGGCGCGGCACGCGCGACCAGGCCGATCTGCACCGCGGACTGAACAGCATCGAGCGCAATGCGCGCGCCCAGGCCCAGCTGATCGAAGACTTGCTCGACATGAGCCGCATCACCTCCGACAAGGTGATGCTCGAGATGCAGACCATCGTGCCGGCCACCGTGATCGCCTCGGCGATTGAAACCCTGCGCCCGGCTTTTGACGCCAAGCACATCACCGTGCACACCCGGATCGCGGACGACGCCGGCACCATGACGGGCGACCCCAGCCGCATGCAGCAGGTGATCTGGAACCTGCTGTCGAATGCGCTCAAATTTACCCCCCAGGGCGGCACGGTCGACGTCAACGTGGCGCGCGAGGGCACGCGCCTGCTGCTGACGATCGCCGACAATGGCGTCGGCATCCGCGCCGACTTCCTGCCCCATGTGTTCGACCGCTTCCGCCAGGCCGATGCCTCGACCACGCGCAAGCACGGCGGCCTGGGCCTGGGCCTGGCCATCGTCAAGCACCTGGTCGAGCAGCATGGCGGCACGGTCGCCGCCAGCAGTCCCGGCGACTTGCAGGGCGCCACGTTTACCGTGCGCCTGCCCGCCGACAGCCGGGCGCCGGCCCCGCGCCAGCACAGCGAGGAGCCGGCCCGGCAGCCAGACTTGGCCGGCGTCAAGGTGCTGGTGGTCGACGACGAGGCCGATGCGCGCGAACTGGCCGAACGCATCTTGCGTGACGCCCATGCCGACGTGGCCAGCGCCGCCAGCGCCGAGGAAGCGCTGCGCCTGCTGGACAGCGCGCCGCCGGACGTGCTGGTGAGCGACATCGGCATGCCCGATGTCGATGGTTTCGACTTGCTGGCCTTGCTGCGCGCGCGCGCCAACGGCCAGGGTGGCGACCTGCCGGCATTGGCCCTGACGGCATTTGCCCGCCCCGAGGACCGCCAGCGCGCGCTTGGCAGCGGCTTCCAGGCCTACCTGGTCAAGCCGCTCGATCCGGCCGAACTGCTGGCAACGGTGGCGCGGCTGGCCGCCACCGCCAGGAAGGCTGAAACCGGTTGAAACCGGCGCCAAATTGAGCCAGGAAAAGTGATGCAAAGAAATAAATAATTCGGATTAAAAATTCATCAATCTGGTTTAGACTTCCTACTTTCAGACGCGGCACTGTCCTACAAGCAACTTCAAACCCGTTTGCTACACTGAAATAGACCCGCGCAGCTGTCGACACGCAGCCCTCGACAAGTACAGGCACGCCCCCTTGCCAGGCAAGGACAAAGCGAACTCACCTTCTTCCGTGCGCCCTGTCTTGATGCAAGCGGTTACTATCGTCGCGCTCCTTCGCTGGCCGCAGTCGCCGCGAACGATGCTTGCGATGACCTTACAGAATTCACCGGGATTACCCATGCCTAGCCAAGATGAAATTTTGAAAGCCAAGATTTTGGTCGTTGATGATTCACCGGACAATGTCGACCTGATGCTCGAAATCCTGCGCGATGCCGGCTACAGCAACGTCACGGCCACCATGCGCCCGGCCCAGGTCTGCCCGCTGCACCTCGAACATTGCTACGACCTGATTTTGCTCGACCTGCAGATGCCCGAACTGAACGGTTTCCAGGTCATGAAGGGCCTGAAGGAAATCGAACACGGCGGCTACCTGCCGGTGCTGGCGCTGACGGCGCAACCGAGTTTCAAGATCGCCGCCCTGGAAGCGGGTGCGCGCGACTTCATCAGCAAGCCCTTCGACCTGATGGAAGTGCACAAGCGCATCCATAACATGCTGGAAGTGCGTTTGCTGTACAAGGAACTGGCGCAATACAGCAAGCAGCAGCAGGAACTGGCGCTGCACGACCCCCTGACGGGCCTGCCCAACCGCCGCCTGCTGGAAGACCGCATCGAGCACACCCTGCAGCATTCGGCCCGCGTGCGCGGCAAGTCGGCCATCCTGTATCTCGACCTTGACGGCTTCAAGGCCATCAACGACACGTATGGCCACGCCTATGGCGATGAGATCCTGAAGCTGGTGGCGGCGCGCCTGGTCAACGCCTCGCGCAAGGAAGACACGGTGGCGCGCATCGGTGGCGACGAATTCGTCATCGTGCTGGGCAACCTGGCCGGCAAGGGCGACGCGCGCGAGCCGGCCGCCAAGCTGATCGAAGTCATTTCCGAGCCGTATTTCATCAACGACCTGACCTTGCGCCTGTCGACCAGCATCGGCATCAGCATCTACCCGGACGACGCCACCACCGTCGACGCCCTGCTGAGCGCGGCCGACACGGCGCTGTACGAAGCCAAGCGAGCCGGCAAGAACCGCTATTGCTGCGCGCCGCACGACCTGGCCGTGACGCAAGCCAATGCGCACGGCGTGACCTCGCTGGCCTGAGCCAGATGCGCCCCCGATAAAAAAACCGGGACGCCGCTGTGATGCGGCGTCCCGGTTTTTTTTAT
The DNA here is from genome assembly GCF_030944405.1 of Janthinobacterium sp. J1-1. NCBI lineage: Bacteria > Pseudomonadati > Pseudomonadota > Betaproteobacteria > Burkholderiales > Oxalobacteraceae > Janthinobacterium > Janthinobacterium sp. J1-1. The sequence goes on from NZ_CP132339.1 coordinate 5,342,869, forward strand.
TCCGGCAATCCAGGTTTACTTCGACTTCTTGCTCGCCGCTTCTTCATGCTTGCCGGCATGCTGGTGGTCGCTGTGGGCATTGACTTTTTCAGGCGCCACTTCGATGCGCGTGATGCCGGCGTCGACCGAAATCGGGTCGCTGGCCGGGAACGTCATTTCGACGGCGTCGTCGAGCAGCTCTTCCTTGGCCTTTTCTTCGACCGTCATGCCTTCTTCGTCGGCCAGGATGGCCAGCGCGCTGGCCCATTTGACGAAATTGAGATTGGCCAGTTCACGTACCGTGGTCACGCCGAAGGCCTGGGTCAGGGCCTTGGCATCCTTGGCGCTGACGCCGCGCAAGGCGCTGATGGGCGCGTTGACGATGTCGCGGAAGCTTTTGGCACAGTATTCTTGATCAACAATAGTATCGATATTCATGGCATGTCCTTTCGTTTGGTGGGGGCCGGTCCTGCGCCCGAGCCGCAATGGCGGCAATTGCCGCATCTGCTGCATGGCTTGCGCACAGCCTCACTATGGCAGGCGCGCTTGCCCTGGTATGTGCGCAAGCGTACGCACAGCGCATGGCCCACGCAGTCCCCTTGTTTGACCCTGTTAATGGAAAGCCATTACAGTTATCGAAAAGATAGAAATTTTCCTGCCATGCGCCCCGCAATGAAATCCTCATGTATGATCCCGTCATTCCGGTCGTAACCTTTTATCATTCATGGGGCGCCATGTCCGCACAAACAGATCAGAGCAATGAAGCGGCCCACCCCGATGCGGCGCGTGCCGCCGATCTCAGCGAATTGCTGGGACACATCAATACCAGCTGGGACAACGAGCGCCGCGCCCTGTCGCGCCAGCTGCATGACAGCCTGGGCTCGTCGCTGACGGCGCTGACCATGCATTTGTCGCTGCTGACACAAAAGATGCCGCAGGAAGCCGTGCTGCTGGACCGCGCGGCAACCATGAAGCAATTGCTGTTGAATGTCATCGAGACCAACCGGCAGATGCAGATCAAGCTATGGAATGACAAGCTGGAGTTCCTGGGCGTCAACGTGGCACTGGGCGAACTGGCGGCGCAATTTGCCGAACAACATAAAATCACCGTGCGCTGCAGCCTGCCCGAAGATGAACTGGTGTGCCCGCGCAATGTGGGCGTGGCCCTGCTGCGCACCCTGGAAGAAGGACTGGCCAATATCGCCGCCCATGCCCAGGCCACGGAAGTGGACGTCATCGTCGACGACAATGACGAGGCGCTGATGATGACGATCAAGGATAACGGCGCAGGCCTGCCGGCCAGCCTGCCCGCCGACATGCACAAGCACGGCTTGCGCGCCGTGCGCGAACGCGTGGCTTATTTGGGCGGCACCCTGGCGCTGGCAACCCATCCGCAAGGCGGCACCACCCTGACGGTAGTGCTGCCTCGCAGCGCGCCGCTGTAATCTACCTGGAACGCTCGCCGGCCTGCGCATCGCAGCGGATGCGGCTCATAGGGAAGTTAATGGTGGTCAACTTCCCTTTCAAGGTACCGACAATGCTGGCGTGCACGATACGGTAGCTGACGTGGCGGTAGATGATGCGGCTGGGAAAATCATTGTCCAGGTTGGCAAAGATGAATTCATTCGGCTTGTCCTGCCGCAGCAGATTGAATTCGACCGGCGCCGCGCCCGAGGGCTGCACGATATAGGCCAGCTGGCCCGGCACGGTCAGCCGGAGCTGCACGAATTCAAACGCGGTGGTCTTGCCGCCCTTGACGGTGCGGCTGGCACCGAGGATGGTGCCGCCCGCCGCCGTGCTCCATTGTTCTCCCGAACCGGGTTCGGCGCCATCGACCTGCCAGCAGCCGGTCAGCCAGGCCAATTTCTCCACCGTTTCCGGCGGCGCAGCCTTGGTGGCGGCCTGGGCCAGGCCCGATCCCGCACACAACGCTGCTGCAATCAATATATTCAACAATCGTTTCATGTCATCTCCGAGAGGGCCAGGACTTGGGGGGGGGATCAGTGCAGCTTGACCTGCGGCGTGCTGCGCTTGATCAGGAAGCGGCCCATGGCCATCACGGCCGTGCGCACGCTGCCCAGCACCGCATTGTGGTGCATCAGGTGCAGGCTGACATACATCATGCGCGCCACAAATCCTTCGACAAACCAGCTCAGCCCTTTTAGCGACCCCATCAGGGTGCCGACCGAGGTGGTGCGGCCAAACGACACCAGCGAGCCGTAATCGAGATACTCATACGGCTTGGTTTGCGGCGGCTTGCCCTTGGCTTGCAGCACAAAGGTCTTGCGCAGGTAATCGGCCTGCTGGTGGGCGGCCTGGGCGCGCGGCGGCACCAGCTTGCCGTTTTCACCCATGCAGGCGGCGCAGTCGCCGAGCGCATAGATATTCGCGTGGCCCTGCACATTGAGCATGCCCGTCACTTCGAGCTGGCCGGCCCGATTGGTCGGCAAGCCCAGGGTGGCGAGGAATTCGGGGGCGCGGATGCCGGCCGCCCAGACCACGATATCGGCCGCATAACTGGTGCCGGTGGCGACATTGACCCTGTCGGCCTCGATCGAGGTGACGCGCGTATCGGCCGCCACCGTAATGCCATGCTGCACCAGCAATTTGTTGGCGGCGCGCGAGACGCGCTCGGGCAACGGCGCCAGGATGCGCGGCGCGCCTTCGAGCAGGGTGATGCGTACGTCCTTGATGGCGTTCAGGTTCTGGAAACCATAGGCCGCATACACGTCGCTCGCTTCGCGCAGTTCGGCCGCCAGCTCGACGCCGGTGGCGCCGCCGCCGATGATCACGATATCGACGCCGGGGTGGCCCGCGTCGCCACGGCGCTGTTCGGCCATGGCCAGCAGCTTCAGCAGGGTCAGGCGGAAACGCTCGGCGTCTTCGGTGGCGTTCAGTGAAATCGTGTTTTCCTGCGCGCCCGGCACGCCGAAATAATTCGAGGTGCTGCCGACCGCCAGCACCAGCTGGTCGTAGCCGACTTGCCGCTCGGGCAGCAATTGCTCGCCCTTGTCGGTGGCGATCGCGCCCACCGTCAGGCTGTTCGAGGCCGCATCGAGGGCGATCAGGGGGCCGTACACATAGCTGAAGCCGTTATCGTGCGCCAGCATCTGGTAGGACAGGCCTTCCTGGTGGATATCGAGCGTTCCTGCCGCCACTTCATGCAGCGAAGGTTTCCAGATATGGTAGAGGCGGCTGTCGACCAGGGTCACCTGGCCGGCGCCGAGCTTGCGGCTGAGTTTGCAAGCGAGCTCAAGCCCGCCTGCCCCGCCACCGACGATAACGATTTTACTGTGCAAAGATCCTCCTGATTGATTGCTTAATTCCTGTGTCCATGGTCCCGGTTGCCATGGCCGTTGCCGTGACCTTTGTCATTGCCATGCCCCTTGCCGGGCCGGTTGTCATGGTGGTCCCGATCCCGGTCCCGGTCATGACCGCGATGCGGTCCGTGGTCCGGACGGCCATGCTGTGGCTGCGGCCTGTGCACGGGCGGACGCGCGTGCTGCTGGCGATAACGGGGCGCATACTGGTTGTTATACCAACCATCCTGGACAAAATAAACTTCTTGGTTACAGGCATTATACCGGCGGCAGTGCTTGGACCAGTTCCTGGCGTGGCCAGGCGGCACGCGCAGGTAGATCGGCCGCGCCGAATAATATTGCGGGCGTTCGACGATGACGGGCTGGGCGTAGATCAATTCCGGTGCGGGATAGTTGCCCACATCGATGCGCCCGTAAAAGCCGGGCTGGCCGATGCTGACCGTGACGGCGGCAGAGGCGGTGGCCGCGCTGGCGGCGGCCAGCAGCAGGCTGGCGGCAAGAACGAGGTTTTTCATGGGGACACTCCTTGATAGATGCCCCGATTGTAGTGCTCTGAGTAAAAACCGTATGTTCGCAAGGACACATAAGCACGCGCGGCCCGGCAGGCGGGCCGCGTGGCGGCTATCTCAGGCGAGGCGGCGCATGGGCTGCGGCCTGGCTGCGGGTGGACGGCGCAGCGGCGTGACATTGCTGGCCGCCACCGCGGCCGGCGCCGTGCCGTCCAGGCGAAACACGCTGACGATCTCGCTCAGGGCCGTGGCCTGGTCCTGCATCGATTCGGCAGCCGCGGCCGCCTGTTCCACCAGGGCCGCGTTCTGCTGCGTCACCTGGTCCATCTGCACGATGGCCATGTTGACCTGCTCGATGCCGGCGCTCTGTTCGCTGCTGGCGGCGGTAATGTCCTGCATGATATCGGCCACCCTGCGCACGCTGCCCACCACCTCTTCCATCGTCAGGCCGGCGTCACGCACCAGCTTGCTGCCCACCTCCACCTGCTCGACCGAGTCGCCGATCAGGGCCTTGATTTCCTTCGCCGCAGCGGCCGAGCGTTGCGCCAGGTTGCGCACTTCGGACGCCACCACGGCAAAGCCGCGTCCTTCCTCGCCGGCGCGCGCCGCTTCCACGGCCGCGTTCAGGGCAAGGATATTGGTCTGGAAGGCGATGCCGTCGATCACGCTGATGATGTCGACGATCTTGCGCGAGGAGGCGTTGATCGATTCCATGGTCCGCACCACCTGCCCCACCACGGCGCCGCCCTTGCCGGCCACGTCCGAGGCGGCGCCGGCCAGGGTATTGGCCTGGCGCGCATTTTCCGCATTCTGGCGCACGGTGGACGTGAGCTCTTCCATCGACGAGGCGGTTTCTTCCAGCGAACTGGCCTGCTCTTCCGTGCGCGACGACAGGTCCAGGTTGCCCTGCGCAATTTCACTGGACGCGGTGGCGATGGTTTCGGTGCCGGCGCGCACCTGGCTGACAATACCGACCAGCTTGTCGCGCATGGTTTTCATGGCAAACAGCAGGCTGCCGCTGTCGCCGTTGCGGGTATGGATGGCCATCGTCAGATCGCCTTCGGCAATCGCGCCGGCGATGCGGGCCGCATAGGCCGGCTCGCCCCCCAGCTGGCGTGTCAGGCCACGCGTGATCAGCGCACCGAGCGACAGGCCAGCCGCCACGCTGCCCAGCACCAGCGCGATCATGAAGCTGCGGCTGGTCTGGTAGACGCTGGAGGCCTGCTCGGCCGCTTCTTTCGCGCGCGTTTCCTTCTGGAGCGACAGTTTTTCCAGCACGCTGTCGAGTTCATTCGCATGCTCGCGCGTTTTATTGAGCAGGACGGTCAGTTCCGGGCTGCGCTGCGCCAGCGGCTCGGCCGCCGCCATCGTCAAGGCTTGGGCCATGGTGCTGGCATAGTCCGCCTCGACGGCGGCAAAACGGGCAAACAGTTCCCTGGCGGCTGGCGTGACGAACAGCGGCTGCGCCTTGGCCAGGTTTTCCTTGTTGGCGGCGAGGAACTTGGCGATGTCGGCGCGGCGCGTGGCGCGCTCTTCATCGGTGGTGGCCAGCAAAAAATTGCTGCGCGCGCGGCCCACCTTGATCAGGGCGATATTGGCTTCCTTGATATATGACAGGCCCAGCAATTCGTTGTGGTACATCTGGCCGGCCATGGTATCGATCTTGCCCATATTGTAAATGCCGATGCCGGCCACGATGGCGCCCAGCAAGGCCACGCAAAAAAACGCCGCCAGCAAGCGCGTCCCCACCTTCATTTGATTCAACATACTTTCTCCCATTCAGTATTGCTGCCTGCGCATTAACGCTTTGAATATAGAGAAAAAGCCGCCGAACATATGCTCGGATTGTCACCCCAAGACAATTCCTTAATCCTGCACAACACAATTGGTGGCCGATCGTGCTAATCAGACCACCAATCTTTACAAAAGAAAATCAGTGTCCGGCATGGCCAGTTGGCTTGCGTACACTCATTTCCACGGCACCCGATTTGATCGCGGCCGGCTTGCCCGCACCCTGCCCCCGCACCGGTTCCGGCAAGGCGCCCGTCCATTCATACGCGAGCGTACCTGTCGGGTGCCGGTACCAGCCCGGATCGCGGTAGTCGCCCGGTTTCTGGTCCTTGCGCACCTTGACGGTGGTAAACATGCCGCCCATGCCGATCGCGCCGAAAGGACCGTCACCGGCCATCATCGGCAGGGTATTGTCGGGAATCGGCATCTGCATCTCGCCCATGTCGGCCATGCCGCGCTCGCCCATCACCATATAGCCGGGCACCAGCTGGTTGATTTTCGCCGCCACGCCCTGGTGGTCGACGCCGATCATGGTCGGCACGTCGTGGCCCATGGCGTTCATCGTATGATGCGATTTGTGGCAATGAAAGGCCCAGTCGCCCGGGTCGGTGGCGGTAAATTCCACCGCGCGCATCTGCCCCACGGCGATGTCGGTGGTCACCTCGGGCCAGCGCGACTCGGGCCGGGTCCAGCCGCCATCGGTGCCGGTCACTTCGAACTCATGGCCGTGCATGTGGATCGGGTGATTCGTCATGGTCAGGTTGCCCACGCGCACGCGTACCTTGTCGCCCTGGCGCACCACCATCGGATCGATGCCGGGAAACACGCGGCTGTTGAAGGTGAACAGATTAAAATCCGTCATGGTCATGATCTTCGGCGTATAGCTGCCCGGATCGATATCGTAGTTACTCAACAAAAACACGAAATCACGGTCCACCTTCATGAAATTCGGGTCTTTCGGATGCGTCACCCAGAAACCCATCATGCCCATCGCCATCTGCGTCATTTCATCGGCATGCGGGTGGTACATAAAGGTGCCGGGGCGCTTGGCAACGAATTCATAGACAAAGGTCTTGCCGGGTGCAATGCCGGGCTGGGTCAGGCCCGTGACGCCATCCATGCCATTCGGCAAGCGCTGGCCATGCCAGTGCACGCTGGTGTGTTCCGGCAATTTATTCGTGACAAAGATGCGCACGCGGTCGCCCTCCACCACTTCGATGGTGGGACCGGGCGACTGGCCGTTATAGCCCCACAGATTGGCCATCATGCCGGGCGCCAGTTCGCGTACCACCGGTTCGGCCACCAGATGGAATTCCTTGACATTGTTATTCATGCGCCAAGGCAAGGACCAGCCGTTCAGGGTCACCACCGGATTGTAGGGCCGGCCATTCGGCGGCGGTGGCGGCGCCTGGGTCTCGGCACCAGCCATGCTGGCCGCTTCCGGCAAGGAGGCCGCGCCGACCCGGCTGACGGCCGCCGCACTCAAGGCGACGGCGCCCGCGTTCATGAAAAAGTTTCTACGTGTGATCATCATTATTCCTTGTTGGCTGCGCCGCTGCCATTGATGGCCGACTGCAATTCGGTTTGCGCGATCCAGAAGTCGCGCTGGGTTTCAATCGCGCCATTGACGCTGGCCACCTGCTCGCGCGCGTCCGACAGCAGTTCGAACACGCTGGCCAGCATGCCGTTGTAGCGCAGCAGCACCTCGTGTGAAATCGTTTTGCGCAGCGGCACCACTTCATCGCGGTAGTGGCGCGCCAGGTCATAGGCCGTGCGGTAGCTCGAATACGCCTCGCGTACCTGCGAGCGGGCATTGATGGCCGTGCCCGCCGTGCGCTGCAGCGCCTGCTCATAGACGGCCTGCGCGCGCGCGTGGCGGGCCGTGCCCCAGTCGAACAGCGGCAGTTCCAGCGATACCTCGTAGCCGTTTTCGCGCGGCGCGGTGCTGGTGCTCTTGTTGGTGTAACCGACGTCGAGCACATTCACAAAGCGCGTCACGTTCGACAGGCCCAGGGCGCTGGCGGTGGCTTGCGCGTCGCGTTTGCTCATCTGCACGTCGAGCCGCTGCTCCATCGCCTGCGCTTCGATATTGCCGGCCTCTTCCACCTTGGCCGGCAAATCCGGCAGCCGGTCGGGCAAGGTAAACGCTGTTTGCCGGCCCCACAGGCCCAGCAAGCGCGTCAGCCGTTCGCGCGCGGCCAATGCCTGGTGGCGCGCACGGGCCAGGTCGCTGACGGCATCGGCGTAAAACACTTGCTGGCGCGCCTGGTCCAGCCGGCTCCAGTTGCCGGCCTGCTGCAAGCGCGTGGCCAGCTGGGCGCCGGCCTCGGCCGACACCAGCGCGCGCCGCATGAACTGCTCGGTCTGCACGGCGGCCACCGCCGTGAAATACGCGCGGCGCGTGTCGCTGGCCAGTTGCACGGCGCTGCCTGCCGCCTGCAGCTTGGCCTGCTCGAAACGGCCGCGCTCGATATTCACGCGCATAGTCATCGTCAGCAGGCCGGCCAGGTCAAAAGTGACGCCACGGTCGATTTCACGGCCTTCGCTGCCGTGCGAGCGGCCGAACGACAGGCCGGGATTGCGCAGCCGGCCGGACTGCACCAGGTCGGCTTCGGAAGCACCGAGCGCGGCCAGGGACGCTTTCAGGCCCAGATTATTCATCAGCGCGATGCGCACGGCGCTGTCGGCATCCAGCGGCTGGGCCAGCAAGGGCGCCAGGCGGTCTTCGCCATTGCCTGCGGATAAGGCGGCTGGCGCGCCGCTGCGGGCGTCGGTGAGCGCCGCAACGTCGCGCAGGCCGCCATCGGGGCTGAAGCTGGTACAACCGGCCAGCAGCAAGGCGGCCGCCAGCGGACTCAAGCTTGGAAAAGTACGGAAGATGGCCATCTCAGTGCCCCTGGTGTTCATGATGCGGCTCGGCCGGGGCCTCGGGCGCAGCAGGCTTAGCCATTGGCATATTCATCGGCATATTCATCGGCATAGTCATCGGCATCTTGTGCCCTTTCATCATATGGCCCATATGGCCGCCGGCGTCGCCCACTTTCCGGTTGACGGCGCGCCAGGTCTGGTCGGGCGTGGCCTCGTCTTCGGCGGCGGGTTGATACGTTTCGAAAGCGGAACGGTAGACGATGGACGGCACGGATGCCTGCGCATCGTGCGGTGCGGGAGTTGCTGCATGGGCGGCCAGCGGCAGGCATGCGGCCAGGGCCAGGCTGAACAATTGCTTCATGGGTAATCTCGATAACAGGACGGTCGTGCGGCAAAGGCACGAAAATAAAACTCTGGCGCAGGGAAACTCCCCGCCAGGTTCACGGGCGGTCAGGCGGAGCGGGGGCTTCTGGGAGGACGTTCTGGCCCGGACGGGATATGGCCGGCAAACAGCGGCGACAGCGCGGCAGGCGGCTGCGGCGCGCCCAGCATCAATGGATGCAGCGCGGCCATCGGTGGCGGCGCCGTGGCGCCCACGGTGCAGGCGCCATGGTTGCCGCAATCATGACCATGACTCATGTCCATGGCTTTGCCGACATGGTCTTCCATATCGGCCATATCGGTCATGGCGTGGCAATGCGGCGCATCTTCCTGTGCCATCTTCATCGTCACTGCTGGACCTGGCTGTTGCAAACAGCAGCTGCGCATGGCTGCGGCGAAACCCTGCAAGGGCAGCGCGGCGACCAGCAGCCAGAGCAGCAAACGGACGAGGTGGCGATAAAAGACACGATTCATGGCAGCATGATAAACCTTGACATGGGAGGAAGGTCAAGCAGTTACGTCCGTTCGGCCAGCCAGATGATCCAGGTGCCGAAATAGCCCTGCCCTTCCAGCACGATCTCGCCTTCTGCGACATGCACTTTCCGCAGCGCGTTGACGGTAAAGTGACGCCGCCCGTCCGCGCCACGCGGATCGCCGCCGCGGCGCGGGCGGTAGAGTTCGGCGCCGCTGCACATGGCAATGGCGTCGAGCAGGTCGCGGTACAGATGATCGACCAGCAGCTCGGCCAGCAGCGGCTGGTGCCGCGCCAGCATGGTGGCAAGAGGGGGATAGCCGGCGTCGCGCAGGGCCGGCAGGTCGGACTCGTCCAGCACGGCGTCGTCTTCGCGGCAGGTCTGCACGAACGCATCGCAGGCCTCGCCCACCAGGCTGTCCAGCATGCCGGCAGGCAGCCGCAAGCGAAACGGCCGCAAGGGCAGCTCGCTGCGCTGGCCATAGCCCATGTCGCGGCAGCCGAGCCAGCGCGGGTCGAACGGCTGGCCGTCCACCTCGCAGCGAATGTTCAGCTTGTTCATCCGTGGCGCACCAGCGCGTCCCTGACGCCCACGCAATTGCGCCCGCGTTCCTTGGCCACGTACAGCGCCGCGTCGGCGCCCAGCAGGATGGAGGCGCTGTCGCTGTCCTGCTCGCTGGACGAGACCACGCCCAGCGAGACGGTCACAGCACCGGCGCCGGGAATCTCGGCCTCGGCGACCCGCGCGCGCAGCCGTTCGGCCACCTGCAAGGCGATGTCCAGGCTGGCGTCGGGCAGCAGCATGATGAATTCATCGCCACCATTGCGGCACAGCACGTCGGCGTCGCGCGAACAGGCGCGCATCAGGTGGGCCAGGCGCTGGATCACGGCGTCACCCACCGCATGGCCGCAACGGTCGTTGACCTGCTTGAAATGGTCGATATCGATGGCGATCACGGAAAACGGCCGCGCCTGCGCCTGCCACGCCTCCAGCGCGGCCGCCATGCCGCGCCGGTTGGCCAGCCCCGTCAACGGGTCGGTCTGCACGTCGGACTTGAGCTTGCCGATCTTTTTCTGCAACAACGACATGCCCAAGAGCAAGGCGCGCTTGATCTGCGCCGCTTCCAGGTACCACACGCCGATGCGGCCGATGCGCTCGGCCATGCCAGGCGCATCCATGCGGCTGGCGCCTTCGGCCAGTTGCACCAGCGGCCGCGAGATCAGGCGCGCCAGCCACCAGATCAATGGCAGGCTGAACAAGGCGATCGGCAGCGTATGCCAGAAGGTATTGAGCATCAGCTGCTTGAGCGGCGCCAGGGTGGCGGTCGTCGGGCGCTGCGCCACGATGCCCCAGCCCGTCGACGGCAGCACGGCGTAGCCTGCCAGCATGTCGACGCCGAGCGTATTGACCGTGCTGCCGCTCCCGCTTTCGCCGCGCACGATGGCGTCGATCACCACATTGGCGCCGGCGGTGGCACCGAGCCGGCCGGGATCGGGATGGTACAGCAGGCGCCGCCGCTGGTCGACCACATACAGATAGGAGCCGTCGCGGTAGTAGTGCTGGCCGAGCAGGCTGGAGAGAATATTTTTCTGTTTCAGGTAGATCGAGCCGCCCACATAGCCCAGGTAGTTTCCGCTCGCATCAAAGATGGGATGCGAGATAAAGATTACCAGGTTGCCCGCCGTCGACATATACGGCTGGGTGATCAGGGGACGGCGTTCGCGCAGCGCCTGCAGCGCCCCGCTTGACGCCAGCTGGCTGTTCTGCAAGGCCAGGGTTTCCGGCGAGACAGCCAGCACGATGCCGCGCGCGTTGACGATCAGCACGGAATTAAAACTGTTGGTCTGGCCGCGCAGGCGCTCGGCCTCGGCCGTCAGGGCGGAGGCATCGCCAAACCGGCGCGCCAGCAGGCCGGCGCTATACGCCAGTTGCTGGCGGTTCGACTGCAGGAAATCCTCGGTGCTGCCGGCCAGCTTGTGCGCATAGGCCTGGTTCGCTTCCAGGGTGGTATCGATCAGCAACTGCCGCTGCACCCGATACGTGGCGTAAAAGGTATTGGCCAGCGCGATGATGGCGCTGGCGAACGCCACCAGCACGATCAGCCGGCGCAGGTTTATTCGCAAAGGCAACTTGGGGTGATGCGGCATGAGGAGAACGCGCCTGAAAAAGACGCATTATACATATCTATAGAGCAACAAACGACGATGGCAACCGTTTGTTGTCCGCGATATCAAGGACGCGTCAAGTTCAGGCAATGGTGTGATCAGGCGTGAATCGCGTGCTTTTGCACCCACGACACATATTGCTTCATCCAGCCCTGGAAGAAGCCCAGGCTGGCCGCGCCGATATTGCCGTTTTCATCGAACAGGCCTTCCTTGGCCTGGATAAACATTTCCGGCTGGCCCAGCAGTGGCACGTCGAGGTAGGCCAGCACATTGCGCAAATGCTGCTGCGCCAGCGCGGTGCCGATGGCGCCGACCGACACGCCCAGCACGGCGCCCGGCTTGCCGGCCCACACGCTCTGGCCGTAAGGGCGCGAGCCATGGTCGATGGCGTTTTTCAGCACGCCGGGAATCGAGCGGTTGTATTCGGGAGTGATGAACAGCAGGGCCTGGGCATCGGCGATCTCGGTTTTCAGGCGCAATACTTGCGGTGCCTGGGCGCCGTCGTCGTCCTGGTTGTACAGCGGCAGGTCGCCGATCTCGATCTGCTTGAAGGAAAATTCAGGCGGCGCCAGCTTGACGATGGCGTCCGCCAGCTGGCGGTTGAAGGAATCCTTGCGCAGGCTGCCGACGATGATTGCAACTTGGTATTGACTCATGTAAATCCCCCTGTGGTGGTTAAAGAAAAGGCCTGAAGTGAAGATCACGACAGGCCTATCTTGCCATACAAGTATTGCCGGCGTCTGCACGCCAGAAGGTCAGGTGGCGCCTGACGCAAGACCTGCAAGACCTGTATACACGCGGAAATACCGTCCCCCGAGATTGGTCAGCACTTCATAGCCGATGGTATGGGCCATGGCGGCCACCGCATCGACCGGGTGTTCCGGGCAGATCAGGTCGACCAGCTGGCCCGGCGCGACCCGGCCGGCATCGATGTTGCTGACGTCGAGCGTGATCGAATCCATGGAAATGGCGCCCACCTGCGGCACGCGCACGCCATCGATCACCGCCACGCCCTGGTTGCTCATGCTGCGCAGCCAGCCATCGGCGTAACCGACGGACACGGTCGCCACCACGCACGGGCCGGTGGCCGTGTAGCGGCAACTGTAGCCGACATGGTCGCCGGCATTGATGCTGCGCGTCTGGATCACCTTGCCCTGCAGGCGCACCACCGATCGCAAGGGATTCGGCTCGCCCGCCTGCGGCGTGATGCCGTACAGGGCCGCGCCGGGGCGCACCAGGTCGAAATGGTAGTCGGGCGACAGGAACACGCCCGAGGAATTGGCCAGGCTGGCCGGATACTGCGGCAGGCGCGCGCGGATTTCCAGGAAGCGCGCCAGTTGCTGCGCGTTGGCCGGATGATAGCGCTCGTCGGCGCAGGCCAGGTGGCTCATGATATACCGCACCTTGATGCCATCAAGAAAATGCGCATCGGCCAGCCAGCCATCGATTTCCTGCGGCGACATGCCCATGCGCGACATGCCCGTATCGACCTGGACGATGGCGTCCAGCTCACGGTCGAGCGCGGCGGCATGCGCGCGCCAGCCGGCCACCTGTGGCTCGCTGTTGAGCACGGGGATCAAGCCATGCCGCGTGAATTCGCCTTCCGTGCCGACCGGCGGGCCGTGCAGCACAAAGATGGCGGCGTCCGGCGCCACGTGCGGACGCAGGCTGATGCCCTCTTCCAGGTGGGCGACAAAAAAATGCCGGCAACCCTCTTCATGCAGGGCCGCGGCCACCTGCGCCGCGCCGAGGCCATACGCGTCCGATTTCACCACCGCCGAACAGGCGGCCGGCTGCACGCACTCGCGCAACAGCCGGTAATTGGCGCGCACGGCGTCGATATCGATGGTCAGAATGGCGCCGCTGCGCGCCTGTGCCGCCACCTTGCTGCTTGCTTCTGTTACCTTGCTCATTTCTGCTTACGCCCCCGCATATTGCAGCTTGCCGCGCTGCTCCCCGCCATTGTAGCGGCCCACGGACAGGTCGTCGGCCTGGATCGCCGGCTGTTTCGACGACATCAGGTCGGCCAGCAACTGGGCCGAACCGCAGGACATGGTCCAGCCCAAGGTGCCGTGGCCCGTGTTCAGGTACAGATTGCGCAGCGGCGTGCGGCCGACGATGGGCGTGCCATCCGGCGTCATCGGGCGCAGCCCGGTCCAGAAGGTGGCCTGCGCCGTGTTGCCGCCGCCGGGAAACAGGTCGTTGACCACCATTTCCAGGGTTTCGCGACGGCGCGGGTTCAAACGCAGGTCGTAGCCGGCGATCTCGGCCATGCCGCCGACGCGGATGCGGTCGTCGAAACGCGTCACCGCGATCTTGTAGGTCTCGTCCAGGATGGTCGAGACGGGCGCCTTGGCCGCGTTGACGATGGGCACGGTGATCGAATAGCCCTTCAGCGGATACACGGGGATGCCCAGCAAGGGGTTCAGCAGGGTGGTCGAATAGGAACCCAGCGCCACCACGTAGGCGTCGGCCTTGACCACTTCGCCGCCGCACTGCACGCCGGCAATGCTGTCGCCCTGCGTCAGCAGCGCGTCGATCGATACGCCGTAGCGGAACTGCACGCCCAGGTTGACGGCCATGTCGGCCAGGCGGGTAGTGAACAACTGGCAGTCGCCGGTTTCATCGTTGGGCAGGCGCAGGCCGCCGAACAATTTGTCCTTGACACCTTCCAGGGCCGGTTCGGCGCGCGACAACTGATCGCGCTGCAACACTTCGAACGGCACGCCGGCGTCGCGCAGCACGTCGATATCCTTGGCCGCGTCGTTGTACTGCTTTTCAGTGCGGAACAATTGCATCGTGCCTTGCTGGCGGCCTTCGTAGGTGATGCCGGCCTCGGCCCGCAAGACCTTGAAGCAGTCGCGGCTGTACTCGGCCAGCCGCACCATGCGCTCCTTGTTGACGGCATAGGCGTCGGGGGTGCAGTTGCGCAGCATCTGCCACATCCATTTCAGCTGCGACAGGCTGCCGTCGAGCGAGATCGACAATGGCGCGTGGCGCTGCATCATCCATTTCACCGCTTTCAGGGGAATCCCGGGCGCCGCCCACGGCGAAGCGTAACCAGGAGAAATTTGCCCCGCATTGGCGAAGCTGGTTTCCAGTGCCGGACCCGGCTGGCGGTCGATGACGGTCACGTCATGTCCTGCCCGGGCCAGATAGTAAGCACTGGTGACGCCAATGACGCCGCTACCCAGAATCACGATACGCATAATTTCCTCTATTTATTTTAGGGCAGATTGCCAGATTTACCGCTATGATATTGGTAAGTGCCCAGCATATGTTCACGTATAAATCGAGATATTCAGCAAATAATCATAAAAATCCATGAGAATTCTAAAAGAATCGTCACGCGGCCTGGACAAGCTGGATCGGCACATCCTGCGCATCCTGCAACAGGACGGCCGCATCTCGATGAAAGACCTCGGTGAGCAGGTGGGTTTGTCGATCACGCCCTGCATCGAACGGGTCAAGCGCATGGAGCGCGACGGCGTCATCACGGGCTACCACGCCAAGGTCAATCCGGCCGCGCTGGGGGCAAAATTGCTGGTCTTTGTCGAGATTACCCTCAATCAAAAATCGGCGTCGGCCTTCGAGCAATTTCGCCGCGAAGTGCTGCAGATTCCCGAGGTGCAGGAATGCCATCTGGTGTCAGGCGATTTCGACTACCTGATCAAGGCGCGCATCCATGAAATGGCGGAGTACCGCAAATTGCTGGGCGACATGCTGCTGCAGCTGCCGGGCGCGGCGCAATCGAAAAGCTATGTGGTAATGGAAGAAATCAAGGAAACCCTGGCGGTCTCGACCGAAGTGCTGCAGGGCCGCTGAAAAGTAGCGACTACCGGCACCATCGGTATCGATTTGCGCGCCTTTATAGAATCCGGTAGCACATCGTTACAAACGCAAGCACACTCCCCCTCGACATCACGCCCGTCCCCTCTGAGATTGGAAGCAGTGATGCGCACCGGGACTACTGCTATGAACACATTCTTGAAACTGGCGTTTTCTTGCCTCGCGGGCCTCAGCGTGGCCATGTGCACCGCCAGCGAATACACCGTCAACCGCGCGCCCGCCAACGGCGCCATCTACCAGAATATTACTGTCGGCAAGACCACCCGCCTCGACCTCGACGCGGCCTTGGGCAGCGCCACGGTGGTCAGTTTCGACCCCGGCTATGAAGTCTGGGTCTACAAGAACCAACTGCAAGCGCCGTCCGCCAGCCGCTACCTGCCTCTGCTCAACGCCAAGGGCACGCGCGAAGTGGCCGTCATGTTCGACCGCGCCGGGGTGGTCAGGAAATTCCGCATCCACGAGCCGCGCGAATAGCGTCTATTGCAGCGCCGGCAACGCACCGGCCAGCACCTTGCGCGGCTGCGCCCGCGCCACCGGCCCGCTTTCTTCTGCCAGCAGGAAGGCACCCACCACGGCCGTCATCTGCACGGCCTGCTCCTTCAATCGTTCGGCCGCCGCGGCCGTGTCCTGCACCATGGCGGCATTTTCCTGCGTCATCTGATCCAGGTGGCACACGACGGTATTGATTTGCGCGATGCCCTCGCTCTGCTCGCCGGCCGCCACGCTGATTTCACCGATGATGGCCGCCACCTGCGCCACGCTGCCGACGATGTCGTGCATGGTATTGCCCGCCTCCTTGACCAGGCGCCCGCCCTGGCCGCTTCGACGGCGGCGTTCAAGGCCAGGATATTGGTCTGGAAAGCAATCGCGTCGATGGTGCCGAGGATGTCGGCGATCTTGCGCGAACTGGCGTGTATCACGTCCATGGTGTCGACCACCCTGGCCACCACCTCGGCGCGGCGCCCTGCCACCGTGGAGGCCGAGACCGACAGCTCGCTGGCCTGCCTGGCGGCGGCCGCCGTCTGCCCGACGCCCTCGGTCAGCTCTTCCATGGAAGCGGCGGTCCGCTCCAGGTTCGACGCCTGCTCTTCAGTGCGGGTGCTGAGACTGGCATTGGCCGAAGCGATCTCGATCGCGCCGGAGGTGATCGCATGCGCACTGGCACGCACCTGCCCCACCAGATTCGCCAGAGCAAGACGCATGGCGCCCAGCGAGCCCATCACGCTGCCCGGCGGCACCCCTGCTGCGCTTGACCCGGCCAGGCTGTGGACAACGCGTATTGGCTGAAAACTGTCTCGCTGTCGCTGCGAGGCGACAGCGAGCGCGATCTTAATGCCACGCAGCAACCCTCTAAATTTTATTTTATTTGATTTATTTAATTTTAAATTCAAACTATTCGTGTACTATTGTGAAAATATGTGAAATTTAATTTAATTTGACAGACCTGATGTTCTACCTTCCCATCACCATATGCCGTTCTTGCTGGCTGCCCCAGCAACCCGATCCGGCGCGGTCTGGCAATCAAGAAACATGGAGAGCGCAATGAACCACACGACAACGAGGGCGATAGGGCCGGCATGCGACATGGATAGCACCGGGCTGGTCAGGACACTGACCCGCACGCAGGGACTGCTGAAGTTTGATGCGCGCGGCATCGTGTGCGACGCGAACCAGCTTGCGCTGGACTTGTTCGGCTATCAGCGCGACGAACTGGTGGGCCAACATCACAATGTGCTGTGTCTCGCCACGCAGGAGCGCACGGGCGCAGAGCTGGAACTCTGGCGCCAGCTGGCAGCGGGCCAGTCGCAGTCAGGCAAATACCGCCGCATGGACCGGCAAGGCCGCGAGCTGTGGGTACACGCTCATTACGTAGCGCTGCCGGGCGATGGCGGGCCGGTCGATCAGGTCATAGCCTTGCTCGACGACATCAGCGCCGACATGCGCGCGCAACTGGACTTTTCTGGCAAGATCCAGGCCATCGAACGGGTCCAGGCGGTGATCGAGTTCAATCTGCAGGGCCAGATCCTGCGCGCCAACGACAATTTCCTGCGCGCCTTCAGCTATCAGGAGCAGGAACTGCTCGGGCAGCACCACCGCATGTTCTGTACCGACGAGGATGCGCAAGCGGCCGACTACCGGCAGTTCTGGGACAACCTCGGACACGGCCAGTTCCAGTCCGGCGAATTTCGCCGCATCGACAAGCACGGACGCGAAGTATGGATACAGGCATCGTATAACCCCATCCTCGATGCCGGCGGCAAACCCGTGAAAGTGGTCAAGTTTGCCACCGATATTACCGCCGCCAAGCGTCTCAGTTCGGACACGGCCGGCAAGATCGACGCCATCGCGCGTTCCCAGGGCGTGATCGAATTCGATATGCAAGGCAATATACTCACGGCGAATGGCAATTTCCTGCGCGCCGTCGGGTATACGCTGGACGAGGTCGTGGGGCAGCACCACAGCATGTTCTGCGACCCGCAACTGGTGCAGAGCGAAGACTATCGCCACTTCTGGGCAGACCTGGGTGAAGGCAAGTTCAAGAGCGCCCGCTTCCACCGGCTGGGCAAGCATGGCGCCGCCATCTGGCTGCAGGCCACCTACAATCCCGTGCTCGACACCGACGGCCGCGTCTTCAAGGTCGTCAAGTTTGCGATGGACATTACCCAGCAGGTCAAGCGCGAGCAGACCATCTGCAGCCGCGTCGCCGGCATGGGCGATGTCATGCAAGAACTTGCCGGCGCAATCGACAGCATCGGCAAGAGCGCCGCGCATGCGAACATCATCGCTCAGCAGACCGAGCAGTACGCACAGCAGGGGCGTGTATTGCTGGGCCAGTCGATCGAATCAATCCTGGAAATCCAGAAATCGTCGCAGGATGTGCACGACATCGTCAATACCATCAGCGAAATTGCCATCCAGACCAACTTGCTGGCCTTTAATGCGGCCGTCGAGGCGGCACGTGCCGGCGTGCACGGCCAGGGCTTTGCCGTGGTCGCCGACGAGGTTCGCAAGCTGGCGGAAAAATCGGGCACCGCCGCACGCAATATTGCACGCCTGATCGATACGACCATCAGCCGCGTCGACCAGTCCGGCAAGCTGTCCGAACAAGTGCGCCAGTCCTTCGAACAGATTCGCATGTCAGTGCATAACACCACCAAGTCCATCGGACTGATCGACGAGGCCACGGCAACCCAGGTCGATTCGAGCCGGCATGTAACGCAACTGCTGGCGGAGCTGCGTGCATCGACTACCCCGGCGCACTGACCATGGCAACCAGACACTATGCACAGGTGCGCATCGGTCCGCTATATCTGGGCATCGCGGCGTCTCATGTACGCCATGCGCTGCCGCGCCCCGCCGACCTGCAGCCCATGCCGCCTGGCGGCGGTCCCCTGGCCGGCGTGTTTTCCTACCAGGGCCAGGCAGTACCACTGATCGACCTGCGCCGCTGGCTCAATCAGCCTGCCGATACGGACTGCCCCTATATGGTCGTGCTGGCAGCCGATGGCCGCCTGGCCGCCCTGGCCGTCGATGCCATCGCCAGCGTACGGGAAATCGAGGCCGCTCACATAGAACAGGTAAGCCATAGCGAGGATACCGACCATTTTTTCCGCTACGTCGCGCGGCCCGCCGGCGACGACAAGATACTGAACCTGCTGGAGCCCGAGCGCCTGATGCGCCGTGCACAAGCGTGGAGCGATCAGGCCGGCACGCCCACTGTGAACGACCTGCCAGGCGCATTGGCGGCAGCCGGCGACAGTGTATCGCTGGCAACGTTCGAGCTGTCAGGCCGCGTGCTGGCGCTGCCGTCGACACTGATTGCGGCAGTGTTGCCTTGCCCGCCCCTCGACACCGTGTTCGGCTGGAATGGACAACTGGCGGGGGTGATCCACTGGCGCGGACGCGAAGTGTATGTCCTCAATGGCGCCATGTTCGACGGCGTCCTGCCGGCGCCAGCGGTGCTGCCGCCACTGCTGGCCGTACTGGAGCGCGACGGTCGCTGCCTGGGGGTGCGCCTGGACCGAACCCTGGCCGTCGCGGCAGTGCCTTCCGGCCAGATCCAGTACGGCACGGGCGGCCCCTGCGCCCATGCGCTGGTGACGGCAACGGTCACGCTACCACCCGGACCACCGCAACTGGTGCTCGATGACGCGGCACTGATGGCACTGTGTCCGCAGGCATCGCAAGCAAGCACACCCTCGGCGCCGGCGGCGGACACGCGCAGCGCCGACGCCTACATCGTCTGCGACGCAGGTGTGGAACTGGCCCTGCCGATGGCATCCATCGTCACCATCATCGTACCGCCCGCGGACATGCAGGCACCGACGTTCAATGCCACTGGCGCGCCCGACGGCAGTTGTACCTGGCAAGGGCGCATGCTGCCCCTGGTCGCGCTCGGCCCCGATGGCGTGCCGATCGAACGTATCGTGGTGCTCGAACACGGCGCGCGCCAGGTTGGCGTGGCGGTACGCAATCTCGTCACGCTGGTGCCAGCCCATGCCGCGATCAAACTGTCTTACCGTCAGTTCGGTGGCGGCACACACACGGTGATCACGGTCGACACGCCCGCAGGGCAGGCCAGCTATCGGGTGCTGGACCCGGCCACGCTGACAGCGCCTGGTGTCCTGTCCTCGAACAGCTTGCGATAAGCCGATGGCGACATCTGCAACGCGGCCCGAAAATGCTGGCGCAGCGACAGGGCCGTGCCAAAGCCGGCCGCTTGCGCCACCATATCGATCGAGACGGCACTTTTTTCCAGCATGCCCTGCGCGTGCGCCAGGCGCTGGGCCAGCAGCCATTGCTTGAACGAGGTCCCGGTCGCCTGGCGAAAATGCCGGGTAAAATTGCGCCGGCTCATGGCGGCCCGTTCGGCCAGCGCATCGATGCTGTGCACGGCGCCCAGGTGTGCGCTCACATGGGCCAGCACCTCGGCAAAGCGTCCTTCGCTGCCCGACACCGGCAGCGGCCGCTCGATAAATTGCGCCTGGCCACCCTGCCGGTGCGGCGCCACCAGCAGCCGGCGCGCCACGCGGTTGGCCAGTTCGGCGCCGGCCAGCTGGCGCAGCAGATACAAACAGCAATCGAGGCCGGCGGCCACGCCGGCCGAGGTCAGCACCTCGCCATCATCGACATACAGCATTTCCTGCTCCACCATCACCCGCGGATGGCGCGCCGCCAGCATCGCCGCCATGCCCCAGTGGGTGGTGGCCCGCTTGCCATCGAGCAACCCCGCCTGCGCCAGCGGAAACGCGCCCAGGCACAGGCCCACCATGCGTGCGCCGCGCCGGTGGGCGCCCTGCAGCGCCGTCACCAGCGATGCCGGCGCCGCGC
This sequence comes from Janthinobacterium sp. J1-1, assembly GCF_030944405.1. Lineage (NCBI taxonomy): Bacteria > Pseudomonadati > Pseudomonadota > Betaproteobacteria > Burkholderiales > Oxalobacteraceae > Janthinobacterium > Janthinobacterium sp. J1-1. The sequence continues at coordinate 5,363,535 of NZ_CP132339.1, forward strand.
GGCAATCGTCATGCCAGGACGGCATGATGACGATATCGGCCGTCTCCAGCAGCGACAGGTCATGCCCGGGCACGATGGCAAAGCCGGCCGCGGTGGGCAGCGGCGCGGCAATGGCGGCGCAGACCTTGACGGCAAACAGCGCCGCGTCGGGCTCGCCCACCTGCGCGCCAAACACCAGGCAAGGCACGGACAAATGAAACGGCGTGATGCCGTCATAGGCGATCACGGCAACTTGCAAGGGACGGCGAACGGAGAGTGTGAGCATGGCCCGATTGTATCGCAGACAGGCCTTCAGGCCACTGTCGGGCGCGTGCCGCATGGCTCAGAATGGTCCTCAGTCCACCTTGAAAGGAAACGCCATGTCCAACGCCACCCCGCGCCGCGCCCTGCTGGTCATCGATGTCCAGAACGAATATTTTACCGGCCAGCTGCCGATCGAATATCCACCGGTCGAACTTTCCCTGCCGAATATCACGGCCGCCATGCACGCCGCCCGCGCGGCCGGCGTGCCCGTGATCGTGGTGCAGCACGACGCGCCGGAAGGCTCGCCGGTTTTCGCCAAGGGCAGCGCCAGCTGGCAGTTGCACCCGCAAGTGGCCGCCATCGAAGCCGACCATCATCTCCACAAGACCATGGGCAGTGCCTTTGCCGGCACGGATCTGCGTACATGGCTCTCTGCCAAGAACATCGACACGCTGACCATCGTCGGCTACATGACGCACAATTGCGACGCGGCCACCATCTACCAGGCATCGCACGACGGCTTGCAGGTGGAATTCCTGATCGACGCCAGCGGTTCCCTGCCCTACGCTAACGCGGCCGGCCAGGCCAGCGCCGAGGAAATCCATCGCGTCTACCGCACCGTGTTCCATTCAAACTTTGCCGCCGTGGCCAGCACGGCCGACTGGCTCAAGGCGGTGCAGGAAGGCCAGCCTTTGGCCAAGGACAATATTTATCTGTCCAGCCAGCGCGCGCGCCAGGCTTGAAAAGCTGCCGGCAGGTATGATGCGCCATGCTCAAATACCTGCTGATTTTTCCCGCTACCCTGCTGCTGGCGTCGGCGGCCATCGTTGCCGCCGGTCTCGATGACCAGATCGCGCCGGCCGACATGATCGTGGTGCCCGGCAATACGGTGGCGCCGGACGGCACGCCCAGCCCGCGCCTGCAGGCGCGGCTCGATGTGGCGCTACAACAATTCAGGAACCGGCAGGCGCCGCGCATTTTCGTCAGCGGCGGCACCGGCAAGGAAGGGTTTGACGAAGCGGCCGCCATGGCCGGCTATCTGAAACGCCAGGGCGTGCCGGCGGCGGCGATTATCGAAGACAACCAGGGCCGGACCACGGAAGCGACGGCAAGGAACGCCGCCATCTACCTGCAAGCGCATGGCTTGACCACCGCCATGGTGGCCACCCAATACTTTCATGTGCCGCGCTTCCGGCTGGCGCTGGAGCGCGCCGGCGTCACTGTCAGCGCCCAGGTGCACGCCCCCTATGGCGAGCTGCGCGACCTGTACTCGACACCGCGCGAAGCCATCGGCTACGCGGTGTACTATCTGAAAAAGTGATACCTCATTCGCTCCAGTCGCGCGACCGTTCCACCGCCCGTTGCCATTTATGCAGGCGCGTCAGCCGCTCGTCGTCCGCCATTTTTGGGTCGAAACGGCGCGCCACCCGCCATTGCGAGGCGATCTCGTCGAGCGAACTCCAGAAGCCCACGGCCAGGCCGGCCAGGTAGGCCGCGCCCAGCGCCGTCGTTTCCGTCACTTCGGGTCGCACCACCGGCACGTTCAGGATGTCTGACTGGAACTGCATCAGCATGTCGTTGCGGGCGGCGCCACCATCGACGCGCAGTTCGGATAGCGCAATACCGGCGTCATCCTGCATCGCCGACAGCACGTCGACGTTCTGGTAGGCCACGCCTTCGAGCGCCGCGCGCGCGATATGCGCCTTGCCGGTGCCGCGCGTGATGCCGATCAGGGTGCCGCGCGCATACGGGTCCCAGTACGGCGCGCCCAGGCCGGCAAACGCCGGCACGAAGACCAGGCCGCCCGTGTCGGGCACGCTGGTGGCCAGCGCTTCGACTTCGGACGAGTGCTCGATGATGCCCAGGCCATCGCGCATCCATTGCACGGCGGCACCGGCGACAAAAGCGCTGCCTTCGAGCAGGTAATCGGTGCTGTCGGGGCCGTTACCGAGGCGCCAGCCGACCGTGCTCAGCAAGCGGTTTTTCGATGGCAGCGGCTTCTTGCCGACATTCATCAGCATGAAGCAGCCGGTGCCATAGGTATTTTTCGCCATGCCCGGTTTCAAACAGGCCTGGCCGAAGGTGGCGGCCTGCTGGTCGCCCGCGATGCCGGCGATCGGCAAGGACACGCCCAGCAACTCGGCATGCGTGTGGGCGGCCACGCCGCTCGACGGCACCACTTGCGGCAACAAGGAGGCGGGAATATCGAGCAGCGCCAGCAGGTCGCCATCCCATTGCTGGGCATGAATATTGAACAGCATGGTGCGCGAGGCATTGCTGGTGTCGGTAAGATGGGCGCCGCTCAGCTTCCAGATCAGCCAGCTGTCGATGGTGCCGAAGGCCAGCTCGCCCCGTTCGGCCCGCGCGCGGGCGCCGGGCACGTTGTCGAGCAGCCATTTGAGTTTGGTGGCGGAAAAATACGCGTCCAGCACCAGCCCGGTTTTTTGCTGGATCAGTTCGGCCTTGCCTTCCGCCTGCAATTGCTCGCAGAAGGCGGCGTTGCGGCGGTCTTGCCAGACGATGGCGTTGGCCACCGGCTGGCCCGTGGCGCGGTCCCACAGCACCGTGGTTTCGCGCTGGTTGGCGACGCCGATGGCTGCCACGTCCGCTGCAGCCACGCCGCTGTCGCGCATGACCTGGCGCAGCACGCCCAGCTGCGAGTCCCAGATCTCGTTCGCGTCGTGTTCGACCCAACCCGGCTGCGGAAAGATCTGGCGAAATTCGCCCTGGGCGCAGGCGTGCAGGTGGCCGGCATGGTCAAACAGGATGGCGCGCGAACTGGTGGTGCCCTGGTCTAAAGCGAGTATGTATTTAGTCATTGTCTGCTACTACAAAAAAACCGGTAAAAACAGGCGCAAGCGACTGGGTGCTTGCGCCCTCATGACAGCGCGGCAGTTTATCTTACCTTGCCTTCTTTCCAAGCTTGCAGCAATTTATCGTAGGCGATGGTCTCTCCTTTTGGTTTTTCATTGGCCAGCTTTTTCCATGGTGCGTGCTGGTCCGACAGATACTGGTTAGGGTCGCCCTTGGCATTCAGTTTCGGTGCACACGCCTTCATGCCGGCCCGCTGCAGGCGCGCCATGACCTGGTCCATTTCCTCGGCCAGGTTGTCCATCGCGGCCTGCGGCGATTTTTCGCCGGTGATCGCGGTGGCCACGTTCTTCCACCACAGCTGCGCCAGCTTCGGATAATCGGGCACATTGTTGCCGGTCGGCGTCCAGGCCACGCGGGCCGGGCTGCGGTAGAACTCGATCAGGCCGCCGTATTCATTGGCGTGCTTCGTGAAATACTCGTGGCGGATATCGGAATCGCGGATGAACGTCACGCCGACGATGGATTTTTTCAGCGACACGGTTTTCGAGGTCACGAATTGCGCGTACAGCCAGGCGGCGGCCTTGCGGTCGTCCGGCGTCGACTTGAACAGGAACCAGGAACCGACGTCCTGGTAGCCGTTCTGCATGCCATCCTTCCAGTACGGGCCGTGCGGTGACGGCGCCATGCGCCATTTCGGCGTGCCGTCCTTGTTCACCACCGGCAAGCCCGGCTTCACCATGCCGGCCGTAAAGGCCGTGTACCAGAAAATCTGCTGGGCAATTTCGCCCTGGGCCGGTACCGGGCCGGACTCGGAGAAATTCATGCCGTTCGCTTGCGGCGGCGCGTATTTCTTCATCCAGTCGATATATTTGGTCAGCGCAAACACGGCCGCCGGCGAATTGGTGGCGCCGCCGCGCGACATCGAGGCGCCCACCGGTGTGCACTTGTCGGGGGCCACCTTGATGCCCCACTCGTCGATCGGCATGCCGTTCGGAATGCCCTTGTCGGCCGCGCCGGCCATCGACAGCCAGGCATCGGTAAAGCGCCAGCCCAGCGATGGATCTTTCTTGCCGTAATCCATGTGGCCGTACACCTTCTTGCCATCGATTTCTTTCACGTCATTGGTAAAGAAGTCGGCGATGTCTTCATAGGCGGACCAGTTCTGCGGCACGCCCAGCTCATAGCCATACTTGGCCTTGAACTTGGCCTGCAAGTCCTTGCGCGCGAACCAGTCGGCGCGGAACCAATACAGGTTGGCGAACTGCTGGTCGGGCAGCTGATACACCTTGCCGTCCGGCGCGGTGGTAAAGCTGATGCCGATAAAGTCCTTCAGGTCCAGGCCGGGATTGGTGAACTCCTTGCCCTTGGCCGCCATATAGTCGGACAGCGGCTCGACGGCGCCGTAGCGGTAGTGGGTGCCGATCAGGTCGGAATCCGAGATCCAGCCGTCATAGATGCTTTTGCCCGACTGCATGGAGGTCTGCAGCTTTTCCACTACATCGCCTTCCTGGATGATGTCGTGGCGCACCTTGATGCCGGTGATTTCCTCGAAGGCCTTGGCCAGCGTCTTCGATTCGTAGACGTGGGTGTCGATGGTTTCCGACACCACGGAAATTTCCTTGATGCCCTTGGCTTTCAGCTTGGCGGCCGCGTCGATAAACCATTTCATTTCATCGAGCTGCTGCTGCTTGCTCAGGCTGGAAGGCTGGAATTCCTTGTCGATCCAGGTTTGCGCCTGCTTGACGTCGGCCAGGGCCGCACCCGACACCAGCAGCGCGGCTGCCGCCGCCAGGACTGTACACTGCAATTTCATCGTGATTCTCCTTTATAGTTGTCATCCGCGCTGCCGAAAGCGGCACGGTGTTCGCATCTACGACTTCATCCCCAACGCATCACTACCAATAACAGTACAAAACTGATTGCCGCTCCTATGGTTTGTTGAAATTCGGTAAAACCGGCCCAGGCCAGGTTGACATACGCCGCCGCCAGCAGGCCGACGAACAGGCGGTCGCCGCGCGTGGTCGGCATCGGCAGGAAACCTTTTCGTTCGATGCTGGGCGAACGGATCTGCCAGATCGTCATGCCGGCCAGCATCAAGCCGATGCAGCAAAAAAAGATCGCTACTTCCGGCGTCCATGCCATCCAGCCGAACAGGCTGGCTGTGCTGTCTACATTTGGTTCCATCTCACACCCTCCCCATGGCAAAACCCTTGGCGATGTAATGCCGCACGAACCAGATCACCAGCGCGCCGGGCACGATGGTCAAGACACCGGCCGCCGCCAGCACGCCCCAGTCCATGCCGGCCGCCGACACGGTGCGCGTCATGGTGGCGGCGATCGGCTTGGCGTTGACCGACGTCAAGGTGCGCGCCAGCAGCAGTTCGACCCAGCTGAACATGAAGCAGAAAAAGGCCGTCACGCCCACGCCGGACTTGATCATCGGCAGGAAAATCTGCACGAAAAAGCGCGGAAAGCTGTAGCCGTCGATATATGCCGTCTCGTCGATTTCCTTCGGCACGCCCGTCATGAAGCCTTCCAGTATCCATACGGCCAGCGGCACGTTGAACACCATGTGCGCCAGCGCCACGGCCAGGTGGGTGTCCATCAGGCCGACAGTGGAATACAGCTGGAAGAACGGCACCAGGAACACGGCCGGCGGCGTCATGCGGTTGGTCAGCAGCCAGAAGAACAAATGCTTGTCGCCGACAAAGTTATAGCGCGAGAACGCATACGCGGCCGGCAAGGCGACGGTGACCGACAGCACCATGTTCAATGCCACATAGATCATCGAGTTGATATAGCCGCTGTACCAGGACGGGTCGGTAAAGATGGTGTGGTAGTTGGCAAACGTCAGCTGCTGCGGCCACAGGCTCAACACGCCGACGATTTCCTCATTGGTTTTCAAGGACATGTTCAACATCCAGTAGATCGGCAACATGGACGCGACCAGGAAGGCAAGCAGGATGGCGCCACTGATTTTCTTGTTCATCATTTCTGGTCTCCCGTACCCACGCGTTGCATCCAGGTGTACAGCACGAAGCAGAACAGCAGGATGATCAGGAAGTAAATCAGCGAGAAGGCCGAGGCCGGTCCCAGATCGAACTGCCCCACGGCTTTCTGTGTCAGGTATTGCGACAAAAAGGTGGTGGCATTGCCCGGTCCGCCGCCGGTCAGCACGAACGGTTCCGTATAGATCATGAAGCTGTCCATAAAGCGCAGCAGCACGGCGATCATCAGCACATTGCGCAATTTCGGCAGCTGGATATAGCGGAACACGGCCAGCCGCGAGGCGCCGTCGATGCGTGCCGCCTGGTAATAGGCGTCGGGTATCGCGCGCAGGCCCGCATAGCACAGCAGCGCGACCAGCGGCGTCCAGTGCCAGATATCCATCACCATCACGGTCAGCCAGGCGTCGAGCGAATTGCCGTTGTAGTTATAGGCGATGCCCAGCGCATTGAGGGTATAGCCCATCAGCCCGATATCGCCGCGGCCGAAGATCTGCCAGATGGTGCCGACCACGTTCCAGGGGATCAGCAGCGGCAGCGCGATCAGCACCAGCGCCAGCGACGCCTTCCAGCCATCGGCCGGCATGCACAGGGCGATCAATATGCCCAGCGGAATCTGGATCGCCAGCACGGAACCCGAGAACAGCAGCTGGCGCAGCAAGGCGCTGTGCAGGTCGCCGTCGAGCATCACCATGCGGAACCATTCGGTGCCGACAAACACTTTTTGCGTGGGACTCAAAATATCCTGCACGGAATAATTTACCACCGTCATCAGCGGCAAAATCGCGGAAAACGCCACGCACAACAGCACGGGCAAAATCAGAAACCAGGCACGGTTGTTATCGGTTTTCATCAAGCCACCCGTTTGTCGTTAAGGTAGTACAAGGTGCGCTCAGGCGGAAAGCGCAAGCGCACGGACTGGCCCGCCACCGCGTCGATGGCGCGCAGTTTGGCCGCCACCGTCACGCTGCCCAGCTGGAACTCGGCCAGGTAGTGCGTGCCCATATTGCGCACGGCCAGCACGGTGGCGGCCAGGGTATCGGCGCCAGCCTGGCCAGCGCTCACGCACTCGACAAACTCGGGCCGCACGCCCACGGTGATCTTGCCCTGCGCACCCGACAATGCCGCGCGCGCCGGTTCGGACAAGGCCAGGAATTGTCCCGCCACCCGTGCCTGGCCATCTACGACCGTACATTCAAGCAAGTTCATGCCGGGGTTGCCGATAAAGTAGCCGACAAAAGTATGCTCGGGCGCTTCGAACAGCGCCTGCGCGCTGCCGGTCTGCACCACTTCGCCTTGCGTCATCACCACTACCTGGTCGGCAAAGGTCAGCGCTTCGACCTGGTCGTGCGTGACGTAGATCAGGGAGAGCTTCAGTTCGTGATGGATTTCCTTGAGTTTGCGGCGCAGCAGCCATTTCAGGTGCGGATCGATCACCGTCAGCGGTTCGTCGAACAGCACGGCGGCCACGTCGGGCCGCACCAGGCCACGGCCCAGCGAGATCTTCTGCTTGGCGTCCACCGACAGGCCGCTGGCGCGCATTTTCAGGTCGCTCGACAATTCCAGCATCTGCGCCACCTGCTGCACCCGCTTCCTGACTTCGGCTTCCTTCCAGCCGCGATTGCGCAGCGGAAAAGCCAGGTTGTCGTGCACGGTCATGGTGTCGTAGATAACGGGAAACTGAAACACCTGCGCGATATTGCGTGCCTCGGTCGGCAGTTGCGTCACGTCCTTGCCGTCGAACAGCACCTTGCCATGCGACGGTTTCACCAGGCCGGAAATAATATTGAGCAAGGTGGTCTTGCCGCAACCGGACGGCCCCAGCAAGGCATAGGCGCCGCCGTCCTGCCAGCTCATGCTCATCGGCCGCAGCGCGTAGTCGGCGGGCGCGGAAGGGTTCGGTTTGTAGGCGTGGGCCAGGTCGACCAGTTCGATACGCGCCATGTCACGCTCCTCCCTGTGGCGCGAACAGCAGGCCGCCATCGGCGCCAAAGATGAACAGCGATTGCGGCTGGCAATACACGGTGCAGGCGCTGCCGATGTCGAGATTGTGCACGCCGCCCAGTTGCGCCACCAGCGCCAGGGCGCCGCGCCGCGCGTGGACATAGGTTTCCGAACCGCTGATTTCGGCCAGGTCCACCTGCGCCGCGATCGCCAGGTCATCGCCGGACTGCGGCGCCAGGTGCAGGCTGTGGGCGCGCACGCCGAGGGTGATTTGCCGCTGGCCGGCCAGCGCCGCCAGTTGCTGTTGACTCAAGGGAATCGACAGGCCATCGGCGGCCTGCGCCACGCCGTGCGCGTCGAGCTGGGCGTCGATCAGGTTGATCGGCGGATCGCTGAAGGTGCGCGCCACGGCGATGCTGTTGGGCGCATTGAAGACGTCGAGCGTGCGGCCCTGCTGCAGCAAGCGGCCTTCGTGCAGCACCGCCACATGGCCGCCCAGCTGCAGCGCTTCGAGCGGCTCGGTGGTGGCATAGACCACGGTGGTGCTGCCGCTGGAAAACAGTTCCGTCAGTTCGCGCCGCAATTCCTCGCGCAACTTGTAGTCGAGATTGACCAGCGGCTCGTCGAGCAGCAGCAGGGAGGCATCCTTGATCAGCGCGCGGCCCAGCGCCGTGCGCTGCTGCTGGCCGCCCGACAATTCGCCGGGCCGGCGTTCCAGGTAGGGCGTGATATGCAGGCGCTCGGCCAGCGCCAGCACCTTGCCGCGGATCTGCGCTTCCGGCTCCTTGCGCAGGCGCAGGGGCGACGCCATATTGTCGTAGACGGAAAAAGCGGGGTAATTGATGAATTGCTGGTAGACCATGGCCAGGTTGCGCCGGCTGACAGGCACGCCCGTCACGTCGACGCCATCGGCCACCACCTTGCCGGACGTGGGCTTGTCCAGCCCCGCCATCACGCGCATCAAGGTGGTCTTGCCGGCACGCGTGGTGCCCAGCAGCACATTGATGGCGCCCGGCACCAGCGCCAGCGACATCGGATACAGATAAGTGTCAGCACCCTGCTGCTTGCTGATCTCGCTCAAGTCAAGTTGCACGTCGTCTCCTCCAGGTATGGTCGCCGCGCCCTCTGTCGGGGCATGGTCGCTTGCCGCTTGCTACTACTACGTACTGCTACAGGGGATGCGCCGCCAGCCAGGCATCGAGCAGCTGCTCCGTACCGGCCGGCAAATGCAAGCCCAGCTTGGAGCGCCGCCACAAGATGTCGGCGGCGCTGACGGCCCATTCATGGCGCCGCAAATAATCGACCTCGGCCGCGTACAGCCCGCTGGCCACCTCCTCGCCCATCTGCGCCACGCTGGCGCGCCCGTCGAGCAGCGCATGGATGCGCGTGCCATAGGCGCGCGCGTAACGCGCCACCAGCCTGGCCGGCAGCCAGCCATATTGGCGCTGCAAGCCGGTAATAAAGGCGCCGAACTCGCTCACCGCGCGGTTGTCGGGCACCTTGCCGAACACGTCGCCGCCCGGCAGGCAGGCTTGCGCCGTCCATGGCCCCCGCTTGTTTTCGAGCAAGGGCGCCAGCAGGTCGACCGCCTCTTCCGCCAGCTTGCGGAAGGTGGTGATCTTGCCGCCGAAAATACTCAGCAGCGGCGCGCCTTCGCGGTCCAGCTCGAAGCGGTAATCGCGCGTCACGGCTTTGGCTTGCGCCGATGCATCTTCGACCAGCGGCCGCACGCCGGAATAGGTCCAGACCACGTCGGCAGGCACGATGGGCTTGCTGAAATAGTAACTGGAAAGTTGGCATAAGTAACTAATTTCCGCCTCGTCGATCGTAACTTTCCCGCTGTCGCCCTGGTAATCGAGATCGGTGGTGCCGATCAGGGTGAAATCGTTCTCGTAAGGAATCGCAAACACGATGCGCCCGTCCGGGTGCTGGAAGATATAAGCGTGATCATGCTCGAACAGGCGCTTGACGACGATATGGCTACCCTTGATCAGGCGCAAATGGCGGCCCTGGGCGGTGGGCGCCGCCTGCTTCAGGAAGTCGGCCGTCCACGGGCCGGTGGCGTTGACCACGCTGCGCGCGCGCACCTGCACCGTGCCGCCATCGCCTTGCTGCAGGCTGGCCTGCCAGTGATCGGCCTCGCGCACCAGCTTGGCGCAGCGCGTGCGCGTCAGGACCGTGGCGCCCTTCTCCTTCGCATCAAGGGCGTTGAGCAGCACCAGGCGGGCGTCGTCGACCCAGCCGTCGGAGTAGACAAAACCGCGCTTGAACTGCGGCTTCAAGGGCTGGCCGGCCGCATGGCGGTTCAGGGTGATGCTGCTGGAGGCCGGCAGCAGTTCACGTTTCGCCAGCATATCGTACAGAAACAGGCCGGCACGGATCAGCCAGGCCGGGCGCTGGCCCTGGGCATGCGGCATCACGAAACGCAGCGGCCACATGATGTGGGGCGCCGAGCGCAGCAGCACTTCGCGCTCGATCAGGGCCTTGCGCACCAGACCGAATTCATAATATTCGAGGTAGCGCAGGCCGCCGTGGATCAGCTTGGTCGAAGCGGACGAGGTATGCGACGCCAGGTCATCCTTTTCGCACAGCACCACCGACAGGCCGCGCCCCGCCGCATCGCGCGCGATCCCGGCGCCATTGATGCCGCCGCCGACCACCAGCAGATCGCATTCCATCCTCGTGCTCGCCTGTGCTGCCACCATCAAAACTCCATGTCGTTGTAATCAATAAAGATATAATTCATATGCCAGATGAATAAGATTACGCCAGAATACGAACTCATGGCAACATATTTTCATCATTACCTGTTCGTTTCTGTTCGTTTATAAAGAAAGAATGCACCATGATCCTCAATCCCCGCCAGCGCAGCCTGCTCGACGCCGTGCGCCAGCACCTGACCGTGTCGGTCGAAGAACTGGCCCAGCAATTGAAAGTGACGCCGCAGACCGTGCGCCGCGACGTCAAGCAGATGGAGGAAGCGCGGCTGCTGGCCCGCTACCATGGCGGCGTCGGCCTGCCCTCGTCGGTGGAAAACATCGATTACAGCCAGCGCCAGGTACTCAACAGCGAAGCGAAGCGCCGCATCGCCGCCGCCGTCGCGCTGCAGGTGCCGCATGGCTGTTCGCTGCTGATCAATATCGGCACCACCACCGAGGAAGTGGCGCGCGCGCTGGGCCAGCACACGGGCTTGCACGTGGTGACCAACAACCTCAACGTGGCCGCCATCCTGGCCGACAATCCCGGCTGCGAAGTGATCGTCGCCGGCGGCGTGGTGCGCGGACGCGACCGCGGCATCGTCGGCGAAGCCACCATCGACTTCATCCGCCAGTTCAAGGTCGATATCGGCATCATCGGCATTTCCAGCATCGACGAGGACGGCAGCCTGCGCGACTTCGACGCGCGCGAAGTGAAGGTGGCGCAAGCCATCATCGAGCAGTCGCGCGAAGTGTGGCTGGTGGCCGACCAGCACAAGTTCGGCCGCAAGGCCCTGGTGCGCCTGGCCGACCTGGCCCAGGTCGACATGTTGTTTACCGACGCCCCGCCGCCGGCGCTGTTTGCCCAGGTCTTGCGCGACGCCGCCGTCAAGCTGGTGGTGGCCGGCTGAGGTTCTGAGGTCCTTTCCGGGCAGGAAAATGGCGGTGCAATGCCGCCATGTGTGGACAATCTCACTTAACGCAATGAAATAGTTAGCAAAACCCAAAAATCCTGTTACCATTGAGGCAACAAGAGTTGGTTTTTTAATCTTCCTCTCTGGCAACACTATTGCATGCTTGCCATGACTGGTCGCGACGGTAGCGGAAGGAAGAAAAACTTGTGGCGCAGCGCTCTCCCGGCAACGGCGGGAACGCCGCCTCCCGCACGCATACCGACAACCATGCACTCGACCGCAAGCGCCCCGACCCTGCCCGATGCTGCCCAGTGAAGGAAAACAGATGAACCACAATATTGAATCGGCCACCATGCCGGCCCCCGCCAGTGCCACCAACGCGGCCAATGCGGCCAGCGTCAGCGAGCTGGAAGCCCACCTGGGCTACTGGCTGCGTTTTGTTTCCAACCATGTGTCGCACAGCTTCCAGAAAAAAGCCGAAGCCAATGGCGTGACGGTGTCCGAATGGGTGGTGCTGCGCGAAATGTTCCGCCTCGGCTGCACCTCGCCCACCGTGCTGGCGCAAGTGGCCGGCATGAGCAAGGGCGCCGTCTCGAAACTGATCGACCGCCTGGAAGGCAAGGGCATGGTCAGCAAATCGATCCTGCTGGCCGACCGCCGCCAGCACTCGATCGAGCTGACCAGCGAAGGCGAAGCGCTGGTGCCGGTGCTGGCTGGCATGGCCGACCAGAACGACGAGGAATTCTTCGGCCAGTTGCCGCCGGAATTGCGCGAGAACCTGCTGGTGGCGATGAAGGAAGTGGCGCGCACGCACCAGCTCAAGAGCGAGCCGCTGAACTAGACGCTGCCGTCCATCAAGGCCACGCCATCGCGGCCCTGGCCCTTGGCCTGGTACAGCGCCTGGTCCGCCAGGTTCAGCAGTTGTTCCGGCGTCAGCTCGCCTTCGTGGTAGATGGCGATGCCGATGCTGGTGGTCACGCTCAAAGGGCCGCTGTCCAGCGCGAACGGCACACGGATGGCGTCGACGATCTTGGCGCCGATCTGGCGCACTTCCGCCGCACTCCTGACGCCCTCGAACACGATCACGAACTCGTCGCCGGCCAGGCGCGCCACCAGGTCGCTGGCGCGCACGCTGCGCAGCAAGCGCTGGGCAAATTCCTTGAGCACTTCGTCGCCGGCCTGGTGGCCCAGGCTGTCGTTGATCGCCTTGAAGCGGTCGATATCGAGATAGGCCAGCGCCATCGACGCATCCGCCGCTTGCGCGCGCGCCATGGTTTGCGCCAGGTGTTCGTCGAAACGGCGCCGGTTGGCGATGCCCGTCAGGGTATCGGTGCCGGCGGCGAAGCGCAGCGCCGACTGCACCGCCTTGACCTTGGTGATTTCATGGATCAGGCCATACACGCCGATCACCACGCCACGCTCGTCGACGTCGGGCACGTAGCTGGTCTGGAAGGCGCGGCCGTTGCCGGCGCGCTCGGGTGCGCCGTCATCGACCGTGAATTCATATTCCACCTCCTCGCCGGCAAACGCGCGCCGCAGGTACTGCTCGCGCAGCTGATAGGCCGCTTCGCCCAGCACCTCGCTGATCGAGCGCATCATGCCCTCCTTGGCCGAGATGCCGAACCATTTTTCAAACGTGGCGTTGATGAACTGGTAGCGGTGTTCGCGGTCGATATACACGATCACCACCGGCACGTGATCGGTCAGCAGTTTCAAGCGCCGTTCGCTGTCGCGCGTCTGTGTCTCGGCCAGTTCGCGTTCGGCCACCAGGGTATAGAAATCGCGGCTCAAGTCGCCGATCTCGTCGCGCCGCTCGATCTGCAGCGCCTCGATGCCGAGCCGGTGGCGGCGGATCTGGTGCACCTGGCTGCGCAGGCGTTCGAGCGGACGCAGCAGGCGCAATACCACGCGCCAGCCGGCCAGGCCCGCCAGCGCCGCCAGCACCAGCGCCGCCAGCAAGATCTTGCTGCGGATGGCGCGCAGCGGCGCGAAGGCATCGCGCGTGGGGTAGACCGAGGCCAGTATCCAGCCGGTGCTGGCGATGCGATGGTAGGCAAACAGGGCGTCGTCGCCATGGCTGGTCTTGCCCGCCATCGCCCCCTGGAAGCCTTGCATGGCGCTGCGGGTCGGCACGCTGGGCGGGCACAGCGCGCCGATATGGCGCATGATCAGCGACTTGTCGGGATGCTCGATGACGATGCCCTGTTCCGTCATGATGTACAGATGGCCGCCCGGTCCCGGCTTGAGCGCGTCGAGCCGGCCCAGGAAATCGGGCTGGCGCAAGTTGACACTGGCCGCCAGCACCAGGCGCACCTGGCCGCGCGCATCGAACACGGGTTGCGTGACGACGACGATGGGCATGCCGGAGATGCTGCCTTGCAGCGGCTCGGAAACGACCGAGCGCTTCCGCTCCAGGGTCTGCGTGAAATAGGGGCGGTCCTTGACCGTTGCGCCGGCGCGCGGCTTGACCGGGCCAAGGCTTGCCAGCACGCTGCCGTCGAGACCGACCAGGCCGGCCGTGAAAAACTCCTTGCCAAGCACCGTCTGGGCGGACAGGAAGCGCTGCAGGCCGGCCTGGTCATGCACGTCCTGCGCGGCCAGGCTGTCGGCCATCACGCGCAGCACATCGCGCTTGGTCGCCAGCTCTTCATCGATGAACACGGCGGCGCTGGCCAGCGAGGCATATTGCTGCTGGCTCGTCACGCCGCGCATGTCGCGCTCGGCCACGGCCAGGGTGGCCAGCGCCAGCAGCGCGACGGCGCCCAGCACCAGCAGGAAGACAACCACGCTCATGCGCGCCTTCAGGCTGGCGGGCAGGGTTTTGCCGATGCTCTTGCGTAGTCTCGTTTTCATGGAATCAGGGGTCCGGGACTTCCTGGCGCTGCGCCCCTGCTATCGTCGTCGCCAGTCCTGGCGCGTGCACCGGCAGGCAAAAAAATAATATTGCTTTACGATATAATACCAAATTGTCCATGCCCATGGGCGACACGGGCAGACTTACAACAGGGTCGCATGCGCCAGCAGATGGCGGTACAACTGGCCGGCCGAGTCCTCCAGCGCCTGTTGCTCGGTATCGAGCGTCAGTGCCGGCGACAGCGGCGCTTCATAGGGGGCGGAGACGCCCGTGAATTGCGGAATCTGGCCGGCGCGGGCGCGCGCATACAGGCCCTTGGGATCGCGCGCTTCGCACACCTGCACCGGCGTGCTGACATGCACTTCGATGAAGTGGGCGGCGCCGATGATGGCGGCGGCCATGGCGCGGTCGGCGCGGTTGGGTGAAATCAGGGCCGCGATCACCACCAGCCCCGCCTCGTTCATCAGGCGCGCCACTTCGGCCGTGCGGCGGATGTTTTCATGCCGGTCCTGCGGCGTGAAGCCCAGGTCGCGGTTCAGGCCATGGCGCAGCAGGTCGCCATCGAGCACCGTGACGGCGCGCCCGTCGGCCTTCAGGCGCTGCGCCAGCGCCCCGGCTATGCTGGTCTTGCCGGCGCCGCTCAATCCCGTCAGCCAGACCGTGGCCGCCCTGCTTTGTGCTTGCTTCATCTGCTCTCCTGTCGTGACAGGAAATATAACAAAGCAGGAACAAAAAAGACAGCTTATGCCGTAGTGCCGTTCAGTTAGTGTCCCTACGCTCCCGGCAAACCTGCAAAACGGATTAAAAACCCGGTCGCCCGCACAGGCACACCGGGCCAAGCGCGCCTGAAAAATGTCGAGGGCAAGGCGCAGCGACGCAGACAGTACGCATGGTCGGCGAGGAGCTGCAACGCCGCCATCGGCATTTTCTCAGGCGCGCGTCTCTGAACTGACCCCCGAAAGTTGGACACGAACTTTCGGGGTTTTTTATGGCAAAGTACAGTATGCAATTCAAACTGGACGTTATCCAGCAATGTGTACGAGGTGAAGCAGGAGCCAAGACGGTCGCCCGCCAGTACGGCATCCATCATTCGATGGTTGAACATTGGCTCTCTTTGTATAACGTTCATGGGCAAGCTGGTTTGGAGAAGAAGTTTACCCACTATCCGGTAGAGCGGCGCTTGCAGGTATTGGAGCACATGTGGGCCAACAAACTCTCTTATCGCCAGACTGCAGCAGTATTTAATATCCGCGGCGGGAAATGCATCTCGCTATGGGAGCGCTGCTATCATAGTGGCGGTATAGACGCTCTGAAGCCGCGACAGCGCGGCAAACCTAAAAATATGCCTACCCCTCAGTCGCCTCAGCCTGTAACCCACGTAGATGATGAAACTCGTAGCCGCGAAGAACTGCTCGCGGAGGTCAACTTCTTGCGCATGGAGAATGCCTACCTAAAAAAGTTGAAAGCCTTGGTTCAGCAGCAGCAAGAGCAGCAGACAACAGTGCGAAAAAAGCACAAGTAGTCGCTGAACTAAGGCAGCAATTTTCTCTGACAGACTTACTCAAGCTGGCCGGCCTGCCGCGCAGTACCTTTTACTATCAGCAAAAGGTTGCGCAGGTGGCCGACAAGCATGATGCATTGAAGCAGAAAATTCGAACCATTTTCGCACGCCACAAGGGGCGTTATGGATATCGACGCGTGACACTCGCTCTTCGGCAGTTGGGCCAGCAAGTCAACCATAAGACGGTACAACGCCAGATGACCCAGCTGGGCTTGAGGTCATTGGTACGGCCGAAGAAATATCGCTCGTACAAGGGCGAAGTTGGCCAGCCAGCGACCAATATCTTGCAGCGTCAATTTCAGGCAGAGGTAGCGAATCAGAAATGGGTAACGGACGTGACGGAGTTTAACGTCGCTGGCGAGAAGCTGTATCTGTCGCCGGTGATGGACTTGTATAACGGTGAAATCGTTGCGTTTGAAACGGCTAGGCGGCCCGTGTTCACGCTGGTGAGTATAGTGGATCCCGAATCTGAGACGATGGTTTAAGCTGTGGTCCGTGAAAGGATGACAGCAAATGAGTGAAGGTAAAAAACGTCGGGTACACACGGCCGAGTTTAAGGCCAAGGTCGGTCTGGAGGCCGTTCGCGGCGTCAAGACGGTGACGGAGATCGCGCAAGAGTTCGGCGTGCATCCGGTGCTGGTGGGCCAGTGGAAAAAGGAAATCCTGGAGAACGCCGGCGCGCTGTTCGACACCAAGCGCGGCCCCAAGCCGATCGATGAAAGCAGTCCCGAGGACAAACTATACGGCGAGATCGGTCGGCTGAAGATGGAAGTGGACTGGCTTAAAAAAAAGCTGGGGCCGTGAGCCAGGAGGCGCGCTTGGGCTGGATCGAAGCCGGGCACGAGAAGCTGCCGCTGACGCGCCAATGCGAGCTGGCAAGCGTGCCGCGCGCGACGGTGTACCGCCGGATCGACGCGGCATCCCGGCAGGCATGCGAGGACGAGAGCGACCTGAAGCTGAGCGCGCTGATTGACGAGGAATACACCAGTCGGCCTTTTTATGGCAGCAGGCGCATGGTCGTGTTCCTGCGCGCGACGGGCCATGTAGTCAACCGCAAGCGCGTGCAGCGTCTGATGCGCGGCATGGGGCTGGCGGGCATGGCGCCGGGGCCGAATACGAGCCGAGCGCATCCGCAGCACAAGGTCTATCCGTACCTGTTGCGCGGTGTGCCCGTGACGCGTCCTAATCACGTATGGTCGACCGATATCACCTACATCCGGTTGGCGCGGGGCTTCGCGTATTTGGTGGCGATCATCGACTGGTACAGCCGCAAGTTGCTGTCCTGGCGCCTCAGCAACAGCATGGACGCGTCGTTCTGCGTGGACTGCCTGGAGGACGCCTTGCGCCAGCATGGCAAGCCGGAGTTGTTCAACAGCGATCAGGGTTCGCAGTTCACCAGCACGGGCTTCACCGACGTGCTCAAGCGCGAAGGCGTCGCCATCAGCATGGACGGGCGCGGTCGGGCGCTGGACAACATCTTCGTCGAGCGGCTGTGGCGCAACGTGAAGTACGAGGATGTGTATCTGAAAGGATACGCCAATATGGCGGAATTGACGGTGGGCCTGGCGCAGTATTTCGCGTTCTATAACGCTGAGCGGCCGCACCAATCGCTGAGCTACCAGACGCCCGACCAAGTCTACCGCGACGGGGTTGGCGGCGGTGCGCTGATCGTCGACCGGTTTGGTGACGACAAGAAGAAGTCACAGGAAGAGAGCAATACGGGTCAGCGCCGAGCAGCTGGAGCAGTGGAAACGGGCACAGCTTAAATTAGTCGGGAAAGTGTCTTGACTGATGGATCCACTTTTGAGCTCCATGCTCCAGAAGGCGCTGACCAAACTGAAAGCGAAAGACAAACCTTTGCTACATTCTGACCAGGGATGGCAATATCGGATGCCTGCATACCAGAAAATGCTGAGCGATAAGGGGCTGGAACAAAGTATGTCCCGCAAAGGAAACTGCCTCGACAACGCAGCCATGGAAAGCTTCTTCGCCGTGCTCAAGACCGAGTTCTTCTATCTGAATAAATTTACTAGTGTCGAGGAACTACAGCGGGGCATCAAAAAGTACATTCACTACTATAATCATGACCGTATCAAGCTCAAGCTAAAAGGGCTGAGTCCTGTGCAGTACAGAACTCAGTTCTTGATCAGCTAGCAAATTAAACCGTCCAACTATTTGGGGTCAGTTCACTCCGGCACGCCATTTTTACGTTTCTAATCCTTACGCATTGACATGCGTCTGACAGCTTAACTGAACGGCATTACAGCCTATGCCGCGCGCTCGGCCAGCGCTTCGGCCGCCACCACCGCGATCAGCTGGCGTATCTCCGGCACGCAGGAACCGCAATTGCCGCCCGCCTTGACGCAGGCAGTCACCTGCGCCGTCGTCGTCAGGTGATCCTTGCGGATGGCGGCGCAGATCGTGTTGCGGCCCACGCCAAAACACGAGCACACGGTGGGGCCGGCGTCCATGCCTTTGGCAATCGGCTGGCCCAGCAGCACGCCGGCACGGTCCGCCGCGTCGAGCTGCGCGTGCGCGAACAGGCCGGCCAGCCAGGCGCGCGACGGCAGGTCCGGGCGTGGCGACACATACACGCATTGCGCAATGCGCCCCTCTTCCAGGTGCACCGCGCGATAGACTCCCGCGCTGGCGTCGGCATAATCGAGCCAGTCGGCATCAAGATCCGTCACGCCCAGCAAATCGCGCGCCCAGCCGGCCAGGTCGTCGAGGCGATGGCGCCCTGCCAGCTCGTAGCGCAGGAATTGCTCGCCCTGCACCCGCGTCCAGTGCGCCACGCCGTCCAGCTTCAACGGTGTGCGGCTCAATACAAACGCATGCCAGTGCACGCGGAACTGTTCGATGCGGACCGGCGTATGCTTGAATTCCGGTTCACCCGAGACGGGATCGACCACCGGATTGACGACGGCTCCCACGCGCGCGTCGGAGGCATTGGCGTCGCTCCAGTGGATCGGCACGAACACCTGGCCGCGCGCGATGCCGCCGCCATGCACCACGCGCGCCACCATCGCGCCCCAGCGGCTGGAAATGCGCGCCAGCTCGCCTTCGCGCACGCTGTACAGCAGCGCGTCCTGCGGGTGGATGTCGATGAACGATTCGGCGATATGGCCCGACAAGCGGGCCGCCTTGCCGGTGCGCGTCATGGTATGCCACTGGTCGCGCACCCTGCCCGTATTGAGCACCAGCGGAAAATCCTCGTCAGGCAGGTTGTGCGGCGCGCGCGGCGTGGTGGCGATAAAGCGCGCACGCCCGTCGGCATGGGCAAAGCAGCCGTCGCCGAACAAACGTGGCTGATTTTGCGGCCATTGCTGCGGCGACAAAGCCTCGTAGCGCGCCGCGTCCAGCGCCACCAGGTGCGACAGGTTGAACAGGCGCGCCGTCTCGCCCTCGTTGCGGAAGGAGGACAGGCGCGCATGCTCGTCGAAAATCGCTTGCGGCGAGGTGAAATCGAAGCCCTCGTAACCCATGCGCGTGGCCACCTGGCACAGCACCTGCCAGTCGGCGCGCGCCTCGCCCGGCGCCGGCAAAAAAGCGCGCTGGCGCGAGATGCGGCGCTCGGAGTTGGTCACCGTACCGTCTTTTTCACCCCAGCCCAGGGCCGGCAGCAGCACGTCGGCATACGCATTGGTATCGGACTGCGCGCTGATGTCGGACACCACCACCAGTTCGCACTGGTCCAGCGCGCGGCGCACCTGGTCGGCGTCGGGCATGCTGACCAGCGGATTGGTGGCGATGATCCACACGGCTTTGACGGTGCCCGCCTCGATGGCCTGGAACAGCTCGACCGCTTTCAGGCCCGGTTTGCCGGCGATGGCGGGCGAATCCCAGAAGGTCTGCACGGCTTCGCGGTGCCGTGGTTTGTCCAGGTCCAGGTGGGCCGCCAGCATATTGGCCAGGCCGCCCACTTCGCGCCCGCCCATGGCGTTCGGCTGGCCCGTCAGCGAGAACGGCCCCATGCCGGGCTGGCCGATGCGCCCCGTCGCCAGATGGCAGTTGATGATGCTGTTGACCTTGTCGGTGCCGCTCGACGACTGGTTCACGCCCTGCGAATAGGCGGTGACGACCTTGCGCGTGGCGGCGAAATCGCGGTAGAACGCCAGCAGCGCCTGCGGATCGACCTTGCAGATTTTCGCCACCTGCAAGGGATCGGCACAGTCGACATGGGCGGCCGCCAGCGCTGTATCGAGACCGCTGCTGTGCTTCGTGACGAAATCGTCGGCGATCACGCCCTCTTTCGCCAGATGGCACAGCAGGCCGTTGAACAGCCACACATCGGTGCCGGGTTTGACGGGCAGGTGCAGGTCGGCCAGCTCGCAGGTGGCCGTGCGGCGCGGGTCGATCACCACCAGTTTCATCTGTGGCCGGCTTTCCCTGATGCGCGCGATGCGCTGGAACAAAATCGGATGGCACCAGGCCGTGTTGGAGCCCACCAGCACCACCATGTCGGCCAGTTCCAGGTCCTCGTAGCAGCCCGGCACGATGTCTTCGCCGAACGCGCGCTTGTGGCCGGCCACCGCCGACGACATGCACAGGCGGGAATTGGTGTCGATATTGGCGCTGCCGACATAGCCTTTCATCAGCTTGTTGGCGACATAATAATCTTCCGTCAGCAGCTGGCCCGAGACATACAGCGCCACCGCATCGGCACCGTGTTGATCGATGATGGCGCGCAGGCCGCCGGCGACCTTGTCGAGCGCGGCATCCCAGGAGACGCGCGCCAGCGCGCCGTTCTCGCCATCCTGGCGCACCTGCGGGTAGAGCAGGCGCTGATCCAGGTCGACGGTATCGCCCAGGGCCGAGCCCTTCACGCACAGCCGGCCCAGGTTGGCCGGATGGCTGGCGTCGCCGGCGATGCGGATCGCCCCATCGGGCAAACGGGTCGCTTCGACGCCGCAGCCGACGCCGCAATAAGGGCAAGTGGTTTTCACGGGCGTGCTGATGGTCATGGGGCTGTCCTGTTCTGCAATGTCAGGCGGCCTGGCCGCACAAGGCCTGGCCAAACAAAAGGTGCGAGCGCAGGCGGCTGATGTCGCTGCGCTTCTGTATCAGGTCGAAATACCAGGGGCCGTCCTGCACCTCGCCATACAGCACGGCGCCTGCCAAGCGGTTGCCCTGCACCACCAGGCGCTTGTAGACGCCGCGGCGCGGATCGCGCAGCACCAGGTCTTCGCTGCCCTCGCCGCCGATGATGTCGCCGGCCGAATACAGGTCGATGCCGGTCACTTTCAGTTTCGTCGCGCTGGCCTGCTGCACATAGCGGCGATGGCCGGCGCCGGCCAGGTGCGCGCCGCAGACGCGCGCCTGCTCCCAGATCGGCGCCACCAGGCCGAACGTGGCGCGCCGGTGCTGCACGCATTCGCCGACGGCATACACACGCGGATCATAAGTTTGCAGGCAGTCATCGACGACGATGGCGCGCTCGCAGTGCAGGCCGGCTTCCCTGGCCAGCATGATGTTCGGCCGTACGCCGGCCGTCATCACCACCAGGTCGGCCGGGATGGAGCTGCCGTCGGCAAAGCGCACGCCCTGCACGCGGCCGGTGCCGAGGATTTCGGCGGTCTGCGCATGCATCAGAAAACGCAGGCCCCGCGCTTCCAGTGCCGTTTTCAACAACATCGAGGCCGGGGCATCGAGCTGCTGGTTCATCAGGCTGCCGCTCATGTGGACCACGGTGACGTCCATGCCCTGGCGCTGCAGGCCGTTGGCCGCTTCCAGTCCCAGCAGGCCACCGCCGATCACCACCGCGTGGCGGTGCTCGCGCGCCGCGCGCAGCATGGTGTCGACGTCGTCGATATCGCGAAAGCCGATCACGCCTGGCAGTTCATGGCCCGGCACCGGCACGATGAATGGCGTGGAGCCGGTCGCCAGCAGCAGGCGGTCATAGCTCACCTTGATGCCCGACAGCGATTGCACGGTGCGCGCCTTGCGGTCGATGCGCACCACCGGGTCGCCCGCATGCAGGGTGATGCCGTTCTGCGCATACCACTCGCGCGTGTGCAGCATGATGTCATCCACCGTCTTTTCGCCAGCCAGCACCGGCGACAGCAAAATGCGGTTGTAATTGCCGTGCGGCTCGGCGCCGAAGACGGTGATGTCGTACAGGTCCGGGGCCAGTTTCAGCAATTCCTCCACCGTGCGCATGCCGGCCATGCCGTTGCCGACCACCACCAAGGATGGCCGGGCGTTGGCATTGACTGCGGCATTCACAGCGCCACCCACACCATGCCGCCGAACACGCGCGTTGGCCAGGCGGCCACCGAATGCTCGGGCGCTTCGATGCACTCGCCCGTGTGCAGGTCGAAATGCTGCTTGTAGATAGGCGAGGCGACCACGATGCGCTCCCCTAAACTGCCCACCAGGCCGCGCGACAGCACCGAGGCGCCCGCGTTCGGGTCGACATTATCGATGGCGAAGATCTTCGGGCTGCTGTCGCCGATGCGGAAGACGGCCACATGGCGGCCCTTCAGCAGCGCGCACACGCCCGTGTCGGGCACGATATCGTCGAGCTGGCAGATGGCCATCCAGTTGTCGGCGGTGACGCCGGAAAGTTCGTTAATCGCGTTCATGAATCAAGCCTCCACGGCAAGGATGGGGATCACGGTACTGCGG
This sequence comes from Janthinobacterium sp. J1-1, assembly GCF_030944405.1. Lineage (NCBI taxonomy): Bacteria > Pseudomonadati > Pseudomonadota > Betaproteobacteria > Burkholderiales > Oxalobacteraceae > Janthinobacterium > Janthinobacterium sp. J1-1. The sequence goes on from NZ_CP132339.1 coordinate 5,386,193, forward strand.
CGTTCAAGTTCGGTGGCGGGACGGATCTGGCCGCGCTCTTCGACAAACACCACGTTTTCATCGTTCTTGTCGCTGTTGACGAAATGGCGGAAACGCTGGCGCACGGCCGGGTCGTTGACGGCCATCTTCCACTCGCACGCATAGGTGTCGACCACGTGCTGCATGTCCGCTTCGAGTTCGGCGCCCAGGCCCAGGCTGTCGTCGATGATCACGCGCTTCAGGTAATCGAGGCCGCCTTCGAGATTGTCGCGCCACACGCTGGTGCGCTGCAGGCGGTCGGCCGTGCGCACATAGAACATCAGAAAGCGGTCGACATAGCGCACCAGGGTGGCTTCATCGAGATCCGACGCAATCAGCTCCGCATGGCGCGGCTTCATGCCGCCATTGCCGCACACGTACAGATTCCAGCCTTTTTCGGTGGCGATCAGGCCGATATCCTTGCCTTGCGCTTCGGCGCATTCGCGGGTGCAGCCGGACACGCCGAACTTGATCTTGTGCGGCGTGCGCAAGCCCTTGTAGCGGTTTTCCAGTTCGATTGCAAAGCCCACGCTGTCGGCCACACCGTAACGGCACCAGGTCGAGCCGACGCACGATTTCACCGTGCGCAGCGACTTGCCGTAGGCGTGGCCCGACTCGAAACCGGCCGCGATCAGTTCTTCCCAGATCGCCGGCAACTGATCCACGCGCGCGCCGAACAGGTCGACCCGCTGGCCGCCCGTGATCTTGGTGTACAGGCCGTATTTTTTCGCCACCGTGCCGACCGCGATCAGGCCATCGGCCGTCACTTCGCCGCCGGCCATGCGCGGCACCACCGAATACGTGCCGTCCTTCTGGATATTGCCGAGAAAATAATCGTTGCTGTCCTGCAGGCTGGCATGCACGGGCGTGAGCACGAAATCGTTCCAGCAAGAGGCCAGGATATTGGCCGCCAAAGGCTTGCACACGTCGCAACCGAGACCGTGGCCGTGCGCGGCCAGCAGCGCATTGAAACTGCGGATCTTGCCGACCCGGACCAGGTGGTGCAGCTCCTGGCGCGTGTAGGCAAAATGTTCGCAGACATGGTTGTTGACCGCCATGCCCTGCTTCTTCATTTCCGCCTTCATGATCTGCGTCACCAGCGGCACGCAGCCGCCGCAGGCCGTACCGGCTTTCGTGCAGGATTTCAAAGCGCCGATGGTGGTGGCGCCATCGGCCACCGCCGCGCACAGCGCGCCTTTCGAGACGTCATTGCACGAGCAGATCTGCGCGCCGTCGGGCAAGGCGTCCACGCCCAGGCCCACCTTCTGCTGGCCATCCGCCTGCGGCAGGATCAGGAATTCCGGTGATTCCGGCAGCTCGATTTTATTGAGCATCATCTGCAGCAGGGTGCCGTATTCGCTGGCGTCGCCCACCATCACGCCGCCCAGCAGGTATTTGCCGCAGTCGGAGACGACGATTTTCTTGTAGATCTGCTTGCGCTCGTCCATGAACTGGTAGGAGCGGCTGCCCGGCGCATTGCCGTGCGGGTCGCCCAGGCTGGCCACGTCCACGCCCATCAGTTTGAGCTTGGTGCTCATGTCGGCGCCCTTGAACGACGCCTCGCCCTCCTCCTGCAGCACATGGCGCGCCGCGATGCGGGCCATTTCGTAGCCGGGCGCCACCAGGCCGAAAATCAGCCCACCCCACAGCGCGCATTCGCCGATGGCGTAGACGTCCGGGTCGGACGTGACGCAGCTGTCGTCGATGGCGATGCCGCCGCGCGGGCCCACTTCCAGGCCGCAGGCGCGCGCCAGCTCGTCACGCGGGCGAATGCCGGCCGAGAAGACGATCATGTCCGCTTCCAGGTGGCTGCCGTCGGCAAACTGCATGCGGTGCGTGGCCGCCTCGCCGTCGACGATGGCCAGCGTGTTCTTTTGCGTGTGGACGGTGACGCCAAGTTCCTCGATCTTGCGGCGCAGCACGCGCGCGCCGCCTTCATCGACCTGCACCGCCATCAGGCGCGGCGCGAATTCCACCACGTGGGTCTCGAGTTTCAGGTCGCGCAGCGCTTTTGCGCATTCCAGGCCCAGCAGCCCCCCGCCGATCACCACGCCGGTCCTGGATTTGTCGCCCCAGGCCAGCATCGCTTCCAGGTCTTCGATGGTGCGGTAGACGAAGCAGCCGTCGCGGTCCTTGCCCGGCAGCGGCGGCACGAACGGGGTCGAGCCGGTGGCGAAGACCAGCTTGTCGTAGGCGAGGAGCTCGCCGGTGCTGACGGTGACGGTTTTCGCCGCCCGATCGACCGCGATGGCACGCGCATTCAACTTCAACGCCACATTGCCCCGGTCGAAAAAGCCGGGCGCCACCAGCGACAGGTCGTCCGCCGATTTGCCACTGAAAAACTCGGACAGGTGCACACGGTCGTAGGCCGGGCGCGGCTCTTCGCACAGTACCGTCACCGACAAACGCGTATTGTTTTCCAGCGCCAGGCGTTCGAGGAATTTATGCCCGACCATGCCATGGCCCAGGACGACGATTTTCAGGGGGTTGCTCATCTTCTTCTCCTCAGGCCGCAGCCATCTTCGATTCGGCTGTGCTACTGGTAAAACGCACGGCAATGGCACACAGCGCCGACACCACCACCAGCACGCTCAAAATGATCAGGGTCTGGCGGATATCGCCGGTGCCCTTCATCAGGAAACCGGCCGCCACCGCACCGACATTGCCGCCGGCGCCGATAATGCCGGCCACGCCGCCCAGCGCCTTGCTGTCGATAAACGGCACCAGCGCATAGGTGGCGCCGCAAGCCATATGGGTGAACAGGCCAAACACCAGCATGGCGATCACGGCCCAGGTGACGCTGTCGACCTTGGCGAACCACAGCAGGCCCACGCCTTCGCCGATCATCAGCATGAACAGCAGGGTGACGCGGCTGTTCAGGTTGCCGCGCAGCGCCAGCTTGTCGGACATCCAGCCACCCAGGGCGCGGGCAAACAGGGCCAGCAGGCCAAAGCTGCCGGCGGCCAGGCCAGCCGATTTCAGGGACAGGCCGAAATGGTCGACGTAGTAGACGGCGGCGATATTGTGGATAAAGATTTCGATGCCGAAGCAGGCGCCGTAGGTAACGAACAGCAGCCACACGCGGTAGTTGGCGCTGGCGGCCTTGAAGCTGGCCCAGCCGCCCTTTTTGCCGCCTTCGATGGCGATGCCGGCCTTGCGCAGGTCCGAGTAATTGCCTTCCGGGCAGTCCTGCGTAAAGCGCCAGTAGAGGGCGGCCATCACCAGCATCAGCACGCCCGGCACCAGCAGCGCCACGCGCCAGCCCAGCGATTCGGACACGCCCAACATCACCAGTGCGCCCAGCATCAGCGGCATCAGCGCCTGCGCCGCACCGCCGCCCGCATTGCCCCAGCCGGCGGCGGCCGCATTGGCCGTGCCGACCACGCGCGGCGCGAACATCACCGAGGTGTGGTACTGGGTGATGACAAAACTCGCACCGACCGCGCCGATGCCGAGGCGGAAGAACAGGAAGCTTTCATAACTTTGCGAAGCGGCCACGCCCAGCACGGGAATCGCGCCCAGCAGCAGCAGGCCGGTATAGGTCTTGCGCGGACCGTAGCGGTCGCACATGGGGCCGACGATCAGGCGCACCAGGATGGTGATGGCGACGGCGGCGATATTGATATTGGCCACCTGCGCCAGCGACAGGCCGAACTCGCCCTTGATGATGGGCATCAGCGGCGCGCAGGCGAACCAGGCGAAAAAGCAGACGAAGAACGCCATCCAGGTCAGGTGGAAGGCGCGCATGGGTGGCGTGGCGAGGGAAAAGAGGGTGATGCTGGTAGCTTTGCTGGCCATGATGGTTCCCGAAGTATCCCGTTAGAAAAACAAAAACGGCGCCCGCTCCCACCGATCATGAAATCAGTTTGAGCGGACGCCGTTGTCCATGGTGGTCCGTCGTTGGACCGTTGTTTGTTCAGGGGATCGCCGTTGATCCGTTTCTATTCTTTAGCAAGCGCCGTGCCAGGTTTTCCCAGGGGCTGGCGTATCAAATGCAGCCCGTTTGCGCCCTGTCATGGCATATCGCGGTGCAGCATTGCCACTTCGTGGTGCATGAGGGGAACCGAAACATGGCAGAGCTTGTCTAAATACTATTGGAGTCATCCCGATGGAGGCGATCATGCCTGGACGATGGCGGCAAATGGTGGCCGGTGCCGCGTGTGCGCTGGCCTTTTCGGTGATGTCCTGGCCCGCGCAGGCGGCCGAACCGAAGGAACACAGCGAACTGGAAGCGACCGTGGCCGCGCCGTTCCACGCGGCACCGGCCCAACGCCGCACGCAGGCGCGCACGTTTGTCGTGCAGTTCGATCATCCCGATGGCGCAAGCACACACAGCGTCGACTGGCGCCTGACGCTGTCCGGCCCCGGGCCGCAGGGGTTGCTGCGCCGCAGCTGGTCGGGGCGGCAAGTTCTGGATGGCGGCAGCGCCACCTTGCGCCTGCACTGGGACGGCCGCGGCAGCGATGGCCGCCGCGCGCCGGCAGGCCTGTACGAGCTGCGCCTGGTGGCGGGCAGCGGCGACGATATTGTGGAGCAGCAATGGCAGATCGCCGTCGACCGTGGCGCGCCGGCCTCGTCGCGCATGGCCGCCATGGCGTCCATGTCCACACCAAAGGTCGACAACACCTTCCCCTATCGCGTCGTCTACGCTAACCTGCACAGCCAGACCCGCCACAGCGACGGCGGCGCCGCGACGGGTGCCTGCAAGGGCGCGCAGGAGCCGCAATCGGCGCCCTATGGCCCGCTCGACGCCTACCGCTATGCGCAACAGCATGGGCTGGACGTGCTGCTCACTTCCGAGCACAACCATATGTATGACGGCTCGGATGGCACCAATGCGGCGGCCGAGCCGTTCGACGCGATCGCCCTGTACCACGCCGGCCTGGCCGAAGCGGCCGCCTACACCACGGCCCACCCCGGCTTCCTGGCCCTGTACGGCATGGAATGGGGCGTGATCAACAAGGGCGGCCACCTGAACATCTTCAACAGCGAGCAGTTGCTGGGCTGGGAAAAAAATGGCCGTGGACAATTGCTGGCGGAAATCAACACGCCGAAAGGCGATTATGCCGGCCTGTACACCCTGATGCGCGAGCGCGGCTGGCTGGGCCAGTTCAACCACCCGGCCCGTTCGGGCCAGTTCCTGGTGGGTGGCGAGCCGCTCGGCTTTACGCCCGATGGCGATGCCGCCATGGTGTTGTGCGAAGTGATGAACACCTCGGCTTTTTCCACCAACGAGCAGGAAACGGAAACCCGGCGCAGCAATTTCGAGGCGGCCTGCAACAAGGCCCTGGCGGCCGGCTACCACCTGGCCTTCAGCAGCAACCAGGACAATCACTGCGCCAACTGGGGCGCCGCCTACGGCAACCGCACCGCCATCTTGATCGATCGCGACGCCGCCCTGTCGCGCGAGAGCCTGTTCGAAGCCCTGCGCGCGCGGCGCGTGTTTGCCACCATGGACAAGCATGCGCGACTGATCTTCACGGCCAACGGCAGGATGATGGGCGAACGCTTCGACAATCGCGGCCCCTTGCAACTGGCCGTCGGTTTCAGCAATACGCGCGGGCGCCGGGTGGCCGCCATCACCGTGTTCCAGGGCGTACCGGGCGGCAACGGCAGCGTCACCGCGCTGTCGGACCAGGCCAGCCTGAGCCTGACGCCCTCGCCCGGCCCCCACTTCTACTATGCGCGCGTGACGCAGGACGACGGCAACCTGCTGTGGTCGGCGCCCGTGTGGGTCAACCAGCTGCCTTGAAGACTACGTGCGCTAGCAGACTGAAGCCGTGCAGCAAGGGTGGTCTACTGCAACTATTGGCCAGCTGCCCTGCTCGGTCCTGTCAAAAAAGGAACACCACATGAATAAGAAAATCCTCGTCTCCTCCCTGATCGCAGCCTTCATGGTTTGCAGCACATCGGCCTTTGCCCAGGACCGCCATGACCGGAATGACCACCGGCCACAACAGCAAGACCAGCATGACCAGCGTGGCGAGCGCCACGATGAGCGCGGCAACGACCATGCGCGTCCGAACAACGGCAACCCGCGTGCCAGCAACCGCGGCGTCGGTCCGCGCCACAATCTGTACAAGGGCAATCGCTTGCCGCCCGAGTACCGCAACCGGAAACATGTCGTCAACGACTGGCGCGCCCGCCGCCTGAGCGCGCCGCCACGTGGCCACCAGTGGATAAAGGTCGATAACGACTATGTGCTGATGGCGGCCGCCACCGGCCTGATCGCGCAGATTATTCTGGGGAATTGATTTTGCCGACCGGCGCATGCCGGTCCATCAGTGCCACTACCCAATCGATAAACACGCGCAGCTTCTTGCTGACATGACGGTTGGGTGGATAGGCCAGGAACAAGGGCATCGGCTCGATGGTCCACGCCGCAAACAGCGCTACCAGCTCGCCCGCCGCCACATGCTTTTTCGCCATATAGTCCGGCAGCCACAAGACCCCCAAGCCCGCTACCCCCGCCGCCAGATAGGCGTTGCCATCGTCAATCGACAATATGTATCGCCCCTGTATCCTGACGGTCTCGCCGCCGCGCTGCATCACGTGCGGAAACCCGTTGCCACGCCTCGACCAACGAAAACGCACGATGCTGTGCCGCTCGTCTTCCAGCTCACCGGGATGCACCGGCGTGCCCGCCCGTTCCAGATAGCTGGGCGCCGCATACACGCCCAACTGCAAGTCGGCCAGCTTGCGCGCCATCAGCGACTGGTCGCTCATTTCACCGCCGCGTATCACGCAATCGACATTGTCGCCGATCACATCGACCATGCGGTCGCTGGCGCCCATGTCGAGCACGATATCGGGATACAAGACATGGAACTGCGGCAGCGCCGGCACAAGCAGCATGGCCGCAAGCGGACTGGGCACGTCCACCCGCAGCTGGCCGCGCGGCAATGCCGACGCATTCGGCAGGCTGGTTTCCACGTCTTCCAGCGCCGCCAGCACCTCGACGATACGCTCGTAATACACGGCGCCATCGGCCGTCACATTCACCTTGCGCGTGGTGCGGTTGAGCAGCTTCAGGCGCAAACGGGCTTCGAGCTGCTGCACCAGCTGCGTCACCGTGGTGCGGCTCATGTGCAGCGTCTGCGCCGCCTTGGTAAAGCTGCCCGTCTCGACCACCCGCGCGAAAGCGCTCATTGCGTCAAACCTGTCCATATACGCTCCTTGCTCTGATTGTTTGGATTATACAAACAGTCTAGCGCACCGTTGCCTGTTTATCGGCAGGCCGCAGGCGCTTACAGTGAGCTCTTCCGCAGCCTCGCGCTGCATGACGACAGGAGTGAATGATGAGCAAACGTGACGTAATTTTTCCACCCGGCCGCCAAGCCCTGTATGAAAAGAACCGCTATTCGCCGGCCGTGCGCGCCAACGGCCTGCTGTTCGTCTCCGGCCAGGTCGGCAGCCTCGAAGACGGCTCGCCCGAACCCGAGCTCGAAGCGCAGGTACGGCGCGCCTTCGACAACCTGAACGCCATCCTCGCGGCGGCCGACTGCACCTTCGACGACGTGCAGGACGTGACCATCTTTATCGTCAATCCCGAAGCGAACTTCCAGCGCATCTGGGATATCGTGCAGGCCGACTACTGGGGCGCGGCGCCGCATCCGACAGTGACGGCCGTGGGCGTGACGTGGTTGTATGGATTTGACTTCGAGATCAAGGTGGTGGCCAGGCTGCCGGCCTGAGGCCGCACTGCACGCCGCCCGACACTGCCAAGGCGCCGCTGGACGACCAAAGCCGTATCTTCTTATCAAGTAGGCCAGCGCGGCAATATGTGGCGCTGGCCCTATCTCCGCTGTTTAGAAAGCGGCAAGAACCACCATGGCTCCTGGCAGGGCCTTCCCGGGTGCCCCACCGCGCTCGGGAAAAAACCTCAATCGCCTTTTATGTTTCAACCGTTTTTCAGCAAACGCTGAAACATGCCTTTTTACTGAAATATTTGATTTATTTCACTAAAAGGGCTATTTTCAACCTATGCTGAAAAAAAATCCGGTTTCATCCGATAGCTATCCTCAGGCCGTCGAAGCGCGCGCTTGCAATGAGATGTCCGCACTCCTCTCATTGATTCCCCACGTCCAGATCGGGCATATCGATATCCATCCTCCACATGATACGGTCGACTTCACAATCGACGTTCGTACAAGTGGCGGTAACGACGACAACTGGTTGATTGGATGTGAAGTAAAATCCATCGGGCAACCTCGCCACGCCGAAATTGCTGCCCTGAGGCTGAAAGACTGGGCATCCCGCATGCCCGGCAATACGGTAACGATGTTTATCGCACCCTATCTTTCCCCTGCGGTACGTCAACTGTGCAAGGATCGACAGGTAGCTTATCTCGACTTCGCTGGCAATTGTCTGCTGCAATTTTCCAACGTGTATATCGAGCGTTCTGTTGCGGAAGTGCCGCCTGCCGTGCAACGTGAACTTAAATCCATCTACAAGCCCAAATCAGCCCGTGTGCTTCATCTTTTGCTCAGTAGCATCGGGCAAAAATGGAAGGTCCAGGACCTCGCGGACAAAAGCGGAGTCAGCTTGGGCCAGGTCAGTAATATTCGAAAAGCTTTGCTGGAACGAGGATGGGCGTCAGTCTCGAACGGCGGAATGGCGCTGACTGAGCCAAGTGCTCTTCTTGACGAATGGCAAACTGTGTATGAGGGTGTGAAAGGCCAGACTGACAGTTATTACACAACACTGCATGGGCGAGCATTGGAAGATGCTATCCGGCAAACGCTCAGTCATACAAACGACTATGCAAGCTCAGCCGTATTATCGTCCTTTTCGGCCGCCGGCTTCATCGCGCCATATGCAAGGACCGGCAAGACTTATCTATACGCTGACGAGTACGGACTGAACTCTGTAGTAGAGGGGTTGGGACTCAAACTGGCCATGAACGGAAATGTACAAATTACCGTGCCGTCCGACCATGGCCCTTTTTTGAATACCATTTCGCCGGCCGCCGATATTGTCTGCACCAGTCCCGTTCAAACCTATCTTGATCTCTATGTCTCAGGCGAACGCGGACAAGAGGCTGCACAACATCTCCGAGAGGCAAAACTTCTATGGTGACCAGCAACGAACCGCAACATGCAAGCGATTATGAACAGCGCGCGACCGAGGCAGTAAAGTCGGTGTTGGTGGAAATGGGGCAGATCCTCGGCTCCTATCGCGGAAAATTCACCGTCGTCGGAGGGTCCGTGCCATGGCTTTTACTGGCAGCGGATGACATGGAGCATGTCGGCACCATGGATGTCGATATCGCTCTTTCAGCCGAAGCACTGGGCGACGGCGAGTACGCTGAACTCGTAGGATCACTTGTCTCCCACGGCTATCATTATCATGACGGCCGCAGGAAATTTCAGTTACGCCGCACGGTACCTGATGTGGACGGCATGGGATCCATCGATGTGATCGTTGACTTCCTGATGCCACGGGATGCAACCATCTTGAAAAACAATCCACCCCTCGTCGATGATTTTGCCGTTATCCGCGCCAGCGGAGCCGACCTGGCAGTAAAGTACTTCGAACTTGTGCAGGTAAGAGGCAAGATGCCAAATGGTGGCGCCAACCAGGTGGAAATTGCGGTGTGTTCAATACCAGCTTTTCTGGCGATGAAAGGGCATGCGATGCAAGGAAGGTACAAGCAAAAAGATGCCTACGACATCTACTACTCGGTCCGAAATTATCCTGATGGCATAGGTGCACTGGCCGCGAAATGCGCAGAATTGCTTGCTCACGAAAGTGGAAAGCAAGGCTATGATTTCATCAATCAGAAGTTTGACGCTCTGGATGGCTACGGACCTAGCTGTGTCAGGCAGTTTGTCGCGGACTCTGGAGTACTGGATGGGCGGACTCCGGACGAGTGGCAACAGGACGCATTCGGACAGGTCGATGCTTTGATGCATGCGATGAAACTGCGCGGGTGATCTGCATCGGCAGTAGATTCCACGGTCTCGTGCCATTCCAGCAAACAATATTGGAAAAGCATGGTTTTTGCCGGGCTAGCGCCCTTGGCCTCTGGTTCCAGTCTGGAATCCATGGCAACATGGCTGCGCCGTTCTGACAAGCAACGCGCAACAACCGACCATAGTCAAGGAACCCTGTCCATGTCTTTTTATCGCAAGTTTGCCGGCAGCATGCTGCTCGGCATGGCCGCAGCGGGCGCCGCCCATGCGCAAGCGCCGTCTACCGCCGCCGCTTCCACGCCCCCCACCGATCCGCTGCAATGGCTGGAAGAAGTCGCCGGCGAAAAACCGATGGCCTGGGTGCACCAGCATAATGCCGTCAGCACCAAGGAACTGGAAGGCAAGCCAACATTCCCGGCCTTGCAGGCGCGGCTGAAGACCATCCTCAATTCGAAAGAGCGCATTCCGTATGTGAGCAAGGAAGGCGAGTATTACTATAATTTCTGGCGCGACGCCCAGCATGTGCGCGGCATCTGGCGCCGCACCACGCTGGCGCAGTTCCAGCTGCCGGAGCCGGCCTGGGAAACCGTGATCGACCTCGACCAGCTGTCCGCCGGCGAGAACGAAAACTGGGTCTGGGGCGGCGCGTCCTGCCTGTATCCGAAAGGCGAACGCTGCCTCATTTCGCTGTCGCGCGGCGGCGGCGACGCCAAGGTGGTGCGCGAATACGATGTCGCCAAACGCGCCTTCGTGGCGGACGGTTTCACCCTGCCCGAAGCGAAAAGCAACGCCAGCTGGATCAACGACGACACCCTGTTCGTGTCCACCGATTTCGGCCCCGGTTCGATGACCAGCTCGGGCTATCCGCGCATCATCAAAGAGTGGAAGCGCGGCACGCCATTGGAGCAGGCCAAAACGCTGTACGAAGCCAGGCCGGACGACATGAGCGCCGGCGCCTACAAGGATTTCACGCCCGGCCATGAATACCAGTTTGTCGAGCGCCAGATCGATTTCTACAGCGGCGAGATGTTCCTGCGCGAAGGCGACAGCCTGAACAAGGTACCGAAACCGGACGACGCCACGGCCGCTACCATGCGCGACCAGCTGGTGATCAACCTGCGCTCGGACTGGAAAGTCAACGGCACGACCTACCCGCAAGGCGCCGTACTGGCGACCGATTTCAAGTCCTTCATGCAGGGCAAGCAGGAATTCGAGGTGCTGTTTGCGCCCACCGCCACCTCCTCGCTCGACAATATGTCGGCGACCAAATCGGCCATCTTGCTGACCACGCTGGACAAGGTGAAAAACCGCCTGACGGAACTGCGCCATGTGAATGGCAAATGGCAGCGCCGCGTGGTCGACGCGCCCAAGCTGGGCACCCTGGCGGCCAGCCCGCTCGATGCGGTCGACTCGGACCAGTACTTCCTGACCGTGACCGATTTCCTGACCCCCACCACGCTGTACCTGGCCACGGCCGGCAGCGACCAGCGCACGAAGATCAAGTCGCTGCCCGCCTATTTCGACGCCAGTCCGTACAAGGTGGAACAGTTCGAATCGACCTCGAAGGATGGCACCAAAGTGCCGTATTTCGTCATCATGAACAAGAAGACCAGATACGACGGCAAGAACCCCACCGTGCTGTACGGCTATGGCGGCTTCGAAGTCTCGCTCAAGCCCAGCTACAGCAGCATTACCGGCACTGCCTGGCTGAGCCAGGGCGGCGTGTACGTGCTGGCCAATATCCGCGGCGGCGGCGAATTCGGCCCGCGCTGGCACCAGGCGGCGCTGAAGGAAAACCGCCAGCGCGCCTATGACGATTTCATCTCGGTGGCGCAGGACCTGATCAAGCGCAAGCTGACCAGCCCGCGCCACCTGGGCATCATGGGCGGCAGCAATGGCGGCCTGCTGGTGGGCGCCGTGCTGACGCAGCGGCCGGACCTGTTCAACGCCGTGGTCAGCCAGGTGCCGCTGCTCGACATGCGCCGCTATAACAAGCTGCTGGCCGGCGCTTCCTGGATGGGCGAATATGGCGACCCGGACGTGCCGGAACAATGGGCCTACATCAGCAAGTACTCGCCCTACCAGAACGTCTTCAAGGATAAAAAATATCCGCGCGTATTCTTTACCACCTCGACCCGCGACGACCGGGTCCACCCCGGCCACGCGCGCAAGATGGTGGCCAAGATGGAAGAGCAAGGCCACGACGTGCTGTACTGGGAAAATACGGAAGGCGGCCATGCGGGCGCCGCCAATAACGACCAGCAGGCGCTGATGTGGGCGCTGACGTATACCTTCCTGCAGGGGCAGTTGAAATAATTACCTGGCTTGCGCGCTTGGCCGCTCGGCAATCCGGTCGCGCCAGGCTTGCAGATGTTCCAACCCTTCCGCGCCCGGCCGGTATTTCATCAGGCCGCGCGCGAATTCCAGCGCGCAGAACGCGGTGATGTCGGCGATGGTAAACCGCGCGCCGGCCACATACGGCTGGCGCGCCAGCAATTGATCCAGCCACTGCGCCGTCTCGCGCATCTTGGCGCCCTGCGCCGCGCCAAAGTCGGGGAACTGCGGATTTTCCAGCACCGCCAGCGCCGGATGGCTGTGGCGCACGCAGTTGGCCACGCCCAGGAACAGATGCAGTTCCACCCGGCGGTCGGCCATTTCGATAAAGGCGCGCTCCTCGAACCCTTCGCCCATCAGGTTCGGTTCCGGCTGCAGCCCTTCCAGATAGGTACAGATGGCGCGCGTTTCGGCCAGCACGCGCCCGTCCGGCAGCTCCAGCGCCGGCACCCTGCCCATCGGATTTTTTTCCAAAAATCCCGGATCGCGGTGCTGGCCCGCCATCAGGTCGAGCGAGACTTCCGCGATGCCGGCGATGCCTTTTTCGGCGATGAACATGGTGACGCGGCGTGGATTGGGCGTGCGGGGGCTGACATACAGTTTCATGGGGGTCTCCGGGTTGTCGTCTTGTTTATTACAGCTTGTATCTTATCAGCCGCCGCAGGCGCCGGCGTTTGACTTTGCCCCGGTTTACAACTAGATTGCTGGACGGGAATGCTGGCCACGCCATGCCGACGCCAGCGCACCCACCCCTCTTCCATTGCGCCATCCGCTTACAAGGCCGGCTGGCGCCACACTCTTTATCAACAGGGTTTTCATGCACCGCAATCTTTCACGCAACCGTATCGCCGCCGCCGTCATCCTCGCGCTGGCGTCCTTGACCAGCCATGCCGCGCATGCAACGGCGCCTCAGGCGTCGGCCAGCCACGCCCTTTCCACCACCACGCAATTGCCGCGCGGCGTCACGCCCAGCCACTACGCGCTGTCACTGACGCCCGATGCGCAGGCGGCCACGTTTACGGCCAATGTGGTGATCACGGTGGACGTCGCCGCGCCGACCAACGCAGTTACCCTCAATGCGCTGGAACTGGCCTTTGTCGGTGCCACCGCCGAAGGCGCGGGCGGCACGCAGCAGGCCAGCAAGATCGATGTCGATGCGGCCACGCAGACGGCCACCCTGCATTTTGCCCAGCCGCTGGCCAAGGGCAAGCATACGCTGGCGATCAGCTACAGCGGCAAGATCGGCACCCAGGCCACCGGCCTGTTCTCGCTCGACTACGATATGCCGACCGGCCGCCAGCGCGCGCTGTACACGCAGTTTGAAAACTCGGACGCGCGCAGCGTGATCCCGTCGTGGGATGAACCCGACTACAAGGCCACCTTCGCGCTCGACGTGACGGTGCCAAGCACCCAGATGGCGGTCGGCAACATGCCCGTTGCCAGCAGCACGGACCTGGGCAATGGCAAGAAGCGCGTGACGTTTGCAGTCACGCCGCGCATGTCGACCTATCTGCTGTTCTTCGGCCTGGGCGACTTCGAGCGCGCCACGGCCATGGCCGACGGCACCGAAGTGGGCGTGATCACCAAGAAAGGCGCGCTGGCGCAAAGCCGCTTCGCGCTCGACGAGTCGGCCGCCCTGCTGCGCGAATACAACGATTATTTCGGCGTGCGCTACCCGCTGCCGAAGCTGGACAATATCGCCGCGCCGGGCCGCAGCCAGTTCTTCGGCGCCATGGAAAACTGGGGCGCCGTGTTCACCTTCGAATACAGCCTGTTGCTGGACCCGGCCATTTCCACCCAGTCGGACAAGGAAAACATCTACACCACCTTGTCGCACGAAATGGCGCACCAGTGGTTCGGCGACCTGGTCACCATGCGCTGGTGGGACGACCTGTGGCTGAACGAAGGCTTTGCCTCGTGGATGGAAAGCCGCACCACCGAACGCATGCACCCGGAATGGAATACGGCCTTGTCCAGCGTGCGCGTGCGCGAAGGCGCGATGAGCCGCGACGCGCTGGCCACCACGCACCCGGTGGTGCAGCGCATCGCCACCGTCGAACAGGCCAGCCAGGCCTTCGATACCATCACCTATCAAAAAGGCGAGTCGGTGATCCGCATGCTGGAAGCCTATGTGGGCGCCGACACCTGGCGCACGGCCGTGCGCAACTATATGCGCAAGCACGCCTACGGCAATACCGTGTCGAACGACCTGTGGCGCGAAGTCGACGCCGCCGCCGGCAAGCCGGTCAGCGCGATCGCGCACGATTTCACCCTGCAGCCTGGCGTGCCATTGATACGCGTGGGCGAGGCCGTCTGCAAGGCCGGCAATACCAGCGTCACCCTGACGCAAGGCGAATTTACCAAGGACCGCGAACAGAAAAAACCGCTGTCCTGGCGCGTGCCGGTGATCGCGCAAACCGTCGGCAATGCAAAACAGGCAAGAGTGCTGGTACAGAACGGCAAGGCGACATTGAGCGTGCCCGGCTGCGGCCCGCTGCTGGTGAACGCCGGCCAGAGCGGCTACTACCGCACTCTGTATGCGCCGAAACAGGCCGGTGCGCTGGCGGCAAGCTTTGCCCGGCTGCCCGCCATCGACCAGCTGGGCCTGCTGTCGGACAGCCAGTCGCTGGGCCTGGCCGGCCTGCAAAACCCGGCCGACTTCCTGGAGCTGGTGAAAGCCACGCCGTTGGCCGCCGACCCGCAAGTGTGGGGCAAGGTGGCCAGCGCCTTGAATGGCTTGCACGACCAATATGCGGGCGACCAGGCGCGCCAGCGCCGCTTCGATACCTGGGCCATCGCCCGTCTGGCCCCGGTGATGGCGCAGACCGGCTGGCAGGCGCGCGAAGGCGAGGCGGCCACGGTGGCCACCTTGCGCAGCCAGCTGATCGGCACCCTGAGCGACCTGGGCGACCCCGCCGTGATCGCCGAAGCCCGCCGCCGCCATGCCGTGCGCGTCAGCGACCCAGCCGCCATGCCGGCCGCGCTGCGCCGCACCATCCTGGGCGTGGTGGCCCAGCACGCCGACAGCGCCACCTGGGACCAGTTGCACGCCGAAGCGCAGGCCGAGAAAACGCCGCTGATCCGCAACCAGCTGTACGACCTGCTGGCCTCGAGCGACGACACGGCCCTGGCCCAGCGCGCCCTGGCGCTGGCGCTGACGGACGAACCGGGCCTCACCAACAGCCCGGCCATGATCAGCCGCGTGGCGCGTGCCCACCCGGACCTGGCGTTTGACTTTGCGCTGGCCCATATCGACCAGGTGAACCAGCGCATCGACGCCAGCTCGCGCAGCCGCTACTTCCCGCGCCTGGCCGCCGCTTCCGGCGAAGCAGCCATGCTGGGCAAGCTGGACGCCTACGCCAAGGCCCACCTGGCCGCCACCGCGCGCGGCGACGCCGACACCTCGATTGCCGATATCCAGTACCGCATCAAGGTGCGGGCGCAACGGCTGCCGGCGATCGACAAGTGGCTGGCTACGCAGAGTTAAACCCCAGTCATTCAAGGGTTAACAATCAGCAAAAAAAAACCGGCTTCGCACTAAGCGGCAGCCGGTTGAAACGCTTGTTCAGAGCGCAGGGATAAACAGGGGGCAGTGATTCAGGCAATACACCGCGGTACGGTACGTACAACATATTCGTGCCGGTCATTGAGGTGTCCGGCAACCTTGCGCCCGGTGATGTCCGTGCGCCATGTACGTACTATGCCAGTCCTGCCTTTGATCAGGCTTAGGACTTCATTAAGCCCGCCTGATTTTCCACCCCGTTATTATTTCCCTGCTGAATTGGTGCCGATGGTTGAGCTCACCGGCTAAGCTGTTGAGTCATATGGGCATCCTATCGCTCCCGGAGCGTAGTGATCTGCGCCACACATGCTGTGCCAACAAAAAGAGAATAACAGCGCGATATGACGCCAGTATGACGTGCGCCAACTGTGTGCTTTCTGTCCATGCCGCAATCGCTTACCATCAGCACATTATCTTTGCCTGGGAACCACCATGCGCCATCTTGGCCTGCCTTTATTAATGACCTGCTTGCTGCTGGCCGCCTGCACCCCGCTGGCCGTCACGCCACCGGTCCCCGCCAGCCCGGCGGCGGCCAGCGTGCCGCTGGCGCCGCCTGCCAGGGGGGAAAAGCTGTTGACCATCGATACCCAAGCCACCTTGCTGACGATTACCGTACGGCGCGGCGGCGCGCTGGCGCGGCTGGGGCACGATCATGTGGTGGCCAGCCGCACGGTCACGGGCTGGGTGGCGCCGGACTTGAAACAGGCCGACTTCCAGTTCCGGCTCGACGCCATGAGCGTCGATGAAAGCGCGCTGCGTACCAGGGCCGGGCTGGAAACCACGCCATCGGCCGAGGCGATTGCCGGCACGCGCCACAATATGCTGGTGCGCGTGCTGGATGCCGAACGCTATCCGGAGGTCAGGGTGCGGGCGACATTGCAGGCCAGCGGCAACGCCGTCGACGCCGCCATCACCCTGCACGGCGTGACGCGCCAGGTGGTGGTGCCCGTCACGCTGGCGCAGGCGCCCGATGGCAGCCGCTTGCGCGCCAGCGGCGCCCTGGTGCTGAAACAGAGCGACTTCGACATCGTGCCGTTCGCCATCCTCGGTGGCGCCATGGCGGTGCAGGACCCGATGGAGCTGGCTTTCGATATCACCGCCACTGCCCCGGCTAGCGCGCCAGGATCAGCCTCAGCCCCAGCGCAATGAAGATGGTGCCGGCCACGCGGTCCAGCCACAGGCCGGCGCGCGGGCGGCGGTTGAGCCACTTGCCGACGGCGCCAGAAAAGTAGCCGAGCAGGCCGAACAGCACGCAAGCCTGGGCCGTGAAGACCAGGCCAAGCTGCGCTGTTTGCCAGCTGGCATTGCCTTGTGAAGCCACCACGAATTGCGGCAGGAACGACAAAAAGAACAGCACGACTTTCGGATTGATACTGTTGGCGAACAATCCCTTGGCAAACAGGCGCCCCAGCGATTCGTCGGGCAAGGCTGCCGCGCCATCGACTTTGGCGCCGCCGCGGCTGCGAATAGCGCCGATGCCCAGCCACACCAGGTACAGGCCGCCGGCCACTTTCAGCACCGTAAACGCCGTCGGCGAGGCCGCCAGCAGGGCCGACACGCCTATGCTCGCCAGCAGAGTATGGGTGAGGCAGCCCAGCGCACAGCCCAGGCCGAAGGCCATGCCCTGGCGCCGTCCGCGCGACATGCCCACGCCCAGCACCATCAGGTTGTCGGGACCGGGACTGGCCGTGACCAGCATGGCGGCGGCCAGGAAGGCCATCAATTGTTCGGGACTGAGCATGATTTTCGGTTCGCAGGGAAAAACTGCCATGATACAGAAACTGTTGCGGCTGCATCAGCTTTAATGCCTTAAATGCAAGTACTTGCATCCGCCCTGTACTTGTCGATTAGAATGAGAGATCCCAGCCCAGGGCCACCATGCCTAACGATGCCAGCCCTTTCCTTCCCTTTCCACCGCCGTCTTTGCCTGACACGCCGCTGCCTGGTGGCGTGGCTGGCCGTGCTGATGCTGGTCTGCCTGGCCGGCGGCGCGCGCGCGCAAGGGCAGGCGGCAACGGCCAGCATCGCCTTGCCGTTGCAGGGCATTCATCACCTGGGCACGCAAGGAAAACTCTACAGCGCCAGCAATGACGCGGCGCCGCTGGACGCCAGCGCCCTGCCCGCCTGGCTGGCGCGCCAGCGGCCGGCGCTGGAGGTCGACCTGTTCGGCGGCGCCTACTGGCTGCATGCGCGCGTACGCAACGACTCCAGTCAGACAGCCTGGGTGATCGACCCGAACGACACCCTGATCGACACCGTCGACATTCACGTGTATGGCCCCGGCCAGGCAGGCGCGCCCGTCACCCTGCTGTCCGGCTACCAGCGGCCGCACGAATACTTGCTGCACTATGGCAAGAACATCAGCCTGGCGCCGGGCGCCACGTATGACATCCTGATTCACTTTTCCAGTCCCTATTACGCGCGTCCGCCGCTGTTTGCCGTCAAGACCCAGCTGGAATACCGCAAGCTGGTGGGCAGGGAAAACTTCCAGATCATCGCCTCGCTCGGCGCCCTGCTGGCGCTGGGCCTGTTCAATTTCTTCATTTTTTCCCTGACGCGCGAAAAAGCCTCGTTCTATTACGCGCTGTATGTGCTGACCTATGGCCTGGCGTGGGCCATCACCTTCCACGTGTTTTCCGACCTGTTCGACTGGCGCTGGCTGCAGTTCCATTACGTGCCGTTCTTCCTGCTGCCGTTACTGAGCACCCTGTTCTACACGCACTTCCTGCGCCTGCGCGAGCTGGCGCCCCGGCTCCACCGGTGGAGCAGCATCAACCTGGTGCTGCCGCTGCTGCTGATGCCCAGCTGCTTTTTTTATCCGCAGTATGCGCATGCGCTGGCCACCATCGCCATCACCATCTGGATGGTGCTGGCCCTGGTCTGCGGCATCGTCGTGTGGCGCGGCGGCTACCAGCCGGCGCGCTTTTTCGTGCTGGGCTTTGTCGCCCTGATGCTGCCAGGCTTCGTGATCCTGCCGGCCAACCTGGGCCTGATACCGGCCGTGGTCAGCAACGCGCAACTATTGACGCTGCTGGGCGGCACGCTCGACGGCCTGCTGCTGGCGTTTGCGCTGGCCGAACAGATCCGGCTGCTGCGCAACCACCTGGAACAGCGGGTGCAGGAACGCACGCAGGCCCTCACCCATAGCAATGAAGCGCTGCTGGCGGCCAAGACCCAGGCCGAGGTGGTCAGCCGCCACCGCATCGATTTTCTGTCGGCCATGAGCCACGATATCCGCACGCCGCTGGCCGGCGTGATCGGCATGCTGAAATTCGCCCTGCGCGACCAGACCGTGCGCGGGCGCACCCAGGAATACCTGCGCATCGGCCTGCACAACGGCGTATCCTTGCTGACGATATTGAACGACATCCTCGATTTTTCCAAGATCGACGCCGGCAAGCTGACCCTGGAAACGGTGGACTTCGACCTGCTGGCCCTGATCGGCGACGCGGCCGGCATCGTGCAGGGCCAGGCCGACGCCAAGAGCCTGCTGCTGCGGCGCGAACTGGCGCTGGACCTGCCGCGCTATGTGCGGGCCGACCCCACGCGCCTGCGCCAGATCCTGATCAACCTGCTGGGCAACGCCATCAAATTCACCGCCAACGGCGAAGTGCTGCTGGAAGTCCGCTGCAGCAGCACGCCGTCGCACCACAAGGATTGCCACCAGATCGATTTTGTCATCAGCGACACCGGCGCCGGCATCGACGCCGACACCCTGCCCCGCCTGTTCCAGAAATTCGAGCAGGCCGACCACTCCACCACGCGCCGCTACGGCGGCACGGGCCTGGGCCTGGCCATCTGCAAGCAGCTGGTCGAACTGATGAAGGGCAGCATCGGCGTGGAAAGCCGGGTCGGCATCGGCTCGCGCTTTCATTTCACCCTGCCCCTGCCCGCAGGCAGCGCGCCGCTGGCCGACGCACGCCACGTGCCGCGCAATGCGCGCCACGAGTGCCGCCTGCATATCCTGTGCGCGGAAGACGTGCGCACCAACCAGATCATTATCGGCACCCTGCTGGAAGGCATGGGCCACACCGTGACCATCGTCGAAAACGGCGAGGAAGTGCTGCGCGCGCTGGCCGGCAGCGCCTACGACGCGGTACTGATGGACGGGCGCATGCCGCTGATGGATGGCGAACAGGCGGCGCGCCTGATACGCGCCGGCGGCAACCAGGCTTTCCCGATTCCGGACCCGCAGATCCCCATTATCGCGCTGACGGCCAACGCCAGCGAACATGACCGCCAGCGCTACCTGAACGCCGGCATGGACGACTTCCTCAGCAAGCCTGTTGACGAAGCGCTGCTGTTCCAGAAGATCGACGCGCTGATCGACCTGCTGCTGGCGCGCGGCCATGCGCTGCCATCCACCGCGCCCCTGCCGCCGCCTCAAATGCACGAAGATGCGCTGGCACGCCAGTTTGGCCTGGGCAAACCCGTCCGCGAGGAAGCCAGCGCGCCGGCCGCGCTCGACCCGATGACGGCGCCCGTGCACATCCTGCCGCTGGCCGGCCTGTCGGAGCAGCATTTGCAGCGCATCGCGCAGGCGTTTCTTGGCGAGGCGCCGCGCCGCTTCGACCTGGCCCGCCACGCCGTACGCGACGGCAACGCCAGCGCGGTGGCGGCCGCCTTCCATGCGCTCAAAGGCAGCGCGGGCTACCTGAGCCGTCCCACACTGCACGCCCTGTGCCACCAGATGGAAACGCTGGCGTCGGAAGGCAAGCTCGACGAAGTGGAAGACCATCTGCCGCAGATCGAGGCCGCGCTGGAAGAGGCGCGGCGCGACCTGGGCGCGTCAATCTGAACGGGCCTTGAGCCAGGCCTGCAGCAGCAGCGGCCAGGCGGCCGGCTCGCTGCCGGGCTTGCCCATGCCCCATCCATGGCCGCCGCGCTGGAACACATGCAGTTCCGCCGGCACTTGTGCGCGGCGCAGGGCCGCGAACATCAGCAGGCTGTTGTCGACCGGAGCTATCGGATCATCCAGCGCCTGTGCCAGGAACACCGGCGGCGTGCGGCCATCGACTTGCAATTCCACCGACAGCGCATCGCGCGCACTGTGCGAGGGCGCCGCGCCCAGCAGGATTTTTTTCGCATGCGTGGTGTCGAACGGCGCCTGCATGGTCAACACGGGGTATAACAGCACGGCAAAGTCGGGCCGCGCCGACACCGCATCGACCTTGTCGATGGCGGTGGTGAGTGGCGCATCGGGCCGCACCGCCGTCATGCCGGCCAGATGCGCGCCGGCGGAAAAACCGAGGACGCCGATGCGCGCCGGATCGATCTGCCACTGCGCCGCGTGGAAGCGCAGCAGCCGCATGGCGCGCTGCGCATCCTGGAACGGCGCCTGCGTGCCGCCACCCTCCCGCGGCAGGCGGTAGACCAGTTCAAAGGCGGCAATGCCCTGCGCCTGCAGCCACGCTGCCGCCGGTCCGCTTTCCTTGCCCGCCTCGATATGCGCATAGCCGCCGCCGCTGATCACCAGCATGGCCATGCCAGTGCTCCGCGCCGGCAGGTGGGCGATCAGGTAGGGCTGCGCCACCTGCGTGATCGAGCCCTTGCCGCTCGCCTGCTGCGGCCCGCCAGCCGCGCCACCGGGCGGCGCGCCGGGCCACAGGGCGATCGCGCCGGGCGGCATGGCCAGCGCGTGCAGGCTGGCAAACACAAGACATAGACCAGGCAGGCGTTTCATGGGCGCTCCGAAAAACAGGATGCACCATGATAGCAAGTCTAAAAATCCGTCTCGCCCTTGATCACGGCCGGGTGCCCCGTCATGGCGCGCGAGGTCTGCATGCCGGCCATCACGGCCGCCTCGACGCAGCCGGCGTTCAAGCCGGTTTTGATCCAGTCGCCGGTCAGGAACAGATTGCCGAACCCCGAGCCGTCCGTGGCCAGCCGGTATTGGGTGCTGCCGACCACCGACATCACATAGCGCTCGGACGGGTCGACATTGGCGCGCCAGTACTGGCTGTCGAAACGCGCCGGCCCGCTGGCCTCTTTCGCATCGACCAGCCATTGCCAGGGAAATGCGCCGGCCGGCCCCGCTTCGGGCCACAGCGCGGCGATCTGGTTTTCCAGCTGATTGACGGCGCCCTGTTTCGCCTGCGCGGCGCAGCGGGCCGGAAACCCCGTATCGGTGACGGGCGGATAGCTGGCGACCGGAAACGCGCTGCAAAAGTACGAGACGTTTTTGGGTTCATGACCCGCCGGCCAGTCTTCGTGCGCCAGCAGCTGGTCCATCGGCGCCCAGGTATCGTAGGGTTCCGTAAACGCCGACAGCACCGGCTGCTGGCCACCCGGCTGCCTGGTCCAGCCCATCTGCGCCAGGTCCTTGTTCAGCCACACCTGGTAGGCTTGCGTGGCCACGGTTTTCACCTTGTCGACCGTCTGCGCCAGCGCGGGGCTGGCCGCCAGCAACTGCGGGCACAGGGCCGGCAGCGAGCCGATGGAAATACCGAACACCACCTTGTCGAAGTCGACGCCCTTCTTCAATACCGTGACGGGCAGCGGCTGGCCGAAGGCCTGCCGGTACTGCTGCGGCCAGTCGCTCCAGTACGATTCCAGGTTGATGCCGGCCTGTTGCAACAGCGCCGCCTGGGCCGGCTCGAACTGGGCGTAATCGGGCGCGCTGGGCCAGCAGGCCAGGCCTTTCACGTCGACCAGCGGCGCGTAGCCATCGGCCGGGTCGCGCAGCGCCACCTGTTCGGTAATGCGGATGCTGTCGATCTCGCCGGTTCCGTTACCAGGCACCAGTTCTTCCACCCGCTGGAAGAATTTGAACCGCACGCCGCGCTTTTTCAGCACTTCATACAGCGGCGTGAAAATGGTGTCGCCCATGCCGGCCTGCATCTTGAACATGATGCCGCCCTTGTAGGCCAGGCCGATGCGCGCCATCGAACGCAGCAAGGTGCCGGCCTCGATGTTCGGCTTCGAAAAATCGCCGCCTTCGTAGGCGAACACCAGGTCGTAAAAGCCGCGCACGGGAGCCGAATCGACGCTGAAACGCTCGTCGCCGCCATGCTTGCGCAGCCAGTCGCGGAAGTCGATATCGTTGATGACGTCAAACCCGTTCTTGAACACGCCGTCCTCGAAACAGCCCTTCAGCACCGTGATGCCCAGGTCCAGGCAGGTAAACAGCCGGCGCAATTCATCGTCGGCGTCGATCAGCGCCCGGTAGCGCAGCCGCAGCCAGGCGCGGATGCCGGCAAGCGTACCGGCCAGCAGCTGGTGGCGGGCCGCATCGTGGCGCGTGGAGTCGGGCGCCAGGTCGGCCACCAGCGCCACCAGCGCGCCTACCGACAGCCCCACGTCCAGCCCCAGCTCGTCGGCCTGCTCCACCACTTCATCGGCCAGCCGGCGCAGCCAGCCCGGCCACTTGCCTTCGCCACCCTGGCCCAGGTCGGCCGCGGCGCGAGCGATGCGCGCGTCGGCCTCGGCCACCTGCCGGATCTGGCGTATCCACTGCTCGATCCAGCCCACCATCGCCACCGCCATCTGCCACAGGGTGACGTCTTCGCCGCCCTCGCCCGGTTCGCCCGGCAAGGTGGGAAACACGATCGACCAGTTGCGCCATTCGCCGCGCACGTCTTCCGACAGCGCCACGTAATCCTGCTGTTTGAAGGCGTCGCGCCAGGTGGCCAGCGGCGCGCCGGGCGGGCGATCCAGGCTGGCATACGCCTCCTTGATCATCCTGAAGGCATTGGCATAGAAGCCGAACCAGATATGCAGGCCGTGTTCCTCGATGCGCTGGCCCAGTTGCGCATTGCGCCCGCTGGCGCCCTTGCCGCCCAGGCGCCAGCCCAGTTGGTAGACGGTGATCTCATGCTGGTTTTGCCAGCCCGGCTGGTCGCTCAGGTAATACGCCGCAGTCAGCGCGCCGACGCCGCCGCCGAGAATAGCGATTTTCTCGGGCGCGATGGCCGAGTTGTCGACCAGTTCCTCGCCCGGCATGGCGGTAAAGTCGAAATTGATATTGAAGGGCAGGATCGCCGATTGCGTGCCCAGCTTCAGTCCCAGGGTCTGGTCCAGCGGGAAGCTGTCGAAGGCGTGCAAGGTGCACTCGTATTCATGGCCGAGCAAACGGCCGCTGTGCAGGCGGTTGATTTCGGCCGGCGCCGCCACCAGCGCCTGGTAGACGGCTTTCACGCCCGCGCTGTCGGGGAACTGCTTGAGAAAAATCTGGTCGATGCGCGGATTGCGCAGCAGCGACAGGATATCCTGCCAGCCGGCCGCATCGAGGTCGAAAAAGTCGGGGATCGACAGGAAAATCTTGAAGGCCTGCTCGATCAGCTCCAGGAAGCTGTTGACGGGTTTGTGCAGCCCCGTCTGCACGGTGGCGTTCACTTCCAGCAGCGGGTGCAGCGCGATTTTCGTCTCGGGCGAAAAAGGGTGGAAGCCCTTGGCGGCCACCGAACAGCGCAGCGGCTCGCTGCCGGCTTCGGGGATCTCGTACTCGCACAGGTATTTCGGGTAGCCGAACAATTCGCGCCCGTTAATCAGGGCCATCGCGTCATCGACAAAGATATGGCAGGGATACCAGTAGATATGCGCCAGCTTGCCGTGCTGGTCCATCTCGCCGACCATGATCCAGGTGACGATATCGACTTCTGTGATCCAGCCCTTGGCCTGGTCGACCGGGTTGGCCGAATCGGCATGGTTGACCCTGGTAAAAGTGAGCATCACGTACGGCGACAGTGCCTTGAACGTCATGCGCTTGCCTGCCACCTGGTTCAGGCAGGCGTTGACGGTGGCCTGCAGCTTCGCCAGGTCGCCCTTGACGAAGTAGCCGTACATTTCGGACTGTTTCAGTTGCAGCGGCGAGTGCATCATCACCGAGCCGCCCTGGTAGATATAAGAAGGTCTTGCCATCATCGCCTTGCCCCCGCAGCTGAAGAAAAAATGTTGCATATAGTCTAGGTGAAAATGAAAGATTAACGATATGAAATTAATTGCCGGGCTCGCCAAGGCGAACCCACCCCGGCGCGCCGCGCGGTGTACGATGGCGGCATGCCACTCGCACCCGCCAACCAGACTATCGACATGCAAGCCGCTACCGTGACCACCGATTACGTTTCCACCTTTTCCGGCAACCGCTTCTATCCGCTGCGGCCGCATATCGACCGGGTCGCCATCGAGGACATCGCCCACGGCCTGGCCTACCAGTGCCGCTTCAATGGCCAGACGAAAACCTTTTATTCGATTGCCCAGCACAGCCTGATCGTCGCCGGCCTGGTGCCGCCGCCGCTGCGCCTGGCCGCCCTGCTGCATGACGCGGCCGAAGCCTACCTGGGCGACATGGTGAAGCCCTTGAAAGTGCTGATGCCGGAATTTGCCGCGCTGGAAGACCAGGTGACGGCGATTATCGCCGCCACCTACGGCATCGACTTTTCCGACTACGCGCCCATCAAGCGGGCCGACCTGATCGCGCTGGCCACGGAAAAGCGCGACCTGATGCCCCATTCCGCCGAGCGCTGGGCCTACCTTGACGGCATCGCCCCCTTGCCCGGTATAATTGTTGCCATGGATCCTGGCGAAGCGAAGCAATGCTTCCTGCAGCGTTTCCATGCATTGCGCGGCGCTTGAGGCCGCGGGCTGATTGCGTGCTGGCACGCTAAGCCCCGGTTTTTGCACGGCTTTTTCAGATATCCACAGCAACTGTGGATAAAGTTGTTGATAAACCCCTCTTGACAAGCCGCAACGCCAGTATTGATGCGGGTTTCAATAATTTGCTGAATTCGCAGGCAATTTTTTTCCTGAATATAATCAATGACTTGCAACACCACCCTTGCGCTGGCGCAGCAATGTTTTGTCCATGAGGAAAAATATTTTTTCTGTGCATAAGCGCGGGGCGTAAAACCGCCCTGCCCTTTGACAAAGCGCGCGCACTGGCCTAAGGTAGATGCGGCGCGCACGCTCAACGCTGGGAAATGCATGAATACCGATACTGTAAAAGCCGCCAACGCGGATGATGAACCCGACTGGCTGGTCGACGATCCGCAGCACGGCGATGACGAAGACGCCGCCCAGGCCATCGCGCAACCGTGGCGGGTGCTGATCGTCGATGATGACGTCGACGTCCACGTGGTCACCAAATTCGCTCTCAGCCAGGCCAGCTTCGAAGGCCGCAGGCTGAGCTTTCTGCACGCCTATACGGGCGAGGAAGCACTGACCTTGCTGCGCAGTACACAAGACATCGCGGTGGTGCTGCTCGACGTTATCATGGAAACCCAGGATGCTGGCCTGCACGTGGCGCGCCAGATCCGCGAAGACCTGCACAACAGTGCCGTGCGCATCATCCTGCGCACCGGCCAGCCGGGCCAGGCGCTCGAGCACCGCATCATCATCGACTACGACATCAACGATTTCTGGTGCAAGACCGATCTCACCACGCGCAAACTGTTTACCACCGTGATTTCCTCGCTGCGCACCTACGCCAGCCTGCGCGACGCCGAGCGGCAGGTCAGCGACCTGGCGGCGGCGCTCGAGCACTGCATCGAGCTGCCGCCTCACCCTGCACGCTGATGCCGGCACGTGTGACTTTTGCTCGGTAAACAACAGCACTGGATGGGCATACAGCACTTCCAGCCTGCCGCCTGGCCCTGGCTCCGGAACCAAAAAAAACACTGTATTTTGCCGAACAAGCGCTAAGTGGCGGATTGTTAAGCGCTTTTTCAGATATCCACACAGATTGTGGATATCTTTGTGGATAAGCGCCTCTTGACAGCCCTCAAAGCCACAGCCCGTGCGGCTTTCAATAAACTGCTCAATCAAGCAGCAAAAATAAAACCTAACAAAATCAAACAGTTACAAAACCATCTATCGACAGCCGAAAATAATTTCCAGGATTTCGCGATCTCATCATTTGTGCATAACTGCGCCGCAATGATCATTTCGGCAAGCCTGGTGCTACGCTTTCTGCAATAACATTTGCAATTTGCAAATAACTTGGCAAGGGTAGCCGAGGCGGACTGCGGCGGCGCCGCCGCTTGAATTCAGGTAGCGGCAAAAGCCATGGACAAGGGCGCGCAGGCGCGGTGATAATCTGACATGACCACCCCCTCCTTCGCCCCGCCCGCCGCCGACCCGCCCGAGGGCAGCCAGCCCCGGCCTGCCTCGCTGTCCGACCTGTTCTTCTCGTTTACCTGGCTGGCCCTGCAGGGCTTTGGCGGCGTGCTGGCCGTGATACAGCGCGAAATGGTCGAGCGCAAGCGCTGGCTGACGCAGGAACAGTTCCTGGAAGACTGGGCGGTGGCGCAGATCATGCCAGGCCCGAATGTGGTGAACCTGGCGCTGATGGTGGGCGGCCGCTATTTCGGCTTGCCCGGCGCCCTGGCGGCGCTGGCCGGCATGCTGGCCGTGCCGCTGCTGATCGTGCTGGTACTGGGCGTGCTGTACACGCGCTTCGGCACCGACCCGCAACTGGCAGGCGCCTTGCGTGGCATGGCGGCGGTGTCGGCCGGCATGATCGCCGCCACCGGCATCAAGCTGGCCGCCGCCCTGGCCAGGCACCCGCTGCCGCTATGGCTGAGCTTGAGCCTGGTGGCGCTGGGCGTGCTGGCCGTGGCCGTGCTGCGCCTGCCCCTGGTGTATGTGCTGCTGGTGCTGGGCGGCCTGGGCTGCACGCTAACCTGGCGCAGGCTGTCGCCATGAGCCCGCCCCTGCAACTGGTGCTGAGCACCTCCGACTGGCTCAGCCTGTTCGGCCACTACCTGATGCTGTCCCTGATGTCGGTCGGCGGCGCCATTTCCACCACCGCCGAAATGCACCGCTTCCTGGTAGAACAGCATGGCTGGCTGACGCAGGCGCAATTCAATGAATCGATCGCCATCGCCCAGGCCGCCCCCGGACCCAACGTGCTGTTTGTCGCCCTGATGGGCTGGAACGTGGGGATGAACGCCGGCAGCACGGCCGCCGCCTGCCTGGGCGTGCTGGTCACCATGGTGGGCATCATGCTGCCCAGCACCACCCTGACCTATATGGCTGCGCGCTGGGGCCACCGCAACCGCCACCTGCGCGGCGTGCGCGCCTTCAAGCAGGGCATGGCGCCCATCGTCGTCGCGCTCCTGATCTCCACCGGCATGATCCTCGGCGGCGCCAACCACAACGTCACCACCGACTGGCCGATCTGGAGTTTATCCATCGTGGCCGGCCTGATCATCTGGCGCACCAAAATACATCTGCTGTGGCTGCTGGCGACAGGCGCCGTGCTGGGCTGGTTTCAGCTGATCTGAATCACACGGCCAGATGCCGTTTCACATCCTCGCCATCCATCAAGTCCGCCCCACCGCTGGCCACCACGCTGCCGCGTGACAGCACGATGAACTGGTCGGCCAGTTCGCGTGCGAAATCGAAATACTGTTCGCACAGCACGATGGCGATATCGCCGCGCTGTTTCAGCAGCCGGATCACGCGGCCGATATCCTTGATCACGGACGGCTGGATACCCTCCGTCGGCTCATCGAAGATGATCAGTTCCGGGCTGGCCAGCAAGGCGCGCGCGATCGCCAGCTGCTGCTGCTGGCCGCCGGACAAATCGCCGCCGCGCCGCTGCAGCATTTCCTTCAGCACCGGAAACAGGTCATACACCATGTCGTCGATGCGCGAGGCCTGCCGGCCGCTTTTAACGGCCATGCCCATCAGCAGGTTTTCCTCGACCGTCAGGCGGGCGAAGATATCGCGCCCCTGCGGCACATAGGCGATGCCCAATTTTGCCCGCGCATGCGGCGACAACTTCGTGATGTCGCGGCCATTGAACACCACCTTGCCCTGCGCCACGGGCAGCACGCCCATCAGGCACTTGAGCAAGGTGGTCTTGCCGACGCCATTGCGGCCCAACAAGGCCAGGCATTCGCCTTTTTTTGCCGTCAGGGACACGCCGCGCAAGGTGTGCGAGGAGCCATAATATTGGTTCAGTTGCGTCACTTCCAGCATGTTATCTTCCCAGGTAGACTTCGATGACGCGTTCGTCGGCTTGCACTTCGTCCATGCGGCCCTGCGCCAGCACCGAGCCTTCATGCAGCACGGTCACGATGCCCTGCTGGGCGATTTCCGTGACAAAGCCCATGTCATGCTCGACCACCATGATGGAGTGCTTGCCGCGCAACTCGTTGAGCAATTCCGCCGTGCGCGCCGTTTCCGCGTCCGACATGCCGGCCACGGGTTCGTCGAGCAAGATCAATTGCGGCTCCTGCATCAGCAGCATGCCGATTTCCAGCCACTGCTTCTGGCCGTGCGACAGCAGCCCGGCCAGTCGCGCTTCCTGGCCGTGCAGGCGGATCAGGCGCAGGATGGCTTCGATCTTGCCTTCCTGCTCGGAGTTCAGGCGCGCAAACAGGGTCGGCGCCACTCGCTTGTTCATCTTCATCGCCAGTTCCAGGTTGTCGAACACCGTGTGCTGCTCGAACACGGTGGGGCGCTGGAACTTGCGGCCGATGCCGGCATGGGCGATCGCATATTCGGTCATGGTCGACAAGTCCATGGTCTGGCCGAACCAGGCCGTGCCGGAGGTGGGCCGCGTCTTGCCGGTGATCACGTCCATCATGGTGGTCTTGCCGGCGCCGTTAGGGCCGATAATGCAGCGCAACTCGCCGACCGAAATATCGAGGCTCAGCTTGTTGATGGCCTTGAAACCGTCGAACGACACCGTGATGTCTTCCAGGTACAAAATCGCGCCATGGGTGGTATCGAGACCCTCGCCTTTCACGCGCGCATACGACGAGCCGGAGCCCGCTTCCGAACCAGCCATGCCGGGAACCATGCGGATGCTCATGCGGCCTCCTCTGCCGCCACGGCGGCTTTCTTGCGTTTCAGTTTGGCCAGCACTCCGAGGATGCCCTGCTGCATGAACAAAGTGACGACGATAAACAGCAGGCCCAGCGCGAACAGCCACAGCTCGGGCAAGGCGGCCGTAAACCAGCTTTTCAGGCCATTGACGGTAAATGCGCCCAGGATCGGGCCGATCAGGGTGCCGCGCCCGCCGACCGCCACCCACACCACCATCTCGATGGAATTGGCGGGCGACATTTCGGACGGATTGATAATGCCCACCTGCGGCACGTAGAGTGCACCAGCGATGCCGCACAGCACGGCGGACAGGGTCCACACGAAGAGCTTGAACCACAGCGGGTTGTAACCCAAAAACATCAGCCGCGCCTCGCCGTCGCGCACGCCCTGCAGCACCCGCCCCAGTTTCGAGCTGACGATGGCGCGCGCGCCGATCAGCGCGGTGACCAGGAACGCCAGGGTCAGGAGAAACAGCACGGCCTTGGTGGCGGGCGCCGTCACGCTATGGCCGAGGATGGTCTTGAAGTCCGTAAAACCGTTGTTGCCGCCAAAGCCGGTATCGTTGCGGAAGAACAGCAGCATGAAGGCATACGTCATCGCTTGCGTGATGATGGAAAAATACACGCCCTTGATGCGCGAACGAAAGGCGAAATAACCGAACACGAACGCCAGCACGCCCGGTACAAGGACAACCAGCGCCATGCAGTACCAGAAATGTTCCGTAAACGCCCAGTACCAGGGATAGGTCTTCCAGTCGAGGAACACCATAAAGTCGGGCAAGGCGCTTTGATACTGGCCCTCGGCACCGATCGCGCGCATCAGATACATGCCATGCGCATACGCACCCAGCGCAAAGAATACGCCGTGGCCCAGCGACAATATGCCCGTGTAGCCCCATACCAGGTCCAGCGCCAGCGCGGCCAGCGCATAGCACATGAACTTGCCAACGAGACCCACGGTATAGGCCGACACATGCAGCGGATGGCCTTCGGCAAACAGCAGGTTAAAAATGGGCAGCAAGGCCGCCACGATGGTGAAGGCGGCAATCGCCGCCCAGACGGGCCGCGAAAACAGGCCCTGGTTGACACGAAGTGAGGTAATCATTCGACGCTGCGTCCCTTCATGGCAAACAGGCCCTGCGGCCGGCGCTGGATAAAGATGATGATGAACACCAGGATGGCGATCTTGGCCAGCACCGCGCCCGCCACCGGTTCCAGGAATTTGTTGACTTCGCCCAGGCCAATCGCCGCGATCACGGTGCCGGCCAGCTGGCCCACGCCACCCAGCACCACCACCATGAAGGAGTCGACGATATAGCTTTGGCCAAGGTCCGGCCCCACGTTGCCCAGCTGCGACAGCGCCACGCCACCCAGGCCCGCAATCCCGGAACCGAGGCCGAAGGTCAGCATGTCGACCTTGCCGGTGGCCACGCCCACGCAATCGGCCATGCGGCGGTTTTGCGTAACGGCGCGCACGAACAGGCCGAGCCGGGTTTTATTCAGGATCAGCCACACGGCCACCACCACCAGCATGGCGAACACGATGATGGCGATGCGGTTGTACGGCAGCACCAGGGAACCGAGCACGGTGACACCGCCCGACATCCAGGCCGGATTGGCCACTTCCACGTTCTGCGCGCCAAAGATGGTGCGGACAAGCTGCATCAAAATCAGGCTGATGCCCCAGGTGGCCAGCAGGGTTTCCAGCGGCCGGCCGTACAGCCAGCGGATCACCGTGCGTTCCAGCACCACGCCCACCGAACCGGCGACAAAAAACGCCGCCGGCAGCGCCGCCAGCAGATACCAGTCCTGCATGCCGGGCAAATACGCGCGGAAGAACAGCTGGCACAGATAGGTGGTGTAGGCGCCTATCATCAGCAGCTCGCCGTGCGCCATATTGATAATGCCCATCAAGCCAAAGGTGATGGCCAGGCCCAGCGCGGCCAGCAGCAGCACGCTGCCCAGCGACAGGCCATAGAAGATATTGCCGATGAATTCGGTGCGCTGCACCCGGCCCTTGATCTGGCCTATCGTATCAACGGCGGCGATGCGCACGGCTTCGTCCGGCTCGCCGGACTTGCCGTCCGCGCCCTTGTCTATCATTGCCTGCAGCGGCGCCAGCAGGCGCGCGTCGCTGCTGATGGCCAGGTCCTGCACCGCCTGCCTGCGCGTGGCCGCGTCCGGCGCATGCAGGTTGGCGCTGGCGATCAGCACCTGCAGCATCTGTTTGATTTCGCCATCGCTCTCCTGCGCCAGCGCCTTGCGGATCAGCGGGAGCTGCGCCGGGCTGACGGCTTTTTGCAATTCCTGGGCTGCGGCAAGGCGCGCGGCACGTTCCGGCGCCAGCAGTTTCAGGCCCGACAGGGCGCCCTCGACCACGCCGCGCAGGCGGTTGTTGACCATCACGCCGTCGATGCCGTCGGGCGTTGCTGCGGTCGTGCCGGTGGCCGGATCGTAGGCTTGCCCGCCATCGCCCTCGACGATCAGCACATCGCCGCCTGGCGTGGCATACAGGGTTTCGGCCTGCAAGGCCTGCAACACGCGGGCCGCCTCGGGCGTGGCCAGCGCGGCGATCTGGCCGACGGCCGCGATCCGGGCTTCGGAGTCGTCGCCGGCCAGCGGTTTCAATAGTGCGGGATCGATGGCGGCCTGGGCATACAACGGTAGCAGGCAGAGTAACAGCAAAATACGGCTAAGCAGACGCATGCGGGTAGACCTCTCATTTTTACTTCAGCCCAAGCGAAAATCCGGGGTCAGACGGGAACGCCGAGTTCCGTCGGGTCTGACCCCGGCCTTTCAACAGCTAACTTACAGTTTCTGCTTCGCCTCATTACCCTTGATAAACGGGCTCCATGGCTGGGCGCGGATCGGCTCCTTGGTTTTCCACACCACATTGAACTGGCCGTCGGCCTTGATCTCGCCGATCATCACCGGCTTGTGCAGGTGGTGGTTGGTGGCATCCATGGTCAGGGTGAAGCCGGACGGCGCCTTGAAGGTCTGGCCACCCATGGCGGCGATCACCTTGTCGGTATCGGTCGACTTGGCCTTTTCCACGGCCTGCGCCCACATGTGGATGCCGACATAGGTCGCTTCCATCGGATCGTTGGTGACCACCGAACCGGCGTTCGGCAGCTTCTGTTTCACCGCATAGGCTTTCCACTTCTTGATGAAGTCGGTATTCACCGGGTTCTTGACGGACTCGAAATAATTCCATGCCGCCAGGTGGCCCAGCAAAGGCTTGGTGTCGATGCCGCGCAGCTCTTCCTCGCCGACCGAGAACGCCACCACCGGCACATCGGTCGCTTTCAGGCCCGCATTGCCCAGTTCCTTGTAGAACGGCACGTTCGAATCACCATTGATGGTCGAGATAACGGCCGTCTTGCCGCCGGCCGAGAACTTCTTGATATTGGCAACGATGGTCTGGTAGTCGGCATGGCCGAACGGCGTGTAGACCTCGCTGATATCGCTGTCCTTGACGCCCTTGCTTTTCAGGAAGGCGCGCAGGATCTTGTTGGTGGTGCGCGGATACACATAATCGGTACCCAGCAGCACGAAGCGTTTCGCTCCGCCGCCATCGGCGCTCATCAGGTATTCGACGGCGGGAATCGCCTGCTGGTTTGGCGCGGCGCCCGTGTAGAACACATTCTTTTCCAGTTCCTCGCCCTCGTACTGCACCGGGTAGAACAGCAGGCTGTTGAGTTCCTTGAAGACCGGCAGCACGGACTTGCGCGACACCGAGGTCCAGCAGCCGAACACCACCGACACCTTGTCCTGCGCCACCAGCTGGCGCGCTTTTTCCGCGAACAGCGGCCAGTTCGAGGCCGGGTCGACCACCACCGGTTCCAGCTTCTTGCCCAGCACGCCACCCTTGGCATTGATCTCGGCGATCGTCATCAGCGCCACGTCTTTCAGCGACGTTTCGGAAATGGCCATGGTGCCGGACAGGGAATGCAGTATCCCTACCTTGATGGTGTCGGCGGCAAAGGCCGACTGCGTGTAGGCCGAGGCAACCATGGCCAATGCGCCTGCTGCTGCCGCTTTCAAGATGATGCGTCGTGACATGTGGACTCCTGAGTGTGGATGGATAGTCGAGAGGGGCATACGAATGTTGTTAAAGCAGAATGCATGCCAGCGTGATGCACCAGTAAGTGAGCTTGAGATGCCACGCTTTGGTGCGGCGGTGATTTTGTTGCACGAAAAAAAACAGGACTGCACAAGCGCTGTGCGAAGGTGGCCGTTGCATGCAGCAAATGGCAGGGCATGTAAAAGGGAAAGTGGCGACGATGGGCTGTTGCCATTAAGAAATTGCAATACAATATAGCTTTTAATGAAACTCAGGCCGTACCCCTCTTATCGTGAATGATGAAAGGGTGTTCCTGGCGACATGCGCATGCAACCCGTCTTCGATAAAGCAATACTGTCAGTCCAACGCCTGCTGAGTCTTGAGTCGCTCGAAATTCCCGGCTACCAGCGTCCCTACAAGTGGACATTGAAAAACATCAGCGAGCTCTTCGCTGACATCGACAGCCACCGCGACAAATCCGCTTACCGCCTGGGATCGGTGGTATTCAACCTGCGTGTGGACGGTGCGATCCACCGGCTCGATATTGTCGATGGCCAGCAGCGCACGCTGACGCTCATGCTGGCCATCAAGGCCATCATCAAGGACAGGCTTGACAGCCTGAAGCGGCAGGATCTGCAACGAACCCTCGACGAACTCCGGCCCAAGGTCAACGCCTTCCTGCAGCGCCAGAAATTTTCCAGCCTGATTTCCCAAAGCAATCTGCGGCGTAATTTCCAGGAGCTGCGGCGCCTGGTCGGTCGCCACGAGTTCACCGAAGAGCATATCGACTTTCTGCTTCACCGCTGCCAGGTCGTCACCTTCGTCCTCGAGGATGTCTCGGAGGCGTTCCAGTTCTTCGACTCCCAGAATGCACGCGGGCGCGACCTGGCCCCCCATGACCTGCTCAAGGCCTATCATTTGCGCGAGTTTCCGGAACATGAAGCGTTACTCAAGGCAGAGGCAGTGGCGCACTGGGAAAGTCTGAAGAGCAAGAGCCTTGCCCATCTGTTTGCCACTTATCTGTACCGGGTACGGCAATGGGCAGAGGGCAAATCGGCGCGTTACTTCGGCAAGGACGATGTCGATCTTTTCAAGGGTGTCAGCCTGCATCGCAACAACCTACCTCCGTATGCCAGGTCGCTGCAAATCGCCCACCATTTCACCGATGATTACAACCGCCAGTATGTGCGCCAGATTGATGGCCAAAAAATGGCGTTTCCCTTTCAGCTGGACCAGATGATCATCAACGGGCGCCGCTTCTTTGAAATGGCCGAGCACTACCAGCGCCTGGTATCGGCCATCCTCCAGGAAGGCCATGCCGCCGGCGAGAGGCACATCCTGGGTGAAAAGTTGAGCGCACAGGCGAGCGAGATCATCAACACACTCGACACCTACAAGCGGCGCCATCGCACCGGTGACCAGTATGTGCGCTCGATGTTTGATTGCGCTCTTATCTTCTATATCGACAAGTTTGGCATCGAGGGCATCTCGGCTGCCATCGAAAAGTGCTTTATCTGGGCCTACCGCTGTCGTATCCGCCAGCAGAATGTACAGCTCGCCACAATGGACAACTACATGCTGGAGCACAACCTGATCCGGATTATCCGTGATGCCCGGCACCCGCGCGACCTGCTGGCCATGCCCTTGCACACGCTCAACGCCTCGCAAAACAAAAATAATCCAAACCCCGGCAACGGTAGCGAAGACGAGCTGATCACCCTCTTCAGGAAGATGAAATACTATGAATGACCAGCCTGTTCGTCCCTTCCGCATCAAGGAACTTCTCGGCGGCGAGGAGCGTTATGTGGTGCCCATGTATCAGCGCAATTATGCCTGGGGCGAGGCCGAGATCACGCAACTGCTGCAAGATATACACGATTACCAGCAAAAATCAATCGGCAAGGAAACACCGCAGACCTACCATATCGGTACCCTGGTGGTGTTCTCGCGCAAGGATGGCCGCCATGAGGTCATCGATGGCCAACAGCGTTTTACCACTTTTTCCCTGCTGGCAAGCTGGCTGCGAAATCGCGCCGCTACCATCGTCGACATGAGCTGGTATGAACGCATCAATCTTGAAT
Organism: Janthinobacterium sp. J1-1; assembly: GCF_030944405.1. Classification (NCBI taxonomy): domain Bacteria; kingdom Pseudomonadati; phylum Pseudomonadota; class Betaproteobacteria; order Burkholderiales; family Oxalobacteraceae; genus Janthinobacterium; species Janthinobacterium sp. J1-1. The sequence continues at coordinate 5,421,937 of NZ_CP132339.1, forward strand.
TCGAAAGCCGTCCCATATCGGGCAAGACGTTCGAGGCCCTGCGGAGAGGAGATGCACCGTACCTGTTGCGTGGCGACACCTTCAACGAAGGACTGGTAGATGGCTACGAACTGATCGGCAAGGCGCTCGACAGCCTCGAACTGCGCGATGAACGCCTGGCAACCTTTTGCCACTACCTGTTCGAGCATGTCCAGATCAGCCGGATCGGAGTGCCGGCGGATACCGATCTCAACCACTTTTTCGAGGTGATGAACAACCGCGGCGAGCAATTGGAAAAGCACGAGCTGGTGAAAGCCCGTTTGATGGCTGCATTGCAAAAAATTGACGATAAAACCGTGCGTGCCAAAAGCCTGAATGCCATGGCGCTCGTCTGGAATGCCTGTGCAAACATGGAGCGCTACCTGCAATATGGCTTCACTCCCGCTGTACGCCATGTCCTTTTTGGGCAGGACGACTGGGGGCGTTTGATACCCGAGAGTTTTCAGGAATTGCTTGATCTGCTCGATTCGTGCCCGCAAAAGCAGGGCAAGGAACAGGCGTCTGATGAAACGCATGCCAATTTCACCGACATCCAGCGCTCCCTGTCCGACATTCTGGAAGACGCGACGCTCGATGCCAGGCCGAAACAACTTGACGATGCCGCAGGATCCGAGCGTTTCAACAGCGTGATCAATTTTTCAAATTTCCTGCTGCAGGTATTGAGTCTGAGTGTCCATCAGCCTGGCGCAAGGGAAGGCGTACCACTGGACGACAAGCAACTGGTCGCCCAATTCGAACTGCACGTGCTGCAACAGAAAGACCCGATCGCCGCGACGCAGGCCTTTGCCCATGCACTTCTGAAAAGCAAATTCCTGTTTGATCAATGCATACTCAAGCGGGAGTTCGCCCAAGGCAGCGATGGCTGGAGTCTGAAACGGCTACACTTTTACTCTGACAAGAGCGTCAGCTACATCAACAGCTTCGACGATGGCGAGAGTGAGCATGAGGGAGTCAATCGACAAATCCTGATGCTGCTGTCTGCCTTCCATGTCTCCACACCGACCCAAGTCTACAAGTACTGGCTGAACGGCGCCCTGCGCTATCTGTTCCTGGCTCAAAAGAAGGAGAGTCCGATACGCGCCAGGGCTTACCTTGAGCATCTGGAGCAGCTTGCACGGCGGTTCGTCTTCCTGCGCTTCCTGGCCAAGGGAGAGGGGCAATCTTATTACAGCATGATCTACGGCGAGGCGAGCAATTGGCCAGGGTTCGGGCACGGCGACCTGTCGCCCATGCTGCGTTATGGCACCATCAGGAATAACTTTGTCTTCAACTTTGTCGACTACCTGCTCTGGCGCCGGGACCTTGGAAAAAACGAGATCACCAAGCGCTTCGAATTCACTTTCCGCAGTTCCGTCGAGCACCTTTCTAAAGTGGATCCATCAGTCAAGACACTTTCCCGACTAATTTAAGCTGTGCCCGTTTCCACTGCTCCAGCTGCTCGGCGCTGACCCGTATTGCTCTCTTCCTGTGACTTCTTCTTGTCGTCACCAAACCGGTCGACGATCAGCGCACCGCCGCCAACCCCGTCGCGGTAGACTTGGTCGGGCGTCTGGTAGCTCAGCGATTGGTGCGGCCGCTCAGCGTTATAGAACGCGAAATACTGCGCCAGGCCCACCGTCAATTCCGCCATATTGGCGTATCCTTTCAGATACACATCCTCGTACTTCACGTTGCGCCACAGCCGCTCGACGAAGATGTTGTCCAGCGCCCGACCGCGCCCGTCCATGCTGATGGCGACGCCTTCGCGCTTGAGCACGTCGGTGAAGGCCGTGCTGGTGAACTGCGAACCCTGATCGCTGTTGAACAACTCCGGCTTGCCATGCTGGCGCAAGGCGTCCTCCAGGCAGTCCACGCAGAACGACGCGTCCATGCTGTTGCTGAGGCGCCAGGACAGCAACTTGCGGCTGTACCAGTCGATGATCGCCACCAAATACGCGAAGCCCCGCGCCAACCGGATGTAGGTGATATCGGTCGACCATACGTGATTAGGACGCGTCACGGGCACACCGCGCAACAGGTACGGATAGACCTTGTGCTGCGGATGCGCTCGGCTCGTATTCGGCCCCGGCGCCATGCCCGCCAGCCCCATGCCGCGCATCAGACGCTGCACGCGCTTGCGGTTGACTACATGGCCCGTCGCGCGCAGGAACACGACCATGCGCCTGCTGCCATAAAAAGGCCGACTGGTGTATTCCTCGTCAATCAGCGCGCTCAGCTTCAGGTCGCTCTCGTCCTCGCATGCCTGCCGGGATGCCGCGTCGATCCGGCGGTACACCGTCGCGCGCGGCACGCTTGCCAGCTCGCATTGGCGCGTCAGCGGCAGCTTCTCGTGCCCGGCTTCGATCCAGCCCAAGCGCGCCTCCTGGCTCACGGCCCCAGCTTTTTTTTAAGCCAGTCCACTTCCATCTTCAGCCGACCGATCTCGCCGTATAGTTTGTCCTCGGGACTGCTTTCATCGATCGGCTTGGGGCCGCGCTTGGTGTCGAACAGCGCGCCGGCGTTCTCCAGGATTTCCTTTTTCCACTGGCCCACCAGCACCGGATGCACGCCGAACTCTTGCGCGATCTCCGTCACCGTCTTGACGCCGCGAACGGCCTCCAGACCGACCTTGGCCTTAAACTCGGCCGTGTGTACCCGACGTTTTTTACCTTCACTCATTTGCTGTCATCCTTTCACGGACCACAGCTTAAACCATCGTCTCAGATTCGGGATCCACTATATTCCCCCCAGCACCCGATGAATGGTTACGCATCAATGTCCGATGCCACGCTTCATGCGTTCGGCAATCTGTGCCTGATCAGTCACAGCAAGAATTCGCGCTTGAGCAATTACCAGCCCAAGCAGAAATATGAACATTTCGAAGCGGGCATCAAGCATCATCAGATCGACAGTCTCAAGCTGCTGTCGATGCTAAACCTGATGAAAAAAAATGATCGCTGGACCGAAGATGAGGCTGTCGAGCATGAAAAGGAAATGCTGGACCTGTTAATGGCCCGACATTCCCAGTGAGTGCCCCCTTTTAACCCTGACGCCGGCTACCACGCAAGCGGCGCCATCCCTTGCGGCCCAGCGGGAACACGATGGCAAACGCCAGCAGCCATGGCAACGTGTAAGCCAGCGCCGTGATGCCGTTGGCAGCGCCTTCGGACAGGTTTTCCGTAAAGTTGCCCAGCGAGCGCTTGACGGGCGACCAGAACGATTGCCGCCCTTCCGAGCTGATTGAAATCGTCAGCAGGTCAGTGTCGATGCGCTGCATTAATAGCGCATTGGCGGCCGTCACCTGCTCCAGTTCCGTCTGCACGGTGGCCAGTTCCTTGGTGACTTTGATGAGGGCATCGACATCTTTCGCCGAGCGCTGTTCCAGCTCCTGCAACTGGGTCTGATACTGCTTCAGCATGGCCAGGCGCTTGCGGCTGTCGAGCACGGGCCGGCCGAGGTCTTGCACCTTGGTGCCTTGACTCGTTACTTCGCCTGCGCTGCCAACCAGTGCCACGATTTTCTTGATCCCGGCCGGCTTGGCACGCAAATTGATGCGCGCCCGCACTTCGCGCCCAGTCATGATATTGGAGTCCAGCAGCAGGCAGGCGTTGGCGGTGTCGACCTTGCAGGCGGCGATCACTTTCTCATACAGGGGAGCCACCTGTGCCTCGCTTGTTCCCACGTCAATATTATGCTCGTAAGCGAGCAGCTGCTCTTCTCTGCCTTCTTCGACTATGCGCGTCTCCACGGCGTCCATCTGCGAGGACCTGCCGCAGCCGGCCAATATAACCATTGCGATCAAAACAAATATTATTCTTGGCTTCAGGGACATGATTTCCTTTTTATTAATATATCATTGACTGCATTCTATTGCCAAACGTAAATTATGACCAACGCGGTGGCGAAGCTGACGAACCTGCCCGCTTTGGCCCAGCGCCGCTAACTGGTATCATGCGGGCAAACGCTGGCCGCTCAGGCGGCCCCAGCCCTGCAACACACCGCGAAGCGATCCCGCGCACGTGCGCGCCGCCGACGCCATACTATAAGAGAAACCATCCATCATGAGCACACCCAATCATCCGTCGTTCTGGCGCCGCATCCCTCTGGCCTTTGGCGCCTTTTTCAGCACCCTGTCCGATGGCGCTTATGCCGCCCGCGTGGAAAAGCTGAACCTGCCCGAGATGGCGCCCGTCGCTCCGGCACCGGCGCCTGCACCGGTGCCAACGCCCGCCGCCGCTCCCGTGATCCTGAAGGAAGCCACGCCGGACGCTGCCCTGCAACTGCTGGCCCTGCTGCAACGCGAAGCGCGCCTGATCGACTTTACCCAGGAAAACCTGGCCAGCCATGCCGACGCCGATATCGGCGCGGCCGCCCGCGTGGTGCACGAAGGCTGCGCCAAGGTGCTGCGCGAGTACTTCAGCATCGAACCCGTGCGCGCGGAAAACGAAGGCAGCCGCATCGTGCTGCAGGAAGGTTTTGATCCCGCCAGCGTGCGCCTGACCGGCAATGTGGTCGGCTCGGCTCCGTTCAAGGGTACCTTGAGCCACCGCGGCTGGCGCGCGGCTTCCGTGCGCCTGCCGAAACTGAACGACAAGCATGACGCAGCCATCCTGGCGCCGGCCGAGGTGGAACTGTGAGCGCGCTCTACGCCATCGGCATCGACCTGGGCACCACCCACAGCGCCCTGTCGTATGTGAACCTGGGCCAGAGCGACGGCGAGCAATCCGTCCACGGCGTGCTGCCGGTGCCGCAACTGTCCGCCCCCGGCACCCTGGAAGAGCTGCCGCTGCTGCCGTCGTTTGTCTACCTGCCCCACCCCGATGAAGTGGCGCCCGGTGACCTGGCCCTGCCCTGGGTAACGGAAGAAGCCGACGCGCCCTTCGTGGCCGGCGAGATGGCCCGCAGCCGTGGCGCCACCACGCCGATCCGCCTGGTGTCGAGCGCAAAAAGCTGGCTGTGCCACCCGGGCGTCGATCGCCGCGCGGCGATCTTGCCGAACGACGCGCCGCCGGAAGTGGCGCGCATCTCGCCGATCACCGCCGCCACGCGCTACCTGACGCACTTGCGCCAGGCCTGGGACCATGCGCATCCGGAAGCGCCGTTTGCGCAGCAGGAAATCACGGTGACCATCCCCGCCTCCTTCGATCCGTCCGCGCGCGAACTGACGATGGAAGCGGCGCAAGCGGCCGGCTACGGCAACCTGACCCTGCTGGAAGAGCCGCAAGCAGCTTTATACAGCTGGATACAGACCAGCGAAGGCCGCTGGCGCAAGGACGTGAAACCGGGCGACATCATCCTGGTCGTCGACGTGGGCGGCGGCACCAGCGACTTTTCGCTGATCGCCGTGCTCGAGCGCGACGGCGTGCTGGAACCGCACAGGGTCGCCGTCGGCGAACATATCCTGCTCGGCGGCGACAATATGGACCTGGCGCTGGCCCATCTGGTGGCGCGCAAGCTGGCCGCCAACGGCACCCAGCTCGATGCCTGGCAGATGCGCGCGCTGACCTACGGCTGCCGCAGCGCCAAGGAAAGCCTGCTGGCCGACAGCGGTCTCGATACGGCGCCTATCGTGGTGCCGAGCCGCGGCTCGAAACTGATCGGCGGCTCGATCCGCACCGAACTGACGCGCGATGAAGTGTCGACCTTTATTCTTGACGGCTTCTTCCCGCAGGTGGAAGCGTCGAGCCGCCCTGCCGTGCGCACGCGCGCCGGCCTGACGCAACTGGGCCTGCCGTATGCGCAGGACGCCGCCATCACGCGTCACCTGGCGGCGTTTTTGGGCCGGCAAGTGGCGGCCACCGCCGAACTGGAAGGCTTCGAAAGCCGCCAGTCGAGCGAGGCCAGCTTCCTGCACCCGACCGCCGTGCTGTTCAACGGCGGCGTGTTCAAGTCCGACCTGCTGGTGCAGCGCATCATGGGCGCCGTCAACGACTGGCTGTACCTGGAAGGCGCGGAACCGGCGCGCATGCTGGCCGGCGCAGACCTGGACCTGGCGGTGGCGCGCGGTGCCGCCTACTACAGCTATGTGCGGCGCGGCCATGGCGTGCGCATTCGCGGCGGCACGGCCAGCGCCTTTTACGTGGCGATCGAGTCGGCGATGCCGGCCATCCCCGGCATGGAACCGCCGATCCAGGCCCTGTGCGTGGCGCCGTTCGGCATGGAAGAAGGCAGCGAGCTGGAACTGCCGGGCCAGCAATTCGGCCTGGTGGTCGGCGAACCCGTGCACTTCCGCTTCTTTGCCTCGTCCACCCGCCGCAACGACCAGATCGGCGACCTGCTCGACTTCTGGGCCCCGGACGAACTGCAGGAACTGAGCGAGATCCAGGCCACCCTGTCGGCGGAAAACCGCCAGGCCGGCGACGTGGTGCAAGTGAAACTGCATGCGCGCGTGACGGAAGCGGGCACCCTGGAGCTGCTGGCCGTTTCCCCTGACGGCGCCGAGCGCTGGAAGGTGGAGTTCGACGTGCGCGGCACGGCCCAGTAAATGGCCAAAGCCAAGGCTCCAGCTTCTTGCCTGGTCGGCATCGACCTGGGCACCACCAATACGGTGGTGGCGTATGCCGACGCCAGCGATACGTCAGACGGCATCAGGCTGTTCGACATCGAACAGCTGCTGGCACCGGGCGAAGTGGGGCCGCGCGCCCTGCTGCCTTCGCTGCGCTACCACCCGGCCGATGGCGAGCTGGCACAGGATGAATTGCGCCTGCCCTGGTCGACGCCGGACGTGGCCGGCGTGAACAACGCCGTCACCGGCACCCTGGCGCGCGTGCTGGGCGGGCAAGTGCCGGGCCGCCTGGTGGCCAGTGCCAAGAGCTGGCTGTCGCATGCGCAGGTCGACCGCCACGCAGCCATCCTGCCCTGGGGCGCCGCGGACGATGTCGCCCGGGTTTCACCGGTGGCGGCCAGCGCCAGCTACCTGGCCTATGTGCGCGCCGCCTGGGATGCACGCTTTCCCGACGCTCCCCTGGCGCGCCAGGAACTGGTGCTGACGATTCCCGCCTCGTTCGACGAAGGCGCCCGCGCGCTGACCCTGGAGGCGGCGAAGCTTGCCGGCCTTCCCGCGCTCAAGCTGGTGGAAGAACCGCAGGCGGCCTTTCAAGACTTCCTGCACCGCCACCGCGACGACCTGCACACGCAACTGGCGCACACGCGCCGCATCCTGGTGGTCGATGTGGGCGGCGGCACCACCGACTTCAGCCTGATCGATGTCGCGTTCGATGAGAAAGACGCGCCGCAATTTACGCGCAGCGGCGTCGGCAACCACCTGATACTCGGCGGCGACAATATGGACCTGGCGCTGGCGCATCTGGTGGAAACGCGGATGGCTGCCGGTGCCGAAGGCGGCATGAAGCTGTCGGCGGCGCGATTGTCGCAGCTAATGGAACGCTGCCGCGCCGCCAAGGAAGTGCTGTTGTCACAGGATGCACCTGAAAAAGCCACCGTCACCCTGCTGGGTTCAGGCTCGCGCCTGATTGGCGGCACGCGCTCGGTCGAGCTCACGCGCGAGGAGGTCGCCAGCATGGTGGTCGACGGCTTTTTCCCGCTGGTGCAAGCGTCCGACACGGCCAGGAAGGGCCGCGCCGGCATCGTCGAATTCGGCCTGCCGTATGCACAGGACGCGGCCATCACGCGCCATCTGGCCAGCTTTTTGCAGCAGCACCAGGGCGAACTGCCCGACACCCTGCTGCTGAACGGCGGCGTGTTCCGCGCCGACGCGCTGGCACGGCGCCTGGCCGACACTTTGGAGCACTGGCGCGGTACGCCAGTGACCGTACTGCACAACGAGAATCCCGACGTGGCCGTCGCGCGTGGCGCCGTCGCCCATGCGCTGGCCCGCCGTGGCCAGGCGCCGCGCATCGCCGGCGGCTCGCCGCGCAGCTATTTCCTGGTGCTCGGCGAGGGCAAGGAGCAGCGCGCCGTCTGCATTTTGCCGCGCGGTGCAAACAGCGGCGAGGAAATCCGCCTGAGCGAACGCCGCTTTGCGCTGCGCCTGGGCCGGCCCGTACGCTTTCACCTGGCCTCCTCGACCGGCGAAACGGGCACGCCGCCGCAGCTGGGCGATATCGTCGATTTGAAAGACGGCGATTTCGTGCGCCTGCCGCCGCTGGCCAGCGTGCTGCACGACCCGGACCATCCGAACGACAAGCGCGAAATCACGGTGCAGCTGGCCACCGTGATGACGGAAGTGGGCACCCTGGAAGTGCATTGCGTGGCCGAGGAACAGGCCGGCTTGCGCTGGCTGCTGGAGTTCCAGCTGCGCGGCGAGGAAGAGCTGGAAGCGGGAGCATCGGCCGTCGCGCCGCGCGTCAAGGAGGCGGTCGACAAGATCGAGCGCATCTTTGGCGGCAAGGCGCAAAAAGTGACGCCGAAGGAAGTGCGCCAGCTGCGCCAGCATCTGGAACAGGGCCTGGGCGGGCGCGAAGGCTGGGATTCCACCCTGCTGCGCCAGCTGTTCGACGCCCTGCTGCAGCGCAACCGGGGACGGCGCCGCTCCGCCGACCATGAGCGCGTGTGGCTGAACCTGGCCGGCTGGTGTTTGCGCCCCGGCTACGGCGACGCGCTCGACCCGTGGCGCATCGAGCAGCTGTGGCCCATGTTCGACAGCGGCGTGCAGCACCACAAGGACAGCCAGGTCTGCGCCGAATGGTGGACCCTGTGGCGCCGCGTCACCGGTGGCCTGGACGCCACCCAACAACTGCGATTGCTCGATGATTTCGCCTTCAACCTGCAGGCCGACGCCAGCCAGCGCAGCAGCCGACCCGTCACCCTGGTCAACGGCAGCATTGATGACATGCTGCGCCTGGGCGCCTCGCTGGAACGCATCCCCGGCAGCTACAAGGCCGAAGTGGGCGCCTGGTTATTGAAACGGCTGGAAAAAGCCAGAGGCCGGACGGACGCCGGCGACGCCCACACCCTGTGGGCCCTGGCCCGCGTCGGCGCGCGCCAGCCCTTCCACGGCAGCGCGCATGAAGTGGTGGATGCTGAAACGGCGTCGCAATGGCTGGAGCGGCTATTGGCGCTGGACTGGAAAAAAACTGAAGCGGCCGCCTTTGCCAGCGCCCATATCGCGCGCATGACCGGCGACCGCTCGCGCGATATCGCCGACGCCCAGCGCGCCACGATTATCGCCCGCCTGAAAGGCATCGGTGCGCCGGAGACCTGGGTCGCCATGGTGCGCGAAGTGGTGCAGCTGGACGAAGCTGCTACCCGCCGCATCTTGGGCGAAGCGCTGCCGCCGGGCTTGAAGCTGCTGGCGTGAAGCCATGGCAAAGTCATTGAAGATGCTACCATGTGGATCTACAATGTAGAGACATGGGAGGCATGATGGAGCTATCGATACAAAAATGGGGCAACAGCGCAGCCGTACGCTTGCCCACCGAACTATTGGGCATGCTGAAGGTATCGCTGGGAGACAAACTGGACGTCGATGTCCGACCGGACGGCGTCTTCCTGAAAGCCAAGCGCCCCGTATTTTCGCTGGCCGAGCTGGTCGCACAGTGTGATGGCACCGCCCCAGAACCGGCAGACATGGCGGCATGGAGCGCCCCGAAACCCGTGGGACGCGAGTCGTGGTAAAGCGAACCAGATTTGGCCGGGGCGACATCGTCATGGTCAATCTTGAGCCAAGCGAAGGCCGCGAGCAACGCGGTACGGCACGCCCGGCGATTGTGCTGTCGACCAGTGTCTTCAATGCGCTGGGCCTGGTCCTCGTCGCGCCGATTACACAGGGCGGCGACTTTGCCCGCCATGCAGGCTTCGCCACGCCGTTGAGCGGTTCCGGCACTCAAACCCAGGGCGTGGCCCTGATCAACCAGATCCGCATGCTGGACCTGGAAGCGCGCGGCGCAAAGCGCATCGAAACCGCGCCTGAGTATGTGGTCGACGATGCGCTGGCACGGTTGCGGGCGATTACTGACTGACAACACTGTTTCAGTTACTGATACCATCGATACCAAAAACCAAAAACGGATCTGTTTATAGCATAAAAGAGCCACGGTATCGATTAGCCAGCATCAATCTTATGACTTAACAACTACGGGTATAGCCTTTCACGTAAGTTCCATTTTTTCTAAAATACCCTGAAACATAGCATTTATTTCCAGCAGTATTAGGTGTACTCGGCGCAATTGGCGCAATTGCGTATTCATTCAAAATATCATTTGTTTCGCATGGCCTTCCATCATGATCCCTATCAAGATAGGTGTGTCCTTGCGCGAATAGTGACAAAGCTTGCTCCTTGCTTATATTGGAACATTTATACTTACCTGTATCAACAATATCAACCACCCCGCGCGGCCGCACTACCACGTTGATGACATCGGTTTTGCTATTTGATTTTCCATCATTAACAACGAGCGCAAGTTCATAAATACCTGCAACATCTGCAGTGAATTTTGATGTTTTATTTGTTGGCGTCGTAAGTACGGTCATACTCAATACAGGCTTGGACTGCAGGTTCCACAAATAAGACAAGGAATCGCCATTTGCATCCGTACTCAGCCCTCCATCAAGTGCGATGACCGTGCCTGTCAGTGCTGCCTGATCCGAGCCTGCATTTGCAACCGGTGGGAAATTAATTCCAACTACGCTGGATGAAGCGGTAACAAAAATATTGACCGGCAAGCTTTTTTCATTTCCTGCATTTATAAAAAATGATATCCCATACAATCCTGCCACATCTGCAACGAATTTAGTTTTTTTTGCCGCCGGATCTATCAGAAGTGCCGTACTATTGGCAGGCTTGGCGATTAAAGTCCAATTATAAGTAATTATACGCCTTTTAGCATCTGAACTCAGACCACCGTCCAGGCTTACAGACGCTCCGACTGAGACATTCTGATTGGGTCCGCCATTCGCAAGCAGGCCAAGACTTGAACTTGAATTTCTTGACTCTGCCAAGATATTAATATTTTCTGGCAAACCATCAATTTTCCCATCATTCACAACCAGTTCAACTGTATAAACGCCAGCGACATCGGCAGTAAATGTGGACTGAACCTTGTTATTGGATGCCAAGGCAGCGACACTGGCAACAGGCCATGAGACAAGCCTCCACTTGTACGTTAAGACATCCCCATTCCCATCCGAACTGGCGCCGCCATCAAGCTTTACCAAATCCCCCACGAAAACCTGCTGGTCTGCGCCAGGGTTTGCATTTGGCCTGGCATTGATAAGTGGTGCTGCTGCAACGGGTACCGCAGGGGCTGGTGTATCACTGCCACCGCCACCACCGCAAGCGGTCAGAATACAGAAGCCAGCCAGCCCGGCTATTTTCTTCAGAAATTGCATCAATTTTCACCCTGTAATTATAAAAATTATAATTATAAAATAGATTACTAATAAGAAAATAAATTTCTTGAGAAATGTGAATTTCAAGAAGAAGGTACAGCCAGCAAATAGTCAGGTCAACTTCTTCCGAATACCGCTTATCTTCAAACATCAACTGCGCGCGCGTCCGCCTTTCCACTGCAGTACACACGAGGTTGTCGATGCAAACACAGCGGCAGAGTAACTGGGCCGGTTGCTAACGCTGAACTGAAAAAAACGTAGGTGATTATGATGCGCGAGGTGGCGAACCTCGACGAGGCCGGCACCAGGCTGCCGCCGGGCCTGAAGTTGATTGTGTAATATCACGTAGCCCGAATCAGATGGAACCGCCGAGGTGGGGCAACTGATGCCAAAGGCCGTAATCTGACAGCTTTGTTGGCCTCACCGGTGACGTCGGTTTACTTGAGCAGCGTAAAAAGTGGCCCCGTCGAACTGCCATATGCCCGCTGCACGTTCGATACGACACCTGCCTTGCTGTCATAGTCATATGGTATATGGACCGGGATCGCGAGCGAGATGAAATCGATGGGATTGCGAGTGACCAGCGCAAGATTCCAACGCACCGCAGTCGCGCCTATGATGGCGTCGGGCAGCTTGATTTTCGGTGGGGTGATCAGGCTCTTGCCCCTGATGGCAATGCACTGCTCGGTGATTTCCCAATCAATCGGGAGCAGCGCAAAGGTACTGAGCACCGCATCAAGCGCTGGCTTATCCTGAGGACGTACCATTTCTCCGGCCCGCAGCTCAATGTAGGTAATCGCGCTGATGGCAGGTTCGTCATACGAATTAAGCTCGATGGAAGCCTGGTGGCAACCACCCAGCATATCGATGAAGATATTCGTATCGAAGAGAATCAAGCTATTCGCTCCTGATCTGCTCCTGATATGCGACCCCGTCCAGCGGAATATCGTTACGGTTTTTCCACATGCCCTCGGCCGCCCGCAGCGCTTCAGCGCGTAATCGCTTCTGGTCTTCCGGCGTACCTGGTGGCCGGATAACGGTCACCGCAGAGGCAGGCTTGATATCTGGTTTGGCGCTCATTGAGCCCTCCCTTGATCAATTTGATGATGCGACCAGTGTAGCGCAATTTGTATTGCACCGCCATGCGGCATCGCTCAGGTCACGCCATCCTCGATCACTGCTCCATCAATGAATCGTAGCGACTCATTTTGGGCTACTCTCGTCGCGCGACCCCGCATACCTCGGCAACCCATCCCCCAGCCTGACCCACTCCACCTGCGTCGCCGTATAAATATGGCTCTGCGGCGGAAACCGCCCCGGTTCGTCCAGGCTGCAGGTGGTCAGGTCGACTTCATCCGGATAACGGTCGTCTTCGAACATCAGCTGGGTGCCGCAACGCGCACAAAAACTGCGCTGGCCGTGCTGGCTCGAAACATAGGTCGCGGGCTGGCCCTGCAGCCAGCGAAAGTTGGCGCGCGGCACGCTGAACCAGGCGACAAACGGCGCGCCCGAAGCGCGGCGGCAGATGGAACAGTGGCAGGCGCTCTGGTGAAAGGCGCCGGCGCCCGCTGCGTAGCGGATATTTCCGCACAAACATCCTCCGTTCAGCATGGCATCCTCCGGCGATGTGGACAGGGGCGATCAGTGTAATCTCGCCGGCGCCTCCCGCCTTGCGCTAGATCACGGCGATGATAAACAACACCACCGCCAGCGGCGCCTGCACCAGCACGATGCCAGGATGCGTGCGGCGCAATTGGGCCCACACGTTCAGGCCCGGCACTTCTTCGTGCGGGTGGTGCGCTTCGTCGCGCAGCGACATGGCGTGCAGGAACATGCCAACAATTAACGGGCCGGGATTGACCCACCAGCCCTGCTCCAGCAAGCCGTGCGACAGGTAGACGGCCAGCACGCCGATCAGCACGGGCGAGGCCCACACCACGGCCAGGATCAGGCGGATGCCGTAGAACTCGGCCAGGGTACCCATCTGGTGCAGCTTGCCGATGTCATGGTCTTCCATGCGCTTGTCGATCGCCAGTTCGGCGCGGCCATACAAGGTCCACAGGCCGCCGAACAGGCAACCAAGCAGGATGCCCAGCACGATATCGCCAGCAAATACAGCATATTTGTTGACGTCGGCCGTGCCGATGCCCAGCGAGGTGTGCGACGCCGCATGCAGGTGCAGGCTGGCCTGTTCGCCTTCGGCCGTGGTATAGCGGTCGCGCACGTCATAGGTGCTGCCGATATACACCACGTTCTTGCGCAGGGCCTTGTCGTCCACGCCGGCCTTGCCATCGATCAGTTTGACGCGCGTGCGCGTGGGGTCGAGGAATTCCGGCGCCACGGCGGTCGGGTGGAAGGGCGCGGTGACGGCGTTCTGTTCCTTGGCATCCTTGGCGTCGCCATGGATCACCGGCTCGAACGCCCAGCGGGCAAGCTCCTTTTCACTGCTGGTGCGCGTGGCCAGCTGGCATACGCGGTCGGCCAGGGCCACCACTTCCTTTTGCTCGGACAGCACGGCCGGAATCGGCTGTTGTTGTTCCTGCTCCTTGACGCCGTGCGCCAGCTCGAAGGCGACGGCGGCCAGCACCGGGCTTTTCACTTCGATGCGCGTGACGGCGCCCATGCGCTCGCGGATGCGGGCGCTGGCGAAATGCAGGCCGGCGGCGCAGCGTTCGCGTATCCATGGCAGGTTGGCGTTCTGGTCCGACTGTTCGGGCAGGATCAGCACCAATTGCTGGCCGCCTTGGGCGAGTTGATCGAGCAGGCGGTCGAGCGGGCGTTCGCCTGCCTTGTGCTGCTCATACACGGCCGGTGCCAGGTCCAGGTCGATGGCCAGCACCTTGCTGCCGCGCGCGGCCGCGCTGGCGATCAGCTGCTCCAGGCGCGATCGTTCCAAAGGTTCGCGCTCGTCGAATACTTGCTCGAACGCGGGCTGGTCGATCTCGATAATGCCGGGCCGGTACTGCGCACCCTGGTCGGTGCGTTCGCGCACGATCTGTCCGTGTTCGGCGCTGGCGCGCAGCATGGCGGCGTCGAGCCATTCGAGCACATGAAAACCTTCCAGCATCAGCATCACGGAGGCGATCAGGGTCGCGCCGATAATATGGTGCAGCAAATGCGTGCCCGTCAGCTTGAAGGCATGGCCCACTTGCACGAAGGGCCAGAGCAGGCGTTTTCCCAAACTCAGCCTTGGCGGCGGCGGCGGTGCGGCGTGGTCGTCGACGTTCATGGTGTTCCTGTCTTTCCGAAGCTTGCTTCTTGATTAATAGTTGGTAACGACAAGAATATAGTATTGCAATAGTGCTCAGAAGCAGCGCACCCTTGACCCGCATCTTGACATCCCATGCTGCGCCGCAGAATGCGCCGCACGCCACTTCGTGCTACAACCGGCGTATAAAAAAGAAAGCCAAAAGGAGACCGCCATGCCCTATGTGCGCCAGACCAGTCATCTCGAGCGGGTGCACGACCTGATCGCCGGCCGCCGGCTCAATCCCGGCGATGATGTGGCGCGCCTGGCCTCGTCCTACCGCCGCTCGCTCGACGACTACCGGCTCGATCCGGCCTCCACCACCGGCCCGCGCATCTTGACCAGCGGCGAGCTGCGCGCGATCCAGCAAGCCGAAGAAGGTTTTTTGCGCTCGACCGGCCAGTGCCTGCCGCGCCTGCACGCCATGGTGCGCGAAGCGGGCTACTGCGTGATCCTGGCCAATGCGCACGGCGTGACCATCGATTACGTGGTCGACCAGGAACAGCGCAAGCATTTCAAGAAGGCGGGCCTGTATCCGGGCTCGTGCTGGTCCGAGAACGAGGAAGGCACTTGCGGCATCGCCTCGGTGCTGCTGGACCGCGAAGCGATCACGGTGCACAAGACCGACCATTTCCGCGCCGCGTTCACCAGCCTGACCTGCAGCGCCGCGCCGATCTTTTCACCGCACGGCGAGTTGATCGGCGTGCTCGACGCGTCCGCCCTGGCCTCGCCCGACGCGCGCGACAGCCAGCGCCTGGTCAAGCAGCTGGTGCGGCAAAGCGCGACCGTGATCGAAGACGGCTTTTTCCTGAAATCGTACAGCCATTGCTGCATCGTGCTGGCGCACCGCAACCGCCATTTTGTCGAAGTGCAGCCGGAAATGCTGCTGGCCATCGACGAACACGGCGACGTGGTGGCGGCCAACCGCTGCGCGCGGCAAGTCATCGCGGGTCTCGGCGCCCTGCCCCGGCCGGTGAACGAAGTACTGGAAGTGCGCGCCGAACGGCTGTTCGATGCGCGCGCCGGCCAGAACCTGATGTCGTTGCGCCTGGTGGGCGCCGGTACATGGCTGCATGCGCGGGTACGCGCGCCGGTGAAAACAGCGTCCCTGCGCAGCCGCCTCAAAAGCGTTAAGCAAGCACCGGATCCCGACTACACAAACGAGGAAGCGGCCGAACGCACGCGCATCGTGCAGGCGATGACGGCATCGAAATGGCGGCCATTGACGGCGGCGGCCATGCTGGGCGTCTCGCGCGCCACCCTGTACCGGCGCCTGAAACACTTCCGGATCGTGCCGCCACACAAGCAGTAGACACGCCAGGCCGGTGAGATTTTTGTCTCATGGCCGTGCGTGCTGCAATGCGCAATGCGGCCTCGAATCGTGCGTGATACAACATCGTCAGCGGTGCAGTGCAAGCTGCAAAACCGCATTCCATCATCACGACATGAGGAGACACGATGAGCAACGATACCCATCAACACACGGTGGCCGCCATGCTGGAGCAGCTCGAAGGCGCCCTGCGCGCCCAGGACGTTGACGCCGCGGCCCGGCTGTTCGAAGAAGACGGCTACTGGCGCGACCTGGTGCTGTTTACATGGAATTTGAAAACCCTGGAAGGCCGGGCGCAGATCGGCGCCATGCTGCATGCCCAACTGGGCGCTGTCCAGCCGGTGACCATCCGCATCGCCGACGGCGAACAGGCGTCGGAGGCCGGCGGCGTCACGCAGTGCTGGATCACGGTGGACACCAAGGTGGCGCGCGGCGTGGGCTTTATCCGCATCCGCGACGGCCAGATCTGGACCCTGCTCACCACCATGAGCGAACTGAAGGGCCATGAGGAAGCCAAAAACGGGCGCCGGCCGATGGGCGCGGAACATGGCGCGCACACCAACCGCACCAGCTGGCTGGAGCAGCGCGAGCGCGAAGCGGCCGAACTGGGCTACGAACGCCAGCCGTATTGCGTGATCATCGGCGGCGGCCAGGGCGGCATCGCGCTCGGCGCGCGGCTGCGGCAGTTGAACGTGCCGACGATAATCATCGAAAAGAATGCCCGCCCCGGCGACAGCTGGCGCAAGCGCTACAAGTCCCTGTGCCTGCACGACCCGGTCTGGTACGACCATATGCCGTACATTCCGTTCCCCGACAACTGGCCCGTCTTCACGCCGAAGGACAAGGTCGGCGACTGGCTGGAAATGTACACCAAGGTGATGGAACTGAACTACTGGGGTTCGACCAGCTGCGAGTCGGCCAGCTTCGACGAGGCGAGCGGCGAGTGGACGGTGAAGGTGGTGCGCGATGGCCAGAACGTCACCTTGACGCCGAAGCAGCTGGTGCTGGCCACCGGCATGTCGGGCAAGGCCAATATGCCCAAGTTCAAGGGCATGGACGTGTTCCAGGGCGAGCAGCAGCATTCGTCGCAACACCCTGGACCGGACGCCTATGTCGGCAAGAAAGTGGTGGTCATCGGCGCCAACAATTCCGCGCACGATATCTGCGCCGCGCTGTGGGAAGCGGGGGTGGACGTGACCATGGTGCAGCGCTCGTCGACGCATATCGTGAAATCCGATTCGCTGATGGACCTGGCGCTGGGTGACCTGTATTCCGAACGGGCGCTGGCGGCCGGCATGACGACGGCGAAAGCCGACCTGACCTTTGCCTCGATCCCCTATAAAATCCTGGCCGACTTCCAGATCCCCGTGTTCAAGGCGATCCGCGAACGCGATGCGGATTTTTACGCGCGGCTGGAAGAAAAAGGCTTCATGCTCGATTTCGGCGACGACGACTCGGGCCTGTTCATGAAATACCTGCGGCGCGGCTCCGGCTACTACATCGACGTGGGCGCCTCCGAGCTGGTGGCCGAAGGCAAGATCAAGCTGAAAAGCGGCGTCGGCGTGGCCGAGCTGAAAGAACACTCGGTGGTGCTGAGCGACGGCACCGAACTGCCCGCCGACCTGGTGGTGTACGCCACCGGCTATGGTTCGATGAACGGCTGGGCGGCCGACCTGATCTCGCCCGAGGTCGCCAACAAGGTGGGCAAAGTGTGGGGACTGGGGTCGGCCACCACCAAGGACCCCGGCCCATGGGAAGGCGAACAGCGCAATATGTGGAAGCCGACGCAACAGCAGGCGCTGTGGTTCCATGGCGGTAACCTGCACCAGTCGCGCCATTATTCGCAGTATCTGTCGCTGCAGCTGAAAGCGCGGATGGAAGGACTGGACACGCCCGTGTACGGGCAGCAGCAGGTGCATCACTTGTCGTGACGGCCTGAACGACGGACAAAAAAAATGGCGGCGGGCAATCGGCCCGCCGCCATTTTTTCAATTCAAGACAATTACTCTTTGACCGATTCGATCGCAAACGTCAGGGTCACTTCATCGCTGACGGCTGGCGCATATTTGCCGGCGTTGAATTCCGAGCGCTTGATCTGGGCCGTGGCGTTGGCGCCGCAGGCGTCTTTTTTCAGCATCGGGTGCGGTGCGCAGTTGAACGAGGTCACGGTCAGGGTGACTGGCTTGGTCACGCCTTTCAGGGTCAGGTTGCCTTCGACGGTGGCCAGCTTGTCGCCGCTGAAGTTGAACTTGGTCGACTTGTAGGTGGCGACCGGGAACTTGGCGGTGTCGAGGAAGTCTTCGCCCTGGATGTGCGAGTTGAACAGGGTCGAGCCGGTGTCCACCGATTTGGTGTCGATCAGCACTTCGACAGAACCGGTCTTGGCGGCGCGGTCCAGGGTGATCTTGCCGGTGGTGTTATTGAAACGGCTTTGCTGGGTCGAGAAACCCATGTGGCTGTATTCAAAACGCGGGAAGGTGTGGCTGCCATCGATGACATACACTTCCGGCGCGGCGAAAGCGGACAGCGAGAAGCCGGCGGCGGCGATAAAGGCGAGCAGTTTTTTCATGATCAATTCCTGAAGGTTGTGGATTAAGGTAAAACCGCAAGCAGCGCGCATGCACATAGTGCAATCCGGCTGGCTGGTGTGGCTTCTGATGCAACGATTATGCATCGCACGAAGATCGATGTAAAACGGAAAATTTACCTAGTTAGCATCGAAAAAATCGATAGTACCGACAAAGTTCTCCCCACAGCGCCTTCTGTTGACGATTATTCAGCACACTGCTGAAAAACTCCAGCAATTTAGATGAGAATGATTCTTGTTATTATTCTCTGCGCTTGCTATCATCCCTGCCTTTTGACGCGCCACCAGCGTGACGATCGCTGCCTGCCACCCGCACTGCAGCGCCGGGCCGTATCATCCATAATAGACAGACGTAAAGCGAGCCGACCACATGACCGCAGCCATTCTTGACTCCACCACCTTGAGCGCCACCCCGGGCCAGGCCCTGCCGCGCAGCGCGCGCCTGAAGGCCGATACCTCGGCCACCCACGACGTGCTCGACAAACGCATCATGGCCAGTGCGCCGTTCGACAACCAGCAAAACTATGCACGCTTCCTGCAGGCGCAATATGCCTTCCTGCGCGATGTCGACGCCCTGTACGACCATGCCGGCCTGGCTGCCCTGCTGCCGGACCTGGAACAGCGCCGCCGCTACGCCAGCATCGCCGCCGACCTGCGCGACCTGGACACCGCCCTGCCGGCCGATTCGGCCACGCCGCCGTTCGACGCCCAGCTGGACCTGGCAACCGCCCTGGGCTGGCTGTATGTCAGCGAAGGCTCGAAACTGGGCGCCGCCGTGCTCTATAAGCTGGCGGGCAAGATCGGCCTCGATGAACACTTCGGCGCGCGCCACCTGGCCGGCCACCCGGACGGCCGTGCGCGCCACTGGCGCGATTTCACCGCCGTGCTGGACTCGGCGCCGCTGGACATCGCGGGCGAGGCACGCCTGATCGATGGCGCGCGCGCCGCCTTCATGCGCATGCACGGCCACGTCGAGGCGCTGGGCCGATGAGCGATGCGGGCCCATCGCCGATAGCGCCGCTGGCCGTGCGCGAAGCGCATGGCGCGCGCCTGCGCCGCTGGGCCTGGACGGCGGCCGGCATGCTGATGGTGGCGCTGGGGATTATCGGTGCCATGCTGCCCGTGATGCCCACCACGATTTTCCTGATCCTGGCGCTGGCCTGCTTCAGCCGCGCCTCGCCGCGCCTCGAACACTGGCTGTTGAACCACCCGCGCTTCGGCCACCCCTTGCGCCAGTGGCGCCAGCACCGCGCCGTCTCGCGCCGCGGCAAGGCCATGGCCTGCCTCGGCATGGCGATCGGCTTTGTCGCCATGTGCCTGGGCCATCCGCCCTGGTGGGTGATCGCCATGGTTGGCGCGATGGAAATCGCCGTATTGATTTACCTGCTGCGCCGTCCGGAAGGCCCGGCGCCAACTGCTGCGCCGCAGGCAGTGGCAGAATCTGCCCCGGCGCCGCCAGCCAGCGGACATTAAGTTCCTTCCAGCACCGTCATGCGGCATGCAAGCCGCATCGCCGCATTCTCCCCGCCGGCGAATATTCCCTCGGCAAACAGCCAGCCCGGTTTCGCGACCTGAATTTTATTCGGCAAAGAAGCTGGCGATCCACTTTTTGCCGTCTGAAACGCCGCCATAGACATTATTTGCATATCCAAAGCAAGATTCTGTCGTTAGAGTAATAACGCGATCGGGTATACTACGCAACCGACGTCGCATGGCGGCTATCCGCCGCCACCGCACGGGCACTGCCAGCGCCGCGACGCGCCAATAATAAAAGGAATCTGCATGACCACACCATCCCGCCCGCCGGTGATCCGCATCGAAGGCGCGAACAAGACCTTCGCGCTGCCCAAGGGCCAACAATTCCATGCGGTCAAGGATGTCAGCCTGGACGTCTATCCTGGCGATATCTTCGGCCTGATCGGCAAGAGCGGCGCCGGCAAGTCGACCCTGCTGCGCCTGATCAACCTGCTCGAACGCCCGGACAGCGGCACCATCACCGTGGCCGGCCGCGAACTGACCAGCCTGTCGAAAAGCGAACTGCGCGACGCGCGCCAGAATATCGGCATGATCTTCCAGCAGTTCAACCTGCTGCAAAACGCCACCGTGTTCGACAATGTCGCCTTCCCCCTGAAAATCCACGGCACCACCAAGGGCGAGCAGATCGCCGCCCGCGTCGAGGAATGCCTGGCGCTGGTCGGCCTGTCCGACAAGCAGCACAGCTATCCGGCGCAATTGTCGGGCGGCCAGAAACAGCGCGTGGCGATTGCCCGTGCGCTGGCCAGCCATCCCGACGTGCTGCTGTGCGACGAACCGACCTCGGCGCTGGACGCGGAAACCACGCGCGCGCTGCTGGACACCCTGCGCGACATCAATGCCCGCCTGGGCGTGACCATCGTGTTCGTCAGCCATGAACTGTCAGTGCTGGGCGCCATCTGCAACCGCGTGGCGGTGGTGGAAAACGGCGCGATTGCCGAACAGTTCGAACTCGCCGACACCGCCACCCTGCGCAAGACGGCGCTGGGCCGCGAACTGGCCTATTACGGCACCGAAGCGTTTGGCGCGACCGCCTGGAAGGATGCAAGCCATGTTTGAAGAATCGATCAATAACGTCATCGCCCTGCTGCCGGAAATCTGGGTCGCCCTCGGCCAGACCATGACCATGCTGGGCATAGGCCTGACCGCCGCCATCCTGATCGGCGGCCCGCTGGGCGTGCTGCTGTTCCTGGTGTCGGAAAACCAGTCGCTGGAAAACCGCCCGCTGTCGATGATCCTCGGCTGGCTGGTCAACACCGTGCGCTCCTTCCCCTTCATTATTTTGCTGGTCGCCCTGACGCCATTTACGCGCGTGATCGCCGGCACCTCGATCGGCCCGCTGGCCGCCGCCGTGCCACTGTCGTTCGCCGCGATTCCCTACCTGGCGCGCCTGGTGGAGCAGAATTTGCGCGAAGTGCCGCGCGGCGTGATCGAAGCGGCGCACGCCATGGGCGCGTCGGAAATGCAGATCATCGTGCGCGTGCTGCTGGTCGAAGCGCGCTCCGGCCTGGTGCTGGCCCTGACCGTGCTGTCGATCAGTTTCCTGTCGTATTCGGCCGTGGCCGGCGTGGTGGGCGGCGGCGGCATCGGCGACCTGGCCATCCGCTACGGCTATTACCGCTTCGAGACCGACATCATGGTCGTCACCGTCGCCATCCTGATCGTGCTGGTGCAGATCATCCAGTTCGCCGGCACCCGCATCGCCAAGCGCCTC
Source organism: Janthinobacterium sp. J1-1 (assembly GCF_030944405.1). Lineage (NCBI taxonomy): Bacteria > Pseudomonadati > Pseudomonadota > Betaproteobacteria > Burkholderiales > Oxalobacteraceae > Janthinobacterium > Janthinobacterium sp. J1-1. Next base: position 5,443,655 of record NZ_CP132339.1, read on the forward strand.
GACAAACGTTAATCCATATTGAATCAAAGGACACTCATGAACATCATCCGCCGCAACCTGCTGGCCGCCACCGTCGGCCTGGCCCTGGCCTTCTCGGCCCAGGCCAAAGACCCGAAGGAAATCGTCATCGGCACCAGCGCCGGCCCGTACGGCGACCAGCTGAAGATCGGCATCAAGCCCATCCTGGAAAAGCAGGGCTATAAAGTCAAGATCGTCGAATTCAACGACTACGTGCAGCCGAACTACGCGCTGGCCGAAGGCTCGCTGGACGCCAATGTGTTCCAGCACATCGTTTATCTCACCAAGTTCGCCACCGATAACAAGCTGGCCATCACGCCGCTGATCACCGTGCCGACCATCCCCATCGCCATGTACAGCAGCAAGCACAAGGCACTGACCGAGATCAAGGATGGCGCCACCATCGCCATGCCGAACGACCCGACCAACCAGGCGCGCGCGCTGGTGGTGCTCGACAAGATGGGCTGGATCAAGCTGAAACCGAACGTCGACCCGCTGCGCGCGTCCGAACGCGACGTGGCCGCCAATCCGAAGAAACTCAAACTGGTGCCACTGGAAGCGGCGCAGCTGCCGCGCGCGCTGGCCGACACCGACTTTGCCTTTATCAACGGCAACTTCGCCCAGGCGGCCGGCATCAAGCTGACCAGCGCCCTGGTGGCCGAGAAAATCTCGGACAGCTATATCAACCTGGTGGCGATCCGCACCGCCGACAAGGGCAAGCCCTGGGTAAAAGACCTGGAAGCGGCCTACCGCTCGCGCGCCTTCCTGGACGTGACCAACAAGCATTTTGCCGGCTACGAAAAGACCGATTACCAGGTGGCGCTGGAAAAGGCCGCAGCGCCGACGGCCAAGAAGTGAAGCTGTCATTGGGGGTTGAACGTATTACCGGCCATTAACGGACGTAAAGCTGCATGATCACATGCATTGGATAACCGTCCTTCTATTCAAGCAGCGCCGGAGGCAGACCACCAGCGTTGAAGCGTGAGCATATCGCAGTTTTTGCACGAAATCGTCATGGGGCGTGCCCAGGCCAGCTTGCAGGAAATCGCCGACGAGCTGCATTACCGCTGCGGTCTGCGCGTGTGCGCAGCAACGATTCGTAGAGCCCTACGCGCGTTAGGCGTCGCACGGCTCAAGCCACTATGCCGTACGGGCGCGGTGTGCGCCGAGGCCACCAAGCGGTATGGCTACACGGCAGCCCACAGACGCGAGGCCATCTTGCCATACAGCACCAACCTGACAGATGCTGAATGGGAGCTCGTTGCTGACCTGTTCGAGCGTACGCAGGGACAGCGAGGCACGCCCGTGCGTTACAGCCGCCGCGATTTCGTTAATGCGTGTTCTTACGTGCTACGCACGGTTGCGCATGGCGGCTACTACCCGAGACGTTTCCACCCTGGCAGGCGGTCTACAAGGCGTTTTCGCGCTGGGTTGGCGCAGGTGGTGTACTCGAACAGATACAAGACCGGCTGCGCGAACAATGGCGTGCACGTATGGGACGAGCAAGTACGCCAAGCGTGGCATTAAGTGATGCACAGTCCACCCGTATCTCGCCGTAAGGTGGCGAAAGCGGATTTGATGCAGGTAAGTCAAAGGACCCAAGTGTCATCTCGTGGTCGATATAATGGCGCTGATCATCGCAGTGTACGTAACTGCGGTCAGCGTACAAGACCAGGATGCGGCGGCAGCCGTGGTGACGCAAGCGTGCAGCAAAAGCCCTCGCCTCGAAAAGCTCTATACGGACAATGCCGATGGCGGAAAATGTGCTTATGCCATCGACTAGGCGCACCTTATTCGCGTTGAAGTGGTTCGTCATCCAGCCAATGGCACGACCGGAACGCTGCACGATCACAAGATCACCCCTGAGCATACCCCAGATATAAATGGCGGGTTTATGGCCCTTCCCATGCGTTGGGTCGTCGAAAGGCCCCATGCGTGGACTGAACGCTTGCGTCACATGGTGATGCACCGCGACCGCAAACTCAATGTCTCGGCAGCTTGGCTTGGGTTGACTGAAGCGCGTATACTGCTCTACAGACTCGCTTATAAGAGTTGATTTCGTCTACATTCACCTACTGATGCCAGCGTCTATACTCATGCGCTCACATCGTCAATCGGTCCTAATATCAAATATACTTGCTCCTGAATTTTCTATGAAATTTTTAAAAAATCCACTAAAAATATAAATTAATATATTTCAAAATTTAAATTTCCATATGTAATTTTCCGCCCACTAAAAAAATGGAAATGGAGATGGAGACAACATGGAATTCTTTCAATTTAACAATCAGTTCGCCTCAAATTCAAAATTCAAATTAAATATTATCTGAATGCTGATTCATGCAAATTAAGCATTTCCCTAATATTAATGTATTTGCAATTTTCAAATTTCTCAAATTTTTCATTTGGTAAAACATCAAAATTAGTTCGTAATATTTTATCAACCCAAACGCTAGGATTGTAATACGGATCATATTTCAAAACAATATCAACAATTGCAATGATCTCTTTCATCAAGTTGGCTAGCCCTCTCATTGATTGAAGATTTACATGACTAGAAACATGCAAAAAATTACTTTTAACAAATTTTTCGATCTCAGCATTAATTTTAATTAATGCGGTGTGGCGACTATCGATGTCGCCCAATCCAATAATATCTAGTTCTTTGAAAAAAAATCTTATGAATAATTCAATTTTATTCAAAAAATTTGATGATATTGAATAATCTCCCCTTACCGAATCACGATATATTTTAATATAAAGTTGACGATAACAGTGGGAGTCAACAAAAGAGAAATTTAGCAATGACCTTCGCATGAGGAAATTAGCAGTTTCAATCGGCCCGTTTCCCACCTTATTTAAATCAGCAAGATTTTGAATTCTTTCATGTGTTCGTATTAGATATTTTTCAAACTCCTCCATATGCTTATGGTAATTCGCGAATGTATTCTGGATAGAAGCTGTTCGTATTTGCTCTCTTGTTTGCTCTGACCGATGATTTGTCGCCAACAAAGCGACAACAGGGATGGACAATGCGCATATTGATATTGGTACGCCGAAATACTCAATCGCAAACTTCAGACCAACATAATCCAGCCTAAATATCATATTCTGGCCGTTTATAACCACAAAAAAAGAAAAAATAGCCGCTATAAATATCATGGCAATACTTAATCTAACCACCCCAAGATTAATCAAACTTTTATTCGGATCAAATATTTTTTCCATTATTAAATCCATTTAACAACTATTCCAGTTTAAAAATAAAAATAACCCATGTTTCAATCAATTATTTTTACTAAACTGTAAGACTACCACTTAAAGTTGGCTGACAATTCTCAGGCAACGCCATTAACGAAATTTTCCATCGCCGAAGTACAAAAAAATCGACACTGACTTGCGCAGTTTTTCAAATTAGAGCATGAACATTTCGGCCATTTTTATTTTTAAAATAATATATTAGCAATTAATAACAAGGAGACAAGGAGACAAGGAGACAAGGAGAAACTTATTGGTTTTCGCAAAGACATAGGTGTTAGATCGGAAATTTATCTATTTGTTCTATATCTCAGAAGGTGTAAAAGGCACTTCAAGTTCCGCTCCGTCAAACCGGCGCTGAACATCCTCGTTTCTTGTTAGGCTGACCTCTCCACTATCTGACAGAAGGAAGGTCCATGTTCCCCGTTTTCAAATTTGCCCGGCTGCTGCCGCTTGCCGTCGCCATCAGCCTGGCCGCCGGCTGCGCCAGTACCGCCCCTGTCGCATCGACGGCTTCCTTGACGAATACCTACTGGAAGCTGGTGGAACTCCATGGCGCCCGCGTCGCGATGACGCCGGAACAGGAGCGCGAGGTGCGCATCACCTTGAGCGACGATGGCAAGGTCAGTGGTTTCACGGGCTGCAACCGCGTGATGGGCGGCTACACGGTGGCCGCCGATGTGCTGCGCTTTACGCAACTGGGCGGCACACGCATGATGTGCCCACCGCCCGCGATGCAGCTGGAAAGCGCCGTGCTGGCGCATCTGAACAGCGTGACCGGCTTTCGCATCGAAGGCGAGCAGTTGATACTGCTCAAGGATGGTGCGCCGGTGGCCCGCTATGAGTCCGTCTACCTGAAATAAAAACGCACTGCCGTTACAATGGCTTCCACCCTACTTTTGGAAGGAAGCCATGTCCGCCGTTCCCGCATCAACCTCCGCTGCCGTCACAAACAAGCATGGCCGCTATCGCGCTTTTCTGTTCGACATGGACGGCACGGTGATCAATTCGATCGCCGCCGCCGAACGTATCTGGGGCCTGTGGGCCAAGCGCCAGGGCCTGGACGTGGCGACCTTTTTACCCACCATCCACGGCGCGCGCTCGGTCGACACCATCGCCAAGCTGGCCCTGCCCGGCCTCGATCCGCGCCAGGAAGCGCAGGGCATCACGGATGCCGAGATCATCGATGTGGAAGGGATTATTGAAATCACCGGCGCGCAGCGCTTTTTGCAATCGCTGCCGCCCGCGCAGTGGGCCATCGTCACCTCGGCGCCGCGCGCGCTGGCCGTGGCGCGATTAAAGGCGGCCGGCATGCCGGTGCCCGCCGTGATGGTGACGGCCGAAGACGTCAAGGCCGGCAAGCCAAAGCCGGACTGCTACCTGCTGGCGGCGGAAAAACTGGGCGTGTCGCCCGCCGACTGCCTGGTGTTCGAAGACGCCTCGGTCGGCATCGAAGCCGGTGAAGCGGCCGGCGCCAAGGTGATGGTGATCACGGCCACGCACGCCCATCCGCTGGCCACGCGCCACCCCAGCATCGCCAGCTATGAAGCGATGCTGGCCACCATCGACGAAGAAGGCTTTATCGTGCTGGCGCAGTCGCCGCTGCCGCCGGCCGCAATACGCGCCCAAGAATAGTCTGCTCCAGCGCCGCGAACGCCGCGCTGCCGCGCTGGCGCGGACGCGGCAGGTCGACCTGCACGTCGAGCGTGATCTGGCCGTCCTCGATCAGCAGCACCCTGTCGGCCAGCGCCACCGCTTCGGCCACGTCATGCGTGACCAGCACGGCCGTGAAACCGCGCGCCAGCCACAGCGACTCGATCAGCTGCTGCATCTCGATGCGCGTCAAGGCATCGAGCGCCCCCAGCGGCTCGTCGAGCAGCAGCAGCTGCGGTTCGTGCACGAGGGCGCGCGCCAGCGCCACGCGCTGTTTCTGGCCGCCCGACAGGGCCGCCGGCCACTCGTCGGCCCGCTCCGCCAGGCCTACCGTCCACAACGACGCCGCGGCAGCCCCCACGCCACGCGGCAGGCCCAGCGCCACGTTTTCCAGCACCGTCTTCCACGGCAGCAGCCGCGCTTCCTGGAACATGATGCGGATATCGGGTTCAAGCTTGCCCGAGCCGACCGTGATCGATCCTTCGTCGATGCTTTCCAGGCCGGCGATCGAGCGCAGCAAGGTGCTCTTGCCGCAGCCACTGCGCCCGACGATGGCGACGAATTCACCGGCTTCCAGCTTCAGGTCGACGTTTTTCAGTACCGGCCGCGTGGTGTAGGTCTTGCTCAGGTTGATCAAGGCCAGCGGCACGCCACTGCGTTCACTGGCAGGACGGGGCGCCAGCTTCGCTTTCGCAGGCGTCGCAGAGTCATCCTGTGCGAAATGGGAAAACAAATCCGTTTCAATCTGGATCGGGGCTAGCAGCATGATGATTCCTTCTCTTATCGGTAGGCAGGGTTCCAGCGCAGGCAGTGGCGTTCGAGCCGGCGCGAGAACAGGTCGGCAAATTTGCCCAGCAAGGCGTACAGCAGGATGCCGACCAGTACGACGTCCGTTTGCAGGAACTCACGCGCATTCATGGTCATGTAGCCGATACCGGCCTGCGCCGAAATGGTCTCGGCGACGATCAGGAGCACCCACACCAGGCCCAGCGAAAAGCGCACGCCGACCAAAATCGATGGCATGGCGGCCGGCAGGATCACGTCGCGGTACAGGGGCCAGCCGGACAGGCCATAGCTCCTGGCCATTTCGATCAGGCCCTGGTCGGCCGAGCGGATGCCGTGGAAGGTGTTCAAATAAACGGGAAAGAACACGCCGACCGCCAGCAAAAACAGCTTGGCCGTTTCGTCGATGCCGAACCATAGAATCACCAGCGGAATCAGGGCCAGCGCCGGGATATTGCGCACCATCTGCAAGGTGGTGTCGAGCAGGGTTTCGGCATGGCGGAAGCTGCCCGTCAATAGCCCCAGCAGCAAGCCCAGGCCGGCGCCCACGCCAAAACCGACCGTGGCCCGCCACAAACTGGTTTTCAGGTGCAGCCACAGCTCGCCCGACTCCGCCAGGGTCCAGAAGGCCTTTGCCACCGCCCACGGTTCGGGCAGGATGCGGCTGGACAGCCAGCCCAGCTGCGAAGCCAGTTGCCAGCCCAGCAGCAGCGCCACCGGCAAGGCCCACGGCGCCAGGTTGTCGCGCCATGGATTCGGCGCAGCCTTGAGGGTAGCCGCCGCCATCTCAGGCCGCCTTTTTCTGGCTTGCCGCCGGCACGATATTGCTGGCCATGACTTCGCCGAAAGGACCGGAGAGCGACTGCTCGCCGACGGCCTTGCCCTTGCCCAGCAGCGGGAACACCAGCTCGGCGAAGCGGTACGATTCTTCCAGGTGCGGGTAGCCCGAGAAAATAAAGGTATCGATGCCCAGGTCCGCGTACTCCTTGATGCGCGCCACCACCGTTTCGGCGTCGCCCACCAGGGCCGTGCCGGCGCCGCCGCGCACCAGGCCGACGCCGGCCCACAAGTTCGGCGACACTTCGAGCTTGTCGCGGTTGCCGCCGTGCAGGGCCGCCATGCGCTGCTGGCCCACCGAATCCATCTTGGAAAACGCCGCCTGCGCCTTGGCGATGACTTCGTCGTCCAGGTGGCTGATCAGCTCATCGGCCGCGCGCCAGGCCAGCTCGTTGGTTTCGCGCACGATCACGTGCAGGCGGATGCCGAAGCGCACCGTGCGGCCTTTTTTAGCGGCGCGCGCGCGGATATCGGCGATCTTTTCGGCCACGGCGGCAGGCGGCTCGCCCCAGGTCAGGTAGACGTCCATCTGCTCGGCCGCCAGTTCATGCGCCGGCTCCGACGAGCCGCCGAAATACAGCGGCGGATACGGTTTCTGCACCGGCGGATACAGGGTTTTCGAACCCTTGACCTGGATATGCTTGCCCTCGAAATCGTAGCCAGCTGCGCCGCCCTCGCCAGCCAGGGTGGCGCGCCAGACCTTGATGAATTCATCCGAGATTTCATAGCGCTTGGCGTGGTCGGCAAACAGGCCGTCCGCTTCCAATTCGCCCTGGTCGCCGCCGGTGACCACATTGATCAGCAGGCGCCCGTTCGACAGGCGGTCGAAGGTCGAGGCCATGCGCACCGCCAGGCCGGGTGTCGACAGGCCGGGGCGCACGGCGACCAGGAATTTGAGCTTTTGCGTCACGCTGATCAGGGACGACGCCACCACCCATGCGTCTTCGCACGAGCGGCCGGTCGGCAGCAGCACGCCGTCGTAGCCCAGCGTATCGGCGGCCACGGCCACCTGGCGCAGGTAGTCGGCATCGACGGCGCGCGCGCCCTGCGAGGTGCCCAGGTAACGGCTGTCGCCGTGGGTAGGAATGAACCAGAATATATTCAATGACATGTGCTATCTCTCTTGTTTTATTTGGTGGCGACTTGCTTGGCAGGCAGCAGCGCGTCCTTGACGACGATGGGTTTCGGGATCAGCTTCAGGTTGGAAAACGCGTCGGCCACTTTTTGCTGGGCCGCGATCACATCGACCGACACCGGCTTGACGCCGTAGGCATAGCGCGAGGCGGCCAGCGCCACCACATCTTTGCTCAAACCCGTCTGCGCCGACAGGATGGTCGCCACTTCGTCCGGGTTGTTGCGGCCCCAGTCATCGACCTTGGCCACTTCGTCGAGCACGATGCGCAGGATCTCGGGATTTTTTTCAGCGTAGGTGCGCGACGCCAGGTAGAACTGGTAGTTGGCGACCAGGCCCTTGCCGTCGGCCAGCACGCGCGCACCGATCTGTTTTTCGGCGGCCGCCAGGAACGGGTCCCAGATGGCCCAGGCGTCGACGCTGCCGCGTTCGAAGGCGGCGCGCGCATCGGCCGGCGGCAGGAACACGGGCTGGATATCGGCATAGGCCACGCCCGCTTTTTCAAGCGCCTTCAACAGCAGGTAATGCACGTTCGAGCCCTTGTTCAGGGCGATTTTCTTGCCCTTCAAATCGGCCAGCGTGCGCAAGGAAGAACCCTTGGGCACGACAATCGCTTCGCTGGCCGGCGACGGCGGTTCATTGCCGACGTAGACCAGGTTGGCGCCAGCCGCCTGTGCGAAGATCGGCGGCGCTTCGCCAACGGTGCCGAAGTCGATGCTGCCCACGTTCAGGCCTTCGAGCAGCACCGGGCCGGCCGGAAATTCCGTCCATTTCACGCTCACGCCCTGCTCTGCCAGGCGTTTTTCCAGGGTGCCGCGGCCTTTCAGCAAGGTCAATGTGCCGTATTTCTGATAGCCGATACGCACCTCGCCCTTGGCTTGCGCCTGCGCCATGGTCGGCATGCCGGCCGTCATCACACCGGCGACGGCGGCAAACAGCAAGCCCACGGTGGTGCGGCGGGAAAGGCGTTTTTCTTGGCGATCGGTCATGGCGGTTTCCTGTGAAATAAAAATGGTGAATCAGGCGGTTTGCAAAGAGGCGGTGTACGGTTGCTGCTGCAGCGAGCGTTCAGGCTGGGCCGGGGTGTCGTCCACCGCCCTGTCGCTATTGGCGGCCAGCGGGCGGCGTGCGCCCTGCAGGATGAACAGGCCGGCCGACACTTCGGCGATGCCGGCCTGCACCCGCAGTTCGATCGGCGCGTCCAGGCTCAGGCCGCGCTCTTCATGCCAGTCCAGCTGCTGCGCATTGGCGTAGATGCTGGTAAACACCTGCTTGGCGCCCAGTGCGTGCAGCACCGGCCGCAGAGCATAGTCGAGCGCCAGGGTGTGGGCGTGGCCGCCTCCGGTGGCCAGCGGCAGCACCAGCTTGCCGGCCAGGCCGTCTTGCGGCAGCAGGTCGAGGAAGGCTTTCAGCAGGCCCGTGTACGACGCTTTGTAAATGGGCGTGGCGATCACGATGGCGTCCGCTTCGGCCACGGCGCGCACGGCGCCGGCGATGTCCGCATCGCTGTAGTCGGCCTGCAGCAGCGCGCGCGCCGGCAGGTCGCGTACATCGAGCTTGCTGTACGTGTGGCCATGCAGCGCCAGCTGTTCGCCGATATGCAGCAGCAAGCGGCTGGAGCTCGAAGGTATGTGCGGGCTGCCGCCCAGTAAAAGGATGCTCATGTGATGTCCGTCCCCTGAAGGTTGTCGATAGGCGTTGCTGGATATGCATGCAGCCTATCGCCATCAACGGCCGGATAAAACGAATGCTTTCACGCTTCGATATGTGTTTTTCGACTAACGCGCTACTACGCCCCGCAAACCTCACGCAATGTCGCAGGTCAAATTTTTTCGCATATCCATGTGCGCTTTTCTTCGTGTACGACGGCTGAATTCCGATGCAATACTGGCTGCATCGATTTTCTGGAATGACCGCCATGTCCGCTGCCTTTATCTATGCCACCGCGCCGCAAGCGCCTGTCTCGCCACCTGACGCCATCTCCGTCGCCACCGCCCTTGCCGCACGCCTGGCCGACACCGCCAACGCCCGCGACCAGGCCGGCGGCCATGCGGCCCAGGAGCGTGAATGGATACGCGAGTCCGGCCTGCTGACCCTGTCGATCCCCACGCAGTTCGGCGGCCAGGGCGCATCCTGGCCGCTGGTGTACCAGGTGATCCGCATCCTGGCGCGCGCCGACAGCGCGCTGGCCCACGTCTTCGGCTTTCACCATTTGCAGCTGGCCGGATTGCAGCTGTATGGCAGCGCCCAGCAGCAGCGCCGTTTGCTGACCCTGACCGTCGAAGAGCGCCTGTTCTGGGGCAATGCCCTCAATCCGCTGGACAAGCGCGTGACGGCGACCGACAGCGTCGACGGCTTTGTTTTAGAGGGCATCAAGAGTTTTTCTTCCGGCTCGGTGGGTTCCGACTGGCTGACGGTATCGGCCTGGCATGCGCCCACGCAAACGGCGCTGATCGCCGCCCTGCCCACGGGGCAGACCGGCATCACCGTGCAGCCGGACTGGGATGCGTTCGGCCAGCGCCAGACCGACAGCGGCAATGTGCATTTCGAGCAGGTGTCGCTGCCGGCGGACCTGGTGCTGCAGGCGCCCGCGCAAGCGGCCACGCCACAGGCCACCGTGCGCTCGCAGATCGCGCAGCTGATCATGACCAATCTCTACCTGGGCATCGCCGAAGGCGCCTTCGAAGCGGCGCGCGCCTACACCAGCGAGCAGGCGAAAGCCTGGTTTGCCTCGGGCGTGGCGCAGGCGGCGGACGATCCGCTGGTGCAGCACCGCTACGGCCAGCTATGGCTGCTGCTGCGCCCCGCGCAAGTGCTGGCCGACCTGGCCGCGCAGGAGCTGGACACGGTATTCCGCAAGGGCGCGCTGGTGACGGCGCAGGAGCGGGGCCAGTTGGCCGTGGCCGTGGCCGAAGCCAAGGTCTTGTCGCACAAGGCGGGGCTGGAAATCAGCAGCCAGATGTTCGAACTGACGGGCGCGCGCTCGACCTCGGCCCAATATGGCTACGACCGCTACTGGCGCAACGTGCGCGTGCATACCCTGCACGATCCGGTCGACTACAAGCTGCGCGACCTGGGGCGCTATGCGCTGTCGGGCACTTTGTCTGAGCCGACCGCTTATTCCTGATACCACCACAACCATACGGAGACACCGCCATGACCACCACCCGCCGCACCCTTCTTCTCAGCGCATTGACGCTTGCCCTGGCCACCAATTTCGCCCACGCCAAGGACCCGAAAGACATCACCATCGGCGCCAGCGCCGGTCCGTATGCGGACCAGATCAAGCTGGGCATCAAGCCCATCCTGGAAAAGCAGGGCTACAAGGTCAAGCTGGTGGAATTCAATGACTATATCCAGCCGAACTTCGCGCTGGCCGAAGGGTCGCTGGACGCGAATGCCTTCCAGCATATCGTCTACCTGAAAAAATTCGCGCTCGAGCACAAGCTGGCCCTGACGGACCTGATCCAGGTGCCGACGGCGCCGATCGCCCTGTACAGCAAGAAGCACAAGTCGCTGGCGGAAGTGAAGGAAGGCTCGACCGTCGGCCTGCCGAACGATCCGACCAACCAGGCGCGCGCGCTGGTGCTGCTCGACCAGCTGGGCTGGGTCAAGCTGCGCGAGAATATCGATCCGGTGCGCGCCTCCGAAAAGGATATCGCCGTCAATATCAAGAAGATCAAGATCCTGCCGCTGGAAGCGGCGCAGCTGCCACGTTCGCTGGGCGACACCGACTACTCCTTTATCAACGGTAATTTCGCGCTGGCCTCGGGCCTGAAGCTGACGGAGGCGCTGGTGGCCGAGAAAATTCCGCCCAACTACATCAACCTGGTGGCGGTGCGCACGGCCGACAAGGACAAGCAGTTCGCCAAAGACCTGGCGGCCGCCTACCGCTCGCGTGAATTCCTCGAGATCACCAACAAGCACTTTGCCGGCTATGTCAAACCGGACTATCAGCAGGCGCTGCAAACGGCATCGAAATAATGAGCAAAACCATCCGCTTCAACGCCTTCCAGATGAACACCGTCGGCCACCAGTCGCCGGGACTGTGGACACATGCGCGCGACCGCAGTCACCGCTATACGGACCCCGCCCACTGGACCGAACTGGCGCGGCTGCTGGAAAAAGGCCTGTTCGACGCGGTGTTCCTGGCCGATGTGCTGGGCGTGTATGACGTGTACCAGGGCAGCCTGGACGCGGCGCTGACGCACGGCGTGCAAGTGCCGCTCAACGACCCTCTGGCGCTGGTGCCGCTGATGGCGCAGGCCACCACCCACCTCGGTTTTGGCGTCACCTGCGCCCTCACCTACGAGCATCCGTATACCTTCGCGCGGCGCATCTCCACCCTCGATCACCTGACCAAAGGGCGCATAGGCTGGAATATCGTCACCGGCTACCTGGACAGCGCGGCGCGCAACCTGGGCCTGAACCAGCAACTGGGGCACGACGAGCGCTATGACCTGGCCGACGAATATCTCGACGTGGTCTACAAGCTGTGGGAAAAAAGCTGGGATGACGATGCGGTGGTGAACGACAAGGCGCGCGGCGTCTACGCCGATCCGGCCCGCGTACACGCGATCAACCACGTGGGCCGCCATTACAAAGTGCCGGGCATTCACTTGTGCGAACCATCGCCGCAGCGCACGCCCCTGCTGTACCAGGCCGGCACCTCGCCGCGCGGTACGCGCTTTGCGGCGCGCCATGCGGAAGCGACCTTTGTCAGTGGCCCCAGCAAGACGGTGGTGAAACGCTATGCGGACGACTTGCGCGCGGCCGTGCGGCAAGCCGGGCGCGACGGCGACGCGCTGGTGATCTATGCGCAGGCGCTGATTATCACGGCCGCCACCGAAGCCGAGGCGCGCGCCAAATACGAGGACTACGCCAGCCATATCAATATCGAAGCGGCGCTGGTGCTGCTGTCCGGCTGGACCGGCGTGGATTTCAGCCGCTTTCCGCTCGACGCCACCATCGAATATATCGACTCGGAAGCGGGCCGCTCGGCGCTGGCCTCGTTCAGCCAGGCCGACCCGGACCGGACCTGGACCGTGCGCGAAGCGGCGCAGTATATCGGCCTCGGTGGCCGCGGCCCCGTGATTGTCGGCGACGCCGTGCAGGTAGCGGACCAGCTGGAAAGCTGGCTGGAGGACACCGGCATCGACGGCTTCAACCTGGCGTTTGCCGTCGCCCACGACAGCATGGCGGACGTGGTCGAACATATCGTGCCCGAACTGCAGCGGCGCGGGCGCTACCGCACCGAATATGACGAGGGCAGCCTGCGCCACAAGGTCTTCGGCCAGGGTCCGCGCCTGCCGGTCAGCCATGCGGGCCGGCAGGTCAGCATCACGAACGACACCGCCGCGCTGGCGGCCTGACTTTCCATTTCTACCCAAGGACTTCATGAAACGCAGAACCGTATTACAGCTGGCCGCGGCCGGCGCCGCCATCGGCAGCTTGCCCAACCTGGCCCGCGCCGCCGCGCAGGCGCCGCTCAAAGAACTGCGCCTGGACTACGCCTACTATTCGCCCACCAGCCTGGTGCTGCGCCGCTTCGGCTGGCTGGAAGAAGCGTTCAAAGGGGACGGCACCAGCATCAAGTGGGTGCTAAGCGCCGGCAGCAACCGCGCATTGGAATACCTGAACGCCAACAGCATCGATATCGGTTCGAGCGCCGGCCTGGCCGCCCTGCTGGCGCGCGCCAACGGCAATCCGATCCGCGCGCCGTATATCTTTTCGCGCCCCGAATGGACGGCGCTGGTGGTGCGCAAGGACAGCCCTATCCGCAGCATCGCCGACCTGAAAGGAAAAAAAGTCGCCGCCACCAAGGGTACCGACCCGTATCTGTTTTTACTGCGCGCCCTGAAAACGGCGGGCCTGAAACGCAATGACATCGAACACGTGGGCCTGCAGCATGCCGATGGACGCGCGGCGCTGGAACAGGGCAAGGTCGATGCCTGGGCGGGTCTCGATCCGCATATGGCGGCCAGCGAACTGGAAGCGGGCTCGCGCCTGATCTACCGCAACGTGGCCTTCAATACCTACGGTTTCCTGAACGTGCGCGAAGACTTTTTAGCCAGCCGGCCGGCCGAAGTGGGCAAGGTCATCCAGGCCTATGAACGGGCGCGCGCCTGGACCATCGCCAATCCGGCCGAAGCGGCAAAAATCCTCGCCGAGGAAGCCAAGGTCAGCCTGCCGGTGGCGCTGCTGCAAGTCAAATTGCGCAGTGACTTCAGCAATCCGCAGCCGTCGACCGAGCATGTAAAAGCCTTGCTGGTGGCCGCCCCCATCCTGGTCGAAGAAGCGCTGGTCAAGCCGGGCGCGGACCTGAACCGCGCCATCACGGACCTGGTCGATACGCGCTTTGCCATCCCCTATATCAAGAAGGCATAGGACCCGTCATGGCCAGAGACACGCTCACCGCACCGGCGTCCGAATCTGATACCGGCGCGCGCCGCACGCTGAGATTGCCACGCGCGGCGGTTGGCCTGCTGCTGCCCCTGCTGGCCTTGATCGCGGCGGAAGCCGGCGTGCGCACGGGCCTGATACCGGCCAATCTGCTGCCGGCGCCCTCGGAGATTGCCGCCACCATCGCCGGCCTGGCGCAGCAGGGACTGGCCGGCCATGTGCTGGCCAGTACCGTGCGCGTGGCCATCGGTTTTACCGGTGGCGCGCTGCTGGCGATACTATTGGGCGCGGCAGTGGGCCTGAACCGCACGGCGGAAGCGCTGCTGGACCCCACCTTCCAGGCGCTGCGCGCGATTCCGTCGCTGGCCTGGGTGCCCTTGCTGCTGCTGTGGCTGGGCATCGACGAAGCGCCCAAGCTGGTCCTGATCGGCATCGGCGCCTTTTTTCCCGTGTATATGGGCGTGGCCTCGGGCATCCGCGACGTCGACCGCAAGCTGATCGACGCGGCCCGCATGTACCGCTTGAGCCGGCCCGCGCTGGCGCGGCGCGTGTTGCTGCCGGCCGCCCTGCCCGCGATTTTCACGGGCCTGCGCAATGGCCTGAGCCTGGCCTGGATGTTCATGGTGGCGGCCGAACTGATCGCCGCCAGCCAGGGCCTGGGCTATCTGCTCAGCGACGGGCGCGAAACCAGCCGCGCCGATATCGTGCTGGCCGCCATCGTGCTGCTGGCCCTGCTGGGCAAGGCCAGCGACAGCCTGATGCAGCGCCTGGAAAACCGCTTGCTGGCCTGGCGCGACAGCTATGCCCCTGCCTGAAGAAAGCCTCGACACATGACCGCACTGCTCGACATCACCATTCATGAAAAGGCCTATGGCGCGCGCCGCGTGCTGCATAACCTGCAGCTGCAGCTGCGGCAAGGCGAGATCGTCAGCCTGATCGGCGCCAGCGGCTGCGGCAAGAGCAGCCTGCTGTCCATCGTGGCCGGCCTCGATGGCGACTTTCGCGGCAGCTTGCGCCTGGACGGCAAGCCGCTCTCCGGCGTGCATGGCGATATCGGCCTGATCTTCCAGGAACCGCGCTTGTTCCCCTGGCTGACGGTGGCGCAAAATATCGCCTTTGGCCTGGGCCCGAAAGGCGAGCACGATCCGAAGGTGGCGCAACTGCTTGACGAAACGGGCCTGCACGGCCTGGCAAACAGCCTGCCCAAGCAACTGTCGGGCGGGCAGGCGCAGCGGGCGGCGATTGCGCGCGGCCTGTTCGGCCAGCCGCGCATCCTGCTGCTGGACGAGCCGTTTTCCGCCGTCGACGCGTTTACCCGCATGAAGCTGCAGGACCTGCTGGCCGATGTCGCCGCGCGCCACGGCTTGACGGTGCTGCTGGTGACGCATGATATCGACGAAGCGCTGTACCTGAGCGACCGCATCGTCATGCTCGATACGCGCGCCGGCCCGCCGCGCGCCCATTACGACGTGACGGCGCCCCGCCCGCGCTCGCGCGCCCCTGCCGCGCAGGCCGCGCTGAAAGACGCCATCCTCGGCGAACTGCACGCGGCGCACGCGATCTGAACGGGCGCCGCATTTGCGCGGCGCCCTTTTCCATGTCAGCATAGGCCACCCTGGCCACTGACAAGGACCGCAATGCCCCCTTTCCTTCCACGCCTGCTTGCGCTGTTGCTGACCGCGCCACTGGCTGCACCGCTGCCGGCGCAGGCGCAAAGCCTGGCGCCGTTTCGGCTGTACGCCAATACCTATTATGTGGGCACGCAGGATGCCAGTTCCGTGCTGATCACCTCGAACGAAGGCCATGTGCTGATCGACGCCGGCCTGCCCGAGTCTGCCGGCACCATCATCGCCAATATCGCCGCGCTGGGCTTTCGCATCGAAGACGTCAGGATGATCATGAATTCGCATGGCCATGCCGAGCATGCGGGCGGCCTGGCCGAACTGCAGCGGCGCAGCGATGCGCTGGTCTTTGCCAGCCCGTCGTCGGCACTCGACCTGGCCGCCGGCGAGGTGGGGCCGGACGATCCGCAATACCATGCGGCCGCCACATTCCCTCCCGTGAGCGACATGCGCCTGGCGCGCGACGGCAACCATTTTACGGCGGGCCCACTCAAGCTGACGGCGCATGCCACGCCCGGCCATACGCCGGGCGGCCTGTCGTGGAGCTGGCAATCGTGCGAGGCCGGCCGCTGCCTGGAGATGGTGTATGCGGACAGTCTGGAACCCGTGTCGCGCCCCGGCTTCAAGTTCAGCGCCAGCAGCGAATATCCGAACGCGCTGGACGACTTCGCGCACAGTTTTGACCTGCTGGAAAAGCTGCCCTGCGATGTGCTGGTGTCGGCGCTGCCGCAAGCATCGACGCTGTGGCAAAGGCTGGCGGCGAGCGCCGACAAAGGGGTTGACGCGTTTGTCGATGCCGGCGCCTGCCGCGCCTATGCGGCAGCCGCGCGCAGCGCGCTGGCCACGCGCCTGGACAGCGAAAAACAATAAGCGCCGGGCAAGCGTACGCACCTGCAGGCGCACTTCTGCTAATCTGCCGCCATTCTTTACACTGAGGACCGCCATGTTGACGTTTTCCCGCACCCTGTCCCTGCTTGCCGCAGCCGCCCTGATCGCCGGCTGCGCGCAAACCCCGCCCGCCGGCCAGGCCGCCGGCGCGCCTGTCGCCAATACTCCCGCCAAGCCGGCGCCGCCGCTGGCCGGCACCATCTGGAAGCTCAAGCAGTTCAATGGCCAGCCGGTGACGCGCACGCCGCCGCGCCAGCGCGACGTGACCATCGTCTTCAACGACGGCCGTGTCAGCGGCCACAGCGGCTGCAACCAGATGATGGGCGCCTACGGCACCAACGGCAGCAGCACGCTGACGTTCTCGCAGTTCGCCGGCACCATGATGGCCTGTGAAAAAGCCGACATGGACCTGGAAAACCAGCTGCTGAAAAGCCTGGGCACCGTCAATGGCTACCGCTTTGACGGCCAGCAGCTGCTGCTGTTGAAGGATGGCGTGGCGGTGGCGCGCTATGAGGCGGTGAAATAATCAATCATGCCGTGACTGGGCCTGCGACACATTGCTGTTCGCCGGCACGCTATGCGTCAGCCACACATTGCCGCCCACGGTGCTGCCGGCGCCGATCGTGATGCGCCCCAGCACCGTGGCGCCCGCGTAGATCACCACGTCGTCTTCGACGATGGGGTGGCGCGGCGTGCCCTTGATCAGCACGCCCGATGCGTCGGCCGGGAAGCGCTTGGCGCCCAGGGTCACGGCCTGGTACAGGCGCACGCGCTCGCCGATGATGGCCGTCTCGCCGATCACCACGCCGGTGCCATGGTCGATGAAGAAGCTCGCGCCGATCCGCGCGCCAGGGTGGATGTCGATGCCGGTCAGGGTATGGGCGATATCGGCCACCAGGCGCGCCAGGAACGGTGAGCCGAGCGTGTGCAGCCGGTGCGCCAGGCGGTGGTACAAGATGGCGATGGTGCCCGGATAGCACAGCATGATCTCGGCCACCGAGGTGGCGGCCGGGTCGCCCGCGTAGGCGGCCTGCACGTCGGACACCAGCAGCGCGCGTATGTCGGGCAGGCTGGCGGCGAACTCGCGCGTGATGTCGCGCGCTTTTGATGCCAGCGCGTCGTCGCTGGCCTCGGTGTGTGGATCCCCCGGCGCCACGGAAAACAGCAGGCCGCGCCGCACTTGCTCGCTCAAGCGGTTGAGCGTGGTGTTGAGCGTGTCGCCGACAAAATAATCGATGCTTTCATCGGTCAGGTTGGGCCGCCCGTAATGGGTGGGAAACAGCGCCGCCGACAGGCCGTTGACGATGGTGGTCAGGGCCTCGCGCGACGGCAGTTCGCGCACGCGGCCATTGTGGCGGATCTTGTGCTTTTCTTCGCGCGACACGCGCAGCGCGGCGATCACGGGACCTAGGTTCCACTGGACCGTGTCGTCGACGCCGGCCGGAGTATCAATGCTGTGCATGGCTGTTCATTTCAAATAAAACGGCGCGCAGGCCGGGTCGCCCCAGCTTAGCGGCTGCGGGCCGCAAGTCCAAGGAAGCATTTCATGCATCGATATGCGAAAAACGCATATCGGCAGCCGGAACAAGGCGGCCGCCAACAGCATCCGGCCCGCTAGCGTAAAATGGCGGACTAACAAAATCACTGTAGAACATGACTAAATTATTAACCTGGATACTGGCGGGCCTGGCGATGGTCGGACCGCTGGCCATCGATACCTATCTGCCGTCTTTCCCCGCCATCGTCCACGACTTCAACGCCAGCCCCTTGCTGGTGCAGCAGACCCTGAGCTTTTTCCTGTTTTGCTTTGCCTTCATGATGCTGTTCTACGGCACCCTGTCAGACTCGTTCGGCCGCCGCCCGGTGATCCTGGTGTCGCTGGTGCTGTACGTGATCGCCTCGGTCGGCGCCGCGCTGGCGCCCTCGCTGGGCGCTCTGCTGGCCTGGCGCGTGCTGCAGGGCCTGTCGGCCGGCGCCGGTTCCGTCATCGGCCGCGCCATCGTGCAGGACCGCTACTCGGGCGCCGAAGCGCAAAAAATCCTCTCGCACATCATGATGGTGTTTGCGCTGGCGCCGGCGATCGCGCCCGTGCTGGGCGGCTGGCTGCAGGTGGGCCTGGGCTGGCGCTGGATCTTCTGGTTCCTGACTGCCTTCGGCGTGCTGATGTTTGTCGTCGTCTGGCGCGCCCTGCCGGAAAGCCTGCCGAAGGAACAGCGCCACGCCTTCCACCTGGGCAGCATCGCCGTCAACTACTGGAATGTGCTGCGCCACCGCCAGTTCCTGCTGCTGTCGACGGCCATCGGCGCGGCCTTCGGCGGCTTCGCCCTGTATATCGGTTCGGCCGCCTACTTCATCATCAATATCCTGCACCTGCCGGAAACGGCGTTTGCCTGGCTGTTCATTCCCTTGATCAGCGGCATGGTGTTCGGTTCGGCCCTGTCGAGCAAGGTCGCCCACCGCTACAGCCAGCGCCAGATGGTGTGGGCCGGCTTTGCCCTGATGCTGGTGGCGGCCGCCGTCAATATCGTCTATAACTATTTCTTTGCCGCCGAAGTGCCATGGGCCGTGCTGCCCTTGTTCTTCTACTCGTTCGCCCTGTCGCTGGCGATGCCGCCGATGACCCTGATGGCGCTGAACCACTTCCCCAACAACAGCGGCCTGGCGTCGTCGATGCAGTCATTCATCCAGATGCTGCTGTTCGCGCTGGTGTCGGGATTGGTCGCGCCGCTGCTGTTCGACAGCGCCTTGAACCTGGCGTATGGGGTGATGGGTGGACTGGTGGTGGCGCTGGCGTGCTGGGTGCTGGCGCAGGGAATGCGTAGGTCGGATTAGCGCTACGCGCGTAATCCGACAACATTGTTAACGCGGCCAACGGTGGTGTCGGATTACGGCCAGGGCGCCGGTGTCACATCGCGGTACTGCGCCCCGCCATCCTCCGGCTCCGCTTCGCCCTGTTGCGACGGCTGGCCCAAGGGCCCGGCCGGCGAGCGCAGGCCGAGGATTTCCTTGCGCGACTCGACGAAGTCGGCCGAACTCAGGGGATGCTGCTGGTCGGGCCAGTGGCCCACCGCCCATTCCTGCAAGGCTTCGAAGCGCCGCCACAGTTCGGCGATGAACTCGCGGCGTGCCGCTTCCTGCTGCTCGGACGTCTTTTCGGTAACGTCGCCCACATTTGCTTCCATGGCTGCTCCTGGCTGATAAGTCGTGCCCTCAGCTTAAGCACGGCCACGGCCAGCGTCTGTACGCGAACGAACGCTCAGCTTATGCCGGCATCTTGCCGAAACCCACGGCCAGGCGATTCCAGGTATTGATGGCGCCGATGGCCAGGGTGACGTTGACCATTTCGGCCGGCGTCAGTTCGGCCGCCAGCGCCGCATACGCCTCGTCGGACGGATGGGCTTGCGCGATCAGGGTCTGCGCTTCGGTCCAGGCCAGCACCGCCCGTTCGCGCGCGGTGAAGAACGGCGTTTCGTGCCAGACCGAGACGGCGTACAGGCGACGCTCGGTTTCGCCGGCCTTGCGCGCGTCGTTGGTATGCATGTCGACGCAAAAGGCGCAGCCATTGATTTGCGAGGCGCGCAGGCGGATCAGTTCCATCAGCGAATGCTCGATACCGAGTTTGGCGATGGCCGCTTCGAGCGCATACATGGCCTTGTTGGCGTCGGGCGAAGCCTGGGCAAAATCGTGTCGTTGCTGTGTCATGATGGCTTTCCTTGATAAAGTAGAGATGCACCATTGTAGAAGCGCGGCCACTGGCCGCGGCAGGCCAATTTCCCCTGAAAACAGCAGACCATCACCATGGAATTACATATCAGCCTGGAAGGCAGGCGCGACCTGGGCGGCCAGTTGTACCGCCAGTTGAGCGAGGCGATACGCGGCGGGCGCCTGGCCGACGGCCAGCAACTGCCGCCGTCGCGCCTGCTGGCCAGCCAGCTGGGGCTGTCACGCAAGACCGTCTCGGACGTGTATGACAGGCTGGGCTATGAACAGCTGCTGGTGGGCAAGGTCGGCGTCGGCAGCTTCGTGCAGGCGCCGCCAGCTTCACCGCCGCCCCGCCCTTCCGGCGCCCCGCTTGCCAGCAGCGCACGCCTGGCGCACTGGGACGCCATGCCGCTGCCGCTGGTGCAGGGCCCGCGCAGCGAATTTCCGCGCTACACCTTTATCGGCGGACGCGCCACGCCGGCCCTGTTTCCGCACGACGAATGGCGGCGCTGCGTGCAACACGCGCTGCGCGAGGAGCGCGGCGAGCGCGGCAACTACGCGCCGGTGGCCGGGCTGCCGGTGCTGCGCACGGCCATCGCCGGCCACGCGGCATTCAGCCGCGGCATCGTCTGCACTCCCGAACAGATCGTGGTCACCAATGGCGCCCAGCAAGCCTTGTCGCTACTGGCACAGGCCCTGCTGGAAGCGGGCGACATGGTGGTGGTGGAAGAGCCGGGCTATCCGATGGCGCGCCAGCTGTTCGAGGCCATGGGCGCGCATGTGGTGGGCGTGGAGGTGGACGAGGAAGGCATGGTGGTGGCGCAAATTCCCGATGGCGCCAGGCTGATCTATGCGACGCCGACCCACCAGTTCCCGCTCGGCATGCCGATGAGCACGGCGCGCCGCCAGGCGCTGCTGGCGCGCGCGGGCGAGTTGGGCGCCATCATTATCGAAGACGATTACGACAGCGCCTTCCGCTACGAAGGCCGGCCCACCGACGCGCTGCAAAGCATGGACCGCCACGGCCTGGTGGCCCATGTGGGCAGTTTTTCCAAGACCATGCTGCCGGAATTGCGCATGGGTTATGTGGTGCTGCCGCCAGCGCTGGTGCGCGCCGTGCAGACCGTGAAACACCTGACGGACTGGCACACGCCCAGCCTGGTGCAACTGGCGCTGGCCCGCTTTATCGAGGACGGCCACTTGCTGCGCCATATCCGCCGCTGCCACGATGTGTATGCGGGCCGGCGCGAACGGCTGCGGCACTGGTTCGACGGCCCGCTGGCGCCGTGGTTTGCACTGGTGCCGGCCACGGCCGGCTTTCACGTGGCCGCGCTGGTCAACGAACACGTGCCGCTCGATGTGGCGCAACTGCTGCGCCGCGCGCGCCGGGACGGCGTGGGGCTGCTGTCGATCGCGCCGTTTTATCACGGCGTGCCACACCGGCAAGGGCTGTACCTGGGTTATGGCGCCATCGACACGCTGGACATCGATGCGGCGCTGGGCATACTGATGGGCATCTTGCAGGACATGGCGCCCTGATTATTTGCCCTGCCAGCGGTAATGGCCGGTGACGGGATAGGCGAACAGGATGTTTTCTTCCCTGGCGCCGGCGCCGATATTGTGGATCACCAGCGGCACGCCGCCAGCGGCCTGTTTGTCGCTGACGATGCCGATATGCGTGAGGTTGCCCGGCAACATCCAGGTCACGATATCGCCCGGCTTGTAGTTGCCGCCATCCTTGCTGACCGGCAGGCTGCTGCCGTGGCGGCCGAAAAACGTCGCCAGGTTCGGTACGCGGCGGTGATCGATATTGCGGTCCGGCGCCTTCATCTGCCAACGCCCCTTCTTCTGGTAGACCTCCCACGCCTGTTTCATGTCCTGGTGCACCAGCACCTGCAAGTCGGCCCCCAGCTTGCGGTAGGCGCGCACCACCACGTCGGTGCACACGCCGCGCTCGAGCGGCACGTCGCCACCCGGATAGGCCAGCCGTTCGTAGCGCGGATCGTAAGACAGGGTCACGCCGACCTGGCTGCGGGCGGCGGCCACCAGGCCAGTGGCGGAGGTGCTTGCCAGCGCGCCAGACGACAGCACTGCCAGCAGGATCATCGGTAACAGTTTGACGCGCATAAATGTGCTTGACCGGTAAAGGAAACAGGCGGACTGTACACCATCGGCCCGGCATGCGGCGCACCACGCCAGCCCGAGGCGCCTGGGCTATACTCCCAGCCTTTACTTCATGCCAGAAAGTTTTTCACCCATGTCAACAGCGGCCGAATTTTTCCACGCGATACTGCGCGCGGCGATCGACGATATCAAGTCGCGCAACGTCCCCGTGTACACCTTTGCGTTTTACCATGACCATGCAGCGCGCGCCGTCTCGGTCTGCGTCGATACGAAAGCGAGCTCGCAACGCGCGGTGCAGGAATCGAACTCGGTCAGCCTCGAGTATTTCCTGGAAGCGCTGGCCGACGGCGACCTCAAGGAGGCAAGCCAGTGGCCGGCCAATGGCGGCAGAAGCCTGACGCTGGGCGACTTCGCCCTGGTCAATGTCGCGCGCCAGGAGATCGTCGACCTGCGTGTCAACAAACAGTTTCATGGCCAGATGATACGGGCGGTGATGGCGTTCCAGGATGAAATCGCCACCTTGTCGCAGGAACCCGCGGAGCTGCTGCTGACATGCTCGGGCGTTGACGAAGAAGTCGAGTATGTCTGGTCGCTGCCGCCGGCCGGCCAGTAATGGCTGGTCCCTGCGCAGGCAGTGATGCCGGCCAGGGCACGGATACGGCCGACAAGCAGGCCTTACACACACACTGCATGTCCAGGAAATGAACACCCATGAAACCCGCTATTTATATCGATGGCGAACGCTTTTCCACGCTTGACGAGTTTTTCAGGCATTTTCAGGAGCAGGCGCTGGGAGGCGCACGCTGGGGCAGCAATCTCGATGCGTTCCACGATGTCCTGCGCGGCGGCTTCGGCACGCCTGAAGACGGCTTTTTGCTCATCTGGAAAAACCATCTGTTATCCGGAAGCCGTCTTGGATATGCCGAGACGCAACGGGTACTGCGGCGGCGGCTCACGACCTGTCATCCAGCCAATCTTGACCATGTGCAGGCAGAGCTGGCGCTCGCGGAACAGCATCAGGGGGAGACTGTGTTCGACTGGCTGGTGGAGATCATCAGGATGCACGGCCCTGGCGGGTTGGAACAGGAAGACGGCGTCGAACTATTCCTGCAGTGAATCACTCCGGCCATGCCTACCGCGCCTTCGACCGTGCCCAGCTGATGATGGTATTGGCATCGACCGCCCCGGGCTGGCGCGCCACTTCCATGCCGTTCTGAAACAGTGCCAAGGTGGGAATGCTGCGGATGGCGAAGCGGGCGGCGATATCCTGCGACGCTTCGGTATTGACTTTGACCACGCGAAAGGCCGGCTCCAGGGTCTTGGCGGCCTGGGCGTAGAACGGGGTCATGGTGCGGCACGGGCCACACCATGGGGCCCAGAAGTCGACCAGCACGGGAATGTCGGTGCGCTCGATATGCTTCAAAAAGCGTGCGCTGGACAGGTCGACCGGCAGGCCGGTGAACAGGTCCTTCTGGCATTTGCCGCAGGTGGGCTGTTCACGCAGGCGCGCCGGTGGCAGGCGGTTGACGGCGTCGCAATGGGGGCAGACGATATGCAGGGCTTCTGGCGGGGTCGGGGTCATGATAATGGAGCCGTTGGCTGATTCATAAAACCCTACCTTAGCAGAAATCCCTGCCGCCTTCCGCAGGCGTGCTTACAGGAACAGCGAAGCGGCAATCGCCCACATCACCAGCGCGATGATGCCGTCGAGCACGCGCCAGGCCACGGGCTTGGCGAACACGGGCGCGAGGTAGCGCGCGCCAAAACCCAGCACGAAAAACCACAGGGCCGAGGCCATGATGGCGCCGCCGGCAAAATACACGCGGCCGCTGCCTTCGTGCTGGCCGCCGATCGAACCGAGCAAGATCACCGTGTCGAGAAAGGCGTGCGGGTTCAGCAGGCTGAACGCCAGCGCCGCGCCGATCACGGCCCAGTAGCCGTCCGGCGCCTTGGCGGTCGAGGCCGTCAGGGCGGCGGGACGCCAGGCCGATTTCGCCGCCCGCAGCCCGTAGGCGATCAGGAAGGTGGCGCCGCCAGCCTTGGCCCACAGCAGGAAGCTGGGGTTGTTGGCGATCACCGTGCCCATGCCGGCCACGCCGGCCGAGATCAGCAAGGCGTCGCACACCAGGCAGACCAGGATGCAGGTCAGCACATAATGGCGTTTCAGGCCCTGTTTCAGCAAGAACGCGTTTTGCGTGCCGATGGCCACGATCAGGCTGGCGCCCAGGCCCATGCCTTTCAAGAAGATTGCGCTATCCATGATAATTCCTTTATCGATGCTTTCCCCTGGCGCGCAGCTGCCCACGCCCGGCCGGCAAGACGCTCGGCGAGGCTGTAAAAGGTAGAAGACGGTGGGCGCGAATGTCAGCGTTGCCGGCAGTGCCGGCGGTGCCGCGCGCGGAGGAAGTTGTTACCCTAAGACAGCAGTGTAAAGAAAAAGTAAATATAAGTATAATCAATGATTCTAACTATATATAAGAGATACTTATGCGCGTGGTCGATTACCGTGGGCTGGCGGCGCTCGACGCCGTGATCGGCCTAGGCAGTTTTGAAAAGGCCGCGCAGTCGCTGGCGATCAGCCAGCCGGCCGTGTCGCAGCGCATCCGCACCCTGGAAAACCTGGAAGGCACTTTGCTGGTCATCCGCAGCCACCCGCCGCTGCCGACCGAAGCGGGCCAGCGCCTGATCGCCCACTACCGCCAGGTCAAGCTGCTGGAGGCGGCGCTCGACGCCCAGCCCGGCCCCTCTACCCGCTTGCCCGAGCTGGCGATCGCCGTCAACGCCGACAGCGCCGCCACCTGGATACCGGAAGCGCTGGGGCCGCTGTTGACGCCGCCATCGTGCCTGCTCGATATTCGCCTCGATGACCAGGATCACACCCTGAGCCAGTTGCGCGAGGGACGCGTATTTGCCTGCGTTACCAGCGCCACCGACCTGGTGGCGGGCACCACCGCCACCCCGCTGGGCGGCATGCGCTATCTGTGCGTGGCCGCGCCCGCGTTTGCCCAGCGCTGGTTCGGCGACGGATTTACCGCCGAGGCCGTCAGCCAGGCGCCCGCCATCACCTTCGGCAGCAAGGACGCGCTGCACGAGCGCTACCTGGAACACCGGCTCGGCTATACGGGCCGCTACCCGCACCATGTGCTGGGCTCGGCGCGCGACTTCGTGCGCCTGATCGAAATGGGCTACGCCTATGGCATGGTGCCGCTGCTGCAGGCGGAAACGGCGCTGGCCGCCGGCCGGCTGGTCGACGTGGCGGCCGGCCAGGCGCTCGACGTACCGTTGATCTGGCATGCCTGGGATATCCAGACGCCGCTCACGCGCACCTTGTCCGACGCGGTGATCGCGACGGCCCGCAGATGGCTGCTGCAGCCATGAACATTGACACCAGCAGTGTGCGCCTGCAGTCCCGCTTGACCTACACTGAGGCAACAATGACAAACAGGCGGATCCCATGAGCATTGCGCGCACCTCCATGCTGGCTTTGCTGGCCATCCTTCCCCTGACGGCCAGCCTGGTCGCCTGTACACCGCTGACCGCCATCAACGCGCTGTCCTCCAGCAGCGAGTCGAGCGTCACGCCTGAGCTGCCGTACGGCCCCCTGCCGCGGCAAAAACTCGATGTGTATGCGCCGAAAAGCCATGCGGGCCTGGCACCGGTGGTGGTGTTTTTTTACGGCGGCAACTGGAGCACCGGCGAGCGGGCCGACTACGCCTTTGTCGGCCATGCGCTGGCCTCGCGCGGCTATGTGGCCGTGATCGCCGACTACCGTTTGTATCCCGAGGTGCATTACCCGGAAATATTGCAGGACGCGGCGCGCGCGGTGGCCTGGACGGCGGTCGAAGTACGCCGTTATGGTGGCGACCCGGCCCGCCTGTTCGTGATGGGCCATAGCGCGGGCGCCTATAACGCGGCCATGGTGGCGCTCGACGCCAGTCTGCTGGGCCGCCACGGCATGCGCCCGCAAGACTTGCGCGGCTGGATCGGCCTGGCCGGCCCGTATGACTTTTTGCCGATCGAAAACCCGGACGCCAGGCCCGTGTTTTTCTTCCCCGACACCCCCGCTTCCTCGCAGCCGATCAACCATGTGACGGCGGGGGCGCCGCCGGCGCTGTTGATCGCGCCCCAGCCCGGCCACGACAAGCTGGTCAATCCGCAGCGCAATACCGGTGGCCTGGCCGCCGCCCTGCGCGCGCAAGGCCGGCCCGTGACGGAACAGTATCTCGATGGCGTCAGCCACGCCACCCTGGTCGCCTCGCTGGCCAGTCCCCTGCGCATGCTGGCGCCCACCCTGGACCGGGTCAGCACCTTTATCGACGCCAACAGCACACCCGAGGCGAACGCCGGCAACAGCACCCTGGCCCAGCCGGCGCCGCAAACAAAAACGCCCGTCCGGTAAGGGACGGGCGTACGAGGTCAGGCATCGCCTATGGACTTGCACCGCCAGTCCGGGTCTCGGCCCCCGTGCAGGCGGTTCAGTCCTGGCCGGCAGGATTACTCCTTGCGGCTGCTGGCCTTGCTTTGCGTGCCGGTAGCCTGGCTGGCCGACGCTTGCGCACCTTCACTGGCCGACTGGGCGCTGCCCTGGCTGCCGCTTTGCAGGCTTTGACCTTCACGGCCCTGTGCGCCGCGCTGGTCACGGCTGAAGCCGTTGCCATTCTGGAAGCCCTGGAAAGGCTCGGCGATGCGCTGCATGGTTTCCTGCTGCTTGCGCAGGTTTTTTTCCGTTTCTTCCGATGCCGTACGGGCTACTTCCTCGGCCAGCGCCTTGGCCGTGCGGCTGGTTTCGGACACATGCTGTTCAGCCACATTGGCCAGTTCCACCTGGGCGTCGGCAGCCACGCGCGACAGTTGTTGCTGATACACACGCAGCTGTTCGGCGGCCGGCTGGCCGGCGGCGGCGGCCACGCGGAACGCATCTTCCGGACGTTCCACCGTGATCAGGTTATGCGTGGCGATGGTGGCTTCTTCCAGCAGGCTTTGCGCCAGTTGCACATGCAGGTCGCTGATTTGCTGCACCGAATGGAACAACGATTTCGAGATACCGTTAAAGAACGACAATTGGGCTTCCAGGTGGTTTTTGGCGGCAGGGGTGACATTACGCGAGTATGGATACATGGAGTTTCCTTTAACGTGAACATGGGGTTGAGATGCCAAAGCGGCATCAGGCAATACGCGAGAAACATGACTGCTGTTGGAGGACAGCTGCTTGGCAACGCGAGTCCCAAGGCTACGTGAGCACGACTGGCGCGGGATGATCTATATCAAAGATGCGCAGGGCTGCGCAAAGAATGTTGAGGAGGCGGCACGCCCTTGGCGCGGCGCAAAATAGTGGAGGAGAAACTATGCGAACCGGGTAGAAACTTCTCAGGCGACCCGCGTGTAGCCCTGGCGCATGAGTGATGCTTCCAGCCAGCGGTTGCCATACCAGCCGCGCAGCAGCAGGTAGGACAGTTGCACGCTGCTGGCCAGCAGCATCGCCGCCTCCCTGCCCTGGATGTCGGCCAGCCCGCTGCAGGCCGACAAGGCCAGGTCCAGGCACAACATCGGCAGCAGCCACCACCAGCGCCGCTTGGCGATCGCCCACAGGGTGCCGAGGAAAAACGCGGGCCAGGAAAAGCCCGCGTGCACATAGGCATAACGGCCGGCGCCGTCAGCGTACAGGGTACTGCCTGGTTTCATGCCATCCTTAACGCAGGTTGCCCGTATGGCCCAGCGAATAGCGGCCCGGCTGCGGCCACACGGTCAGGCCGTGCGGCTCCTGGCCCACTTTCACTTTCGACACCTCGCCGCTGGTGGTATTGATGCGGTAGACCACGTCGTCGAAGCGGCCGGACAGCCACAGGTATTTGCCGTCGGCCGACACATTGCCCATGTCGGGACTGCCGCCGCCCGGGATCACCCACTGCGTCACCACTTTTTCGGTGGCGAAATCGATCACGCTGACGCTGCCCTTGCCATTGCGCTTGCCATGGATGCGGTGCGTGCCGCGGTTGGCCACATACAGCTTCTTGCCGTCGCGGCTCGGGTACAGGCCGTGCGCACCGACGCCGGTCTGGATAAAGCCGATTTCCTTCAGGGTGGCGCCATCGACGATGTGCACGCCGTCGGCGTCCATGTCGGCGATAAAGAATTTCTTGCCGTCAGGCGAGATGCGTATGTCTTGCGGCATGCCCTTCTTGACGCTGCAGATTTCATTCGCCGGGCCGCCCACCGGGCCGGACTCGGCAAAACGCTTGGCCGGCATCTGCAGTTTCAGGTAGCCATCGACCTTGCGATTGACCAGGTCGATCTTGGCGATGGTGCCGTCGAACTCGCAGGTAAACATGGCATAGCGGCCGTCGTTCGAGAAATCGGCATGGTTGATGCCGCCGCACTGGGGCGTGTCGATCGAATACTGCACTGCCATGGTCTTCGGATCCCTGAAGTCCAGGCGGTGGCGCGCTTCGGCCACCACGATGGCCGACTTGCCGTCCGGCGTGTAATACATATTATACGGGTCGTCGACCGCCACTTCCTTGCCGTGCTTGCCCGTCAGCGGGTCGATCGGCGTCAGGCTGCCCTTGTCGGTACGCTCGGCATTGTTGGCCACCCACAGGGTGCGCAAGTCCCACGACGGCACCACGTGCTGCGGGCCCAGGCCGACCTTGAACTTGTCGACCACTTTCAGGCTTTCCTGGTCGATCACGTACACATCGTTCGAACGCAGGTTGGGCACATAGACGCGCGGCAAATGGTCCTTCACCACGGCGCTCATGTTGGACGGGCCGATGCTGCCGTAGACATTTTTCGGGTCGACCAGCGGCGGCATGCCGGGCAGCGGAGAATAGGCTGGCGCGGCGGCAGGCGCCGCTGCAGGCCCGGGAACCGCCGCGCCGATGACCTGGCTGGCCACGCCCAGGCCGGCGAGTGCGGCGGCCAGGGCGGAAACGGTGACGATGGTGCGTCGTTGGAGTGTTTTCATGTCAGTTCGCGTGTTTTCGTTGCAAATGCCGGACGCCCACTGGCGTCCGGGTGGAAAAAGTTATTTGTGCTGCAGCAATTGCTTGATGGCCGCCACCGAGGTGTCGACCTGCAGCTTGATGCCGATCTGGCCCAGTTCGGCCGTGGCCCGCGTGGCGTCGCCGCGCACGCCGTCGGCCACGCCTGGTTTGATGCCATGGGCCATGGCCTCACTGCGCACCATGGTGGGATCGGTTGCCAGCATCAGCGCCGCGTCGGCCAGGCCCGCATGCAGGCCGATGTCGGCCGCGCTGAAACCGCGCTTCTGCAGTTCGGCAATATATTTTGTCTGGGTAATGTCATAGTAGTCGAGCAAGGCCCAGGCGCGCGCATCTTGCCCTTTGCCGCCCTTGCTCCAGGCACGGTTCAGTTTGGCGGCGACATTCTGTTCGTTCTTCTGGTAGCCGCCATGGTCGCCGATAAAAATAATGTCGCGAAAGCCATGCTGGCGCAGGCTGGCGGCCGCGCCCTCGAGCACGGCCTCAAACGCGGCCGGCGGTATCGAGATGGTCCCCGCATGGCGCATATGGCCGGCCGGCGGGGAAATGCCGCCTTCCGGCACGTAGCTCACGACCGGCGCGACGATGGTATTGCCCAGCTTTTGCGCGATCTGGCGCGCCAGCATGCCGGCACGTACATTGTGCTTGCCCAGCGCGATATACGGACCGCTCTGCTCGACGCCGCCGATCGGAATCAGCACCGTGGTGGCGCCGTGATTGATGCGATCGCGCAATTCGGTACTGGTCAGTTCTTCCAGCACCACGCTGGACGACGGCGCGGCCAGGCACGACAAGGGCAAGGCAAAGGTCAGGGAGAGGGCAAGCAGGCAGGCGCGTGGCGCCAATGGCAGGCGGTACTGCAAATTCATCATCAAACTTCTTTCGTGGTCATCAAGCGTGACGCCCTGCCTGGCGAGACCAGGCAAGCTGCTGCCACGAGGAATTGTATTCCATCGGGGCAGCAACAGCACGTTAATTTGACACGATTTGGTGCGAATTGACTACAGGCAAACTTTTAGGCCAGCAGGCGCTGCGCAGGCTCCGAGGGACGGCGTGGCGCCTGTTGCTCCGGCAAACCACCCGCCACGCTCAGCTTGCGGCCACCCGCTTCGCCGCGCAGGCGGAACACGGCCACCACGTCGACCAGTTCCACGGCGCGATCCTGCAGCGAAGCGGCGGCAGCGGCGGCCTCTTCCACCAGCGAGGCGTTCTGCTGGGTGACCTGGTCCATCTGCGAGATGGCCTGGTTGACCTGCTCGATGCCGGCGCTCTGCTCGTGGCTGGCGTTGGCGATCTCGCCCATGATATCGGTGACGCGGCGGATGCTGATGACGATCTCTTCCATCGTGGCGCCGGCCTGGTCGACCAGCGCGCTGCCGGTGTTGACTTTCTCGACCGAATCCTCGATCAGTCCCTTGATTTCCTTGGCCGCCGCCGCGCTGCGCTGCGCCAGGTTGCGCACTTCGGTGGCGACCACGGCAAAGCCACGGCCCTGTTCGCCGGCTCGCGCCGCTTCGACCGCCGCATTCAGCGCCAGAATATTGGTCTGGAAGGCAATGCCGTCGATCACGCCGATAATGTCGGCGATCTTCTTCGCCGACGCGTTGATCGAGCCCATCGTGCCGACCACTTGCGCCACCACGGCGCCGCCCTTGCTGGCCACTTCCGAGGCCGACACGGCCAGGGTATTGGCCTGGCGCGCATTGTCCGTGTTCTGGCGCACGGCCGAGGTCAGTTCCTCCAGGCTGGACGCGGTTTCTTCCAGCGACGAGGCTTGCTGCTCGGTACGTACCGACAGGTCGGCATTGCCGGCCGTGATCTGGCCGGCGGCCACGCTGACCGTATCGGCCGAGGTGCGCACGGTGGCGATCACGTCGACGATGCGCTCGAGGAACTGGTTGAAGGCGGTCGCCGTGCGGCCCACTTCATCCATGCGCGCCACGGGCATGGCCGACGACAGGTCCAGGGTCGAGCTGACGCGCTCGAGCGTGCTCTGGATATTGCCCAGGCCGCCACTGATGGTGCGGTAGATATGCCAGGCCAGGGTGCCGGTCAGCAGCATGGCCACGGCCAGCACGGCCAGCATGGTGTACAAGGAGGTATCGTAGGCGGCCAGGCTTTCGGCCTTGACGTCCGACACCAGTTTGTTGTTGTAGGCAATATGATCATCCAGGCTTTTCTTGGCGGCGGCGGCCGTCAGGGCCAGCGGCGTACCGGCGAGCAAGGTGGCGCGCACGCCCTCGATGTCGTCCGCATAGGCGGCGGCAAAGAACGGCACCAGCGCGCGGCGATACGCTTCCATCGCGGCCTGGTCGGCGTCGAGCATCTTGCGGTCGGTTTCATCGTAGATGCGTTCGGCGCGGTATTTGGCGACCAGGTCGTCGAAATCCTTGTTGGCGGCGGCCAGCGACTTGTCCAGCGCGGTCTTGTCGGCCAGGTTCGAAAACACCGACAGGCGGTAGCCGGCCAGGCGCGAGTCGGTCAGAGCGGCCTTGGCCGCGTTCAAGCCCTGGATGCTGGGAATAATGCGGTTTTGCACGGTGTCAAAACGCTCTTGCGCGCGCTTGAGCTGGACGGCGCCGCCGGCGCCCAGCAACAGCAGGGCCAGCAAGGCGATGGATAAAGTCAGTATTAATTGCTTGGTGATATTCATGGTGTGCTCATCAGTGAAGCAGAACTAGGTAAATGAAGTAACTACGTAAAGTGACTCAGTGACATTGAATGCATCATGCCGCCAGCGCCGAGTCTTCGGCTGTGCGGCGCAGCAGATCGCCATGTTCGCGGCAGAAGGCGGCGCCCGCCTTGTAGCCCACGTCGAACAGCAGTTGCATGTTCGAACTGGACCAGTCCAGCGTATCGGGCCAGTGCTGTTCCGGGATGCCTTTCATCAGGTCGAGCTTGAGCAGGCGGCGCTTGGGCTGGCCCGTGCGCGCGTCCGTGTTGTGCTCGAGCTCGAACAGGCGCAGCTCGGTCTTGGAAATTTTCACCAGGGGCGTGATGATGGAACGCACCCAGGCGTCATACAGGTTGCGCGGCTTGCGCAACAGGCGTTCATCGCCGAGGATATCGAGGATGACCAGGGTATCGGCGTCGTGGTGTTCGCCTTTGCCTTCGATAAAAGGGTCGAAATTGAGCGTGTCGAGCGCCGCGCCTTCGATATAGTCGCTGCCGGCGATGTTGGTCGGCGCGTACAGGAAGGGAAACGACAGCGCCGCGCGCACGTGCTCGGGGGCGATTTCATGCTTGCCCCAGTTCTGCATGCGGTGTTCGGTCAGGTTGTAGGCATTGATGTAGAACTGCGGGCGCATGGTTTTCACGCCGGAAAAATCCACCGCCTTTTCCAGGAAGGGCAAATGCGCGCACAGGCCCAGGCTTTTCGACGACAGGTCCGATGGCGACAGCGACGACAGCATCAGCTTGCCCCAGTCCGACCAGGCCGTCGGCGCACCCGCAAACGTATGCTTGAACGCTTGCACGAAGGGGTTGCTGGCCGGTGGCTGGAACGCGTCGCGGAAGGTGCTTGCCTGCATGCCCGGCTTCTGGAAAATCTTGTAGTTAATCGGGATCATCTTGTAGATGCTGTCGGCCACGCCCGTATCGGCCCAGCTCTGCAGCGCCTGGCGTGGCGTGGCCTCGTGCGGCGTGGTGTACAGCAAACCCATCAACACGCCCGCACCCGAGGCCGAAATCACGTCGAACTCCAGGCCGTCGTCGACAAAGGCGGCCAGCGCACCGGCGATCAGGGTGGAATTGGGCGCACCACCACCGAGCAGCAAACCGGTCTTGCGGGCCGGCATCGAGCTCACGGCGGGGGCTTTTACATTGACTGATTTCATGCACACTCCTGTATGGCGGAGCAGACCTGCGCCCCTGGGATCAAACATCGCTCGACTTGTACACCACATTATTCCAGCGGAACAATGTTGCAAAATGAGATATTAAATTAACATAAATAAATTCCACATGGCAATTTAGTTAACGTATATGTGACATTCAGAAAGGACATAAGTCGTGCCCATGCGGCTTGCGGGTGCTGCGGTGCAGCAAAAAAAAATTATAAAAGACTGATAATAAGTGTTGCTACATAGAAAATTTAACAACTTCGGGCAAGCACGCGAACGTGGTGTCGGGACACCGCCTCAACGACGGGCGGAAAAATGCAGATGGGTGCACAGGAAGTCGACAAAAACCCGCAACTTGGGCGACAGGTGACGGCTCGATGGCCACAGTACCCAGAATTTGCTCGACGTTAGCAGATATTGTTGCAATACAGGCTGTAGTTCGCCGCGCGCGACGGCGTCCGCCACGATAAAGTCGGGCAGGTAGGCCAGGCCGACGCCCTGGCTGGCCGCGCCGATCAGCGCCTCGATATTGTTGCAGGTGAGCGCGGTACGCAGGCGCAACTCCGGTGCGCCCGCGCTTTCCGCATCGCCCTGCCGCAGCGCCCACTCCTGCAATTTGCCGGTACTGGGAAATTTGTAGCGCACGCAGGCATGCGATTCCGCTTCCAGTGCCTGCGGCGTGGCCGGCACGCCATGGCGGGCAAAATAGGCCGGGGAACCGACGATGGAAAACGCGAACGGCCCCAACTCGCGCGCCATCAGGCGCGAATCGGTCAGGGTGCCGCTGCGCACGGCCACGTCGACGCCCTCGGCCACCACGTCGACCAGGCGGTCGTTGAAATCGAGGTCGAGTTCGATCTCGGGATACTGGCGCGTAAATTCGGCCAGCAGCGGCAGGACGATGCGGTAGCCGATCACCGGCAGGCTGACCTTGAGCTTGCCGCGCGGCGCCTCGGCCAGGTGCGACAGTTCCGCCTGCGCATCATCGATATCGGCCAGGATGCGCAGGCAGCGCTCGTAGAACAGCGCGCCCTCATTGCTGAGACTGATCCTGCGCGTGCTGCGGTTGAGCAGCCGCACGCCCAGCTTTTCCTCCAGCCGCGCCACGCTCTTGCCCACCGCCGAGGCCGATACACCGAGCAGGCGCCCGGCCACCACAAAGCTGCAGGTTTGCGCCGCCTGCACGAAGGCGGCAATGCCGTTGAGCTGATCGATTGCCATGATTAGAGCGTTTTTGTCCGTTATGAATGGATTTACAGCCACTTTTTCTATGATTCCAGCCATCCTATCATGGAATCCCCCTCTTACTGGATGTTTCCCATGACCCATATTTCCCACAAGGCGCGCCGCCTGCTGGTGCTGGCCGCCGTCTGCCTGGCCGCGCTATGCATGCCGTTCAGCTTTACCGGCCCCGCGATTGCCATCCCGGCGATCGCCCTTGACCTGCACGGCAGCCCGCTGGCGCTGGCCTGGATCAGCAATGCCTTCATGCTCAGCTTTGGCGGCTGCCTGATGGCGGCCGGCGCCCTGGCCGACCGCTATGGCCGCAAGCGTTTGTTCCTGCTCGGCTTGTCCGTATTCACCGCCGCCGCCCTGGCCCTGGCGTGCGCGCCGACTATCGAAGCGCTGGGCCTGCTGCGCGCGGTGCAGGGCCTCGGCTGCGCGCTGGCCCTGTCCAGCGGCCTGGCGGCGCTGGCCCAGGAATTCGACGGCGCGGCCAGGGCGCGCGCCTTCAGCCTGATCGGCACGGCGTTCGGCGCCGGCCTGGCCTTCGGCCCCATCGTCGCCGGTACCCTGGTCGCGGCCAGCGGCTGGCGCAGCCTGTTTGCCGTCACGGCGCTGGTGGGCCTCTCGGCGCTGCTGCTGGCGGCACGCACCCTGCGCGAATCGCGCGATCCGCATGCGGCCGGGCTGGACTGGGCCGGCGCGCTCGGCTTTACGGGCGCCCTGTCGC
Source organism: Janthinobacterium sp. J1-1 (assembly GCF_030944405.1). Taxonomy (NCBI): domain Bacteria; kingdom Pseudomonadati; phylum Pseudomonadota; class Betaproteobacteria; order Burkholderiales; family Oxalobacteraceae; genus Janthinobacterium; species Janthinobacterium sp. J1-1. The sequence goes on from NZ_CP132339.1 coordinate 5,478,871, forward strand.
TCCTGACCTATGGCCTGCTGCAGGCGCCGCACAGCGGCTGGACCAGCCTGGCCAGTTGTGCCCTGCTGGGCGGCGCGGCGCTGCTGCTGGCCGTTTTTGTCGCGCTCGAAAAACGCCAGCCGCAGCCCATGCTGGACCTGTCGCTGTTCCGCCTGCCCGCGTTTGCCGGCGTGCAGCTGCTGGCGGCCGCGCCCGCGTTTTCCTATGTGGTGCTGCTGGTGCTGCTGCCGGCGCGCCTGATCGGCATCGAAGGCTACAGCGCAACGCAGGCCGGCGGCATGATGCTGGCCCTGTCGGCTCCCATGCTGGTGCTGCCGATGCTGGCCGGCCTGGCAGCGCAACGCATCGCCGCCGCCCATATCTGCGGCGCCGGCCTCCTGATCACCGGCGGCGGCCTGCTGTGGCTGTCCCACTGTGCGCCGGGCCTGCCCGCCACTACCCTGCTCGGCCCGCTGCTGCTGATCGGCGCCGGCATCAGCCTGCCCTGGGGCCTGATGGATGGGCTGGCAGTGAGCGTGGTGCCGGTGGAACGGGCCGGCATGGCGGCCGGCATCTTCAACACCACGCGCGTGGCTGGCGAAGGCATTGCGCTGGCCATCGTCGCCGCGCTGCTGGCGACATTGACCGTGACGGCACTGCACGCGCTGCCCGGCGTGACGGCGCAGGACGCCACCCTGGCGGCGCCCTTGCTGGCGATCGGCGAACTGCGCCAGGCTGGCGTGCTGCTGCCGCACGCCAGCGTGCAGGAGCTGTCGCAGGCCTATGGCGCGGCGTTTCGCCAGTTGCTGCAGGTGCTGGCAGGCATCAGCACGGCCTCGGCGCTGCTGATCCTGGTCTTCCTGCGCCAGAGCGCCGGCGCCCCGGCCACCGCGCGCTGACGTTTCTTCGCAACACGCATCGCAATCTCCGGGCTTAAACGAGTTTACTTATCAAAGCGCTTTGAACTATACTCCAAAGCGCTTTGAAACATAACTAAAGCGCTTTGGCTACGCCAGTTCATGCAATGAACGGCGCCGGCCCTGCCCCTATAAAAATACTGGAGATACGATGAACAAGCATTTCTTGAAAACCTTGCCGGCCGCCGTCGCCCTGGCCCTGAGCACCTCCGCTGCCCAGGCCGCATTGCCGATCGATTTCGGCGGCTACTTCCGCTCGGGCTTCGGCACCAGCAGCGAAGGCGGCAAGGAATCATGCTTCGGCCTGGCCGGCGCCTCGTCGAAATACCGCCTGGGTAACGAGTGCGAAACCTACGGCGAATTGAAATTCGGCGGCGAAGCCTTCAAGGCCGCCAACGGCACCACCTTCCGCATCAATACCCTGGTGGCGTTTTCCGTCAACCAGAACTTCGACTGGGAACAATCGGACCCGGCCTGGCGCGAAATGAACGTGGTGGCCGACAAGATCGGCACCGGCGCCTTCGCCGAAGCGCGCGCCTGGGTCGGCAAGCGCTACTACGACCGCCAGGACGTGCATATCACCGATTACTACTTCTGGAATAACAGCGGCCCAGGCGCCGGCCTGGAAAACATCGACCTGGGCGCGGCCAAGCTGGCCTACGCCATCGTGCGCACCGCCGACGACACCGACAGCAAGCGCATGGCGCTGTCGCACGACCTGCGCTTCTCCGGCATCAAGGTCAACCCGGACGGCGAGCTGACCGTCGGCGCGCAATTCAACCAGAAGCGCAACGCCGACGGCGCCGCGCCCGTCGCCAGCGGCCACCTGCTGACCCTGATGCACACACAAGGTAATCTGCTGGGCGGCTACAACAAGGTCGCGCTGCAGTACGGCAAGGGCAGCGGCGCCAACACGGGCGGCGCCACCCTCTCCGCCAACCGCGACGACAAGGTGCTGCGCCTGACGGAACAGCTGATGGTGCAGCCGAAAGGCGCCTGGTCCGGCATGGCCACCTTTGTCTACGAAGACAAGGAAACGGCTGGCGTCAGCAGCAAATGGACCTCGGTCGGCGCGCGTCCGATCTACCATTTCACCGACAACTACAGCCTGGCGGTGGAACTGGGCCACGACATCGTCAAGCCGGAAGGCGACAAGACGCGCAATCTGACCAAGCTGACCATTGCGCCGCAACTGTCGGCCGGCAACAGCTTCTGGTCGCGCCCGGTGCTGCGCGCCTTCTACACCTATGCCAAATGGAACAAGGCGGCCCAGTCGGCGGCCGTGGCCGAATCGGCCCTGTCGTCGACCGGCGTGTTTGGCGGCAAGACCAATGGCAGCTCGATGGGTTTCCAGGTCGAGAGCTGGTGGTAAGAACAATGGCCGCGTTTTCATAAGCGGCCACTGGCAGCAACACCGCAGTCACCGGAACCACCATCGCAACGCTGCATGCCATGGCCGGCAGTTTCATTGTAGTGATTCAGCAATCCTCTTTTTGCGCGGGCGCCCTCGGGTTGGCCCGCGTCTTTTTTTGCGCCCGCCGCTGCAACGGTTCCCTGATCACGCGCGCCATTATCAGATAAACTACCTGCCATTCCACCGCGCCGGCCACCGGCCGCGGCATTCACCCCTGACGCAGCATCCATGAACCTCAAAAATCTCGCCAAAACGCTAGGAATTTCCGAAACCACCGTCAGCCGCGCCTTGAATGGCTATCCGGAAGTGAGTGAACGCACGCGCGAACGGGTGCTGGCCGCCGCGCAGGCGGCCGGCTACCGGCCCAATCCGATGGCGCGCAGCCTGGCCGTAGGCCGCACCAATATCGTCGGCATCATCTACCCGCTGCTGCCGAACGACCTGGCCGACCCGATGTTCATCGATATCGTCGGCGGCATGTCCGAAGTGCTGGAAGCGCAGCAGATGGACATGATGATCTCGCCCGCCTCGGCCACCAACGAGTTCCATACCTATGAACGGATGGTCAAGGGCCGCCGCATCGACGGCCTGATCGTCGGGCGCACCAAGCCGTTCGACGAGCGCATTGCCTACCTGGCGCAGCAGAACATGCCGTTCGTGGCCCACGGCCGCACCCAGCTGAACCAGCCGCACGCCTGGTTCGACTACGACAACGAAGCCGGCATGCGCCTGGCCGTCGAGCGCCTGATGTCGCTGGGGCACCAGCGCATCGGCCTGATCAGCGCCACGCCCGACCTGAACTTCGTGCGCCAGCGGGTGGAGAGTTTTCAGCACGCCATGCGCGACGGCGGCCTGCCGGTCGATCCCGACAACCTGGTCGACAACGCCCATGACCGCCGTGCCGGCTACCAGGCCATGCAGCGCCTGCTGGCCCGCTCGCCGCGCCCCACCGCCATCATCGTCGACAACCATATGTCGGGCGTGGGCGCCGTGCGCGCCCTGCTGGACGCCGGCGTGGCCATCGGCAGCGATATGTCGCTGATCGTCTGGGGCGTGATGGAGGATTCCCTGGCCGGCCACAACGTCACCACCGTGGTCCAGCCCGACCCGCGCGGCGCCGGCGCCAAGATGATCCAGATGCTGCTGGCCCTGCTGGACGGCACGCCGGCCACCGACCTGCAGGAACTGTGGCCTTGCGAGCTGTTGCCGGGGGAGTCGGCTGGGCGTATACTCAGCTAGCAGGTTGAAAACCCTACCGTAGTCCGCAGCGGAAATCTGGGGCCAGTCACTTCGTGATCGGAATGCGTCCCACTGGGACGCATTCCCCCTTCGGGTCTGACCCCGGCCTTTTTCATCCATACCTCCAATACAAATTTACGACTTCGAACGGGTATTCGCTTTACTTTTCAAAGCGCTTTGAACTATACTCATTTCAAATCCAAAGCGCTTTGAAATTCAAACAAGACGCTACCACCCAACCAGCGTTCAGAAATCATCCATGCCGACCATCAAGAACAATCTCGCCAACCTGCCCGCCGACTGGTGGCGCAGCGCCGTCATCTACCAGGTGTATCCACGCAGCTTCCTCGACAGCAATGGCGACGGCATCGGCGACCTGCCCGGCATCACCTCGAAACTCGATTACATCGCCGCTCTGGGCGCCGACATTGTCTGGATCTCGCCTTTCTTTACCTCGCCGATGAAGGACTTCGGCTACGACGTGGCCAACTTCTGCGATGTCGACCCGATGTTTGGTACCCTGGCCGATTTCGACCGCCTGGTGGCGCGCGCCCATGAACTGGGCCTGAAAGTGATGATCGACCAGGTGCTGTCGCACTCGTCCGACGACCATCCATGGTTTGTCGAAAGCCGCGAAAGCCGCGACAATCCGAAAGCCGACTGGTATGTATGGGCCGACCAGCAGCCGGACGGCACGGCGCCGAACAACTGGCTGTCCGTGTTTGGCGGTTCGGCCTGGCAATGGGAGCCGCGCCGCGGCCAGTATTTCCTGCACGACTTCCTGGCCAGCCAGCCCGACCTGAATTTCCATAACCCGGCCGTGCAGCAGGCGCAGCTGGACAACCTGCGCTTCTGGCTGGAACGCGGCGTCGACGGTTTCCGTTTCGACTCCTGCAATTTCCCCTACCACGACCAGCTGCTGCGCAATAATCCGCCAGCCGTCCAGCGCGACGCCAGCAGCGTCTCGGCCATCAATCCGTACGGCATGCAGTCCCACGTCTACGACAAGACCCAGCCGGAAAACATCGCCTACCTGCAGCGCGTGCGCGCCGTGCTCGACGAATACCAGGCCATCTCGATCGGCGAAGTGGGCGACGACGATGCGCTGGCCACCATGGCGGCCTACACCACGGGCGGCGACAAGCTGCACATGGCCTACAGTTTCAACCTGCTGACGGCCGAGTTTTCGGCCGCGCATATCCGCAAGCAGGTGGAAGAATTCGAAGCCAAGGTCACCGACGGCTGGGCCTCCTGGTCGGTGGGCAACCACGACAGCGTGCGCGTGATGACGCGCTGGGGCGGCAACAACCCTGCGCCATCGCTGGCCAAGGTGGTGCTGGCGGTGCAGGCCGCGCTGAAAGGCACGCCATGTTTGTACCAGGGCGACGAACTGGCGCTGACGGAAGCGGACATTCCTTTCGAGGCCTTGCAGGACCCGTACGGCATTCCGTTCTGGCCGCAGTTCAAGGGCCGCGACGGCTGCCGCACGCCGATTCCGTGGGTCGCCGACGCGCCACACGGCGGTTTTACCACTGCCAAGCCCTGGCTGCCGGTGCCGCCCGAACATCTGGCGCGCGCAGTCGATGTGGAAGAAAACGACGCCACTTCGCCACTGCGCTTTGCGCAAAATATCCTGGTCTGGCGCCGCAGCCAGCCGCAGCTGCTGCGTGGCGAGATCGTCTTCTTCGACGCCCCGGAACCGGTGCTGGCCTTCCGGCGCGACCTGGACGGCCACCCCGCCATCCTGGCCGCCTTCAACCTCGGCACCGAGGCCGTGACGTTCGACTGGCCAGCGGCGGCCACAGCGACTGACCTCGCCGGCCACGGCCTGGCGGGCAGCGCGCAAGGCGCCAGCATCACCCTGCCCGCACACGGCGGCTGGTTCGGCACCCTCGATTGAAGACACCTTGGCGGCAGGGCCGCCGACTACAATAATGAGCCCCGCGTTTCAGCGGGGCCGGATTGACATAGTGAGGACGACATGGCTGGACTGAAGTTAACGGGCTTGAAAAAAGCCTATGGCGACGTGCAAACCCTGCACGGCATCGACCTGGAGATCGCCGACGGCGAGTTCATGGTCTTCGTGGGGCCGTCCGGTTGCGGCAAATCGACCCTGCTGCGCAGCATCTGCGGGCTGGAAGAAATCAGCGGCGGCGACCTGTATATCGGCAAGACGCGCATGAACGACGTGCCGCCTGCCAAGCGCGGCATCGCCATGGTGTTCCAGAGCTATGCCCTGTACCCGCACATGAGCGTGGCGCAGAACATGGCCTTCGGCCTGAAACTGGCCGGCATGAACAAGGTGCAGATTGCCGACGCCGTGCAGCGCGCCGCGCAGATCCTGCGTATCGAGCCGCTGCTGGAACGCAAACCGAAAGACCTGTCCGGCGGCCAGCGCCAGCGCGTGGCCATCGGCCGCGCCATCGTGCGCAAACCCGACGTGTTCCTGTTCGACGAACCGCTGTCCAACCTGGACGCCTCGCTGCGCGTGCAGATGCGCATCGAACTGGCGAACTTGCACCGCGAACTGCGCTCGACGATGATCTACGTCACCCACGACCAGGTCGAAGCGATGACCCTGGCCGACCGCATCGTGGTGCTGAACGCGGGCCGCATCGAGCAGGTGGGCGCGCCCCTGGAACTGTATCACCACCCCGCCAACCTGTTCGTGGCCGGCTTCCTCGGTTCGCCGCGCATGAATTTCTTGAAAGGCAAAATCCAGTCGCACGCCGATGGCGTGGCGACGATTGCCACCACGGCCGGCGGCCTGCTGCAGGCCAACCTGGCGCAGCCGCTGCCGAACGGCGCGGCAGTGACGGTCGGTGCGCGTCCCGAACATGTGCAGGCCTGCGCGCCGGGCACGGTGGCCTCGGCCTCGGCGATCAAGGCAACCGTGCAGGCGGTGGAAAAACTGGGCGACATCAGCTATCTGTACGTGGCGGTACCGGGTGGCGACGAGCCGCTGGTAGTGCGCGCCGACGCCGAAACCGACTGGGCCATCGGCCAGCAGGTGGCGCTGCAGGTGGCTGCCTCGCGCGTGCACGTGTTCGACGAACACGGCCAGACGCGCACCTGACATATTGAACTTTCGGGCCAGGCGCTACGGGCGCCGCCTGGCCGCTTGCATTTTCAGCCTTGACACCATCATAAAAACAGCACTGGAGATCGACATGTCCTTACAGAACACAAAACGCAGCCTCATCAAAACCACCCTGCTCGCCGCCGCGCTGGCCGGCATCGGCAACCTGGCCGCCGTCACCATGGCGCAGGCGGCCGAAGCGGGCACCCTGCTGATCTGGATCAATGGCGACAAGGGCTACAAAGGCCTGGCCAAGGTCGGCGAGGAATTTACCAAAAAGACCGGCGTGAAAGTCGTGGTCGAGCATCCGGAAGACGCACCGAACAAATTCCAGCAGGCGGCCGCCGCCGGCAAGGGCCCGGACATCTGGATCTGGCCGCATGACCGCCTGGGCGGCTGGATCGACGCCGGCCTGCTGCAGCCGGTCAACCCGGGCAAGGACGCGCGCGCCGCCATCCTGCCGCTGGCATGGAACGCCTTTACGGTGGGCGGCAAGACCTGGGGCTACCCGATGTCGATCGAAGCCGTGGCCCTGGTCTACAACAAGGACCTGGTGCCGACCCCGCCGAAAACGTTTGAAGAAATCGCCGCGCTGGACAAAAAGCTGTCCGCGCAAGGCAAGAAAGCCATCCTGTGGGATTACACGAACACCTATTTCACCTGGCCGCTGCTGGGCGCCGGTGGCGGCTTCCCGTTTGAAGTCAAGGCCGATGGCCGCTACGACGCGTCGAAAACGGGCGTCAACAACGCCGGCTCGGTGGCGGGCGTGAATGCCGTCATGAACCTGATCAACAGCGGCGCCATGGCCAAGGGCGCCGGCTACGCCGAAATGGAAGCGGGCTTCAACCAGGGCAAGATCGCCATGATGATCAACGGTCCATGGTCGTGGGACAATGCGCGCAAATCGAAGATCAACTTCGGCGTGGCGACCATTCCTACCGTGGCCGGCAAAACCGCCACGCCATTCGTGGGCGTGCTCGGCGCGATGATCTCGAAAGCCAGCCCGAACAAGGACCTGGCCGTCGAATTCCTGGAAAACCAGATGTTGCAGATCAATGGCCTGAAAACCATCAACGCCGACGTCCCGCTGGGCACGCCCGCCAACAAGGCGCTGTTCGCGGAACTGAAGTCGAATCCGAACATCCAGGCCACCATGGAAAGCGCGCAGGCCGGCCGCCCGATGCCGAACAACCCGGAAATGGGCCGCTTCTGGTCGTCGATGCAGTCGGCGCTGGAAAATATCACGCAGGGCCGCCAGTCGACCAAGGAAGGCCTTGATGCGGCGGCGAAGCGCATTACCACCGCCAATTAAGACATATTTTGATTGAGCGTAGGTCGGATTAGCGCGTAGCGCGTAATCCGACATGTGCCGCCAACAATGTTGTCGGATTACGGCCCTTCGGGCCTAATCCGACCTACGCCAAAACGCATCATATTCAGCACCATTCTCACAGGTATCCCATCGTGCGCAAGTTTATCGGCCCTACGGTACTGACCATCAGCATGGCGCTGGGTCTGTACCTGCTGTTCCTGTTGTATCTCTCCGGCCAGACCATGCTGGCCGCCGTCTTCCTCGGCCTGCTGACCCTGACGACGTTTGTCTTCACGTCGCCGCGGGCCTATGCCTACCGCTATCTGTTCCCCGGCATCACGGCGGTGATCGTCTTCGTGCTGCTGCCGCTGGTGTACACGGTGTCGATCGGCTTTACCAACTTCAGTTCGCGCAATCTGCTGACCTACGAACGCGCCACGCAATACCTGCTGGACGAAACCCAGCGCGTGGAAAGCGCCGGCTATGCGATGACGGTGCACCGCGACGACAATCAATACCGTTTGCGGCTGGAAAGCCCGGACACGGGCGAAGTGCTGCTCACCGCCCCGCTGGCGCTGAAGCGCGCCGTGCCACTGAACGTGGACGTCGCTCCTGCCGATCCTGTGCAAGCGCCCGTGCTGGCCGAGCCGCTGGGTATCAAGGACATTATCGCCCTGCAAAAAGATTTGAAGATGCTCACCTTGGTCTTGCCCAACAAGATAGAGCTGCGCATGGTGGGCCTGCGCGAATTCGGCCCGGTCGCGCATGTCTACAAGCAACTGCCGGACGAGACCCTGAAAAAAGTCGCCACCGGCGAGCTGGTCAAACCCAATTTCAAGACGGGTTTTTATGAAATGCCGGATGGCACAAAACTGGAGCCGGGCTTCAAGGTCAATGTGGGCTTCGCCAACTTCGTCAAGATCTTCTCGGACGAAGCGTTCCGTGGCCCCTTCCTGCGCATTTTCGTGTGGACCATCGTGTTCGCCCTGATCAGCGTGGCCACCACCACCGGTCTCGGCATGGTGCTGGCCGTGCTGCTGAACTGGGACGCGCTGCGCTTCCGTGGCCTGTACCGCACCCTGCTGTTCCTGCCGTATGCCGTGCCGGGCTTTATTTCCATCCTGGTGTTCAAGGGCCTGTTCAACAATAACTTCGGCGAGATCAACCTGGTGCTCGACGCCCTGTTCGGCATCAAGCCGGCCTGGTTCTCCGACACCACCCTGGCCAAGGCCATGATTTTGATCGTCAATACCTGGCTGGGCTACCCCTACATGATGGTGGTGTGCATGGGCCTGATCAAGGCGATTCCGGCCGACCTGTACGAAGCGTCGGCGCTGGCCGGCGCCGGGCCGCTGACCAACTTCTTCAAGATCACCCTGCCCCTGATCATCAAGCCGTTGATGCCGCTGATGGTGGCCAGCCTGGGCTTCAATTTCAATAATTTCGTCTTGATCAGTTTGCTCACCGGCGGCCGCCCCGACTTCCTCGACACCACCCTGCCGGCCGGCACCACCGACCTGCTGGTGTCCTACACCTACCGCATCGCGTTCGAGGATTCGGGCCAGAACTTCGGTTTGGCCGCCGCCATCTCGACCCTGATTTTCTTCCTCGTGGCCGCGATTTCGCTGGTCAACATGCGCCTGACACGCATGAACAAAGCATAAAGGACAGCATATGGCTATCGTTGTCGACCGTTCCAACCGCTGGCGCATCGTCGCGGCCCACGTCGCCGTGATCGCGCTGATCGCGCTGGTGATGTTTCCCTTCCTGATGATCCTGTCGATCTCTCTGCGCCCGGGCAATTTCGCCTCGGGCAGTTTGATCCCGCCCGAGATCAGCTTCGAACACTGGCGCCTGGCGCTGGGCATGTCCTACCAGGCGCCCAACGGCACCCTGGTCGAACCCGACTTCCCTGTGCTGCTGTGGCTGTGGAATTCGATCAAGGTGGCCACCATGAGCGCCACACTCACCGTGCTGCTGTCGACCACCTGCGCCTATGCGTTTGCGCGCATGCAGTTCCGCTTCAAGTCGCAGACCCTGTCCGCGCTGCTGCTGTTGCAGATGTTCCCGGCCGTGCTGGCGCTGGTGGCCATCTATGCCATTTTCGACCTGCTGGGCAGCTATGTGCCGTGGCTGGGCATCGACCACCACGGCAGCCTGGTGCTGGCCTACACGGGCGGCATCGCCATGCATATCTGGACCATCAAGGGCTATTACCAGACCATCCCGATCGAGATCGAGGAAGCGGCCAAGGTCGACGGCGCCTCGCAGTGGCAGGCCTTTGTCTACGTGCTGCTGCCGATGACGGTGCCGATTTTGATGGTGGTGTTTTTGCTGTCATTTATCGGCGCCATCATCGAATACCCGATCGCCTCCGTGCTGCTGCATGAACAGAACAACCTGACCTTGGCGGTCGGCTCCAAGCTGTTCCTGTACGAGCAAAAATACCTGTGGGGCGACTTCGCCGCGGCGGCCATCCTGTCCGGCCTGCCGATCACGGCCGTGTTCCTGCTGGCGCAGAAATGGATGATTTCCGGCCTGACGGCTGGCGGCGTGAAAGGCTGACATGAAGACCGTCCTGGCCACCCTCGCCGTCCTGCTTGCCAGCCTGCCGGCGCAGGCGGCAAGTTTCGCAGACAATCCGATCGTCTACTTTGCCGTCACCGACCGTTTCGCCAATGGCAACCCGGGCAACGACCACAGTTATGGCCGCGCGGCCGACCCGGAAGGCGGCGATATCGGCAGCTTCCATGGCGGCGATATCGCCGGCATCACGCAGAAACTGAAAGCTGGCTGGTTCAAGGAGCTGGGCGTCAACGCGCTGTGGATCACGGCGCCGTACGAGCAGATCCACGGCTGGGTGGTGGGCGGCAAGCAGCAGTTCAAGCACTATGCCTACCACGGCTACTGGGCGCTCGACTACACCACCATGGACGCAAACATGGGCACGCGCGAGGAACTGCGCGAGATGATCACCACCGCACACGCACAGGGCATCCGCGTGCTGTTCGACGTGGTGCTCAATCACCCCGGCTATGCCGACCTGCGCACCCTGGCCGAGTACAAGGTGCCGGTGCTGTGGCCCGGCCATGAACAGGCCAACCTGCGCGACTATCACAGCTTTGTCGACTATAACAATTTCGACTTCAGGCAGTGGTGGGGGCCGGACTGGGTGCGTGCCGGCCTGCCCGGCTATCCCGATGGCGGCCAGGATGACTATACGATGCAGCTGGCTTACCTGCCGGACTTCCGCACGGAGAGTACCAAGGCCGTGGGACTGCCGCCGATTTTGCAACGCAAAAACGATACGCGCGCCATCGCCAGGCCAGATGCGACCGTGCGTTCTTACCTGGTCGGCTGGCTGGCCGACTGGGTGCGCGAATTCGGCGTCGACGGTTTCAGGGCCGACACCGTCAAGCATGTGGAACCGGCAAGCTGGCTGGCCCTGCGCGCGGCCGCCACCGAAGCGCTGGCCGACTGGAAGGCGCGCCACCCGAAACAGGCCATCGATGATGCGCCGTTCTGGATGACGGGCGAAGCCTGGGGCCATGGTCCCGAGCGCAGCAGCTGGCACGACGCCGGCTTCGATTCGATGATCAATTTCGACTTTCAACACCGCGCTGGCGGCGGCTGGAAAGCCATCGACGGCGTGTATCGCCAGTATGCGCAGCTGCTGGGCCAAGGTCCTCGGTACAATATCCTGTCGTATATCTCCTCGCACGACACCAGCCTGTTCCCGCGCGATCAATTGAAGCATGGCCTGTCGGCCCTGCTGCTGGCGCCCGGCGGCGTGCAGCTATTCTATGGCGATGAAAGCGGCCGCCTGCCGGGCACGGCGCCTGCGGGCGACGAGCAGCAGGCGACCAGGTCTGACATGAACTGGACCTCACTCGACAGCGCCATGCTGGCCCATGCCCACAAACTGGGCCAGTTCCGCCTGCGCCATGCTGCGCTGGCGCGTGGCGAGCATCGCTTGAACAGTGAAGCGCCGTATGCGTTTGCCCGCGTGACGGCCGATGACCGCGTGATCGTCGCGCCCGACGCGCAGGGCGCCATCACGTTGAAAGTGCACGGCGTGTTCGCCGATGGCGCCACCGTGCGCGATGCCTATTCCAATCAAATCTACACCGTAAGCAACGGCGCCGTCGCCATTAACGCGACCGGCACCGTCCTGCTGGAGACAACAACACCATGAGCAACTACGATATTTTAGTGGTCGGCGGCGCCGGCATCGACACCATCGTGCGCGTCCCCGACCTGCGCCTGCCCGTCACCGACTCCGTGCATGTGCCGCCGATTATTGATTACGTGGCCCATACGGGCAACGGCGTGGCGCTGGCCAGCCATGCGCTGGGGCTGCGCTGCAAATTCATCGATTTTATCGGCGACGATGCGCAGGGCGCAGCCATCCTGCGGCGCTACCAGGAGGCCAGGCTCGATTTCAGCCATCTGGTCGAACCGTCCGGCACGCGCCGCAGCGTCAACCTGGTCGATCCGCAAGGGCGGCGCTTGTCGCTGTACGACGGGCGCCATCCCGATGATCTGCGCATGCCGGCCAACTTCTACCTGCCCTACCTGGGCCCGGCGCGCCATGCGCACTTTTCCATCATGGCGTGGGTGGCGCATCTGTATGACGATGCTGTGGCCAGCGGCACCACCGTCTCGACCGACCTGCACGACTGGGATGGCCTCAACCCGCACCATCGGGTGTTTGCGCTGCGCTCGGACCTGGTCTTTCTCAGCACGGCGGCATTGGGAGAGCGGCGCGACGAGGTCATGCGCAGCATCGTGGACCAAGGCCGTGCGCTGGCCGTGATCGCCATGGCCGGCGGCGACGGCGCGTATCTGCTGGAACGCGGCAGCGATACGGTACGCCATTTTCCGTGCGCCGACCTCGGCCTGCCGGTGGTCGACACGAATGGCGCCGGCGACTCGTTTGTGGCCGCCTTTTTGCACGCCTGGCTGGCTGGGGAAAGCGTGGACACGGCCATGCGCCAGGGCGCCATCGGCGGCGCGTTTGCCTGCGCCCAGCATGGCACGCATGAGCGTTTCCTGACCGGATCTGAAATGGTTCGCTTAGATCAAGACCGCACTAGCTTATGACTTAAAATTCTATCAAGCATGGCGGCATGCTAACGCCCTCATGGCACAATGGCTGCGGATTTCACCACCTTAGACTTGAAACCGGAGACCCCATGAGAATCGAAACCCTGGCCGTGCATGCCGGCTATTCCCCCGACCCCACCACCAAGGCCGCCGCCGTCCCCATCTACCAGACGGTGGCCTATGCCTTCGACAATGCCCAGCATGGCGCCGACCTGTTCGACCTCAAGGTCGCTGGCAATATCTACACGCGCATCATGAACCCGACCCAGGACGTGCTGGAAAAGCGCGTCGCCGCGCTCGAAGGCGGCGTGGCGGCACTGGCCGTGGCGTCGGGCATGGCGGCGATTACCTATGCGATCCAGACCATCGCCGAAGCGGGCGACAATTTTCTGTCCGCCAGCCAGCTGTACGGCGGCACCTACAATCTGTTTGCCCATACGCTGCCGCAGATCGGCATCGAGGTGCGCTTTGCCGATGCGCGCCAGCCGGAGACTTTCGCCGCGCTGATCGACAGCCGCACCAAGGCGATTTTCTGCGAATCGATCGGCAACCCGCTGGGCAATGTGACCGACGTGGCCAGGCTGGCCGAGATCGCCCATGCGCACGGCATTCCGCTGATCGTCGATAACACCGTGCCGAGTCCCTATCTGTTCCGCCCGATCGAGCACGGCGCCGACATCGTGGTGCACTCGCTGACCAAATACCTGGGCGGCCATGGCACCACGGTGGGCGGCGCCATTGTCGACAGCGGCAAGTTCCCGTGGGCCGAACATAAAGAGCGCTTCAAGCGCCTGAACGAACCGGACGTGTCGTATCACGGCGTGGTCTACACGGAAGCGTTCGGCCCGGCCGCCTTTATCGGCCGCGCCAGGGTCGTCCCGCTGCGCAATATGGGCGCGGCGATTTCTCCGCTGAGCGCCTTCCAGCTGATCCAGGGCATCGAGACCCTGGCCCTGCGCATGGACCGCATCTGCGACAACACGCTGGCGCTGGCCAAACACCTGAAGCAGCATCCGAAAGTCGCGTGGGTCAATTACGCTGGCCTGGAAGACCATGCCGACTACGCGCTGGTGCAGAAATACATGCAGGGCCGCGCCTCAGGCATTCTGTCGTTCGGCCTGAAGCTGGCGGGAGACGAAGATCCGCGCGCAGCCGGCGCCCGCGTGCTCGACGCGCTGCAGCTGTTTACGCGCCTGGTCAATATCGGCGACGCCAAGTCGCTGGCCACACATCCTGCATCGACCACCCACCGCCAGCTGAACCCTGAAGAACTGGCCAAGGCGGGCGTGTCGGAAGACATGCTGCGCCTGTCGGTCGGCATCGAGCATATCGACGATCTGCGCGAGGATCTTGAGCAGGCGCTGGCGGCGGCATAATCCGGAAAACCGCTGGCAGCGCCAACGATGTTGTCGGGTTACGCGCAAGCGCTAACCCGACCTACGGGCGCATGTATCCCAGCGTAGGTCGGATTAGGCGCGCAGCGCCGTAATCCGACAACATTGTTGGCCGTCATACGTGAGGCAACAAGGTAGCTACTTGCCTGATCCGCTGCGCCACGCTGCCCGTCACATCGACATACGCAATCCCCCGCCGCGCCAGCTCTTGCTGGTACCACGCATGCTGGCGCGCGCGAAAATCCTCGTCGCGGCGCGTGCCGTCCTGGATAAACGGGAAGTCCGGTGCGCACAGCAGCACCAGGTCGTAGCGGTGTTCGGCCAGCCGCGCCAGTTCCGGCTCGGCCTTGCCGAACATCTCGACGCAGTAAAAGTAAGTGGTCATGGGCGAGGTGTCGCAGAACAGCCAGCGCCGCGCCTGCCCTGCCGCCAGCTCCTCGCGCCTGAGCTGTTCGCGGCCGATTTTCAGCAGGTCATCGTAGGCCAGCACGCCGTCCTGGCTTTCCCACAGTTCGCGGCCGTATTCGGCCACCCAGGCGGTGTCGAAATGGGCGGCCAGCGCGGCGGTGAGCGTGGTCTTGCCGCTCGACTCGCCGCCCAGCACGCAGATGCGCGTGACCAGGCTGGCGTAGACCAGCGGCGACAGAAAGGCGCGCTGTCCATGCGGATCAAAGCGCACCGCCGTGCCGGACACCGGCACCAGTGTTCTCGCCTGGTCGACGCTGACATGCGCCACTTTTGAGCTGGCATAAAACTCGCCCAGCACATCGGCAAAACCGGGGCCATAGTCCTCGCTGCTAAATACCACATCGACCGGCAGCTTCAACACCGTCCAGCATAGCCAGCCCATAAAGTGGCGGTGCACATCGCCATCGTCGAGGTCATTGTGCGGCAAGGTGCGGGCCGCGACGCCGCGCACCGCGCACAAAGCCGCCAGGCGCTCGTCATCGAGCACGACGACGCTTGCCTGCGGATACAGCGCGCGCAGCCATTGCTCCCTGCGCGCTGGCTCGATGCCGGGAAATTCGGGCTTGGTATAGCTGACGATCAGCAGTTCTTCGCAGGCGTCCCGGGCGCGATTGATCAGAAGTTCATGGCCCTGGTGCAGCGGGCAGAATTTGCCCACCACCAGGCCGCGTTTGTAAAGGTTCATGCCGCCGCTTCCTGCAAATCCGAGGTGTATTGAATGATCTTGTCTTCCGCCAGCAAGGCCGCCACCGTGATGTCGCCGAAGAATGGCGCCAGCAAGGCGCAGGCCTGGGGCGCCTGCGCCATGGCGCCAGGCGCCAGGCGCAGCACGATGGAACCATCCTGCCGCTGGTGCACGCCGAACAGTGCGATGGCCAGCGGTTTCAGCGCGTGCGTGATATCTATATTGTTGATCCATGCGCCGCTGCTGCTGCGGTAGCGCAGCGGGCTGCGCCCGGCCAGGCCCACCAGCACCGGGCCATGCGGGCCGTGCGCCAGCGAGGCATGGTCGCCGGTGCGGTAGCGCAGCAGCGGCAGGCAGAAATTGAAGCCACCGGTGACCGTGATTTCGCCACGCACGCCATCGGGCACCGGCCTGCCGTCGCCATCGAGAATTTCCACATACAGCCGGTGCTGCAGCAGCACATGGCCGCCGGCCGCTTCATCAAACACGGCGACCGGCCCCACTTCATTGAGCGAATAGATATCGAGCACGGGGCAGTTGAACCGCTGCTCCAGCCGCGCGCGCATGCCCGGCAACAGCATCATCGAGACCGACATCAGGGCGGCCGGGCGGTGCGTCATCGGTATGTTGAGCAGCTCGGCAAACGAGATCGGGTCGCCCGCGATCAGCTCGGGCGCCATCGCATCCAGGTACCTTGCGCGGTCATCGGGATGGCGCCAGTCGTCAACGTGCAGGTTCAGCTTGGCCAGCCCCGATTCGCCCATGGTCGGTGTCACCGAAACATAGGTGAAGCAGCGGCGCTGGTGCCCCAGCAGCATCACGCCCACCTGCCCCGCGCCATGGCGCAGTGTCACGCCAAAACGCTTGAGCGCGCGCTTGTGGAAGGCCAGGTAACGCCCCGCCACCACCGGGTGCGAGGCGATCAGCAGCGGGTGGCCCGTCGTTCCCGTGGTATGGAAGTTGATCATGCGCGCCAGGTCGGCGTCGTCCGGCACGAATGCGGCGATATCGTGCGACAGGTCGGCCCGGCTGATGGGTGGCACGTCGAGCAGCCGCGCGGGTGGCGAACCGCAGGCGCGGTAATGCGGCACGGTAGTCCAGGCATGGCGCAGGAAGCCGGCCATCCAGGCTGGCGGCTGGGCCGGCCGCCAGCCGATGACGGCGTCCATCACCTCCTGTTCATATGCGCGCAAGGCGTCCACCTCGCCGGCCAGCAGCTTGTTGCCGCTGCGGTTGCTGTAAACAGGCGCCGCCGGGTGGCTGCGCAAGTGAGCCAGCATGCGCCGGCCCGCCTGCGTCAGGGTGGGACAGTAATCGAGGTCGCTGTCCCAGGCGCCGGCAGGCAGGTTCGCGTCACTATGCAACAAGGTCATTCGCGCGACCATTTGTCGGCCGATTCCTGGGCCGCTTTTTTGGCCAGCGCCTCGCGGATCTCGCGCGAGCGCTGTTCCGCCACGCGGCTCGCCTCCAGCAGGCGGCGCCGCTCGGTGCCGCTGATCGCGGACAGCCGGTCGATGGCTTGCGCCTCGCTTTCGTCACGGGGACGAAAACCCAGGCGCGCCAGCACGATGCGCGCCAGTTCCTCGCGCCGCTCGGGGTCCTGCGTGTATTGATGCGCCGGCGACGCCGCCGCCAGCTCGCGCGCCGCCTCGCCCAGCACCTGCAGCACATCTTCCTGCGCCAGCTTGCCCTCGACAAACCAGTCGTCGGCCAGCAGCCAGCACATGATCATTGCCAGCGCCAGGCGGTTGCGGTCGGCCTTGACCTGGGCGCCGTGAAAGCCCTGCAGCGAGGCGGCCGGCGCGCGCGCGCCGTGCAGCAGCAGGATATCGTTGACCAGCGCGGCCACCGCCACGGCTTGCGGGTTGTGCACGCCGGCGATGCGAGGCTCGCGCAGGAATTCCGCAGGCGTGTCGGCCAGGCGGTGGGTTAATACTTCAAGGTGGGGACCGGAGTGATTCATGCGTTAACTCTTCATATAGTGCCGCTGGCTGAACAGGCGCGCAAACTCGAGCAAATCCTCGTACTGCGCCACGGCATGGATATCCCAGCCCTGCTCGTCACGCGCGCGTTTCAGGGCGCCGAAGATTTTCTGCATCCAATGGGCGCCGCCATCCTGGTCCCAGCTGGTCGAGATATTGAGCGCCATGGTGCCGCCGGCACCGCCGTTCTCCATCGCCTTGGCCGAAATGTCCCAGCCACTGTTGCCCAGTTCATCCTTGTCAAACATGGTGGTGATGCCGTCGTCGGAAATCATCAGGATATGCGTGGGCCGCTTGCGCTTGGCCGCATACGTCTCGCGCAGGCAGTGAATCGGGAATGCCGTGCCGCCGCCATAAAAATCGGTCAGCACGCCGAGTATCATGTCTTCGTCGCGCACGAAACCGGGGGTGCGCATCACCTCGCGCTTGCCGCTCCATAAGGTCACCTGTACTGTCGAGCCGGCGCGCAGCGCGGACAGCGCGATCACGGCGCCAGCCAGGGTCAGCCAGGACGTGTGCTGCTGCGGGTTGGGCATGGAGCCGGAGCTGTCGACATACATGTCCAGGTCAACGGGCATATGGTCGGCCTCGCGCGCCGGTTCGCGCCCATATTCGCGGCGCACGGTGGTCACGCCGGGGATGGGCCGCGGCGACTGCATCACCGATTGCAGCCAGTCGACGTCATCGAGCGGGTCGCCGATATCCCATGGCGACAAGCCTTCCATCTGCGGCTCGGTCGATTCGGGCGCCGGCCGCGAAGGAAAGCGCACCAGGTGCGGCAAGGCCCGTTCACGGTAATAGCGGATGGCGATTTCATGGTCGGTGAGGTCGATGCCGGACGCTTTTAAAATGTCGCCCAGCTCGAACGGCTCGCGCAGCTGGCCACCGCCCTGCTTCTGTGCCTTTTCCTCCGGTTCCTCGCCCACGGCATCGCCTTCGAGTCCCGAGATGCGCTTGTCGTGCACCGGGTGGATGGCGCCGTTTTCCTCGTCATCCTCGATCTGCTGCGCGCCATAGGTCTGGCAGCCGCGCGCCGCGTCGCGAGTGTCGTGGAAATAGCGGCTCGGGTCAATGCCCTTCAAGGCGCCCGTATCGTCCACCAGGTAAGGCAGCAGCAAGGTGGCGAAGCGCCCCGCCGCCAGCATCCAGTCGTTGGCGTAGACGCGGATCAGGCGCGCGCCCAGCCAGGCGTCGGTATCGAGGCGTTCATCGGCGCCGTTATCACTACCTGCGCCACCCAGGTCCCCTTTCGGCAACTGCCACAGGTTTTCATAGATGCGCATATAGAGCAGCCAGACCTTGCCTGGCGCCGGGCTGTCTGTCGCCTTGCCCTGTTCGAGCTTGCGGTAGATATCGGCCATGCGCAGGCCGGCCTGGCGCTGCAGGCGGTCGTTGATGAACAGGTCGGTGTACAGATTGGCCACCATCGGCGCATGCTGCTCCAGCGTCGGCAGGGCGCGGCGCATGCGCGCCAGCAGGCGGAACTGGTCGCCGGCGCTGCCGGGCGCCAGGATATGGTGGCCGATCTCGTGCGCCAGGATTTCCAGTCCATAGTCCTGCAGCCCCAGCTCCACCACCAGCGGCAGGTCGACCACCACACTCTGGTCGAGCAAGCGGATCATGGCAAAACTTCCGCTCAGGCCTTCCTTGCTGGCGGCCACGCGGCTGGCGCACAGGGCCGGGTCGCGCAGGCGCGTGAATTTGCTCCACACGTCCAGCGCCCGCGGCCAGGCGGCGCGCCATTGCGCGATCAGGTCGGCATGCTGGCCTCTCATGGCAAGGGCAGCAGGCGGATCGCATGCGTGTAGGGCGAGGTGATGGCCAGCGTCTGCGCATTGGCGGCCAGCGCAATCTCGCCGGCCGGCAGGTCCGGCGCCAGCTGACGCGCGCCGGCCTGCACGGCGGCGGAGACATCGCCCGAGGCCTGTGCAAATTCGTCCGCGGTGGCGCCATGCAGCACGGCGCCGTGGGCATCGGCCACCAGCAAATAAAAGCGCTCGCCGGCGCTGACGATAAAGCCGTCATCCGTGGCGCGCACCAGCGGCGGCGTGGCGAACTGGCCGCCGAGGCCGGCAAATGCGCCAAACTCGATGCCATCCGCATTGCCGCGCCAGGGCTGATGCAACAGTTCTGCGCGCAAGGCAGGCCAATCGAGCTGCGCCTCGCCGCATGCCGCCAGGGCCAGCGCCGGCGGCAAGGTATCGGCGGCGGCAATCGCGCCCAGGCGAAAATGCGCCACGCCGGCGCGCCAGGCCAATACCTGGCCGACCGCACGCAACTGCCCCAGGGTAGCCACCTGCGGCGCGATGGCGGCCATCTCGTCCTGCCACTGGCCCGTACGCGCGCCAGGCACCCCGCCCAGGTGGATGGCCGCGTTGCTCAGCATGCCCAGCGCATCGACGGGCATTACCGCCAGCAGCGGCGCAAAGCGCGGCGCCAGTTCACGCCAGACGGCGCTTAAAAACGGATTTTTTGCCGCCGGTCCGGCCAGGCCATGGCCGACCAGTTCCAGGGCCATGTCGTAGGCGGCCAGGGTAAAGCTGCCGGCGCGGTCGGGGGCAGCGGCCGCCACTGCCTGCACCACCGGATCGACGCCATCCTGCAGGAACGCGCCAAAGGCCTGCATGTCGAGCGAGGTGAAACGGCGCCGTGCTTCCAGCGCGCGGGCATTGAACTGAGCGCGGCCACCGGCCAGGATCGCGGCGAAGGACGATGAAATCATGGCTTAATCACTATGCGAAAAATGCAGCAGATAGCGTTCGGCGCCACGCACAAACGCGATCTCGTCCCAGTGGATGGCGTACCACATGGGCGGCGCCATGGTTACCGAATGAGCGTCGAAGCCGTCCAGCGCCTGGTCCAGCGCTTCCAGAAACGCCGCGGCCAGGTTGGTGCGAAACTGGCCGGCAGGTGCCGCCTGCATGTGCTGCGACGAAAAAAACCAGCGCTGGCACACCTGCTGCAACTGCGCGCGCGGAATCGGCGTGGTGGCGATCTGCCACAGCGGCGCAGACAGTTCGCGCGAGGGACTGATCTGGTTCCGCGCATGGTCTTCCACGCGCAGGCCGAGCGCCGTGGCGAGATCGGGCGCGTCGGGCAGGCGCACGATCTCGTAACTGGCGCACAGGTCGCTCGCCTCGGAGTTGAGCAGCGCCAGCGCGTCGAGAAATCCCTGGCAATAATCGCAGCTCATTGCGAACGCAGCCACGTGCGGTAATTGGTATAGCGCTGGTGCAGGTACTTCAGTTTCAGCAGGTCGTCGTACAGTGGGCCATACAGCTTGCGCCCCTTGGTCCGTTCGCCGATCAGCTTTTCGATGCGGTTCAGCCGCGCCAGCGTATCGCGCTCGCTCAGGCCATCGAGACCCAGGTCGAATTCGGCGGACAGCACGCCGACCGGATCGTCGCGGTCCAGGTTCAGGCGGTTGTATTCATCGTTGGACAAATCGAACAGGCGGCGCAGCCAGCCCAGCCTGTCGCTGCGGTAGGCGGCGTTTTCGGGCAGCGCAAAGAACGGCGCGTCGAGGTCCGGCTGCAGCTTGTTGTGCAGCACGAACGGCAGCACCTGGCGCAGGTCTTCCAGCGCCACTTCGCCGTTGCCGCGGAAATAAGCCATCGCCTTGGCGTAGATCAGCAGCGCCATCAGGGTGCGCACCGAGATGCCGTTCAGGGTCTGGCAGCCGAGGTCCTTCAGGCGGTCGCGCCCGTTGTCGGCCGCCTGCGCGGCATTGCGGTCGGCGCCGGACAGGCGCGCCGTATCCTTGGTCATGTATTCGAACTGGCCGCCGGCCGTCTCGAACAGCTCGAACTGGCTGGCAAAAAATTCCAGGCGGCGGCGCACGGCGTCGGGCACTGCCACCTGGCGGATATCGTTGCCGATCTGGTCCACTTCGCTTTCCGTGAAGATGATATCGGGTGGCACCAGCTCTTCCGGCCGCACGTTTTCTTCCACGCGCAGCAGCAGTTCGTTCAAAAAGCGCGGGTTGAACGCCAGCGCCTGCACGGTCACGTCGACCCGGTCGCGCAGCGCCTCGATCACCTGGTAGGTGCCGCCACCCTGGTCGTCGTTGGCCGTCAAATACCAGGCCGCTTCCGGGCATTCGTAGATATGGTTCAGCACTTCCGCGTAATTGTCACCCATCACGGTCAGCAGCGCGCTTTGCGTGCGCGTGGGGATGCGGTTGTATTCGTCGACGATTTTCACGCGCATGCCCAGCCAGGCGCGCCAGGCGATGCGGATCTCGTCCATGCTTTGCGCGTTGACCAGGTCGGCCGGCAGCGGATTGCCCAGCAAATCGGCGATCGTCATCTGCGGATGGCCATGCTGCATCGCCCGTTTCACTTCTTTCACCGACGACCCGGCCAGCACTCCCATCAACAGCGCGCTGGCCGTCTTGCCGCGGCCAGGACCGCCGACAAACAGGCATTTGCGGCGCGTGGCAAACGTCAGCAGCGGCAGCAGGATAAAACTCGAATAGCTTTGCGCCGATGGCAAATTCAGCGTGCGCCGGCTGTCGCCCACCATATAGGTTTGCGACGGCCCGTCGTTGTATTCGATATCGTAATGGGGGCTGATAATGGCGTGGTTGACGATCCAGAAATAGGCCTGGCGCAGCTTCTCGTCAAACGGCCGCGTGGTGCTCTCACCCTCCCCGCCCAGCGCCACCGGCCCCTGGTACAAGTCCGCCACATCGAACTGCCGCGCGGCGGGCGCCGTCTTGGGTTTGGTGGGGGCTTGCGAGAGGCGCTGGAACAGATTAAAAGGCGACATGGCAATATTCTTCCGTTAAGGAAATGAAATTATTGCACAACACGCCAAGAAGCACTGTTCGGATGGAAGGCCGCTCAGCCCGCCCTGACCCACCACTGCGGCACGCCGCCCAACTCGTCCACCATGGTGGTGTCCACATCGATCGACAGCCCATTGACGGTACCGGACTGCGGCTTTTGCATCATCTGGTAGCCACGGCCCGGAATCGCCGGCACGGTGCTTTCCGAATGCCAGTAGTGCTGGAACGGCAGGTCGTACAGCTGCTGGCCGTCCAGGCCGCAATTGGCGCCCACATACAGGCCCGGCAGGTAGCCCTTCACCGACACCTCCTGAAACCAGCTGGTGCAGTAAGCGATCACGTCCTGTGGAGCCGCCCCGGCGTTGACGCCCTCGAGGTCCAGCCAGACATTGACTTGTGGCGGCACGCCGATGGCCAGCGCCTGGGCCGCGGCGTTGGCGCCGTGTTCCTCGCCCAGTTGCGCCGTGGGCGACCAGCCCGGCTCCAGCACATGCTGCACCGGCATCAGCGCCAGCCCGCCGGCGAGGATGCCCTGCGCTTCGGCGGCGGTCAGGTCGCCCGGCGCGGTGCTTGCCTGCAGGGACAGGTAGCGCACGCAAAAACGGTAGCCCTGACTGGCAAACGCCTGTGCCGTGCCCTGGCTGATAATGCTGTCGGCGTCAAAGCCGAGGGAGTTGCCGGGTGCCGGCTGGACGGTTCCAGGGGAAGTTGTAAGGGACGGGTTGACTGGCATGGCTATCCTCGCAAAGATGATTGATCGGCCATTGATCGTATCATCTGCCCGCGAAAAATAAAGCCCGGTCAGCTGGTTTTTTCTTCCCTGCGCCAGCGCCGCCATCCCAGCGCCAGGCACGCCAACAGCAAGCCCAGCAGCCCTGCCACTTCATGGCGTATTTCGTACACCGAGGCGCCCATCTGGTTCAGCGCGACAAAACCCTGGATGCCGGCCGTCGATGGCAGCAGCCAGCGCAGCCATTGCAGCACAACCGGCATCGAGCTCACGGGCCAGGTCAGGCCGGCCAGGAACAGGACCGGCATCGAGGTGGCGATCATCAGCTGCGTGCCCCGTTCGCGCGTGCGAAACAGCATCGCCAGCAGCATGCCGAAGGCCGCCACCGTCAGCGAAAACAGCGGCAGCAACAGCAGCAAGCCGCCAAAATTGCCGCCGCGCGGATAGTCCTGGAACCAGAACACGAAGCCGAAGAAATAGCAGCAGTTCAAAAAGGCGACCGAGGCGAACGCCAGCAGCATGCCCAGGTAGCCCCCTGCCGTGCGCGGGCCGGGCAAGGGAAACGTCTTGCGCTGGTACCATGTGCCGAACAACATGGTCATGCCGATCAACAGCGTCTGCTGCACGATCAGGGTGGCCACGCCCGGCACCACGTAGGCGCCATAACCCTCCTTCACATTAAACAGGGGCACGGCGTCGAACGCGACCGGCGCGCGCTGGCCGTTCGCCTGGTAGCTCGATGGCGTGGCGGCCGCCAGGCGTTTCAGTTCGATGCCGGCAGAGACCGTGCCCACCACTTCGGCCAGTCCATTCAGCGCCACCTTGTTGAGCATCAGGTACAGGCCATTGCCGGCCACCTGCGCCTGCGCCGCGCGGCCGGCCAGCACCTCCGTCTGCAAGCCTTCGGGGATGATCAGCACGCCCATGACGTCACCGCGCCACAGCAGGTCCTGGGCGGCGGGCAGCTCGGGGGTGACGGCCACCACGTTCAAGGCCGGATGGGCCATGGCAAAGCGCGTCAGTTGGCGCGACATGCTGCTGCGATCCTGGTCGACCACGGCCACCGGCACCCGCTGCACCACTTCCTTGGTGTAGGGCAGCGGATAGAAGAAGGAATATAAAACACCGCCGACAAACAGCAGGGTCAAGGCGCCCTTGTCCGTCAGCATGGCGCGCCAGGTGGACAGAAATGCTTTCCACATCATGTTTTACCCCAGGCAGCGGGTGCATTCGCGCGACGCGCCAGCAGCAGCAAACCCAGCGCGCCGCAGCCGATGGCAAAGCCGGCCAGCACCAGCAGCTGCGCCGCGCCATAACGCCATGGCGCGCCGGCCAGCCAGTACATTGTTTGCAGTTCCAGGTAATGCGTGAGCGGCAAGGCCTGCGCCCAGGCGCGCGCCGCCGGCGGCATGGCCATCAGCGGAAAAGCCTGACCGGCAAACGCAAACGCCGGCGCGGTAATAAACGCCGTACCCGACAATGACAGGCGCAGCGACAAGGTCGACGCGATCAGCAGCAAGCCCAGGGCGCAATACGCCAGCACCAGCAGCAGCATGCCCAGCACCAGGCCAGGCAGGCTGCCGGCCACCGCCCAGCCCCGCGCCAGGCTGAAAAACAGCAGATACAGCAGCGCCAGCGCCGCATACGCGAGCAGGGGAAACAGCAGCTTGGCGCCCACCGCGCGCCACCAGCTGCCCCCGGCCGAGGCCAGCCATTGCGGCACGGTGCCGTCGCGCAGTTCGCGCCCGACCGTGGTGACCACCGCGATCACGATAAAGATCTGCAGCATGGACGGCATCAGCGCCAGGGTCAAAAACGCCTCATAGCTGGTGTTCTCGTTATACAGGCTGTTCAACTGCGTGCGCACCGGCTCGAACTGGGCGGCCGCCTGCACGCCGGCTACGCCCTTCTTGCCGCGCGCCGTCATCTCGACGCCGGCCGACAAGGTGGTCGACACCGTGCGCACGTCGCGCAGCAAGGCTCCCGCGTGCGAGGAAAACTGCGCGTTGTACAGCCATTGCACGGTGGCCTGGCGCCCTTGCGACAGCTCTTTTTCAAAACCGTCGGGTATCACCAGGTAGCCAAACGCCGAGCGCTCGCGCAGCAGCGCCAAGGCCTGGTCGCTGGAACCCACCTTGGCCGCGACGAGGACGCCGGGCGAGGCATCGAGCCAGCGCGTGAGCTGGCGCGACAACGCCGAGTTGTCGCGGTCGATGACGGCGATCGGCAAGTCGCGCGCAATGCCGGCCGAAAAAATCCACCACAGCAGGCCGCACAGCAGCAGCGGTATCCAGCTCAGCATGCCGAAGTCCCAGAAGTCGGCACGCAGCCGCGCCCACTCGCGCGCCAGCGCCGACGGCTGCTGCTGCCTGATCGCTTCAGTCATGCCGGTTCACAGCGGTGGAAACACGACCGACATGCCGGGGCGCAGGCCCTGGACCCTGATGGCCGGGCGCAGGCGGATCTCGAAGGTGCGCAAGTCGGTGCCGCCCGGGCGCGCCGCGCGCCAGGTGGCAAAGTCCGGCATCACGGCCACCGAGCTGACCTTGAAGGTCAGCTGCTGTTTCAGGGCCGGCACATTGGCCGTGTGCGTGCTGCCCATGGCGAACGCCGCCATCTCGTCTTCGCGCACCTGCAGCACGGCCCAGGCGTCGGCCAGGTTGACCAGGGTCATCACGGGAAAGCCCTGCGGCGCCAGCTCGCCGGGCTGGATCTGGATCTTGCTGACCTGGCCGGCCACGGGCGCGGTGATTTTGGTCTCCGCCAGCGCCACCTGCGCTTCCGTCAGCACGGCGCCCACCTGGCGCGCCTGGGCGTTGGCGGCATTCTTGTCCTCGGGCCGCGCGCCCGCATTGGCCATGTCGTACTGGGCGCGCGCGGCCTGCGCCTGCTGCTCGGCGGCGCGCCACTGGGCTTCGGCTTCGTCGCGCTTCTGGCGCGCGATCACGCCTTCGGCAAACATGTTGTTGACCCTGTCATACGTGGTCCTGGCGATGGCCGCGCCGGTCTGCGCGCGCTGCCAGTTGGCTTTTGCCGCCCGCACCTCCTCGGGCCGTGCGCCGGCCTGCGCTTTCTGCGCCACGGCGTCGGCCGCCTGCGCGGCGGCGGTGGCCTGCGCCACCTTGGCGTCCACTTCGGGGCTGGTCAGCTGGAACAGCAGCTGGCCCTGGCTGACGGTGTCGCCCAGCCGGACGTTGACCTGGCCGACCCGGCCCGCCACCTTGGACGAGACGTTGACTTCCTGCGCATCCATCTGCCCCTGCAAGGGCAGGCGCTGCGGCAGGAAAGCCTGGTACAAGCCCCAGGCGACAAAGATCAACACGATAATGCCGAGCAGCCCGGCGAGCTGTTTCTTGAAAGTGCTCATGGTGCGGTATCCAGAGGTAAGTGTATGTCGGCCGATGCCGCCAGGCTGCCCAGGCGCTGCGTCTCGCCGGCCGCTTCCAGCAGTTGCGCCAGGCCCAGCACATAGTTATAGGCGGTCTGTGCGCGCTGGGTTTCGATCTTCGCCAGGTTCAGGCGCGCATCGACCACTTCCAGCGACGTCACCTGCCCCTGCTGGAAGGCGACCGTCTGCAGGCGGATATTTTCACGCGCCAGTTCCACTGAAGACGTGGTGGAGAGGAACTGGATGCGCGCGTTTTCCACCGTGCGCCAGTTCTTTTCGATCAGGGTGGGAATATCGCGTCCGGCCTGGCGCGCCGTCACTTCCACACGCTCCTGGTCCAGTTTCGCCGCTTCGATCAGCTTGCCCGTATTGATACGGTGCACCAGCGGGACCGAGACCACCACTCCGACCGCCCAGTTCGAGCGCACCACCCGTTCGCCGCCCCGGTTGAGATTGTAGTTACCGACGGCGAACACGGTCGGGCTGTATTCCTTGCCGTGCAGGCGCAACGCCTGTTCCGATTGAAAGCGTTTGCTGGCGATCTTTTTCCAGGCCGCGTTCTCGCGCATGCCGGTGTCGATGAACGATTGCAGGCTGCCCACCGGCAGCGAGTTGACGAACAGCGGCGTGGCGGGGCGCACCTGGGCGCCCGTGTTCAGCAGCCGGTCCAGCGCCACTTGCGCGATTTCCGCATCGCTGCGCGCCTGGGCTTCCTCGCTGCGCGCAGCGTCGAGCGCCACGTCGGCGCGCAGGCGTTCGGCGCGCGAGATCAGGCCGCCCTTTTCCAGCCTGGCCGCGTCGCGCTGGTGCTGCGTCACGCCCGCCGTCACTTCGGCGCGCACGGCCACCACCCGTTGCGCCAGCAGCAGCTGGAAATAGCGCTGCGCCACCTGGGTAGTGAGTTTTTCCTCGGCCTCGACCCGTTCGGCATCGGCCTCCTGCGCCATGCCGGCCGCCACGCCCTTGACGGCGTCGAGCCGCCCCGCCGTGTAGATCGGCCACATGCCGACCAGGCCGAACGAAGTGAGATTGGTCACCACTTCGCGGTCCAGCGAGTTCGGGATTTCCGGTATTGGCAAGTTCGGCAGCGCAGCGCCGATGCCGCCCGCCACGCCGGCAAAGCGGCTGGTATCGAGACTCAGGTCGGTCGACAGGCGGCCGCGAAAGGCCGTCAGGTCCAGCGAGGGGCCGTCGATATTCGACAGGGCTTCCGCCTTCAGGGTCTTGGCGCGCACGTCGAGCGAGGCGCCCTGCACGGCGCCCGAAGCGCCGGCCGCCTGCCGCAGCGCTGCGTCAAAACTGACGCTCTGCGCCTGCGCAGAGGTCGCCAGCGCCAAGGCACTGGCAGTGAAAAAAGAGATTGCGGTGGGGCCCATGTGGTGTCCTGTCCATAAAAAAGCGAAAGCACGGGATGGCCATGTTTATACTTTCACAATAGCAATTATAGGCAAGGATGTCCACGCCAGCCTGCACTGTTGAACCGGGTGGCAGGGCAGTCACAAGCATCGCTGATTGGATGCAGATCAAGGAATCGTGAAAAAGCAAACAAACCGGGCGCGCTGCTCTGGACGGAATATGGCGCCCTCGCCTACGCTGTTTTTTTATCTGAAAAGCAAGAGGGAAGCGATGCAAACAGCGCGATTGACAATTACCGGCATGGACCACGAGGGCTGCGCCGACGCACTGACGGAAGTACTGGAAAATATCAAGGGAGTCGAAACGGTGTGCGTATCGCTGGCGCGCAATGACGCCACGGTGCAGTTCGACGAAACGGTGGCCGCGCAGGAGGGCCTGCTGGCCGCCGTGATCGATGCCGTCAACGGCGCCGGCTTTATCGGCGAGATGGCACAGGCGCAGGCACCGATTCCCTGCACCGGCGCCTGCGGCCACTGCCACCGCAGCTAAGTTTTTTCTACCTTCCCGCACAGCTGCGCCAGCACGCGGCGCGGATGCAGCGACTGCAGGTCGAACGGTGGCAATTCCAGCGCATCGAGCGTGTTCTTGAACAGCAGGCCCAGCTCCGTATCGCCTTCGAGCAACAGGCGGCGGCTGAAGAACAGGGTGTCCGGGTCTTCCTGGCGCCGCGCCAGCAGCAGCAAATCATGCGCGCTGGCGCCGATGGTCAGGTCCGGCGCCTGGCCATGGCGGGCCGGCGCGAACTGCCCTCCCTGCCAGCAAAAATCCACCGCCACACCGGCATCGAGCACCCGCAGGCGCAGGCTGCGTCCTTGTAACAGCGCGCGCACATCGCCGGGCAATTGCGGCGCCAGCAGGCGGTTCAGGCCCTGCACGAAGGCCCAGGAAGCGGGGTATGGCGGCAGCCTGGCCAGCAGCGCGACCAAGGGCACCGGCAGCCGGAATGGCGGCAGTGTTTCTATCGTGTTCAGCATGTGATTCCCGTGAGGTTCAATGGAGCGCTTCGTGAAGCGCATTCGCCTGGCTGTGCATGCCCGGCTGGCCATGCCAGTAGCCGTCGCAGGTACCGGCCGCATGGCAGGCCGCCAGTTGCGCCTGCGCGTCGTCGGCGGAAAGCAGGCCGCGCCGGGCCTGGTCGAAGATGCCGATCACTTCCACCGTATGGTGTTCCTGCGGGCTGAGGCGGGCCACGCCCACGCCCAGCGCGGCCATCGCAACGAGTTCGCGCACCAGGTTGTACACCAGCGCCGACTGCGTCTGCGTGCCGTTCAGCACCAGGAAGGGCTGCGCATCGCGCGTGCGCAGCAACAGGCCGTCGGGCTCCTGCAGGCAGCTGTACTGGCAGTCGTCTTTCGGCAGGTTGCGGTTGCGCGCCGTGAAGCAGCGCGCGGAAAACGCCAGCGGCATGCGGCCATAGGAAAACACTTCGGTCTCGATACCGTCCGGCGCCTGGCGCTGCAGTTCGGCCAATGCATCCTGGCTCATTTCCAGCGGCATCACCCAGCGCCGCGCGCCGAGGCCGGCCAGCAGTTGCAGGCTGGGGCCGTTGAACAGGTTCAGGTGGGGGCCGGCGACGAAGGCTTGGCCCTTTTCCAGGCAGTGCACGGCGCCGAAATCGTTCGCCTCGACCGCATAGCGTCCATTGCCGGCGATGCGGCGCAGGGTAGCCAGCTCGGCGCCGGACTCGATCAGGGCCTGGGTCGACAGCACCACTTCCTTGCCGGCGGCCGCCAGCAGGTCGGCGATATCGAGCCAGTCCGAGAGGCGCAGTTCATGGCGGCGCGAACAGACCGTCTCGCCCAGGTAGACGATATCGACGGCGGTGTCGGCAACCTGCTGGTAGAACTCGAAGACGGTGGCGCGCGGCCAGTAATACAGCAACGGCCCCAATGACAGTTTTAGCATACCTGTTCCTTCATTTTATAGTTACAAAACCGTAGCGAGCGGCTCGCGGCGTGGCCGAGAAGCGCAGCTGTGCTTGAGCACAGTGAGCATCGCAGGCCGCGCCCCGGGTCGCGCAGCAGGTTTTCTTATTTCCAGGAGCGGTGATAGGCGCCCAAAGTGTGCTGCTGGCCCTCGGCCAGCTTGTCCATCGCCGCCATCCAGCCCGGCTTGACGGCGTAGCGCTGCTGCCCTTCCCGGCACGCGTCAATCGCGTCGCGCCAGACGCGCGTGACCTGCGCCACATAGGCGGGGCTGCGCTGGCGGCCTTCGATTTTCACCGCCTTGACGCCCATGGCGATCAACTGCGGCAGCAACGCCAGCGTGTTCAGGCTGGCCGGTTCCTCGATGGCGTAATACTGTTCGCCGTCGACGTCGAAACGGCCCTTGCACAGGGTCGGATAGCTGGCGTTTTCGCCGGGGGCGTAACGGTCGATCAGCACGCCGTTCAGGCGCGACTCCAGGCCGCCTGCGGTTTCCACCCAGCGCACGGCCTTGGCGGGAGAACACACGCCGTGGGTATTGGGCGCTTCGCCGGTCGCATACGACGACAGCGCGCAGCGCCCTTCGACCATCACGCACAGGCTGCCGAAACCGAATACTTCGATCTCGACCGGCGTCTTGGCGATCAGCTGTTCCACCTGCGTCATCGACAGCACGCGCGGCAGCACGGCGCGCGAGACGCCGAAGTGTTCGTGATAAAAATTGATGGCTTCGTAGTTGGTGGCCGAGCCCTGCACCGACAGGTGCAGCCGCAGCTGCGGATGATGCTGCGACGCGTACGCCATCAGCCCCGGATCGGCGACGATAATGGCGTTCAGGCCTGCGTCCGCCGCGCGGTCGATGGCGCTGCGCCAGACCATCCAGTTGTGCGGCTGCGGATAGGTATTCAGCGCCAGCAGCACCTTGCGGCCGTGCTGGTGGGCGTAGCGCACGCCTTCGGCAATCGCCTTTTCGTCGAAATTGAGGCCGGCGAAATTGCGCGCATTGGTGGCGTCGCGAAAGCCGAGGTAGACGGTGTCGGCGCCATTGTCGACCGCCGCTTTCAGGGCCGGCAGGCTGCCGGCCGGGCAGACCAGTTCCAGCGGTCCGGCCACGCGCTGGGCGGTGGAATGTTCAAGCTTCATGATGGGGACTTTCTGTATCGGCTCAGGGTCGAGACTATAGCCCCGCGCCATGTGGGGAGTCCTTGACGCAGGTGAAGGAATGCATGCATCGGCACCCCTCCTTGCGCTGTAGAATGCGGCACTGCCATCGTGCCTAACTCCTATTCATTCCAGCCACCGCCATGACCCGCAAACCCCTGCTGATACTGCTCCTGACCCTGTTCCTGACCGCGCTGCAAGTGCAATGGGCGTCGCCCGTCGAAGGCCATGACATCAACAGCACGCACATGTTTTCGCCCGAGATTCTGGGCGTGTATCCGGGCGTGGTGCTGCTGTTCCTGCTGGCCGTGTTTGCGCGCCGCCAGGTGCCGCTGCTGCGCCAGAGCGCCATCTGCACCGCCATCCTGGCCGCGTACTGGCTGCTGGCCAACTACATCACGTTTGATATCCGCGTGGCCAGCTGGAGCACCTTTTCGCCGGCCGAAATCTGGATCCATGTGCTGCCCGCCTCCGTCATCAGCATCGTCGCCTGCGGCGGCGCATTCTTCGGCACCACGTACATGATCCTGCGCGAAACGCGGTGGGACAAAAAATGATGGCTGCGCGATTTTCACCTGGATCAAGGTTCCGCCAATCGCTTGCACGCGCCCTTTGACGACACTACATTTAGTCGATAACCTTCAATAAAACACCGCATGTTGTGGTTATTGGAGGTTTCATGTCAGCTAGCGCACTACCCGTCACAGCGTCGAAAAAACACGGCCAGGTCGACGTCGCCGCATCCATCAACGAGTACCTGGAACGGCGCGACTGGAGGGTCAACGCCAACGCCAACCAGGGCTATTCGCTGGGCGGCCTGATACTCAATGTGTCGGGCAAGGTGATCGCCAACTACTGGCTCGACCAGGTCTATCCGCCGGAAGTGGGCGCGGCCCACCGCGAGGCGGCCCTGCATATCCACGACCTCGACATGCTGGCCGGCTACTGCGCCGGCTGGTCGCTGCGCACCCTGCTGCATGAAGGCCTGAACGGCGTGCCGGGCAAGGTCGAGTCAAGCCCGCCGAAACACATGTCATCGGCCATCGGCCAGATCGTCAATTTTCTCGGCACCCTGCAGAACGAGTGGGCCGGCGCGCAGGCCTTCAGCTCCTTCGACACCTATATGGCGCCGTTTATCCGCAAGGATGGCCTGGCCTATGCCGACGTGCTGCAGTATATGCAGGAGCTGATCTACAACCTCAACGTGCCGTCGCGCTGGGGCACGCAAACGCCGTTCACCAACCTGACCTTCGACTGGGTCTGCCCGGAAGATTTGCGCGAGCAGATACCGGTGGTCGCCGGCGTCGAAATGCCGTTTTCCTACGGCGAGCTGCAGCTTGAAATGGACATGATCAACCGCGCGTATATCGAGATCATGATGGCGGGCGACGCCAAGGGCCGCGTGTTCACCTTCCCGATCCCGACCTACAACATCACCGAGGACTTCGACTGGCACAGCGAAAACGCAGAGCGCCTGTTCGAGATGACGGCGCGCTACGGCCTGCCCTACTTCCAGAATTTCATCAATTCGGAACTGAAACCGAACATGATACGTTCCATGTGCTGCCGCCTGCAGCTGGACCTGCGCGAACTGCTCAAACGCGGCAATGGCCTGTTCGGTTCGGCCGAGCAAACGGGTTCCCTGGGCGTGGTCACCATCAACTGCGCGCGCCTGGGCTATCTGTGGCGCGGCGACGAAGCGGCCTTGCTGGCCGACCTGGACCGCCTGCTGGAGCTGGGCAAGACCAGCCTGGAAATCAAGCGCGCCACCATCGAGGACCTGATGCAGCAAGGCCTGTTCCCGTACACGAAACGCTATCTGGGCACCCTGCGCAATCATTTTTCCACCCTGGGCGTCAACGGCATCAACGAGATGATCCGCAATTTCAGCGGCAACGAATACGACATCACCAGCAAGGAGGGCCATGCGCTGGCGATCCGTCTGCTCGACCATGTACGTGCGCGCATGATCGCGTTCCAGGAGCAGACGGGCCATATGTACAACCTGGAAGCGACGCCGGCCGAAGGCACGACCTACCGCTTTGCGCGCGAAGACCGCAAGCGCTATCCGGCCATCCTGCAGGCCGGCACGGTGGACAACCCCTACTACACGAATTCCTCGCAACTGCCGGTCGGCCATACCGACGACCCGTTCGAGGCGCTGGAATTGCAGGACGCGCTGCAGCGCAAATACACGGGCGGCACGGTGCTGCACCTGTACATGACGGAAGCGCTGTCGGACGCGAATGCCTGCCGCGAACTGGTCAAGCGTGCATTGAGCCGCTTTTCTCTGCCGTATATCACCATCACGCCCACTTTTTCGATCTGTCCGCGCCATGGCTACCTGGCCGGCAAGCACGAGTTTTGCCCCACCTGCGACGCGGAGCTGATCGCCCGCAAGCAGGCCAACCTGAACGCCATACTGGAGGAAACACCATGAACGCACGACCAAACCTGACACCCGCGATTGAACTCGACGACAGCGAACGCCAGCGCTGCGAAATCTGGACCCGCGTGATGGGCTATCACCGCCCCGTCGCCTCGTTCAATATCGGCAAGCAGGGCGAATTCCACGAGCGCCAGTACTTCAGCGAAGCGTGCGCCTCGGTCTCGGGTCCTTTGACCTGTCGCTGATGGCCAGGGAGCTCAAGGTGGGCGGCGTCACGCCGTTCTCCGCCACCGACTATCCCGGCCAGCTGGCGGCCGTGGTGTTCGTGCAGGGCTGCCCCTGGCGCTGCGGCTATTGCCACAATCCGCATCTGCAGCCGCGCGCCAGCGACGCCCTGACGCCATGGGCCGACGTGCTGGCGCTGCTGCGCCGCCGCGTGGGCCTGGTCGACGCGGTGGTCTTCAGCGGCGGCGAAGCGTGCATGGACCCTGCCTTGGAAAACGCCATGCGCGACGTGAAAGCGCTGGGATTCAATGTAGGCCTGCACACGGCCTGTATCTACCCGCAGCGCCTGACGCAAGTGCTGCCGCTGGTGGACTGGGTGGGTTTCGATATCAAGGCCCCTTTTGCACACTATCGCGCGATTACCGGCGTGGCGGGCAGCGGCGACCCGGCACGCTTCTGCCTGGACGCCATCGTGGAAAGCGGCGTGGCCCACGAATGCCGCACCACCATCCATCCCGCCCTGCTGCCCGACGCGGCGCTGCTGGAACTGGCTGAAACGCTGGCAAACAAAGGCGTCAGCAACTATGTGCTGCAGCAGTTCCGCGCCGAGGGGTGTAGCGATACACGACTGGCCGGCAGCGCCCTGCATGGCTACCCTGCAGCGGCCACGCTGGCGCACATTGCCGCCATGTTTCCGCGATTTACATTCCGTAATCATGGCAATTGACGCCGAAGACACGCAATTGCTTAAAAATTATTTAAAGTCCCCGTTCTGCAACGCTGAAAACTCTTGCTTGCTGTAATGTATCAACTGCGCCGCGCACCAGCATGGCGCAAGTTTGATACCTCACAGAGCACCACACATAAGCGTCATCATGAACGATTTCACCGCAGACAGCATCACCCGCCAACCCGACATCCTGTACGGCCCGGAACGACCGGATCTGCTGCAGAACGAGGTGCTGGCCGACCTGCTGGAAGCCACCGCCCGCCGCAGCCCGCAGCAGGTTGCCCTGATCGACGGCGAGCGCCGTATCAGCTACGCCGAACTCGATGCGATGTCCAGCCTGGCCGCCTCGCGCCTGGTGGCGGCCGGCGTGCGGCCCGGCGATATCGTCGGCCTGTGGCTGCCGCGTGGCGCCAACCTGCTCCTGACGCAGGCGGCGATCGCCAAGGCGGGCGCCGCCTGGCTGCCGGTCGATGAAGATACGCCGGTCGAACGGCTGCAGGTGTGCCTCGATGACGCCAATGGCGCGGGCATAGTCAGCTGCGCGCAGTTTGCGCCGCGCCTGGCGGACGCTGGCGTCACGCGCCCCGTCTGGACGGCGGAGTCGCTGCTGGCGCCGCGCGCTGCCGGCGAAGTGCTGCACACACGTCACGAGACGAAGCCGGAACACCCCGCCTATGTCATCTACACCTCGGGCTCGACCGGCAAGCCGAAGGGCATATTGATCAACCAGCGCAGCATCTGCCACTTCCTGCGCAGCGAGAATGCGGTGCTGGGAGTCGCGCAAAGCGACACCGTCTACCAGGGCTTTTCGGTCGCCTTCGACATGTCGTTCGAAGAAATCTGGATCGCCTACCTGGTGGGCGCCACCCTGTGGCTGGGGCCGAAAGAGATCTCGGGCGACCCGGAAGCGCTGCCGCGCGCGCTGGCCGTAAACCAGGTAACCGTCCTCCATGCCGTGCCGACCCTGCTGGCGCTGTTTGCCGAAGAAGTGCCGAGCCTGCGCCTGATCAACCTGGGCGGCGAGATGTGCCCGGAATCCCTGGTCGAGCGCTGGTCGCGCCCCGGCCGCGCCATGTTCAACACCTATGGCCCGACCGAGGCGACCGTCTCGTGCAGCCTGGCCCGTTTGCTGCCGGGCCAGCCGGTCACCATCGGCACGCCGCTGCCCAACTATGGCCTGCTGGTGCTGCAGGTGGCGGAAGCGGGAGAAAACCGTCCATTGACGCTGCTGCCGCGCGGCGAAACGGGGGAACTGTGCATTATCGGCCCCGGCCTGGCCGAAGGCTACCTGGGCCGGCCTGACCTGACGGTGGAAAAATTCCTGCCCAATCCCTGGAGCACGGGGCCGGACGACGCGCGCCTGTACCGCACCGGCGACCTGGCCCGCATCGATGCCGACGGCCAGGTGCTGTGCCTGGGCCGCGCCGACGACCAGGTGAAGATACGCGGTTTTCGCGTGGAGCTGGGCGAGATCGAAGCCGTGCTGGCGCAGCAGAGCGGCGTGGGCACGGTGGCCGTCCTGCTGCGCAAGGATGACGGCATCGATCAGCTGGTGGCGTATATCGTCGGCAGCGACGATGCAAACGATGATGCCCTGACCCCGAAGACCCTGCGCGCGGCGCTGAACCTGCATCTGCCGCCGTATATGGTGCCGGGCCGGTTCGAGCTGCTGCCGCTGATGCCGCGCCTGACCTCCGGCAAGATCGACCGGAAAGCCTTGAAAGCCATGCCCCTGTCCGCGCCGCCGGTGGGTGATGCGGGTGAATCGGACTTGCCGGAAACGCCAGCCGAAGCGGCCCTGTTCGCGGCGCTGGCGCAACTGTTCCCGGGCCAGCCCATCCTGCGCCAGGCCGATTTTTTCAGCGACCTGGGTGGCCACTCGTTTCTCGCCGCGCGCCTGGCCTCCAGCCTGCGCGCCGATCCCCGTTACGCCCATATGACCGTGCGCGATATCTATCACAATCGGGAAGTGGGAAAAATCGCCGCCGTGCTGGGCGAAGCGCCGGCGCTGGCCGTGCCGGAAGCCGAGTGGACGCCACCGTCGCGTATCAAGCGCTGGGCCTGCGGCGCGGCCCAGGCGGCGGCCGTGCCGGTGCTGGTCACCCTGCGCATGGCGCAGTGGCTGGCGCCCTTCTTTACCTATCATTATTTTACGGGCGACCCGGGCGACACCGTGGCGCGTGCCGTGGCCGCCTCGATCGGGGTATTTTTGCTGGCGACCCTGGGCGAGTTTGCCATCGCGATTGCAGGCAAATGGCTGATCGCCGGGCGCCTGAAAGCGGGCAGCTATCCGCTGTGGGGCGTCACCTATTACCGCTGGTGGCTGGCCGACAGGCTGGTCGAATCGGCGCCCACCTATCTGCTCAGTGGCTCGTCACTCAATAGCTGGTGGCTGCGCGCGCTCGGTGCGAAAGTCGGCAAGGAAGTGGTGATCGGTTCCATGACCCTGCGCGCGCCTGAGCTGCTGTCCATCGGCGACAACGTCAGCGTCGGCAATGCCGTCAACTTCGAAAACGCGCGCGTCGAGCGGGGCCGTTTGCTGCTGGGGCATATCACCGTCGGCAATGACGCCTGCATCAGCTCCTACGCGATTTTGGAAGGCAACACAAAGGTCGGCGACTTTGGCCACCTGGAAGGCCAGTCCGCGCTGGCCGATGGCGCATCGGTGCCCGCCGGCCGCATCTGGACCGGTTCGCCCGCGCGCGATATAGGCGCGTTCGACCCGGCCAGCCAGCCGGCGCGGCCCGCCGTGAGCAAGGTCCGCCTGAGCGCCGAAATGCTGTTCTTCTGCTTCGGCATGGTCTTGATCGCGGTGCTGTTCTTTATGCCCGTGTTCCCCAGTTTCGTGCTGATCGACTGGTTCGACGAACGCGAAATGATGCCGTGGCTGCAGGGGCGCGACCCGACCACCCAGCTGGCGCGCTACTTCATCCTGGCCTTCCCGGCCAGCGCCGTGCTGATCGTGCTGACGGCGCTGCTGTCGGCCGCCATCCGCTGGGGCGCGCTGCCGCGCCTGAAGCCTGGTGTGTCTGCAGTGCACAGCAATATCTATTGCGCCAAGTGGCTGGTCAGCCATATCCAGGAGTCGAGCCTGAACGTGCTGCACGGCATTTACGCCACCGTCTTCGCACCGTACTGGTACCGCCTGCTGGGCGCCAAGGTCGGCAAGGGCTCGGAGATTTCCACCGCGCTGGGCGTGGTGCCCGACATGCTGACCCTGGGCGACGACACTTTTATCGCCGACGCCGTGATGCTGGGCGACGAGCAGATCGACGGCGGCTGGATGACCATGCGCCCGACCGTGATTTCGCACCGCAGCTTTGTCGGCAATGGCAGCTATATCCCCGACGGCACCGTGCTGCCCGAGCATGTGCTGATCGGCGTGCACACGCATGCGCCGCGCAATGAGCAGATGCATGGCGGCGACACCTGGCTGGGCTCCCCGCCGATGCACCTGCCGGCGCGCGAACAGGTCAGCGGCTTTGCCGAACACCTGACCTTCAAGCCCTCGCCACTGCGCCGCCTGGGCCGCAGCCTGATCGAAGCGTTCCGCATCGTCGCGCCGCACGCGCTGGTGATCGCCGTCGGCTACACGCTGGTGCTGGACGTGATGCCGCTGGCTGGCGCCGGGCGCTGGGGCGAAGTGGTGGCCGACCTGGCGATGGCCGGCATCGCTTACGGCATCGGCAATTTCCTGCTGGTGGTGCTGCTCAAATGGCTGCTGCTGGGACGCTACCGCAAGCACGCCGCGCCGATGTGGACACCGTTCGTGTGGCTGTCCGAAGGCGTGACGAATCTGTACGAAGGCATCGCCGTACCCAACTTCATGCGCTACCTGCGCGGCACACCATGGCTGCCGATGGCCTTCCGCCTGTTCGGCTGCAAGATCGGCCGCGGCGTCTACATGGACACCACCGACATCACCGAATTCGACTGCGTGCATATCGGCGACCACAGCGAATTGAATGCCTTGACCTGCCCGCAGACCCACTTGTTCGAAGACCGCGTGATGAAGATCGATCATGTGGAAATCGGCCAGCGCGTGTACATGGGGCCGCGCAGCTCGGTGCTGTACAGCGCCAAAGTGGGCGACAACGCGCGGCTGGGTCCCTTGACCCTCGTGATGAAGGGCGAACATATCCCGGCCGGCAGCAACTGGGCGGGATGCCCGGCGGCGCCGCTGCGGTCATGAGTTTTACACGGTACTGGCAAGGCGATGGCGTGCTGGTGATCGGCATTGCCGGCGCCTTGCCACGTACCGAGGCGCGCCAGCGTACTCGTCTTGCCGTGCGCGAGGCGGTGGCGCAGTGGCTGCATATCGCCATCGATGGCGTCAGCGTGGACTCACGGCCCGGTCACGCGCCGCGTTTGCTGCTGACTGGCCGCGCTGCCTGGCTGTCGATCAGTCATGACGATGGTATTTCGCTGGCGGCCATTCATCTGCACGGGCCGGTGGGCATCGATGTGATGCGGGCGCAGGAGATCGATGACTGGTTTGCCGTGGCGATGGATTACCTGGGGCCTGATGTGGCGGCACAACTGGGCGCCTGTCCGCATGACCAGCGTCCGCTGGCCCTGGCGCAGGCCTGGACGGCGCGCGAGGCGGCGCTCAAGTACGCCGGCCGGGCCCTGGACGAATGGAATGGCGCCGCCATCGATTGCCGCTTGCAGGCACTGCCCATGCCGGCCCGATTCGTGGCGACGCTCGCGTATTAATCCTCTTGTTTGGCTGAGCGTCCGCAAACCTGGACAAAAATCAGTTTGACGATAATACTGACGAGCACTCCCAGCACTCCGATCAGTTCCAGCATGGCGTTTCCCTTGCAGTGGTGACGACGAGGCCACTGTAACGCGCACGGATCGCCACGGCCAATATCAAATAGGGCGCCCTGCGATCTCGAAAAGGCATAGGCATGATTTCTCTCAAACAGTTCCGCTACTTTGTCGAAGTCGTCGATGCGGGCAGCTATTCGCGCGCGGCGGAAAAGCTGTTTATTGCGCAGTCGGCCCTGAGCCGGCAGATCAAGGAACTGGAAAACGAGGTGCAGGCGCTGCTGCTGACGCGTGACGCGCGCCATATCGAGCTGACCGCCGCCGGCCAGGTCTTTCATGAGCGCGCCAAACGCATCCTCGACGATATCGAGGAAACCGTGCGCCAGACGCGCCATGTGGGCCAGGGTTCGGCCGGCATCATCCGCCTGCTCCACTCCAGTTCCGTCACGCTGACACCGGCCATCGGCGCCGTGCTGCATCGCCTGCTGGCGCAGTTTCCCGGCGTCTCGCTCGATGTGTCGAAAGGCTCGTCGGAAAACCAGGCGGCGGACATCGAAGAAGGCCGCGCCGACCTGGGCCTGGTGCGCCTGCCCACCCTGCGCAAGCACGCCAATATCGTCGTGCGCGAGCTGTACAGCGAAAAGCTGGTGGTGGCGGTGTCGCAGGATTCGCCGCTGGCCGCGCAATCACATACCACCATCGCCGCTCTGCGCGACGAGGCGTTCGTGTCGATTCCGCACAAGGATCGTGGTGGCTTGAGTTACCTGGTGGCGGGCCTGTGCCTGGCCCAGGGATTTTTTCCGAAGGCGGCGCGCGCGCTGTCGCGCAAGACCTCGCAGCTGAACCTGATCGAGGCGAACCTTGGCATTGCGATTGTCCCCGACAGCATGCGCCTGGCGGCGCCGCCCGGCGTGCATTTCCTGACGCTGCCGGAGGACGAATCATCGTCCGTGGTCGGCCTGATCTCACCGCGCGCCACCAGCGGCATGGTGGCGGCGTTTACCGAGGCATTCGTACGCGAGATGGCGGCAGTTCAGCCTTCGGCATAAAGCAGCGCATCGGCCTCGCGCACGGCCGACGTCAGGAGCGCCAGCTTCATGATATCGAGGTGGCCATCGGTGCGCACGCGCGAGCACAGGTCGATGCCGTAGGGGCGTACCTGGCGCAGGGCCGCGGCCACATTGCCGGCGTCGAGGCCGCCGGCCAGGAACACGGGCACGGGGCTGGCGCGCACGAAGCGCGCGCTGATGGCCCAGTCGTGGGTGCGGCCGGTGCCGCCCAGTTCCGGCACCGCGCCGCAGGGGCGGCCCGAATCGAGCAGGAAGGCATGCACATGGGGGGCATAGGCGGGGATCAGGTCGAGCGCGTCGTCGCCTTCCACATGGATCACCTGCACCCGTTTGACATGGGGAACCAGGCGCGCCAGTTCGGCCAGTTCACGCGGATCGATATGGCTGACGATCTGCACCGTGGTCGGTTGGGTGGCGGCGATATGGCCGGCGATGCGCGCCGCCGTGGTCTCGGCCGTCAACAGAAAGGTGGACACGGGCGGCGGCGTCCAGGCGGCGATCTGCGCGATGCGGGCGTCGGGAATCACGCCGGGGCCGGACGGCATGGCAGCCACCAGGCCCAGCGCGTCGGCGCCGGCAGCGATTGCCAGTTGCGCTTCGTCGATGGAGGCGATGCAGCAGATCTTGATGCGGGTTCTCATGATGGCCAACATTACAACACGGGGCGGCGCCCAATGCCAGCCGCGCGGTCAAGCCGGCGCACTATCGTGCATCCGATTGACAGGCGGCGGGCGGCGGTCGATACTGGTTCGTCCCCTATTGCGCGCACAGGAAGCAGGCTCATGGCCGATTTTGAAATCCGCAAGGAATGCCCGCCGCAGCTGTGCGACTGCGAACGCGAACGGCTGCTGGGCGGCGAGCAAGCCGAGCTGGCCATCCTGCGCCTGAACCTGACGGAAGAAAAGCGCCTGCTCGCGCATATAGAAACCATCGCCACGTACGAACAGCTGAAAAAACTGGAAAAGAATATGCAGAAAAACCTGGGCGTGGTGCTGCGCATCGCGCCCGGCAGCGGCGAGGTACGCACCGTGCGCGGCTTCCAGATTCAATTGCTGGAGCAGCCCGGCCTGTGCCGCAAGACGCGCGCGGCAATTCCCGCCGCGGTGCGGCGCTGTTTGGCCAGGCATCCGGAGATTGCGTTTGCGATCCTGGATGAACATGATTTGTTGGGCAGAATCGGTGGGTCGCGTAGATACTGTTATCCCCGTCAAGCGTTGTGCAAGGTTGGATCAAATATTTTTCCCGACCTGAGCACGCCGAATGCCACGTGCACCAGCTTGCGCATCATGGCGCCGATGATCAGTTTCGGTGCCTTGCCGGCAGCGCTGAGCCGCTGGCCAAAGCGCTGACCCCATGGTGTCCTGTATACGGTCACCATGGCTGGCATGTACAGCGCCTTTCGCAGGAAACTGTGACCAATCTTCGACATGCGTGGCTTGCCACGTACGCTCGATCCTGACTCGTGCTGGCGCGGGTCGAGTCCCGCAAACGCCACGGCTTGCTTGGCGTTGTCGAAGCGCTCGGTATCGGCATAGTACGACAGCAACACTGGTATCGTGCGCTCACCCAGACCAGGGATGCTGTCGAGCAGCTCGCGCTTATCGCGTAAATCCGGATCATCGTCGATATGGCGCTTGATGGCGCGAATGAGTTCCTTGATTTCTTTGTCGAGCCAGGCAATGTGATCCTCGATACCCTGGCGTACCGCTTCTCGCGCGACGTCGAGCCGATTCGTTTCCTGCAACCGCATCGCTTGCACCGCTTCGAGGCGCAGCACCAAGGCGCGCAGTGCCTGCGCGGCGGGCGACGGCGCTGTCCACGGCTGCGGTTGGCGCTCATGGGCAAAGTCGGCAATCAACTGCGCGTCGACCTTGTCGGTCTTGGTGCGTACCATGCGCGAGGCGCCAAAGGCCTTCATCTGTGCCGGATTGATGACACTGACCACCATGCCAAGTCCGGCCAGATATTCGGCAACCCCTTCCCAGTAAGTGCCAGTCGCTTCCATACATACTCTCGGGTTGCCGGCATCATGCTTGAGCAGCCATTCGCTCAGTGCAGCAAATCCTTTGTGATTGTTCTCTACTACCTTGTTACGGTGCTTGCCATTGGGCAGGCGCAGTGCGCAGTCCAGCTTGGCCTTGGCAACGTCGATTCCTAAATTAAACATGCTGTGGTCCTCTTGCGATCTACCTTGTGAATGCGGGCTACCGGCGTGCCGGTGCCAAAGATACTGTCCGATCTTGACATGGAGGGTGGGTAACTGGTGCGAGATCTACATCGCTGGCTTTGAGCCTAAGGGCGGATACGGCATCCAGTTACCCGGTCTTGATATGCCTACCAAGAATTTTGACAGCGGTCGATGTTGTTCGCAACACCACCAACCGCATGAGAGGAATAATACAAGGTCGGATTAGCGCACAAGCGCGTAATCCGACAACACCACGATCGGCGCCAACAATGTTGTCGGATTACGGCCCTGCGGGCCTAATCCGACCTACGCGGCCCGTATTTCAATTACTTTTCTGCCCTTGGCCTCACGCGCCCGCAACTGCCCGCAGCCGCCCTCCACATCCTGCCCGGCCGAATCGCGCAGCTTGGTCAGCACGCCGCGCTCGTGCAGGCGGGCGGCGATCGCGCGCGCCTGGTCCCAGCTGGGGCGCTTGAACGGCAGGTCGGCGATGGTGTTATACGGGATCATGTTCAGCACCGCATATTTGCCCTTGAGGAGCTCCACGATGCCGTCCAGTTCATCGTCGCCATCGTTGATGCCTTCCATCAAGGTCCACTGGTACTGCACCGGATAACCGGTCAGGCGCGCATACGACTCGCCGAACGCCACCAGCTCGCGCGGAGACAGTTTGGGTGCGCGCGGCAGCAGCTGTTCGCGCAGGTCCGGCTTCGTGGTGTGCAGGGACAGGGCCAGCGCCGGTTTGACACGTCCCTGCGGCAGGCGCTCGAAGGCGCGCGGGTCGCCGACGGTGGAGAACACCAGGTTCTTGTGGCCGATATTGCCTTCCGTGCCCAGCAGCTCGATCGCTTCCATCACATTATTGAGGTTATGGGCCGGTTCGCCCATGCCCATGAAAACGACTTTTTTCACCGGCCGCATGGTCCGCGCCAGCACCACCTGCGCGACGATTTCGCCGCTGGTGACTTGCCGTATCAGGCCGTCGCGGCCCGTCATGCAGAACTGACAGCCGACGGCGCAGCCCACCTGGCTCGACACGCACAGCCCATCGCGCGGCAGCAGCACGCTTTCCACCGTCTGCCCGTCGTGCAGGCCGACCAGCAGCCGCGCCGAACCATCGGCGCCGGGGTGGGTGCTGAGCAGCTTGAGCATGCCCCGCAACTCCAAGTCGAGCGCCGGCAAGGCGGCGCGCACCGGCAGCGGCAAGAAATCTTCGGCGCGGCGCCGGCCCTGGTCGTGCGGCTGCGCCTGTATCCAGTCGCGCAGCACGCGCTGTTCATGCAGGGGCTTGGCGCCCAGCGCGCGCAGGCGCTGGCGGATGGTATCGATTTGCATGGGGATGAACTGAAAGCGATCAGACCTTCTTGACGAACTCGGTCTTCAGGCTCATCTGGCCGAAACCGTCGATCTTGCAGTCGATATCGTGATCGCTGTCGACCAGGCGGATATTCTTGACCTTGGTGCCCATCTTGACGACGCCGCCGCCACCCTTCAGTTTCAAATCCTTGATGACGCTGACCGTGTCGCCGTCCTGCAGGATATTGCCGGCCGCATCGCGGTAGACTTTGGCGCCCTCTTCCACCGCTTCACCGGCCGTGGCCGACCATTCATGCGCGCACTCAGGGCAGACGAGGTTGCTGCCGTCTTCGTAGGTGTATTCGGATTGGCATTGCGGGCATGGAGGTAATGTGCTCATTCGTTTCTCTGTGTGGTGGACGGCGCCTGGCCGTAAAAGCCGACATTATAATTGCTACGCCGGCCATCGGCGGGCTTTTTTACGCCTTCATGCCAGCGGCCCGGCGACAGCAAACCTTCGCCCCTGCCGCTTTTCCGGCACGGTAGTACACTGGCGCTTTTCGGCTGCCGACTATCGCCCCTGCCAGGCAAGGCGCCCGGCCGGCAGCAAGACCGACTCACCACCGACAGGAGCTCCAAGCAATGACAATCTCCAGCTATCCCGATACCCGTTTGCTGATCGCCAATCAATGGGTGGACGCCACCGGCGGCAAATCCATTCCCGTGCTCAACCCCGCCACCGGACAGGCGATCGGCACGGTCGCCCATGCCAGCATCGCCGACCTGGATCGCGCGCTGGCCGCCGCCCAGCAGGGTTTCGAGACGTGGCGCGCCGTGCCGGCCGCCGAACGGGCCGCCATCATGCGCCGCGCCGCATCGCTGCTGCGCGAACGCGCCGTCGACATTGCGCAGCAGATGACCCGGGAGCAGGGCAAGCCGGTGGGCGAAGCGAAAGGTGAAATTCTGGCCGGCGCCGACATCATCGACTGGTTTGCCGCCGAAGGCATGCGCGTCTATGGCCGCATCGTGCCGTCGCGCAACCCGGCCGCGCAGCAGCTGGTGCTGAAAGAGCCGGTCGGCCCGGTCGCCGCCTTCACGCCGTGGAATTTCCCGATCAACCAGATCGTGCGCAAATTGTCGGCCGCACTGGCCACCGGTTGCTCGTTCCTGTGCAAGGCGCCGGAAGAAACGCCGGCTTCGCCTGCGGCGCTGATGCAATGCTTCGTCGACGCCGGCCTGCCGCCGGGCGTGGTGGGC
This sequence comes from Janthinobacterium sp. J1-1, assembly GCF_030944405.1. Classification (NCBI taxonomy): domain Bacteria; kingdom Pseudomonadati; phylum Pseudomonadota; class Betaproteobacteria; order Burkholderiales; family Oxalobacteraceae; genus Janthinobacterium; species Janthinobacterium sp. J1-1. The sequence goes on from NZ_CP132339.1 coordinate 5,523,783, forward strand.
CTGGTGTTCGGCGACCCGGCCGAAATCTCCGGCTACCTGATTCCCCACCCGATCATCCGTAAAGTCACGTTCACCGGCTCGACGCCGGTGGGCAAGCAGCTGGCCGCGCTGGCCGGCGCCCACATGAAACGCGTGACGATGGAGCTGGGCGGCCACGCCCCGGTGATCATTGCCGAAGACGCCGATGTGGCGCTGGCCGTCAAGGCCGCCGGCGGCGCCAAGTTCCGCAATGCCGGCCAGGTATGCATTTCGCCGACCCGCTTCCTGGTGCACAATGCCGTCAAGGCCGAATTCACCAGCGCGCTGGTCAAACACGCCGAAAGCCTGAAACTCGGTGATGGCCTGCAACAGGGCACCACGCTGGGGCCGCTGGCCAACGCGCGCCGCCTCGCCGCCATGGCGAAGGTGGTGGAAGACGCGCAGGCGAAGGGCGCCACCCTGGCCACCGGCGGCAGCCGCATCGGCGACACCGGCAACTTTTTCGCGCCGACGGTGTTCGCCGATGTGCCGCTCGACGCGAGCATCTTCAACGACGAACCGTTCGGCCCGATCGCCGGCATCCGCGGCTTCGACAGCCTCGAGGAAGCCATCCTCGAAGCGAACCGCCTGCCGTTCGGCCTGGCCGGCTATGCCTTCACGCGCTCGATCAAGAACGCCCACCTGCTGATGAACCGCATGGAGGTGGGCATGTTGTGGATCAACCAGGGCGCCGCCCCGAGCGCCGAAATGCCATTTGGCGGCATCAAGGATTCGGGCCATGGCACGGAAGGCGGGCCGGAGGCGCTGGAATCGTACCTGAATACCAAGGCCGTATCGCTGGTGGGCGTGTAAGCCGGCGCCGGCAGCGCGTGGCTCAGGTCCGCCGCACGATCTCGATGGTGCTGTGGACGATTTCCTCGTGGATGCTGATACGGGCGCGCAGCCGCGCCGCCGTCAGGGTGGGGTCGCGGCTGACCACCGACAGCGCGCACGCATACAGCTGCTTGCCGACGCGCCAGACGTGCAGGTCGACGACGCGCGGCGTGTCGCCGCCCTCTTCCACCTCCACCGCCTCGCGGATTTCCCGCACCACCGGGTGGTCCATCTCGCGGTCCAGCAGGACCGTGCCCGTCTGCTGCGTCAGCTTTTTCGCCCACAGCGCCACCAGCACCGCACCGGCGATGCCCATCACGGGGTCGAGCCAGTTCCAGCCATAAGCCCACGCGCCGGCCAGCGCGACGATGGCCAGCACCGAAGTGGCCGCATCGGCCAGCACATGGACATAGGCGGCCTTCAGGTTCAGATCTTCACCGTGACCATGGTGGTGATGATCGTGCTCGTGATGGTCGTGGCCGTGCTCATGTCCATGATCGTGGTGCCCGCCCAGGATCAGCGCGCAGACCAGGTTCACCGCCAGGCCGAAACCGGCCACCGCCATGGCCTGCGGATAATGAATCGCCTGCGGCGCGAACAGGCGCTCGACGGAGGCGGCCACCATCAGCACCGCCACGCACAGCAGCAGGATGGCGCTGGTGTAGCCGGCCAGGATTTCGATCTTCCAGGTACCGAAGGCAAAGCGCGGGTCGCGCGCATGGCGGCGCGAAGCGGCATAGGCAAACGCCGCCAGGCCGATCGCCAGCGCGTGCGAGCTCATGTGCCAGCCGTCGGCCAGCAGCGCCATCGAGTTGTACCACCAGCCGGCCACGATCTCGAGCGCCATGGTGGCCAGGGTGATCCACATGACGATGCGCGCGCGGCGCTCGGCCTTGCCATCGCTGCTGTCGAATACGTGCTCATGGGTCCAGGCGGACAGGTCTTCCGCTGCTTGTGCTTGCGTCATGATGGTCTTTCGCTTATTTGAGATAGGTGCGCAGGATGGCGACGATCTCGTCGGCGCCCTTGGCCCGCTCGGCGTCGCTGGCGATCGCGGGGCTGGCCACGTGTTCGCGCAGATGCTCTTCGATCACCTCGGCCATCAGGCCATTGACCGCGCCGCGCACGGCCGCGATCAGCTGCAGCATGTCGCCGCAGTCGCGCCCTTCCTCCAGCCCCCGCTCGATGCCTTCCACCTGGCCCTTGATGCGCTTGACGCGGTTCAAGAGCTTGTCCTTGTTGTGCGAGATATGTCCCATGCCTGCCTCCAATAAATACCATAGGGGGGTATGGTATCAGATTCGTCGCTGTTATTGAAAAAGTTGCTACCCTGACTCATACCGAAATTGATATTAGGCACTAATAATTATTGATTGGATAAATAACCGGGCGCGCTCTACCATCATCCAACCACAGGGGCATTGCCACCGCGCGGACCATAAAAATATCAGGAGACTTGTCACATGAAATTCAATGATTTGAAAATCGGCCGCCGGCTGGGCGTCAGCTTTGGCGCCATCATCGCCCTGCTCCTGATCCTGGCGCTGGTGGCGATTACCCGGGTCAGCGAACTGGGCAGCGAAATTCGCCGCATGAACGAAGACAATTATCCAAAAACCGTGCTGGTGCACGCGATCAAGGACGATGTGAACGAAACCATGCTCGCCATGCGCAATATCTTCCTGACCGTCGACGCCGAACTGGCCGCCAAGGAAGTGCAACATGTGGACCAGATCGCGCGCCGCATCGACACGGTGGTTGGCAAGCTGGAACGCTTGCCGGCGTCCGCCGAGGGCCGCAGCCGCCTTGCCCGGCTGAACACGGCGCGCCAGCAATTCGACGCCGTCAGGAAAGACGTGCTCAAGCTGGTGGCGGAAGAGCGCAAATTCGAAGCCAAGAGCCTGATGCTCAAGCAGCTGCAGCCGCGCCAGCAAGCCTATTTTGCCGCGCTCGAACAGCTGGTCAGCTACCAGACCGGCCTGATGGAAGCGGCCGGCCAGTCCTCGGTACAACAAGCCGAGCAGACCCGCCTGATCATTATCTTGCTATCAAGCGGCGCGGCGCTGGCCGGCATCCTGCTGGCGATACAGGCCAGCAACAGCATCACGCGCCCCTTGCTGCAGGCGCTGGGCGTGGCGCGGCAGGTGGCGGCCGGCGACCTGACCAGCACGGTGATCGTGGGCGCGCGCGACGAAACGGGCCAGCTGCTGCAGGCCCTGAACGCCATGAACACCAGCCTGCAGGACATCGTCGGCCAGGTGCGCGGCGGCACCGACACCATCGCCGACGCCTCGCAGCGCATCGCCAGCGGCAACCTCGATCTGTCGGCCCGCACCGGCCAGCAGGCGGGATCATTGCGCAACACGGCCGACTCGATGGCGCAGCTGACGTCGACCGTGAAACAGAACGCCGGCCATGCCCGCCAGGCCAACCAGATGGCGGCGCTGGCCTCCGAGGTGGCGGTGCGCGGCGGCGCCGTAGTGGCGCAGGTGGTCGGCACCATGGGCGCGATCAACACGTCGTCGAAAAAAATCGTCGATATTATCGCCGTGATCGACGGCATCGCCTTCCAGACCAATATCCTGGCACTGAACGCGGCGGTGGAAGCGGCGCGCGCCGGCGAACAGGGGCGCGGCTTCGCGGTGGTGGCGTCCGAAGTGCGCAACCTGGCGCAGCGTTCCAGCCAGGCCGCGCGCGAGGTCAAGGCGCTGATCGACGATTCCGTCAGCCAGGTGGCGGCCGGCAGCAAGCTGGTCAACGAAGCGGGCGCGACGATGGACCAGATCGTCGACAGCGTGCGCGGCGTGACCGACATCATGGGCGACATCAATGGCGCCAGCCAGGCCCAGGAGGCGGGCATCGAGCAGATCAACCTGGCGATCGCCGAAATGGACAAGGTGACGCGCCAGAACGCCGCCCTGGTCGAACAGGCGGCGTCGGGCGCCGAGTCCTTGCAGGATGAAGCAAGCCGGCTGGCGCAGGTGGTCAGCCGCTTCCGGCTGGAGCGCGGCGCGGTGATGCTGCGCTCGTAAGGCCATGCGACAATGTGTTTTTAACTGATCAGAAAGCAAGCATGCCCAGCCTTTGCGTTGAACTCGATGGCGCCCGCGTTACCACCATCAGCCTGGCCGACGGGGACATCGTCAATGTTTCGGTGCGTGGCGCGCTGGACAGAAATCCGAAAGCGGCACTGGACGCGGCCGGCGGCAACTTCGGACAAGGCGGACGTGGCTACCTGACTTGGGCGGAACTTCCGGTGCCGGCCGGAGCAGTGCTGAAAGTGACCCTGCATGAGGCATGCGAAAACCCGGACGTGGGCAAGACCTTGCAGGAACTTTTCCCTGGGGAAGAGCTGTCCACGCAAACCGATTTCACGCTCAATAATGAGATGGTCGCGGAAATACGCGCCCGGCCACAGCTGCACCAGGCATTCTCGGTGCAGGCCGGCACGTCACGGGGCGAGCAGGCGATGGCGGCAAGTGACGCCCACAACACGAGTTTCACCTTCCACGTCGTCTGGGAATACACCCGCCCAGACCAGGCGCGCGTGCATCTGGCGACGCACTGCCTCGACGACATCGTGGCACGACGCCTTGGCACTTCCCACCTGCAAACCATGCTGTCATTGGGCGACAGCGCCTCGTTCGTGCTGACCGCCTGACAGCGTCATGCCTGGCTGGCCAGCGCTTCCTTGCGTATGAAATGCATGGCTTGCGGCTGGTCGACCAGCACGCACTGCTTGCCGGTGCGCTGGCAGTGGTCGTGCACGCGCCAGTAGGCGTCGTGGCTGACGCAGCCGGTCTGGCAGATCACCAGGTCGGCCGCCACCAGGCTCGCTTCGAGCGCCGCCACGTCGTCGACGCCATCATCGCCGCCCGCATGGTGCAGGAAGCGCCCGCCGGCCTGCTCGATGGCCTGCCGGGCGGCGTTGGCGCCGTCGATGGCCTGGCCCAAGTCCTGTCCGATGCAGAGCACGGATTTTTCACGCACGCCGGCCAGCAGGTCTGCTTGCAGCGCCGGCTTGTTCGACAACGAAGGCGCCGGCACCCATTGCAAGCGCAGCAGCTCGCGCATCAGGTCCTGCACCCGTACACTGAGCCACTCGACGCGGCGCGCCAGTTTGACCCGTGTCGGCAAGCCGGGTGCGGCCGCAGCCAGTTCCGCCAGTTCTTCACGCGCCAGCGCCAGCCTGGTATCGCGGATCACGATCTGCGCCTGCGCGCGCATCAGCTGCGCTTCCAGTTCGGCGATACGCGCCGCCTGTTCGGCCAGTTGGGCGCTGCAGCGCGCCTGCGCCCGTCCATACGCACTCAGCAGCACGCGGTGCTCTTGCGCGATCATGTCCCCGGTACTCACCAATTTCTCCATCATGCCTCCTTTGCCACTAGCCCCCGGCCACAGTCCATTGCATTATAAATGAGAATCATTACTATTCATGTATGAGCCGTGCTCGCGGTAGGGGTATGGTCCGGCATTGCCCCCACACCCTCGACCTCAATTGACAAACTGTCCATTTTCGATGGCTTTCAAGGCTGGCAAACCACACAAAACTTACACAAACTGTGAATACGTGTGTAGTTTTTGTGTATGATTTACACCATGGACAGCGCATACCTTATCAAACAACTCCAATCCGCTGGATGGGAACATGTGTCGACGCGCGGCAGCCATCACAAGTACCGCCATCCTGGAACCGGCAAATCCGTGATCGTTCCGCATCCAAAAAAAGACTTGCCGATAGGTACTGCCAATTCAATATTGAAACAAGCTGACTTGAAATGAGGCGATAAATGTTTTACCCACTCTATGTATGGAAGGATACCAACAGCGCCTACGGCGCTACTTTTCCCGATCTGCCAGGCGTCCATACCGCCGCCGACAAGCAAGGTGATCTTCAACATGCGGCGCAGGAGGCTGTCGAAACCATGTACGAAGACGAGGACAGTATTCCCGCCGCCTCGGCCATCGAGCAATGGACTGGCGATGCGCAGTATGCGGGGGGTTTCTGGATGCTGGTCGACATCGATTTGTCGAAGGTGAGGACGAAACCGGTACGTCTGAATATATCCCTGCCGGCAACCCTGCTGCGCGACATCGACGTGTTTGCGAAGTCACGCCACCTGAGCCGCTCGAGCTTTCTGGCGCAGGCAGCAATGAAAGCCATGGCGGAATAGCCAAGCTCGGCGCATGCGCGCTTATTGCTCCGCCAGCCACTCGCCCGCAAACCCCGCCTTCACCAGCCCATCGCGCAGATAGGTATTGCCGCGCATCAACCGCCATGGAAAATCGTGCAGGTGGTTGTCCAGCATCAGCAGCACCGGCCCGTCGTTGATGCCGAAGCGGTAAGGCGAGACCCAGCGTGGGCCCTGCTTCGTGACAAACACCGTCGAACGCGCATGGAAGATGTCGTGCTGCTGCGCCAGTGCCGGCAGCACGATCTCGGGCGCGAACGGCAGCGCGGCCGCCACCGCCCATGGCGCCAGGGTGCCGTCGTCGATGCCATACGGTGCGCCACGGCCCGCATAGTCGCGGAAGCAGCGCCGCACGCCATGGGATTGCTGGGTGGCGGGACCGGGACCGTCGCTGGCGCTGATGCCCCAGCAGTGTTCGCCGTAGCCGGGAAAGCCGAGCGGATTGTCGAGCGCATAGCGCTGCTGCACCAGGGTCGCGCGGCGGCTGTTCTCAAAATAATCGAGAGCGTGGGCACGCATGAAATCGTCCTGGATGCCGTGCAAATCGAGCCAGGCATGCGACATCTGGTGGATGAACAGCGAGCCCGCGTACAGGTAATCGATGCCGTAGACGGACTTCCATTCGAAGCTGTCGGTCCAGGCATCGTAACTGGCCCGTTCGACGGGAAAGGTGGGCGAACCGAGCGCCAGCACGTACAGGATCAGCGCCTCGTCATAGCCGCGCCAGCATTTGCGCAAAAAACCCGTTTCCGGTTTCCAGCCATGACGCAGCAACTGGCAGCGCGCGCGCATCCACTGCCAGTCCACCCGGCGATACAGGAAATCGGCCAGCGCGCGGATCTCCAGTTCGTCCTTGCCAGCGCCATTGAAGTATGCGGCGGCAGCCAGCACGCCGGCGATCAACAGCGCCGTGTCGATGCTCGACAGCTCGCAATTCCAGGCGCGCCGGCCGTTGTCCATGTCGAGGAAGTGATAATAAAAGCCCTTGTGGCCGGTCGCGGCGGGCGAGTCGCCCTGCTCGCTGCCGGCAAAGAACCGCAAGGTAGCCAAGGTGCGCTCGACGGCATCATCGCGTGCCAGCCAGCCGCGTTCGACGCCGACGCCATAGCTGGTCAAGGCCAGGCCGACGGCGGCGATGCTGGCCGGCCAGCCATGCTTGTCCTTGTCGCGGACCAGGCCATTGGCCGGGTTGACCTGCTCCATAAAATAGTCGAAGGCCGCGCGCTGCACGGCCAGCAGCATGACCTGTTCGTCGACAAGATCGGGCGGGAGAGGAAAACTGGCCGGTTTCATGGAGGCGGGCGCGGGGCGCTTGGTGGCGATACAGGGCAGTATGGCAGCGAAGGCCAAATGTTGCCCACGGCGACGCGAACCATTTATATCACGTTGTGATATATTGAGAGCCCTTCCTTTTGCCGGAACCCCGTCATGCCACTCTCCCCCACCGCCCTGGGCAAAGCCGATTTCACCACCCTGTCGGAATTTCGCTACCAGATGCGCCGCTTCGAGCGCTTTTCCGACGATGTGATCCAGACCCATGGCATCACGCCGCTGCAATACCTGCTGCTGCTGCATATCAAGGGCTATCCGGGCCGCGACTGGGCCACCGTGGGCGAGCTGGCCGAGCGGCTGCAGGCCAAGCCGCACGGCGTGGTGGCGCTGGTCACGCGCTGCGAAACGGCCAGGCTGGTGCAGCGCCGCCACAGCAGCACCGACCGGCGCCGCGTCGAAATCCACTTGCTGCCCGAGGGCGAGGCCCTGCTGGCCAAGCTAGCGCAGCTGCACCGCACCGAACTGCTGTCGCTGGCCGGCGTGTTCACCATCCCGACCGTGGCAGGAGAGCAGCATGAGTAAAGTTCACTACGACAACCGGCGCGACTTCGACGGCCAGGCGCGGCTGATCCTGATCTCCAGCCTGGCCGCCGTGATCGGCGCGCTGAGCACCGTCACCGCCTGGGTGCTGCTGCACGCCATCCATTTCTTCACCAATCTGTTTTTCTTCCAGCAGCTGTCTACCTCGTTCATGTCACCGGCGGGCCATGCGCTGGGTGCCTGGGTCATCGGCATCCCGGTGCTGGGCGGGCTGCTGATCGGCCTGATCGCGCGCTACGGCACCGAGCAGATACGGGGTCACGGCATTCCCGAGGCGATCGAGGCGATCCTGTTCAAGAAAAGCATGATGTCGCCCAAGGTGGCGGTGCTCAAGCCGCTCGCCTCGGCGATCGCCATCGGCAGCGGCGGCCCGTTCGGCGCGGAAGGCCCGATCATCATGACGGGCGGCGCGGTCGGCTCCTTGCTGGCGCAGCATTTCCACCTGAGCGCCGGCGAGCGCAAGACCTTGCTGGTGGCCGGCGCCGTGGCGGGCATGACGGCGGTGTTCGGCACGCCGGTGGCGGCCTTGCTGCTGGCGGTGGAACTGCTGCTGTTCGAACTGCGTCCGCGCAGTCTTGCACCGGTGGCGATCGCCTGCGTGATCGCCGGCTTCCTGCGCCCCCTGCTGATCGACAGCGGCCCGCTGTTCCCGCTGCACACGGCCGTGCTGCCGCCGTCGGCGCTGCTGTCGTGCCTGGTCGCCGGCCTGCTGTGCGGCGCCATGGCGTGGTTGCTGTCGACCTCACTGTACAAGGTGGAAGACCTGTTCCACCGCCTGCCCGTGCACTGGATGTGGTGGCCGGCCATCGGCGGCCTGGCCGTCGGCATCGGCGGCTACCTGCAGCCACGCGCGCTGGGCGTGGGCTACGACGTGATCGCCGACCTGCTTAACAACCATCTCGCCGCCGGCGCGCTGCTGGCGCTCTTGGGCGTGAAAGCCGTGATCTGGCTGCTGGCGCTGGGCTCGGGCACCTCGGGCGGCGTGCTGGCGCCGCTGCTGATGCTGGGCGCGGGCCTGGGCGCTTTGCTCGGGCCCTATTTGCCCGGCAACGAACCGGCCATCTGGCCGCTGGTATTCATGGCCGCCACCCTGGGCGGCATGATGCGCGCACCCATCATGGCGGTCGCCTTTGCGTTCGAGCTGACCTGGGACGCCAACGCCCTGCTGCCCGTGATGGCCGCCTCGGCCGTGGCCTATGCGTTTACGGTGATGTTCATGCAGCGCTCCATACTGACCGAAAAAATCGCCCGCCGCGGTTATCACATCTACCGCGAATACGGCATCGATCCGCTGGAACGCCATAGCGTGGCCGAGGTGATGACGGCGCTGCCGGCCAGCATCGCCGCCGATATGCCTCTCGCCGAGGCCATGGCCAGCCACTTCGGCAGCACCCAGCGCCACCGCGCCTTTCCCGTCACGCGCGACGGCGCGCTGGTCGGCATGGTCGACCGCGCCATCCTGGAGCAGGGTCTGGCCTCACACGCCGGCATGACGGTGGGTCAGTTGTTCGGCGCAAACATGCCGGTGGTGGCGCTGGCCGGCGAAACCTGCCGCACCCTGGCCACCCGCCTGGCCGTGCACGCGCTGGAACGGCTGCCGGTGGTCAGCGACGCGCACAGCCTGCGCCTGATCGGCATCGTCAGCCGCAGCGACCTGGTCAAGCCGGCGCTGGGCTTGCAGGCGGAGGAGTGGCAGCGGCAGGCGGTGCGCACGGTGTGGCCGTTTGGCGCGCGCTGAAGCGGCGGCTCAGGACTGGGCGCCGCACTCAGGCTGCATGTTCTGCATGGCCGCCTTCATCTCTTCCGGCGTCACATCCTTGACGTGGCTGGCCAGCGACCAGCTGTGGCCGAAGGGATCGGTGACGATGCCGTAGCGGTCGCCCCAGAACTGGTTTTCCAGCGGCATCTTGACGGTGGCGCCGGCGGCGACCGCCTGTGCGAAGGCCCGGTCCACGTCCTGCACGTACATATGCAGGGTGACGGGCGTGCCCTTGAGCTTGTTGGGGCCGATGCTGCCATAGTCGGGAAACTCGTCGACCAGCATCAGGTGCGAGTCGCCGATCATGATCATGGCGTGCATGATCTTGCCGTCCGGCGTCTGCATGCGTGCATCTTCGACGGCATTGAAGGCTTTTTTATAGAATTCGATGGCCTCGGCCGCGCCGTCGCAGACCAGGTGCGGGGTGATGGTATGCATGTCTTGGGGTATGGCTTGCACTTGTGCTGTCATGATGGGCTCCTTGGGTTGAAACGCATAGGTCATCTCACTGTAGCGCCGTGACTGAGCAACTCAAGCCATATTGGTATTATTTTTGAATATTTTTGGGTTTGTTTTAATGGCAGGAAAAAGCGGCGCAGGCTTGCCCGCAATCAGGCCAGGGGTGTGCTGGCTGCCAGTGCCTGATATGAGGGGGAGGCGTTGGCCGCTGCGCGGCCAACGTCGCCGCGCGGGGCGCGGCAGATGGGCGATTCGGGGAGGGCTGGGCCGGCATGGCCCAGCCCTTCGAATCCCACCGTTCCGTCCAGACAAATAAAAAAGCCTCCCGCAGGGGAGGCTTTTTTATTTGATTCTGGCGGAGACGGTGGGATTCGAACCCACGATACAGGTATAAGCCGTATGCATCCTTAGCAGGGATGTGCCTTCGGCCACTCGGCCACGTCTCCTAGCTGATTACTCAACTATGTCGCTTCAGTAAGTTGCGCTGCAGCGACGAACGTCATAATATCGACTGCACCCTCTTTGGTCAAGGGCGTGGGGCGATATTTTTACTTGTTTAAGCTTTTTCCAGCTCGAACGCCTTGTGCAGAGCGCGCACGGCCAGTTCCATGTACTTTTCGTCGATCAGGACCGAGATCTTGATTTCCGAGGTCGAGATCATCATGATGTTGATGCTCTCTTCCGACAGGGTGCGGAACATTTGGGAGGCGACGCCGACGTGGCTGCGCATGCCCACGCCGACCACCGACAGTTTCGACACCTTGGCGTCGCCGGTGATGCTGGCCGCGCCCAGTTGTTCGCGGTTCGCTTCCAGCACGGCCAGGGCGCGTGCATATTCGCCGCGCGAGACGGTGAAGGTGAAGTCCGTTTTACCGTCGACCGACTGATTCTGTATGATCATGTCGACTTCGATATTGGCGTCGGCCACCGGTCCCAGGATGTGGTAGGCCACGCCCGGACGGTCAGGCACGCCGAGCACGGTGATTTTGGCTTCGTCGCGGTTGAAGGCGATGCCGGAGATAACTGCTTGTTCCATGTTGGTGTCTTCCTCAAACGAAATCAGGGTGCCCGAATTGGCTTCTACTTCCAAAGGCAGCATCGGGTCGGTCAGCGACGACAATACGCGCGTCGGGACGCGGTAGTTGCCGGCAAATTCCACCGAACGGGTTTGCAGCACTTTGGAGCCCAGCGAAGCCAGTTCCAGCATTTCTTCAAAGGTGATGGTCTTCAGGCGGCGCGCCTCGGAGACCACGCGCGGATCGGTCGTGTAGACGCCGTCCACATCGGTAAAGATCAGGCATTCGGCCGCCTTCATGGCGGCGGCGATCGCCACGGCCGACGTGTCGGAACCGCCGCGGCCCAGGGTCGCGATATTGTCGTTCTCGTCGACGCCCTGGAAACCGGTAATGATGACAACCTTGCCGGCATCGAGGTCGCGTTTGACTTTTTCGTCATCGATCGACTGGATGCGGGCTTTGGTAAAGGCGGAATCGGTTTTGATCGCGACTTGCCAGCCAGCATAGGATACGGCTTGTTTGCCGATCGCCAGCAGTGCCATCGACAATAGGCCGACGGACACTTGTTCGCCTGTCGAGGCGATCATGTCAAGTTCACGCGGATCGGGTTGATCCATGATTTCCCTGGCCAGTCCAATCAGGCGGTTGGTCTCGCCCGACATGGCGGATGGCACCACCACGATTTGATGCCCAGCGTCGTGCCACTTGGCAACGCGCTTGGCGACATTCTTGATACGGTCAGTCGAGCCCATCGACGTACCGCCATATTTGTGGACGATTAAAGCCATAAGAGTGAAGTTTCCGCTCAAGAAGAATAAAAAAGAGGGCTTTACTCTACATGCCGCAATGCAAAATAACAAGCTATTAAGCGCATTAGCTCATACCGATTACGCATATGGAAATAACCGATCCATGCAGTGTGCGCGCCAGCCCACACCGCATGGCAGGCCGCTCAGACGGCGGCCCAGCGCAAGCTCACGCGTGAGGCGTCCGGCAAACCGAGGCAATGGCAATCGAGGCCGATGCCGGCCGCAAACAACAATTGTTGCGCCGCACAGACAAGCGGCAGGCGCTCGCGCTCCCAGGCCGGCACGTCAAATGCCTGGTAGTGGTATTTCAGGCTCTTGGTCGGGCGGTTGTGCGCCAGCTTCAGGCGCTCGCCACCCTGGCGGAAATCGATGGTCAACAGCTGCGACTTGAGCCAGGCGATATCGATGCCCTGCCCGTCTTCCTCTACCGGGTCGAAATGCAGCACGCCGCCATACGCGGGAAACGCCAGGCTGGCTTCGCCCTGCCAATGAAAATCCTGGCCGGCTTTTTCCAGGCCCGGGATATTCGCGTCATCACGCTCGCGCATGCCGGCCAGGTCACCCAGTTTGGGCGTCAGGTAGAGGCGGTCGCGGTGGCGCCGCACATGGCATTCCGGATGCGTCACCAGCAACTGCGCGTCGGGCCGCGCTTCGAGCAGCTGCGCCAGCATTTCCGCCAGCCATGCCGTCGACGGCATGCGCAAGTTGCGCGTGCCGAACCAGTGGCGCAGCAGGTTGTAGCAGCGGTCCTGGCTCAGTTCGCGCAATTTGCCCAGCTCGATGCAATCGCCATCGAGGCAGTTGGCCAAGTCCTGCGTGGCCAGTTCCGTCAGCAGCCGCTGCGCCGACTGCGCATGCTGGGCGCTGCGCGCAAAACGTTCCTGGAAGCCGGGAAAGGCCTGCGCCAGCACCGGCATCACCTGGTGCCGCAAGGCATTCCTGGCAAAGCGCGCATCGTCGTTCGATTCGTCGTGGATATGTGCAATCGCATGTTTCTCCACATACGCTTCCAGCTGCTTGCGCGATACCGGCAGCAGCGGGCGCGCCATCACCAGATCCGGATTGGCCAGCAATTCCGGTGCGCTGTTGGCGCCATCCATGCCCGACAGACCGGCCGTACCCGAACCGCGCAGCAGCTGCAACAGCACGGTTTCGGCCTGGTCGTCCTGGTGGTGGGCCGTCAGCAGCAGGCGCACGCCGTATTGCGCGCACAAGGCGCCCAAGGCGGCGTAGCGGCGCTTGCGGGCCGCTTCTTCGGTGCCGGTCTTCGGATTGATCTCGATCGTGACGCGGGTGGCCTCGAACGGCACGTTCATGCTGGCGCACAGTTGCTCGCAATGGGCCAGCCAGGCTTCGGCGTTCGGACTCAGGCCGTGATGCACGTGGAAGGCACGCAGCGCCACGCCCTGCTCTTGTGCCCAGGCATGGGCCAGGTGCAGCAGGGCCGAGGAATCGAGGCCACCGCTCAAGGCAATGGCGATCGTTTCACCGTTCCTGGGCGCACAGACGTCGAGTGCGCGGGCGAAGATATCGGCGACGCTGGCGGTTTGTTGCTTTTTCATATGGGTTCCGGGAATGCAAAGAGGGACAGGCAGGTAGTCGAAGATGTTCGGCTACCTGCCTGTCCCTGGTGTTTTTTTTACTGTCATGTCAGGTTGCGTCATGTCGGATTACGCTGCGCTAATCCGACCTACCCGACCTGCTCCGACCTACCCGACCTGCGCGGGTTGGATTACTCGCTCGGCGTAGTTTCCTTGAACTTGCCATAGCTCAGCAGCTTTTCATGGCGCGCTTGCAGCAGGTCCTTGGTTTTCATGCCGTGGAACTGGCGCAGGGTGTCGGCCAGCGCGCGTTTCAGCAGGGTCGCCATCTGTTTCGGATCGCGGTGGGCGCCGCCCAGCGGTTCGTTGATGATCTTGTCGATCAGGCCCATGGCTTTCAGGCGGTGCGCGGTCAGGCCCAGCGCTTCGGCCGCGTCGGCGGCGCGCTCTGCGCTCTTCCACAGGATGGAGGCGCAGCCTTCCGGCGAGATCACGGCGTAGGTCGAGTATTGCAGCATCAGCACGGCGTCGCCGACGGCGATCGCCAGCGCGCCGCCGGAACCGCCTTCACCGATAATGGTGGCGATCAGCGGCACTTTCAATTCGGCCATCACGTACAGATTGTGGCCGATGGCTTCGGACTGGCCGCGCTCTTCGGCGTCGATGCCGGGGAATGCGCCCGGGGTGTCGACAAAGGTGAAGATCGGCAGGTTGAATTTTTCGGCGACCTTCATCAGGCGCATGGCCTTGCGGTAGCCTTCCGGTTTCGGCATGCCGAAGTTGCGCATGGCGCGCTCTTTCGTGTCGCGGCCCTTCTGGTGGCCGATGACCATGCAGGGCTGGCCGTTGAAGCGGGCCAGGCCGCCGACGACGGACAGGTCGTCGGCATAGCTGCGGTCGCCATGCAGTTCGTGGAAATCGGTAAAGATTTCGTTCACATAATCCATGGTGTAGGGGCGCTGCGGGTGGCGCGCGATCTGCGCCACTTGCCAGGGTGTCAGCTTGGCGTAGATATCCTTGGTCAGCTGCTGGCTCTTCTTGGCCAGGCGGTCGATCTCTTCCGAGATGTCGACGGCCGAATCGTCTTGCACGAAGCGCAACTCTTCGATCTTGGAATCGAGTTCCGCGATCGGCTGTTCAAAATTGAGGAAAGTCGTTTTAGTCATTGTACCTCCAGGGTTTTACCAGCCGCGTCGCCAGGGCGCGCGGCGTTATTGATGGTTATTTTACCGTACCGGCTCAGGCGCGGGGGCCTGTATCGCTGGCAGAAGCAGCCGCAGCAGGGTCGAGACTGCGCCATAAATACCAGGTTGCCACGGTGCGCCACGGTTCCCAATTGGCGGACACCTCGCGCGCATCGCTGCGTGAAACAGGTTCGCCGGAAAAATAATTGACGCTGATGCCCTGGATCAAGCCAGGGTCATCGAGCGGCAGCACATTCGGGCGCAACAAATTAAAAATCAGGAACATCTCGGCGGTCCAGCGGCCGATGCCGCGGATTTGCACCAGTTCGGCGATGACGGCTTCGTCATCCATTTCGCCCCACTGGCTGGCGTGCACGCGCTTGGCCTTGAAGTGGTCGGCCAGGTCCAACAGGTATTCGGTCTTGCGCTTGGACAAGCCACAGGCCGACAATTGCTCGGCGCCCGCCTTCAGCACTTGCGAGGGCGTGCATTTCGGGCAAGCCAGCAGCAGCTTTTTCCAGGCCAGGTCGGCGGCCTTGGGCGTGATCTGCTGGCCCACCAGCGAGCGGGCCAGGGTGGTAAACGGGTCGCTATGGCCGACCAGGTGCAGGTCGCCAAATTGCGGGATCAGCTTTTTCATGATGCGGTCGCGCTTCATCAGCTCGATCTTCGCCTCTTCCCAGTAGGACGGCACCTGGATCACAGTCGCCGACGCCGCCGCGCTGGGGGTTTCCCCGTTTTCCCTGGTGTTGGACATCATGCGCGGCGCCAGTTGGTCGAGCCGTCAGGCTTGTCTTCCAGGATAATGCCGGCCTGCAACAGCTCGGCGCGGATCTTGTCGGACTCGGCAAAGTCGCGCGCTTTCTTGGCGGCGCTGCGGGCGGCAATCGCGTGCTCGATGGTTGCCGCCTCGTCATTGCCGCCGGCGGCGCTGCCCACGGTCGCTTGCAGGAATTGCTGCGGCGTGCGCTCCAGCAAGCCCAATACGCCTGCCAGGCCCTTCAATTGACGCGCCAGCGCGGGCGACTTGCTCTTGTTCACTTCCGTGGCCAGGTCGAACAGGGCGGCCACCGCCAGCGGCGTATTGAAGTCGTCGTCCATCGCCTCGGCAAAACGCACGGCATGGGCTTCGCTCCAGTCGATCGCGCCTGCTTCCACCGTCACCTCGGCCAGCGCCGTGTACAGGCGCGTCAGCGCCAGGCGCGCGTCGTCCAGGTGCACGTCGGAATAATTCAGGGGGCTGCGGTAGTGCGCGCGCAGGATGAAGAAGCGGATCACTTCGGCATCGAACTTTTGCAGCACTTCGCGGATGGTAAAGAAGTTGCCCAGGGATTTGGACATTTTTTCATTGTCCAGGCGCACGAAGCCGTTATGGATCCAGTAATTGACGCTGGTGTGGCCAAACGCGCCTTCGGACTGGGCGATCTCGTTTTCATGGTGCGGAAACTGCAGGTCGGCGCCGCCGCCATGGATGTCGAACTGTTCCCCCAGCAAGGCGCAGGCCATGGCCGAGCACTCGATATGCCAGCCCGGACGGCCCTTGCCCCATTTCGAATCCCATTTGACTTCCTCGGGTTCCGATTCTTTTGATGACTTCCACAGCACGAAGTCGAGCGGATCGCGCTTGCCCGTATTCACATCGACGCGCTCGCCGGCGCGCAGGTCGTCGAGCGACTTGCCCGACAGTTTGCCGTAGCCGGGGAAATTGCGCACCGCGTAATTGACGTCGCCATCCTCGCCCTGGTAGGCCAGGTGATTGCTTTCCAGGCGCTCGATCAGGCTCAGCATCTGTGGCACGTACTCGGTGGCGCGCGGCACGTGGTCGGGCGTCAAGATGCCCAGCGCCGCCGTGTCCTCGTCCATGTACTGCGTGAAACGGGTGGTCAGCTGCGAGATGGTTTCGCTGTTTTCCACCGCGCGGCGGATGATCTTGTCGTCGATGTCCGTAATATTGCGCACATAGGTCACGTCCAGGCCGGAGGCTTTCAGCCAGCGGTAGATCACGTCGAACGCCATCATCATGCGCGCATGGCCGATATGGCAGTAATCGTAGATGGTCATGCCGCACACATACATGCGGACCTTGCCCGCTTCCATCGGGACAAAGACCTGCTTTTCGCGTGCCAGGGTGTTGTAAATCTTTAGATTGCTCATCGTACTTTACTGGTGGAGCGGCAGCCAGCCCGGGGAAAACGACAGACAGGCGCGGACACCGTTGGTGCCGCGCCACTGAACCGCCGTGTGCGCCGAGACTGAGCTACCCGCTGTATTGTTGTTCTTGTTTGTTAGAATTAGGCGTTAGCGGGCAAGTATAACATTGATAAAAACCATACTGGCCCGATATGAATCAGGTTTTTACGAAGTTCAACCGAAGTTCAACACTTCTTTCACTTCTTTACATTTTGAACAAGCTTAAAGAAAAATAACGCTCAAGGACATTCTTATGCAAGAGACAAAATCCCCGCGCCTGCCCTTTCTGGCGCGCTTTTTCACGCTGTTCGCCGGCCTGGCCCTGGGTGGCGCGGTGGTGGCGGCCAACCCTGCTACGCTGGACCCGACCCCGCACGTGGCCCTGAAAACCAGCATGGGCGAAATCGTGCTGGAACTGGATCAGCAAAAAGCGCCGAAAAGCGTGGCGAACTTTCTGCAGTATGTCAAAAGCGGCTACTACAAGGGCACCGTGTTTCACCGCGTTATCGACGGCTTCATGATACAGGGCGGCGGCTTCGACAAGAACATGAAGCAGAAAGCCACCAAGCCGGCGATCCAGAACGAAGCGCAGAACGGCTTGCAGAACGTCACCTACAGCATCGCCATGGCGCGCACCGGCGACCCGCATTCGGCCACCTCGCAATTCTTCATCAATGTCGGCAATAACGGCGCACTCGACTACCCGGGACGCGATGGTTACGGCTACACCGTGTTCGGCAAAGTCGTCAGCGGCATGGACGTGGTCGACAAGATCAAGGCCGTGCCGGTGGCCGACAAGGGCCCGCACCAGAACGTGCCCGTCACGCCGGTGGTGATCGAATCGGCCACCTTGCTCAAACAAGCGCCCGCAAAACTGTAAAATAGCGTTTTTGCCGCCCCGGCTTGCCGACACAGCCTGCCAGGGCACGAAATATTTCACCCAAACAAAAGGACTATCATGACTTCCGTAATCATCACCACCAACCTGGGCAAGATCACCGCTGAGCTGGACGCTGAAAAAGCGCCGAAAACGGTTGCCAACTTCCTGGCCTATATGGAAGCCGGCCACTACAACAACACGATTTTCCACCGCGTGATCGACGGTTTCATGATCCAGGGCGGCGGCTTCGAGCCAGGCATGAAACAAAAGCCAGCCGACACCACCGTCGAAAACGAAGCCAAGAACGGCCTGAAAAACGATACCTACACCCTGGCCATGGCCCGCACCTCGGACCCGCACTCGGCATCGGCCCAGTTCTTCATCAATATCAAGAACAACAGCTTCCTCGACTATCCAGGCCAGGACGGCTGGGGCTACGCCGTGTTCGGTAAAGTTACCGAAGGCAAGGAAGTGGTCGACGCCATCCGCGCCGTGAAAACCACGCGCGCCGGCATGTTTGCCGATGTGCCGACCACCGATGTCATCATCGAAAAAGTCGAAGCCGCGTAATTTCGGCGCACGCAACATGAATCACAGGCATTGCCACGTTCTTCTTGTTTCCATGAACCATCTTGATCAGGGGAGCGTTGAACGATGACAATGCCTGCCGCACTCTTCATTTCCGACCTGCACCTGCAGCGCTCGCACCCGCGCACCAGCGCCGCTTTTCTTTCCTTTCTTGAACACCATGCGCAACACGCGCACGCCCTGTATTTATTGGGCGACCTGTTCGAATACTGGGCCGGCGACGACGACCTGGAAGACCCGTTCAATGCGCGCATGACAGCGGCGATACGCGCCGTCAGCGATGCGGGCGTGCACGTCTACTGGATCGCCGGCAACCGCGATTTCCTGGTCGGCTCCGGCTTTGCCGCCGCCGCCGGTGCCACCCTGCTGAGCGAACCGCACGTCACCACGATTGCCGGCCAGCGCATCGTGCTGCTGCATGGCGACGCCGAATGCACCAAGGATGCGGCGTATATGGAATTTCGCGCCATGGTGCGCCAGCCGGCCTGGCAACAGCAGTTCCTGGCCATGCCTTTGGCACAGCGCAAGGCCATCATCGACGGCTTGCGCAAGAACAGCCGCGAGCAGAACGGCGAAAAGGCGATGGACATCATGGACGTCAGCCCCGATGCGGTGGCGCAGGTATTTGCCGAACAGGCCAGCACCATCATGATCCACGGCCACACGCACCGCCCTGCACTGCATGAAATCGACGGCACCTTGCGCTATGTGCTGCCGGACTGGGAATGCGATCTGGGCCCCGGCGAACCCGAGCGCGGTGGCTGGATCGCCGTCGATGGCCACGGCGCCATCACGCGCCACGCGCTGGACGGCGCCATGATCGACTAGCCTTTTACCGACGCCGCCACAAGGCGGCGTCCGACAGGCGCTCGCACCTGCCTCTGCTGTAATAAGGGCATGAATCCCTTGTATATCGGCACCGCCGGCTGGGGTATTTCCAGCGCGGCCTCCACTCACTTTCCCGGCGAAGGCAGCCATCTGCAACGCTATGGCCGGGTGCTCGACTGCGCCGAAATCAATACCTCGTTCTACCGCCCGCACCAGCCGACGACCTATGCGCGCTGGGCCGACAGCGTGCCCGAACACTTTCGCTTCAGCGTCAAGCTGCCGCGCACCATCACGCACGAACTACGCCTGAAACATTACACGGCGGAGCTGGAGCGGTTTGCCGGCGAAGTCGCGCACCTGGAAGACAAGCTGGGCTGCGTGCTGGTGCAACTGCCGCCCAGCCTGCGTTTCGACGCCGCCGTGGCCGCCAGCTTTTTCGATCACTTGCGCACGCATTTCCAGGGCATGCTGGCGTTCGAAGCGCGCCACGCCAGCTGGTTCGGCGAGGCCGCCACCGCCCTGCTGCGCGCACGCCACATCACGCGCGTGCGCGCCGACCCGCCCGCCGGCCAGCCGGGCCCGCATGTACCGACCACCGAGGTCGCCTATCTCCGCCTGCACGGCAGCCCGAAGATCTATTATTCGGACTACTCCGCCGAATTTCTCGCCGCGCTGGCCACCGAGCTGCGCACGCAGACGGCAAACGGCAGCTGGTGCATCTTCGACAATACGGCGTCCGGTGCGGCCTTGCTCAATGCGCTGGACTTGCAACAGCGCCTGCACGCATAAGGTTGTTGATTTTTTAAACTTTAGTGTTATAGTTAACTACAACACCAATTCATCAAATCACCCAAGGAGCTTCGATGCCTGCCGCATGGTCCACACGCCCCTCCCTGTCACCCTTGCCGGAGCGCATCCCATGAGCGCCGACTGGAATGACAATAGTCCGATCTATCGCCAGCTCAAGGCGAAAGTGGTCGGCATGATGCTCGATGGCGCGCTGCAGTCCGGCGACGTCCTGCCTTCGGTGCGCCAGGTGGCGGCCGATTATCAACTCAATCCCATTACCGTCTCGCGCGCCTACCAGGAACTGGTGGACGAGGCGCTGGTGGAAAAACGCAGAGGACTTGGCATGTATGTACTCGATGGCGCCCGCGACAAACTGCTGGCAAGCGAACGCGAACGCTTCATGCGCGAAGAATGGCCGGCCATGCTGGAACGCATCACACGCCTGGGCCTCGACGTGGAACAACTGCTGCTGGCCCATAAAGGAGCGACCCCATGAGCGCGCAACTCAATACGGGCAGCGTGATCAGCGCGCGCGGCTTGCGCAAGCAATACGGCAAGCAGGCGGCGCTCGACAACCTCAGCTTCGATATCGCTCCCGGGCGCATCGTCGGCCTGATCGGGCCGAATGGCTCGGGCAAGACCACCACCCTGAAAGCCATCCTCGGTTTGACGGGTTTCGAGGGCGAACTGTCGGTGCTGGGGCGCGACCCACGCCTTGCGCGCGATGCGCTGATGGACGACGTATGCTTTATTGCCGACGTGGCGATCCTGCCGGGCTGGCTGCGCGTGGCCGATGCGGTCGACTTCGTGGCGGGCGTGCATCCGCGCTTTGACCGCGCCAAAGCCGAGCGCTATCTGGCGCTGACCAAGCTGTCGCCGAAGATGAAGGTGAAAGCCATGTCCAAGGGCATGGTGGTGCAGCTGCACCTGGCGCTGGTGATGGCGATCGACGCGAAACTGCTGGTGCTCGACGAGCCGACCCTGGGCCTGGACATCCTTTACCGCAAGCAGTTCTACCAGAATCTGCTGGAAGACTATTTTGACGAAAACAAGACCATCGTCATCACCACCCACCAGATCGAGGAAGTCGAGCACATCCTCAGCGACCTGATGTTCATCCGCGACGGCAGGATCGTGCTGGCCGCCACGATGGAGGAAGTGGGCGAACGCTATATCGAGGTGATGGTGGGGCCGCAGCAGGTCAATGCGGCGCGCGCCTTGCAGCCGATCAGCGAACGCAGCGTGTTCGGCAAGTCGGTGATGCTGTTCGATGGCGTCGCCCGCGAGCAACTGGCGCTGCTGGGAGAACTGCATACGCCCAGCCTGGCCGACCTGTTTGTCGCCACCATGAAAGGAGCGCAGCAATGAGCATTTCCCCTGTCGACAAGATGAAATGGCTGGTCCGGCGCGAGCTGTGGGAGCACAAGGGCATGCTGCTGTGGACGCCTGCCGTGATCGGCATCGTGCTGACGGTGCTCGGTACCCTGCTGACCATGACCACCATCGCCAGGACCAAAACGCGCACCGCGCTGACGGTCAATGGCGAGGATGTATCCTGGAGCGCCATCTTCAATGCGCCGTCCTTCGCGCGGCAAAAGAACGAATTCATCGATGCCGTCGCCAACAATTACGCCTACCTGGCCGCGCCGCTGTTCCTGGCGCTGGGCTTCCTGGTGTTTTTCTATTGCCTGAGCGCCCTGCACGATGACCGCCGCGACCGCAGCATCCTGTTCTGGAAGTCGCTGCCCGTGTCGGACCTGCAGACGGTGCTGTCGAAGGCCGCCATCGCGCTGCTGGTAGCGCCCGTCATCGTGCTGGCCGCCGCCTGCCTGAGTTCGCTGGCATTGTTGCTGGGCCTGGCGACCGTGATGGAAATGAACGGCATTCACGTGTTCGGCGAACTGGCCACCAGGCCTGGCCTGTACCTGGGTCCGCTGCGCCTGTTCGGGCTGCTGCCCGTATATTGCCTGTGGGCCTTGCCAACCGTCGGCTGGCTGCTGATGGTGTCGAGCTGGGCACGCAGCAAGGTCTTCCTCTGGGCCGTCGGCGTGCCGCTGCTGCTGGCCGTGCTGCTGGTATGGGGCGGCGAACTGGCGCAGCTGCAAGCGCAGGCCAACTGGATACAGTCGAAGGTGATCGCGCGCACCCTGCTCGGCACCTTGCCGGGCAACTGGTATCTGTTCGAACCTGGACTGCTGCCGCAGTTGCACGCCAGTGGCCCGCGCATGGCGCAGATCGACGTATTCGGCAATTCCTGGTCCAGCCTGGGCCTGCCGGCCGCCTGGCTGGGCGCGGCGGCGGGCGCGGCCATGATCTGGGCCGCAGTCCGTTTGCGCCGCTGGCGCGAGGAAGGCTGACCGAGGGCCGACAGAGCGCCAAGCCTGTCCATTTTTGCATTACCCAACGCCCCGCCAGCCGGGGCGTTTTTCATGGAACGATGTTTTTATTTTCACTCCCAGATAATAACTATTTTCTTGATAGTTATTCATCCCAGACCATTCCTTCGATCAGGCTATTAAATCAATACCCTGAATTGCATATCAAAATAATAAATAATTATTTCTATCGCACAGCCACTGCAATTAAATTAATCAATAACAAGACTGAAAAGCCACAACTACATTTTCGATAGTCGAATAATTTCTCACGAAAATACACGGAAATAGCGCGATTCAGAGAAAAACCCGTGCCAGCTTATCCATTTGGTGAGTATTGGTGATTATTTCCGTGAAAAAACTTTGTCAGAATATAGTTATCGACTGTGATTAAAATGAAATTGAAAGTTTCGAAATTGAAACTACCATCATAGGGAAGACAGCGAGTTCAAGCGTGCAAAACAGCGGCTCCCCCCGCATGCGGCCCAAACAACGCCCATGCCTGCCGAAAAAAACCGGCACAAGAATAAACAAGGAAGGGCAGCGACCTTATTGAATGCACGCCTGATTCTTTTCAATCAGCAACGCTTAAATAAATATGCTTTACTTGCACTATCCACAGCAGGGATGCATCAACACAACAACACGGCCCAAGCCACGCCGGAGAAACCAGGGATGACGACTTACTCATCCTTCAATGAATTCTGAGAAACAAGCGGCACTCACAACCTATTCGGAGATCTTCAAATGGCCACCACCCCAACCCCAGCCCAAGTTCCTGCCAGCACCAGTGGTGCAGCAAGCATAATCGCCGCGCAAGCAGGCAATCCAGCTGCGGTGCCGCCTGCCCAAGCCGCCGCCAAAGCGCAAAGCAATCAGCGCAAGCTGCTCGACGAAGACGAGCTGGAGCAAGGTGCGGATGCGGGCCAATCGATGCCACCGGAAAACGTGGTCGAAGTGATCGGCGAAGCGGGCATGGGCATCTCCGGTGCCGCGCTGGCAGGCACGGCTGCCGCCATCGCGGCCGCAGCGGCCGCCGGTGGCAGCGGCGCCGGCGAAGCGGCTGGCCAGGCAGGTGGCGATGGCACGGGCAATAGCGGTGGCGCGGCAGCCATCCCCAGCGGCAACGTGGTCGACGTCGCCGGCAGCAGCACCCTGACCGGCGCCGGCACAGGCGGTTTTGGCTCCATCAGCGGCCTGGGCGCCTTGGGTGCGCTGGGCGGCATCGGCTTGATCGCCGCCGCGGCAACCGGTGGCAGCAGCGCCGCGGCAGCCGGCATTGGCGGCGGCACCGGAGGTACCGGCGGTGGCACTGGAGGTACCGGCGGCACGGGTGGCACCGGTGGCAACACCGGCGGCGGTGTCGGCGGCCAGGGCGACGGTAGTTCCACTTTTATCGTCACCGGCGCCGCCATCGCCGCCGCCACGGCGGCACTGGCCGCCGCCAACACCGCGCAAGCCGCGGACGCCGCTGCGGCAACCGCCGCCAGCAATGCGGCGGCAACACAGGCCGCGGCCAATGCGGCCGTGCTGGCCGACCAGCAAGCTGCACAAGCACAAGCTGCGGCAACGCAGGCGCAAGCGGCCGCCACGGCGGCAGCGGCCGCACAAAACGCGGTCGCCGCCGACAATGCGGCAGCTGCCGCCAACAATACTGCCGCCGCATCCCAAGCAGCCGCCAATGCCGCACAAAATGCCGATGCGGCGGTCGGCACCACCACCCAGGCGGCGAACGCCGCAGCAGCCGCACAGGCGGCCGCCGCCGCGCAAGCCAACCTCAGCGATGCGCAAGCGCTGCAGGCAGCGTCCAACAGCGCCGCCGCGGCGGCCGCCGCCGCCAACCAGCAAGCCAGCCTCAGCGATGCACAGGCGCTGGCCGTGAATGCCAACGATGACGCCGCCAACGCCGCCAACACGGCCGCGCTGGCCAATGCCTCCGACGCCAATGCGCTGGCCACGGCGGCCGCCGCTGCCGCCGCACAAGCCGACAACGCCGCCGCCATTGCCGGCCAGACCGATGCCGCCGCCCTGAGTGCAAACGCCGACACGGCCACCGCGCAAGCGGGCGCGGCCCAGGCGCAAGCCAACGCCACCGATGCCGGCGCGCTGCAGCAAGCGGCCAACGCCGCGCAAGCCAACGCCCAAGCGGCAGCCACGCAAGCGGCCGCCACCGATGCCGCCGCCCTGAACGCAGCGGCGGCCGCCGCCGCACAAAACGCCGCCAGCGCCACCGCTGTGGCCAACCAGACCGATGCCGCCGCGCTGGGGCAAGCCTCGAACAACGCCGCCGCGCAAGCGGCCGCCGCCCAGGCGCAAGCCGATGCCACCGATGCGCCGGCACTGGCCGTGGCGGCCAACGCCGCCGCCAATGCCGCCATCGCCGCCAATGTTGCGGCACAGACGGATGCCGACGCCCTCGGCGCCGCTGCCGCGGCCGCCGCCGCGCAAGCGGCCAGCGCCAATGCCATTGCCAACCAGACCGACGCCGCCGCGCTGCAAACGGCGTCCAACAACGCCCAGGCGGCATCCGATGCTGCCGCCGCGCAAGCGGCCGCCAGCGACGCCACCGCGCTGGCGCAAGCCGCCGCAGCCGCCAATGCCGCAGCCCAGGCCGCCGCCAACCTGGCCAACCAGACCGACGCCGCCGCGCTGGGCGCCGCGTCCGCCAGCGCCAACCAGGCCGCCAGCGACGCTGCCGCCATCGCCAACCAGACCGATGCCGCCGCCCTGCAAACGGTGTACAACAACGCCCAGGCGGCATCCGACGCCGCCGCCGCGCAGGCGGCCGCCAATGACGCCACCGTACTGGGCCAGGCCGCCAACGCCGCCAATGCCACAGCCCAGGCCGCCGCCACCCTGGCCAACCAGACCGACGCCGCCGCGCTGGGCGCCGCCTCGACCGCCGCCACGCAAACGGCCAACAACGCCACCTCGATTGCCAACCAGACCGACGCGGCCGCCCTGCAAACGGCGTACAACAACGCCCAGGCAGCATCCGATGCCGCCGCCGCGCAGGCGGCCGCCAATGACGCCACCGTACTGGGCCAGGCCGCCACCGCCGCCAATGCGGCCGCCCAGGCCGCCGCCACCCTGGCCAACCAGACCGATGCCGCCGCGCTGGGCGCCGCCTCGACCGCCGCCACGCAAGCGGCCAACAATGCCGCCACCATTGCCAACCAGACCGACGCCGCCGCGCTGCAAATCGCTTCCGACGCCGCCCAGGCCGCTGCCGCAGCGGCCGCAGCGCAAGCGGCCGCCACCGATGCCACCGTGCTGGGCCAGGCCGCCACTGCCGCCAATGCGGCCGCCCAGGCCGCCGCCACGCTGGCCAACCAGACCGACGCCGCCGCACTGGGCGCCGCGTCAAACGCCGCCACGCAAGCGGCCAACAACGCGGCCACCCTGGCCAATCAGACCGATGCGGCCGCACTGCAAGCCGCCTCCGACGCCGCCCAGGCCGCTGCCGCAGCGGCCGCCACGCAGGCGGCCGCCACCGACGCCACCGTGCTGGGCCAGGCATCGAATGTTGCCGCCGCCGCCGCGCTGGCCGCCGCCACCCTGGCCAATGCCACCGACGCCGCCGTGCTGACCGGCATCTCGACCGCCGACGACCAGCTGGCCGCCGCCGCCCTGGCGCTGGCCAACGCCACCGATGCGGCCGCCTTGCAGCTTGCCTACGACGCCGCCCAGCTCGCAGCGACCAACGCCGCGACGGTGGCCGCCGCCACCGACACCGACGCCCTCAACCCGGCCGCCAACGCCGCCAATGCGCTGTCCGCCAACGCCGTCACCCTGGCCAACGCCACCGATGCAGGCCTGCTGGCCGCTGCCGCCGCCACCACCGCGCAAACGGCCAGCAACGCCGCCACCCTGGCCGGCGCCACCGACGCCACCGCGCTGGGCCTGGTGTCCGATGCGGCCGCCGCCACTGCCGCCAACGCACAGACGCTGGCCGACGCCACCGACGCCGCCGCCCTGGCGCTGGCGTCCGGCGCGGCGGCCGTCACCGCCGCCAACGCACAGACACTGGCCGACGCCACCGACGCCGCCGTGCTGGCCACGGCCGCCGCCACCGCCGCCAATGCGGCCGCCACCGCGCAAACGCTGGCCGACGCCACCAATGCGGCCGCCCTGCAAATCACCTCCGATGCGGCCGCCGCCGTGGCGCAAGGCGCCGCCACCCAGGCCGGCCTGACCGACGCCGCCGCGCTGGCCATCGTCTCGGGCAACGACGCCGCCGCCGCGCTGGCCGCGCAGACGCTGGCCGACGCCACCGACGCCAACGCGCTGCAAGCCGCCTCGAACACGGCCGCTTCCGTCGCGGCCAACGCGCAGACGGTGGCCGACATGACCGATGTCCCCACGTTGCAGGCTGCCTATGATGCGGCCGCCGCCAATGCCGCCACCGCCAATGCGAATGCCGCCGGCATCAACCTGAATGCGGACATCAGCGCCGCCAACGCCAGCTCCCTGGCCGCGATTGCCGCCCAACTGACGGCCAGCCAGGCCAATGTCGTCGACCTGACCGTCATCGTCAACAATCTGCAGGTGCTGGCCGATGCGGCCGACGCCCTGGCTGACGCCACCGACGCCAATGTGCTGGGCCTGGTCTCGGCCGCCGACGCCATCACCGCGCAAAACCTGCAGGCAATCGCCGACGCGACCGACGCCGATGCGCTGGGCGTGATTTCCACCGCCGACGCCGTTGCGGCTGCCGCCGCCTCACTGCTGGCGTCGCAAAGCGACGCCAGCGCACTGGGTCTGGCGTCCACCGCAGCGGCCGCCGCCGCCACCGCCGCGCAAGCCACCGCCGACCTGACCGACGCCGTGACACTGGGCGCGGCATCGACCGCCGCAGCGGCCGCCGCCACGGCCGCGCAGGCTGCCGCCGACGCCAGCGACGCCGTCGCGCTGGGACTCGTCTCGACCGCCGATGCCGCCACCGCCAATGCGCTGGCGACCATCGCCAACCTGACCGACGCCACCGCGCTGGGCGTGACTTCGACGGCCGACGCCGCGCTGGCCGCCACGGCCCAGGCCACCGCCAGCCTGACCGACGCCGTCGCGCTGGGCCTGATCTCGACAGCCGCCGCCACCGCGTCCACCGCCGCCACCAACCTGGCAACCTGACCGACGCTGTTGCGCTGGGCACGGTCTCGACCGCCGCCACGGCCGCCGCCAATGCCGCGCAAGCGACCGCCAACCTGACCGACGCCGCCGCGCTGGGCCTGATCGCCACCGCCGATGCGGCGCTGGCCGCCACGGCCCAGGCCACCGCCAACCTGACCGACGCCGTCGCCCTGAACCTGGTCTCGACAGCCGCCAATACGGCCGCCGCCGCCGCCCTGGCGACGGCCAACCTGACCGATGCCGTCGCACTGGGCACGATCTCGACCGCCGCCACGCAGGCGGCCAATGCGGCCGCCGCCACCGCCAACCTGACCGACGCCGTCGCGTTGGGCCTGGTGTCGACGGTCAACGCGGCCACTGCGGCCACCCTGCAGAACACCGCCAACCTGACCGATGCCGCCGCGCTGCAACTGATTGCGACCGCCGACGCGGCCGCCGTCACCACCACCAATGTGCTGGCCTCGGTGCTCGACGCCGTGGTGCTGGGCACCGCGCATACGCTGGATGCCACCGCGGCACTGCTGGCGACCACGGTTGCCGCCCTGACCGACGCCGCCGCGTTGACCGTGACCGCCAACAATGACGCCGCCGCCGCTGCCGCCGCTGCCGCCTACTCGGCCTCGCGGCCGCTCGACTTGGTCGCCGCCCTGGCCGCCACGGTGGCCGCCACCACCGCCACCCTGTCGCGCGCCGCCGCCGATGGCGCCATTGCCGACGACGCCAATGCCGCGACCGCGGTCGCCAGGTCGGCCGCCTCGCTGGCCCTGCTCAACCAAGCCATTGCGGCCGATAACGCGGCCACCGCCGCCGCCGCCCAGGCAGCACTGTCGCAAGCAGCCGCGCAAACCGCCCTGGCTGACGATGCCGCCGCCGCCGCCGCCGCCACCGTCGCGGCCACTTCGCTGGCCGCCACCCAGGCCGCGCAGGCTGCCGACGCGGCGGCCGCATCGACGGCGGCCACCGCCGCCAATGCGCTGAACGCGCTGAACGCCGCCCTGGCAGCCGACGCCGCCGCCGCGTCGACCGCCGCCAACGCCGTGCTGGCCAATGCCGCCACCGCCGCAGCCGTGGCCGATGACGCCGCCGCCGCACTGGCCGCCACCACGGCAGCCGCCTCGCAAGCGGCCGCCAGCGCCGTCACCATCGCCAACAATGCCATCGCCGCACTGAACAGCGCGCTGGCCGACGATGCCGCCGCCGTCAACGCGGCACTGAACGCGACCAATACGCTGGCCGCCACCAATGCCGCCATCGCCGCCGATACGGCCGCCGCCGTCGCCGCGAATGTCGCCGCGCTGTCGGCCGCCGCCACCGCAGCGGCCCAGGCCGACGACCTGGCCGCCGCCACCGCCGCCACGGTGGCCGGCCTGTCGCTGGCCGTCACGCAGGCGGCGCAGGCGCTGGACGCCACCGCCGCCGCCGCCGTGGTCACCGCCAACAACGCGCTGGCGGTCCTGAACAGCGCGCTGGCGGACGACGCCACCGCCGCCACCGCCGTCGTCGCCGCCGCCAATGCGCTGGCGGCCCTGAACGCGGCCCTCGCCGCCGATGCCGCCGTCGCCACCACCGCCGCCACGGCGGCGGCCTCGCTGCTGGCCACCACCAATGCCCAGGCGGACGACGCCGCAGCTGCCGCCGCGGCGACAGCCGCCGTGCTTGCGCAAAACGCCGCCGACGCCGCACTGCTGCTTGATGCAGGCGCCGCCTTTATCGCCGCCGCCGCCGCCACGGCGCTGGCGCAAGCCAATGCAGCGCTTAATGACGACAATGCCGCCGCCAATGCCGCGCACGTCGCCGGCATCTCGCTGGCCGCCACGCTGGCGGCGCTGAACGACGACGCCGCCGCCGTCGTCGCCAACACGGCGCTGAATGCGGCGATCGGCGACCTGAACATTGCCGTCGCCGCCGACGCCAATGCCCTCAGCCTGCAAAGCGTGGCCGACGCCGACGCGCTGGTGGTGATCAATTCGCGCTCCGCCGTCGACGCCGCCAACCAGGCCAATGCCGATGCCGCCGCCGCGCTGGCGGCCTTGAACGCCGCGCAGGCCGACGATGCCGCCGCCGCTGCTGCCGCCACCGCCGCCGCAGCAGCGCTGGTGGCCGCCAATGCGGCGCAAGCGGACGACCTGGCAGCGGCAGCCGCCGCCGCCCAGGCCGCCATTTCAGCCGCCGCCACCGCCGCCGCGCAAAGCGACGATGCGGCCGCCGCCACCGCCGCCACGGCCGCCGCCGCCGCGCTGGCCGCGCTGAACACGGCCCTGGCCGACGACGCCGCCGCCGTCACCGCGCAGGCGGCCGCCATTGCCGCGCAAGCGGCTGCGACCAACGCACAGAACGACGACGCGGCGGCGCTGGCCGCCGCTGCCGCCGCCGCACTGGCGCTGGCCGCCACCACCGCCGCCCAGGCGGACGACACCTCGGCCGCCACGGCCGCCACCAACGCCGCCGCCGCCCTCACCGCCTACAACAATGCGCTGGCCGACGACGCAGCGGCAAGTGCTGCGCAAGCCGCCGCCGCCATCGCGCAGGCCGCGGCAACGGCGGCGCAAAACGACGATGCGGCCGCCGCCGCCGCTGC
Organism: Janthinobacterium sp. J1-1; assembly: GCF_030944405.1. Taxonomy (NCBI): domain Bacteria; kingdom Pseudomonadati; phylum Pseudomonadota; class Betaproteobacteria; order Burkholderiales; family Oxalobacteraceae; genus Janthinobacterium; species Janthinobacterium sp. J1-1. The sequence continues at coordinate 5,553,825 of NZ_CP132339.1, forward strand.
CGCCAGCGCAGGCGCCGCCCTGGTCGCGCTGAACGCCGCGCTGGCCGATGACGCGGCCGCCGCCAACGCCGCGGCGATTGCCGCCACGGCTGCCACCGCCGCAGCCGCTGCCACCGCCGACGACGCGGCTGCCGCTGCCGCCGCTGCCGCTGCCGCAGTGGCGCTGGCCGCCGCCACCGCCGCGCAAAACGACGACGCCGCCGCCGCCCAGGCTGCGGCGGACGCCGCCGCCGCGCTCGCCGCGCTCAACGCCGCCCTGGCGGCGGACGCGGCCGCCGTCACCACGGCCACTGCCGCCGTGGCCGCCGCCGCCGCCGCGCAAGCGGCCTTGAATGACGATGCCGCCGCACTCGCAGCCGCCACGGTGGCAGCCAATGCGCTGGCCGCCGCCACCGGCGCGCAAAACGATGACGCCGCCGCCGCCCAGGCTGCACTGGCCGCCGCCGCCGCGCTGGCCGCGCTCAATGCCGCCCTGGCCGACGACGCCACCGCCGCCACCAATGCGGCGCTGGCCGCCGCCGCCGCCCAGGCGGCGCAAGCCGACGACACGGCCGCCCTGGCCGCTGCCGCCAACGCCGCTGCGGCAGTCGCCGCCGCCACCGCCGCGCAAAACGACGACGCTGCCGCGCAAGCGGCCGCCGCCAACGCCGCCGCCGCCCTGGCCGCCCTGAATGCGGCGCTGGCCGACGACGCCACCGCCGCGCAGGCAACCGCTGTCGCCGCCGTGGCCGCCGCCGCCGCACAAGCGGCGCAAAACGACGATGCGGCCGCCCTGGCCGCCGCCGCAGCAGCGGCCAATGCCGTCGCTGCCGCCACGGCTGCGCAAAACGACGATGCCGCCGCCGCCCAGGCCGCCGCCAACGCCGCCGCCGCCCTGGCCGCCCTGAACGCGGCGCTGGCCGCCGATACGGCCGCCGCCAATGCGGCCCAGGCAGCGCTGGTGGCAGCCAGCGCGGCACAGGCGGCGCAAGCCGCCGATACGGCCGCCCTGGCCGCTGCCGCCCAAGCGGCGCAGGCCGCCGCCACGCTCGCCGCCGCGCAAAACGACGACGCGGCCGCCGCGACAGCCGCCGCCAATGCCGCCGCCGCCCTCGCCGCGCTGAACGCCGCACTGGCTGACGACGCAGCCGCTGCGGCCGCCACGCAAAACGCCGCCACCGCCCTGGCAGCGGCCCAGGCCGCGCAAAGCGACGATACGGCCGCCCTGGCCGCCGCCGCCCAAGCTTCGGCCGCACTGGCCGCCGCCAACGCCGCGCAAAACGACGACGCCGCAGCGCAAGCGGCCGCCGCCAATGCCGCCGCCGCCCTGGCCGCCTACAATGCGGCCTTGGCCGACGACGCCAGCGCCGCCGCCGCCGTGCAATTCGCCGCACAGGCCCAGGCCAGCGCCCAAGCCGCGCAAGCGGACGATGACGCCGCCGCGCAAGCGGCCGCACAGGCCGTCATTGCGCAGGCCGCCGCCACCGCGGCGCAAAACGATGACGCAGCCGCAGCAGCGGCGGCCGTCATCGCCGCCGCCGCCGTGGCCGCGCGCGACGCCGCCCTGGCCGATGACGCCAATGCGGCAGCCACCGCCAATGCCGCCAGCGCCGCGCTGGCCGCTGCCAGCGCCGCACAGGCGGCCGATGCCGCCGCAGCGGCGGCCGCGATCCAGGCCGCCAACTCGCAGGCGGCGCTGCAGGCCGCGCTGGCCGACGATGCGGCAGCCGCCGTCGCCAGCCAGAATGCCGCCGCCGCCCTGGCGGCGTATAACGCGGCCCAAGCCGATGATGCCGCCGCCGTGCAGGCGCTGGCGGCTTACGACGCGGCGCAAGCGGCGATGCTGCAGGCGATCACCGTGGCGGCGCAAACCGACGCCGGCGCGCTGGGCGCCATCGCCGCCAGCGATGCGCAAACGGCGGCCGGCCTGCAATCGATCGCCGACCAGACCGACGCCAGCGCCCTGACCCTGCAAGCGCAGGCTGACGCGGCAGCGGCCACCGCCGCCGCCAACGCGGCGCAAGCGACCGACGCGCAAGCCCTGAGCGTGGCGGCCGATGCGGCCATCGCCAGCGCACTGCAAGTGCAGGCACAAGCCGACCTGACGGACGCCGCATCGCTGACAGTGGCCGCCAATGCCAGTGCGGCGACGGCGGCCGCGGCGCAAGCCCAGGCCGACCTGACCGACGCGGCGCAGCTATTCACCTTGAGCCAGCTGGCACAGCACAGCCCGCAGATCCTGTCCGACTTCCAGGGCGGCCTGCCGGCCGCCGGCGGCGACGTGATCGACATGTCGCCGATTGCCGACCTGACGGCGTCGGTGGCGGTCGGCGTGTCGCTGGGCACCGACTTCGGCAACGACAACATCTTCATTTTCAATGAGACGGCGGTGTCGATCGGTGCGGCGGCCAGCGCGATTGCGGCCGACAACAGCGTGCTGTCGGGCCAGGGTTATATCGTGATCCGCGATATCGACAATGGCGGCGCGGTGACGGTCTACCACTCGAGCGACCTGAGTTCGGCGCAGTCGCTCGACACGGCGCTGGTATTGCTCAGCAACGTCAATATCACGCAACTGACGGCGGCCAACTTCATCGTCTGATCGCGGCGATCGGCAGTCGCAGGCGGGGGCGCCGGCAGCCCCCGCCATCTCTTGAATCCGCAGGCACCCAAGGGCCAGAAAGACGCAATGAGATTACCTGTTTTACCAGTTTCGACCACAGGCCGCGCCTCCCCGCGCGGCTTCCCGACCTGTCTCGTGGCCGTGCTGGCCGCCGCGAGCCTGGCCTTCACCTCCCCTTGCGCGCAGGCGCAAAGCGCCACCGCCTGGAGCTTCGACCAGGTGCTGCGGCAAGCGCTGCAAAGCCACCCCGCGATCCAGGGCAAACGCTCCGTGCAGGCCGCCGCGCGGGCCGACCTCGATGGCGCGCAGTGGCAGCGCTTTCCCAGCCTGTCGGCCGAAGTGCCGACCGGCTCGCAGGAAACCGGCGGCGTGGTGCGCATCGACCAGCCGCTGTGGAGCGGCGGACGGATCGACGCCGGCATCGATGCGGCGGGCAGCCGGGTCGACGCGGCCGGCGCCGGCATCGAGGAAGAACGCCTGACCTTGTCGCTGCGCGTGATCGCAGCCTACACCGAAGCGCTGCGCCAGACGGCGCGCGTGCAGGTGGCCCAGACCGGCATGGCCGAACACGACCGCCTGCTCGACATGATACGGCGCCGCGTGGAGCAGTCGGTCAGCTCGCAAACCGACCAGCGCCTGGCCGAATCGCGCGCCTACCAGGCCGCCAATGACGTGTCGAACGCGCGCCAGGCGCTGGCCAATGCGCTGGCGCAGCTGTCGCAGCTGGCCGGCAAACCGGTGCGCATCGTCACCCCGGCCGGCATCGGCGTGGGCGAGCTGCTGCCGGACGCCAACCTGGAACGCGTGATGCGCCAGGCCGTGGCCTATTCGCCGACCCTGCGCCGGCTCGACTTCGAGGCGCAGGCGGCCGACTCCGAGATCGCCCTGCAGCGTTCGGCCTACATGCCGAAGGTGCTGCTGCGCGTGGAAAAACCCACCGGCGGCATCAACGCCGACAACCGCACGCGCGCCATGCTGGTGCTGCAGGCGCAGCCGGGCGCGGGCCTGTCGGCCAAGGCCGGCGTCGACGCCGCCGTGGCGCGGCGCGAAGGCGCCCGCTCGGCCCACGACGCGGCCGAACGCGACGTGCGCGAACGCTTCACCATCGACTGGAACGAGGCCGAATCCAGCCGCGAGCGCCTGGGCAATGCGGGCGAATCGAGCACCACCTCGACCCAGGTGTTCGAATCGTATGCGCGCCAGTACGTGATCGGCCGCAAGAGCTGGAACGACGTGCTCAACGCCGTGCGCGAAGCCACGCAGGCGCAGTTCGTGCTGGAAGACACGCGCGCCCAGGCGATCGCCGCCAGCCTGCGCCTGGCGGCGCAAACCGGCACCCTGGCCGGCCGTACCGCGCCATCCAACTGAACACATGCATCAAGGAGACAGCATGGACACTTCCATCAAACACGGCCTGCTGCCACTGGTCGACCAGGCGGCACGGCTCACCGGCCAGCACCTGGCCGCCGCCCGCCTGGCCGACCTGCAGCGCCAGCTGGACCACCTGGACGAAGACGGCGGCGCCGCGGCAGTACTGAGCCAGGTCTGGCAGGCGGCCGGCCTGGAAGGCGCGGCGCGCCTGCTGCACGATCCGACGCCGGGCGAGCTGCCCTTCGCCATCCATAGCGACAGTACCGGCTGGGGCCTGCTGCAGGCGCGCGCCGGCGACGGCGCCTGGCGCGGCGAAGGCATGGATGGCCGCCCTTTGCTGCTGGCGTCGCTGGCCGGCCTGGCCTGCGTGGGCCTGCCAAGGCGCAACGCCCAGGGTGCCGGCAAGCTCGGCGCCCTGGACCTGGTGCGGCGCGCGCTGTGGCTGAAAAAAAGCGTGTTTGTCGACGCCGTGCTGGCCACCGCCATCGTCACCCTGCTGACCATGGCCACGTCATTGTTTTCGATGCAGGTCTACGACCGCGTGATTCCGAACCAGAGCTTTTCCACCTTGTGGGTGCTGGTGGTGGGCGTGGCGCTGTCGATCGGCCTGGAATTCATTCTCAAGCAGGTACGCAGCCGCATCGTCGACCACTCGTGCAAAGAAGTCGATCATGAACTGTCGGAGTGGTTTTTCCAGCGCATGCTGGGCATCCGCATGGAAGCGCGTCCGGCCTCGGTGGGCACCCTGGCGGCGCAGGTGAAAGGCTTTGAAATGGTGCGCGGCGTGCTGACCTCCACCTCGCTGTTCGTGCTGACCGACGTGCCGTTCGCGCTGCTGTTCCTGATCATGATCACCATCATCGGCGGCTGGCTGGTGGTGGTGCCGCTGGTGGCGCTGCCGCTGGCCCTGGTGTGCGGACTGATGTTCCAGCGCGCGATCCAGGCGCATACGCGCAACAACCTCAATGCCAGCAACCGCAAGGCCGGGCTGCTGGTTGAAGCGGTCGATGGCGTCGAAACCCTCAAGGGCAGCAGCGCCGAATGGATGATGCAGGCGCGCTGGGGCGAACTGGTGGCCGAGACCAGCCACGCGGAACAGAATATCCGCGACTATGCGGCCCTGTCGCAAAACATCACGGCCGGCTTCCAGCAACTGACGAACGTGGCACTGATCTCGATGGGCGCCTGGTTCGTGGCCGAAAACCAGATGACCATGGGCGCGCTGATGGCCTGCACCATCATCAGCAACCGCGCCCTGATGCCGATCGTGCAGCTGCCCGCCGTGATGGTGCAATGGGCACATGCGCGCGCCGCCATCGACGGCCTGGAACAGGTGATCAGCCTGCCCAATGAAGCGGACAACGCGGCCCATGCGCTGACGCCGCGCGGCCTGGACAAGGGCCTGCGCTTCGAACGCATCCGTTTCAGCTACGGCGGCGCGCAGAAGGTGGCGCTGGAGGTCGATGCGCTGGCGATCCGCCCTGGCGAAAAAGTCGGCCTGGTGGGCGCCATCGGTTCCGGCAAGAGCACCCTGCTCAAACTCGCTTCGGGCCTGTTCCAGCCGTCCGAAGGCAAAGTGTACCTGGGCGATGTCGACATGGCCCTGCTGGCGCCGCCGGTGGTACGTGAAATGATCGGCTACCTGCCGCAGGATACGCGGCTGTTCAGCGGCACCCTGCGCGACAATCTGCTGCTGGGCCTGGCCGATCCGGGCGAGGAAGCGATTCTGGCGGCCGCCCGGCGCACGGGCCTGATCGACCTGATCACCGGCCAGCCCCGCGGCCTGGCGCTGGCGATTACCGAAGGCGGGCGCGGCGTGTCGGGCGGCCAGCGCCAGCTGATCGCGGTCACGCGCATGCTGCTGGCGAAACCGAAGATCTGGCTGCTGGACGAGCCGACCGGCGCGATGGACGCCAAGACCGAGGCGCGCATCGTGGCCCTGCTCGGTGAATTGTCGGCCGAAGGCGTGACGATGGTCGCCACCACCCACAAGAACGCCCTGCTGCCCTTGCTGGACCGGCTGGTGGTGCTGCAGGCCGGCCGCGTGCTGCTGGACGGCCCGCGCGACGCCGTACTGGCCAAACTGTCGGGCAAGCCACCCACCATGCAGGCGGTACCGGCCTCTCCGGCGCCCGCCCCCGTCGTTGTACAAGGAGCCGTGGCATGAACAACACCAGCCGAGTGACGAAAATCGAGGTCAGGAAGGAAGCCAAACGGGGCCGCATGCTGATCTGGACCTGCAGCATCGCCCTGCTGGGCGTGATCGGCTGGGCCTCGTGGGCGGAACTGGACCAGGTGACGCGCGCCAACGGCCAGGTGATCGCCAGCTCGCGCAACCAGATCATCCAGGTGGCCGACGGCGGCGTGCTGGCCGAGCTGCGCGTGCACGAGGGCAGCATCGTCAAGCGCGGCGCCCTGCTGGCGCGTTTCGACCGCACGCGGGCCGAATCGAGCTACCTGGAAAGCACGGCCAAGGCGGCCGGCCTGAAGGCGGCCGTGGCGCGCCTGCAGGCCGAGGTGTTCGGCGGCACGCCGAAGTTCCCGGCCGAACTGCAGGATTTCCCCGAGTTCCGCGCCAACCAGCTGGCCTTTTTCGGCAAGCGGCAGGGCGCGGTGCAGGCCGAAGTGAGCGCTTTAAGCAGCAGCATGCAGCTGATCAAGGAAGAGCTGGAAATGAACTTGCCGCTGCTGGAAACGGGCGACGTCAGCCGTGCCGAGATATTGAAACTCAAGCGCCAGGTGGTCGACATCCAGGCGCAGATCACGAATCGCCGCAACAAATATCTGCAAGAATCGCAGACCGACCTGGTGAAAGCGCAGGAAGACCTGGCCGGCGTGCTGCAAACGGTGACCCAGCGCAAGGAGCAGCTCGGTTCGACCGATATCTACGCGCCCACCGACGGCATCGTGCGCAACGTCAGGCTCACCACCCTGGGCGGCGTGGCCAAGCCCGGCGAAGAGATCCTGCAGATCGTGCCCACCGACGACGACCTGATCATCGAAGCGAAGGTGAAACCGGCCGATATCGCCTTTATCAAGCCGGGCCTGCCCACCGCCGTGAAACTGGACGCCTACGACTACGCCATCTACGGCCGCCTGCGCGGCACCGTCAGCTATATCAGCGCCGATACCCTGAGCGAAGACAACAAGGGCAACGAACAACCCTACTATCGCGTGCAGATCAAGACCAGCGGGCGCAATCTGCTGGGCAAGAACGGAGAGCCGATCCTGATCCAGCCCGGCATGACGGCCACGGTGGAGATCAACACCGGCCGCAAGACGGTGCTGCGTTATCTGACGAAACCGATCACCAAGACGTTTTCGGAGTCGATGGGGGAACGGTAGTCCCACTTGCGCCACCGCAAACAAGCACTAACTGAGTCACTGCAAGCAGCCGCCATCGCCCTACACTGTGTTTCCCAGCAGCATGGAACACAGGCGCGGCGATGGCATATCCGAAGATTCCCTATGTGACCGGCAGCGAACAGGCGCTGCTGCAGTGTGGACGTCCACCGCAGCAACTGGCGCATGTACGCGTGCGGCGCGAGCTGCCCGGCAATGTGATCGTGATCCACGGCGTCAACGATGTAGGCACCAGCTTCGAGGCGATTGAAAAGGGACTGTGCCAGGGGCTCGATGCGCGCCTGTATGGCATGCGTGAAGGCGGGCCGGCGATCTTGCGCCCCGCAGTCTGGCGCATGCCGCAGCCAGGCGACAAGGACAAGCTGGAGCCGGACCCGGATGCGATCTACTTCAAGCGCCATCTGGTCGATACCACCAACAGCCCGGTGATCCCGTTTTACTGGGGTTTCCGGGAGCGCAGCAATGCGGCCAAGGTCGTCAATGGCCAGAACACCGACCGCCACGGCAACCGGCTCGACAAGGACATGTCGAAAAATGGCGGCCCCTTCGGCAACGCCACCAATACCCTGCCCGACATGTGGAACAAGGGTCTGTATTCGCCGCTCGACGTGGGCGGCGATCCGGTGCAGCCATTGATGACGGCGCCGGGACGCATGTACATGGTGCTGGCCGCCAGGCGCCTGGCGGCCCTGATCGCCATGATCCGCGACTACGACAGCAACGAAGTGGTCTCCATCGTCGCGCACAGCCAGGGCTGCCTGATTTCGCTGCTGGCGCAAGCATTTTTGCTGGACGAAGGCAAGCGGCCGGCCGATACCCTGATCCTCACGCATCCGCCCTACAGCCTGGTGGAAGAGACCACCATGTTTTTCGGCACCATCGAAACAAGCCGAATCTTTGGCGGCGGCCAGGACCCGGCGATGGAAGGCCAATATGACGCCATCAACAACCGCCAGACTTTCCATGCCCGCCTGCAGACCTTGGTGAATATCGTGCAGGGCGTGGTCGCGAAAAAGCACGCCACGCCCGCCTTCGGCCAGATCAAGGACGATACGCTGTGCCACGGCATGGCAGGCGCACCGTGGAAAGCCGAGGCGGACCGCGACAACCGCGGCAAGGTGTATCTGTACTTCTGCCCGGAAGACATGACGGTCGCGCTGGACAATATGCAGGGCATCGGCTGGCAGGGCGTGCCCGATCACCTGGGCGGCAACCGCCTGTCGACGACAAAAGGCAAGAAGGAAAAAAGCATCTGGGGCGACGGCCCCACCTACTGGGAAAAGGAATACCAGCGCCGCCAGCCTTTGCGGGAGCTCGGCGCGGGATTTTACCAGCGCGTGTTTACCGCCAAACGGTGCCTCGATCCGGCAAAGAAAACCACCGGCCCGGTGCTGGTCGGCCTGCCGCCGCACGATTTCGCCCTGCGCCTTGATGGCGAGGACGACCACGCCCATGTGGCCGGCGCCAACCGGGGTCATCGCGCCAGCCACGACGAGGCCCGGTGGCCGCCCGTGCCGCCCGGCAAATGGAATATCTTTTCGACCGGAGCGGGCCGGCGTGAAGGCCTGCGCACCATCAACGGCGAAGCGCTGAACGTGCCCACGGCCGCCGTGCTCGATGGCGGAGAACTGCGTCCCGGCCAGTTCCCCGCCGACTCAAGCCAGACCACGCTGCCGCGCAAGGAGCAAGGCCCGTGCGAAGAAGTCGACCCGATCGACGCCGCCATCGCCGTGACCAGCGGCCAGGGCTTGCGCAAGCTTCCGAGAGAAGTCGTCACGGATCCTCGTGCCGAGCCTGACCGGAAAGCAGTACATGACTATGGCCCTTTCAGCCCGGCTGCGCACAAACAGGTGGAGCAAGCACTCAATCTGGGCAAGACGCCAGGAGACTGGCGCAAGCTCGAACGTGTCGCGCGCTACCCGTACGGCGGCGACCAGCTGTATATCGATCCCCTGGAAACGCCCAATGCGGCGCGCAAGCGCTGGCAGCATGAAATCAGCCCCAAGTCCTTCCACGGCGCGATTATCGGCAACGCGGAAAATCATCGCCATGTGACCGCGTATGACGTGGCGATTGGCGGCGGCAAAGCAAGCAGTGATCCCAAGTTCTACCGGTATTTATGTGCGGTGGCGGATTGGCGGTTGCAAAACGATCTACGTAATCCAGTACGGCCATCCATCCTTAGATGGGATGATTTTTTAACAAAATTTTCAGTTTACTGGGCTGCAGAACCAGCACAACGCAAGAAAGTTATTGAAGGCAATGCTGACTACTATAGTTCGGGACGATTGCCTGCCTGTGTTCCAGCTTTGCAGGCAGGTTTGCCTTCCACTGTTGTGTGCGAAACGGTCAATGGACGGCGCACCGAATCTGTCTTTCCTCCCCTCAGCCGTCGAGCCATCAACGATATTCCAAAATGAAAAACAGGTCCTCTTACAGGAGCGCACGATGACCAGCCAGGCCGGAAAGTACCTCCAATCGCTTTTGCTGATACCACCTATCGTTGCCGCAAGCTTGCTTGGCACGCGCTGGTTCAATCAACAGAACCCCGTGCCAGCGGCCAAGCCGATCGTACAAGCTGCGCCGGTCACCGAGCAATCCCGGCGCGAATATATGCTGGAAGTGATCGGGCTTGGCGTGACGCTGGATAAATATCGCCAGGGCAAGCTATGGGAAGCCCTGCAAAAAGGAAATGCGCATGCGAGCATACGCGAGCAAGATGTCCGGAAATATACATGGGATGAAATGGAAAGGTCAGGCATTGCCGGCGGCCGTGGTGGCGACACGCTGGAAAACGGTGCGAAATACCTGCCCATGTATTTCGGTGTGCCTGTATTTAATGCCGAGCCACCCATTTATAACACCCGAATGTTGGACAGTCCCGACTCACCAGCAATAGGCTTGGCCGGTGGCTACTCCTCATCCGGCTTGCATTGGCATCTGTTTGCTGCCGGTCCGCGCCACCTCAGTGAACACCCTGATCGTATTCTGGAAGATGTATTTGCCTTTTTCGATGCCAACCCCGACGTGCCTTACATCGTGCTCAATTCCGAGGACAGCATGTCCACGCGCGACTTGTACCGTCCTGATGGATCATTATCGCTGGTCAGGAACGGTTACTACATCCCTGAAATGCCTGATGCATCCGCCCTGTTTGTGCTGGCCCGGCGCGATCGCATTGATGCCGTACGCAAGTTTGCGTTTGAAGATGCGCCGCCCGAGGACAGCGTCGATGACCTGAACAATTACGGGGTGGCGCGACGGCTGTATCTCGCGTATGACGCGCTGATGAGTAGCGTGCCTCATCCCCGCAAGAAAGAGAACCCGGACGCATTTACCATGCGCCAGCCCACCATCGAAGAATGGCTGCCCGTCGCCGCCCAGTTCGCCCGCCGTACCGATATTCGCGGCACCGGCAGCTTCAGCCGGCTCGACAAGCTGCATGGCCGCAATTACCACCCGCCGAAGGACTGGCAGCCGACGCCCTGGTTTCCGATGCCTTTCAACCGTGAACAGCTGGCCCAGCTGGACCGCCTGCCCACCCTGGGCTTTATCCACCGCCCCACCTTCGTGACAATGGTCGACGCGGACGGCAAGCTCCTGACGCGCCGCGACCAGCGCGAACAGGCTTTGCAGGCGGGCTGGCGGGAAGCGCTGCGCAGCCTGCCCGAGACAGAACGGCCGGCGGCGCCGGCACGCCTGGTGGCCGCCACCGGCGGCGACACGCAACAGTTAATCACGCTGCACAGGACCTTGATGAAGCACGCAGAAGATGGCGGCACCGAACTCGACAGCGGCAACCCCGCACAGTGGATCGACACCGACCGGCGTCTCGGCAACACGGGTGCGGCTACCTGGTTCGTGCAAATCGCCATCGGCTTGATGGGCAGCTACCGCGATGGCGGCGTCAGCGCGGCGGTCAACCTGCGCAACCCTCGGGAAGCGTCCATCGTGCTGGTCAGTCCGCCGCCGGAGGAAAAACGCCGCACACAACAGCACCCGAACGGCGGCGACGTGTTTGGCCACCATGGCACGCCGGCCATCGATCCGGCGAATTACCCGGCGAATTAGTCAGTTTCAGAAGGTGACGCAACAGCCGCTGTAGCAAAACGGGCACATCGCGTGCCTGCAATCTCATAAGCTTCAGCCAGCGGGTGAGACATCGCCTCCAGCTTGATACTTGTGGTCGATAAAGATGGGCTACACTTGTCGTGAAGAACGCTAAAATAGCGTCCCTCACTTCATCGGTTAATCCGAGGATACTCACGTCCCTCCTGATACATGGCACTCGATCCCTCCACCATCCTTATCCTCTCGACCGCGCTGGCCGCTGCCGCCGCGCTTTACCTGGCCGTGGAGTGGCGCAGCGTGCGCGAAAAATCGCTGCTGTTCTGGAGCGCGGGGTTCGCCGTCATCACCGTCGGCTGCACCCTGGCCCTGCTGCGCACCAGCGGCTACTTGCTGATCGGTATCTGGTTTGCCAACGGCTTGCTGATCGCCGCCCACTGGCTGTTCCTGGCTGGCGTCGCCAGGTTCACGGACACGCGCCTGTCGCGCGCGTGGTACCTGCTTGCCCTTGCCTGGCTGGCCGTGCTGCTGCTGCCCGACGCGGCGTGGTGGTCCAGGGTCATGTTCGTCATCCAGTCGCTGCTCATTGCAGGCGTCAGCCTGCGCGCCAGCTTCCTGCTGCGCCCCCATGGCGTTTCACTGAGTGTGGGCGCGGTGCAGCTGCGCTACGTCCTGCTGCTGCATGGCCTGTTTTACTTTGCCAAGGCCGCATCGATCGTTGCGCTCGATGCCTTCGTCGACCTGGCCGCCTTCCATGGCGAGGTGATCCGGATTTCGCTGGTGGAGGGCGCCATGGCGATCATGCTGATCGCCTTGTCCATGACCGGCACGGAGCGCCACCGCCGCGAAGAACGCATCGGGCAGCTGGCCGCGCGCGACCCGCTCACGGCGCTGTACAACCGCCGCGCCCTGGACCAGCGCGCGCCCGGCCTGCTGGCACAGGCCACGCCGCACAGTCCCGGTGCCTTGCTGCTGATCGATATCGACAACTTCAAGCAGGTCAACGACCTGCACGGCCACAGTGCCGGCGACAGATTGCTGGTGGCGCTGAGCGAAATGATCTGCAATACCTTGCCGCAGAGCGCCCTGGCCGCCAGGCTGGGTGGGGATGAGTTCGTGATCCTGCTGCGCGGCGCCAGCAGCGACAGCGTGGTCACGCTGGGGAATGCCTTGCGCGGCATGTTCGGACAGATGGCGCAGCAGGCGTTTGCCACGCCCAAGGCGGTGACCCTGAGCGTGGGCGCCACGCTGTTCGAGCAGCCGCCGGCAAGTTTATCCGCGCTGCTCGAACTGGGTGACGCCGCCTTGTACGCGTCCAAGCGCGAGGGGCGTGACAGCGTGCGAGTGGTGCGGGCCGCCTGATACCGGCCGGCGCCGCGAAATCAGGTAGACGCTGAAAAAGCGAAAGAACTGGCGCCAGCTGACAGCAAGATAAATATCCTGCCAGAGGAAAAGCGCCGCACACAAAAGCACCCGAACGGCGGCGACGTGTTTGGCCACCATGGCACGCCGGCCATCGATCCGGCCAATTATCAGGCGAATTAGTCAGTTACTCGAAGAGATCGGCATGTGAGCCGGCACGTACAAAGATGATCAAACCAGGTTTTGCGGTGTCGTCCAGCTTGTAGAGCAGCAGATAGTCGCCCCCGATATGACATTCCCGGTGGCCCGCCCAGTTGCCAATGAGCGGATGATCGAGCCATTCCGCGCCGAGAGCGATATCATTTGCCACGAGCAGACATCGCTTCTTTCAAACGATGCATGTCATAGCGCCCAGCACGAGACAGACGTTCCCAGTCCTTCAGGAAAGACTTGGCATAGTCCGCCGCTCTTGGAAAAGGAGCTCGCTTACTGGCTGCTGGCTTTTTCGAGGTCATCAAACAGTTCAGAAGCAGTCGCAAAACGGGCACGCCGCGTGCCTGCAATCTCATCCGCTTCAGCCATGGCCGCACGTGTTTCCTCGTTCGGTACCTTGAGCGTGAATGGCATCTGTTTTTCTGCCACCACACGCATCAAAAAAACACGTACCGCATCTGAAACGGACAGGCCCATGGCGTTCAATGCCTCGGTAGCATCTGCCTTGAGCTGCTCGTCCACGCGAACGTGGACCATTGTTGTCGTAGCCATCCTGGGTCTCCATTGCATGATTGAGATACCTTGTATCTCAAATTTTATATGCCGCAGTGATGGCGCGCCTCTGGCTCCAAGCCAGACTTATTCAAACTGCTTGCGGAACGCCTCGAACTGCGCCGCCAGGCCATCGAAATCGCTGCGCAGCTGCAGCACTTCCTGTTCCAGCTGGGCCACCCTGCTGCCCTGCTGCGGCGCGCTGACGGCGCCGGCGTAGCCTGCCGCCGTCTCGATCTGCGCCAGCGCTTCCGCGCCACCCAACAGGTGGCCGTAGCGCGGCTCTTTCGCGCCGGGGGCGACGGCCAGCTTGGCCACCAGCGGCGGGTATTTGTCGATCAGGAATTGCAGGCCGGATTCCACTTCGGCCACGGATTTGAATTCATGCACGCGGCCGCTGCGGCTGCGGATTTCGCCGGCCGTCTGCAGGCCGCGCAGCATCAGGATGGTGAGGATGGCCAGCTTGTCCTGTTCCAGCGACCATTTGATGCGCATGCGGTGTTCGTACTTGGCGACGCGCGCGCCGGCCTGGGTGATGCCGTTGACGAATTTGCGCTGCATCAGGCGCTGCAGCACGTCGTACACGGTTTCTTCGGACAGGGCCATCACGGGGTCGCGGCTGGACAACTGGTTGCAGCCGTTGGTCAGGGCGTTGAGCGACAGCGGGTAGCTGTCCGGCGTCAGTGCTTCCTTTTCGGCCAGCACGGCCAGTACGCGGATCTCGAACGGGTCGAGCAGGTTGGGATTATCGGTGTTTGCTGCGCTTGCTTCAGTACTCATGCGTCATCCTCTTTCACTAGTCCACCAGCTTGTTCATCTGTTCCGTATCCAATTTATCACACTCGGGCACACCCTGGCAGCAAATGCCGGCCCGCTTCAGGGTCGCCAGGATGGTTTCGATGCGCTGCTCCTGCGCCACGGCGTGCGTGATCAGGCCCTGCAGCGCTTTCGACAGCGGATCGTCGCCGTTCGGCGTGACGCCGTAGGCGGCGAACAGATGGGCGGTGCTGCCTTCGCGCAGGGCGTTGAGGTCCTTCTGCACGATATGCGCGGGGTTGCCGACGGCCGTGGCGCCGGACGGCACGGGTTTCAGCAACACCGCGTTCGAGCCGACCTTGGCGTAGGCGCCCACCGTGAAGCTGCCCAGCACCTGGGCGCCGGCGCCGACGATCACGCCGCGCTCCAAGGTGGGATGACGCTTGCTGCCCGTATGCAGCGAGGTGCCGCCCAGGGTCACGCCCTGGTAGATGGTGCAGTCGTCGCCGACCACGGCCGTCTCGCCGATCACCACGCCGAAGCCATGGTCGATAAACACGCGGCGGCCGATCACGGCGCCAGGATGGATTTCGATGCCGGTGATGATGCGCGCGACATACGAGATAAAACGGCCCAGCCACTTCATGTGCCGCAGCCAGCACCAGTGCGCCCAGCCGTGCATGACGATGGCGTGCAGGCCGGCATAACAGGTCAGCACCTCCCAGCCATTGCGGGCGGCCGGGTCACGTTCGATGATGCTGTTGATGTCTTCGCGCAGGTGGTGGAACATGGGACGTGGTTCGTAATAGGTAACAGGATGCAAATGGTAGCGTATTCGGCGGCGTGCTGCCGGAGAGGCAGATAAACAACCGCCGCCTCGAGGGCGGCGGCTGATCTTTTTGGAAGCGCTACAAAACGTTCAGGGCAAGGCGCATTGCCGAAGACAGTACGAATAGTACGGCGAGGCAATGCAACGCCGCCATGGACGTTTTTCAGGCTTCCAGCGCGATACGCTGGCGGCGAGCCTCGTAGAGACACACACCGGAGGCGACCGACACGTTCAGACTCTCGACCGAGCCGAACATCGGAATATTGACCAGAATATCGCAAGTGTCGCGCGTCAAACGGCGCATGCCTTCGCCTTCGGAACCCATCACCAGGGCAGTCGGGCCCGTGAAGTCGGCTTCGTACAGGCCTTTTTCGCCGTCGTCCGAGGTGCCGATCAGCCAGATGCCGCGCTCTTTCAGTTCGCGCATGGTGCGCGCCAGATTCGTCACGGTGATGTAGGGCACGGTCTCGGCGGCGCCGCTGGCGACCTTGGCGGCGGTGGCGTTCAGGCCCACGGCGCGGTCTTTCGGCACGATCACGGCATGCGCGCCGACACCGTCGGCCACGCGCAGGCAGGCGCCCAGGTTGTGCGGGTCGGTGATGCCGTCGAGGATCAGCAGCAGCGGCGGGCCGTCGACCGCGTCCAGCAGCTCATCAAGGTTGCGCGCCAGCGACAGTTGCGAGGCAAACGCGATCACGCCCTGGTGGCGGCGGGTGCCGACGATCTTGTCCAGGCGCGCCGAAT
Organism: Janthinobacterium sp. J1-1; assembly: GCF_030944405.1. Taxonomy (NCBI): domain Bacteria; kingdom Pseudomonadati; phylum Pseudomonadota; class Betaproteobacteria; order Burkholderiales; family Oxalobacteraceae; genus Janthinobacterium; species Janthinobacterium sp. J1-1. The sequence goes on from NZ_CP132339.1 coordinate 5,569,685, forward strand.
CGACGGGCATGACGCGCACGCCGGCGGCCTTGGCGGCGGCGATCATGTCCTTCATGCGGCCGTCGACGCGGCTGGCGTCGACAAAAATTTCTTCCACCGACGACGCTTCATGACGCAGGCGCGAGGTCACGGCGTGGAAGCCGAAAATCATTTTATTCTTCATGGTGTATCGTTTCTTCTATCGCTTCTTCTTGCTTGTTTTCGAACCAGTTCTTGCTGCGCGTGGCGCCGCCGCGGCAGGTGCCGCGACTGGGGTGTTGCTGGCGGACTTGCCGCGTTTCGGCTTGGCCGCGCCATTGCTGCCATTGGCGCCGCCGGCCTTGATTTCATGGCGCTGCTCGGTCGCGGGACCGGGCTTGACCATGGATTTCTTGTTACGCTTGCCACCGGCCGGCTTGTCCGACACTTCTTCGCCCGCCACTTCGCCTTCCGTGACCAGGCGCAGATCGATCTTGCGCGTTTCCAGGTCGACACGGGCGACCTGCACCGTCAGGCGGTCGGTCAGCTGATAGCGCTTGCCGGTGCGTTCGCCGCGCAGTTCATGGCGCGCATCGTCGTACTGGAAGTAGTCGGTGCCCAGTTCGGTGACGTGCACCAGGCCTTCGACAAACAGGGTGTCCAGTTGCACGAACACGCCGAAGGTGGTCACGCCGGTGATGGTGCCGGTGAATTCCTCGCCCAGTTTATCCTGCATGAAGTAGCACTTGAGCCAGGCTTCGACGTCGCGCGACGCTTCGTCGGCGCGGCGTTCGTTGGCCGAGCAATGCACGCCGAGCGCATCCCAGATCGTCAGATCGGTTTTCTTCGGCTTGCCTTCCGCCTTGTCTTTCGCCTGCTGCTTGCGCGTGGCGTTCGACACGTTGGTGTTGAGCACGGTCTTGTCGGACAATTTCGGCTCGTACTTCTTGCCTTGCAAGATGGCCTTGATGGCGCGGTGCGTCAGCAGGTCGGGATAGCGGCGGATCGGGCTGGTGAAGTGGGCATACGCTTCGTATGCCAGGCCGAAGTGACCGATATTGTCCGGGCTGTAGACGGCTTGCTGCATCGAGCGCAGCAGCATGGTCTGCAGCAGGGCCGCGTCGGGACGCAGCTTGATCTGCTGCATCAGAGTCTGGTAATCGGTGGCTGTCGGCGTGTCGCCGCCGGTCAGGTTCAGGCCGACTTGCTTGAGGAAGGTGCGCACTTGCGTGAGCTTTTCCTTGGTCGGGCTGGCGTGGATGCGGTAGGTGCCCGGATGCTTGTGGCGCAGCAGCAAGTCCGCCGCACACACGTTGGCCGCCAGCATGCACTCTTCGATGATCTTGTGCGCCTCGTTGCGGGTGCGCGGGATGATCTTTTCAATCTTGCCGGCGCTGTTGCAGACGATATAGGTTTCGGTGGTCTCGAAATCGATGGCGCCACGCTCGCTGCGCGCTTTCAACAAGGCGCGGTAAACCAGTTCCAGGTTTTGCAGGTGCGGCAGGATATCGGCGCGGCGCGCGGCTTCGGGACCCTTGGTGTTGCCCAGTACGGCGGCCACTTCGTCATACGTCAGGCGCGCGGCGGAATGGATCACGGCCGGGTAGAACTGGTAGGCTTTCAGCTCGCCCTTCTCGCTGACGACGGCGTCGCACACCAGGGTCAAACGGTCGACCGCCGGGTTCAGCGAGCACAGGCCATTCGACAGTTTTTCCGGCAGCATCGGGATCACGCGGCGCGGGAAATAGACGGAGGTGCTGCGTTCGAGCGCGTCGGTGTCGAGCGCGTCGTTCGGTTTCACGTAATGGCTGACGTCGGCGATCGCCACGATCAGGCGGAAGCATTTGGTGCGGCCGATCTTGACCGGCTCGCAGTACACGGCATCGTCGAAGTCGCGTGCGTCTTCGCCATCGATGGTGACCAGCGGCACGTCGCGCAGGTCGACACGCTCTTTCAGGTCGGCGGCGCGCACTTCGAACGGCAGCTTTTCAGCTTGTTTGAGGGCAGCGGCGGAAAAGATATGCGGCACATTGAACTTGCGCACGGCGATTTCGATTTCCATGCCGGGGTCGTCCAGCGCACCGAGCACTTCGACGATCTTGCCGACCGGCTGCTTGAAGCGCATCGGCTGCTCGGTCAGTTCAACGCTGACGATCTGGCCGGCTTTCGCCTTGCCAACCGAACCGGTCACCAGGATGTCCTGGCCAATGCGCTGGTCTTCCGGCGCCACCACCCAGGTGCCGTTTTCCTGGATCAGACGGCCGATCACATGGGTATTGGCGCGGTAGGTGACTTCCACGATCGTGCCTTCCGGGCGGCCGCGGCGGTCGGTGCCGACGATGCGGGCCATGACCTTGTCGCCATGCAGCACTTTCTGCATTTCCTTTTCAGGCAGGAACAGGTCGGCGCTGGCGTCGTCGGGTATCACGAAACCGAAACCGTCGCGGTGGCTGGTCACGCGACCGGCCACCAGCGCGCTCTGGTCGGCCAGGCTGAAGATGCCGCTGGCGTCAGACTTGAGCTGGCCGTCGCGCTCCATCGCCTTCAGGCGACGAACCAGGACATCCATGGAATCGGCATGCACTTGCAGCGTTTTCCCGAGTGACTGCGGATCGAGAGGCGCGTTGACGCTGCGGAATATGCCGAGAATGTCCTCCCGGCTGGGGATGGTGTGGGTATTTTGGCTCAAAAGTATTTCTATAGTTGTATTGACAGTGATCAAACGGAAAACAGGCCGATGACATCACCGTCAATTGACACGGTGATAGGCCGTAGTGTACCGGACGACGCCTTGGTTTGCCTAACAGACAGCGTACTGGAAACAGGCCTGCTCGCTCCTTGATGAAAATTTGTGGAAAAGCGCACCAGGCATTTGACATCGGCAAATATTGCTCTATAATCCTTGTCTCTTGCAGCGAATCACCTTCAACGGTGAGGCGTTACAGGAAAGCGGTACAGGGTTGATGTGCAGTATGGAGCGAAAGCTCATCTGGCGCAAAACTCTTCAAGTCGCTATAATAGCAGAATTGGCAGGTATTACTTGTCAAGCAGCATCAGTGCCCACGTGGCGGAATTGGTAGACGCGCATGGTTCAGGTCCATGTGCCTTTGGGTGTGGGGGTTCGAGTCCCTCCGTGGGCACCATTACCGGATTCGCAAAAAAGCCGCAAACTTTCACGAGTTTGCGGCTTTTTTTCATTTCTTGCCGGCATATCCTGGCTGTCGGACTTTCTGACAATCCACGGCGTCAATCCCCCTGTCTTCAACGCAAGCCCCTGATTATTAAAGACGAGCACGCTTTTTGCGTGGTGGTGGCATACCCCCCTCACTCCGTGGAGCCACCATGAAAGCCCGTTCATTTTTCCTGTGCCTGGCCGCCAGCCTGCCCCTGACCTGCCTGGCCGCCCCCATCTTCAACCTGCAATATGTTCCCGGCACCTCGCTGCAGGCGCAGCAGGGCTTCCAGGCCGCCGCCGCGCAATGGTCGCGCGTGCTGAAAGACAACGTCACGATCGAACTGACGGTCGGCTTCAATTCGCTGGGCAACAGCATCCTGGGCCAGACCGGCTCCAGCGAAGCGTTCTACCGCTACGGCGACGTGCGCAACGCCTTGGCGCAGGACGTCACCTCGGCCTACGACAATCAGGCACTGGCGCATCTGCCCGGCGGCGGCGATTTCGGCGTACTGATCAACAATACGGCCAACAATCCGAACGGTCCCGGCAGCGCCGTGCCGTATATCGACAACAACGGCGACGACAATAATCAGTACCTGTACATGAGCAACGCGGAAGCCAAGGCGCTGGGCCTGGCACCACCGGGCCAGTCACTGCCCGGCTGCCTGGGCGACTGCGACGGCTTTATCCAGTTCAATAGCGACTTCACCTTCGATTTCGATCCCGGCAATGGCATCGCCACCAACGCGATCGACTTTATCGGCGTCGCCATGCACGAGATCGGCCACGCGCTGGGCTTCCTGAGCGGCGTCGACATCCTCGATTACAACTCGCCGCCGCTGGGCGGGCCATATGACGACATCGAATTTACCTATGTCTCGCCGCTGGACCTGTTTCGCTACTCCGATGACAGCACGGCGGCCGGCGTGATCGACTGGACGGCCGACAACCGCGACAAGTATTTTTCGCTCGATGGCGGCCTCACGCGCGGACCGCTGTTTGCCAACGGCGCCTACCACGGCGACGGCCGCCAGGCCAGCCACTGGCGCGACCAGCTCGGTCTCGGCATCATGGACCCGACCGTCGCCTATGGCGAACGGCTGGTGCTGAGCGCCAGCGACCTGATCGCCCTGGACGCCATCGGCTGGGACGTCAGCCTGTTCGCCGTGCCCGTGCCGGGCACCCTGCCCCTGCTGGGCCTGGGACTGGCGCTGATGGCCTTGCTGCGCCATAAAAACAGGCAGTTTTCATAGGGAAGGCGCTTTTTTCACGTGAAAACAGTCTTTCTTGAAGAAAACAGCAAATGTTGATTGACCGAATGCGCGCCAACCCTTATGATTTTGTCCGTCGCTGCAGAACACGCAGCGATGAGCAAGAAAGCAGCAAAGCAGCACAATGCCCACGTGGCGGAATTGGTAGACGCGCATGGTTCAGGTCCATGTGCCTTCGGGTGTGGGGGTTCGAGTCCCTCCGTGGGCACCAGCAACGGGCAGTTTTCGTTGTTATCCGCAGTAAAGCAGCAGAAGTAAGGTAATAGTAGTCGGTAGCACATATGCCCACGTGGCGGAATTGGTAGACGCGCATGGTTCAGGTCCATGTGCCTTCGGGTGTAGGGGTTCGAGTCCCTTCGTGGGCACCAGCAACGAGCGGTTGTCGTTGTTATCCGCAGTAAAGTAGCAAGGCAAGAGCAGTCAAGTAATAAAGTAATACAGCAGCATCAGTGCCCACGTGGCGGAATTGGTAGACGCGCATGGTTCAGGTCCATGTGCCTTCGGGTGTAGGGGTTCGAGTCCCTTCGTGGGCACCATTACCTAATTCGCAAAAAAGCCGCAGACTTTCATGAGTCTGCGGCTTTTTTCATTCTGCCGCCCCTTTTATTTCGCCAGCGCCGTCTTCACGGCATCGGCCAGGCTGGTGGTCGGACGCTGGATCAGGGTGCTCAGCTGCTTGCCATGCTCTTCCAGGCCGCCCTTGGCCGTGCCCGCGTCGGAATCGGCCAGCAGTTCGGCAAAGCCTTCCGGCACGCCCACGCTCACCAGCGCCGCCTTGAAATCCGCTTGCGGCAAGTCCTTGTACACGATGCTCTTGCCCGACTGGCGCGCCACTTCGGCCGCATAGTCGCTCAAGCTAAAACTGTCGTCGCCGGCCAGCTCGTAGATGGCTTGCGGCGCGGCGGCCGTCAGCACGGCGGCGGCCGCTTCAGCGTAATCACGGCGCGCGGCCGACGAGAAGCGGCCGTCCTGCGCCGCGCCCAGCACCACGCCGTGCTCCAGCACCGGGGCCAGGTGTTCCGTGTGATTTTCCAGATACCAGCCATTGCGCAAAAAGCTGAACGGCAGGCCCGAGGCACGGATCGCCGCTTCGGTGATCACGTGTTCGGCCGCCAGGCCCAGCGGCGTGGTGTCGGCGCGCAGGACGCTGGTGTAGGCCAGCAATGCCACGCCGGCGCGCCTGGCCGCATCGATCACGTTCTGGTGCTGCTGGGCGCGCCGCCCCACTTCGCTCGACGAGATCAGCAGGATTTTGCGCGCGCCCTGGAACGCCGCGTCGAGGCTGGCGCCGTCGTTGTAGTCGGCCTGGCGTACCTGCACGCCTTGCGCGGCCAGGCCGGCGGCCTTGGCCGGATTGCGCACGGCGGCGATGATGGTGTTGGCGGGAACGGTTTTCAGCAGTGAGGCGATAACGTGCTGGCCCAGCTTGCCGGTGGCGCCGGTGATGACGATCATGATGAGTCCTTTGTTGTTGGGTGAGAACAATCTATAATAGCGCCACCACTTACGAAATGTAAGTACGTACCTTTTGGTAAGTATGAACATTTATTCTTTCAAGGTCACTACCATGTCCACAGACACTCCCGGCGCCAGCATGCGCGCCGCGCTCGCCAAACAGAACCAGGGCGCCCACCTGATGGCGGCCGCCTGCCCTTCGCGGGCCGTGCTCAGCCACCTGACCAGCCGCTGGGCGGTGCTGGTGCTGGTGCTGCTGCTGAGCGGCACCAGGCGCTTCAGCGAACTGCGCCGCGAAGTGGGCGGCGTCAGCGAAAAAATGCTGGCGCAAACCCTCGACGCCCTGTGCAGCGACGGCTTCGTGCTGCGCCAGGCCTATCTGGTGATACCGCCCAAGGTGGAATACAGCCTGACGCCGCTGGGACGCGAGGCGGCCGAACGGCTGGCCGTGCTGGTCGACTGGATCGAAGACAACTACCCGCGCATCGAACAGGCGCGCGCCGATCTGGCGCAGGCCGCGCCGGCGGACCTGGCCGCCTGACCTGCCGGATACCACTGCCGGATACTATTGCTTTTTGTTACCAGTCGAACATTTACAGTGAAGGGCCTTGATGTAATACTAGGCCCACGAACAGGCGTCATGATTGCGACACCATGAATCAGTTGATTTCCCCCACCGCGGACCGCGCCAGGGTCTTGCTGGTCAGCAGCGCCACCAGCGATATGCGCGAACTGCTGTATGTGCTGGACCGGCATAACCTGGGCACCGGCGTGGCCGGCGATATCGATGCCGGCGTGGAGCTGGCCGCCGGTGGCACCGACCTGATCCTGCTTGACGCGGCGCTGGCCGGCGCCAATATCGATGCCACCTGCCTGCGCCTGCGCAATGCCACCGAACGCCATGGCGTACCGCTGCTGCTGATGTCGTCCTCGCCCAGCGCCGAAGAACAGGGCCGCAGCGTGGGCGCCGGCGCCAGCGACTATATCAAGATGCCGTTCAATGCGCGCGACGTGGCCGAAAAAATCCTGATGGAACTGGCGCTGCACAAGACACATCAAAGTGACCCTGCCGCCGCGCCGCCGCGCCCCGTCCATCCGCAAACGCTGGAAGTCAATTACCACTCGATCCTGGCCGGCTCGCCCGATGCGGTGCTGCTGTTCGACATCGACAATGCCCTGCTGATCGACGCCAATCACCTGGCCGAAAAGCTGTTCGGCATGCCTCAAGCGACCCTGCTGCAAGGCGGCATCGAGCGCGTCTTTCCCGGCCGGCAGGCGGACGGCCGGGCCTCGACCCAGCTGCTGCAGGAAAAAATGCACGATACGCTGCAAGGCAAGATCGTGGTCTTCCGCGCCGAGTGCTGCCACCGCGACGGCCACGCCATCGCCTGCGAAATCCGGCTGATGCGCTTGTCGGTACCGGGCCGCCAGCTGGTGCACGCGCGCATCATCGACCTGACCGAGCGCAACCTGGCCGAAGCGCTGCGCGCCGGCCAGAACGCGCTGCTGGAAATGATCGCCAAGGGCGCGCCGCTGGTGCCCACCCTGGAGCGCCTGCTGCTGCTGATCGAAGGCCAGTCGCGCGGCGTGTATTGTTCCGTCATGCTGCTCGACGAAGATGGGCAGCACATGCACAGCGTGGCCGCCCCCAGCCTGCCGCGCGAGTACATGGACCTGCTCGAAGGCGTGCGGATCGGCGCCGGCGTCGGCTCCTGCGGCACCGCCATGTTCCTCGGCGAGGCGGTGGTCGTCAGCGATATCGAACACGATCCGCTGTGGGCGCCCTACCGCGGCATGGCCGCCGCGTTCGGCCTGCGCGCCTGCTGGTCGCAGCCGATCTTCGGCCAGGACGACACGGTACTCGGTTCGTTCGCCATGTATTACCGCGAAGTGCGCAGCCCGGTGCCGCAGGAACTGGTGCTGATCGACGTGGCGGCCGACCTGGCCGGCATCGCGATCGCCCGCATGCGCCACGAGCAGGAACTGCAGCGCCACCGCGCCCACCTGGAAGACCTGGTGGCCAAGCGCACGGCGGCGCTGACCCTGGCCAAGGAACAGTCGGAACAGGCCAACCGCGAACTGGCGGCGGCCCTCGAACACTTGTCGATTACCCGGGATGAACTGGTGCGGCGCGACAAGCTGGCGGCCCTCGGTGCGCTGGTGGCCGGCATCGCCCATGAACTCAATACGCCGATCGGCAACGGCCTGGTGGTGGCCACCACCATGGCCGAACGCACGCGGGCCCTGCAAGCCGGCCTGCAGGACGGCTTGCGCCGCTCGGAACTGGAAACCTATCTGGCGCAGGCCGGCGAAGCGGACGCCATCGTGCTGCGCAACCTGCAGCGCGCGGCCGACCTGGTGTCGAGCTTCAAGCAGATCGCCGTCGACCGCGCCAGCTCGCAGCGCCGCCACTTCCTGCTGCGCCAGTTCATCGCCGAACTGATGCTGCCGCTGTCGGCCACGTTGAAGGGCGCCGGCCATGTCCTGAGCCAGGACGTGGCGCCGGAGCTGGCGATGGACAGCTACCCCGGCCCGCTGGGCCAGGTGCTGAGCAACCTGGTGGAAAACTGCGTGCGCCACGCTTTCGAAGGGCGCAGCGGCGGCGCGATCGGCATCACGGCGCGCGCCAGCGCCGACGAGAAAACCATCAGCATCGCGATTGCCGACAATGGCGCGGGGATTGCCGCCGGCGACCTGGCGCGCATCTACGACCCCTTCTTTACCACCCGGCTCGGCTCGGGCGGCTCGGGCCTGGGCCTGCACGTGGCGCACAATATCGTCACCGGCGTGCTCGGTGGCCATATCGAGGCGGCCAGCAGCGAGGCCGGCACCACGTTTACCTTGCACCTGCCGGTCGTCGCGCCACAGGCCGGCGCCTTCACTGGAGAACAAGATGAAGCAGCTGATCGCCGCTAGCCTGCTGGCCGCCTGCACCGCCGCATGGGCCGCACCGGCGCCCTGGTACAAATGGCGCAGCAAGGTCGATGGCACCCTGTCGTGCGCGCAATCGACCCTGGGCTTCGGCTGGGAACTGGCCTCGGGACCGTACAAAGATAGCCGTTGCGAAAAACCGGCGCTTGTTAAATAATGGGGCACAACAACACGGGGCAACCGGCTTGACAGCAAGCGATGGCAATGCAGTGCCGAAGAGTATTGGAAGATAAAAACGTATCTATTCAAACCGAGGAGACCACATGTTTACCAATCCCGAACAATTCGCATCGGCCACCAAGGCCCTGTTCGAATTCCAGCTGATGACCTTCAACACCCTCACCACCAAGGCGGTGCAGGGCGTGGAGCAAGTACTGGCCTTGAACATGGCCACCGCCAAATCCGGCATGGAAGACAGCATCGCGGCCGGCAAGGAAATCAGCCAGGCCAGGGATCCGAAAGCGGCCATGGCCGCCGCCGCCGCCCAGCTGCAGCCCGGCGTGGCCGGCGCCAAGGCCTACAAGCAGCAGCTCGATGAAATCATCAAGGACATCCACACCGAGTTCACCACCGCCGCCGAAGCCCATGTGGCCGAAGCCAAAAGCAACTTGAGCGCCCTGATCTACGACGTGACGAAAAACGTGCCGCCCGGTTCGGAAAACGCCGTCGCCATCGTCAAGGCCGCCATCGACAACGCCTTCCTCGGCTACGAGCAAGTGACCAAGGCCACCAGACAGGCCGTGAAAACCGTGGAAGAGCAGATCGCCAAGGCTTCGGCGCAGGTAGCGCAGGCGTCGGACAAGGCGACGGCCGGCGTGCAGGAAGCGGTGGACAAGGTCACGCCGAAGGCGGCGAAAGCGACGAAGAAATAAGCGACACTGGGGTCAGATATCGCAAGTTGGCGTCCCGGAGCCACAGGCACACCGGCGAACCGTATTACAACCCCAGTATCGCGCGCAGGCATTCCGGGCCAAGCGGGCCTGAAAAATGTCGAGGGCAAGGCGCAGCGACGCAGACAGTACGCCAGTACGGCAAGGAGCTGCAACGCCGCCATCGGCATTTTCTCAGACCCGCGTCTCGGCCCGCCGTTTCTACGCCTTGTGCTTTTAGATACATCGCACAGTTTAACTTGACGGCATAAGGGCCTGACCACGCAATTTGCGGGTTTTACGTGGTTTTATATATCGGCACGATCCGGTACACGCACCTTCTCCCCCCTTCCAGCAAATACTCGCTGCGCTCCACCATGCAATCGTCGCCCAGCACGCGCTGAAAGATCGCCAGTTCCGAACGGCAGAATTTCTGGCACGCCGTTGCCGCCGCGCAGATCGGGCAATGGTTTTCCACCAGCAGCACGCTGCCGTCCGGCTGTGCCTTGCTGTCGGCCATATAGCCTTCGCCATCGCGCGCCATGGCCAGGCTGGCCACGCGGTCCGACAGCTGCGCGCCGTCATCGATCAGCGCGCGGTAGGCCGCTACGCTGCCCGCCTCGCGCGCGGCGATCAGTTTACCCAGTCCCTCGTCGCCGAACAGCTGGCGCACCTGGCTGATCAGTTCCAGGGTCAGGTCGGCGTGGCGGTCGGGAAAGCGCGCATGGCCGGCGTCCGTCAGCGACCAGCGCCGTGACGGCCGCCCCACCTTGTCGGCCACGTCCTCGAAAGTCACCAGGCCTTTGCCACGCGCCGCTTCGAGCTGGCGCCGCGCGCCCATCGAGGTCACATCGAGCAAGACCGCCAGTTGCTGCGCCGTTTGCGAGCCGCGCATTTTCAGCAGGAACAGCGTCTGTTCCGAGGTGGCCACAGTGGCGCTCATGCCGCCGCCTTCAGCTCCGGCGCATCGGTGGCGTTCAAATGCCGGCGCCAGCCATGCATGCGCCAGGCCGACCAGGCCGCGCACAAGGCGCCCACCACCAGCACCAGCCGCGTGTCAATCAGGATCAGCAGCGAGCCGCCCAGTGCGACGATGATATTGGCGATGCAAAAGGTGGTCGACAGCAAGCCCATCACGGCGCCCTGGCCGTGCGCGCTGAAACGCTCGGCGCACCAGCCTTGCAGCACCGTGTTGTACAGCGCGTTGGGAATGCCGAACAGCACGATGGCGGTAATGCCGACCCAGATATTGCCCATCGCCAGGATGGCGATCGCCAGCGCCACGGCGCAGGCATACCAGCCGGCGCGCAGCAGCGGCGCATGGCGGCTGGGTCCGCCGGCCAGCAGCGAGGTGATGGTCATGGTGCCGCACAGGCCCACGTTCACCCAGGCAATCGCCTGCGCATTGTAGTGCGCCGTTTCAACCAGCCACAGCGGATAAAACTCATAAAAGCTGGCCACGCCGCAGGTCAGTGCCAGTTGCACGATGAACAGGGTGCGCAGCTCTTCGTGGCGCAGCAGGTTCAGCGAATGGCGGTCGCGCGCCACCTGCCACCACGAGGTCGTGAGCAAGGATGGCGTTTCGCGCGGCAAGCCGACCGCCGCCAGCACGGCCACCAGCATCAGCGCGCCGGCGGCGATCCAGAACGGCACCGTCACGCCCCACACCAGGGTGGCGCCGGCCAGGATGGGCCCCACCAGCCAGCCCAGGTAAAAAGCGCCGTTCAGCCACGACATGGCGCGCAGGCGCAGCGGCCCCTGCAACTGGTCGGCCAGCATGGCCCGCGCGACGGCGCCATTGCCTTCGAGCAGGCCGGTGATAAAGCGCGCGACAATAAACAGCGGGTAGGACTGGATCACCAGGGCCCAGGCCGTGATCGCATGGCCGATGGCGGCGCCGACGGCGGTGCGCATCAGCAAAGGACGGCGGCCATAGCGGTCCGACAGCGGCCCCAGCAAGGCCGAGCCGATCAGCAGGCCCAGCGGATTGATGGTCAGCGCCAGGCCGAACAGCAACTTGGACGGCAGCCCCATGAAGTTATTGAAGGCATTCGGCGCCTCGGCCGCGAACAGCGGTGGCAAGATCGGATACGGCAAGGAGGCGCCGATGGTGGACAGCAGGGCCAGCAGGCAGGCGGCGGTGATCAGGATGACATTTTTCATATGCAGAATATACCGGGCGACTTGCAATAAGTAAACAAATTTGATTATTTATCAGTTCCCGCGCAACGCCTGGCGCACCCGCAGGGGAAATCGCTGGGCAAGCGGGCCGACACGGTTTAAACTGTATATAAACACAGTAAAACCATATCCAAGTAACATCAAAGAGCCTGCCTGCCCCATCATGTTGAGAGTCCTGGACAATCCCTTGTACTATCTGGAGAACTTCCAGGGCGTGCTGAACTGGATCAGCGAGCGCTATGCCGATCTGCTGAGCGTTGAAGAAACGCAATTCATCGCGCAGTTCGCGCAACTGCCGCAAGCGTCGCGCGCGCTGTTCGTGCGCCTGGTGATGCGCAAGGGTTGTCTGTTTCGCGCCAGCAAACTCAACTACGCTGAAATCGGCGACACGCGCAGCGCCGCCCTGCCCCTGCTGGCCACCGGCTGGGTGGTGGCGGACCCGGCCATCGATATCGCCACCCTGTTCGAGCTGCTGCTGAAACCCGAACTGCAGCAGGTATTCCTGCTCGCCGGCCCCTTGAAAGCGGCGCGCAAGACGGAACAGCTGGACGCATTGCGCGAGCAACATCCGGGCGAACAGCCGTTTTCCGCCTGGTATCCGGCCTCGAACGACGTGCTGTACAGCATATGCAACCAGCCCCTGTGCGACCGGCTGCGCCTGATTTATTTCGGCAACTACCACCAGGACTGGTCGGAATTCGTGTTGTCCGACCTAGGCGTGTATCAATATGAAAAAGTGGAGTTTTCGCTGGCCTCGCGCGGCTTTCGCACGCGCCAGGATATCGCCCACTACGAAGTGCTGCATCAGTGCCGCGAGCGCTTCAACGACGAGGCCGCGCCCGCCGCCCCCGACGAGGTGCTGCGGGAACTGGCGGCGCTGGCGCCCGTGAGCGACAACGCCTGGCTGGCCAGCCGCCGCGACAAATTGCAATTCCAGATCGCCCAGCAGCTGGAAAAATCGCAGGACTGGCCCGCCGCCTACCGCGCCTACGCCGACTGCCGCTATCCGGGCGCGCGCGGCCGCGCCATTCGCGTACTGGAAAAGGATGAACAGCCGGGCGCCGCCTACGAGCGATTGTCGATCGCCCTGCAGGCGCCCGAAAGCGAGGCCGAGCGCCAGTTGCTGCTGCGCATGGCGCCCCGCTTGCGGCGCAAACTGGGCCACGCGAAACAGGCCGCCACGCCAGCCGCGCCGGTCGAGCGCCTCGATCTGCTGCTGCCCTTCCCGCAAGAAAGCTGCCACGTGGAAGGCGTGGTGCTGCAGCACTTGACGCAGCAGGACGCACCCGTCTATTACGTGGAAAACACCCTGATCAATTCCCTGTTTGGCCTGTTGTGCTGGCACACGATTTTCAAGGCGATCCCGGGCGCCTTTTTCCACCCGTTCCACCGCGGCCCGGCCGACCTGCACAGCGCCGACTTCCATGCGCGCCGCCTGGACGACTTTGCGGCCTGCCTGGCGCAGCTCGACAATGGCGACTACCGCGCCAGCATGCGCGCCACCCATGCCGCCAAGGCCGGCATCGTGTCGCCGTTTGTCAGCTGGCAGGTGCTCGACAGCGAATTGCTGGAGCTGGCCCTGGCCTGCATCCCGGCCACCCATCTGAAAAAGGCGTTTGAACGCATCTTGCTCGACATAAAAAGCAACCGCACGGGATTTCCCGACCTGATCCAGTTCTGGCCGGCCGAACAGCGTTATCGCATGATCGAAGTGAAAGGCCCGGGCGACCGCCTGCAGGACAACCAGCAGCGCTGGATCGCGTATTGCGCCCAGCACGCGATGCCGGTGACCGTGTGCTACCTGCAATGGTCGCAGGCGGTGGCGGCGTGAAGCGATACACCATTGCCGTGCGCGCCCTGTGCGAATTTACCGCGAAAGTCGGCGACCTGGACCTGCGCTTCACGCCCTCGCCCACGGCGCAGGAGGGCATCGCCGGCCACGCCACCGTGACCGGCCGGCGCGACGATGATTACCAGCGCGAAATCAGCCTGGCCGGCGACTTCGGCCCGCTGCATGTGCGCGGCCGCGCCGACGGCTACGATCCGGCCCGCCGCCAGCTGGAAGAAATCAAGACCTACCGGGGCGACCTGTCCACCATGCCGGCCAACCACCGCCAGCTGCACTGGGCGCAGGCGCGCATCTATGGCTATTTGCTGTGCCAGCAACTGAACCTGCCCATGCTGCGCGTGGCGCTGGTGTATTTCGATATCGCCAGCCAGAAAGAAACCATCCTGCACGAGGAATGCACGGCGGAAGCGCTGCGCATCTTTTTCGAACAGCACTGCACCCTGTTTATCGACTGGGCCGAGCAGGAACTGACCCACCGCGACAGCCGCGACCGGCAACTGGCGGCGATGGCGTTTCCCCACGCCGATTTTCGGCCGGGCCAGCGCCAGCTGGCAGAAGCCATGTACAAGGCCAGCAACCGCGGCTGCTGCCTGCTGGCGCAAGCGCCCACCGGCATCGGCAAGACGGTGGGCAGCCTGTTTCCGATGCTCAAGGCCACGGCAGCGCATGGCCTCGACAAATTGTTTTTCCTGGCAGCCAAGGTGCCGGGCCGGCAGATGGCGCTCGACGCCTGCGCCATCCTGAAAAACAGCGCGCCGCTGCTACCGCTGCGGGTGCTGGAACTGAGCGCGAAAAGCAGCGCCTGCGAGCACCCGGACAAAGCCTGCCATGGCGAATCGTGCCCGCTGGCGCGCGGCTTTTACGACCGATTGCCGCTGGCGCGCGAAGTGGCGCTGGCCAGCGGCCTGATACTCGACAAGGAAGCCGTGCGCGCCATCGCCCTGCAGCAGGGCGTGTGTCCCTACTACCTGGGCATGGAACTGGCGCGCTGGAGCGATGTCGTGATCGGCGACTACAACTATTATTTCGACCTCAGCGCCATGCTGTACGGCATGACCCTGGCGCATGACTGGAAGGTCAATGTGCTGGTCGACGAAGCGCACAATATGGTGTCGCGCGCGCGCGGCATGTACACGGCCGAGCTTGAACATATCCAGCTGAAGGGCTTGCGCAAGTTCGCGCCCGAACCGTTGAAAAAACCGCTGGACCGGCTCAACCGCCAGTGGAACGCGCTGCTCAAGGAACAAGGCGAAGACTACCTGGTGCATGCGGCCCTGCCCGACAAATTCTTCGGCGCGCTGCAGGGCGTGGCCACCGCCATCGGCGACTACATGGCCGAGCATGCGGCGTCACTCGATGAAGATTTGCAGCGTTTTTATTTCGACGTGCTGCTGATCAACCGCCTGGCAGAGAGTTTCGGCGACCATTCGCTGTTTGACGTCAGCAAGACGGCCGGCGGCTCGACCATCTGCATCCGCAATATCGTGCCGGCACCGTTTTTGAAACCCCGCTTCGAGGCCAGCCACAGCACGGCCCTGTTCTCCGCCACCTTGAGTCCATGGAATTACTACAACGACACCCTCGGCATGCCGGCCGGCACTGCCTGGGTCGACGTCGACTCGCCCTTCCTGGCTGAGCAGCTGGCCGTGCGCGTGGCTGACAATATTTCCACGCGCTACCAGCACCGCGCCGCCTCGCTGCTGCCCATCGTCCAGCTGATGGCAAAACAGTATGCGGAAGCGCCGGGCAACTACCTGGCGTTTTTCAGCAGCTTCGACTACATGGAAAAGACCGCCACCCTGTTTGCCCAGCATTTCCCGGACGTGCCCACCTGGCAGCAGCCGCGCCGCATGGATGACACGGCGCGCACGCAGTTCCTGGGGCGCTTCGGACTGGAAACGCGCGGCATCGGCTTTGCCGTGCTCGGTGGCGCCTTTGGCGAAGGCATCGATTTACCGGGCGCGCGCCTGATCGGCGCGTTTATCGCCACCCTGGGCCTGCCGCAGATCAACCCGGTCAATGAACAGATACGCCAGCGCATGGGCGACATCTTTGGCGCCGGCTACGACTATACGTATCTGTACCCGGGCATGCAGAAAGTGGTACAGGCGGCCGGCCGCGTGATCCGCACGCAGACCGACAAGGGCGTGGTCTATCTGATCGACGACCGCTTTGCGCGGCCCGAAGTACGCCAGTTGCTGCCCACCTGGTGGGACGTGCGGATCGAGCCGCGAGCTAGCCTTCCAATATCTTGAGCTTTTGATAGCCTGACTTGCTGACCGGAATGCGCGTGCCGTCGTTGAGGATGGCCACATGGCTGTCCCTGGTCGCCGGTTCGATGCGGCTGATGACCTCGATATTGAGCAGGTAGGACCTGTGCACGCGCAGGAACTTTGCGGGGTCGAGCTGGGCTTCCAGCTCGCTCAGGCGCTGGCTTTTCAGCCAGCACTTGCCATCGGCGCAGATGCTGACGTAGTCATCCTGCGCCTCGACATAGGCAATGCTGGCGGCCGGGATCACATGCACCGTGGCGCCATCGCGCGTCAAGATGCGCGACAGGGGCGCGGCCCGTGTCGCGGCTTCGTGCACCACAGCTTGCAAGGCCGCCGCCGGCGCAAGGTGACTGCGCGCATGGGCCAGGGCCTGCTCGAAGCGCTGCTCGCTGTAGGGTTTCAGCAAATAATCGAGCGCATGGCATTCGAAGGCCTTGAGCGCATACTGGTCGTAGGCGGTGACAAAGATCAACCGGGTTTTCGCACCGATCAGCTCGGCCACTTCGAAACCGTCCAGGCGCGGCATCTGTATGTCGAGAAACACCAGTTCCGGCGCCAGCTCGGCGATGGCTTTCACCGCTTCAAAGCCATTCGCGCATTCGGCCACGATCTCGATATCGTCATGGCGCGCCAGGTATTCGCGCAATACGGCACGCGCCAGCATTTCATCGTCGACGATGGCCACCCGCATCTTGCTTTGCATTTATGCTTCCTCCGTGGAACCGGTCTGTGCCGGCATCGATATGCTCACTTCAAAACCGCCGTCCTGGCGCGCCCAGTGCACGCTGGCTTCATGGCCGTAGGCGCCCAGCAGGCGCTGGCGTACATTGTCCAGCCCGACGCCATTGCCGCGCGGCGACAGTTGCTCGTGGTCGACAGGATTGCTCACGCGAATACGCAGCAGGCTGCCCACGCGCCGCGCGTCAACCACGATCACGCCGCCCTCGGTCAGGCCGCAGATGCCATGCTTGACGGCATTTTCCACCAGCGGCTGTATCAGCATGGGTGGCAACAAACAGTCCAGCGCAGCGTCATCGATGGCCTCCTCCACTTGCAGGCGCTGGCCGAAGCGCACCTGCTCGATCGCCAGGAAGTGACGGATCAGTACCAGTTCCTGCGCCACCGTGATGTGCTTGTGCGCTTCCAGGCTCAGGCTTTGCCGGAAGAAACTGGCAAGCTCCACCGTCATGGTGCGCGCGCCCGCCGGATTAATGGACGTCAGCGCGCTGATCGAGTTCAGGCTGTTGAACAGGAAATGCGGATCGATCTGGGTGCGCAGCATGCGTAGCTGGGCTTGCTGCGCCATCAGCTGCGCTTCCAGCCCGCGCTGCTCGGCCGTCTTGGCGCGCACGAATTCGAGCAGCAGATAATGCACGGCGCCGGCCAGGCAATACAGCAATACGCCGAGACCAAAAAACAGCCACAGCAAAGCCGGGTTCAGGGACACGCCCAGCCACGGCACTTCCGGCAGCAGGCTGAGGCTGTTGATGAATTGCAGCAGGGTTGCCCACAACAAGCCGGCAAACAGGGCCGCCACCCCCATCACGCCCAGGATGGCGGCCGGACGGCGGCCATTGAGCGGATAGGCGCGGCACAGGTAAAAGGTGGAAAAGCCCGTGCCGATGGCGTACACCAGAGTGGCAGGCACCACCAGCAGCACGGCGTTGATCCAGCGCACCGGCGCCGCGCGCGACAGCACGAAGGCCAGCGCCAGGCCCAGCGCCAGGCATACCAGGAACGCCACCACGGCGGCGCGCCGTGTCGACAGGGCTGCGGTCATCCGGCGCCCTGGCCTAGTTGCGGATTTCCAGGCCGCCCATGATGGCGTAGCCGCTCACATACAGGCGCTTGTGCTGGTGCGGCGGCACGATGGTTTTTTCTTCGAAGCCGCCGAGGATGGGCGTGCCTTGCAGGATCACGCTCCAGTCGGGCGGCACCTTGATGGTGATGCCGCCGCACAGGGCGAACACATTGAGCACGGCTTCGCCTTCGATCGAGGCCTGGCGCAGGTCGATCTCGCAGCCGGCCATGATCACATTGATGTCGCCGCCGCGGAAACGCTGCGACGACACGCGCCGCACGAAGCCGCCCAGGATGGCGGACACTTCGATGATGCTGTCGTCATCCGCTTGTCCGCTGGCATCGGGCGCCGCCTTGTCCAGCGATACGGCGCCATTGCGGGCCTGGCCGAACGAGTCAGGCTGTGCCGGGCTTTCCTGGCGTGCGGCAAATCGCCGGCGCTGCTGGCGCTGGCGTGTGCCGGGCAGCGACTTGGTCACCACGGCAATACCGATGCCGATGATCACGAGCGGCCACAGCATGTTCCAGCTGATATAGAACAGGCCCATGGCGCGGAAGGTCCAGGTCACGCCCAGCAAGACCATCACGCCGCCCAGCACGTAGCCGGAACGGGTGCGGCTTTGCGAGATTTTCAGCAGGCCGAAGATGATCAGGATGGTCGGCCAGAAACGGAAGGTATAGCGCACGCTGATAAAGCCGAGGTTATCGAGCAGGAACACCAGCCCCAGGCCGATCACCAGTACGCCCAGGATGATCTGCGATGGCGAATCGAGTGGCGGTTTATTTTTCATGTTCGGACTCCCGGTAAGCCATGAAGTGTTTGTTCAGCAAGGGTTCGAGCACCATGCCCACGCCCCAGGCGATCAGCAGGGCGGGCCAGCTGTTGTAGAAACTCAGGTTCCACAGTTCTTCGTACGACACATACCACCAGGCGGCGAAAAAAATCAGCCACAGGCCACTCAAGACCTGCTTGGCCGAGACCGGCGCCACCAGCTTGTTGATGCCGAAAAGCACCATGATCACCGGCCAATAGTGCCATAGCTGGCGATAGTCGCGCAGATAGATGATGTCGAGCCGGTCGAGCAGGAAGACGGCGCCGACCACGATCAGCAGCACGCCCCACAGCAGCTGGCTGCGGCGCCAATAAGCTTGTTCAGATTTCACGATGCCCCCTGGTTGTTGGTTGATCGTAAAGATACGCGGTGGCGCGCGAAAAGGAAACGCCTGTTCGGCGAATGGCGGACGGGGATCGGTGAATGGCGCAGAAGACAAAAAAAAGGCCGGCTGAGCCGGCCCTGAAGGGGTCATTCAAAACAGACGCCGGAGAAAGCGATATCAGGCGTGGCGTCTGATCACAACATCCACGCGCTGGAAACTGGTGCCGATCCTTGAGGCGACCGGCTGACCTGCTGGAAGATCGAACATGCCGCCAACCTCACGGCAGTGCGCCTCAACCAAAGCGTAGCCATCTTAACCGCCATCTCCGCCATTCACCGTTCGCCAGCGCACATAACGCACGCTTTCTGAGCTGTATCAATAAGATGGCTTGAGCCATATCGTTATACACATTTTTCCACCGATAAAATCAATGGCTTGACGCTTCCCTGCCTCTGCTTTCAAGGCGTGCGCTGATAACTGCACGGCAAACATTTCAAGTCAGGCCACCGGATTTTCGCCTAATTTTCAGGCAAAAACTGCGCAAAACTCCGATTCGCGGTAAATGAGCGGACATCAGAAAAAGATCTGTAAAACGCTCGGGTTCGAGCATGGCCGGAATCTCGCTCATCGCTACCGCCAACTCAGCATATTTTAGAGGCATCTCTGTTATTATCGCTCGTCATATTATTAGCTACCCGCGCGACCATGCCAAACTTCTCACATTATGTCAGCGAATTGATAAAATTCTGGAATGATCTGGGATGGCTTGCCAATTTTCTGGCATTCGCCGCGATCATGTTGCCAGCAAGAGGCAAAATCAAAGCAATGATGAGCCGGCGGCGCCAGAAGAGGAGGTATGCTGCCAATAATAAAATGAACAGTGCATCTTATCTGGAATGGATGCAACGCGCCATATCAAAAATCTATGCAGGCCGCGAGCTTGTTTCGCTGTATGGCAAAAAACATCCCGCAATTATTCTCAGGCCGAGTAAAAAATTTCTTTATCCATTCAGTGATCTGTGTCATTTAGCATCCACGGATATCAAGCCCTTGCGCTTGAGTCGATTACAAAAGGATTACCTGCGCTTCCTCGGCGATTCGGTCAAACGACCAAAGATGAAGGGATTCGCCACCAAGGAAATTTTGCTGGACGAACGCGGAAAGATCGTCGCCGTGCACGCACAGGCAACAAACTATCAGCAGAATCTTGTTACGGCGCACATTCTGGAATGGGAGCTTTTCAAGCGTTACAAAAAAAATGCAGAAATCACCGACGACATCCTGTCGGAATTGAAGTTACGTTCGGCATATCACGGAGGCCAACCACCACTTCAAGCCGTATTGAAGCCATGCGACGCTTTCCCGTTAATCAGCGTTCAAGCACTGGTGATCTACAAAGACTACAAGGATCCCAACAACGTAATGTGGAAGGCGATCGTTGCGCAACGCGGCGAGAATGTGGCGATCAAGCCGGAGCTGTGGCAAATCCAGCCAGCCGGCGGCTTCGAGGTCTATGGGCACGAGGATGATGATCTTGACATACAGCTCAGACAAGGCTTTGATGTCCGTGCCGCGCTATTCAGGGAGTATGCGGAGGAGCTATATAACGTCGAGGAACTCAGCTTTCGCAGTGACGGAAGAGATTCCGGCAGCATTCTGGCGGAACCCCATATCTCACAGCTCATCACACTTATAGGCGATAACAAAGCGAGCATGGATTTTCTAGGCATCATCACCGATTTGACCACTATAGTGGATCCCGAATCTGAGACGATGGTTTAAGCTGTGGTCCGTGAAAGGATGACAGCAAATGAGTGAAGGTAAAAAACGTCGGGTACACACGGCCGAGTTTAAGGCCAAGGTCGGTCTGGAGGCCGTTCGCGGCGTCAAGACGGTGACGGAGATCGCGCAAGAGTTCGGCGTGCATCCGGTGCTGGTGGGCCAGTGGAAAAAGGAAATCCTGGAGAACGCCGGCGCGCTGTTCGACACCAAGCGCGGCCCCAAGCCGATCGATGAAAGCAGTCCCGAGGACAAACTATACGGCGAGATCGGTCGGCTGAAGATGGAAGTGGACTGGCTTAAAAAAAAGCTGGGGCCGTGAGCCAGGAGGCGCGCTTGGGCTGGATCGAAGCCGGGCACGAGAAGCTGCCGCTGACGCGCCAATGCGAGCTGGCAAGCGTGCCGCGCGCGACGGTGTACCGCCGGATCGACGCGGCATCCCGGCAGGCATGCGAGGACGAGAGCGACCTGAAGCTGAGCGCGCTGATTGACGAGGAATACACCAGTCGGCCTTTTTATGGCAGCAGGCGCATGGTCGTGTTCCTGCGCGCGACGGGCCATGTAGTCAACCGCAAGCGCGTGCAGCGTCTGATGCGCGGCATGGGGCTGGCGGGCATGGCGCCGGGGCCGAATACGAGCCGAGCGCATCCGCAGCACAAGGTCTATCCGTACCTGTTGCGCGGTGTGCCCGTGACGCGTCCTAATCACGTATGGTCGACCGATATCACCTACATCCGGTTGGCGCGGGGCTTCGCGTATTTGGTGGCGATCATCGACTGGTACAGCCGCAAGTTGCTGTCCTGGCGCCTCAGCAACAGCATGGACGCGTCGTTCTGCGTGGACTGCCTGGAGGACGCCTTGCGCCAGCATGGCAAGCCGGAGTTGTTCAACAGCGATCAGGGTTCGCAGTTCACCAGCACGGCCTTCACCGACGTGCTCAAGCGCGAAGGCGTCGCCATCAGCATGGACGGGCGCGGTCGGGCGCTGGACAACATCTTCGTCGAGCGGCTGTGGCGCAACGTGAAGTACGAGGATGTGTATCTGAAAGGATACGCCAATATGGCGGAATTGACGGTGGGCCTGGCGCAGTATTTCGCGTTCTATAACGCTGAGCGGCCGCACCAATCGCTGAGCTACCAGACGCCCGACCAAGTCTACCGCGACGGGGTTGGCGGCGGTGCGCTGATCGTCGACCGGTTTGGTGACGACAAGAAGAAGTCACAGGAAGAGAGCAATACGGGTCAGCGCCGAGCAGCTGGAGCAGTGGAAACGGGCACAGCTTAAATTAGTCGGGAAAGTGTCTTGACTGATGGATCCACTTTACACATTGCGCCATGAGCTGTCGTTTTTGATTGTCATCGATGATCCAGATTACTGCCGTTATCCCATCATCGGCAGTTCCGAGGCAAAAAGAATGTTCAGTCTCAGCATGGCCGAGTTAAAAACGACATTTTCAAACCAGAATGTGAATTCAAGCAGTGCTGGCCTGCTGCAACTGGCGATCGAAAGCGACAGACTGAAATCGCTCGGCATTTCCTCGTTGCTCGAGACTGCCGACGCGGGGACGCCCGGATAAGGCCGCGTTGTTCTTCGATCCGGACGACATTGAAGCGGCCTATCTGCTGCGGGAAAAACAGCCTTCGCCAAAGGCAACGATCAAACAGGTGCTACGCCAAATCGCTTGCCTCGGAGCTACCTGACGCGCAAAGGCGAAGGCGAGCCTGGTGTAAAAACCATCCGGCTCGGGTTGAAGGATCTACGCGTGGCCGTCAAGATGATGCGCGCCATGCGAAGAGTGGGGCAAGGATAGCGTTGCGTATCACGTGGTGGGCTTGAGCATATCGTGGGCGATCCAATCGAGCACGGTCGGTCCCGCCGGCTTCCAGCCCAGTGCACGGGCCCGTTCGCCACGCACGCGGCTATTGGAACCGAGTCCATACGAGGCCATTTCATAACCCCATTCGGCAATCGCTTCCGGCAACGGCCAGTCCTGCGCCGGCCCCAGCTGCAGGGCCTCGGCGATGGCCGCCGTCATGTCGCGGAACGCGGCTTCGCCGGACTCGACAAAGTAAAAGGTGCCGGCCGGCGATTTTTCCAGCGCCAGAAGATACAAGGCCACGACGTCATCGATATGCACATTCGACCAGACATTGCGGCCCGGCCCCACATGGCGCACGATGCCGCTCTTGCGCGCCTGCTTGAGCAAACGCGGCAGTTGTACGCTGTCGCGCGGCAGGGCGCCGTGGCCGTAGATCAAGGTATTGCACAGCACGCTGGCGCGCACGCCTTGCGTGGCGCTGGCCAATACCAGGTCGTCGATGGCGACGCGGGCCGCCTTGTCGGCGGTCGGCTGCGGCAGTTTGTCTTCGTAGTAGAGTTGCTCGCTGCCCTCGCCGCCCGAAGCATCGCCGACAATCGACGAGCCGCTGGTGTGCAGATAGGGTTTGTTGCTGCCGGCCAGCGCTTCGATGATCGCTTCCACGGCGCCGCGATGGTCGCTGCTGGCGGCGTTGATGACGGCATCGGCCGCCCTCGCCTGTTCGATGATCAGCTCACGGTCGTTGAGGGTGCCGAGCACGCCCTGCACGCCGATGCCGGCCAGTTCGGCCAGTTGTTCCGGTTTGCGCACCAGTCCGGTCACACTGTGGCCGGCGGCAACCAATCCCCTTGCGATGGAACTGCCGATAAAACCCGCCGCACCTGTCAGAAATACTTTCATGGTTTGCTCCTTGTTTGCTGTCTATCAGAGCAGGCAAGTATGCGCCGCATGCGCTGGCGCAAACAGCCTTGGCGCGGCAAATGATTTATGCATGCGCCGCAACAATGCCTCAGGTCTTGCCTTTCGCCAGCGGCAGCACGGCGATATAGCGGCTTTGATAGGCGGGGTCCTGCGGCGTCAAGATCGTCAGCCGGTCGCGCGCGCGGGTGGCCGCCACATAAAACCGGTTTTCTTCTTCCAGCGGATCGGTCTTGCTGCGCGGGAATTCGTCGACCGCCAGGTAGGGCAGGATCACGTGGTTGTATTCCAGGCCCTTGATCTGGTCGATGCAGGCGATCACCAGCCTGGCCTTGCCGGTCGATACCATCACGGCCTCTTCCATTTCCCCCAGCCAGCCGGCAAAACCACCCAGCGCCACACCCGCTTCCGTGCACACGGCAATAAAACCGTGCAGCGAGCGCGCCACCACCCTTGCCTGGGCGGGATCGACATAGATGCGGCGCGCCGTCTGTTCCAGTTGCAGCATGGCAAACACATGCTGCAAGGCGGGGCCGGCAGGCGCATCGGCCGGCTGGGTGCGCAGGTACTCGACGGCGGCCAGGGTCAGGGCCGCCTTGTCCTGGTTGACCGACTTGGCCAGCTGGTTGGTCAGAAAGCCTTCCAGCAACTCCGGATAATTCGCCACGTCGGCCTTGGCCTGCTGCAGTTCGGCGCGCGTAAACGGGATTTCCGCAAACGCCACCAGGGCTTCGAGGATCTCGCCGCGGCGCGGACCGCTCTTGATCGCATGCAAGTCCATGCGGGCGATGGCAACCATGCCGCGCAGCATCAGCACTTCCTGGTTCAACAGATAGCTGTTCATGTCGACCAGGCCATAGGCGATGCCGCTCTGGAACAGTGCCGTTTCCACGCGGATCGCCTGGTCGCGGTCGCGCAGCAAAATCGCCGTGGTGCCCGCATGCGCATGCTCGAGCGCGGCGATCAGCTGGGCGCTGCAGGCTTGCGGCTGGGTATGGTCATAGTGCAGCACCTCGACCGGCGTGCCGCGTGTCAGGGCCGACACGCTGGGCTTGTTCTTCAGCGCGCCGACGGCCTGCGCCAGCTGCGTGCCGTAGCGGTAGGACGCCGTCAGCGGCATGCGCTGCAAGGCGGGGAATTCCTGCTCGAAACGCTGGCGCAGGAAGCGGTGGTCGGCGCCCGACCAGGTATAGATCACCTGGTCCTTGTCGCCGGCGCCGCAGAAAAACGCGTTACCGCGCCGTATCAGCATGGTCAGCAGGCGGAACGACGCCTCGTTCAGGTCGTGCAGTTCATCGGCGACGATAATTTGATAGGCCGGCAACTGCTGGCGCAGCGGTTCGTCGCCGCCCAGCATGCGCACCAGGTCGTAGGTGGCGTCGAACGGCGCGCGGAACTGGATCTCGCCCGTATCGGCGCCGCGCAAGCCCTCGTATTCGCGCAGCCACAGATAATGCGTGCGCGACATGCCCAGCATCTCGAGATTGTCTTCCAGCGTATTGCTGTCGAAATCGGGCGCGTCAAAATCGAGCCGGGCCTTGGTGCGCAGCTGCAGCTTCAGGAACTCGGCGATCGCCGCATTGGTGGTGTTGATTTCGAGCGGATAGCGGTGGGCGTACTTTTCCGACACCACCTCCAGCGCTTCCCAGGCCATCGGCCGCAGTTCCTCGTTGCTGCGTATCGACGCCACCTGCATGCCTTCCATCTGCCGCAAGACGTTGGTTGCAAAGGTGTCGAAGGTATCGATCGTCAGGCGCTTGACCACGCCCAGCGGCACGCCGATCTCGAGCAGGCGCTGGCGCAGGGCCACCCGCGCCGCTTCCGTAAAGACCAGTGCCAGCATGCGCTCGGGCGGACGGCCGCGGTGCAGCGCTTCGGCCAGGCGCAGCGCCAGGGTGGTGGTTTTCGCGGCGCCGGCGTTGGCGTCGATCAGCACGACTTTTTTTTGCGCCGTCTGGATCGCCAGCTGTTCTGGCGTGGGCGTGATGCGCTTGGGAACAAATTGTGCGGCGTTATCTATACTCAAAAGAAATCCTGTGTGATGGTGTGCTGGCCGGCGTGAACGTGTGACCGTTACCAGGAACAGGTGCGCAGGCCGGTAAAACCCTCACCGCGTTCCGGCGCCTGGAAGGCGCGCATGCGCGGCGAGACAAGCCGGGGCGGCGTGGCAAACGAGGCGCCGCGCAGGACCTGGTGGTGCATGAAGTGTGGCGCCGAATATTCGCGCCAGGCAGCGGGCACGAAACCCGGATACGGTTCGAACGGCGTCGCCGTCCACTCCCACACCTGGCCCCACTGGAACAGCGGGTGGCCGGACGTCGCAGCATACTCCCATTCGGCCTCGGTCGCCAGGCGGCGCCCGATCCAGGCGCAATACGCTTGCGCCTCGTACAGATTGATGTGACGCACGGCTTCCTGCGGCGGCAAGATGGCCGGCTGGCCGAAACGCCGGGTACGCCACTGCAGCGCGTCGCGCTGCCAGTACAAGGGCGAGGACCGCTCCTGGCGCATCAGCCAGGCGCTGCCGGCCGCGCTCCAGAACTGGCGGTTCTGGTAGCCGCCATCCTGCACGAAAT
Organism: Janthinobacterium sp. J1-1; assembly: GCF_030944405.1. Taxonomy (NCBI): domain Bacteria; kingdom Pseudomonadati; phylum Pseudomonadota; class Betaproteobacteria; order Burkholderiales; family Oxalobacteraceae; genus Janthinobacterium; species Janthinobacterium sp. J1-1. The sequence goes on from NZ_CP132339.1 coordinate 5,595,697, forward strand.
CGGCAAACTGGGCGTTCGTGACGGGCGCGCTGTCAATGGCAAACGGCGGCACGTAACAGGCTTGCGGCGGAGACTCATTGTCAAACGCAAAGCCCGCAGCGTGCGGCGAGCCCAGCTCGATGCTGGCGCCGGGAAATGCGATCTGGCCGCCGCTGGTTGCCGCCGGGCTGCTATCGAGCAGGCTGGCGGGCGCCTGCACGCCCAGCCACTGCAAGCCGGCCAGCATGGCTTCGCCGCACAGGTCTTCATGGGCCAGCGCCAGCCGGTACGGATACAGGGCGCTGTCGCGATTGGCCACGCGCGACAGCTTGTCGAGCACGCGGTCCAGCACTTCATGGGCATACATCCTGACCGCGCCGGTGCCCGGCAGTTCCAGGCTCCAGCGCGCGCGGTGCGCCACCAGATTGGCGTCGAACAGGTCGTCGCCACGGCTCAAGAGGCCGTTGTACACGGCATCGACCGGATGGCTGCTCGGCGCTTCGCGCAGGATGAACCATTCGGCAAACCAGGCGATATTGCCCAGTTGCCAGAGCGGTGGCAGCAGATGGGGTTCTTGCGGCAGGCGCGCGGCCACGTCGTAGCCCGCCTCCGCATAGCGGTCGAACAGCGCCAGCGTCTGCCGGCGCGCCGCGGTCAAGGCTTGCGCCAGTTGCTGGGCGCTGGCGTGGCGAAAAGAGGCATTTGAAGCAATTGGTAGGGTCATGGCTGATTGTAACGACTTTTGCCAGAACCTCCCTACTTGACCAGCAACTCCCCCTGCAGCGGACTGACGACGGACTTGGGCATGCTGACGATAAAGCTGCTGCCCTTGTCCGCTTCGGACTGGATCGCCAGGGTGCTGCCGTGGCGCAGCAGCACGTGCTTGACGATGGCCAGGCCCAGGCCCGTGCCCTGGGTTTCGCGCGAGCGACTCTTGTCGACGCGGTAGAAGCGCTCGGTCAGGCGCGAAATATGCTCCTGGCTGATGCCGATGCCGGTATCTTGCGCGATGAACTGCGGACCGGCCGGGCCGTCCTGCCAGCGCAAGGTGATGGTGCCGCCGGCCGGCGTGTAGCGCACGGCGTTCGAGGCCAGGTTGCCGAAGGCGCTGTACAGCTCGTCGTAACTGCCGAGCACGTCCGGGCCCTTGTATTCCAGCCTGATGTCATGCTTGCCACCCGACAAAGCTTTCGCATCGCGCGCCACCTGCTGCATCAGTTTCTTGACGTCCACCGGTTCGGGCCGCAGCGGGTAGTCGACCGATTCCAGGCGCGACAGGGTCAGCATGTCCTCGATCAGATGCTGCATGCGGTGGCCCTGCTCCGTCATCAGCTTGATGTGGGCCGCGCGCGTGGTGGCGTCCAGGTCGAGCTCGGTGGCAATTTCCAGGAAGCCCACGATCACCGTCAGCGGCGTGCGCAGCTCGTGCGAGGCGTTGGCGATAAAGTCGCGCCGCATGCGTTCCAGGCGTTCGGTTTCCGTCACGTCGTGGGTGACGAGGATCTGGCGGCGGTTTTCAAACGGGATGATCTGCACGATCAGCTTGCGGTTGCGGAAGGTGATCGTCAGCGGCTGGTCGTAGCGTCCCAGGATGATGTAATCCATGAACTCGGGGCTGCGGATCAGATTGGTCACGCGCATGCCCTTGTCGCGTTCATGCGTCAGGCCCAGGTGTTTCTCGGCGGCCGGGTTGCACCATTCGAGGAACAGCACGTCGTCCATGATGACCACGCCATCGGGCAACAGATGCATGGCCTGGCGGAAACGCGCCAGCCATTCGGTCAGTTCGGTCTGGTTTTTCTCGTCGTCGCGGCGCATGCGGTACAGGCGCGCGAAAATGCTGGTCCAGGCGCCCCAGCCGTCGGGCAGCTTGGCGCTTTCCGGATTGTCCAGCCAGTTACTGAGCTGGAACAGATACGACAGCTGTACGAATACCATCATCGCCATCAGCACAAAGGCGATGCCCAGCGCGTAAGTGGCGCCGAACAGATACCACACCACGGCCACGCCCACCAGCGCCAGCGCCATGCGCAGCGCGGCGGGTACCCAGAACAGCAATTTCGGATTCATATGAGACAGGCTTAAAAAAGGCTGTTAAAAGGCTAATGCCGTTTATTGAGTTAGCTTCCCGGCTGCGCCAGCACACCACAAAGCATATAAAACGCCAGTCCTCAGCACAGGCGTTCCGGGCCAAGCGAGCCTGAGAAAACGCCGATGGCGGCGTTATTATGCCTTGTTACGTGGAACAGCTTGATAACGGCATTACTATAAAAAACGCTTTATTTTTCAGACAACATGTAGCCAACGCTGCGCACGGTCTTGATCAGGCTTTCGGCCTCCTTCAAGGCTTTGCGCAAGCGCAATACGTGGACATCGACCGTGCGTTCCTCGATCACCACATGGTCGCCCCACACCTTGTCGAGCAGCTGGCTGCGCGAAAACACGCGCTCGGGGTGGGCCAGCAGGAATTTCAGCAGCTTGTATTCGGCATGGCCGATATCGATCTTCTGTTCATCCATCATGACGGTGCAGCTGACGGGGTCGAGCGCCACGTTGCCGGCGCGCATAGGCGCCTGCGCGTGTTCCGGACTCTTGCGGCGCAACAGCGCCTTGGCGCGCGCCAGCAGCTCGCGCGGCGAAAACGGCTTGGTGACGTAATCGTCGGCGCCGCTGTTGAGGCCAGCCAGCTTGTCTTCTTCCATGCTCTTGGCGGTGAGCATGATGACGGGAATGGCGGCGAAATTACGGTCGGCGCGGATGCGCGACAGCAAACGCAGCCCCGTCTGGTCCGGCAACATCCAGTCGAGCAGGATCAGGTGCGGGGTGCGGTGCTGGATGAATTCCCAAGCATCGGCGACATTTTGTACAGAACAGCAATTCCAGCCGGACTCGCGCAGCGAATAGGTCACCAGTTCAACGATGGCCGGCTCATCTTCTACAATCAATACCGTGGTTTTATCAGATGCCATAAATCTTACTCAGGGAGCTCCTCGGAAATGGCAGGGGCAGCCGATTTGGTGTGGCGGATGTCCTTGCCGTCCACCACGTAAATCACGTACTCGGCGATGTTTTTCGCATGGTCGCCGATCCGTTCGATGGCCTTGGCCACCCACAGGGTATCGAGCGCCGCCGAGATCGTGCGCGGGTCTTCCATCATAAACGTAATCAGGTTGCGCATGATAGAGCGAAATTCATGATCGATGATGGCGTCCTGTGCAATCAGGGCCAGCGCCTGCTGGCCATCGTTGCGCGCGAACGCGTCGAGCGCGTCATGCAACATGTCGGTGGCCGTATTGGCGACGCCGCGCACCATCTCGTAATGGTTGACGACGGCGTTGCCGCGCTTGTGCAAATTTTTTGCCACGCGGGCAATTTTGGTCGCTTCATCGCCCACGCGCTCGAGATCGGTAATGATCTTGATGGTGGCCATGATGGTGCGCAGGTCGTTGGCGGTCGGCTGACGGCGCACGATCAGGTGGCTGCAAGCGTCGTCGAGCGACACTTCGAGCTGGTTGACGACGTCGTCTTCGCGGATCACGCGGTCGGCGCGCTCCGGATTGCCGATGCGAAAGCAGGTCATCGCATCGAGGAACTGGGTTTCAACGATGCCGCCCATCAGGAGCACTTTCGAGCGGATCGCTTCGAGTTCGTTGTCGTATTGCTTGGATGAGTGTTCGCCTAACATGCTGTCTGTCTCCGTATTCAGTAATGGTATGCCGGTGTGCCGTTTGCGGGGCGAATCAGCCGAAGCGGCCGGTAATGTAATCCTGGGTTTCCTTGCGGGCCGGATTCATGAAGATCTGGTCCGTCTCGCCGAATTCCACCAGCTCGCCCAGGTACATATAAGCCGTGTAGTCCGAGCAGCGCGCCGCCTGCTGCATATTATGGGTCACGATGGCGATCGTGTAATCCTGTTTCAGTTCGCTGATCAGTTCTTCCACTTTCGAGGTCGAGATCGGATCCAGCGCCGAGGTCGGTTCATCGAGCAGCAGCACGTCCGGTTTCACCGCCACGCCGCGCGCGATGCACAGGCGCTGCTGCTGGCCGCCCGACAGCGACAGGCCGCTCTTGGTCAGCTTGTCCTTCACTTCGCCCCACAGCGCGGCCTTTTTCAGGGCCCATTCAACGCGCTCGTCCATCTCGCCTTTCGACAGGTCTTCATACAGGCGCACGCCGAAGGCGATATTGTCATAGACCGACATCGGGAACGGCGTCGGCTTCTGGAACACCATGCCGACCTTGGCGCGCAGCATGTTGACGTCCTGGTCGGCGTCGAGCACGTTGCGGCCGCGGTACAGGATAGTCCCTTCGGCGCGCTGGCCCGGATACAGGTCATACATGCGGTTCAGGGTGCGCAGCAGGGTCGACTTGCCGCAGCCCGACGGGCCGATAAAGGCCGTAACCTTCTTTTCATGGATGTCGAGATTGACGTTGTGCAGGCTCTGGGTCTTACCGTAGAAAAAGTTCAGGCCCGAAATCTCGATGGTTTTCTTTTTTGGCGCCAGTTCTTGGGCAGGATTCATTTGGGTATTCATGATTTCGCTTCGCTGTAATGAGCTGATAACGGCTGATAGTGATGATATTTAATTAGGAACTTTTTGGCTGAACACGGTACGCGACAGGATGTTCAGGGCCAGTACGCTGAAGGTGATCAGCAGTGCGCCACCCCAGGCCAGCGAGCGCCAGTTGTCGTACGGGCTCATGGCAAACGAGGCGATCACGGACGGCAGGTTGGCCATCGGCGCGTTCATGTTGAAGCTCTGGAACTGGTTGTTCAGGGCCGTGAACAGCAGCGGCGCGGTTTCGCCGGCGATACGGGCCAGGGCCAGCAGCACGCCGGTGATCACGCCGGCCTTCACCGCACGCAGACGCACCAGGGTGGCAACCTTCCAGCGCGGCGCACCGAGGGCAAATGCGGCTTCGAGCAGGCTGTTCGGCACCAGGCGCAGCATGTTGTCGGTGGTACGCACGACCACCGGCACGGCGATCAGCGACAGCGCGATGGCGCCGGCATAACCCGAGAAGTGTTTGACATGCGCCACATACAGGGCATACACGAACAGGCCGATCACGATCGATGGCGCCGACAGCATGATGTCGGTGACGAAACGCGTCACTTGCGCCAGCTTGTTTTCTTCGCCGTATTCGGCCAGGTAGATGCCGGCAAAGATGCCGATCGGGGTGCTGACCAGGGTCGCCAGGCCGACCATCAGGCCGCTGCCGACGATGGCATTGATCAGGCCGCCACCTTCGCTGCCGGGGGCCGGCGTGGTATTGGTGAACAGGTCGATCGACAGTGCGCCGAAACCCTTGATGATCAGGGTGATCAGGATCCATACCAGTACCGTCAGGCCCAGGGCCATGGCGGCCACCGACAGGGCGATGCCGATACGGTGCATCAGCAGGCGCTTGCGGTAGACCGGGTTCATGGCCGGCTTGGCCGGAACGTCGAGAGTGCTAACTTGGCTCATTTTGTGCCTTCTTTGCGGGACATGCCAGCCAGCATCAGCTTGGCGGCGGACAGGACGATAAAGGTGATGACAAACAGGATCAGTGCCAGCGAGAACAGCGAGGAGACGTGCAGTGCCGACTGCGCTTCGCCGAATTCATTGGCCAGCAGGGAGGTGATGCTGTTACCGGCGGCGAACAGCGACCACGACAGCTTGTTGGCGTTACCGATCACGAAGGTGACGGCCATGGTTTCGCCGAGCGCGCGGCCCAGGCCCAGCATGACGCCGCCGACCACGCCGGTCTTGGTGTAAGGCAGCACGATCTTGCGCACCACTTCCCAGCGCGTGCAGCCCAGGCCGTAAGCCGATTCTTTCAGCACGGCCGGCACGATCTCGAACACGTCGCGCATCACCGAAGCGATGAAGGGAATGATCATGATGGCCAGCACCAGGCCGGCGGTCAGCAGGCCGATACCCATCATCGGACCGCTGAACAGCGGGCCGATCAGGGGCACGTTGCCCAGCGTGGCTTTCAGCACCGGCTGCACGTAGTCGGCAAACAGGGGAGCGAACACGAACAGGCCCCAGATGCCGTAGATAATCGACGGCACGCCGGCCAGCAGTTCGACAGCCGTGCCCAGCGGGCGGCGCAGCCAGGCCGGGCAGATTTCGGTCAGGAACAGGGCGATGCCGAAGCTGACAGGAAAGGCGATCAGCAGGGCGATCACGGAGGTGACCAACGTACCGATGATGGGGATCAGGGCGCCATACTGGTCATTGACCGGGTCCCATTCGGCGGAAAAGATGAAGTGCAGGCCAAAGGTCTTGAAGGCCGGTATCGATTCGAGGATCAGCGAAATGATGATGCCGACCAGGACGACCAGCACCGACAGGGCGAACAGCATCGTCACCTTGTGGAACAGGAAGTCCTGCATGCGCTGCTTGCGCATGGTCGACAGCAATGCCGCCTGGCTGAGGGAATCGGTCATGGTGCCGCCTGGCATGGGGATCGTGGAGGAGTTGGATTGTGCGCTCATATTGGGCCATGTGTGGTGTTACTGACGGTACAGCTGAATGCCTGTTTTTTACTCGTTTAGCCGGGAGCGCCTGCCTTGCAATGCAGGGCGGGCGGTCCTGGCTAACTCCCTGCCCCGCCGCTGGCGCGGCGAAGCAAGGATGGGACGTTATGGTAACGCTGTCAGATTAGTAGATTGCCTTGCCCGATGCATCTTTCAGGTTGGCTTTCCACGATTCCTGCACCAGTTTCACGACCGATGCCGGCATTGGCACGTAGTCCAGTTCAACGGCGGCGGCGCCACCGTTTTTGTAGGCCCAGTCGAAGAATTTCAGGACTTCCTTGCCCTTGGCTGCATCAGCCTGGGTTTTGTGCATCAGGATGAACGACACGCCGGTGATTGGCCAGCTGTTTTTGCCAGCCTGGTCGGTCAGTACCACGCCGAAGCCTGGTGTCTGGGTCCATGGTGCCGAAGCAGCAGCTGCCTTGAAGTTTTCGTCGTCAGGCTGCAGGAAGTTGCCGTCCTTGTTTTGCAGCTGGGTGTGCGACATATTGTTTTTCTTGGCGTAAGCCCACTCGACGTAGCCGATCGAACCCTTGATACGCTGCACGTTGGCGGCGACGCCTTCGTTACCCTTGCCGCCCACGCCCACGGCCCATTTCACAGCCGAACCGGCGCCGATTTTCGATTTGAATTCCGGGTTGGTTTTCGACAGGAAGTCGGTGAACAGGAACGACGTGCCCGAACCGTCGGCGCGGTGCACCACGGTGATTTCCGTGTCCGGCAGCTTGACGCCGGTGTTCAGCGCGGCGATTTCCGGCGCGCTCCATTTGGTGATCTTGCCCAGGTAGATGTCGGCGACAACCTTGCCGGTCATTTTCAGCTGGCCAGGTTTCACGCCGTCCAGGTTGACGATGGTGACCACGCCGCCCATGATGGCCGGGAATTGCATCAGGCCGGCTTCTTCCAGCTCTTCTGCCTTCAACGGCATGTCGGACGCGCCGAATTCAACGGTCTTGGCCTTGATTTGCTTGATGCCTGCGCCGGAACCCACGGATTGATAGTTCAGGCCGTTGCCCGTGCTGGCTTTGTAGGTCTCGGCCCATTTGGCGTAGATCGGGTACGGGAAGGTTGCACCAGCACCTGTCATATCTGCCGCCATGACGGAAGCGGAAGAAAATGCCATCGCTGCCGAAGCACCCACGACGATAAATTTGAACATTTGCTTCATTTGCATATCAAGTCCTCAGGTTATTACAAGGTTGTTGGGGCCTCATGCCCCGGTGAATGCTGTGCAGTCTAGCAAGCGAATGTGACAGCTTTATGACATGCCTGGAATTTGTTGAAATATTTGCCTACGCCCCGCAAAACGCCTTTTTTGACGCGCTTCATGACATGCCCGAGAGCGCTTTATGACAGCTTGTGTCACGGTCTCGTCATATTTCATCATTACACTCTTGATACGTCATCATCATGTCAACGCGCCCGAATACGGCTAGAATTAACTATCTGTAAAGTTAGAAGAATATGAAACCTGAACTGCACACGGAAGTGACCAAATCGGGCATCCTGCTTGACCGGGAATTGTCGCAACTGACCTTCAACCGGCGCGTGATGGCGCAGGCCGAAGATCCGAATATTCCCTTGCTCGAACGCCTGCGCTATCTGTGCATCGTCAGCAGTAACATGGATGAGTTCTTCGAAGTGCGCGTGGCCAGCCTGCTGGCGGCCGGCAGCATCGGCGGCACCCTGGCCGGCCACCCTGCCCTGGCCGCCAATCTGCAGCGCATCGACAAGGAGTGCCATGCGCTGGTGGAACAGCAATACGAAATCCTCAATAACGACGTGCTGCCGGCCCTGCGCGCGGCGGGCGTGCATTTGCTGCGCGACCACGACCGCAACGAGGCGCAGCGCGCCTGGGTCAAGGATTATTTCGACCGCGAAGTGCGCCCGCTCCTGACGCCGATCGGCCTGGACCCGGCGCATCCGTTTCCACAAGTAATTAACAAGAGCCTCAATTTCATCGTCTCGCTGAGCGGAAAAGATGCATTTGGCCGCGGCACGGCGATCGCCATCGTCAAGGCGCCGCGGGTGTTGCCGCGCGTGATCAAGCTGCCGGACGAGATTTCCGACGGCGTTTCCTTCTGCTTGCTGTCTTCCGTGATCCACGCGCATATCTCGGATCTGTTCGCCGGCCGCGAAGTGATCGCCTATTCGCAGTTCCGCGTCACGCGCGACAGCGACTTGTGGGTCGACGAGGACGAAGTCAAGAACCTGCGCCAGGCCCTGAAGGGCGAACTGGTGGGCCGCCAGTTCGGCACCTCGGTACGCCTGGAAGTGGCGCGCAACTGCCCGCAGGAATTGTCGCAATTCCTGCTCGACCAGTTCAACCTCGACCAGAGCCGCCTGTACCGGGTCAACGGTCCCGTCAACCTGGTGCGTTTGTCGGAAATGATCGACCACGTCAAGCAGCCGGCCCTGCGCTTCGCGCCGTTCATCCCGGGCCAGGCGCACAAAGCCATCGGCAACGACCTGTTCGCCACCCTGGCCAAGCACGACATCCTGCTGCACCACCCGTACCAGTCGTTCCAGACCGTGATCGACTTTATCCGCAGCGCCGCCTACGACCCGGCGGTGGTGGCCATCAAGCAGACGATTTACCGCACCGGCATGAATTCGGACCTGATGGAGTCGCTGATCACGGCCGCCAAGCTGGGCAAGGAAGTGACCGTCATCGTCGAACTGATGGCGCGTTTCGACGAAGAAGCCAATATCAACTGGGCCGACAAGCTGGAACAGGCCGGCGCGCAAGTCGTCTACGGCGTGGTCGGCTTGAAAACCCATGCCAAGGTGGCCCTGGTCATCCGCCGCGAAGAAGGCGCGCTGCGCTTCTACGCCCACCTGGGCACCGGCAACTACCACCCGACCACCACCAAGCTGTACACGGACTTCGGCTTGCTGACGGCCAAGCAGGACCTGGCGGTGGAAGTCAATGAGGTCTTCATTCACCTCACCAGCCTGACCAAGCCGCACAACCTGAACCACCTGTGGCTGGCGCCGTTCGGCCTGCAAAGCGAGATCATCAAGGCCATCCGCAACGAGGCCAAGATCGCCCGATCGGGCCGCCGTGGCCGCATCATCGTCAAGATCAATGCGCTGGTCGATGAATCGGTGATCCGCGCCCTGTATGCGGCCTCGACCGACGGCGTGAAGATCGACCTGATCGTGCGCGGCGCCTGCACCCTGAAGCCTGGCGTGCCTGGCCTGTCGGAAAACATCAAGGTGCGTTCGGTGATCGGCCGCTTCCTGGAACACAGCCGCATCTATTATTTCAGGAATGATCTGGCGCACGATGTCTACCTGGCCAGCGCCGACTGGATGAGCCGCAACCTGTTCCGCCGCGTGGAAGTGGCGTTCCCGATCCTGGACCGTGCCCTGAAACGCCGCGTGATTGCCGAAGGCCTGAACCCGTATTTGAAGGATAATACGAATGCCTGGGAACTGGAACCGACCGGCCAGTACACGCGCCGCAAACCGCGTGCCAAGCAGACGCCGTTCAGCGCCCAGCAATACCTGATGCACAACCTGGGCACGCCCGCCCCGGACGTGGGCGAGTAAGCCCGCCGACAGCCACAGTCACTACCAGGAGGAAACCATCATGGATCTTATCTTGTGGCGCCATGCCGAAGCCGAACCGGGCGTGCCCGACCTGGAACGCGCGCTGACCGTCAAGGGCCAGAAACAGGCGCGCCGCATGGCCGAATGGCTGGGTTCGCAATTGCCCGACAATTGCCGCATCCTGGTCAGCCCGGCCGTGCGCACCTTGCAAACGGCCGAGGCGCTGGGCCGCAAGTTCAAGCTGATGCCGGAACTGGCGCCCGGCGCCGAAGCGGAAGATATCTTGAAGGCGGCCAACTGGCCCGGCAACAAGGAAACCGTGCTGATCGTCGGCCACCAGCCGACCCTGGGCCAGGCGGCCGCGTTGCTGCTGACGGGTGAAGTGCAGGACTGGGACATGCGCAAGGCCGGCGCCTGGTGGTTTTCGCAGCGCGAACCGGGCGATGCCCTGAGCGTCTATCTGAAGGCGGTGATGGCGCACGACCTGGTGGTGAAATAAACGTCAAGCCGGCGCAAGGCGACTGCGCAGTTTGCTTGTAAAGCGCCGGCTATCTGCTAGAGTTTAATTGCATCAACACCGCGCCGTATCAGGGTGACACCTGGCGCTGGCGCATTGAGCAACCCAGCGGACAGCCGTCCAACGGCGGCTGAAACATCATGTTGACCTTTCTTGTCTTTCTCTTTATCGCCATCTTCGCCGCCATCATCGGCTTTGTCGCCTTTGAACTGTTCGAAGAAACGCGCGGCAGCCACCACAAACTGATGGACCGCTATCACGAGTAGCGTACCCCGGTTACTATCAATGGCGCCAGTGACGGCAATCCCCGTCCCTCGCGCCATCGCTTTTTTCAGACTCCCGTTTTGAACTTGGTATAAATGCGCGTCATCAGGCGGCGGATGTCGGCCGTGATCGCTTCCGGCGCGGCCATGCGCTGCTTGTCGGCGTCCGGCAGGAAGATGGCCTTGTTCTCGGCGATATCCTTGCGCACGTATTTCAGGCTGGGCGTATTCGGATTGGCGTAGAACACCTTGTTGGTCAGGCTGGCATGCACTTGCGGACGCAGGATGTAGTTGATGAAGGCGTGCGCATTGTTCGGATGCGGCGCATCGGCGGGAATCGCCATCGTGTCGAACATCAGCGCCGCCGTTTTTGGCACCAGCACCTGGATCACATTGCCGTTCTTGGCGTCGAGCGCACGCTGGCGCGCGATATTGATGTCGCCCGACCAGCCCAGCGCCACGCAGACGGAACCGTTGGCCATGTCATTGATATAGCCCGACGAGCTGAACAGAGTCACGTAGGGACGGATCGCCTGCAGCACCTTGCCCGCTTCCTGGTAGTCGGCCGCCGTTTTCGAATACGCGGGCTTGCCCAGGTATTGCAGCGCGGCCGGCAGCACTTCGGAGGGCGAGTCGAGGAAGGAGACGCCGCACGATTTCAGCTTCGACACATATTTGGGGTCGAAGATCAGGTCCCAGGCGTTTTCCGGCATCGGCATGGTGCCGAGCGCGGCCTTGACCTTGTTGACGTTGATGCCCACCGTGGTATAGCCCCACAGCCAGTCCACCAGGTAGTCATTGTTCGGATCGATCTTGGCCAGCTTGGCCTGCAGGCTGGCGTCCAGGTTGCCGATGTTGTTCAGCTTGCTCTTGTCGAGCTTGCGCAGCAGGCCCGCATCGATCTGCAGCTTCGCCCATTGCGCCGTCGGCACCACGATGTCATAGCCCGACTTGCCCGCCACCAGTTTCGCATTGAGGATTTCGTTATTGTCGAAAACGTCGTAGCGCACCTTGATGCCGGTTTCCTTCTCAAAATTCTTGATCGTCTCGTCGCCGATATAGTCCGACCAGTTGTAGATATTCAGGACTTTTTCTTCCTGCGCATGCGCGGGCAGCGCCAGCACGGCCGCCGCCAAACTCATTCCAAGTACGATGCGTCGTCCTGCCTGCCATTTGCTTGCCATGTCCCGATCTCCAGAGTCGTCAAAAATAGGGTTGATGATAGCAACAAGGGCGCGGTCAGGTCCAGCCTGATCGCGCCCTCGCCCCCTGCTACAGGAAAGATTTATACCTTGTCGAGACCGACTTGCGCACCCGTAAACACCAGGTTGCCGCCCTGGGCATCGATATGGATCTCGTCTTTCGGCCCGAACTTGCCCTCCAGAATCAGCTTCGACAGCGGATTTTCGATCTGCTGCTGGATCGCCCGCTTCAACGGCCGCGCGCCATATACCGGATCGTAGCCCGCCTCGGCGATTTTCTGCAGCGCGGCATCGGTCAGTGCCAGGCCCATGTCCATGCGCGCCAGGCGTTCTTCGAGGATCTTCAGCTGGATCTTGGCGATCGCGCCGATATTTTTCTCGTCGAGGCCATGGAACACCACGATCTCATCGATACGGTTGACGAACTCGGGGCGGAAGTGCGAACGCACCTCGGCCATCACCGCCAGCTTCACCACGCCGGGATCATCGCTTTCCATCGCCTGGATCTTGTGCGAACCCAGGTTCGAGGTCATGATGATGACGGTGTTCTTGAAGTCCACCGTGCGGCCCTGGCCGTCCGTCATGCGGCCATCGTCGAGCACCTGCAGCAGCACGTTGAACACGTCGGCATGCGCCTTTTCCACCTCGTCGAGCAAAATCACGCTGTAGGGCTTGCGGCGCACGGCTTCCGTCAGGTAGCCACCCTCGTCGTAGCCCACATAGCCGGGTGGCGCACCGATCAGGCGGGCCACCGAGTGCTTCTCCATGAACTCGCTCATGTCGATGCGTATCATCGATTCTTCCGTATCGAACAGGAATGTCGCCAGCGCCTTGCTCAGTTCGGTCTTGCCGACACCGGTCGGCCCCAGGAACATGAAGGAGCCATACGGACGGTTCGGATCGGACAGGCCCGCGCGCGAACGGCGGATCGCATCGGCCACGGCCGTGATCGCCTCATCCTGGCCCACCACGCGCTCGTGCAGTTTCTCTTCGATATGCAGCAGCTTGTCGCGCTCGCCCTGCATCATGCGCGAGACGGGAATCCCGGTCGCGCGCGACACCACTTCGGCGATCTCTTCGGCGCCCACCTGCGTGCGCAGCAGTTTCGGCCGGTCCGACGGCACGCTGGCGGCGCCGCTGTCGGCCTGCTTGAGCTGGGCTTCCAGCTGCGGCAGCTTGCCGTACTGCAGTTCCGACACCCGCTGCCAGTTGCTCTCGCGCGTGGCCTGCTCCATCTGCAGCCTGACCTGTTCGATCTCTTCCTTGATATGCGTGCTGCCCTGCACCACGGCTTTTTCCGCCTTCAGGATTTCCTCGAAGTCGTTATATTCGCGCTGCAGCTTGACGATCTCTTCATCGATCAGGCCCAGCCGGCGCAGGGACGCCTCGTCCTTCTCTTTCTTGACGGCCTCTTTCTCGATTTTCAGCTGGATCAGCCGGCGTTCCAGGCGGTCCATCACTTCCGGCTTGGAATCGATCTCGATCTTGATCTTGGCCGCCGCCTCGTCGATCAGGTCGATGGCCTTGTCGGGCAAAAAGCGGTCGGTGATATAGCGGTGCGACAGTTCGGCAGCCGCGATAATGGCGGCGTCGGTGATCTCGACCTTGTGGTGCAGCGCGTATTTGTCCTGCAGGCCGCGCAGGATGGCGATCGTCGCCTCCACCGTCGGCTCGTCGACCAGCACCTTCTGGAAGCGGCGCTCAAGCGCGGCGTCCTTCTCGATATATTTGCGGTACTCGTCCAGAGTGGTGGCGCCCACGCAGTGCAGCTCGCCACGCGCCAGCGCCGGCTTGAGCATATTGCCGGCGTCCATCGCGCCTTCGGCCTTGCCGGCGCCAACCATGGTGTGCATCTCGTCGATAAAGACGATGCTCTGGCCTTCGTCCATCGCCAGCTCCTTCAGCACGGATTTCAGGCGTTCCTCGAATTCGCCGCGGTACTTGGCGCCGGCCAGCAGGGCCGCCATGTCGAGCGACAACACGCGCTTGCCCTTCAGCGACTCGGGCACTTCGCCATTGACGATGCGCTGCGCCAGGCCTTCGACGATGGCCGTCTTGCCGACACCGGGCTCGCCGATCAGCACCGGATTGTTCTTGGTGCGGCGCTGCAGGATCTGGATGGTGCGGCGGATCTCGTCGTCGCGGCCGATCACCGGGTCGAGTTTGCCCTTGCGCGCGCGCTCGGTCAGGTCAAGGGTGTATTTTTTCAGCGCCTCGCGCTGGCCTTCGGCCTCCTGCGAGTCGACTTTATTGCCGCCGCGTACGGCCTCGATGGCCGATTCGAGCGACTTGCGGCTCAATCCATTTTCGCGCGCCAGCTTGCCCGCGTCGGACTTGTCGTCGGCCATCGCCAGCAGCACCATTTCGCTGGAAATGAACTGGTCGCCGGCCTTTTGCGCTTCCTTGTCGGCCAGGTTCAACAATGCCGCGAATTCGCGGCTGATCTGCATATTGCCGTCGGTGCCCGAGACTTTCGGCAGGCGTTCCAGCGAAGACGTCAATGCCTTGGACAGGCCGCCGACATTCGCGCCAGCACGCTGCAACAGCGAGCGCGCGCCGCCGTCGTCCTGGTTCAGCAGGGCGGTCAGCAGGTGCACCGGTTCGATATAGGGATTGTCATTGCCCACGGCCAGGCTTTGCGCGTCGGCCAGGGCTTCCTGCAGTTTGGTGGTGAGTTTATCTTGTCGCATGATGAAAAGTGCTCCCGGTTAATTCGTTGTGAATCAAATTGGGGTGTGGCAGTACTTTTCAAGCATACACATTGCAACAAAATAATGCAGAGCGGCTGCGGGGAGAATCAAACCGGGCTGGCCGTCCATTTCGCCAGCGCGGCGTCATCGGTCACGCGGGCATCGACCCAGCGCGCGCCTTGCGGCGTGGCTTCTTTTTTCCAGAACGGCGCTTCCGTTTTCAGGTAGTCGATAATGAATTCGCAGGCGGCAAACGCCTCGCCGCGGTGGCCGGACGATACGGCCACCAGTACGATCTGCTCCTGTGGCCGCAAGGGCCCGACTCGGTGGATCACCAGCGCGCCGGCCAGCGGCCAGCGTGCCTTGGCCTGCTCGACGATGGCCAGGATCGACTTTTCCGTCATGCCCGGATAGTGCTCCAGCTCCATCGAAGCCACGTCCAGCCCCTCGTTCATGTCGCGCACGGTGCCAACGAATCCCACCACCGCACCCACCTTGGGGTCATGCGCGCGCAATTGTGCGATCTCTTGACTCAAGTCAAAATCGGCTTCCTGGATGCGAACGCCGATGCTCATTGCGCGCCACCGATGCGGCGCAGCAGCGCCTCGATGCGGCTGGCCGTGCGGGCATCGGTCAGCGCGGCGATGGCGCACAGCTGCATCAGCTGCGAGGCCTGCGTGAGCGGCTTCTGGCCCGATTTCAGCGACGACTGCAGCACTTCGACCTGCATCTTCAGGCGGTCGCGCGCGAACTCGGCGCCGCTGTCGACGCCGGCGACGATTTCCAGGCGCAGCACTTCTTCCAGCAGACGTGGCTGGTTCGCCTGCAGCCTGGCCACATAGGCGGCGCTGCCGTCACCGATGGCGGCCAGCGCGGCGGCAAAGCGCGTCTGCAGGCTGCGCTCATATTGCGCGTCCAGCGGCGGCAAGGCGCTCCAGCGTTCGGTCCAGTCCTGCGCGTCGAGCGCACCGGCCTCGGCCAGTTCCAGTTCCAGTGCCTGCACCAGGCGCAGCTTGTCGCGCATGGCGTTCGCTTGCGCGGCGCCGGCGCGCTGGGCGATGGCGTCGGCCTGCGCCTGCAGCGTGGCAATCGCATCCTGGTAGCGCTGCTCGATCTTCGCTTCGCTGGCGCGCGGCACGGGGCCGGTGGCGTTCCAGGCGGCGCGCGTGTCGCGCAGCAGCTGATTGATAAAGGCGGTGCGCTGCTTGTCGTCGCCTTCGGGCACGACGGCCGTTTCCAGTGCCGCGCACAGCGCTTCGCGCGCATGCAGGTGTTCGCGCCGCTCATGGTCGGCCGCATGCGCGGTTTCCTTGCGCCGGGCAAAGATATCGTCGCAGGCGGCGCGGAAACGCTGCCACAGGGCTTGTTCGGCGCGGCGTTCCAGCGGCAAGGCCTTGGCCAGTTCCTGCCATTTGTCCTGCAGGGCTTTCAGCATATCGACCGTATTGCGTTCGGACGGTTTCAGCAGGCCCACTTCGACGATCAGCTGTTCGCGGCGCGCCGTTTCGATCAGGCGCTGGGTGTCCAGCGGCTTCGACAAGGCGTCCAGCGCCGCGCCGAATTCGCCGTCCAGGCGTTTCTTTTCCTTGCGGTCGATGGTGCCCAGGCGCGTCCAGGCCTGGCGCAGGCGCTGCGAGTTCGATGCCACCTGTTTCCAGTCGGTGCTCTCCTGCGATGCCAGGGCGGTCGCCTCAAGGATCAGTTCCTGGGCCTTGGCCGCGTTGCCGTGGCGCTCTTCGGCCAGCTGCTTGAAATGCAGTGCCGCCGGCGCATAAGCCACCGTGCAGGCGGCGTCGAAACGCTCCCACAGCGACTTGGGCGCCGGGCCGGACAAGGTGTCGAGCGACTTCCAGCGCTCGCGCAGGCTGCCGACTTTTTTCGCCAGCTCGCTCATCGGCAGCGCTTGCGCCGGCAATTCCTCGCCCGCCTTGACCAATTCTTCGCGCGAGACGTTGCCGCCCCAGCGCGCCCAGTCGGCCAGTTGCTTGAATTGCGCGCGCACATGGGCCAGGCGGTCGGCCTGGGCCGGCGTCAGGCGGCCATGCTTGCTGTCGCGCAGAGTCTTGTCGTGCTCGGAGGCCACATGCAGCAGGCCTTCGGCCAGCGCCGCTTCCATGGCGTCGAGCGCCATGAAGAACTGCTCGGTGCTTTCTTTCGATACCGGTGCGGAATCCTGGCGTGGCTTGCGCGGCGCTGCAGGTTCACTGGCGACCGGCGCCTCGGGAACCAGCGGTGCGGGCGCCGTGGCCAGCAAGGCCTGGAATTGTTCTTGAAGACTGTCCGACAGCACCGACTCGGGCAGGCGCGGCAAGGCCTGCCATGCGCGCTTGAGCGCTGCCGGGTCCAGCGTGGCGGCGTCCTGCGCCTGCCATTCGGCCAGCGCCGCCTGGCGCGCATCGAATACGGCCTGGTGCTGCTGCAGCGCCTGCAAGGCCGTTTGCGCCTGCTCGCGCGCCTGGGCAAAATCAGCACCGAGGTGTTTCGGCAGCGAGGCGCGCTCGGGCGACTGCACATGCTGCGCATGCTCGGCATCGAGCGTCGCCAGCGCTTGGGCCAGCTCCTGCGCCGACTGGCCGCCAGCGGCCAGCTTGCGCGCAGAAGCGACCGCGTCGATCACCGCGCGCTGCAGCGCCACTTGCGCTTCCAGGCGGGCGGCCAGGCCGGCGCGCACGCTCGTGAATTGTTCGGCCAGTTCCGGCGTGGCCTTGATCACCTGCCATTGACGGTCCAGCTCGGCGACCTGGTTGGGGCTCAGTTTTTCATCGTTCAGCAAACGCTGGGCGGTGGCGATGCCGGCCTGGGCGCGCTGCGCCTCGGCCGCCTGGTGGCGGATCAGATCGATGCGGCCCTGCACCAGCTTGGCGACGCGGCGGTCGGTATTGCGCATGGCCTGATGGACTTTTTCCAGCAGCGGCAACGCGTGCACATGTTCGGCCGCGATCAGGCGGGCTTCGGCAAATTCACTGGCGATAATGAAGTCAAAGGCGGCCGCTTCATCGCCGGCCACGGCATGGGCGCGCGCCAGCTGTTCGGCGCGGCGCGATGCGCTCTGCGCCGTGGCGGCGGCCTGCTCTGCCACCACAGGATCCGGTGCGGTGGTTTTGCCGGCCTTGCCGGCCTTGCTGGCAGTACGCTTGAAGAGAAATTCGAACATGACGGGTTTCGCGTGGATCAAAACCACCATCATAACAAAGCCAGGGGCATTGCATCAGACAGCAATGAAGTAATTATCAAACTATAAACTTAAAGATTTTTCCATCAAACCAGGCCTGCCACCAGCCCTATGCCACATGATGTTGCGGTGCCGCGGCGTTGGCGCCGGCCCCGGAGTTAGCGGCCACTGCGGGTGCATGCACCGGTGCGGCAGCCGGGGCAAGCGCGGCTGGCGGTACAAAGGGCAGCACGCGCGCCTTGCTGCGGCGGTTTTCTTGCACCCGCGCATCGTGGGCCAGGAACTGGTAAGCGATGGCAAACCAGGCCTCGCCGGCGATCACCCGGCGCGCCAGGGCGAACAGCTCGCGCTCTTCCATCTCCAGCCGCGCCATCAGGGCCGCGCAAAAGCTGTCGATGGCCGCGCCCAGCTGCTCCACCTGCTGCTCCAGCTGTTCGGCGCTGTCGATGGCCGCCAGGGCGCGCCGCTGTACCACATTGACGCTTTCCAGCGCGGCATGGTTGAGCCTGTTAAGTTCCGCCAGCAGGCCATCGGCATGCGGCGTGGCCTGGCGGATCGCGGGCACCAGGTACTGGTCGACCTTGCGCCAGTAACCGAACTGATACAGGCGGTTCAGCCAGTCGCCCGCGTAGTCGAGGTGCGCCAGGCTCAGCTGGCACTGCTGGCGCTGCTGGCGCAACTGCGCATGCATATATTGCTGAAACGACAGCAAGCTGACACGGATGCTGGCCTGCTCGACCGACAAGGACACCAAAGTATATGTTGCTGTTAGCATGCACTCACTCCCTTACTCCCGATATGCCTTCGTTGACGCAGGCTGAAAGTGAAAGTGTAAGGATTGCCGACACACTCAGGCTTGATCCTGCACAAAACTGGTGCAGGCCAAGCGAACCCGGCCAACCATTATTTTGGCGCGCGCAGGCTGATGTGCAAGTCCACCACGCCAGGCTCTTCCGATGGCGTGACGGTGCCGCCAAAGCTTTTCACCAGCCTTTGCATGCCCTTGTTGCGCGCCATCGCCTCGCCCACCAGTTCCTCGGTGCCGCGGCTGCGGAAGTAGTCGACCAGCTTTGCAAACAGGATATGGCCCAGGCCCTGGGCTTTCAGTTTCGAGCGCACGGCGATCGCGAAATCGGCGGTGATATTGTCCGGGTCGGCCACCGCGCGCACCACGCCCAGGGTTTCCTGCTCGCCATCGGGCCGCACATGGGTGGCGATAAAGGCCATCGCGCGGTCGTAATCGATCTGCGTCAGGCGCGCCAGCTGCGACAGCGGCAGCTCGCGCATCGACGTGAAAAAACGCAGCCGCACGTCGTCCGGGTCGAGCGCATTGAACAGGTCGATATGATGCAGCGCGTCCTCGGGGCGGATCGGGCGCAGCACGATGGACTGGCCCATCCACGTCACCTCTTCTTCCAGCTCCTGCGGATACGGGCGGATCGCCAGGCGGTCGGCGCCTTGGCCCGGCTGCAGGCGGATGCGCGCGTCGAGCGCGATCACGCCATCGGCGTCGGCCACCAGCGGGTTGATGTCGAGTTCGGCCAGCTCGCCGATATCGGCCACCAGTTCGGCCACCTGGATCAGCGCATGGCAGATGGCGTCGATATTGGCGGGGGGCTGGTTGCGGTAGCCGGCCAGCAGTTTCGACACCCGCGTGCGCGACAGCATGTCGCGCGCCAGCACCATGTTCAGCGGCGGCAGGCCGATCGCGTGGTCGGCCGTCACCTCCACCGAAATGCCGCCCTGCCCCACCAGGATCACGGGGCCGAAGGCGCTGTCGGTGGTGACGCCGACGATCAGTTCATGCGACTGCGGCCGGCGCGCCATCTGCTGCACCGTGAAGCCGTCGATCAGCGCATCGGGCCGCATCTTGCGCACGCGCTTTTCCATCGCGGCGGCCGCCGTGCGCAGGATGCCGGGATTGTCGAGGTCCAGCGCCACGCCGCCGACGTCCGATTTATGCGCGATATCGGGCGAGTGGATCTTCAGCGCCACCGGATAGCCGATGTCGGCCGCCACCGCCAGTGCCTCTTCCACGTCGGCCGCCATGCGGGTGGTGGCCACCGGGATGCCGTAGGCGGCCAGGATTTCTTTCGAGCGGCATTCGCCGAGCACCGTCTGGCCGGCGGCCAGCGCCTGCGCGACGATTTCGCGCACGCGCGCGCGGCGCGGCGTGCCGGAGAGCGGCAGCTGGGCCGGCACCTCCATCAAGGTGTCCTGGTTGCGCCGGTACTGCACGATCTGCATGAAACCATGCACGGCTTTTTCGGGCGTGTCGTAGGTGGGGATGCCGGCGCGGTTGAACACCTGGCGCGCCGGCGCCACCATGGTCCCGCCCAGCATGCACGACAGCACCGTGCGCGAGGTGGCCTTGATCAAGGGCGTGACGGCTTCCGCGATCTCGATCGAGGACACCATCGCGCTGGGCGCATGCAGCAGCAGCATGGCGTCCGCTTCCGGCTCCGACAGCAGGGGCTTGATGGCGTCGACATAGCGCTGCACCGGCGCGTCGCCGGCCAGGCCGACCGGGTTGTCGTGCGACCAGCCGGGCGGCAGCGCCTTTTCCAGCGCGATCACGGTTTCCGGCGACAGTTCGGCCAGCTTGCCGCCGCTGCCCACCAGCGCATCGGTGGCCATCACGCCCAGGCCGCCGCCATTGCACAGTATCGCCAGGCGCTCGCCGCGCTGGGCGCGGATATGCGTCAGCGTTTCGACCGCGTCGAACAGCTCTTCGGCCGAATACACGCGCAGCATGCCGGCGCGGCGTATCGCCGCGTCATATACGGCATCGGACCCCGCCAGCGCGCCCGTATGCCAGGCCGCCATCGCCGCGCCTTCCGCCTCGCGCCCCGCTTTCAGCACGATCACGGGTTTGCTGCGGGCGGCGGCGCGCGCGGCCGACATGAATTTGCGCGCCGCCTGGATGTCTTCCATGTACAGCAGAATGGCGGCCGTATCGATGTCGCCGGCCAGATAGTCGAGCAGGTCGCCGAAATCGATATCGGCGCTGCCGCCCAGCGAGATGAATTTCGAAAAGCCCACGCCGTGGGCATGCGCCCAGTCCAGCACGCCCGACACCAGCGCCCCCGATTGCGACACGAAGGCGATCTTGCCGGCGCTGGCCCCCACATGGGTAAAACTGGCGTTCAGGCCGATTTTCGGCACCAGCAAGCCCATGCTGTTCGGCCCCAGGATGCGCAGCAGGTGCGGCTTGGCCGCTTTCAGCATCAGGTGGCGCTGCTTGCCGTGTTCGGCATTGTCCAGGCCCGCCGTCATGACGATGGCCGCGCGCGTGCCCATCGCGCCCAGATCGCGTATCAGGCCCGGCAAGGTGGCCGGCGGGGTGCAGATGATGGCCAGGTCGGGCGCTTTCGGCAATTGCCCCAGCTTGTGGTAGCAGCGCAGGTCGTGCAATTGATCGTACTTGGGATTGACGGGATAGATGGCGCCCTGGAAGCCGCCTTGCAGCAGATTGCCCAGGGCGATGGCGCCCAGGCTGCGTTCGCGCCGGGAGGCGCCGATCAGGGCCACCGAGGCCGGCTTGAACAGCTTGTCGAGATTACGGATACTCATGCTCTGGCCTTATGGACTGTGCTGCTGATCTGCCTGCAGCGGCTGCGACAGTGTATAGGATGCGCCGGCAAAAAAACTTGACCTTGTGGTGTCTTTTGCAAAAAAGTGCCAGCGCTGCGAAGCGCGCCGCTACCAGCGCGAACGGTGGCTTTCCGTCACGCCCGCCAGCTGGGCCACGATGCGCTTGGGCGCCTGCGCGCTGGCGCGCACCCAGCCGCTGAAGGTGCCGATCGGCTGGATATAGCGGCTGGACGCCAGCCACAGATTGCGTTCTTCGCGGCGCGCCCCTTCCGGCTTGAAATGCAGGTCCAGCAGGTCGTCGTCGGTCCAGACGTGCCAGGGCGCCATCGGATTGTCGGGATTGAAGTCGAAATGGGCACGCGCCAGCGGATACAGCTGGCCATCGAGCCACAGCGCGTTTTCGTGGGCGCCGAAATACCCTGCCTGCAGATTGAAGCCCAGGTCCAGGCCATGCGCCGAGGCCCAGCGCCATTCCGTTTCGCGCGCCAGGAGGCCGTTCGAATAGTCGAAGCTGGCCACGCCGTCGTCGAGGCTGTAGCCGATGGCGCCGCAGCGCACCGTGCCCCACAGCGGCAGGCCGCCCGACTTTTGCGTCGCATGTACGCCGCCGCCGTCCACCGGGCCGACGGCCAGCAGGATCGGCGACACGGTCGGGCCGAATTCGGCGTCGATGCCGAAGTGGCCGCTATCGAGCCGCAAGCGGTAGCGGTGCTGGGGCGCCGCCTCGATGGTGATCGTCTGCGACAGGAAACGAAAGCGGCTGCAGCTGTTGGCGGCCACATGCGGCGCCACCCTGGCCGACAGGCCCGGCACGCCATCACGCGAGAAAGACGCCACCAGCTTGCCCTTGCGCCGGTCGAAGGCGTAGGCAAAGGCGGTGCTGGTCCAGCCCAGGTCGACGATGGCGACGGCGCAAAACAGTTCCGGCGTGGCCAGCGCCACGTAATGCCAGCGCTTGTGGTGGAACAGCCGCCACAGCGCGCCGCGCGCGTGCGGCGGCGCCAGCCGTGCCCAGTCAAAGGCGTGCGCCAGGCCGGCATGGCGGCCGAACGGCGGCGCGCCGCTGGCGTCGGGCAAGGTGGCTGGCGCTGGCGGCAAGGTCATGCGGCTGGCCTCCGGCATGGAATGATTCGGCGACGCTGGCGATCGGTTTGGTTCATGCGATAAAGATACCGCATTTTGCCCGCGCCGTACGCATGTTTGACGACCGGCTTGCCGCGCCAGCGCGCCACTTCACGGCACGCTTGACAGGCCCCGGAGGCTGGGATAATGTGAGCAAATATTTCCATACGGAAATTAAATTCCCCGGCACCAATGATCATTCTGTACACGCCTCGCGCGCGCGGGCGGCGCCTTGGTGGCTGGAAAACCGTCTCTTCTTATCTCTCACTAAATAAAAATCAAGGAAGCGTGTCATGAATCAATTTCGGCATAGCCTGCGCGCAGTTCCACTGCTGCCGCTGGTATTGGCGCTGGCGGCCTGCGGCGGTGGTGGCGGCAGCGAAACAACGACGGCGGCGTTGCCCACGGCGCAGCTGGGCGCGGTAGTGTCGTCGGAAACCGTGCTCACGCCCGTCGGCGCCACGGCCAGTTCGGCCGAACGGGGCGACCTGTCGGCGGCGGCGGCCATCGACCGCAACGACAGCACGCGCTGGGGCAGCGGCTTTAGCGATGGCGAATACCTGACGCTCGATTTCGGCGTGTCGAAACCGATCACCCGCGTGCGCATCTCGTGGGAAAACGCGCACGCCAGCGCCTACCTGCTGCAAGTCTCGGATGACCTGAACAACTGGACCACCATCCGCAGCGTCGACAACAGCAGCGGTGGCGTCGAGGACATCACGGGCCTGTCGGGCCAGGGTCGCTACCTGCGCATGCAGGGCGTCAAGCGCGCCGGCCAGTACGGCTATTCCATCTTCGAGATCCAGGCGTTTACCGGCACGCCGGCCACCGTGCCGGCAGAACCGCCGGTGACGCCGCCCGTGGCGCCAAGCGACCCGACCCAGCCGGGCGTAGCGATCAAGCCGGTCGCCGCCACCTCGTCGCCGGTGGAAAACCCCGGCATGTCGGCCGCCATGGCGATCGACGGCAAGAGCGCCACGCGCTGGGACAGCAGCTTTGAAGACGGCGCCTGGATCCAGTTCGACTTCGGCGCGCCGACCGCCATCGGTTATATGCAACTGCAATGGGAAAACGCCTACGGCAAGGAGTATGCCTTGCAGACCTCGAACGACGGCAACACCTGGACCCAGGTACGCTACGTCGCGAACGGCAAGGGCGGCACCGAAGAATTCTTCAACCTGGGCGTCACCGCGCGCTTTATTCGCCTGCAGGGCGTGGCGCGCGCCACCCAGTATGGCTATTCGCTGCTGGAAGCGGTGTTCAAGTCGCCCGGCAGCGACAATTCCCTGCCGCTGCAAACCACCTCGGCGCTGAAATTCCCGCTCGATGGCAGCGCCCTGGTGCCCCTGCCCTCCGCCAGGGAACCGCTTGAAACGCTGCAGTTCTCGCTGGCCGACGGCACCCTGGTGACGCGCTTCGGCGCGCGCGGCCTGGCCCGCCATGGCCGCGAACGGGGCGAGGAATGGAACGAGATCGGCTACGGCCCGAACGAGACGGTCGACCCGGTTACCGGCCTGGCCGTCGACAAGGGGCCGGGCAACTACCTCACCTTCGTGCCGCAATACTTCAAGAACCGCACCTGGGGCGTCGAGATCATCGACAACAGCAAGGTGGCGGGCGTGACCAAACCGACCCTGATCGTCAACCAGTACACCACGGTCGACTTCCTGTCCGGCGGCGTGGCCTTCTTCCGCGGCTTCGACCGCCCCGGCGTGACGGGCTACGGCTGGATGTCGCCCGGCGAACTGGTCGACCGCAACGTCCCCGTGTGCAAACCGCTGGCCTACCCGGCCGCCGGCAAGCTCAATACCGCCAACGGCATCAACGGCGCCTGTACCCTGTTGATCAAGGAGTATCCGGGCCATGGCGGACTCGATGCCAACGGCATGCCGAATGGCACGGACGTCAAGGCGCGCGCCCTGGTGTCCGGCGACATCATCGAAGTGTCGCCGTCGATGTTTTCCACCAAGGAGGCGATGGCGGCCCAGGGCGACGATGGCGGCATCCGCTACTACTCGTATGAATGGACGTATGTGGTGGGCGCCGGCCTGCGGCCGTGGTATGGCGTGCAGCCGCGCCTCAATTCCGTGCCGCTGCCGGCCGAGACGCTGTCGGGCGGCCTCGGTTCCGTGTCCTATAACTACTCGGACAACGCGCTGTTCATGTTCCAGCAGCCGCACAACCATATCGGCATGCAGAACATGCAGCGCTTTGTCGAAGGCCGGCGCCTGGTGCACACCAATTTCCGCACCGGCGAACACAATGAAGGCGGCAACGACCGCTACGCGCCGGCCGTCGGCCTGCAGGGCCAGCGCTACACACAGTCGGCGTGTATCGCCTGCCACGTCAACAATGGCCGCAGCCCGGCGCCCGCCTCCATCAACCAGCGCCTCGACATGATGGCCGTGCGGGTCGCCGCGCTCGATGCAGCCGGCCAGCAGGTGCCGCATCCGCAATACGGCACGGCGATCCAGATGAACGCCGTGTCCGGCAGCGGCGTGCCGCAGAACTGGGGCAACAGCGTGGCCGTCGGCGGTTTCGAAACCAGCAAGGTCACCCTGGCCGATGGCACGCAAGTCGAATTGCGCAAGCCGACGCTGGCCTTCGACGGCGCCGTGCCGGCCATCGTCTCGCTGCGCGCCGCGCCGCCGATGATCGGCACCGGCTTGCTCGAAGCGGTGCCGGAAGCGGACATCCTGGCGCGCGTGCGCTCCACCCCGGACGCCGACGGCGTCAAGGGCCAGGCCAACTTCGTGTTCGATCCGGAATCGGGCGCGGTGCGCCTGGGCCGCTTCGGCTGGAAGGCCGCCAAGGCCACCTTGCGCCAGCAGGCGGCCGAGGCCCTGCTGCTGGACATGGCCGTCACGTCGCCGGTCTATCCGAACCGCGCCTGCATTGCCGGCCCGGCCGCCTGCGCGGCCGGCGGCAAGCAGGCCGGCATCTCGGAATCGGACCTGCAGTCGATCTCGCACTACCTGGCGCTGGTGGCGGTACCGGCACAGCGCAGTGTCGCCAGCGGTTTCCCGAAAGGCGTGGCGCCGATCGACGAACTGAAGGTCGATGCGCAGCAAGTGGCAGCCGGATCGAAACTGTTCCAGGGCATGCGCTGCGCCGCCTGCCATACGGCGGAAATGAAGACCGGCTCCGGCCACCTGTTCGCCGAACTGCGCGACCAGACCATCCGCCCCTACACCGACCTGCTGCTGCATGACATGGGCCCGGGCCTGGCCGACAAGTTCGCCGAAGGCCAGGCGCAAGGGGCCATGTGGCGCACCGCTCCGCTGTGGGGCATCGGCTACACGGAAAAAGTGCTGGGCAAGGAAGGCAAGGCGGGCTACCTGCATGACGGCCGCGCACGCAGCCTGACGGAAGCCATCCTGTGGCACGGCGGCGAAGGCACGCGTGCAAGGCAGCGGTTCGAAGCGCTGTCGAAGGCGGAACGCGAGTCGCTGCTGGCGTTCCTGAAGTCGCTGTAACGTTGCAAAAGGGCCGGCGCCAGCGCGCCGGCCCTCCTCTTCAGTCCTTTTTCTTGATCAGCCCCGCCAGCGCCGCGAACGGGTTGTGCGTGGCCTGCGCCACCTCGGCCGACAGCAAACCCGCGCCACGGTCCGCTTCCAGATAGCGCGAGTGCTCGTTGTCGTGACAGTACAGGCACAGCAGCTCCCAGTTGCTGCCGTCGGGCGGGTTGTTGTCGTGATTATGGTCGCGGTGATGCACGGTCAACTGCTGCACGTTGGCGCGCGTGAATTCGCGCATGCAGCGGCCGCAGATCCACGGATACATTTTCAGCGAACGTTCGCGGTAGCCGCTCTCGCGCTGGTCGGCGGCGCGGCGCGCTTCGGCGACGATTTTGTCCAGCCGGGCCGCGTCGGGCTTTTTGGTTTGCATGGCAAGCAACTTTCAAGATGGGAGGGAGAAGCCGCCATTTTAGCGCCAGCGCCAGCCAAACTGGCGGTAGCGGCAGCGTCTTGTCACGGCTGGACAACTTTTTTAGCTTAAATTGCGCCATGGGGCTTTGATTTAACGCAAAATAGACTGAGCGAACCACCCTTCCATGACTCTTGCGCGCAAACATATCGATGACAAGAACCCTGCAACGCCTGGCCAGCCGTGTTTACAACGTCAGCCTGCTTCCCCTGTTCGCGCTGCCGCTGCTGCTGGCGCTGTGGGGCGGCCTGGTCTACCAAGTGGGCCAGGAACGCGCCGGCGCCAGGCGCGACGCGGTGGCGGCCAGCCAGTCGCTGGCGCGCACCCTGGCCGACCATACCGGCTATATCCTGCGCCAGACAGATCACGCCACCCAGCTGTTCAAACTGCAATATGAAGCCACCGGCGCCCGCCTCTTGCTGGCCCGGTTCACGCGCACCCAGGGCCTGATGGACAGCGTGCTGCCGTCCAAGCTGGAGCTGCCGATCGCCGTCACCGACGGGCTTGGCAATATCGTCGACAGCGCCAATGGCCATGCGGCCGGCAACCTGGCCGGCCAGCCCTTCTTTCGCACCCTGGCGGCCACGCCCGGCGATATCGCCCTGGTCGACACGCCGGTGGTCGATGCCGCCAGCAAGAAATGGATGATACGCTCGGCGCGCCGCCTGAACGATGGCGAAGGCCGCTTTGCCGGCGTCATCGTGATCCTGGTCGACCCCACCTATTTTGTCGACGACTATGACCGCCTGAACCTCGACGAACACGGCGCGCTGATGCTGGTCTCGCGCGACAGCGGCCACTCGGTGGGCCGCATCGGCGAACGGCTGGTCATCAGCGACAGGATCGACTTTCGCATGCCGGGCCCGCCCACCCATGCGCCTGACGAAGCGGACATCACGCCGCCGCTGGACGCCACACCGCGCATCTACAGCTACCGCGACCTGGGCCGCTATCCGCTGCTGGCGGTGGTGGGCGTGAGCAGCGCCACCGCGCTGGCCCATTTCGAGCACCGGCGCCGCGTGTATATCGGCGTGCTGCTGCTGGCCAGCTTCCTGATCATCGGCTTCACTGCCCTGCTGATGCGCCAGAGCGGGCGGCTGCGGCGCAGCATCCGCCAGGCCAAGGACGCCCAGGCGCTGCTGCGCGCGGCGCACCAGGGCAGCCTCGATTCGGTGATGCTGCTGAAAGCCTGGCGCCCGGCACCGGGCAAGCCACCCGAGGACTTCATTTTCGCCGACGTCAACGAGCGCGCCGCCGAAGTGCTGGGCAAGCCGCGCGCCGAACTGCTGGGCCAGCGCGCGCTGCCGCTGGCGCCCGTGCTGCGCGACGAGCGCTTCTTCCAGCGCTTCGTGCTGGTGATGGAGTCGGGCCAGCCGCTGGAAGACGAATTCGAACTGGCCTTGCCACACGGCGGCACGCGCTGGCTGCGCCACCAGATCGTGCCGATCAGCGACGGCGTGGCCGTCACCTCGCGCGACATCAGCGCGCGCAAACGCGACGAACTGGCGCTGCAGGACAACCGCAGCTTCCTGCAATCCCTGATCGATCACCTGCCGGTCATGGTCTACGTGAAAAGTGCGCGGTTTGAGAACTTCGGCCAGATGGAGGTGTGGAACCGGGCCGCCGAAGACATCACCGGCTACCTGGCCGGCGACGTGATCGGCAAGACCGACTGCGCCGCCTTCCCGGCGGACTTCGGCCTGCACGACGAAGCGGACGACCGCGCCATCCTGGCCGAGCGGGGCGTGATCGACCATCCTGAAAAGCCGCTGCGCCTGCCCGACGGCAGCGTATGCCACCTGCACGCGGTATCGGTGCCGGTGTTCGACGAGCGCGGCCAGGTCGAGCATATCCTCGGCATCGCCGAAGACATTTCGCAGCGCCGCCAGCAGGAACAGGCGCTGCGCCAGAACCAGGCAGAACTGGCGGCCGTCAACGACGCCTCGCCACTGGGCCTGGTGCGGCTGGACCGCGAAGGCCGCTGCACCTATGTCAACCGCACTTTTGAAGCGATCACCGGCCAGCCGCGCGCGTCGGCTCTGGGCGCCGGCTGGACCAGCGCCCTGCACCCCGACGATTTTCCGCTGATGCACGCGGCCTTGGCCCAGCTGCGGCGCAGCCACACGCCGTTCCAGTCCACCCTGCGCTGGCTGCACCGCGACGGCAAGCTGGTGTGGGTCTCGATGAAGATCGCGCCCATCCTGGTCGACGGCAGCATCGAGGGCTATGTGGGCAGCCTGGACGACATCACCATCCTGCGCGAATCCGAAGTGGCGCTGCTGGAAAGCGAAGCGCGCCTGCGCACCATCGCCAACGCCCTGCCGGCCATGATCGCCTATGTCGACGCCGACGAGATCTACCGCTTCCTGAACCTGGCCTACGAGCGCGAGTTCGGCCTGACCGGCTTGCAGGCGCTGGGACGCAGCGTGCGCGAAACCGTGGGCGCCGTGCGCTACGGCACGGTGGCGCCGTATATCGCGCGCGTGCTGGCCGGCGAAACGCTGAGCTTTGAAGAGGACGACGTCAAGGAGGGCATAGCACGCTGCATGGAAGTGATCTATATCCCGCAGATCGGCGAAGACCATCCGCAAGTGGTGGGCTTTCACGTGATGCGCCAGGATATCACCGTGCAGAAGCGTGAAAAACAGCGCCTGCTGCAGCTGGCCCAGGTCGATGCGCTGACCGGTTTGTCGAACCGCGCCGGCTTCGTGCAAAAGCTCACCGACGCCATGCACGCCAGCCGCAAGCAGGGCCGGCTGATGGCCGTCATGTACATGGACATCGACCGCTTCAAGCCGGTCAACGACACCCACGGCCACGGCACCGGCGACGCCCTGCTGCGCGCCTTTGCCCAGCGCCTGACGCAAACCATGCGCGCCACCGACATCATCGCGCGCCTCGGCGGCGACGAATTCACCATCATCATGGAGAGCATCAGCCGGCCCGAAGACGCGGCCGTGCTGGCCGCCAATATCGTCTACGCCATGCGCCAGCCGTTCGAACTCGATGGCATCACCGTCGATATCTCGGCCAGCATCGGCGTGGCCTACTACCGCAACGAAGACATCTCGCCGGCCGCCCTGCTGCAGCAGGCCGACGTGCTGCTGTACGAGGCCAAGCAGGACGGCCGCAATACCTACCGGGCGGCGGCCATGATCAGCTAGGTGGGTGGTATATTGGCGCCTGTCTCTTCTCGCCGAACCCACCATGCGCCTGCTGCACACTTCCGACTGGCATCTGGGCCAGACCCTGCACAATTACGAGCGGGGCTACGAGCACCAGCACTTCCTCGACTGGCTGCTGGCCACCCTGGTGGCCGAACGCATCGACGTGCTGCTGGTGGCCGGCGATGTGTTCGACAACGCCAACCCGTCGGCCGCCTCGCAAAAGCAGCTGTATGTGTTCCTGCAGCAGGCGCGCGCCCGCCTGCCGGCCCTGCAGATGATCGTGATCGCCGGCAACCACGATTCGGCCGGCCGGCTGGAAGCGCCGGCGCCGCTGCTGGCGGACTACGGCACCCACATGCTGGGCCATATCTTGCGCGACGAGGCCGGCCAGATCGACCTGGAACGGCTGCTGCTGCCGTTGACGGGCCCAAACGGCCAGGTCGAAGCCTGGTGCCTGGCCGTGCCTTTCCTGCGCCCCGGCGACGTGCCGAAACTGCCGGCCGGCAGCGGCCAGGACGCCTACTTGGGCGGGATTGCCCTGCTGTACCGGCAACTGACGGAACTGGCGCTGGCGCGGCGCCAGCCCGGCCAGGCCATTATCGCCATGGGCCACTGCCATATGGTGGGCGGCGAGATGTCGAACGACTCGGAGCGGCGCATCGTCATCGGCGGCACCGAGATGCTGCCCTCGGGGATTTTCGATCCGGCGATCGCCTATGCGGCGCTGGGCCATCTGCACCTGGCGCAGGCGGTCGGCGGCCAGCCGCATATCCGCTACTGCGGCAGCCCGATCCCGCTGTCGTTCGCCGAAGTGCATTACCGCCACCAGGTGCTGTGCCTCGATATCGCCGGCGAACGATTGCAGGAAGTGCGCGCCATCGACATTCCACGCGCCGTGCCGCTGCTGCGCGTGCCCGACAAACCGGCGCCGGTGGCCGAGGTGCTGGCGCAGCTGGCCGCGCTCGACCTTCCCGACGCGCCGATGGAGGCCCAGCCTTTCCTGGAAGTACGCGTGCGCCTGGACGCGCCCGAACCGGGCCTGCGCACGCGCATCGAAGCGGCGCTGGACGGCAAGCCGGTGCGCCTGGCCAAGATCGAGACCTCGAGCGCGGCCAGGTCCACCGCCATTGAATCGATGACACTGGACCAGCTGGCGCAGCTGCAGCCCGACGAAATCTTCCGCCGCCTGTACCAGCAAAAATTCGGCAAGGAAGCGCCGCCCGAACAACTGTCGGCGCTGGCGGAACTGCTGTTGCCCCAATACTGAAGAATCATGAAAATCCTCAATATCAGCGGCAAGAACCTGGCCTCGCTGGCCGGCGAATTCATGGTCGACTTCGAGCAGGAGCCCCTGGCCTCCGCCGGCCTGTTCGCCATCAGCGGCCCCACGGGCGCGGGCAAAAGTACCCTGCTCGACGCGCTGTGCCTGGCCTTGTACGACGCCACGCCGCGCCTGCTCAAGGTACAGGGCCGCAACGCCCTGCCCGACGTCGGCAAGGAAACCGTCAACGCCCAGGATACGCGCACCCTGCTGCGCCGCGGCACGCCGGACGGCTACGCGCAGGTCGATTTCGTCGGCAACGACGGCCACAGCTACCGCGCGCGCTGGAGCGTGCGCCGCTCGCGCACCAAGGCCGAAGGCGCGCTGCAGGCCACCGCCATGCAGTTGCACCAGCTGCCCGCGGTGCAGGCCATCGGCGGCACCAAGACGGAAGTCAAGGAGGCGATCGAACAGCGCATCGGCCTGTCGTTCGACCAGTTTACGCGCGCCGTGCTGCTGGCGCAGAACGAGTTTTCCACCTTCCTGAAAACCGAGGACAACGAGCGCGGCGAACTGCTGGAAACCCTGACCGGCAGCACCATCTATTCCGATATCTCGATACGCGCTTTTGAACGCGCCAAGCAGGAAAAACAGGCGCTGGAACGCCTCGCCGACAAGCTGGCCGACCAGCGCCCCTTGCCCGCCGAAGAGCGTGCGCAGGTCGAACAGCAAGGCGCGCAAGCGGAAGCGGCCTTGCAGCAGCTGGAACTGCATAAAGCTGTGCTGGAATTGCAGCAGCGCTGGCACGGCGATGCGCAGCGATTGCAAGTCCAGGCCAGGCAAGCCAGCGACGCGCTCGATGCGGCAAGCGTGGCGTGCAACGCCGCCGATACGCGCCGCGACGCGCTGGCGCAGTGGGACTTGCTGCAGCCGGCCCGCCCGCTACTGGCGGACGTGGCGCGCCTGCAGCGCGACAGCGACGCCGCCGCGCTGGCGGTATCCACGGCGCGCCAGCAGGCGCAGGATGCCTTGGCTGGCCAGGAGCAACTGGCCGTGGCCGCCCTGCACGCCTCGACGCAGTTGCAGGCGCAGGAGGCGGCGCAGCGCGATGCGGCGCCGCTGCTTGACCAGGCCAAGGCGCTCGACGCCAGCATCGCCGCGCAATTGCCGGCCCACCGCCAGGCCAGGGACGCCGCGCAGGCGGCAGATACGGCCAACGACGCGGCGCGCGCCCAGCTGCTGGCGCTGCAACAGCACCAGAAGGATTTGAATACACAGCAGCAAACGGCATCGCAATGGCTGGCCGGCCATCGTCACTGGCAGGCGCTGGCGAAAGACTGGACCTTGTGGGACCAGCTGTTTGCCCAGGCCGGTCAGGCGGCCGCGCAGGCCGACACGCTGGATGCCACCCTGGCGCAGGCGGCGCAACTGGTAGCCCAGGCCACGCAGGACGCCGGCAGCGCGCAGGATGCGCTGGCGGCCGCCGTCAACAAGACGGCCACGCTGGAAGAACAAAGGACGGAGGCGGCCGCCAAGGTGCAGGTCATCGATGGCGAACAGTTGCCGGCGCAGCGCCAGCAGCTGGAAAGCCACGCCAAAGTGCTGGCGGCGGCCGACAAGACCTGGGCCGAACTGTCGCGCCAGCAGCAGCAGCTGGCGCACTGGCAAGCCAGGACGGCGCAACTGGCGCAGGCCGCCGCTGCCGAAAACGCGGCGCTGGCGCAGGAAGCGGCCAAGACGCCCATCATCGAGGCCTCGCTGGCGCAGGCCGAAAAAGCGTTAAAAGGCGCGGAAGCGGCATGCGCGGCCAGCGTCGAGCAGCTGCGCGCCACCCTGGTCGATGACGCGCCCTGCCCCGTCTGCGGCGCGCTCGAACACCCGTATCAACACGCCGACCATGCGCTGCACGCCATGCTGGCCAGCCTGCAGGAAGGCGTGCGTGACTGCCGCGCCCAGGCGCAAGTCAATACCCGACAGCTGGCGGCGCACCAGGCCGCCTTGCACGGCTACGCACGCGAACAGGCGGGGGCGGTGCAGGAGCTCGATGTGCTGCCGCCAAAGATAGCCGGCCTCGCCACCCAATGGCAGGCGCAGTCAAGCGGCCTGCAAGTGCCCGAAGAGTGCTTGCGAGGCGCATGGTTCGGCGAACAGCTCGCCGCCAATGAAGCGGGACTGCAGGCACTGGCCGCACAGGAAAGCGCACTGCGCCTGGCCAATGCACGACGCGAGCAGGTACAAGCCGCGCATGAACAGGCGACGCAGGAACAGGCACGCCTGACCGCCCTGGTATCGCAAGCACAGGCGCGGCTGGCGCAGCTGCAGGCGCAGCAGGCGGCGGCCAGCGACAAGGGACAGACGGCGCGCGCCCATCTAGACGCCTTGCTGGCGCAACTGGATAGCGCCTTTGGCGACGCCGATGGGGCGGAGGACTGGAAGGACACCTGGCGCCAGGGACCGGCGGATTTCCGCACCGCGCGGCAGGCCGAAAGCCAGCAATGGAGCAAACAGCAGGCGGCGCAGGACGAACGCGGCCAGGCGCTGCTGACGGTGGCGGCACAGCTGGAAGCGCTGGACACGGCCGTCGCCAGAGCGCGCCAGGCGGCGCAGGACGCCGATACGGCCTTCAAGGCGCTGGACACGAAACTGATCGCCACCCAGGCCGAACGTGCCGCGCTGTGGCAGGGCCAGCCGGTGCTGGATGTGGAGCGCGCGCTGGCGGGCGCCGTCGAGACGGCCAGGACCACCCTGGCCGCGCGGCAGGCGGCGGTGCAGCAAGCCAGCGAGCAGCGCACGCGGTTTGATGAAGCGCGCGCGCAAGCCATGCGGCGCCTGGACAGCCTGCAGGCACAGGCAGCAGTCGCGGCAACGGCACTGGAGGACTGGTTGCGCCAGTTCCAGCATGATCATCCTGAACACGCACCGGACGATACCGCCACCCTGCGCGAACGCCTGAACCTGGCGCCGGAAACGGTGCGCGCCGAACGCGAGGCCCTGCAGCTGCTGGACGCCCAGCTGGCCGAAGCGCGCACGGTGCTGGCCGAGCGGCTGCGCCAGCAAACCTTGCACCAGGAGCAGCCTCCGGCCAACCTGGAGATGGACGTGGCCGTGTTGCAGGCGTCGCTGGACGCCCTGCTGGCCGAACGCCAGCAAGCCAGCCAGGCCGCCACGGCATTGCGCCTGGCGCTGGCCCAGGACGATGCGCGGCGCCACAGCGCGCAGGCCATGCTGGCGCAGATCGATGCACAGGCGATAGTCGAGCGGCGCTGGGCCAGCCTGAACGAGTTGATCGGTTCGGCCGACGGCAAGAAATTTCGCAACTACGCCCAACAATTCACCCTGGAAGTGCTGCTCGGCTATGCCAACGCGCATTTGAATCATCTGGCACGCCGCTATCAACTGGAACGCATCAGCAATCCCAACAGCCCTTCGCTGGGCCTGATGGTACGCGACCAGGACATGGGCGGCGAGCTGCGTTCGGTGCACTCGCTGTCGGGCGGCGAATCGTTCCTGGTATCGCTGGCGCTGGCGCTGGGCCTGGCCTCGCTGTCATCGAACCGGGTGCGGGTCGAGTCGCTGTTCATCGACGAGGGCTTCGGCAGCCTGGACACGGAAACCCTGCGCGTGGCCATGGATGCGCTCGACGGCCTGCAGGCCATGGGCCGCAAGGTGGGCGTCATCTCGCACGTGCAGGAAATGACGGAACGCATCGCCACCCGGATACTCGTGCAACCTGGCGCCGGCGGCAAGAGCGTGGTCAGCGTGCGCTGAGCGCCGCTTGCCCCGTCAGCGCGGCACGCTGGCCTTTTTCAGCTGCAGCAGATGCCAGCCCAGTTCACGACGTATCTGTTCCGGTCCCGGCGGCGGGCGGCGCTGCGCCAGCTCCGCTTTCAGCCACTGTCTCACGAGTTCCTTGTCTGCCAGTATGCGTTGTTGCATGATGCGACCTTTCGAAAGCCCTTGATGGCTTATATTCCCATTCAACGCGCCATCGTTCCGGGCGTTGACACACACAAGCGCCGCGCGTGGCGCCTTTGCAACAGAATGTAAAGCCGGGCCGCTTGCGTTAGAATCCCGCCCTCGCCTGACCCTTCAAGCCATTCAACAAGGAATCCCATGAAAGCCGCCCGCAGCCTTACCTTCAAATGCGTCAAATGCCAGAAAGCCGTGCAGGTCTACCTGCAAAAAGTGTCGGCCTGCTCGCATATCCAGCCATACCAGGGCCTGTGCCAGTGCGGCGAACTGAAACGCCACGCCACCGGCCAGGCCGACGCCGTCAAGTCCTACCTGGAATCGGCCGACGGCAGCTGGTCGCATCACCACTGATCCGTCCACCACTGATTGTTACAAACCAACAGTTAAAGAATGCGCGCAGCCTGCCGTTAATTCCGATACAACGTTGATTTGGATATCGCCATGGCCACTACCCTGCCCCAGCTTCCCGCCCTAGGCGCGCGCCAGACCGGCGCCAGCACGCTCACCGGCCAGCAGCCGGCCAAGACCGGCGGCAACGGCGGCAACGCCTCCGCCGCCGCCAACGC
Source organism: Janthinobacterium sp. J1-1 (assembly GCF_030944405.1). NCBI lineage: Bacteria > Pseudomonadati > Pseudomonadota > Betaproteobacteria > Burkholderiales > Oxalobacteraceae > Janthinobacterium > Janthinobacterium sp. J1-1. The sequence continues at coordinate 5,631,213 of NZ_CP132339.1, forward strand.
CCTGATGCAGCGCACGGCGCAGGACGTGGTGGCCCTGTCGAAAAAAGGCCTGGACCTGTCGGCGCAGGGCCTGGCGCAGCGCACCGATGCGCTGGGCAACGCCACCGTCGACGTGGCGCAGGATTTCGTCGGCAATATGGCCCGCCAACTCTTCGGCGACGGCGCCAGCATCAGCTTTGACTCGATCGACTTGTCGGCCGCTTCCGGCTATGCCGCGCAGGCGTCCAGCATGTCCGGCGCCGGCGGCACGCGCAATGCGGCCGCCTTCAGCCTGGCGGAAAACGCCCACTTTATCGGCAAGGGCACGATCACCACCGCCGATGGCCAGACCTTCGATTTCGAACTGGAAGTGCAGTACGAATCGAAGATCAGCGCCAGCGCGGCGTATGAAACCAGCAACGAAATACAGGATAGTCAGGACGCCGATGCCGATGCCGGCGAGGACAGCGGCCTGCCAACCCTGCAACTGCCCTCGATGAATTTTGCCGGCAGCCTCGGCGACCTGTTCAAGATGCTGGGCCAGCAGCTGCAAAGCAGCATCTACAATGCCGGCCAGGACAGTGTCGACCAGTCCAAGCCCGGCGACGGAGTCGGCAGCCTGAGGTTGCGCTTGCTCAATCTGCTGCAGCCGCCGAAGAACGTCGATGAAGCGGCAAAGCCTGCGGAAGTCCCCACCGATGCCGCGCCCGAGCTGACACCGGAAGCGCAGGCCCGCGCCCGCGCCGTGGCCGAAGCCTACGGCGGCAAGCCGGCGGCATCGGAGTAAGCACAGGGACGTATAATGGAAGACGGCCTGCGCAGGCGACCATGCCGCGCGCCCACCTTCTTTCGATTGAATCCCATGCCTGACACCCCTACTTCCACCGTTCATCCGCAGATCCACTGGAGCGAAAACGGCGTCGAACAATCCGCCCGCTGGCGCTCGGAAAGCGGCATGCCGCCACCCAAGCGCGTCGTCATCGCCGACGACCGCACGACGGCCGACCAGGCCTACCGCCTGGCCTGCGAAGGCACGGCCATGCTGTGGCGCGGCGACTTCCAGAACGCGCGCCAGCTGCTGCAGGCGCTGGCCCGCCGCGCCGACCACAAGAACGACAAGCCCAGCAAGAAAGCCCTGGCCGCCAAGCTGGCAAAGCCAGAACCCACCGCCACCGAAGCATTCCACTTGCATCGCCAGGCCCAGTCGCAGCGCGCCCGCACGCTGGCCATGCTGCTGCTGCCATTCGACGCCGACTACACGATTCCATTGCGCCGCGCACCCGACGTGAAACTCGCCTGCAATGAAGCCTATGGCCGTGGCGAAACGCCGTTTGTCGCCTCGCTGCGCGAACTGCTGGGCCTGATCGGCGCCCACGAATGGCGCCGCACCGGCGTCGAGCTGCCGGCCCTGGGCCAGCGCATCCACCCGCACTACGGCGTGTTCGCGCCGATCCGCGGCGAATACGTGGGCCTGGTGGCCGACGCGCCGCTGCCGCCGCGCGCCAGCCTCGCCTTCGATATCGGCACCGGCACCGGCGTGCTGGCGGCCGTGCTGGCACAGCGCGGCGTGAAGCGCATCGTCGCCACCGACCAGGACCCGCGCGCCCTGTCCTGCGCCCGCGAAAACCTGGCGCGCCTCGACCTGGCGGGCCAGGTGGAAGTGATCCAGGCCGACCTGTTCCCGCCTGGCCGCGCGCCGCTGGTGGTGTGCAACCCACCGTGGCTGCCGGCCCGCCCCAGCTCGCCGATCGAATACGCCGTCTACGACCCCGACAGCCGCATGCTGCGCGGTTTCCTGGCCGGCCTGAAGGATCACCTGGAGCCGGCCGGCGAAGGCTGGCTGATCCTGTCCGACCTGGCCGAACACCTGGGCCTGCGCCCGCGCGCGCAGCTGCTGGAATGGATCGCCGCCGCCGGACTGAAAGTAGTTGACCGCCTGGACGTGGCCCCCACCCACCCGCGCGCGCAAGACGCCACCGACAGCCTGCATGCGGCCCGCTCGAAGGAAATCACCTCATTGTGGCGCCTGGCGGCGGCCTGATCCCGGCAGCCATTGCGCAATGCAGCAAACCCCGCTATAATTCGCCTGCGGGGTGGAGCAGTCTGGCAGCTCGTCGGGCTCATAACCCGAAGGTCACAGGTTCAAATCCTGTCCCCGCAACCAATACCTGAAAGCCGCTGAATCTTGAAAAAGATCAGCGGCTTTTTCATTTGGCCCATGCCGCGCAGCCATGTTAAATTGCTACCTCCAATCGATACGGGCCACACCTTGAACGCATTTCGCACCACTACCCTGCTTGCCGCCATGTGCTTTTCCTGCGCGGCGCAAGCCCAGTCGCAGGCACAGCGCGATGCCGAATATCTGCAGGAGTTCGTGGTGCCGCTGGTCCGGCTGTCGCTGGAAAGAAGCGGCCAATTCCTGCCGATCGGCGCGGCCCTGGAGCGTACCGAAAAATTCGTGCTGATGCCAGTGCGCGAGTCCGACACCACGCTGTCGTCGCACGACATCATCAAGCTGCTGCAGGAAACGCTTGCGCAAGGCGCCGCCGACGGCGAGTACAAGACCACCGCGCTGGTGTATGACGCCACCATTCCCCTGCCCCCATCGGGCAAGCAGTCCGACGCGATCGCCGTCGCGCTCGACCATCGCGACGGCTATTCGGTGGTCACCTTCCTGCCTTATGAGCTGCGCGGCAGGAAACTGCACATCGGCACGCCGATCACGCGCCGGGGAACGGCCTCGGTTTTCCAGCAAAAACCAGCGCCGGAGGCAGGCGTAGCAAAGATCGTTCCCGCGATGCAGCAAACTGGTATATAATTCGCCTGCGGGGTGGAGCAGTCTGGCAGCTCGTCGGGCTCATAACCCGAAGGTCACAGGTTCAAATCCTGTCCCCGCAACCAATACCTGAAAAGGGCTGATCTCGCGATCAGCCCTTTTTTCATGGTGCCGGCACTTCCTTCATCATCCGTATCTGTTTCGCCGCCGCCTGCAGGCTGGCGGTGGCGCGCGCGAGCTTGTCGTCGCCGGTGGCCTCGGCGAGGGCGGCGAACGCGCCGATATGGAAGGTGGCCACCATCAGCGGCGCCATGCCGCATTCGAGCGCGGCGGCGCTCAGCTGCGTGCCCGCTTCCAGGTAGGCCTCGCTGCCCGCCTCGAATGCCTGCTTGGTTTCCAGCAGCTCCTGGCCGCCCTCGGCCCTGGCCAGGCAGTCATCGACCTTCTGCTGGAACACGGGCAAGGTGTCGGCCAGCGGCAGCGGCTCCGCGACCGGTTCCGGCTCGGGTTCCGGCTCTGGCGGCGGCGCCGGTTTGGGCACGGGTTCCGGCCGCGGCGCATCGTGCACCGTCAGCCAGCGCTCGACAGCCAGGTAATCCTCGAACGGCTCGCTGACTTTGGGGTTGACCAGCCAGACTTCGCCGGTACGCCAGTCGATCTTCGAGTTGCGCTCGTTCCTGGCCAGCAAAATATCGTTGCCGCCCGAGAGGTTCGACACCCGGCCGATATCGACCCAGTTCATCAGCTGGGCCTGGCGCGTCATGGCGCGCACACGATAAAAAAAAGCCAGCCATAAGAATGTGGCGATCAGGACCAACAGGATACCGCCAACCAGCCACATCATCTTCTTTACTCCGCAACGCTAGATCAACATGCATTTTCGCACACACAGGCTTGCCATCAAGGAACTTTGAAACTGATGCACCTCAGTGGCGTTTCCACAACGGGACACGGTTGCCAATTGCCGCTGGCACCGCTCTGCGCTACAATGAGAACAATTCTCATTTAGATCGCGCTGCGCCATGCTGTCCGCCCACCCTCCGCAGTCCGACATCCAGACCCTGTACAGCGAGCACCACGGCTGGCTGCTGCACTGGCTCAAGCGCCGCCTGCACGACGCGGGGCTGGCGGGCGACCTGGCGCAGGATACCTTCATCAAGGTGCTGGTGGCGCGCAGCCATGCCGACATCATTGCGACTCGCCCTTTCCTGGCCACCATCGCCAAGCGCCTGCTGGCCAACCATTGCCGGCGCGAGGAACTCGAACGCGCCTATGTCGACGCCCTGCTGCACCTGCCGCAGGCCAGCGCGCCGTCGCCGGAAAGCATGAGCATCGTGCTCGAATCGCTGCAGCTGATCGACCGCGCGCTGGGCAAGCTGCCGGCGAAAGCCAGGTCGGCGTTTCTGATGGCGCACCTGGAAGGCCTGAGCTACGCCGAGATCGCGGCCGAACTGGGCACCAGCACGCACTCGGTCAAAAAATACCTGACCAAGGCCAATCTGCTGTGCTTTTTTGCCGTGCCCGATTTTGCGGCCGCCTGACATGCGCAGTGCCCCGCAACAGGTGTACGCCGGCGGCCAGCCGATCGACCTGAAGATCGCCATGCAGGCCGCCGAATGGCTGACCACCATGATGAGCGGCCAGGCGACAACGGCCGAACACCACGCCTGGAGCCGCTGGCGCGCCCAGCATCCCGACCATGAGCGGGCCTGGACCCATATCGAAAAAGTCAGCGGCGGCTTTCGCGATCTCGATGCGCAGGCCAGCCGCAAGGCGCTCACCGCGCGTCCCGGCGCGCGCCGGCAGGGACTCAAGCTGGCCATGGTGCTGGCGGCATTCGGCGCGACCGGCGCGCTGGGCCTGCGCACGCAGCCCGCGCGCACCGCGCTGGCCGACCTGTCCACCGGCGTCGGCCAGCGCCGCGAACTGCTGCTGGCCGACGGCAGCCGCCTGCACCTGAACGCCTACAGCGCCGTCAATCTGCATTACAGCGCCAGCGAGCGGCGCCTCGAACTGCTCAAGGGCGAAGTCTTTATCGCCACCGCAAAGGAGCACGGCCGGCCCTACCGTCCCTTCCTGGTCGAGACCGCGCACGGCCAGGCGCAGGCGCTGGGCACGCGCTATTCGGTGCGCCAGGAAACCGACCACACCCTGGTCGCCGTCGAACAGGGCGCGGTGCGCTTGAGCGCGCGCGACAGCGGCGCCAGCCAGGTGATCCAGGCTGGCCAGGGCGCCCGCATGACGGCGCAGCGTGTCGACGCCGCGCAAGCCGTGTCGCCCGACGTGTGGGGCTGGCGCCAGGGGCTGCTGCTGGCCGACGGCATGCCGTTGCGCGACTTCCTGCGCCAGCTGGGCCACTACCGCCACGGCCTGCTCGGCTGCGACGATGCGGTGGCAGGCCTGCGCATTTCCGGCGTGTTTCCGCTGCAGGACACGGAAGCGGTGCTGCAGTCGCTGCCCAACTCGCTGCCCGTGGATATTCACTTTCGCACGCGTTTCTGGGTGCGGGTGCAGGCAAGAACACGGCGCTGAAATTGATCTGACGATTATTTTCACCGTAGCGCAAAAAAAAGATTACCCGTTTTCGATTGTCGCGTGACCCGTAAAGGCAAGGCATTCGACGACTCAATCACAAGGTAACCATGTCCTCCTTTATCGCTTCCAAACGCACGCCGATGGCGTACGCCATTCACCTCGCCCTGTTCGGCGCCGCCCTGCTGCTGATCGAACCCGCCGCCGTCCAGGCCCAAGTGCTCGATGCCAGCACCCAGCAGGCCGTGCACGACTTCAGGGTGCCGGCCGGCGACCTGGCCGCCGCACTGCGCCAGGTGGCCAGCCAGTCCGGCGTGATCCTCAGCTTCACGCCCGAACAGACGCAGGGCAAGACCACCACCGGCCTGAATGGCCGCCACGGCGTGCAGTCGGCCTTGAACGGCGTGCTGGCCGGCACCGGATTAAAAGCCGAGCGCAGCGGCAGTGGCAGCTATGCGCTGCGCGCGGCGGATGCTTCCACGGAAAAACAGGCGCTGTCGACGATGCCGGAAGTGTCGGTCTCGGCACGCCAGGACGTCACCGAAGGCAGCGGCTCGTACGTCTCGACGGCAGGCACCGCCACCGCCACGCCCCTGGGCCTGACGGTCAGGGAAACACCGCAATCGGTCAGCGTGATCACCAAACAGCGCATGGAAGACCAGGGTATCACCACCATCACGCAGGCGATGGAGCAGACGCCAGGCATCAAGCAGTTCTCGCTGGGCAGCGAGCGCAGCGGCTTTACCTCGCGCGGCTATTCGATCACCAATTACCAGCTGGACGGCGTCAGCACCCACTCGGAAAACCTGGGCCTCAACGCCCTGCCCTCGCAAAGCCTGGCCGACATGGCGCTGTACGACCGCATCGAAGTGCTGCGCGGCGCTTCGGGCCTGACCACGGGCGCCGGCGACGCCTCGGGCGCCATCAATATGGTGCGCAAAAAACCGACCGTGCAAACCCAGGTCAAGGCCGAGGGCGGCATCGGCTCGTGGAACGACAAGCGCGCCATGCTGGACGCCGGCGGCCCGCTCAATGCGGCCGGCAGCCTGCGCGGCCGCGCCGTGGCGGTGCTGGAAGATGGCGACAGCGCCATCGATCATTACAGCCGCAACAAGAAAGTGATTTACGGCGTGATCGAAGCCGACCTGGCGCCCGGCACCTTGCTGACGGCGGGCGTCACGCACCAGCGCAACGTCTCGAAAGGCTCGATGTCCTACCTGGGCTTCCCCCTGTTTTACAGCAATGGCGTCATGACGGACCTGCCGCGCTCCTTCAATCCGGCCGCGTCGTCGAACCGCTTCAACACCAGGTCGACCGACGTGTTTGCCGCGCTCGAACACCAGCTGGGCAATGACTGGGTACTGAAAGTGGCCGCCAATCACCTGACCTCGTCGCAGGATGAACGCTCGGTGTTCCTGGGATCGAACGACCGGTTTGCCGACCAGGCCACGGGCGACGGCCTGCGCCTGAAAGCCAATGCGCGCAACTACAGCCTGAAGGTCAACAGCGCCGACATCAAGGTCAGCGGTCCCGTCAACCTGTTCGGGCGTCGGCACGAACTGGTGGCGGGCATGGACTACCACCAGTTCCAGAGCTTCACCGACGGCAGCTTCGACTGGAGCCTGAACGGCACGGCGGCCAATCTGTATTCCTGGAACCGTAATGTGGCGCCCGTGTACGGCGAGCGCTATACGACGTATGACAGCACGCGCCGCCAGGCCAGCGCCTATGCGGCCGGCCGCTTCGCCCTGTCCGACAAGCTGAAGCTCATCACCGGCGCCAAGGTGATGCGCTATGACGAAAATTATGTGACGGACTTCTACACCATCGATTACCACGTCCAGACGCCGGCCAAGGAAAGCCATGTCTTTACGCCATACGGTGGCCTGGTCTACGACATCAACGACGCCCACGGCGCCTACGCCAGCTACTCCACCATCTACCAGCCGCAGGCGGCGCAGGACCGCAACGGCGCCTTGCTGGCGCCGCGCGAGGGCAAGACGTTTGAAGCGGGTATCAAGAGCGCGTGGATCGACGGTCAGTTGAACACGGCGGTTGCCTTGTACCAGATCCGCCAGAAAAACCTGGCCGAATCGGACCCGGGCTACACCGTGCCCGGCACCACCGACCCCGCCTCGCGCACCATCAAGGGCGCCAAGACCGAGGGCCTGGACGTGGAAGCGACGGGCGCCATCAGCCGCGACTGGAACGTATCGGCCTCGTGGTCGTACAGCATTACCAAGAACCATACCGGCAAAGTGATCCAGACCACCTTCCCGCGCCACCTGGTGAAACTGTGGACCACCTACCGCCTGCCCGGCGACTTCAACCGCATGACGGTCGGCGGTGGCGTCAACTGGCAAAACACCGTGTATTCGGACATATCGGCATGGCAGATCGGACGCACCCTGCGCTGGGAGCAGAAAAGCTATGCGGTGGCCAGCCTGATGGCGCGCTATGACGTCAATGACAAGCTGTCGGCCACGCTCAATGTCGGCAACCTGCTCGACAAGAAATACACGGCCTCGATATCGGACTGGTGGTATTCGGGCATGCGCGGCCAGGGCCGCAATGCGGCGCTGAACCTGCGTTACCAGTTCTGATTGCGCGCGGTTCCTGCGCTGGGCGGTCCGCATCGAAAGGCCAAAAAATTGCTATTTAGAATTAAAATAGCCAGGCCTTCCCTTGCAGCGCCCGACCTTCAACCAGCACAGGAACCGTATGGATCAGACCGCAGCACTACGGCACATTGCCGTCACCTATTTTCAAGCATCATTGGGACTGTCTGTTGAACAGTTGCTGGCGCCCATAGCCGGCGACGATCCTGCCGGCAGGTCGATGCGCGGCACCCGTGAGTACAGCGCAATCCAGCACTCCCGCCGTGCCGACGATGCCAGCCTGCCGATGGGCGGGTGGGAACATGAACTGAAGCGTGCCGACTGGCATGCCGTCAGCCGCATGGCTGCCCAGGTTCTGCGCCTGCAAAGCAAGGATCTCGCCTGCGTGGCCTGGCTGTTCGAAGCGCGCCTGCACATCGATGGCTTTGCCGCCATCGCACCATGTTTGAGCCTGCTGGACACCTTGCTGCACCAGTATTGGGACAATATCCATCCACGATCGGACGTAGGCGACTTCGAGTCTCGTGCCAACCAGATCCGCTGGATCGCCGAAAAACTGCTGCCGGTCCTGCGTCTGACACCGATCACGGCCAGCCAGGACAACACACTGTACTGCTGGGCGGACTGGCAGCAGGGCCAGCGCAGCTCACAGCTCAAGGTGCGCACGGATGGTGCCCAGGAATTCGTCGAAAGCACCGAGCTGCGGCTGTTCCGGCAAGCCATGGCGGCCAGCAGCGTCGAGCATTTCCTGCAGCTCCACCGTGTACTGTCGGAGGCGCTGCGGGCACTCGATATGCTGCGCCTGACGCTGGACAAATACTTCGCGCCATCGGCACCCAGCCTGGCAGCGATGGCCGGCCTGCTCGAACAGATACACGATAGCTGTGACGCCGAGCTGTACCGGCACGGCGTGCGCCCTGTGCCGGCCAGCGTGCCTCCACCGCCATTGATGCCGCCTTTTTCGCCACTGCCGCCACCGCCGCCACTGCTGCCACCACTGCCGGCCAGCGATCCTGCCCGTGACCGCGACCATGCCTACGCGCGCCTGGCCGAACTGGGCGACTACCTGTTGCGAATCGATCCGCACAGCCCTGCGACGCACCTGCTGCGCCACGTCATTGAATTGGGCAAGCTCGATACGGCCCAGCTATACCAGGAACTCTTTATCCGCTCGAACGGCATGCTGAACGTCTTCGAAGTGATGGAGCTGGGAGTGGCGGACAATCGCCAGGAACAATAAGGAACACTTGCATGGCACGGATTTACAAAACGGCAGATTTGGGCGAAGCGCATGTACGGGTCGCCTTGGTGGAGGCGCGCGGCGAGGCGGATTTGCTGGTGCAGCGCGTCCACAGCTGGGGCCTGGCGATTGGCGATGAACGCTGGTTCATCACGGGCGACAAACAGGCGGCAAGCACCTGGGTGTATTTTTGCAGCGTCGGCATGGCGGAAGTGAAAATCTGCTTTGTCGACCATGATTTCGAAGCGGGCTGGCAAAAGCCCAGCCGCTACAAGAATCGTTTCCGCTAGCGCCGGCGGCCATCATGGACACAAACCTGACCGGCCGCAAACCAAGCTGCTACAATTTCCCCCTTTGATTTTTACCCCGGAGATCCGCGTGAAACCCAACGACCCGCAAGCCCAGTCCACCGACCTGCCAGCCAATCCCGCGCGCCGCCGCATCTTCCAGGCCGCCACCGCAGTGGGCCTGGCCGGCACCGGCCTGCCGGCCATGGCGGCGGCAAAACCGTCCGTGGCCAAGGGCTCGCTGGACGCCAAGCTGAAGGCGCACGTCAAGAACGTGGTCGTGATCTACCTGGAAAACCGCAGCTTCAACAACCTGTTCGCCAACTTCCCCGGCACCAGCGCGCCGCTGTCCGCCGTCACGCCGGCACAGGCGCAGCAGCTGGACCGCAATGGCCAGCCTCTGGCGACCCTGCCGAAGATCTGGGGCGGCCTGGTGCCGAACCAGCAGAATGTCGGCGGCATCGATTACCAGATCAAGGAAGACCAGATTACCGGCCTGGCCAACGCGCCCTACAAACTGAGCGACGCGGCCGGCAAGCCCCTGCCCGAGAGCATCATCACGCGCGACCTGGTGCACCGCTTCTACAACAACCAGATGCAGATCAACGGCGGCAAGAACGACGGCTTTGCCGCCTGGGCCGACAGCGGCGGGCTGGTGATGGGCCACTACGGCGAGACGTCGAAAAACCTCAACCTGTGGCAGATCGCCGAGCAGTACACCCTGTGCGACAACTTCTTCATGGCGGCCTTCGGCGGCTCCTACATGAACCACCAGTTCCTGGTGACGGGCCGCGCCAACGAATACTTCAACGCGCCGGAAACGGCGGCCAAGAAAAAGATCGCGGTGTTGTCCGACGGCCCGCAAGGCGTGCGCCTGGCGATCGCCGAAGACTGCCCGGCTTCCGCCTTGGACGGCAAACCGAAATACGTGAACGACGGCGCGATTACCCCGGACGGCTATGCCGTCAACACCATGGCGCCGCCGTATCAGCCCAGCTATATCCGCCCCGCCTACGACGGCGACCCGCTGCACGCCGATCCGGCGGACGCGAATACCCTGCCGCCGCAAACCTATGACACCATCGGCGACCTGCTGTCGCGCAAAGGCGTGTCGTGGGCCTGGTATGGCGGTGGCTGGCAGGCCGCACTCGACCACAAGGGCGGCGGCAGCAAGCCGAACTTCCAGTTCCACCACCAGCCGCTGAACTACTTCAAGCAGTTCGCGCCAGGCACCGCCGCGCGCGCCGAGCACCTGCGCGATGGCGGCACCGGCGACAGCCCGATCTCGAACAAATTCCTGGCCGCCGCCGTGGCGGGCAAGCTGCCGGCCGTGACGTTCTACAAACCGCAGGGCAACCTGAACCTGCACGCCGGTTATTCGGACATCGAATCGGGCGACCAGCACGTCGCCAACATCATCCAGCACTTGAAAGAGTCGCCGCAGTGGAAAGACATGATCGTGGTGATCACGTTCGACGAGAACGGCGGCTGGTGGGATCACGTGGCGCCGCCCAAAGGCGACCGCTGGGGTCCGGGCACGCGCATTCCCGCCATCGTCGTGTCGCCGTTCGCGAAAAAAGGCGCGGTCGACCACAGCTTCTACGACACCACCTCGATCCTGCGCCTGATCACGCGCCTGCACGGCCTGCCGCTGCTCGAAGGCCTGAAAGTGCGCAACGACGCGTTTGCGTCGCGCGGCGCGCTGCCGCCGGGTGATCTGACCGGCGCGCTGAGCTTCCGCTAAAGCGCCATAAGCCATCCCACGATGCGGCACGGCTGTGATACACTGCGTGCCGCACTTAAATCCGCAGGAGAGGTATTCCTGACGAGAGCCTCCACCATGAGCCCGACTCCAGTAGCCGGGCTTTTGTTTTGTGGCACAAGCGTACCAAGCACAGATAGAGCGGACAGATTGTTGCCCGCTCCCCGGCCTTGTTCGACCGGGGACCAGAGGTTCAGAAATGAGAGATAAAAAAGACAACGCCACCATCGACTTGCCCGGTTTCGGTCCGCCGCCGCCGGCGCCGGACGTGCCCGAGCAGGATGCCGAGCCGAAGCGCCGCGTGCGCACGCGCAAGGTGGCATTGAAACAGGTGCAGCTCGAACTGCTGGAGCCCACCGATACTTCGGGCCTGCCCGTCTGGACGCGCGACGAAGGCCTGGACCTGACCGGCTTGCCGATCTGGGCACCCGATAACTGAAACAAGACGGCGGCTGTTTGCCGCCAGCACCACCCGCAACATCACCCGCACAAGGGCGTAGAACGCCTGTAGACTGTGCCCATCCCACCCAGTTTTTTACCGGCCACGCCCCATGACATCGACCACCGACACCATCAGCACGGCTTTCTCCAGCCTGCCGCTCACGCCTGCTTTTCTCGCCAACCTGGACTCGCTCGGCTACCACGAGATGACCACCATCCAGGCGCAAAGCCTGCCGGCGGTGCTCGACGGCCGCGACCTGATTGCGCAGGCGAAAACCGGCAGCGGCAAGACGGCCGCCTTCGGCATCGGCATCCTGCACAAGCTCAACCCGGCCTGGTTCGCCGTGCAGGGCCTGGTGATGTGCCCGACGCGCGAACTGGCCGACCAGGTGGCCAACGAGCTGCGCCGCCTGGCGCGCGCGGCCGGCAATATCAAGATCCTGACCCTGACGGGCGGCGCGCCGATGCGCCCGCAGATCGCCTCGCTGGAACACGGCGCCCATATCGTCGTCGGCACGCCAGGCCGCTTGCGTGACCACCTGGGCCGCGGCACCATCAATTTGAACCACGTGCAGACGCTGGTGCTCGATGAAGCCGACCGCATGACGGACATGGGCTTTTACGAGGAAATCGCCGGCATCGTCAGCGCCTGCCCGGCACGCCGCCAGACCCTGCTGTTCTCGGCCACCTACCCGGAAGATATCCGCCGCGCCACCGCCTCCTTCCTCGTCAATCCGCTGGAAGTGACGGTGCAGGCGCAGCATGACAACGACAAGATCGAACAGCGCTTCTATGAAATCGGCTTCGACGACCGCAACAGCGCGGTGGGCAAGCTGCTCAAGCACTTCAAGCCCGAGTCGACGCTGGCCTTCTGCAACACCAAGGTGCATTGCCGCGAACTGGCCGAAGAACTGCGCCAGCAGGGCTTCTCGGCCCTGGCCCTGTACGGCGAACTGGAACAGCGCGAACGCGATGAAATCCTGGTGCTGTTCGCCAACCGCAGCTGCTCGATCCTGGTCGCCACCGACGTCGCCGCGCGCGGCCTCGATATCTCGGACCTGGGCGCCGTGATCAACGTCGACGTGTCGAAAGACACGGAAGTGCATATCCACCGCATCGGCCGCACGGGCCGCGGCAGCAAGAAGGGCCTGGCCCTGTCGCTGTGCGCGCCGAACGAAAAGAAATGGGTCAAACTGATCGAGCAGTACCAGAACAGCGCCGTCGAGTGGCATGACCTGAAAGAGCTGCCGGAAGACGACGGCACCGAAGCCTTGCCTGCGCCGATGGTCACGCTGTGCATCATGGGCGGCAAGAAGGACAAACTGCGTCCGGGCGACCTGCTGGGCGCCCTGACCGGCGACGCCAGGCTGACCAAGGAACAGGTGGGCAAGATCAATGTGTTCGAATTCATGACCTACGTGGCGCTGGACCGCACCGTGGCCGAAGCGGCCTTCAAGCGCCTGAACAACGGCAACTCGCTGGGCCGCGACTTTGGCAATATCAAGGGCCGCAGCTTCAAGATGCGGTTTATTGAGGCGTAATGTTGCGGTGGTGTCGGATTACGCGCTACGCGCCTCGGCGGCCCCGCTAATCCGACCTTGTATTATTCCTCTCATGCGGTTGGTGGTGTTGCGAACAACATCGACCGCTGTCAAAATTCTTGGTAGGCATATCAAGACCGGGTAACTGGATGCCGTATCCGCCCTTAGGCTCAAAGCCAGCGATGTAGATCTCGCACCAGTTACCCACCCTCCATGTCAAGATCGGACAGTATCTTTGGCACCGGCACGCCGGTTAGCCCGCATTCACAAGGTAGATCGCAAGAGGACCACAGCATGTTTAATTTAGGAATCGACGTTGCCAAGGCAAAGCTTGACTGCGCGCTGCGCCTGCCCAATGGCAAGCACCGTAACAAGGTAGTAGAGAATAACTACAAAGGATTTGTTGTACTGAAAGAATGGCTGCTCAAGCATGATGCCAGCAACCCGAGAGTGTGCATGGAGGCGACTGGCACCTATTGGGAAGGTGTTGCAGAATATCTGGCAGGACTTGGTATGGTGGTGAGCGTTATCAACCCTGCGCAGATCAAGGCCTTTGGCGCCTCGCGTCTGGTACGCACCAAGACCGATAAAGTTGATGCTCAGTTGATTGCTGACTTCTCCCATGAACGCCAGCCTGAGCCCTGGATCGCACCATCGCCAGCTGCACAAGCACTGCGCGCCATGGTGCTGCGCCTGGAGGCGTTGCAGGCGATGCGATTGCAGGAGACGAACCGGCTCGATGTCGCGCGTGAAGCGGTACGCCAAGGTATCGAAGAGCACATTGCGTGGCTCGATAGACAAATCAAGGAACTCATCGAGGCGATCAAACGCCATATCGATGACGACCCGGACTTACACGACAAGCGTGATCTGCTCGATAGCATTCCTGGCCTGGGAGAGCGTACGATTCCCGTCCTGCTGTCTTACTATGCCGACACGGAACGCTTCGATAACGCCAAGCAAGCCGTGGCGTTTGCCGGCCTCGATCCACGCCAGCACGAGTCAGGATCGAGCGTTCGTGGCAAGCCGCGCATGTCGAAGATCGGCCATAGCTTCCTGCGCAAAGCCCTGTATATGCCGGCTATGGTGGCCGTACACAGAACCGAGTGGGGTAAGCGTTTCGGTCAACGGCTTAACGCAGCTGGGAAGGCGCCGAAGCTGATCATCGGCGCCATGATGCGCAAGCTGGTGCATGTGGCATTCGGTGTGCTCAGGTCTGGAAAAATATTTGATCCGACCTTGCACAACGCTTGACGGGGATAACAGTATCTACCACGTACGCAACGCAGGTCGGATTAGGCCGCAGGCCGTAATCCGACAGGCACCGCCCGCGCCCCCTCTGCCGTATCCTCTATCTCATACCCCACCTCGCGTACCAGCGCGCGCAAGCCGTCGGCATCACCCCAGCGCCGCTCCTTGCGCGCCACTTCGCGCTGCGCCATCCACTCTTGTACGTGCTCGGGCACCGCCACCACCGCCGGCCGCCAGTTGGCCAGGTCCAGCCCCAATGCCGTATCGAAGCGCAGCACGGTCGCCTTTTTCACGCCATCGGGCAGGCCGCTTTTCAGCAGCTCCCACAGCACCGCCAGCGCGCGTGGGTAGTTCAGGTCGTCGTTGAGGGGCGCGGCAAACTTTGCCAGCCATGCATCATCGGCCTCGCCGGAAGTGTCACCCAGCCCATGCACCGAAGTGCGCAGGCGGGACAAACCGCTGGCCGCCGCGCGCAGCGCCTCGTCGCTGAAATTGAGGCTGCTGCGGTAGTGGGCGCTCAGGCACAGGTAGCGGTAGGCCAGCGGATCGACGCCCTGCTCGATCAGGCTTTGCAGGCGCAAAAAGTCGCCTGAGGACTTCGACATCTTCGCGTCCTGGGTTTTCAAAAACGCGCCATGCAGCCAGAAGTTGGCCAGCCGCGTGCCGTGGCGCGCCTGGGTCTGGGCGATCTCGTTGCTGTGGTGGACGGCCACATGGTCTTCGCCACCGCAATGGATGTCGAAATACGCGCCCAGGTGCTTTTCCGCCATCGCCGAGCACTCGATATGCCAGCCCGGAAAGCCCAGGCCCCACGGGCTGCTCCACTCCATCTGGCGCTGGCCCGGCGTGCCGCTGAACTTCCACAAGGCGAAGTCGCAGATATCGCGCTTGTCACCCAGCTCCACCCGTTTGCCCGCCTGCAGGCCGTCGCGATTCAGGCGGGCCAGCTGGCCGTAGTCGGGCTGGCGCGTGGTGTCGAAATAAATACCGTCCTGCGTGCGGTAGGTAAACCCCTTCGCTTCCAGGTCTTCGATAAACGCGATTTGTTCGGCGATATGGTCGGTGGCGCGGCACCAGACGGTGGGCGGCAAAATGTTCAGCAAGGCCAGGTCGCTTTCGAACGCCTGCGTGAACTGCGCGGCCAGTTCCCAGGCGGACTTGCCGCTGCGGACGCTGCGCGCTTCGAGCTTGTCGTCGCCGGTATCGGCGTCCGAGGTCAGGTGGCCCACATCGGTGATATTCATCACATGCCGCACCTCGTAGCCGTTGAACGCCAGCGCGCGGCGCAGCCCGTCGACAAACAGATAGGTGCGCAGGTTGCCCAGGTGGGCGTAGTCGTAGACCGTGGGGCCGCAGGCATATAGTCCCGCCTTGCCAGGCTCGATGGGATCAAACGGGCGCAGGCTGCGGCCATACGTGTCGTACAGGTGGAGTGTCATGCGGGTCTTTCGGAAGTGGTTCGGAAAAAGAAAATGGCCACAGGTTTTTCAACACTGTGGCCATCGGAATGAGGAGTAAAAGTTTAACGGCGCCGGGCCGCATCCTCACGGGGCCAGGTACAGGTACACAGCGCGGCAGCGGCGCCGGTGGTCATGACTGGAGGGAGGATGGAGGAGTTCATGGGTTTGACTATCGCATGGACACTGGCGGGCCGTCAAGCCCGCCTGGCCAATTACTTTTTCGGCGCCTGTTCGATATGCGGCAGCAGCACCGTCAAAATGCCCAGCAGCGGCAGGTAGGAGCATATCTGGTACACATACGCGATGCCGGAAATATCGGCGATATGGCCCATGGCGGCCGCCGCGATGCCGGACACGCCGAACATCAGGCCGAAGAAGATACCGGCGATCATGCCGACCTTGCCCGGCACCAGTTCCTGCGCAAACACGACAATGGCGGAAAACGCGGACGAGATCACGAAGCCGATGATCACCGTCAGCACGGCCGTCCAGAACAGGTCCACGTAGGGCAGCAGCAGGGTAAATGGCGCGGCGCCCAGGATCGAGATCCAGATCACGCGCTTGCGGCCGATGCGGTCGCCGATCGGGCCGCCCATAAAGGTGCCGGCCGCGACAGCCGCGAGGAACAGGAACAGATAGAGCTGGGCCGCGCCGATGCTCAGGTGGAATTTGTCGATCAGGTAAAACGTGTAATAGCTCGACAGGCTGGCCATGTAGATGTATTTCGAGAACACCAGCAGCGCCAGTACCGCCAGCGCCCCCATCACCTTGTTGCGCGACAGGTTGGTGACGTGGCCGCCCGCTTTCGGCTTGAAGCTGGCCAAATGGCCGCTATACCAGCGGCTGACGCTGTACAGCACGCCGATGGCCAGCACCGCCAGCAGGCTGAACCAGGCGATATTGCCCTGGCCACGGCCGACGATGACGGCCGCCGCCAACAGCGGACCCAGCGCCGAACCAACATTGCCGCCGACCTGGAACAGTGACTGCGCAAAGCCGTAGCGTCCACCCGAGGCCATGCGCGCCACCCTCGACGCTTCCGGGTGGAAGGTCGAGGAGCCGACGCCGATCAGGCCGGAGGCGATCAGCAGGGTCGGGAAGGTCGAGACGATGGACAGCATCAGCACGCCGGCCAGCGTAAAGCACATGCCGACCGGCAGCAAGAACGGCAATGGACGGCGGTCGGTGTACAGGCCGAT
The DNA here is from genome assembly GCF_030944405.1 of Janthinobacterium sp. J1-1. Lineage (NCBI taxonomy): Bacteria > Pseudomonadati > Pseudomonadota > Betaproteobacteria > Burkholderiales > Oxalobacteraceae > Janthinobacterium > Janthinobacterium sp. J1-1. The sequence continues at coordinate 5,648,299 of NZ_CP132339.1, forward strand.
CCACGGCTGCAGCAAGGACGCCGTGCACTGGAAGGTCAGGGTAATCAGGCCGACCTGGGTAAAGCTGAGGGCAAACTCGGCTTTCAGCATCGGGTAAATCGACGGCAGCAGGGCCTGGATCAGGTCATTGAGCAAGTGCACGAAGGCGACGGCGCCCAGGATGTGCATGGCCAGGCCGGATTGCTGCTGGGAAGGAGAAATGGTCTTGGCGGCCGCAACGGGCGTGGCCAGGGTATCGGTAGTGGTATGCATGGTGCTTTCAAGATCGTGCAGCCCCTGGAACGGGCCGGCAGGAAAGCCAGTATAGTATGGGCGTCGAACTGATCACTTCCAATAATCGTCGCCCAAGTGACAAACACCATGCAGACCAACCACCCCGCCTTGGCCGATGCCGACGGCATGACATTTACGCGCAGCAGCAATTCCGGCGATTACCAATATGTGCCGCGCCCGGTGGCGGTAATGTCCAGGCAATATGACGCCGCCGCCTACACGCCGCCACACAGCCATGTGCGCGCGCAACTGCTGTTCGCCACCGAGGGCGTGATGCGCGTGACCACCGAGCATGGCGTATGGATATTACCGCCGCGCCGGGCCTTGCTGATCCCGGTGGGCGTGGTGCATGAACTCGATATCCTGAGCGCCCTCAGCATGCGTACCGTGTATATCGATGCGCAGGCCGCCGCCGTGTTCGGCCCGGCCTGCAAGGTGGTGGAAGTGAGCCGGCTGCTGCGCGAGCTGATCCTGGCGCTGCTGGACGAAGACGTGCATTACGCGATCAACGGCCGCGGCGACTGGCTGGCCAGCCTGATCCTGTCGGAACTGGCGCGCGCCGACACGGTGCCGATCGCCATTCCCTGGCCGCGCGACCGGCGCCTGGTGGCCGTCTGCACTGCCATCATGGCGGCGCCCGGCAGCCGGCGCAGCATCGAAGACTGGGCCCAGGACGCGGGCGCCAGCGCGCGCACCCTGATCCGGTTGTTTCCGCGCGAGACGGGGCTGCACTACCGCCAATGGCTGCAGCAGGTGCACCTGGCCGAGGCGTTCTGCCGGCTGGACCGTGGCGAAGGCGTGGGCGCGATCGCCTTTGCGCTGGGCTACGCCAGCCCCAGCGCTTTTTCCGCCATGTTTCGCCGCATCCTGGGCCGCACGCCCCAGCACTACCTGAGCGAATGGCGCGGCGCCGACCAGGCTTGAAACTGCGGAGTCGCCTCAATTGCGCTTCAGCAGATCCATCTCGGCCATGCTGGGCTGGCCGAACACCACGGTGCTGACTTCGCCCGCCTTGTCCAGCCCCGTGTACGTGCCGGCCACGCTTTGCTCCTGCGGGTCATACACCAGCATGAAGCGGTGGCCGCAGTTGTGCGGCTCGCACACGCTGGTCAGCAGGCGCGGCGAGCCGTCGAGATCGACCGGCGTCAGCGGTGTCGCCACGCCATCGGGCACCCAGCGCGGACGACGGATATTGGCCTTCCTGAGTTCGACCAGGAAGGCCATGCGGAAGGCACGGTCATTTTTATAAACTTCAGGAAAATAGGGGCAGTCGGTGGCGTCGTGGCAGGCCAGTGCCTGTTCGATCAGCGATGGCGCAGGACTTTTGGCCCCGGCTGGTGTGGCGCACAGGGCCAGGCTCGTCAAGAGCAAGGCCAGCAAGCGGATAGGCATGGCAACTCCTGTGGAAAAACACGAGAACCAGCATAGCAGAATGTGCCGGTGGCCGGTGCCAGCCTGCCATATGGCACGCCTTATGGCAAGCCTTACAGCGAGCAGCGTATGCCGACCACGCCATTGACCTTGCCTTCGGGCCAATCGGTCTCGCGCCAGCGAAACACGCCGGGGGCCACGAAGATCAGTTGCCATTCGACCAACTTGCCATCGGCCGTACGGCGGTTTTCAGCGTCATAGCGCAGGGTCAGGCTGCGATCCGTTTCCGCCAGCACCGTGGCGGAAAACCGGTTGGTTTCGCCTAGCTTGCTGACCCAGGTGCGATCATTGAAAATGACCAGCTTTTGCCGATCGTCCGACAATTGCATGCGCGACAGGCGCCGCACGCCATCGCAAGCACTGTTGGCATTCACGCTTTCCGCCCAGCTGCCGGACAACTGCGTTTCATCGAAAGCAAGGGGTGCGGCAGTCACGGCGGCACTGAGCAGCAAGGTGGCAAGCATGGATGTCGGGAGTCGCTGAAAATAAAACAAGTTTACAGCATAGCAGTGTCTGAACAGAAACGTTGTTACATAGTATTAAATTCAGGTAAAAAAAAGCGCTGCCCGCAGGCAGCGCTTCTTGAGCAGTATGTAACGCCTGGCAAAACCGTAGCGAGCGGCGGCGAGTTGTGGCCGAGACGCGGAGCTGTGCGAATGCACAGTGAGCATCGCAGGCCGCAAATCGTGACGCGCAGTAGGTTTGGTCAGGTGTTAGTTACGGACGACGCGTTTGTATTCGTTGGTACGCGTGTCGATTTCGATCACGTCGTCTTGTGCCACGAACAGTGGCACTTGCACGGTGTGGCGATGTGCATCGATGGCGTTTTCGATCTTGGCTTCTTTCAGGACGTTGCCCGAAGTGTTGCCCTTGACCGCAGGCTCCGAGTACACGACCTGGCGTGCGATGGTGGTTGGCAGTTCAACCGAGATGGCTTTGCCATCGTAGAAAATGGCTTCGCATTCCATGCCATCTTTCAGGTAGTTCAGCGCTTCGCCCAGGTTTTCTTCTTCGATTTCGTACTGGTTGTATTCGGTGTCCATGAACACGAACAGCGGATCGGCGAAGTACGAGTAGGTCACTGGCTTTTTATCCAGAACAACAACGTCGAACTTGTCGTCGCCGCGGAACACGTTTTCCATCGGGGTGTTGGTCAGAAGATTTTTCATCTTCCATTTGTAGGTGAAGCCCGTGCGGCTCGAACCGTTGACATCAGAACGCAACACGATCATAGGCTTGCTGTCGACCATGATGATATTGCCAACACGAATTTCTTTTGCGGGTTTCATAGAAGTGTACGTAAAAAGTGGGTTGCATGAAGACCATCTGCCGCCGGTGCGCCATCGGCGCCGCAGGCTTGCGTTTGATCGGTTTAAAATCTGTCAGAATTAACCGGGCATTTTACCTTAATTTTGTGCCAGCGCCTATCCTGGCAAACGCGCGAACGACAGCAGGTTGCCGGCCAGGTCACCGTTGTCCAGCATCTGTCGCTGCCAGGCCCCTGCCCTCGCCGTCATGCGCGGCATATCCGCCCGCAAGGCAGGCCACAGGCCAAGCCAGCCCTGCCCTGCGGCACTTGCGCCATTCCAGTACTCGCTGGCGCCGGCCAGGCTGTCGATGACACCATCGGCGTCCAGCGCATAACGCTGCAGAAAGGCACGCAATTTGACGTGATGCAGGTTTTCATCCTGCGGATAGATATGCCAGATAAATGGCTTGCCGGCCCACTGGGCGCGCACGAAAGAATCCTCGCCGCGCACGAAGTTGAAGTCGCAGGCCCACAGCAATCTGTCGTAGTCATCCTGCGGCACGAAAGGCAGCACGCGCACGGTCAGTGCGCCAAGCGTGCGCGCCGCTCCCGCGACGGCATCGGCGCCGATAAAGCTGCCAACAGCATCGAACGCCACCCCTTCCGGCACCAGGCACAGCATGGGTTCGCCACCACCTTGCCAGCTGGCCAGCAGCTCGGCCACCGGCGCATGCGGATAGCAGAACAGCGATACTTTGGTCGCGGCCATCTCCTGCGCGGTGACGCCGAACTGCGCCAGGAAAGCCTGCATCGCCGCCGGATCGGCCTGGAATTGCCGACACCGCTCTTCCAGCCCCGCTTCGCGCAGCAGGCCACCGGTTTTACCGGTAAACCCCGGAAAGAAGAAATGCTTGATCATGCCGTGGCGCGGCGAGGTCAGCTTGTGGCAGCCTTCGACCCACTCTTCCGCCGTCAAACCCTCCAGGTTCAGCCAGGCGGGCTGCGGCTGCCGCTGCGCCATGGCCGCGATATAACCGGGTGGAATGTCGCAGGCAAAAAATTCGATGACGATATCGGCGACATCGCTTGCCGGAAACACGCCCTCCTGGTCGCGCCAGTGGCGCACGGTAACACCCGCCGCCTGCTGGGCGTCCAGCGCCACGTCGATTTCCGGGCAGATGCGCTTGAAACTGACGAGATCGTCGACCCACAAGGTGACCCGCACCCCATGTTCAAGCTGCAACTGGCGCGACAGGCGCCAGCAGATGCCGATATCGCCATAGTTGTCGACGACTTTGCAGAAGATGGCAAGAGAGGTGGCACGATCGGCAGGAAATGGCATGGGATCCGGATTTGGGAAATTAAAAAACAAAAAAGCCGCGCTGTTACCAGGCGGCTTTTTTGTTGGCTGAATCAGCCGGTCTGGCGTCCCCAAGGGGATTCGAACCCCTGTACTCACCGTGAAAGGGTGATGTCCTAGGCCTCTAGACGATGGGGACAGAAACTCTGTCCTGGATGCGCTGCTCTGCATCCGGCCTTGCTTTGCTACTCGAATCTGGCGTCCCCAAGGGGATTCGAACCCCTGTACTCACCGTGAAAGGGTGATGTCCTAGGCCTCTAGACGATGGGGACAGAAATCTGTCCTGGATGCGCTGTTACGCATCCTGACCCGGTACTACAGCAATATTGCAGAAACAAAAAAAGCCTGACTTGTCAGGCCCGTTCAGCACTGCAATTACTTTACTACTAAAAATCCTGGCGTCCCCAAGGGGATTCGAACCCCTGTACTCACCGTGAAAGGGTGATGTCCTAGGCCTCTAGACGATGGGGACCTGTGCTGGCTTTACTCTCAGCGGACTCTTCGTTGAAGGCTTTGCTTAGCCCCTCAAAAAAGCGTGCGCGAAGTATAGCACGGGGTGATTCACGAAATCAACTGCCGGCCTTCTTATTTTGAGCTTATTTCAAACCGGCCCGGAGCTAAGCGATTGCATCAGTTGTTCAATTTCTGAGGCGTCCATCGCCAAATCAATTTTGAATGGCGAATTGTCGGAACTGCTGACGACAAGATGGCGCCCGTCGCACGCTGCGAGCCTGATGCCAGCCAGCACCTTGACCACATCACCATGCGATTCAGGCGCGACCCCGAGCCTGGCCGCATGCTGGACCGAATGCGGGCCCGAACCCATGAACAAGCCGCTGTCCGGAGAGGACTCCTGCCACTCCTCCCGCCACAGCAATTCGATGGACACCACCACAAACGGCACTTCCAGCACCCGCCAGTCAAAAGCATAATCTTCATGCACCCGGTACAGGCAAATCGGAAATACCTCAAACCACTTCCCCACCGAAACTTCCTCAACAGCGAAATTGATCACCTCGCCGCCATCGAGCAGCAATGAGGCAAAACTGTATTCCGAGTGCAGCGCCGTGACCGTACATCCCTTGAGCTTTGCGGCGCCGTCATAAGAATTCACTATTTTCGAATAGGGCATGCTGTTCGTTTCCACTGAGATTAATTACAACGGGATGGATTCCCGGCCAACAATCCCAGTAGGATATCGCGATGAATTCGCAGACATAAAAAAGCCGCTCAGGGTGACCTTGATTATTGTGTGCATTCTGCGCTGCTGGCGGAGGTTGGCGGGAGGCCATGGATCTTTGATTTGGGTAAGTGGCATTGTCGGGTTACGCTACGCTAATCCGACCTTGTATTATTCCTCTCATGCGGTTGGTGGTGTTGCGAACAACATCGACCGCTGTCAAAATTCTTGGTAGGCATATCAAGACCGGGTAACTGGATGCCGTATCCGCCCTTAGGCTCAAAGCCAGCGATGTAGATCTCGCACCAGTTACCCACCCTCCATGTCAAGATCGGACAGTATCTTTGGCACCGGCACGCCGGTAGCCCGCATTCACAAGGTAGATCGCAAGAGGACCACAGCATGTTTAATTTAGGAATCGACGTTGCCAAGGCCAAGCTGGACTGCGCACTGCGCCTGCCCAATGGCAAGCACCGTAACAAGGTAGTAGAGAACAATCACAAAGGATTTGCTGCACTGAGCGAATGGCTGCTCAAGCATGATGCCGGCAACCCGAGAGTATGTATGGAAGCGACTGGCACTTACTGGAAGGGGTTGCCGAATATCTGGCCGGACTTGGCATGGTGGTCAGTGTCATCAATCCGGCACAGATGAAGGCCTTTGGCGCCTCGCGCATGGTACGCACCAAGACCGACAAGGTCGACGCGCAGTTGATTGCCGACTTTGCCCATGAGCGCCAACCGCAGCCGTGGACAGCGCCGTCGCCCGCCGCGCAGGCACTGCGCGCCTTGGTGCTGCGCCTCGAAGCGGTGCAAGCGATGCGGTTGCAGGAAACGAATCGGCTCGACGTCGCGCGAGAAGCGGTACGCCAGGGTATCGAGGATCACATTGCCTGGCTCGACAAAGAAATCAAGGAACTCATTCGCGCCATCAAGCGCCATATCGACGATGATCCGGATTTACGCGATAAGCGCGAGCTGCTCGACAGCATCCCTGGTCTGGGTGAGCGCACGATACCAGTGTTGCTGTCGTACTATGCCGATACCGAGCGCTTCGACAACGCCAAGCAAGCCGTGGCGTTTGCGGGACTCGACCCGCGCCAGCACGAGTCAGGATCGAGCGTACGTGGCAAGCCACGCATGTCGAAGATTGGTCACAGTTTCCTGCGAAAGGCGCTGTACATGCCAGCCATGGTGACCGTATACAGGACACCATGGGGTCAGCGCTTTGGTCAGCGGCTCAGCGCTGCCGGCAAGCCACCGAAACTGATCATCGGCGCCATGATGCGCAAGCTGGTGCACGTGGCATTCGGCGTGCTCAGGTCGGGAAAAATATTTGATCCAACCTTGCACAACGCTTGACGGGGATAACAGTATCTACACCATACCCTTCTCCCGACGGGTAAGGAGATAAATCTGCGGACGTAAAAAAAGCCGCTCAGGGCGACTTTGATTACCATGTGATTTCTGCGCTATTGGTGGAGGTTGGCGGGAGCTAACCGCTGACCTCTTGCATGCCATGCAAGCGCTCTAACAGCTAAGCCTAACTTCCCCTTGGCGAAGACACCACTGACGCAAACAAAAAAAGCCGCCAAAGGCGACTTTAATTATTTCGTGACTTCTGCGCTATTGGTGGAGGTAAGCGGGATCGAACCGCTGACCTCTTGCATGCCATGCAAGCGCTCTCCCAGCTGAGCTATACCCCCCGGGCGCAGAAACACTGCTACTACTTTTTACTACCAACAACACCAGACCGAACTGGCGTCCCCAAGGGGATTCGAACCCCTGTACTCACCGTGAAAGGGTGATGTCCTAGGCCTCTAGACGATGGGGACCTCGGAACTACAGTTTTGCTACTTTACTTCTGCGCTGTTGGTGGAGGTAAGCGGGATCGAACCGCTGACCTCTTGCATGCCATGCAAGCGCTCTCCCAGCTGAGCTATACCCCCCGGGCGCAGAAATAATAAAAGCCGCACTTGGCGACTTTGTTCCACTACTTGCCTTCCATCCAGAACCCGTCTTTTGACCGGCCTGAACTTACAACAATCAGTACAAACAACTGCCACTACTATACCACAACTACCTGGCGTCCCCAAGGGGATTCGAACCCCTGTACTCACCGTGAAAGGGTGATGTCCTAGGCCTCTAGACGATGGGGACCTCGGAACTTCTACAGCTACTGCACCACTTCAACGACTAACAAAACGATAAGCTGTTTTGCTGCTGGTGGAGGTAAGCGGGATCGAACCGCTGACCTCTTGCATGCCATGCAAGCGCTCTCCCAGCTGAGCTATACCCCCGTTGGTGCAGAAACAAGAGTATAGCAAAGAAGTTTCACTCTGCAAATACCCTTTTTCGCCCATGGCAAAGTTTTCATGGGGCGCGGTTTCCGCACCGTCATTTCAGCTTGATACGGCAGCGGCGATTACAGCCACTTTGCCAGGCGCGCCAGCACGGTCTCGCGGCCGAAGATCACCACCACCTGGTCGATGGCCGGCGTCTGCAATTGACCCGTCAGGATCAAGCGCAAAGGCATGGCCAGCAGCGGCATCTTGATGGTGTTGGCAGCCAGCACTTCCTTGATCATGGCGGCGACGGCTTCCTTGCTCCACTCCACCGTGGCGATGCGCTCGGCGAACTGCGCCAGCACCGGCTTGATCGCGTCGGTAATGTGCTGCGTCACCAGCGCTTCATCGGGCTGCGGTTCGCGGAAGAACAGCATCGAGGCCGCTGCCAGTTCATTGATGGTGTTGGCGCGCTCTTTCATCAGGCCCAATACCAGCGCCAGCTCGGGCGCGCCGTCGAACACCGCGCCGGCGTCCAGCATCTGCGCACGGGCCAGGTCGGCCAGGCGGGCGTTGTCCGCCTGCTTGATATAGTGATTGTTCAGCCAGGCCAGTTTTTCATTGTTGAACTGGGCGGCCGATTTCGACAGGTGGTTCAGGTTGAACCACTCGCAGAACTGCTCGGTCGAAAATACTTCATCGTCGCCGTGGCTCCAGCCCAGGCGCGCCAGGTAGTTCAGCATCGCTTCCGGCAGGAAGCCCTGCGCCGGATAATCCATCACGCTGACGGCGCCATGGCGCTTCGACAGCTTCTCGCCATCCGCGCCCAAAATCATCGGCAGGTGGCCGTACAGCGGCAGCGGTGCGCCGATGGCGCGCAGGATATTGATCTGGCGCGGGGTGTTGTTGACATGGTCGTCGCCGCGGATCACGTGGGTGATCCGCATGTCCCAGTCATCGACGGCCACGCAGAAGTTATAGGTCGGTGTGCCGTCCGGGCGGGCGATCACCAGGTCGTCCAGCTCGCGGTTCGAGATCGTGATGGTGCCCTTGACCACGTCGTCCCACGTCACGTCGCCGTCGAGCGGATTCTTGAAGCGCACCACCGGTTTGCGATCAAGGGGAATGGCCGGCAGGGTCTTGCCCGGCTCCGGACGCCAGGTGCCGTCATAGCGCGGCTTTTCGCCGGCGGCGCGCATGCGCTCGCGCATGGCTTCGACTTCTTCCGGCGACGAGTAGCAGTGATAGGCCGTACCTTCGGCCAGCATCTGCGCCACCACTTCACGGTAGCGGTCCATGCGCTGCATCTGGTAGAACGGGCCTTCGTCGTGGTCCAGGCCCAGCCACTTCATGCCTTCGATGATGGCCTGCACGGCTTCCGGCGTGGAGCGTTCCAGGTCCGTGTCTTCGATGCGCAGCACGAAAGTGCCGCCAAAGTGGCGGGCATACGCCCAGCTGTACAAGGCGGTGCGGGCGCCGCCCAGGTGCAGATAGCCGGTCGGGCTGGGAGCGAAACGGGTGCGGACGGGAGTAGCGGTTGTGGTCATCGAAGTAATCAGGCTTTAATAAGTAAAACGCCATTTTACTCTGTTGAACGTCCCCGCTCCACTTGCTCATTCCCTATTACCCTACAGCGCCAGCAAGCGCCTTTTAACCTCGTTCGCCTGCGCCTGCAAGGCCTGCTCGAACAGGGCGACCAGCTGCGACAGGGGCCGGTGCAGCGGCTTGACGATATTCACGGTGAACGGCAGCGACACACTGAAGCGGCGGATCTGCAGGCCCTGGCCCACAAAGTCCAGCGCCGTCAGCGGGTTGACGATGGCCAGGCCCACACCCTCGCGCACCATGGCGCACACCGACGCGGCGCTGTGGGTGTCGAGCGCCATGCGCCGCTCCACGCCGGCCTGGGCGAAGATGGCGTCGATCTGCTGGCGGTAGGGGTCGACTGCCGCCAGGCTGATAAACGGCAGCCCCGCAAAGTCTTCCGGCGCCAGGGTGGCCTTGCCCGCCAGCGCATGGCCATCGGGCAGCACGCACACTTCATCGACGGACATCAAGGTATCGAGCACGGTGCCGGGCGGCGCATTGCCCACCTCCGTCAGGCCGACATCATGGCGCTGGGCCGACAGCCATTCCTCCAGCAGCGGCGACTCCTGCGGCGTGATGCTGATGCTCACATTCGGAAAATCCGCCACGAACGATTTACAGGCCTGCGGCAGCAGCGACTGCGAAAACACCGGCAGGCAGGCGATCGACAGCTGGCCCTGGTCGAACTGGCGCAGGGCGGTGGCCGTGCTGACAATGCGCTCCAGGCCGAAATAGGCGCGCTGCACTTCCTCGAACAGCTGCAAGGCCTGGGCGGTGGGGCGCAACCGGCCGCGCTCGCGCTCGAACAAGGTCAAGCCCGTCAGGTATTCCAGGCGCGCCAGCTCGCGGCTGACGGTGGGCTGCGAGGTATGGAGCATGGCGGCGGCCGCCGTCACGCTGCCGGTGGTCATGATGGCGCGGAAAACTTCGATATGGCGCAGGGAGATGGACATAGTCCATATCATAAATGAATAAGGTGGCCTTAAATGGATATTTTATGTTTGGGCGATAAACCGCGATGATGTGGTTATTCTTCCCTCACACGAAAGCGCACGATGAAGCCCGTCAACGACCAGACCCTCGCCCAACTCGCCCAACAGCACGGCACGCCCTTGTGGGTCTACGACGCGGCCACCATCCGCGCGCGCGTCAAACAGCTGGCGCAGTTCGACACCGTGCGTTTCGCGCAAAAAGCCAACTCGAACATCCACCTGTTGACCTTGATGCGCGAGGCCGGCGTGCACGTGGACGCCGTCTCGCTGGGCGAGATCGAGCGCGCGCTGCAGGCTGGCTATACGCCGGCGCAGACCAATGGCGCGGCCGGCGTGGTGTTCACCTGCGACCTGTTCGACCGCGCCACGCTGGCGCGCGTGGTGGAGGCGAAGATCGAAGTCAATTGCGGCTCGGTCGACATGCTGCGCCAGCTGGGCCCTGTATCGCCCGGCCACCGCGTCTGGCTGCGCATCAATCCGGGTTTCGGCCATGGCCACAGCAACAAGACCAATACGGGCGGCGAAAACAGCAAGCACGGCATCTGGCACGAGGAGCTGCCGGAAGCGCTGGCCGTGATCCGCCAGCATGGCCTGCACCTGGTCGGCCTGCACATGCATATCGGTTCCGGCGTCGACTACAGCCACCTGGAAACCGTCTGCGGCACCATGGTCGGCCTGGTGAGGAACATGGGCCACGATATCGAGGCGATTTCCACCGGCGGCGGCCTGTCGGTACCGTATCGCGAAGGCGAGCAGCCGGTCGATACCGACCACTACTTCCAGCTGTGGGACGCGGCGCGCAAGCAGATCGAAGCGCACCTGGGCCACCCGGTGCACCTGGAGATCGAACCGGGCCGTTTTTTAGTCGCTGACGCGGGCCTGCTGGTGGCCGAAGTGCGCGCCACCAAGCAAATGGGCGGCAACCATTTCACCCTGCTCGACACCGGCTTCAATGAACTGATGCGTCCCGCCATGTACGGCAGCTACCATGCGATGACGGTGATCGCCCACGATGGCCGCGCACTCGATGCCCAGCGCGCCACCGTGGTCGGCGGCCCGCTGTGCGAATCGGGCGACGTATTTACCCAGCGCGACGGCGGCGTGGTGGAAACCCGCCTGCTCCCTGCCGCCCAGGTGGGTGACTATATGGTGTTCGAAGGCGCGGGCGCGTATGGCGCGTCGATGTCGTCGAACTACAATAGCCGTCCGCATGCGGCCGAATACCTGGTCGATGGTGACGCGTCGCGCCTGATCCGCCGCCGCCAGACGGTGGCCGAGCTGATCGCGCTCGAATCCCTGTAAGACGTCAGGCGCGGCGGGCTTCTGCTACCATCGGGCAACCCCGATGAAAGCCCGCCATGACCCGTATTACCCTGCCCTCGCGCCGCCTGACCGCACTGTTTTCGGCGGCGCTGCTGCTGTCCCTCCTGCTGGGTGGCTGCGCCGAACTGCCCTCGCTGGCGGGCCGCACGCACAGCGTCACCCTGCTTGATACTGCGGACACCAAACTGGCGCAGGCCATCATGCCGCTGGCCGCGCAGCATCCGGGCGTGTCCGGCATTTACGCGCTGTCCGACGGGCGCGACGCGTTTGCCGCGCGCGCCCTGCTGGCCGCAGCCGCCCAGCGCACGCTCGACGTGCAGTACTACATCTGGCACAAGGACATTACCGGCACCCTGCTGTTCGATGCGCTGCGCCAGGCGGCGGAACGGGGCGTGCGCGTGCGCCTGCTGCTGGACGATAACAACACGGCGGAACTCGACGACACCCTGGCCCTGCTGTCCAAACAGCCCAACCTGGAAATCCGGCTGTTCAATCCCTTCGCCCTGCGCTCGCCGCGCGCACTGGGTTTTCTCACCGACTTTTCGCGCCTGAACCGGCGCATGCACAATAAATCGTTCACGGCCGATAACCAGGCCACCATCGTCGGCGGGCGCAATGTGGGCGACGAATATTTCGGCGCAGCCGGCGACGTGCTGTTCGCCGACCTCGACGTGCTGGTGATCGGCTCCGTGGTGGGCGCCGTGTCGCAGGACTTCGACCGCTACTGGAACAGCCCTTCGGCCTACCCTGCGACCTTGCTGATCAAGCCGCCGAACAAGGGTGACGCCGGCGATATCGCGCTTGAAGCCGACCGCATCGACGACACAAAGGCGGCCGAAGAGTATGTGCAGGCCATGCGCACCTCGCCGTTCGTGCAGCAGCTGATCGAGCGCCAGTTGCCGTTCGAATGGGCGCCCACGCGCCTGGTCAGCGACGATCCGGCCAAGGTGCTGGACAAGGCGCGCCCCGGCTCTGGCGTGGCGGCCAACCTGAAGAATTTGCTGGGCGTGCCAAGCAAGGAACTCGATCTCGTCTCGCCCTATTTCGTGCCCGGCAAATCGGGCACCCAGGCGTTTGCCGAACTGGCGAAGGAAGGCGTGAACGTGCGCATCCTGACGAACGCGCTGGAAGCGACCGACGTGGCGGCCGTGCATGCGGGCTATGCCAAATGGCGCAAGCCGCTGCTGGAGGCGGGCGTGACCCTGTACGAATCGCGCCGCTCGTGGGATGAAGGCGATGCGCGCGAAAAAACCGGCCGCTTCGGCAGTTCCGCATCGAGCCTGCACGCGAAAACCTTTGCCGTCGACGACCGGCGCATCTTTGTCGGCTCCTTCAACTTCGACCCGCGCTCGATCGATTTGAATACCGAAATGGGCCTGGTGATCGACAGCCCGGCGCTGGCCGGCAAACTGGGCCAGGCCATGCGCGGCAGCATCCCGCAGCGCGCCTACCAGGTGCTGCTGCAGCCCGACGGCACGCTGTACTGGATCGCGCGCGACGCCCATGGCGGCATCACGCGCTACGACACCGAGCCGGGCACCAGCGTGTGGAAACGCATGGGGGTGGCTATCTTGTCGGTGCTGCCGATTGATTGGTTGTTGTAAAACGCGCCAACAATGTTGTCGGGTTAGCGCGCAGCGCGTAACCCGACACCACCACTTCTTACTTGACCGCCTCCGTCAACACCCGCCCTTCCGACGCCGACGGCTGGCGCAAGCGCAGCAGGTGCGCCAGGGTCGGCGCGATATCGACCACTTCCGCGTACTGGCCATAGGCGCCCGGCTTGATCCAGCGCGGGCCGTAGACCATCAGCGGCACATTGGTGTCATAGGTGTAGGGCGTGCCGTGAGAGGTGCCGCCCACACCCTTGCCGAAGTACCAGGCCGGTTTCGTCACCACCATCAGGTCGCCCGACAACTGGCGGTTCCAGGCGCGGCGCATCAGGGTGTCCATGCGGGTGGCCACTGCTCCCGTTTCCATCTGCGTGCGCGTGTAGACCTGCGCCAGGCCGTCGCGCTGCAGCAGGAAGCGCGCGGCCGCGTCTTCCAGCTCCACGCGGCTGGTGCCGTTCTTTTCGGCCAGCGCGTAGTCCAGATAGATGTTCGGCAGCGAGAACGTCGTCACCAGCTTGTCCACCCCCAGGGTCGCCGCCAGGTGGTCGTTGAGGTCCTTGACCAACTGCCCGCCATCGATGCGCTTGGCGGGAACACCGCGAGTCTCGTTAAATTCGGGGACGTTGGCAAAACCGTGGTCGGCCGTCAGCACCACCAGCACATTGTCCATGCCGACCTTTTTGTCGAGGTCGGCGAAGAAACCGGCCAGCATGCGGTCCAGGCGCTGCAGATGGTCGTGCGACATCTTGCTTTCCGGGCCGTAGGCGTGGTTCACGTAATCGTGCGCCGACAGGCTGACGCCGAGGATGTCCGGCACGCCGGCCGGATTGCGGCCCAGGTTTTCACCATCGACGGCGGCGCGCGCGAATTCCAGGGTCAGCTCGTCGAGGAAGGGACCGGATTTCAAACGGCTGTAGTAGTCGCCATCGAGGCTGCCGCTGTCGCTGTAGTAGGCAAACGGGAAGGTGTTGCGCGACCCAGGCTTGGCCGGAACGATATCGTCGCGCGCGTCGTTGACGTAGGCCGAATCGGCCAGCAGCGGCGTCCAGTTCTTGCCGTAATAGCGGTCCTGCGGCTTGGCCGCCTGGTAGCGCTGCACCCATTGCGGATGCTGCTGCATGTAATAGGTGGAGCTGGCGAAGTTGCCGGTCTTTTCCATGTACATATAGGCGGTACCGGTTTTCCCGGCCAGCAGGATGGCGCCACGGTCCTTGCCCGAGACGGTAACGACCTTGGCCTGGTTGCCGGTGCCGTAGCGCAGCTCGTCGCCCAGGGTCGTCACGCGCAGTTTCGCTGGCGAGGTGCCATCATCGGGCTTGGTCTCTTCGCCGATATATTTGTGCGCGCTGTCTTCGGTGCAGTAGACCGACTGTTTCGTGACGGGATCGATCCAGTTATTGCCGATCACACCATGCTGGTAAGGATAGGCGCCCGTCAGCACGGCCGAATGGCCGATGGCGGTCACCGTGATGCCGTGCGCCTGGTGCGCGTCGCTGAACCACGCGCCCTGCTCCAGCAGGCGGCGGAAGCCGCCCTGGCCGAACTGGTCGCGGTAGCGCGTCACTTGCTCTTGCGGCAGGCCGTCGACCACCAGCACGACCACCAGCTTGGGCTGCGCGGCAGGCTTTTGTGGCGCGGGCGCGGCATGTACGGAGAATGCCGCCAGTAACAAGGCAGGCACTATCTTGCGTGTCAGGGAAATCGTGAGTGTCATGGAGTAGGATCGATGGCTGGTTGATGTGCGCGGCGATCACGCCACGGCCCGCCCGGCAGCATACAGAGTCATGATGACAGGAGCATTACATCAGCATGACAGCGCGCCGGGACCGCTGCCATGCTCGTTCAAGCTTGCTTAAAAGTCAAACACGGCCTTCAGCACCGCCGTCCTCGGGTCGCCCAGCGGCAGCACATTGGCGTTCAGCACGCCGGCGTAATACTCCTTGTCGAGCAGGTTTTTCACGTTCAGGCTGAGCCGGTAGCCGCGCCCCTGGTAGGCCAGGCTGGCGTCCGCCACGGTGTAGCCGGCGACCGTGTAGTTGACCGACGGCCCCGTCTTGCCCGCTTCATGGCGCGCGCCCACGCCGGCCGTCCAGCCGTCCATCACGCCGCCACGGAAGCGGTAGTTGGCCCATACATTGGCGCTCTGGCGCGGCGTATTGAGCAGGCGGCGGCCCACCGTGCCGCCATTGTCTTCGGTCACGCGCGCGTCGAGCACGGTCAATGCGCCCTGCACGCTCCAGCCATTGCGCAGGTCCGCGCTGATCTCGGCTTCGAAGCCGCGCGTGCGCTGCTCGCCCGTCTGCACCTGGGCGCTGGACAGGATGGCGATGTGGGCCGGGTCCGGATCGGCCGTGGTGACGTTGGTCCGCGTCAGGTCATAGATGGCGACGGCGCCGTTGATGCGCCCGCCCGCGAACTGGAACTTGCTACCCACTTCCGCCTGGCGCCCTTCTTCCGGCTTGAACTGGACGCCGAAGAAATCGCTGCCGCTGACGGGCAAAAACGAGGTGGCATAGCTGACGTAGGGGATGATGTTCGGTGTCAGCACATACGACAGCGCCGCATTGCCGGTGGTCGACGAAGTGTCCTGGCGCTGGGTGACGTTGGTCAGGCCATTGAGTTCGCGGTTGCGCGCGCGGTCGTGGCGCACGGCCAGGTTGACCCGCCATTGCTCGTTCAATTTGATCTGGTCGCGCAGGTACAAGCCGGTCGATGACACGGTGGTGGTGGTCAGGCGGCTGACCGGCGGACACGTCACCAACGTGTTGTAGACGGGGTTGAGCACATTGAGCGCGCCGATGCGGCAAGCCTGGTTGGCGTTGCGCACGCGGTCGCTATTGAGATCGAGGCCGGCCATCAGATTGTGCTCCATGCCGCCCAACGCAAACGTGCGCGAGGCATTGGTGTCGAGGCCACGCGTAATGCCATCGACATCCTGCACCTGGGCCGAGCGCGACAGCAGCAGCTCGCTGGCGGACAGGCTGCCCAGCGACACGAAGCGGCCATCCATCGCCATTTTCTGCCAGCGGAAATTCTGCGCCACTTTCCAGCCATTCCCGAACCGGTGTTCCAGGCTGTAGCCGACCTGCTTCTGCGACGAGTCGTACGGGCCGAAACCGGGTTCGCCATAGAACTGATTGCGCTCCAGCCGGCCATTGCGGTTCGCCAGCAAGCTGCCCTTCACCGGCACGCCCTGGTTGCGCAGGTATTCGCGGCTGGTGTAAGACGTCAGTATCGTGAAATCCGTGTTCGCGCCCAGGTCCAGCGACAGCGATGGCGCCAGGTAGCGGTTCTTGAACCACACCTGGTCGGTCTGGTCGTCGCTGTGGGACCACAGGCCGTTGAGGCGGAACGCCGCCTTGCCGCTGTCGTTCAAAGGCCGGCCCAGGTCGAACGTCGCCTGCTTGTAGTTATAGCTGCCGACGGCAAGGCCGGCCTGGTTGAAGGCTTCCGCGCGTGGACGCTTGCTGACCATATTGACCATGCCGCCCGGCTGCACCAGGCCGAAGTTGATCGAGGCCGGGCCTTTCAGGATTTCGATGGTCTCGACGCCGGACACTTCCTGCGCCACGTAGTTGGACTGGTTCAGTTTCAGGCCGTCGACATAGATCGATTCCGACGCGCGCTGGCCGCGGATGGAAAAGTCATCCCAGCCGCGCTTGCCCCAGCTGCCCGACGACACGCCGGCCGACGTCTGGATCGCTTCGTTCAGGGTGGTCACCTGGCGCGAATCGAGCAGGTCGCGCGTCAGCACCGAGATCGATTGCGCCGTCTCGAACAGCGACAGGTCGGACTTGGTGGTCGTGCTGCTGGCGCGCGTGGCGCCAAAGCCCGAGTTTTCTTCGCGCATACTGGCCACGTGGACGGTCTGGATCGGGGCTTCGGCGGTAGCGGCATCGGCCGCAGTGCTGTCGTCAGCGCAGGCGGGGCCGTACAGCAGAGCGGAGGAAATGGTGATGCACAACAGGCGGACAGCAGCGGGGATGGGGCGTGAAGTCAGGAGGAATGGAGACATTGAGAATCTTTATCACATTGAGAATGATTCTTATTATTAAATGTAAATCCATGTAAAGACAATATGAAATTATTGTTTTGAGGTACTTTCCTGGCCTTTTGATCGGGGTTTTACGTGTTATCCCTTAATGGAATTTGTGGTTTTTGTTGATGATTGTGAAATTTTGGCAAAAAAAATGCCGCGTCCGAAAAGCGCGGCATGCGGCATAAAATTTGTAGGTCGGGTTAGCGCACAGCGCGTAACCCGACAACATTGTTGGCGCCGGCGGTGTTGTCGGATTACGCTACGCTAATCCGACCTACGCGACCCAATTCACGCCACGAGGATCAATCGTTTTTAATAACAATGCTCGGGAATTTGTTCGTCATGTCCTTGGCCTTTTCCGCCACCTTGATGGCGATGGTGCGGGCGATCTGCTTGTAGATCGCGGCCACCGGGCCGTCCGGTTCGGCCACCACGGTCGGCGTGCCCGAATCGGTCTGCTGGCGGATCGCCATGGTCAACGGCAAGGCGCCGAGGAATTCCACGCCGAAGTCGGCGCACATTTTCGCGCCGCCGCCGGCGCCGAAGATTTCTTCCGCATGGCCGCAGTTCGAGCAGATATGCGTGCTCATGTTTTCCACCACGCCCAGGATAGGGATGCCGACCTTCTCGAACATCTTGAGACCCTTGCGGGCGTCGAGCAGCGCGATGTCCTGCGGCGTGGTGACGATCACGGCGCCGGTGACCGGCACTTTTTGCGACAGGGTCAGCTGGATGTCGCCGGTGCCTGGCGGCATGTCGACGATCAGGTAATCGAGGTCGCGCCAGTTGGTCTGGTCCAGCAACTGCTGCAGGGCCTGGGTGACCATCGGGCCGCGCCATACCATCGGCTCGTCCGGATCGATCATGAAGCCGATCGACGACACTTGCAGGCCGTGGTTTTCCATCGGCTCCATGCTCTTGCCGTCCAGCGTTTTCGGCTGGCCACTGATGCCCAGCATCATCGGCTGCGACGGGCCGTAGATATCGGCGTCCAGCACTCCGACCGACGCGCCCTCGGCGGCCAGGGCCAGCGCCAGGTTGACGGCGGTGGTCGATTTGCCCACGCCGCCCTTGCCGGAGGCCACGGCGATAATGTTCTTCACGTTGCTCATCGGCTTCAAACCGCGCTGCACCGTGTGCGAGATGATCTTCGAGGACACGCCGACGCTGACATTGCCCACGCCCGGCAGCACGCGCAGCGCGGCCAGCACGGATTTGCGGATCAGGTCGATCTGGCTTTTGGCCGGGTAGCCCAGTTCGATGTCGAGCGAGATGTCGGCACCTGCGTCGCCTTGGTCGACTTTCAGATTCTTGACGGTTTTACTGGAAACGAAATCTTTTTGTGTATTTGGATCAATAACTTGCGCCAGGGCTGCCTTGACGTCTTCTGCTGTGATGCTCATGTGATTCTCCGTGTGTGATGCCCGCAGTTTAGCGCAAATGCGCGGGGCGGTCGCGATGCCCATGCAAAGACAAATGCACCACATGGCGCGGTTGCAACTGCTCGGCATCTGCTCATATTGCGTTTCCGCTGTTAAAATGCTCGTTTATCCATCCCAAAAGTGCATCAATCATGACTCGCAAGCTGTTCGTCACCACTGCCCTGCCTTACGCAAACGCCGCTTTTCACATTGGCCACATCATGGAATATATCCAGGCCGATATCTGGGTCCGGTTCCAGCGAATGCAACGCGATGGCGACGCCGGCCGTGAAGTGCACTTCGTGGGCGCCGACGATACGCACGGCACGCCGATCATGATCGCCGCCGAAAAGGAAGGCATCACGCCGCAGCAATTCGTGGCCAATATCGCCGCCGGCCGCGCCCAGTACCTGGACGGCTTTCATATTGCGTTCGATAACTGGTATTCGACCGACTCGCCGGAAAACGTCGAGCTGTCGCAAGCCATGTACCGCAAATTGCGCGATACGGGCCTGATCGTCACGAAAACCGTCGACCGCTTCTTCGATCCGGTCAAAGGCATGTTCCTGGCCGACCGCAATATCAAGGGCGAATGCCCGAAATGCGGCGCCAAGAACCAGTACGGCGACAATTGCGAAGTGTGCGGCGCGGCCTACCAGCCGACCGACCTGGTCAACCCGTTCTCGGTGTTTACCAATGCCACGCCGGTGATGAAGCCGTCGGAACAGTATTTCTTCAAATTGTCGGACCCGCGCTGCTTCGAGTTCCTCAAGGACTGGCTGAACACGCCTGGCCGCTTGCAGCCGGAAATGGTCAACAAGGTCAGCGAATGGCTGGGCGAAGCCGGTGAAAAGCTGGCCGACTGGGATATCTCGCGCGACGCGCCCTACTTCGGCATCCCGATTCCTGACGCGCCGGGCAAGTTCTTCTATGTGTGGATGGACGCCCCGGTCGGCTACCTGGCCAGCCTGAAAAACTATTGCGACAAGAAAGGCATCGATTTCGACGCCTTTCTGAACGACCCGAGCACCGAACAGATCCACTTTATCGGCAAGGACATCGTCTCCTTCCACCTGCTGTTCTGGCCCGCCATGCTGAAGTTCGCCAATCACCCGGTGATCGACAAACTGAAAGTCAATGTGCACGGCTTCCTGACGGTCAACAACGAAAAAATGTCCAAGTCGCGCGGCACCGGCATCTCGCCGCTGCGCTACCTGGACCTGGGCATGAACCCGGAATGGCTGCGCTACTACATCGCGTTCAAATTGAATTCGAAAGTGGAAGACCTGGACTTCAACGGCGAAGATTTCGTCGCCCGCGTCAATAGCGACCTGATCGGCAAATACGTGAATATCGCCAGCCGCTGCGCCGGCTTTATCGCCAAGCGCTTCGACGGCAAGCTGGCGCCAAGCTTGTCCGAAGGCGCGCAGACCTGGATCAACCGCGCGCTGACGCAGGACGTCAACGGTGTCGTCATCGAGCGCCAGGACAGCATCGCCAAGCACTTTGAAAACCGCGAATTCGGCAAGGCGCTGCGCGAGATCATGGAAATCGCCGACATCACGAACCAGTATGTCGACGAAAACAAGCCATGGATCCTGGCCAAGGACGCGGAAAAGACGGCCGAGCTGCACGACGTGTGCACCACCGCGCTGATCCTGTTCCGCCAGTTGACCATTTTGCTGTCGCCGGTACTGCCGGGCGTGGCCAAGAACGTGGCCTCCTTCCTCAACGACGCCGAGTTCACCTGGGCCGACACGCAGGTGTTCGGCGACGCCGTCTCGCAAAGCATGCTGGGCCGCACCATCGGCGCCTACAGCCATCTGATGACGCGCATGGATGCCAAGATGATCGAAGCGCTGTTCGATGCGCCGCAAGCCGTCGTGGCGGCCCCGGCTGCGGATGCGGCCAACGATGCCGCGCCGGCGGCCCCGGCCCTAGTGGCCAGCACGCCCGCCTCGGCCATCGAGGAACTGGCGCCAGAGATCAAGATCGACGACTTCCTGAAGGTCGACCTGCGCATCGCGAAAATCGTCAACTGCGAACTGGTCGACGGCTCGGACAAGCTGCTGCGCCTGACCCTGGACGCCGGCGAAGGCCGCCTGCGCAATGTCTTTTCGGGCATCCGTTCGGCCTACCAGCCGGAAGAGCTGATCGGCAAGCTGACCGTGCTGGTGGCCAACCTGGCGCCGCGCAAGATGAAGTTCGGCGTCTCCGAAGGCATGGTGATGGCGGCCTCCGCCGCCGATGAAAAGGCCAATCCGGGCATCTACATCCTGAACCCGTGGCCGGGCGCCGAACCTGGCATGCGCATTCGTTAAGGCGCCATCATGAATATCGTGGTGCGCGAAGCGGGCGATGAGGATGCGGCGTTGATTGCCGGACTGACCCGCGCCGCATGGGCGGGCAAGGTTGCCGCCTCGTCCAGCGGCCACCACGAAACGCCCGAGCAGGTGGCGCGCGCCCTGCGCAGCGGTGGCGGTTTCATCTTGCTGGTCGACGACATGCCGGCCGGCTCCGTGCGCTTCATGCCGCTCGACAGCGAACCGGCTGTCTGGGAAATCTCGCGCATGGGCATCTTGCCGGCCTGGCGCGGCAACCATTGCTCGCAGCACCTGCTCGAAGCCGTGATCCACCATGCGCTGTCCTGCCAGGCCGAGGAATTGCGGCTGGCGGTGCGCCTGGACCAGGGCAAGCTGATCGACTTTTATGCCGCCTTCGGCTTTGAACTGGCCGAAGAGCTGGAATATTCGCACGCCAACCCGGCAGAACCCCCGCCTTCCGTGATGCGGCGCATGCTGCGTTACTAAGTTACGTTATTAAGTTTTAGAAATTTCCATTGCAGGCCAGGCGACAGAATGTCCCACCGCGCTCCCCGGCGCGGTAAAATGTGGCCTGCTGACTTTTTATACAGAAAAGACCATGAAACTGCCTGCAAAACACATGAACTACGTTTCGGACCACACCCTGTTCATCGCCGAACTGAAAGCGAAGAACCCGGGCATTGAAGAAGGCCAGCGCGCCGGCCGCGCCCTGCTGTGGGACAAGCCGCCCGTCAGCCTTGACGAGCAGGACCGCCAGATGGCCTCGGCCGTCAAGCAACAAGCTTACGTGTACCAGAACAAGAACTAATTAGCGCTGGAACCGGCACGATGTTGCCTGAAGAACCGGCGGACGCGCCAGGCACGGCTGTGCCTGACGTGGCCGCGGTCATCGCGCCGCCCGCCCCCGATCCGCTGGCCATCGCCCGCCTGTATGGCGAGCCGATGCTGCGCATGCCGACGGATCTGTATATCCCGCCGGACGCGCTGGAAATCTTCCTCGAAGCCTTCGAAGGCCCGCTCGACTTGCTGCTCTACCTGATCCGCAAGCAGAATTTCAATATCCTCGATATTCCGATGGCGCAGGTCACCCTGCAATACCTGAAATACGTCGACCAGATCCGCGTGCGCAACCTGGAGCTGGCGGCCGAATATTTGCTGATGGCGGCCATGCTGATCGAGATCAAGTCGCGCATGCTGCTGCCCTCGCGCAAGAGCGAGGTCGAGGAAGATGGCGGCGATCCGCGCGCCGAACTGGTGCGCCGCCTGCTCGAATACGAGCAGATCAAGCTGGCCGCGTATGACCTGAACACCATCCCCCAGTTCGAGCGCGACTTCGTGCGCACCCAGATCTTCATCGAGCAAAGCCTGACGCCCACCTGGCCCGAGGTCGAGCCGGTGGACCTGCAGCAAGCCTGGCTCGACGTGCTGAAACGCGCCAAGCTGACCCAGCATCACCGCATCAGCCGCCAGGAATTGTCGGTGCGCGAGCACATGACGGCCATCCTGCGCCGCTTGCAGAGTACGCGTTTCGTCGAATTCGGCGAGCTGTTCGATATCGCCGGCGGCGTGCCGGTGGTGGTGGTCAACTTCGTGGCCCTGCTGGAACTGGCCAAGGAAACCCTGATCGAAATCACGCAAGCCGAACCGTTTGCGCCCATTTACGTCCGGCTGGCCTATTCGCCCGCCTGATATCATCTCCCTTTGTCACTGACCACCGTACAACGGGGCTTTAGCGAAAGCATGCAATGAAAATTATTTCCGACATCGATGAATTGCGCGACCAGCTCAGCGGACAGCTGCGCACGGCCTTCGTGCCCACCATGGGCAATCTGCATGAAGGCCACCTGTCACTGATGCGCCTGGCGCGCAAGCATGGCGACCCGGTGGTGGCCTCGATTTTCGTCAACCGCCTGCAGTTCGGCCCGAACGAAGACTTCGAAAAATATCCGCGCACCATGGCCGCCGATGTCGCCAAGCTGGAAAAGGAAGGCGTCTACGTGCTGTTTGCGCCGACCGAGAAGGAACTGTATCCGGAACCCCAGGAATACCGCGTGCGCCCGCCTGACGGCCTGGGCAATACCCTGGAAGGCGAGTTCCGCCCCGGCTTCTTCGAAGGCGTGTGCACGGTGGTCACCAAACTGTTTTCCTGCGTGCAGCCGCGCGCGGCCGTGTTCGGCAAAAAGGATTACCAGCAACTGATGATCATCCGCAACATGGCGCGCCAGCTGGCCATGCCGACCGAAATCATCGCCGCCGAAACGTATCGGGCCGAGGATGGCCTGGCGCTGTCGTCGCGCAATATGTATTTGTCCGACAGCGAACGCGCCGAAGCGCCGGAACTGTACAAGGGCCTGAATTTCGTGGCCGAGGAAGTCCGCAAGGGCAACCTGTCCGTAACGGAACTGGAACAGGCCGCCATGCGCCTGCTCGACGGCCGCGGCTGGAAGTCCGACTATATCTCGGTGCGCAAGCGCGCCAACCTGCAGGCGCCCGACGCGGCCGAACTGGCGGCAGGCGAGCCGCTGGTGGTGCTGGCGGCGGCCAGGCTGGGGCAGACGCGCCTGATCGATAATCTGGAGATTTAGCAGACATGCCGGTATCGTTCAGTTAGCGTCCCGCGCCACCAGCACACCGGCAAAACGAATTAAAACCTCAGTCGCCCGCACAGGTCCACCGGGCCAAGCGGGCCTGAAAAATGTCGAGGGCAAGGCGCAGCGACGAAGACAGTACGACTAGTACGGCAAGGAGCTGCAACGCAGCCATCGGCATTTTCTCAGGCGCGCGTCTCCGGCCCGCCATTTTGACGTTTTTGCGCCTTTCAATGCGTCGGACAGCGTAATTTAACGGCATCAGTTCAGACCCCGGATGTAAAAAAAGCTGCCAGTTCACACTGGCAGCTTTTTTATTGGATCAACCCCGGCAGTATCAGGCGCCGGCTTTTTCCAGTTTTTCGAAAATCTTGTTCAGCTTTTCATCGAGCGTCGCGGCCGTGAACGGCTTGACGACGTAGCCGCTGGCGCCCGCTTGCGCGGCAGCGATGATGTTTTCCTTTTTCGCTTCAGCCGTCACCATCAGCACCGGCAGCTTGGCCAGGGCCGGATCGGCGCGGATATGCTGCAGCATCGTCAGGCCGTCCATGTTCGGCATGTTCCAGTCCGAGACAACGAAATCATACGATTCCGCGCGCAGCTTGGCCAGGCCCATCACACCGTCTTCCGCCTCGTCGACGTTGGCATAACCCAGTTCCTTCAACAGATTCCGGACAATGCGACGCATCGTCGAAAAATCGTCAACGACTAAAAATTTCATCTTTGGATCAGCCATGAATAACTCCGTTGTTTCTGTAGCGGTTTGTTAATAATATCGACATGAATGCCGACATTATGGTCGACACTACGGCAGCAAGTCACAGGATAGCATTTTCGTTGCTTTTAAGCGAAAAAACTTGCCCTCTATCATAGGAAACCATAGGAAACGTGGCTTACACGCGTAAAGCGCGCATGCCATGCGCCGCCAGGTACCCAAGCACCATGCCAGGCAAAGCCGTCAATGCGCCGACCTCATGCGTGGCACCGACGGCGATCGCTTCGCGCGGCATGCCGAACACCACGCAACTGGCTTCATCCTGTGCGAAATTATACGCTCCCGCGGCCTTCATCTCCAGCATCCCTTGCGCGCCATCCTTGCCCATGCCGGTCAGGATCACGCCGACCGCGTTCTTGCCGGCGAACTGGGCGGCCGAGCGGAACAGCACGTCCACCGACGGGCGGTGGCGGTTGACGGGCTCGCCCTGGTCGATCTTGGTCATGTAGTTGGCGCCGCTGCGCGTCAAGGTCAGGTGCGAGTGGCCGGGAGCGATATACGCGTGGCCAGGCAGCACGCGCTCGCCGCCGGCCGCTTCCTGCACCGATATCTTGCACAGCGAATCGAGGCGGCGCGCGAACGAGCGCGTAAAACCTTCGGGCATGTGCTGGGTGATCAGGATGCCGGGGCAGTCCGACGGCATCTGCATCAGGAATTCGCGGATCGCCTCGGTGCCACCGGTCGAGGCGCCGACGATGATCAGTTTTTCCGACGACAGCAGCGGATTGCGCAGGATGGGCAAGGGCGCCGTGCCGGGCGCGGCCGGTGCGCCGGCCGGTGCGATGGTGCGGGCACGGATGCGCGCCTTGGAGGCGGCGCGGATCTTGTCGGCAATCATTTCGGTGTATTCGCGCATGCCGCTCTGGATCGAAATTTTCGGTTTGGTGACGAAGTCGACGGCGCCCAATTCCAGCGCGCGCATGGTGATTTCCGAACCGCGCTCGGTCAGCGACGACACCATCAATACCGGCATCGGGCGCAGGCGCATCAGCTTTTCCAGGAAGTCCAGGCCATCCATCTTCGGCATCTCGACGTCCAGCGTCAGCACATCCGGGTTGGTCTGCTTGATCAGCTCGCGCGCCACCAGCGGATCGGGCGCCGTGCCCACCACTTCCATATCGGGCTGGCTGTTGACGATTTCCGCCATCACGCTGCGGATCAGCGCCGAGTCATCCACGATCAATACCTTGATCTTCATTTATTCCCCTTCCAGGCCATACGGGCCTTTACTCATGATCTTTGTTAGAACAAATCTACTGATCCGCCCACGGGAGCGACTTTCAGGCGGCTGGCGTAATCGAGTTCGCGGCGGACCAGGGTGTCGTTGTGCGACTGCATCAGTTTCTTGACCAGTACCTTGCCGCTGCGCGGGAAGAAATACACCTTGCGCGGGTGGATGTCGTTCAGGTCTTCGGCCACCACGCGCATTTTTTCCGCCTTCAGGTAATTGATGACGAAGGCCGCATTGCGCTCGCCGACGTTGATCGCCGTAAAACCGCGCAGCACGGCGCCGCCGCCGAACACTTTCGCTTCCATGTTCTCGCGCCTGGCGCCCGCTTTCAGCAGGTCGTTGATCAGTATCTCCATGGCGTAGGTGCCATAACGCATCGAGGCCGAGATCGGGCTGTTGGTGTCGCTGCCGCCGTCGGGCAGCATGAAGTGGTTCATGCCGCCCAGGCCCGTGACGCGGTCGCGGATGCAGGCCGACACGCACGATCCCAGCACGGTGACGATCAGCATGTCCTTGTTGGTGAAGTAGTACTCGCCAGGCAGGATCTTGGCGGCTTCGCAGTTGAACGTCCGGTCGAAATAGACGTTGGTGGCGAATTGTTCTTTGGGTGCGAGGCTCATGGCTAATCTCAGGTACGTTGCGACGATGCTTTGGGTGCGGTGCTGCGCGACAGGTCCAGCTCATACACCGTCTTGCCACGCAGTTTCAAGGACTCCGACACGTACAGGAAATTTTCCGAGTGGCCCGCGAACAGCAGGGCGTCGGGTTTCATCAGCGGCACGAAGCGCGACAGGATCTTGCGCTGGGTCGCCTTGTCGAAATAGATCATCACGTTGCGGCAGAAGATCACGTCGAACTGCCCCGTCAACGGCCAGCCGTCGGCCAGCAGGTTCAGTGGCTTGAAGGTGATCATCTGGCGCAGCTCGGGGCGCACCCGCACCTGGCCTTCGCGGTCGCCCTTGCCGCGCAAGAAGAAGCGGCGCGCGCGGTCGGCCGGCATCTTGTCGAGCCGGTCCAGGTTGTAGACGCCATTGGCGGCCGTGGCCAGCACATTGGTGTCGATGTCGGTGGCGATGATGGTCACCGGCGGCGTGAGCGTATTGAAGGCCTCGCACACCGTCATGGCGATCGAATACGGCTCCTCGCCCGTGGAGGCGGCCGAACACCAGATGGTGATCGGTCCCTTGAGCTTTTTCACGTGTTCCGCCAACAGCGGAAAGTGATGGGCCTCGCGGAAGAACGAGGTCAGGTTGGTCGTCAGCGCGTTGGTGAACGCCTCCCACTCGTCAGCCATGCGGCCCGCTTCCAGGTCGTCCAGGTAGCGCACGAAGGACGAGATGCCGGTCGCGCGCAAGCGGCGCGCCAGGCGGCTGTAGACCATTTCCTGCTTGCTGTCGGCCAGCGCGATGCCGGCCCGCTTGTAGATCATGGCGCGGACCCGCTCGAAATCCTTGCCGGTAAAGTCAAATTCCTTGACTGAATCCGTTTTTGTTTGCGGCATTTGTTGATTACCTCTTCTATGACTGCTTTGTACAATGCCTTGCAAGTAATACCAGCGGGACCGGGAGCCGGGATCAGGCCAGGGTCAGAACTCTTCCCAATCGTCGCCGCTGGCCGCCGCCAGCTTTTTGGCCGGCGGCGGCGTGACCGCTTTGGCCGCCGGCGCCTGCGCCACTACCTTGACCTTGGCCTTGGCCACCTTCAGTGCCGGACGCGGTCCCGGTCCCAGTGCCGCCGTCACGGCGGCGCTGGCCACCAGCGCATCGCCCTCGCTGCCCAGCTTGAAGATGCTGACGGCGTCGGCCAGGCGCTGCGCCTGGTCCTGCATGCTTTCGGCCGCCGCCGCCGCTTCCTCGACCAGCGCCGCGTTCTGCTGCGTCATCTGGTCCATCTGCGCGATGGCCTGGTTGACTTCCTCGATGCCATGGCTTTGCTCCTGCGTCGCCGCCGTGATCTCGCCCATGATGTCGGCCACCTGGCGGATCGAAGTGACGATCAGCCCCATGGTCTGCCCTGCTTCATCGACCAGCCGGCTGCCCGCGTCGACCTTGTCGACCGAGTCGCCGATCAGGCCCTTGATCTCTTTCGCCGCGCCAGCCGAGCGCTGCGCCAGGTTGCGCACTTCCGACGCCACCACCGCAAAACCGCGGCCCTGCTCGCCGGCCCGCGCCGCCTCCACCGCCGCATTCAAGGCCAGGATATTGGTCTGGAACGCGATGCCGTCGATGACGCCGATAATGTCGACGATCTTGCGCGAGCTGTCCTTGATCGAGCCCATGGTGTCGACCACCTGCGCCACCACGCTGCCGCCCTGCTGTGCCACCGACGAGGCCGATACGGCCAGCTGGTTGGCCTGGCGCGCATTGTCGGCATTCTGTTTCACCGTCGAGGTCAGCTCTTCCATCGACGACGCCGTCTCTTCCAGCGAACTGGCCTGCGTTTCCGTGCGCGCCGACAGGTCGGCATTGCCGCTGGCGATCTCGCGCGAGGCGATCGTGATCGTCTGCGTGCCCTGGCGCACGTCGCTCACCGTGCGCACCAGGCTTTCGTTCATGTCCTTCAGGGCCTGCTGCAGGGCGCTGGTTTCGTCCCTGCCTTCGACCACCACGTGCGACGTCAGCTCGCCCGCCGCCACCTTCTGCGCCACCGCCACCGCGCCCGACAGCGGCTGGGTGATCGAGCGCGTGATGAACACCGCGCACCAGGCGCCCAGCGCCACGGCCGCGCCGCCCAGCACCAGCAGCACCAGCGTCAACTGCTTGTCATCGGCCAGCGAACCGGCCATGAAGCGCTGCTGGCTGGCGTGCTGCAACTGCAGCAGCTGGTTGATATCGGCCAGCATCTTGCGGTTCAAGGGGTCGATGCGGGTTGAGATCACCTTGGCGCCGCCTTCGCTGTTAAACGCCAGCACCTGGCCCATCGCTTCCTTGAAGGCGATGTCGACCTCACGGTCCAGCGCCGAAATATTCGCCACCAGCGCCTTTTCGGCATCGGACAGGCCCAGCTTGCCCAGCTTGTCACGCGCGCCATCGTACTGCTTGCGCTGCTCGCGTACCTTGCTTTCTTCCACCTGCATCAGGCCGACGTCGCCCTGCAAGCCGATATTGCGCATGGCGATGCCCATTTCCAGCATCGCGCTTTTCATGGTCGACGCCTGCGTGTTCTTCTCGCTGGCCAGTTCCAGCCCCGACAGCAGCTGGGCCTTGTTCCGGTAATTCAATGCCGTAGCCGCCACCACGACGATCACCAGGATCGCCAGGATGCATCCAAAGCCCAGCCCCAACCGTGTACCTATCTTGAAATTGCGCAAACCCATGACAGTCTCCTCCTATGTTTGATGACGGCGCGCACGATAGTCGTGTCGCGCCGTGCCTTGGCCTGGTCTCTGTGAACCTTGCGGCCTGCCGGCGCGCCTCTGCTCGCGCCGGGTCATGCTTTTGCTGTAGTGATGCAGGTGCTGGTACTGCTTGGCCTTATGCGGCCAGTTTGTCTATGAGGCCCATTTCGCTGCTGGACATCAGCTTGTCGATATCGACCAGGATCAGCATGCGCTCGTCGATGGTGCCCAGGCCGATCATGTAGTCGGTCGAAAACGCCGTGCCCATTTCCGGCGCCGGTTTCACCTGCTCGGGCGTCAGGGTGGTGACGTCGGAGACGCTGTCGACCACCATGCCGACGATGCGGCCGCCGATATTCAGGATGATCACCACCGTGAACTGGTCGTACACGGGCGTGCCCAGCTTGAACTTGATGCGCATGTCGACCACCGGAATGATGATGCCGCGCAGGTTGATCACGCCCTTGATGAATTCAGGCGCGTTGGCGATGCGGGTTACCGCTTCGTAGCCGCGGATTTCCTGGACTTTCAGGATATCGATGCCGTACTCTTCCGAGCCCAAGGTGAAGGCCAGGAATTCACGGCCGGCGATGTCCTTGCCGTCGCTGGTCTTGCTGGCGGATAGTTGTTGAGTATCTGACATGGTGCGTTCCTATCTGTGATAACGGTGTTACGAAAAAATATGGGACTCGTCGGCCAGCTGGCGCGAAGAGCGGATCAGGGCGGCGACGTCGAGAATCAGGGAGACGCCGCCATCGCCCAGGATGGTGGCGCCGGAGATGCCCACCACCTTGCGGTAATTCGATTCGAGGTTTTTCACCACCACCTGCTGCTGGCCGACCAGGTCGTCGACGAACAGCGCGGCCTTGCGCCCTTCCGTCTCGAGGATCACGCAGATGCCTTCGGACGGATTGGTGAAGCGCGGCGCGATGTCGAACATCTGGTACAGGGGGATCAGGGGCAGGTATTCGCCGCGCACCTTGACCACCTGGCCGCGGCCGGCGATCTCCTTGACATCCTCCACGGCCGGCTGCAGCGATTCGATCACGAAGCCCAGCGGCAAAATATATACTTCCTCGCCGACCCGGATCGACATGCCGTCCAGGATTGCCAGGGTCAGCGGCAGCGAGATCGAAATGGTGGTGCCGAAGCCCTTGGCCGAGCGGATGTCGACCACGCCGCCCATGGCGCTGATATTGCGCTTGACCACATCCATGCCCACGCCGCGGCCCGACACGTCGGTGACCGCTTCGGCGGTGGAAAAACCGGGCGCGAAGATCAGCTGCCACACTTCGGCGTCCGTCATCGTGTCCGACACGTCCATGCCCTGCTGCTGCGCCTTGGCCAGGATGCGTTCGCGATTCAGGCCGGCACCATCGTCCGATACTTCGATGATGATGTTGCCGCCCTGGTGGCTGGCCGACAGGAACAATCGGCCCGCCTCGGTCTTGCCGGCGGCCACGCGGGCGGCCGGCATTTCCACGCCGTGGTCGATGCTGTTGCGCACCAGGTGCGTCAGCGGATCGACGATGCGCTCGATCAGGCCCTTGTCCAGTTCCGTTGCCGCGCCATTGGTGATGAAGTCGACCTTCTTGCCCAATTTGCCGGCCAGGTCGCGCACCATGCGCGGAAAGCGCGAGAACACGAAATCCATCGGCATCATGCGGATCGACATCACCGCTTCCTGCAGGTCGCGCGTATTGCGCGTCAGGTGGCTGACGCTGTCGAGCAGTTTTTCATGCAGCATCGGATCGAGCGCGCCGGCGCGCTGTTCGATCATCGCCTGCGTGATCACCAGTTCACCCACCAGGTTGATCAGCTGGTCGACTTTTTCGATCGAGACGCGGATCGACGACGATTCGGCGCCGGCCTTGTCGGCTTCCTTCTTGGCCGGTTTTTTCTCGACTTCGGCATCGGCCGCGACCACCACTACCGGGGCGGCAACCACCGGCGCCACGCTGGCCGCGTTGGCGCGTATCTGTTCGAGCGGCTGGAAAAAACCGTAGCCGCGTTCGGCGTCCGTCTGCACGCCGGCGGCGGCGCGGATTTCATCGAGCGGCTGGAAGAAACCATAGCCCTGCTCGGCCTCGGTCTTCACCGCGCCGGGCGCGCCTGGCAGCGGATCGAAAAAGCCATAGCCCTGCGCCGCTTCCTGGGCCGCGCGCGCCGCTTGCGCGGTGGTCGCTTCGCCCGGCGCCAGCGGCGGCGCCTGGGTGATCACCATGTCGTCCGGGTTCAGCACGAACGAGCAGATGGCCAGGATATCGTCCAGGCTTTCATGGGTCGTCACTTCCAGAGAGCTGCGCGCATCGGGCAGCACGGTGACCGCGACGTCTCCCAGCAGGCCCAGTTCGGCCGCCAGCGCATCGACTTCGCGCTGCTCCATCTTCGGCAATTCAAGACGGAAGCGGTGGCCGCCGGCGTGGCTGACCGCGGCTTTTTCAGCCACGTGGAAGGCCGGCGCCACCGGCGTCAGGGCGGCCACCGGCACGTCCTGCGAGAACGACTGCAGCATCATGCGCACGTTGGCGACCGCGTCCTGGTCCACTTCCGTGCCCAGGCGATGGCCGTCGAGCTGCATCTTGAGGATATCCTTGGCCGCCAAAAAGGCGTCGACGTGCTCGGCCGTCAGGGCCATCTGGCCCTGGCGGATACGGTCGAGCAGGGACTCGAGGATGTGCGTCACCTCGCTCATGTCCGAGAGGCCAAACGTCGACGCGCCGCCCTTGATCGAATGGGCGGTGCGGAAAATCGCATTCAGGTCTTCGGCGTCGGGCGCCGCAATATCGACGGCCAGCAGCAGCCGTTCCTTTTCAGCCAGCAGTTCCTCGGCCTCATCGAAAAAGACCTGGAAAAACTGGCTAATATCGATGGTCATAGGGTGACTCCGTCAATTGCATCGTTGTGCTGCGCGGCTGGCATCAGCCGATCACCTTCTTGACCACTTCGATCAGGCGCTGCGGATCGAAGGGCTTGACCAGCCAGCCATTGGCGCCGGCGGCACGGCCTTTCGATTTCATTTCATCGGACGACTCGGTCGTCAGCATCAGGATGGGCACCTTCTGGTACGCCGGCAGCTCGCGCAGCAGCTTGATCAGCTCCAGGCCATCCATGCGCGGCATGTTCTGGTCCGTCAGCACCAGGTCCACGGTTTGCAGCTTGGCTTTTTCCAGTCCGTCCTGGCCGTCCACGGCCTCCACCACCTGGTAACCGGCGGCTTTCAGGCTGAACGCCACCATCTGGCGCAATGAGCTGGAATCGTCCACTGCAAGTATCGTTTTGGCCATCTTTGCTCCCACTTATACCGGGCGTCGTGCCCGGCTTGTTTATTGAATTGATCCATGCAACCGCAAGCGTTCCGCACTCGGCTAGAACAACTCGATGTCGCCGCTTTCCAGATGCTGTTGGCTGACAGCCTTGCGCAGCACGCTGCGCAATTCCAGGCTTTGTATCGCCAGCGCCATGCTGACGCGCCCAAGCAAGGCCACGATTTCCTCGTTATCGCTTTCCGGCAGCATTTCGGCGCCGTGCGACCCGAGGGTGCCAAGAAACTCGCGCAGCCCCGTGACCCGTTTCAGGGTACGGTCGATCAGCTGGCTGGTCATGTCCTGGAACTGCATGCTGGTGATGGCGGCATTCACGTAACCCCCCACCTCGTCCTGCAGCGCCAGCAGCTTTTCACGCTGCTCGGCGGGCGGCACGCCGCCCTCGAGCAGCAGGGCGATCGTGTCCTGTTGCGCAGACACCGCCGCATGGATGGCCATGAAGTTGAAGGAGAGTTTCTCGATCGCCTCTTCCAGCAAGATGCCGGTCTGCACCAGGTCGGTTTCCACCTCCGTCAGGTGCTTGCGGCCATGGTCCGACACGCCGGACAACAGGCGCTTTACATGCGAGCCAAGTATTTTCTTTCTTGTCATAGAGATCTCATTGTTTTACTACGATGCGCACGCTGGCCATGCATGCCTATTTCTTTGCCGCCGCAGGTGCCGCCGGAGGTGCTGCCGGCGCCGCGCCAGCCGCCAGCCCCGAAGAGATGGCGGCCGCCGCGTCGTTCACCGGCAGTTCGATCGCGGCGCCGTCGCGCAGGACGTTTTCTTCCGTGCGCTTGTTCATGACGATGATGCTGATGCGGCGGTTGATCGGATTGAAGGGGTCGAGCTTGTCCAGGTTCGCGGCCGAGCCCAGGCCCACCACGCGCAGCACTTTTTCTTCCTTCATGCCGCCGATCACCAGCTCGCGCCGCGAGGCGTTGGCGCGGTCGGCCGACAATTCCCAGTTGCTGTAGCCGGCGTCGCTCATGTAGGGCGTCGAATCGGTGTGGCCGGACAGGCCGACCCGGTTCGGCACTTCATTGAGCACGAAGCCGATGGCGTGCAGGATTTCCTTGGTATATGGCTGCAGATTGGCGTTGGCCAGCGCAAACATGGGACGATTCTGTTCGTCGACGATCTGGATCCGCAGGCCTTCGCTGGTGATATCGAGCAGCAATTGATTCTTGTATTTTTTCAGCAGCGGATTGGCGTCGATGGTCGCCTCGATGCGCGCCTTGAGGGCCTGCAGGCGGCGCCCTTCTTCGCGCTCGAGCGCGGCCTTGGCCGAATTGAGGTCGAAGGATTTGCGCTGCTGCTCTTCCTGCGCCTTGCGCACCTGGCCATCCTGGCGCGACAGGTCTTGGCCGCCGCCCTGGATCACGGAATTGCTTTCGCCGCTGCCGGAACCACCCGCCATCGCCACTTTCAAGGGCGTCTTGAAGAATTCGGAAATGCCGTTCAGGTCGCCCTTCGAGGTCGA
The DNA here is from genome assembly GCF_030944405.1 of Janthinobacterium sp. J1-1. Lineage (NCBI taxonomy): Bacteria > Pseudomonadati > Pseudomonadota > Betaproteobacteria > Burkholderiales > Oxalobacteraceae > Janthinobacterium > Janthinobacterium sp. J1-1. Next base: position 5,682,097 of record NZ_CP132339.1, read on the forward strand.
ACCGAGCAGCCACATCAGCAAGAAGAAGGCCATCATCGCCGTCACGAAGTCGGCGTAGGCGATCTTCCATGCGCCGCCGTGATGGCCACCGGCCACCTTCTTGACGCGCTTGACGATAATCGGGCGCATGCCTTCATCGGCCATGGCGTCCCCCTTCCCTGTGCGGCGATAAACTCATGGTGTGCAAACGTGACCTCACTGCTTACTTCGTTTTCGATTTCTTGATGTGATCTTCGAGCTCGTTGAAGGTCGGACGCTCGGTCGAGAACAGCACCTTGCGGCCAAACTCCACCGCCAGCGCCGGTGCATAGCCGTTCAGGCTGGCCAGCAGGGTCACTTTCACGCACTGGAACATCTTGCTCGACTCTTCCAGCTTCTGTTCGAGCAGGCTGGCCAACGGCCCCACGAAACCGTAGGCCAGCAGGATGCCGAGGAAGGTGCCGACCAGCGCGTGCGCGATCAGCATGCCCAGCTCGGCCGGCGGCAGGCCCACCGACTCCATCGTGTGCACCACGCCCATCACGGCGGCAACAATACCAAAGGCGGGCAAGCCGTCGCCCACCTTGGCGATCACATGGGCCGGCACGGCGCCCTCGTGGTGATGGGTTTCGATCTCGTTGTCCATCAGGTTTTCGATCTGGAAAGCGTCCATATTGCCCGACACCATCAGGCGCAGGTAATCGGTCATGAATTCGACGATATGGTGGTCGGCCAGCACGGCCGGATACTTGGAAAACAGCGGACTTTCCTGCGGGCTGTCGATATCGCTTTCGATCGACATCAGGCCTTCCTTGCGCACCTTGCTGAGCACTTCGAACAGCAGCGACATCAGCTCCATGTACAGGTCCTTGGTGTAGCGCGAACCCTTGAGCAGGCTGGGCAAGGCGGCCAGCGTCGCCTTGATGGCCTTGTTATTGTTGCCGACCAGGAAGGCGCCCGCCGCCGCACCGCCGATCATCAGCAGTTCCAGCGGCTGGAACAGGGCCGCCAGATGGCCGCCCGCCAACGCGAAACCGCCGAACACCGAGGCGCAAACGATGATGTATCCGAGTATGACTAACAAGTGCTGTGACTCCCAAGGTGGCCGGGCATGCATACCCGTAGTGTTCTGGCAAGCTTGCATGAAGTTTAGCTACCATGGCACGCTGCTGCTGCGCTAACCGGAAGTAGCTGGAAACGGACCACATTTCAAGCTACTTCCAGCAAAGTGCCGCGTGGAACTACAATAACGTGAGATTGTGCTGTCGGCAAGCAAATAACGCAGACAATTGCCTAAAAGCACCATACGTAAAGTAAAGGGCCACGCTCTGTGGCGGCAATGGTCTTATCGGGCGCACGCGCGGCGATCTTGAATTCGTAACTAAGAAGCATACTTCCCGGCAACATTTGCTTTTCGACCTGCATCCACAGCGCCGCCATGGCGGCCGGCGACAGGTAGGCAAACACCACATCGTAATCGGCGAAATCGAGCGCCACATAGTCGCCCCGAACAAACCGCGCAGGGTTGCCCACCAGGCGCGCGCGCAAGCTGCTCACCAGCCACGGCAGCGGCGCCAGCTCGATGCCGCAAAACTGGCCATCGGGCCGGCGCCGCGCCAGGTCCAGCACCAGGCCACCGAGGCCGCTGCCGATATCGATCAGTTTCACGCCCGGACGGTCGGCGATCAACTGCGCCACTGCGCGCCACACGGCCGGCCCCGACGGATAGAACGGCACTTGCGTGCGAAAGGTGGACCAGTACAGGCCCAGCAAAAAAATAAAGACCAGCAGGAACAACAGCGGCGGCAGCTCCAGCGCGCTGGCCGCCAGCAGCGCCGGCGCGAACAGCAGGCCGATCGCGCACCACCAGCGCGCCAGCCCGGTGCGCCAGGTGATCAGCGCCGCCAGCACTCCCTGCAGCAGGGCCACCGAGAACAAGGTCATGCCGACCCCGGCGCGTGCCAGCAGATACACCAGGCCCAGCATCAAGGGAAACGCCAGCGCCTGGATCAGGACCGCCTTGAGCGCGGGCGCGCGCAGGATTTGTTGCAGCATGGAGCTAGTATGAGTGGAAACAGTGGTGAAAACGCCAGCGTTGGCGGCGGTGCGGCATCCCGACTTTGTCTGACACGCGCCGGTCAGCCAGCGCTGCCGGATGGCGCCGCAATCGCTTCGTCGCGGGCTTTCTTGGTCTTGCCGGCGCGCGAAGGCATGTGGCACAGGCCGCACACATAATCGGCGTTCAGGTCGAGGCAGTTGACGACGAACTTGCCGCCGCACTTGCCGCAGGTGGCCATGGCCAGCATCTTGCTGCTGAAAAAGCGCACCAGCGTCCAGGCGCGCGTCAGCGACAGCAGCGGCTCTTCGCCCGGTTCGGGGGGCATTTGTTCGAGGTAGAGCTTGTAAGCCTTCATGACGGCTTCGATGCCGGTGGCGCCGGCGTGTTCCACGAGGAAGTGGTGGATATTGATGAACAGCGAGGAGTGGATGTTCGGTTGCCAGGTGATAAACCAGTCGGTCGAAAACGGCAGCATGCCTTTCGGTGGCGACACCCCTTTCAACTCCTTGTACAGGTTGAGCAGGCGTTCGCGCGACAGCGATACTTCGGTTTCCAGCAACTGCAGGCGGGCGCCCAGCTGTATCAACTCGATCGCAAGCTGTATTTCCTGTGCTTCCGAGACGACACTCTTTTTGGCCATGCTACTGCTCCCGTCTGATTGACTACGGGTACAGTTTACACGATTTCTTCGACGCCCTGTCCGGCCATCAGGATGGCGGCGTGCGACTGCGCCAGCGAGCGGTCCTTATTGTAGTTCGTCAACATGCCCAGGATGGCGCTGTCATCGAAGCGGAAGCGGGCCAGCATCATGTTGCCGCCAGCCAGTTTCAGGATCTGGGCATTGCTCATGCCTTCGATCAGTTCGGCGATTTCCGCCGACACGCCAAGACGGAAGATGGCCGTTACCTTGTCCGCGCGGATCATCTGCTGGGCCAGCATCAAGTAGCTCAGGTTAGCGTCGCGAATCTCAGCCATCATGTCGTTAGCAGTCATTTCCATCTCCTCAATCCGTTAAATTCTTCAACTGGAGCACTTCGTGTTTCCAGTGAGATACATTCTGAAGGAGCAACAGAAAACGGCATAGAGGTGCGACGCTGTATTTTTGGCCGGACAATAGAGGATGGGACCGTAGGTGTTTGTCTTACAAACACGGTACGATCATGGCCGCACGCCTGTAAAAGCGTGGAAAGAGGAGCGCTGAACAATCAAGTGTGATGACCTTCTGCAGAAAAACGGCTATCGCTTTTTTACAACGGCTTGACTTGCATCAAAATACCCATACTGCCTGTTACGGCAGCGGCGCCGAGAACTTGAGGACTTTTTTAAAAATTTATGAAAAAAATTCTGAAAAAAGTTTTCATCTCTTCTTATGTAGTCTTTTACGACGCTTGCCATGGAAACTTTAGGGTCTTTTGAAAATATTTTGAAAAAAAGCGAAATTTTGTCGCGACGCCCGGGAAAACCGCTCTTTTGATACTGGTTTCAAGTAGGAAAATAGTGCATGACAGCCAAGACTTGCTACACTGCCGTTCCCGTTCGGTACGTTTTGCCGAGCCGATCACATGCATCCAAAACAAGTATCGACATGAAAGCCAACATGATTTCCCGACAAGATTGCATAACACTCGACCACGACGACGCGCTGGCGCCGCTGCGCGCCCAGTTCGACCTGCCGGCCGGCGTGATTTACCTCGACGGCAACTCGCTCGGTGCCCGTCCGAAAGCGGCCATGGCCCGCGCGCGGCAGGTGATCGAGGCCGAATGGGGCCATGACCTGATCCGCAGCTGGAATACCAACGGCTGGTTCGACCTGCCGAAACGCCTGGGCAAGCTGTTGTCTCCGCTGCTAGGCGCCACCGACGGCGAAGTCGTCATTACCGACACCACCTCGGTCAACCTGTTCAAGGCGCTGGCCGCCGCGCTGCGGATGCAGGCGTCGGCCCCTGCCTGCGCCGCGCGCCGCATTATCGTCAGCGAACGCAGCAATTTCCCGACCGACCTGTATATGGCGCAGGGACTGGCCGCCTGGCTCGATCGCGGCTACCAGCTGCGGCTGGTCGACGACCCGGCCGAGCTGGCGCAGGCGATCGATGGCGACTGCGCCGTGGCCATGCTCACGCACGTCAACTACCGCAGCGGCTACCAGCACGACATGGCTGCCATCAGCGCCCACTGCCACCAACAAGGCGCGCTGGCGCTGTGGGACCTGGCCCATTCGGCCGGCGCCGTGCCGCTGGACCTGAACGGCGATGGCGCCGACCTGGCCGTCGGCTGCACCTACAAATACCTGAACGGCGGACCCGGCGCGCCGGCCTTTATCTGGGTGCCGAAAAAGCACCAGGCGGCCTTCCGCCAGCCACTGTCCGGCTGGTGGGGCCACAGCGCGCCGTTTGCCATGGACCCGGCCTTCGCACCCGCCGACGGCATCGCGCGCGCCCTGTGCGGGACGCAACCCATCGTGTCGCTGGCGCTGGTCGAATGCGGCCTCGACATCTTTGCCCAAACCACCATGCAGGCGATCCGCGCCAAGTCGCTGGCGTTGACCGACCTGTTTATCGCATTGGTGGAACAGCGCTGCGCCAGCCATCCATTGGGCCTGGTCACGCCGCGCGAGCATGCGCGGCGCGGCAGCCAGGCCAGCTTCACGCACCCGCATGGCTATGCAGTGATGCAGGCCCTGATCGCGCGCGGCGTGATCGGAGACTACCGCGAACCGGCCATCATGCGCTTCGGCTTCACGCCGCTGTACACCAGCTTTGCCGAGGTGTGGGATGCGACGGAGATCCTGCGCGAGATCCTTGACACGCAAGCCTACGATGTCAAAGCCCGCCGCGACGCGGTGACCTGAACTACCAGAGACGACGACATGAACGAGAACACACCAGGCAACGGCTGCCCCATGCATGCCGGCGCACAGGATGCAAAAGACGCGCAATGGCACGGAAAAGACGCGCAATGGCACGGCGCGCAGATGGACTTCAGCGAGTCGATGAGCTATGGCGACTACCTGGCACTGGACCGCATCCTGACGGCCCAGCATCCGCTGTCGCCGAACCATAACGAGATGCTGTTCATCGTGCAGCACCAGACCAGCGAACTGTGGATGAAGCTGATGCTGCACGAAATGCACGCCGTGCGCGCCAACCTGCAAAGCGGTGACCTGCCACCGGCCTTCAAGATGCTGGCCAGGGTGGCGCGCATCATGGATCAACTGGTGCACGCCTGGGACGTGCTGGCGACCATGACGCCGCCCGAATACACGGCCATCCGGCCATATCTCGGCGCCTCGTCGGGCTTCCAGTCCTACCAGTACCGCGAGATCGAATTCATTTTGGGGAACAAGAACGCGGCGCTGCTGAACGTGCACACCACCGCGCCCGAATCGTACGCCGTGCTGGAGGCCGCCCTGCGCTCGCCGTCCGTCTACGACGAGTCGGTCAGGCTGCTGGCGCGCCATGGCCTGCCGATTTCGGCGGCCCGCCTGAACGCCGACTGGACTTTGCCCACCGCCAGCGACGATACCGTGAAGGCGGCCTGGCTGGAAGTCTACCGCGACCCGTCCAAATACTGGGCCCTGTACGAGCTGGCCGAAAAGCTGGTCGACCTGGAAACGGCGTTCCGCTTCTGGCGCTTCCGCCATGTCACCACGGTGGAGCGCATTATCGGCTTCAAGACCGGCACCGGCGGCACGGCCGGCGTCAGCTACCTGCGCAAGATGCTCGACGTGGTGCTGTTCCCGGAATTGTTCGCGCTGCGCACCGAGCTCTGATCGTCAAAGGCGCGCGCACGATAGGCGCGTATTTGCCCTATGGGAAGAAGTTAGGCAGTATCGATGCCTTTCCCTAGTGGGCAACGCGCCTGTCACCCGATGAAACGCCTTTTTTTACCACTGCTGCTCTGCACAGCCCTCGCCCACGCCGCACCATTTTATGAAGGCAAGCCGCTGGCCCATCCGGTGATTGCGGCCTCGCAGGACAGCGGCCTCGATATCGTCTTTCTCAAGGAGGCCGGCGGCGTCAACGCGTACTACTGCGAGTGTGCAAAGGCCGGCGCAAAACCGCAACGGCTCGACGAGTTCGGCCATGCCGTGATCCGCTCCGTGTTCTACGCGCCGCTCGACCACAAGCCCGAAATCCCCACCCTGCTGGTGCTGTTCCGGCTTGACGGCAAGCAGGGCTTGCGCGCCTACCGGCATGATCACAGTTCGGGCAGATACGTGAAGCTCACCCGCCTGCAGCCGGCGCTGGACCGCATCGTGGCGCAAACCGCCACGCCGAACGCGGGCCAGGTCAAGACAGCGCTGTCGAAGTTATCGCCGATGGATTACAGCGTCGCGCGCGGCAAGAGCGGCAATGCCGACTTCGACGCGATGGACCATACGCAAGGCACGGTGGTCGGCTTTTTTGACAATCAGGGCCGCCCCGTGGACGCCGCCAGCAAGGACGCCATCAGCTACAAGAAAACCTTCCGGAAAAAAGGCGCGCTTCTCCTGACCGCCAGCTACACCCTGTATGGCGACGGCGGCACGGGCGAGCTGCCCAATTACCGCCTGTGGCAGGTGGGCTGGGAAACGGCGCCGCAGCAATTCACGGGCAGCATGCAGGGGCCGTCCGTCATCTACAGCCTGGCCTGGGACGATGGCTCGGTGGTCGAACGGGGCGAATACGCCAACGGCAAGCGTACCGGCATGTGGACACGCAGCAGCATGCATGAAGGGTCATCGAAAGGCGCGTATGTCAACGGCCTGCCCGACGGCCCCTGGCATATCGAGGAGCCGAAACAGACCGAGGACGGCGTGTACCGCGCCGGCCAGCGCGAAGGCCGCTGGACCGTCATCAACTACGCCGACCAGGATGAAGTGACGGGCTTCGACACCTACGCGGGCGGCCAGCTCAATGGCCCTTCCGAACGCAGCATGGGTGGCAAGCTGCAGGCGCGCGGCAACTACGTCAATGGCACGCGCCAGGGCACGTGGATCACGAGCGACGGTGAAGGCAGCTATCTCGACGGCTTGCGCGACGGCCCCTGGACACTGAAGCTCAAGGACGGCGCCAGCCTGCGCGTCCCTTTCGTCAAGGGCAAGAAGCACGGCGAGGCAACCGAGACCGACGCCAGCGGCAAGCTGCGCCTGCGCGAACATTATGCGATGGACGTGCCCGACGGCGAGCGCACGCGCTATCTGCCGGACGGCACCGTGGTCTACCAGGCGACATTGCGCAACGGCCAGCTCGACGGGCGCGAACGCGCCTGGGATGACAACAAGATCCTGCGCCTCGACACGCAATGGGATAACGGCAAGAAACAGGGCATGGACGCGCGCTACTATGCCAGCGGCAAGCCGGAACGCCTGACCGTGGTCGAGCGTGGCCGGCTGGCGGCGCATCTGCGCGAGTATGCCGAAGACGGCCTTCTTATCAACGATATCCACCGCTGCACCTTTACCGAATATGGCCGGGAACGCGACGACGTGTGCGACTACCACCGCCTCAATTTCGCCAGCGGCCAGCCACAGTACGATTACCAGTTCCAGTTCGGCCAGCGCCAGGAAGGCCGTTCCTGGTATGCGAACGGCAAGGTGATGGATGAACTGCTGGTCGACCGCGCCAAGGACACCTCGGTCTACAACACCTATTTTGAAAGCGGCCAGCTCAAATGCACGGAGCCGCGCCGTGGTCACGCCACGCGCACCGTCAACGGCCAGACCTACTTCAGCTATGCTTCGGCTGACCGCGACGGCGACGCCATCTGCTATCACCCGAACGGGAAGGTGGCCAGCATCCGCAGCTACCGCCAGCGCATCGCCGTCGATTGCGGCAAGCAGTTTGACGATACCGGCAAGCAGATATCGCCAGGGCCGGAAGGCTGCCCCGTGCCGAAAAAAGTCCCGTTTATTTTTGGAGAATAAGAATGGAACACATCACGCTGACGATCCAGAATCCGGCCGAACTTGACGCCGCAGAAATCGGCGCCGCCATCGCCGCCGGCCGGCAGGTGCTGGTGCAGTTCGATACCCTGGGCGAGCCCGAACCGCTGCTGCCTGAACTCGATGCACTGGCGGCCACCCATGGCGCCGCGCTGACCATCCGCATCTACGGCTACGATCCGCGGGTGTTCGATACGCGCATCCTGCGCGCGCTGCCGCATGTGGCCAGCCTGTCGATCGACTGCCACCGCAATGCACTGTATCTGGAGACGCTGGGCGAACTGCACCACCTCAAGCGCCTGGACCTGGGCGTATATGAGCTGGCGCAAACCGATATCCTGCAGCTGGAAAACCTGCACGGCCTGGAACACCTGTCCTTGGGCGAGTCGGCCAAAAACAATATCGACCTGGCGCCGCTGCGCCACTACACGCGGCTGTCTACACTGGCGATCGAAGGCCATGCCGGTCATATCGACACGCTGGCCGGTTTGCCGGCATTGACCAGGTTGTCGCTGTACCGCATCAAGAACAAGGTAGCGCTCGATTTTATGTCCGGCATCGCGCAGCTTGATCGCCTGCTGCTGCAGTTGGGCGGGCGCGAATCGATCCAGGAGATCGACGCGCCACGATTGAACAAGCTGGAAATAATCCGCGTGCGCGGGCTGGAAGACTTGGGCGACCTGGGCCGGTTTCCGCTGCTGCGCCAGCTGTGGCTGGAAGACCAGATCAAGCTGACGCAACTCGATGTGCGTGACAATCCGCTGCTGGAACGGCTGCATCTGCTGACGTGCAAGGGGCTGGAGCGGCTCGATGGCCTGGCTTTACTGCCCGCGCTGCACACATTGACCGTGTCGGAAACCCGGCTCGATTTTGATGCGCTGCTGGCAGGCGGACTGCCGGCGGCGCTGACCGATATGCGATTCAGGACGGGGAAGGTCAGGCGCGACGAGGAGATCAGGGCGATGCTGGCGCTGGCGGGCCATGGTGGTGATGTCGGGTTACGCGCTGCGCGCTAACCCGACCTACGATCCTGCATCCCTCACGCAGGTCGGATTAGCCCTTGCGGGGCCGTAATCCGACAACATCGCCGGAGTGAACAATGGTGTCGATTTATTGCCCCGCCGCCAGCTTTTTCTGCCACAGCGCCACGTCAATCATCACGCCGTCAAAGCCCGTATTGCGGATATACACGCGGTAGCTGCCCTGCCCCAGGTCGCCATGCAGGTAGGCGGTGCGCTCGTTGCGCTGCAGCCGGGCGCCCTTGATGGTCTTGCGGTACAGCTCGACCACGCTGTCGAAGCTGGCATAGCTGCGCAGCGCCACCTCCAGGTCGCGCGGCGGCCGGCCTTCCGCCTCGTCGAGCACATTGTTCTGCTTCTTGCCCTTCAGCGACAGCGGAAACGTGAACACGCCGGCGCCGGCCGACGTGAGCACCGTCGATTTGTCGAGCAGCAGCGGCAGCAGCGCCGACGGAAAACCGGACGGCAGCTGCGCGCGGTTCCAGCCAGGTAGCGCCGGCTGCGCCAGCACGTATTCGACCGTGGCGATTCTTTGCCCATCGCCGCCCGCTTCATCGTCGGCGGCGATCAGCGCCAGCATCGGCGGCAATTGCCGGGCCCAGGCCAGCAGGGGCGCGGCCTCGTCGACCAGCATGCCCTTGCGGTGGAACACCGTCAGCACGGCTTGGGGATCGGGCTTGCAGACCTTGGCCAGCGGCTGGCCCTGCAGGCGGCAATGGCCGTTGACCAGGCCAAAGGCGATGATGGCACCGCGCTTGTCGAGCAGCATGGCGCCCCGTTCGCGGCCCTGCTTGCGGTCATTCATGGAGGCCAGCAGCACGCGCCCGTCCGGCAGCACATTGCGGGTGGCGTCGCGCCGCTCGCTGACGGCTTCGAGCGCCTGCTCCAGCAGCAGCGCATCGTCATCGGTATAGCTGCCGCGCGCATAACCGAAGAACTCGAACAGCGCGGCGCGTACCTGCGGCTCTTCGCTCAGGCGCGGCAGTTGTCCGGCCGGCAGCACGATGGTCCGGGGCGCGATCGCCGGCGCGGACCTGGCGGCCGCAATGGCCGGCAAGGCCGCGCAAGCGGCCCATAACAGCATGCCGCCAAGGCGGCGACAAGTCGATAAAGTAGTCATGATTCCATCTGCCCAGGGTCTACCCGTGAATGCGGCCACGCTTGGCACGTCGGCGATTCTAGCATGCTCGCGGCGGCGCGCTGCGCACGGCGCCCGGGCGGCCGGCGTAAAAAAGGCTATGTCACCATCAAATGTGGGAACGACCCCAAAGTGGCCCTGAGCAAGCTTTCGGGGGACAATATTCTCCTGGCGTCCAGTATCCAGCGCCAACCCAGGTAGTTGGGCAGATAGCGCGTCGCCACGCCATGAAAGGCGCGCAGCCAGCCACGCAGCCGGCTGTGATACGCGTTGACGTTCTGCACGTGCACCGCACCGCGCACGCGGATGCCGGCACGCAAGTTGACGGCTTCATGCTGGATGCCGAGCTCCCTGGCAAACACGGGATAGGCCGGATGGCCATCACTGACCAACAAAATGTCGCGGTCGATCACCGCTGGCAGGCAGGCGTGCAGCCTGGCTTTGGTGAGCTGGCCCAGGCCAGTGATGAAATCGACGGTTTGCCCGGTGCGGTCACGCGCCACCAGGACACATACCTGTTCACTGGAAATGCCGCGTTTGCCTGCGCGGCCACCACGTCTGCGTGCCGGCCGCGTCAGGTGCCGTGAACCTTTTTGCGACTCCAGCACATATAGTTCGTCGGCCTCGGCGATGCCGTGCAGGCAATGTGGCCGGTCGGTCTTGGCCAGCGCGAGAAAACGATGGCGCCAGCGAAAGCTGGTGTTGCGATGGATATGCACTTGCAGGGCTGCCTTGCGCACCGAAAACGAGTTGAGCAGGCAATCCGCATAGGCCAGCCATCGTTCCTTGTGGTGCAAATGTGCCAGCGGCGTGCCGGTCAAGGCATTGAAAGTTTTGCCACAAGGAACACAGCGATAGCGTTGCAAGCCGTGGGCCTGGCCGTGGCGGTGGAAATGGGTCGATTGGCAGGCGGGGCAATGCAGTTGCGCCTGTGCTGTCTGCTCAATCAGGGCGACAGCCGGATCCTGCGGCGCGCGCATGCGCAACAAGCTGCTGCTGGCAATACGCTGGCGATACGATAGTTGTGAAAATTGGTCGGCGAAAATCTGCCACTGGGTGGTGTCCACGATCGGCTCCTGGAAGGAAATACCTGATCAGTTAGACTTCCGCAACGGCTGGGCGTTCCCACTGCTTTCGGTGACATAGCCTAAAAAAAGCCGGCCCTTTCTGGCGAAAGGGCCGGCCTGGCGAATGACAAGCGACTTATTTTGCCGAATTGAGCAGCAATTCGTTCAGGCGTTTCACGAACGTGGCCGGGTCGGCCAGCGAACCGCCTTCGGCCAGCAAGGCCTGGTCGAACAGAATATTGGCCCAGTCGCCGAACTTGCCGCCTTCGGCGTCTTCATATTTCAGGCGCGTCACCAGCGGGTGGTTCGGGTTGATTTCCAAAATCGGCTTCGATTCCGGCGCGCTCTGGCCGGCCGCTTTCAGCATGCGCAGCAGGTTGCCCGACAATTCGTTCTCGTCGGCCACCAGGCAGGCTGGCGAATCGGTCAGGCGGAATGTGACGCGCACGTCCTTGGCCTTGTCTTCGAGCGCGGCCTTCATCTTGCCGACCAGGTCGGCGTACGAGGTTTCGGTTTCTGCGTGCTCTTTCTTTTCCGCTTCGTCTTCCAGCGCGCCCAGGTCCAGGCCGCCCTTGGCCACCGACACCAGCTCCTTGCCTTCGAAGTCCTGGATAAACGACAGCATCCATTCATCGACGCGATCGGTCAGCAGCAGCACTTCGACGCCTTTCTTGCGGAAGATTTCCAGGTGCGGGCTGTTTTTCGCGGCGGCGTAATTGTCGGCCGTGACGTAATAGATCTTGTCCTGGCCTTCCTTGAAGCGCGCCACGTAGTCGGCGAACGACGTGATCTGTTCATCGCTGTCGTTGGCGGTCGAAGCAAAGCGCAGCAGCTTGGCCAGGCGTTCCTTGTTGCCAGCATCTTCGCCGATGCCCTCTTTCAGTACCTGGCCGAATTCCTTCCAGAACGTGACGTACTTGTCTTTCTTTTCCGGCTCGTCGGCGTTCGCCAGTTCTTCCAGCATGCCCAGCACGCGCTTGGTCGAGCCTTCGCGGATGACTTTCACGTCGCGCGACTCCTGCAGGATTTCACGCGACACGTTCAGCGGCAGGTCCGACGAATCGATCACGCCCTTGACGAAACGCAGGTAGGTCGGCATCAGCTGCTCGGCGTCGTCCATGATGAAGACGCGCTTGACGTACAGCTTGATGCCGCCGCGCTTGTTGCGGTCCCACATGTCGAACGGCGCCTTGGCCGGAATGTACAGCAGCTGCGTGTATTCGCTGCGTCCTTCGACGCGGTTGTGCGTGTGCGTCAGCGGCGCCTGGAAGTCATGCGACACGTGCTTGTAGAATTCCTCGTACTGTTCCGGCGTGATGTCGGACTTGCTGCGGGCCCACAGGGCGCTGGCCTGGTTGACGGTTTCCGTGTCGTCCTTGACCACGGTTTCCTTCTTCTCGTCGTCCCATTCTTCTTTCTGCATCACGATCGGCAGCGAGATATGGTCGGAGTACTTGCGAATGATGGATTTGATCTTCCAGCTCGACAGCAGTTCGTCTTCGCCTTCGCGCAGGTGCAGGACGATGTCGGTGCCGCGACTGGTTTTTTCGATGGGCTCGATGCTGTAGTCGCCTTCGCCGGCCGACTCCCAGCGCACGCCTTCCGATGCATCCGCGCCGGCGCGGCGGGTGTCGACGGTGATCTTGTCGGCCACGATGAAGCCGGAATAGAAGCCCACGCCGAACTGGCCGATCAGGGCCGCGTCCTGCTGCTGGTCGCCCGACAGTTTGCCGAAGAATTCCTTGGTGCCCGACTTGGCGATGGTGCCCAGGTGCGAGATCGCCTCGTCTCGGGTCATGCCGATGCCGTTGTCGGAAATGGTGATGGTGCGCGCTTCCTTGTCGAAGCTGACCTTGATCTTCAGTTCATGATCGTTGCCGTACAGGGCGTCATTGTCGATCGCTTCGAAGCGCAGCTTGTCGGCCGCGTCGGAGGCGTTCGAGATCAGTTCGCGCAGGAAGATTTCCTTGTTCGAGTACAGCGAATGGATCATCAGATGCAGCATCTGCTTGACTTCGGTCTGGAAACCCAGTGTTTGCTTTTCGGAGACAGCCATGTTTACCTCATAGTCTTGTGAATGGGACGAGTGTCAGCTAGTTGGAGATGCTGGCGGCGATTTCAAGATGCCAACATGCAAATTTTCGGGCATCAAGCGCCCAGCATGCGATCGAAAAATTCCCACACCGGCTCTTCCTGCACTGTCGCCAGGTTCAGCCGCATATGGGTCGACGGCAGCTGACGCGGCGAAAACAGGCTGCCGGGGCCCAGCACCAGGCCTTCGGCCAGCGCCTGTTCGGCCAGCACATTGGTGTCGCGGCCCGTGTCGGCCCAGACAAACATGCCGGCCTGCGCCGGTTCGAAGCGCAGGCCGGCCCGCTCCATGCGGCGATACGTGCTGTCGCGCACCTTGTCGAGCCGCGCGCGTAGCCGTTCGGCATGCTTGCGGTACAGGCCCTGCGACAATATCTTGTAGACCACGCGCTCGCCGATATCGCTGGTGGTAAGCGTGGCCAGCATCTTGCGGTCGGCCAGGCGCTGCGCCCGCTCGGGCGAGGTGGCGATAAAGCCCACGCGCAGGTTGGCAGCCAGGCTTTTCGAAAAACCGCCCAGGTAGATCACGCGGCGCAACTGGTCCAGCGCGGCCAGCCGCGTGGCCGGCTGCACCGTGCTGGCCGAACCAGGATGCATGTCGCAATAGATATCGTCCTCGACCACCAGGAAATCGCGCAGCTCGGCCAGGCGCAGCACCTGGAACGCCTTGGCGGCGGACAGGGAAGTGGAACTGGGGTTGTGCAGCACCGAATTGATCACATACAGCTTGGGGCGGTGGACCGCCGCCAGTTGTTCCAGCACGGCGATATCGGGGCCGTCGGCGAGGCGCGGAATGCCGATCACCTGCACGCCCATGGCGGCAAAGGCGCCGAACATCAGCCAGTAGGCGGGATCGTCGACAAAGATGGTGTCGCCGGGACGGGCGAATTCGCGCGCCACCAGGTCCAGCGCCTGCATCACGCCCACCGTGGTGACGATCTGTTCGGGCGGGCAGGCGATTTCCAGGCCGGCCAGCTTGAGCTGCAGTTGCTGGCGCAGCGGCAGGAAGCCCTGCGGCAGGCCATAGCTGATCATGGCCGCGCCCGGCTGGCGGCTGACGTCGCGCAGCGCGCGCGCCACCAGTTCGCCGTCGAGCCATTCGGGCGGCAGCATGCCCGAGCCGGGCGCGGGATGAAACGGCGCCTGGCGGAACATATTGCGGATCAGCCAGACCACGTCCATCGGCTGCGGCGCACCGGGCGCCGGCGTACTGCCAGCGGGCAGCGGCGCATGCAGTGTCGCGCGCTCGCGTACATAAAAGCCGGCGCCGCGCCGCGATTCGAGGTAGTCGCGCGCCACCAGCTTGTCGTAGCTGGCGACGATGGTGGCGCAGGAGACGTCCAGGCTGGCCGCGCACTGGCGGATCGACGGCATGCGCGCGCCGCCGCGCAGCAGCTTGTCGTCGATGCGCGCGGCCAGCGAGCGCACGATCTGGTCGATCAGGGTTTCGCCCGAGCCGCGCGTCAACAAATGAGGAAAGCCGTCCGGTGTATTGCTCATGTGACCATCACAGTATCGAAAATTATGCGGGAAAGTGTATTTGTACTGTACTGCCAATGAAGTCTAGGATAGCACTGACTTACACTACTGGACAGGAAAAATCATGCCGCCCGCCACCGCCCTCGCCACACCCCTGCCCCGCCTGGGCGACGACCGCAAGGGCCTGCTGCTGGGCTTGATCGCCGTTGCGCTGTTCAGCCTGACCCTGCCGATGACCCGCCTGGCGGTGGCGGAACTGCCGGCCGTGTTTGTCGCACTGGGTCGTGCGCTGGTGGCCGCCTGCCTGGCGGCGCTGTGGCTGTGGCGTCAACAGGCAGCCCTGCCAAGGCGCGCGCAATGGCTGCCGCTGGCGCTGGTGGCGGCCGGCTGCGTGGTGGGCTTTCCCTGGCTGACCTCGGTCGCCATGCGCAGCCTGCCGGCCTCGCACGGCGCGGTGCTGGTCGGCATTTTGCCCCTGGCCACGGCGGTGTTTGCCGTGCTGCGCGGCAAGGAGCGTCCCTCGCCCGCATTCTGGCTGATGGCGCTGACCGGCACCGCGCTGGTGATGGCGTTCGCGCTGCGCCAGGGCGGCGGCAGTTTTCATCTGGCCGACTGGCTGATGTTCGCCGCCGTGCTGCTGGGCGCGCTGGGCTATGCGGAAGGCGGCCGCCTGGCGCAGGCCATGCCGGGCCAGCAGGTGATCTGCTGGGCGCTGGTGCTGGCCGCCCCGTTCGTGCTGCCGCTGGTGCTGTGGCAGGGCTGGCCGCAGCGGGCCATGCTGGCGCAGGCCGGCGCGCAAGCCTGGCTGGGCTTTGCGTATATCTCGGTGTTTTCCATGTTTATCGGCTTTTTCTTCTGGTACCGCGGCATGGCGCTGGGCGGCGTGGCGAGGGTCGGCCAGACGCAGCTGCTGCAGCCCTTCCTGACCTTGCTGGGCGCGGCCGTGCTGCTCGGTGAACCGCTGGCGAGCGACAGCCTGCTGTTTGCCGGCGCCGTGATCGCCGTGGTGGCGGCCGGGCGCAAGCTGAAATAAGACGGCCGCGGCACCACAGTGGGTTTACTCACAAGTCCGTCGTACAATACCGCAGCAGTTTGGGCGGTGCCTATCCGGTGGCGCCCGTAAAAGGCCGCCACAAGCGGACCATACAACCAGCCGGCGCAGCTCGGCATCTTCTGTGAGACACGCATGAAAATTGAAAACCCGAATCCGATCCAGTGGCGCTTTGCCGAACGCGCGGAACAGCTGCAAAGCTCGTTCATCCGCGAAATCCTGAAAATCACGCAACGCCCCGACATCATTTCCTTTGCCGGCGGCCTGCCTTCGCCCGCCACCTTCCCGGTCGACGAAATGAAGGTCGCCTTCGACAAGGTGCTGTCGAACAACGGCAAGGTGGCGCTGCAATACGGCCCGACCGACGGCTATCTGCCGCTGCGCCAGTGGATCGCCGATTCCCTGTCCACCAGCGGCAGCATCATCGCGCCGGAACAGGTGCTGATGACGTCCGGCTCGCAGCAGGCGCTGGACTTGCTGGGCAAGGTCCTGATCGACGAGGGCAGCCGCGTGCTGGTCGAAACCCCGAGTTATCTGGGCGCGCTGCAGGCGTTTTCCGTGTACCGCCCGCAATTCATGTCGGTCGACACCGATGATGAAGGCCTGGTGCCGTCGTCGGTCGATCCGGTCGCCGACGGCGCGCGCCTGCTGTATGCGCTGCCGAACTTCCAGAATCCGACCGGGCGCAGCCTGTCCGTGGCGCGCCGCGTGGAACTGGTGGAAACCTGCGCCCGCCACGGCCTGCCACTGATCGAGGACGACCCGTACGGCGCCCTCAGCTACAGCGGCGAGCCGTATCCGAAAATGCTGAACATGAATCCGGACGGCGTAATCTACATGGGTTCGTTCTCCAAGGTGCTCACGCCCGGCATCCGCCTCGGTTACGTGGTGGCGCCGCCGCCGCTGGTGCGCCGCCTGGAACTGGCCAAGCAGGCGGCCGACCTGCACACGTCGCAGCTGACGCAGATGGTGGTGCATGAAGTGATCAAGGATGGCTTCCTGGCGCAGCATATTCCGAAGATCCGCACCCTGTACGGCGACCAGTGCCAGGCCATGCTGCATGCGCTGCAGGAGCACTTCCCGGCCGGCGTGACATGGACCCGGCCCGAAGGCGGCATGTTCATCTGGGTGACCCTGCCGAGCCATATCGATGCAATGAAGCTGCTGGACGAAGCGATCGAAAACAAGGTCGCCTTCGTGCCCGGCTCGCCGTTCTATGCGAACGCGCCGGAAACCAACACCCTGCGCCTGTCGTTCGTGACGGTGCCGCCAGAGCGTATCCGTGAAGGCATCGCCATCCTGGGCAAGCTGATCGCCGCCAGGCTGTAAGCCGTTTCGCCATATTTCCGCCGCGCTGGCACAGTGGCGGAAATAGCATTATTGCAATGCTTTCCACAACATAAAGCTTAAATTTTTCACCAAAAAAATTGCCGAAGCGGTATGATCTGTATCAAAGTGTAACTTTAAGATCAGGTCAGACTCTTGCGGCATTGCTGGCCTGTGCTCCCCATCAGATAGAGGCCGGCAGCAATGAGTCCAGGCAGCATGGCATATGCGCAACGGCGCGTAGCCGCGATATTGATCGTCGATGATGCGCCGGCCAACCTGGAGCTGCTGCGCAAACTGATGAGCGAGCAGGGTTACCAGGTGTATGTCGCCCTGTCTGGCGAGCGAGCGCTCGCTATTGCACAGCGCGCCCAGCCCGACCTGATCCTGCTCGACGTGATGATGCCCGAGATGGATGGCTTCGAAACCTGCCACCAGCTCAAGCAAAATCCCCTCACGCAACGCATTCCCGTCATCTTCATGAGTGCCAGGACCGACACCGACGACGTGGTGGCCGGCTTCGACATCGGCGCCGTCGACTACATCGCCAAGCCCCTGCGCATGGCCGAAGTGTGTGCACGCGTGCGCGCCCAGCTGCAAATCCGCAGCAACAGCGAAACCCAGGAAGAGCAGGCCGAGCGCCTGCGCACCATCGTCAACCATATGGCCGAAGGCTTGCTGATCATCGAGGCGGATGGCCGCATCCAGTACACCAATCCGGCGTGCGACCACTACCTGGGCTACCGCGAAAACGAACTGGCCGGCCACTCGATCGCCGAACTGCTCAGCCCCATGGTGACGCAGGAATACCTCGATTATTTCGCCATGCATGCGGCCAACCCGGACACCGCGCACAATCACGGCACGCGCGAAGTGGCGATCCGCCACCGCGCTGGCCACGCGCTGAGCATGGACCTGACCCTGACTCCCATGTATTTGCGCCAGCCGCTGTATATCGGCCTGCTGCACGACATCACCCACCACAAGCAGTCCGAAGACGCGCTGCAGCGTGCCGCCTACCTCGACCCGCTGACGAAAATCGCCAACCGCCGCCATTTCGACAGCTTCCTGGAAAAAGAATGGCAACGCGCCGTGCGCAACGGCGGCGTGCTGTCGCTGGTGGTGCTCGACGTCGACCATTTCAAGCTATATAACGACAGCCTGGGCCACCCCGCCGGCGACACCTGCCTGCAGCAAGTGGCGCAAGCAATCGACTCCCACGCCTGCCGCCCCGGCGACTTGGCGGCGCGCTACGGCGGCGAAGAATTCGTGATGCTGTTTTCGGAAACCGAAGCGGAAAGCGCGATGGACCTGGCGGAAACCATCCGCGCCAACATCGAAGCGCTGCGCCTGCCCCACCCGCGCTCAAACACCTCGTCCTGGATTACCGTCAGCATCGGCGTCGCCACCATCCGCCCCCATCAACTCGACAACCGCGAAGCCCTGTTCGTCGCCGCCGACCGGGCCTTGTATGTGGCGAAAGAAGCCGGCCGCAACCAGGTGCGCGCGACAAGTTCGGGGAGTACGGCGTGGGAGACGGTGAAGGCGTTGATTTTGCGCTGATAGCACAAAAGAGAAAAAGCGAAAAAGCGAAAAGCAAGCAGGCCCGAGACCTATGAAAACAGCCCAAGACCCAGGCAAGGGATCTCGGGCCAAGCGGGCCTGAAAAATGTCGAGGGCAAGGCGCAGCGACGAAGACAGTACGCATGTACGGCGAGGAAGCTGCAACGCCGCCATCGGCATTTTCTCGGGCCCGCGTCTCCGGCCCGCTGTTTTCAGGTTTTAATATCAGAATTTCCTCGACACACTCAGCTTGGCATTGCGTCCCACGCCGGTGACTGCCTCACTCAGATACGGCATGTAATGACGGTTAAGCACATTATCAACAGTCAACCGCACCTCAGTGCCGCGCCAAATCCCATTCACCCCATTCCACGACGCAAACAAGGTATGCAGCGCATACCCCTTCGAAGGCGGCAAACGATACACGTTACCAACCGGCAGTACGCGATCCTGCTTGGCAACAAACCGACCCTGCCACCCAACCGTCGCCCCAACATCGGGAAACCGCCACCCCAGCCCCGTCATCACCTTGTCCGGCGCAATCGTGGAAACCGGTTCATTCTTGCCCCACGGATCACGCTGCGCGCCGCGGCGCGAGCCGAATTGCGACGACAAAGACGCGCTGGCAAACAAACGCGGCGAATTGTAATACGATTCGATCTCCACACCCTCGGTGCGGAAACCGGCAAGATTACGATAGGAAGACAAGCCCGGCGGCAAGCCCACGCCGCTGCCTGAAACATAGCCTTCGACCAGGATGCCCAAGCGCGGGCCGATATTGTCTTCGACCCGGTTACGGTAAGCCGTCACGCGCAATTGCGCATCGTCGCGCTCCTGGAAAAGCCCTTGGCGATGCAGCATCACGCCCAGCCGCGCGGCCGTCACGCGCTCGACCGCCAGGTCACGGCTGGTACCCGGCGTGTTCGAACCGAGGCGGGCCGACACATAATATTCATTCGAATACATCTCGTCGATGGTCGGCGCGCGCCAGGTGCGGCTCAAGTCGCCAAACAGCGCCAGCGCGTTGCTGGCCTTCCAGAACAGGCCCAAACGCGGCGACCAGTCTTCATGCGTTTTTTCGCTGAAGTCGTGGCCTGCCGCCGGCAATGGGCTGTTGTAGCGCGAGGCCACGTTCGGCACGCCTTCGGACACCACGCGGTCATGGCGCAGCGCCGCCGTCAGGGTCACGTCGCCATAGGTCATCGCGTCCTGCAAATACAGGCCGCGCGTTTCCTGGCGCCCGGACGGCATGTAATAGGGCTGGAAATAGCCATAGTTATAGCTCGGGTCTTTCAGCGCGGTCGACGACGGGTAATACATCAGGGTGTCGCGCACGTTCTTGTGCCATTGCAGGCCCGTCATCAGCACGTGCGATACCGCGCCGGTGGTAAAGACGCTTTCATTGCGGATCTCGGCGATACGGTCCACATACGAGGCCCAGCTTTCATTGCCCAGCGAACCCAGGTAGGAGCCCAGCGAGGCCGAAGCCAGGCGCTTGTCGTGCTGGTCGGTGTGCGAATAGCCGGCCGTGGCCGTCAGCTTGACCCAGGGATTGTTGGCCGGCGCGTACTGCCATTTGACGGAATAGGTATCGTCGTTCTGGTCGCGGTAGACGGCCTTGCGCTGCCACGCTTCTTCCAGGCCGTAGCGCTTGATCTCCGCTTCGGTCGGCGTCGGCACGTCTTCGCCCATGGCGGCGAACGGCCCCCAGCCGGTGCTGCCGCTCTTCATGGCCGTCAGGGTCAGCAGTTGCTCTTGTGTGAGGCGCACATTGAGCTTGATCAGGTGCGATGGCGCGTCGATGGCGGAAAAGCGGAACGGCTTGCCGTCCGGCTTGCGCAGGTCGTCCGACTTGCGCTGGGTGGAAAACGCCATCACGTCAAAGCGGCCGTCTTCCGTGCGGCCATATGCGGCGACCGTGACATCATCTTCCGCGTTATTGCTGTGGCGCGAGTACTTCACAAAAGCGCCCAGCCTGGCGTCGCCTTCGAGCATGTCCTTCGCATCCTTGGTCTCGACCGTGATCACGCCGCCAAAGCCGCCATTGCCATACAAGCTGGTATGGGCACCCTTGTTCACTTCGATCTGCTTGATCAGTTCCGGCTCGATGAAGATCGAACCCTGGCGGTATTTTTCAAATCCCTTGGGCACGCCGTCGAGGATGACTTTCACGTCCTGCACCTTGTTGAAGCCCCAGATATTGAGGCTTTGTCCGCTCGGGCGCGCCGTGCCGGCCAGGTCCACGCCGGGCAAGGTGTCGAGCAGCGAGGCCACGTTGTCGGCCTGCTGGCGTTCGATATCTTCGCTGTTGATATACGAGCGCCCGGCCGTGCTGGCGCTGATGGCGTCGCCGAACACACTGATGGCGGGCATCCGGGTGTCATTCGAGGCGTCGCCGGCATCAACCGCCCAGGCGTTGCCAACGGCGCCCAGCGCCAGGGCCAGTGCGGCCGCCATCGGGGTCAGTGCGCCTGCGCGCGACGTATGCTTGTTACTCGATCTCATTGCTGTCCTTGCCTGGTTCTTCATGCTTGTGGAATGAAAAAGCGCTGGGCAGAGGGGTGCGTCATGCACTGTTCAAGCGGCGGCGTTGAAGGGAGCGTTGCGGCGGCGTTCTGCCCGCGCGGGACAAGCCGCCGCGCATGGGCGAGCGGCTTGTTGCATCACCGGGATAAGTTGCCTTGGTGAAATGCGATGCACATCATATAACAGATGCGAATGATTCGCAATAACATTTGAAGCATGATCAACCTGGGTAGCCGGTGATCTCGGCGATATCGCGATACAAGGGCTGCAGCCGCGCATACATCTTGCGGTAGACGCGCCGGTACAGCTGGTCGTAGATGCGCACCTGGTCGGCATGCGGCTGGAACACGCGGCCCTGGCGCGTCATCGCGCGCACGGCGGCCGGGAAGTCGGCGTGGTAGCCCAGCCCGACGGCGGCGCAAATCGCCGCGCCCAGGCCCGAACTTTCATACACGTGGGCGCGCGCGGCCGGCATGCCGAAGATATCGGCCGTCAGCTGCATCGCCGCATCGCTTTGCGAGCCGCCGCCGGCCACGCGCAGCACGGTGATAGTCACGCCGCTTTTTTTCTCGATGCGCTCCCGGCCTTCGCGCAGCGCATACGCCAGGCCTTCCAGGATGGCGCGGTACATATGGGCGCGCGTATGCACGTCGCCAAAGCCGATCATGGCGCCCTTCGCTTCCGGTCCCGGCACCTTGATGCCGGGGCTCCAGTAAGGCTGCAGCATCAGGCCCATGGAACCGGGCGGCACGCTGTCGACCAGGCGGTCGAACAGCGCTTCGGCCGGCAAGCCCGAGCCGTTTTCGGCGGCGGCCTGGCGCTCGCGGTCGCCGAACTGCTCCTTGAACCAGTTGACCATCCAGTAGCCGCGAAAGATCTGCACCTCGGTGCTGTAGGCGCCCGGCATGGCGGCCGGATACGGCGGAATGAAGCGCGTCACTTCCAGATAACGTTGATTGGTGGTGTTGATGGTGGCCGTCGTGCCGTAGCTGAGGCAGGCCACGTGCGGTTCGACGCAGCCGGCGCCCAGCACTTCGCAGGCCTTGTCGGCGGCGGCCGCCAGCAAGGGCGTGCCTTCCAGGATGCCGGTAGCCAGCGCGGCCGCGGCCGTGATGGCGCCCATGCGGCTGCCCGGCGCCACCAGTGCGGGCAGCATGGCCGGCTTGATGGCCAGCGCCTGCCACTTCCAGTCGTGGCGCCCGGCCCAGGCATGGCGCTTGTAGTCGAAGGGAATATACGCCACCTGCGAGCCGGTCGAGTCGATGAATTGCCCGCACAGGCGATGGTTCAAAAAGCCCGACAGCAGCAGGAATTTGTGGGTGCGCCGCCAGATGTCCGGTTGCTGCGCGGCGATCCAGTTGATCTCGGCCTCGCGGCGAAAATAGCCGATGGTGCCGTCCAGGCGCGCCAGGCGAAACGCCGCCCGCCACCAGGGCGCCAGCGGCGGTATCTGCCGCGTCTGGCGCTGGTCCAGCCAGGTGATGGCGGGCCGCAGCGGCACGCCCGCTTCATCGACATTGACCACCGTGCCGCGCTGGGTGGTCACCGCCACGCCTTTTACCTGCGCCCTGTCGATGGACGTGGAACGCCACAGCTGCCGGCACGCCTCGCACACGGCCTGCCAGTAGCCGTCGGCGTCATGCTCGGCCCAGCCGGGATGGGTCGAAAAATACGGCTCCAAAAACACCTGCGACTTGGCCGCCAGGTTGCCCTGCACATCGAACAGCAGCGCGCGCACGCTTTGCGTGCCGTTGTCGATCGCCAGCAGATACGGACCCGCGCTCACCGCTCGCCCGACCGCGCCAGCGCGGCACGCAGGCAGGCCAGCAGCGCCTGGGGACTCGTCGCCGGCTGTGCGCTGAATATCGGCGCCTCCCAGTCCTGGCCGCGCACCGTCACCACGCGCAGGCGGCCCGCCTCGTTCCAGGCCGGATACCAGCCGACGTCGACGATATCGCCATTGTCGCAGGCTATCTGCAGCAAGTCTTCGCCCAGGTCCTCGACGATGGCGGCCACCGGCTGCGCCAGGTCCAGCGGCGACAAAGTGTCATAGGTAATGCGGGCTTCGCCCAGTTCCAGTATTTCGCCAAACAGCAGGGTATCGATATTGTTCTCCTTTTTTATGGTGCGGGCACGCTGTAATGCCCGCGCCACAGCGCCAGGTAGCGCGCCTGTTCTTCTTCCCAGCGTGCGTCGCTCCACCCCAGTTCATGCTGGCAGATGGCGCGCACGCCCGGCAGGATCGCCAGCGCGCCACCGGCCAGCTGCAAACCCAGCCGCGTGCGTCGCAGCAGCAAGTCGTCCAGGTGTTCCACGCATTCCATGCGCGCGCCCCAGCGCAGTTGCGCCCACACGGTCTGCGTGCCCGGGATCATCGCCAGCTCGCCGTCCTGCGCCGCGTCGCACACGGCCTGCGCCTGCGCGCCGTGGCGGCCCAGCAGGCGCAGCCGCTGGTCAAAGTCCAGCTGCATGGCCGATCCCGTCAATGGCGCCACGGCCGTAAAGACCGGCCGCTTGCGCAAATCGGCGCGCCAGTGCGGCAGCAGCGGCGCGGCCATGCGCAACGCCTGCAGCGCGATGGCACGGAAGGTGGTCAGCTTGCCGCCGGCCACCGTCAGCAAGCCCTGCTCCACCCACAGCGCATGTTCGCGCGCTTCCCGCGACGGGTCAAGCGCGCCGCTGGCCACCACCGGCCGCACGCCGGAAAAAGTGGCGATCACGTCGTTCTCCACCAGGTCCAGCGCGGGAAACTGCCAGCGCAGCGCGGCCAGCAGATAATCGAATTCGCCGCGCGTGATGGCCGCCTCGGCATCGAGGCCGGCGCCGTGGTCGACATCGGTGGTGCCGACCAGGGTCACGCCCTCCCACGGATAGGCGAACACGGGCCGGCCGTCCTGCGGATGCATCAGACTGACGGCCTGCGCCAGCGGCAAGCGCCAGGCCGGCAGCAGCAGATGGCTGCCGCGCAAGGGCCGCAGCCTGGGCAGGCCGCCGACCTGGCCGCGCAAGCCATCGGCCCAGGCGCCGGTGGCGCTGATCACCAGCCGCGCCCGCACGCGGTAGTCCCGATGGCCGATGGCGTCATGCAGCAGCGCGCCGTCGACTGTGTCTTGCGTACGCAGCAAGGACGCCACGCCGAGGTAATTGACGGCCATGCCGCCATGCTGGCGCGCCTCCTGCAGCACGCGCAGCACCAGGCGCGCGTCGTCCGTCTTGGCGTCCTGGTACAACATGCCGCCTTGCAGGCCGGCGCGCGCCACGTGCGGCGCCAGCATGGCAAATTCATCGGCCGACAGCAGGCGCCGCGTGCGCCGGCCCGCCATCCAGTCATAGAGGGCCAGCCCCAGCATGAACTGGCGCCGGCCAGGTTTACGGCCAAGGTAGTCGCCAAAGGCAAAGCCCTGCGGCTCGACCAGCCCGGCCGCGTCGCGCAGCAAGGCTTGCCGCTCGTGCACGGATTCAAAGGTCATGCCCAGCCGGCCCTGCTTCAGGTAGCGCAGGCCGCCATGCACCAGTTTCGAGGAACGGCTCGACGTGCCCCAGGCAAAATCCTTCTGCTCGACCAGCAGCGCCGCCAGCCCGCGCCGCGCCGCTTCCAGCAAGATCCCCGCGCCGGTAATCCCGCCGCCGATAATCAAGAGGTCCCACTCGCGCGCCAGCAGCGCTGGAAGTTCCTCGCGCCGCGTGTCCCCGCTCATGGGGCCCCTTTCGCATCCTGCAGCAGTTTGCCGGGATTCATGAAGCCCTGCGGGTCGAACTGGCGCAGCAGCGCGCCCATCGCCGCCAGTCCCAGCTCGCCCTTTTCGGCCAGCAGATACGGCGCATGGTCGGTGCCCACGCCGTGCTGGTGGCTGATGGTGCCGCCATGCGCCACGATGGCGCCGCTGGCCGCGTCCTTCAAGGCGCGCCAGCGGGCCATGTTCTCTTCATACGTGGCAGCCAGGCGATACACATAGGTGGTGTACACGCTGGCGCCCTGCGCATACAGGTGCGACAGATGCGTGTAGGCGTGCACGCGCTCGCCAAAATTTCCCAGCGCGGTGGCAGGCGCCGCTTCCAGCGCCGCCATCATGGCCGGCACGCGCGGCCAGTCGACCGCCGTTTCCACCGTGTCGATCACATAGCCGTGCTCCCAGGCCGCATTGCGCAGGTAGACATTGCGAAAGCGGCCCTGCTTCCATTTGTCGCCCATGCGGCGCCCCACATGCACGCCCTGGTGCTGGCGCGCCAGCGCCAGGGCGGCGCGCATCGCCGCACGCACGGCCGCCGCCTCGCCGCTGGCGCCGACCATCAGCATGCACTTGCCCTCGCCGCAGCCGCGCAGGGCCAGGTAGCGTTCCAGCCAATGGACCTGGCGCGCATGGCCGGCCAGCGCCAGCATGGTCTGCGTTTCGGCCGCGTTCGACAGGCGCAGCAAACTCAAAGGCAGGCGCGCCTGCGCCAATGCGCGCACGGCGGCCAGCGCCTGCGCCAGGCCGGCAAAGAACACGGCGTGAAAGGCTTCGCGGGCCGGCAGCGGAGCGACGCGCACGGTCGCTTGGGTGATGATGCCGATGCGCCCTTCCGAACCGAGCACCATTTCGCGCAGGTCGATGCCGGCCGCCGAGGCGGGAAAGGTCGGCAAGGCCAGCGTACCGGCCGGCGTTTCGACCACGCCGCCGGCAAACAGCTGCTCGATGCGGCCATAGCGCAGCGACTGCTGGCCGGACGAGCGTGTGGCGATCCAGCCGCCCAGGGTCGAATACTCGAACGATTGCGGAAAGTGGCCCAAGGTGTAGCCGTGCGCGCGCAGCTGCGCTTCCAGGTCGGGGCCAAGGATACCCGCGCCAAAGGTGGCCAGCTGCGCCTCGCGGTCCAGGCTGTACAGCGCGCACAGCCGCCGCAGGCTGAGCGACAGGACCGGGCGGTCACCGTCAGGCACGGTCAGGTGGCCGGCCACGCTGGTGCCGCCGCCGTGGGCAATGATGACGATGCCGTGCGCGCGCGCATACGCCAGCAACGCGCGCACCTGTTCCGCGCTGTCGGGAAAAGCCACGCCATCGGGCACGGCGCCGATGCGGCCATGGCGCAGCTTGAACCAGTCGGGCAGACTTTGCCCCAGCGCATGGCGCACGCGCAGCGCCGGCGCGGTATCGATCAGCGCATGCGGCGCCAGACGCGAGGCGGGCACCAGCGCGCAGACGGCCTCGAAGCTGGCGTCGGTGATCGCCTGGCCCGGCCCCAGCCTTTCGTGCAAAAAGCCCAGCGCCTCGGCATTCAAGGCATGGACGACACCATCATCGCCCCATCCATTCCAGCGTCGCATCGCCTGTCTCCCAAGATATACTGTCTGACGGCCAGCATAGGCCGCCACCATCACGGGGTATTGGTTTTTCATGACAATCGCATTGTTCCATCATGCCAGGCACTGACACCGTCGCCGCCGCCTATGTGCAGCCGCTGCTGGAAGCGGCCGGCGCGCACGGCATCGACGGCGCCACGCTGGCCAGTGCCGCCGGGCTGCCGGAAAACGGCCTGTCGCCGCTGCCGGCCACCCTGCCCGCCGCCACCTATGTGCGCCTGCTCGACGCGGGCGCCATGCTGGCCGGCGATGCGCATTTCGGCCTGCATGTGGGCGAGCGCGTGCGCATGGGCACCTACAGCGCCTACGGCCTGGTGCTGCTCAGTTGTGCCAGCGTCGGCCAGGCGCTGGAACAGACGGCCCGCTATGAAGTGCTGGCGCACGACCTGGGCCGCTCGTCGCTGCGGCGCGACGGCGACCGCTTTCAATACCGCTGGATCAGCCATTATCCCGACGCCAGCCGGCACCTGGTCGACAGCGTGTTTGCCGGCATACGCGTCTGCGGCGACTGGCTGGCCGGCATGCCCCTGCCGCCCGGCGAGCTGGCGTTTGCCCACGATGGCGGCGGCGAGGCCCTGCTGCGCCATGCCGGCCACCGCGACGAATATGTGCGCGTGCTGGGCAGCCTGCCGCGCTTCAACGCGGACGCCAACACGGCCACCATGGACGCGCGGGTACTGGACTGGCCCGTGCCGAACGCCGACACCAGCCTGTATCCGCTGCTGCGCCAGCATGCCGAGCAGCTATTGGCGCAGCGCTGCAGTGTGGACGAGACAGGGACCGGGACCGGGACCGGCATCGAGGCGCAGGTACAACTAGCCATCGCGGCCGGCCTGCGCCAGGGCGCGGTGCGCCTGGCCGGCGTGGCCGGCGAGCTGGCGATGACGCCGCGCACCCTGCAAAGAAAACTCGGCGACGCCGGCACCAGTTTCCAGGCCCAGCTGGACCAGGTGCGCTACCGCCAGGCCTGCGATTATTTGCGCCAGCCCGAGCTGTCGCTGGTCGATATCGCCTTTTTGCTGGGCTACCAGGAGCAAAGCGCCTTCAACCACGCGTTTCGCGCCTGGGCCGGCACCAATCCGGGCGCCTGGCGCTTGCAGGCGCGGCTTGATGCGCGTGAATGATCTGCGATCCTGTTTCTGGCTATACTGGCAGCGGCAAGTTAATTTGTATCCTCCCACCTGCACCGCAAAGGATGAATAATGCAACTCAAGAACAAAGTCGCACTGATTACCGGCGCCGCCAGCGGCATCGGCAAGGAAATGGCCATCGAATACGCGAAACAGGGCGCGAAGGTCGTGATCGCCGACCTGGCGCTCGATGCCGCCAGCAAGACGGCCGATGAAATCACGCAGGCCGGCGGCGAGGCGTTCGCCGTCGCCATGGACGTGTCGAGCGAAGAACAGGTCGACAAGGGCGTGGCCGACGCCGTGGCCCATTTCGGCGGCATCGACATCCTGATCAGCAACGCCGGCATCCAGATCATCAGCCCGGTGGTCGACTATCCGTTTGACCAGTGGAAGAAAATGCTGGCGATCCATATGGACGGCGCTTTCCTGACCACCCGCGCCTGCATGCGCGCCATGATCCAGGGTGGCCGCGGCGGCGCCATCATCTACATGGGTTCGGTGCATTCACACGAAGGCTCGCCCTTCAAGAGCGCCTACGTGGCGGCCAAGCACGGCCTGGTCGGCCTGGCCAAGGTGGTGGCCAAGGAAGGCGCGAAAGACGGCATCCGCGCCAACGTGATCTGCCCCGGCTTCGTGCGCACCCCGCTGGTCGACAAGCAGATCCCGGAACAGGCTGCCCAGCTGAACATCAGCGAGGAAGACGTGATCAAGAAAGTGATGCTGAAAGACACCATCGACGGCGAGTTCACCACCACCCAGGACGTGGCGCAAACGGCAGTGTTCCTGGCGGCGTTTCCGTCGAATGCGCTGAGCGGGCAGTCGATCGTGGTCAGCCACGGCTGGCATATGCAGTAACAGCTGAAACCCACCAGCAAGCGCCGGGGTCAGTCGCTTCGCGATCGGAATACATCCCACTGGGACGTATTCCCCCGACGAGTCTGACCCCGGATTTTCTCCCGCATCCACGTAAAAGATAGCAACTTTCCAAAGCAAAAAAGAGACAAAAGCCGTTAGTTAACAACAGTTAACTTTTGCCGTACGGCAACATCGCGTTACAATTCGGGCCATTTGTCCGATCTGGCAACATTGCTTGCCATCTACGCTTTCCTCTTCTTTCCCCGAAAACGCTATGACTATACGCAATCTCCGCATAGGCGCCCGCCTCAGCCTGGGTTTTGGCCTGGTGCTGGCCCTGATGGCCCTGATGATACTGATCGGCGTGGTGCGCCTGCAGGATATCGGCAACGCCACCCACACCATGGTCGAGCGCGACCTGGTACGCGAACGCATCGCTTCCGAATGGATCGGCATTATCGAAAGCAATGGCGCACGCAGCGCCGCCGTGGTGAAAAGCAATGACCCGGCCGTGCAGGATTATTTCAAGAAGCAGATGGCCTCGTACTCGCAGCGCGCCTCGGCGATCCAGAAGCAGCTGGAAGACAGCGTGACGGGTCCGGAAGACCGCAAGGTGCTCGATGCCATGCTGGCCCAGCGCAAAGTGTTCAACGATATCCGCAACGACGTCTTCAAGATGAAGGAAGCGGGCAATGACGAGATGGCCAACGCGGCGTACGACAGCAAGATGGCGCCCGCCACGCAAGCGTATTCGGACAGCATCCGCGCCCTGGTGAAATTCGAACAGGGCGTGATCGACGGCGCCGCCGCCAGCATCGACGGCAGTTTCCGCTCGGGCCGCAGCCTGCTGCTGGCCCTGGGCGCGGCCGCGCTGCTGATGGGCGTGATCGCCGCCTGGCTGATGGCGCGCAGCGTCACCGTGCCGCTGGATCACGCGGTGGAAGCGGCCAGGGCCGTCGCCAGCGGCGACCTGAGCCGTACCATCGCCATCGACAGCAGCGACGAGATCGGCCAGCTGCAGCAGGCGCTCAAGGAAATGAACCAGAGCCTGCGCAATACGGTGCGGGAAGTGCGCACCGGCGCCGACACCATCGCCACCGCTTCGGCCGAAATCGCCAGCGGCAACCTGGATCTGTCGTCGCGCACCGAAGAGCAGGCCAGCTCGCTGGAAGAAACCGCGTCGGCCGTCGAACAGCTGTCGTCGACCGTGCACCAGACGGCCGACAACGCGCGCCAGGCCAGCACCCTGGCGCAGTCGGCGTCAAACGTGGCGCAGGACGGCGGCGCCGTGGTGCGGCAGGTGATCGCCACCATGGGCGAGATCCATGTCGCCTCCAACCGCATCGTCGACATTATCGGCGTGATCGACGGCATCGCCTTCCAGACCAATATCCTGGCGCTGAACGCGGCCGTCGAAGCGGCGCGCGCCGGCGAGCAGGGGCGCGGCTTTGCGGTGGTGGCCACCGAAGTGCGCAGCCTGGCGCAGCGCTCGGCCGCGGCGGCGAAAGAAATCAAGACCCTGATCGGCGACTCGGTCGGCAAGGTCGGCGAAGGCACGCAGCTGGTGGAACAGGCCGGCAAGACCATGGGGCAAGTGGTGGAAGGCGTGCAGCGCGTGACCGATATCGTCGCCGAAATCAGCTCGGCGGCGCAGGAACAAAGCACCGGCATCGCCGAAGTCAACCATGCGATCACGCAGATGGACCAGGTGACGCAGCAGAACGCGGCGCTGGTCGAGGAAGCGGCGGCCGCCGCCAATGCGCTGCAGGACCAGTCGGCGCGGCTGGCCGAACTGGTCAGCACCTTCAAGCTCGACGAGACCACCCAGCGCAATGTGCGGCATGCGGTGGCGCGGGCGAAGGTGGCGGTCAAGCCGGCTGCCGTGACACTGGCGCAGCGGGTCAGCAATAGTGAATGGGAAACCTTCTGAGGCACACTACAAAGGTGCTGCCGTTTACCCCGCTGCGGGATGACTGCGCGCTGCTGGCGCAATTGCCGCCCGCCTCGCCCCCGCTGGCTTTCCTGGTGCCCGCCGTGCCCTTCCTGGCCCTGTCCGAGCGGCTGTTGTAGCGCCGGCGCGCCGCTCGAGCCGGAACAGCGCCATCGCCTGTTCCAGTTGCAGCGCCTGGTCCTGCAGCGAGCTCGATGCGGCCGCCGATTCCTCCACCAGCGCCGCGTTCTGCTGCGTCACTTCATCCATTTGCGTGACGGCCTGGTTGACCTGGCCGATGCCGTGGCTTTGCTCGCGCGAGGCCGAGGCGATTTCACCCATGATGCCGTGCACGCCCTGCACCGCGCCCAGCATGTCCTGGCTGCTGGCGCCGGCCTGCGCGGCCAGCCGCGTGCCCTCCTGCACCTGCTGCAAGGAAGCAGTGATCAGCTGCTTGATCTCGGTGGCGGCGGCCGCCGAGCGCTGCGCCAGGCTGCGCACCTCGCCCGCCACCACCGCGAAGCCGCGCCCCTGGTCGCCGGCGCGCGCCGCTTCCACGGCCGCGTTCAGCGCCAGGATATTGGTCTGGAACGCGATCCCTTCGATGATGCCGGTGATGTCGCCGATCTTTTTCGACGAGGCGTTGATCTCGTCCATCATGGTGACCACCTGGCCCACGATCCCGCCGCCATGCCCGGCCAGTTCATGCACTTTGCCCGCCATCGCGCTGGCCTGTTCCGCGTTGCCGCTGTTCTGCTGCACGGTGGCGGCCAGCTGTTCCATGCTCGACGCCGTTTGCTGCAGGGCCGACGCCTGAGCTTCGGTGCGCCGCGACAGGTCCATATTGCCGGCCGCGATATCGGCGCTGGCCGCGCTGATGCGCAAAAAATTGCCGCGCACATCGCCGACGATGGAATGCAGGTTCACGCGCAGCTGGCGCAAGGAGCGCAGCAACTGCCCCATTTCGTCGCGCCGCGTGGTCTCGATTTCGCCCGTCAGGTCGCCGCCCGCCATCACGTCGCAGGCCTGGCGCGCCTGCCGCAGCGGCACGATCACGGTGCGGTGCAAGATGTTCCAGAAATACAGGGTGGACAATAGCGCCAGCACCGACAGGGCCGTCAGCCAGTGCCCCGCGCTTTCCGGAAACAGCTCGGCGTGCCAGGCCAGCTGCGCCAGCAATGCCAGGCTCAATAGTCCCAGGTTCCAGGCTATGCGCTTGGCCAGCGGCAGGTCGCGCAAGTTCAGCACTTTCGCCAGCACGCCGGTGCGCACGGCCGCGCCCTGGCTGATCGCCATGCCATCGGCGTGGCCGGCCTTGATGCGCGCGTACAAGATAGAAGCCTCTGTCACTTGCTGGCGTGACGGCTTGGTGCGCACCGACATGTAGCCGATCGCCACCCCATCCTCGACCACCGGCGTGACGTTCGCCTGCACCCAATAATAGTCACCATTCTTGCAGCGGTTCTTGACCATGCCGCTCCACGACAGGCCCGAACGGATGGTGCTCCAGAAATCGGCAAAGGCCTCGGCCGGCATGTCCGGATGGCGCAGGATGTTTTGCGGCGCGCCGATCAGTTCCTCTGCCGTATAGCCGCTGATGGCGATGAAATACGGATTCGCATAGGTGATATTGCCTTGCAAATCGGTAGTCGAGACGATGGTTTCGGTGTCGCTGAGGGTGATTTCGGTGTCGGTAACGGGAAGATTCAAGCGCATGGTTGCATCCTCGAAAGGGGCCTGTCCCCATGGAGGACAGGCGCAATACAAGCCCCAGGCATGCCGGGGCGACGCATTTATTCTAGTATCTTCTTGTTAAGTACCAGAAATTAATTATTTGCGCGGCACATAGCGCCAGGCGCCGTTCTCGAAGGCATAGCTGAACTCGGCCTTGATATCGCCGCTCTGGCTTGGCGTGCTCAGGACGGTGTCGCACGCCAGGTGGCCCGTCTTGCGTTGGACTTCGCAATTGGCCAGCGATTTGATCTGCATGGTGGTGGCCGCTTCCTGCATCTGCTTGTCCTTGGCCGCTTCCGGGTCCCTGGCCATTTCCTCCCTGGCCCAGGCGCGCAGCAGCGCCATGGCTTCGGCCGTCGACGGGCCGGGAAATTGCGCGTCCTTGCGCTCGACGCCCACCCACACGCCGGCGTCCTGGCGCAGCGGCAGCACCATGAAGCCATCACGCATGCCGGCGCTCATGCCGACCAGGCAGACGGTTTCCTCTTTCACTTCCGGCGACGGCAGGCAGCCCGACAGGCTGGTGACCTTGACGGCGATCGGCATGCTGGACCTGGTTTTCGCCACGCCCGCATCGACGGCGGCCTGGATCTGCTCCTGGGTCGGCGTGGTGGCGGCATGGACAGCGCCGGCGGAAAACACAGTGGCAAAGGTAAGGGCAAAAATCGTCAAACGCATGGCGGCATACTCATATGAAAAAAGAAACGTAGTCTAACAGCTACCCCATGTACCCCTGTTTCGATTGGCAACAGTTTCCAACAACCAAGAGGCTGAGGGCCCTCGGCCACCGGCGGTCAACTCCGGCGGCAAGCGCCGCTTTGTTGCTATCATGTCGGGCTGCCGGCGGTACTGCCGGCCAGATCGATCTTGAACATAACGGGAGTT
Source organism: Janthinobacterium sp. J1-1 (assembly GCF_030944405.1). Taxonomy (NCBI): domain Bacteria; kingdom Pseudomonadati; phylum Pseudomonadota; class Betaproteobacteria; order Burkholderiales; family Oxalobacteraceae; genus Janthinobacterium; species Janthinobacterium sp. J1-1. The sequence continues at coordinate 5,715,193 of NZ_CP132339.1, forward strand.
TGAATGAGTTTACGTCTGCTGCTCTTGGGAGCATTCAGTTCCGCCATGGCCACCACCGCCGCCATCCCGGCGCTGGCCGCGCCGCGCGGTTTTACCGTCGAAGACATGGTTGCCATGGAACGTGTCGGCAGCCCGGCGCTGTCGCCGGACGCCACGCGCGTGGTGTATACCGTGCGCAGCACCAACCTCGACAAAAACCGCGGCAACACGCAGCTGTGGATGATCGACCTGCGCGCGCCGGACAGCGCGCCGCGCCAGCTCACGCGTGGCGAGGCCAGCGCCAGCGATCCGCAATGGTCGCCCAAGGGCGATGCCATCTATTTCCTGTCCGGACGCTCGGGCTCGTCGCAAGTGTGGCAGTTGCCCCTGAACGGCGGCGAAGCGTCGAAAGTCACCGACCTCGCGCTGGACGTCGACACCTACCGCCTGTCGCCGCAGGGCGACCGCCTGGCCTTCAGCATGGGCGTGTATCTCGATTGCGCCGACATCGCCTGCAGCAGGAAGCGCCTGGACGACAAGGCAAAGAACAAGGCCACCGGCATGGTCTACGACCAGCTGTTCGTGCGCCACTGGGACACCTGGGCCGATGGCCGCCGCAATGTGCTGTACTCGGCGCCGATCGACGCGGCCGGCAAGGTCAGCGCCACGCCCGTCAGCCTGAGCGGCACGCTCGATGGCGACGCGCCGTCGAAACCGTTCGGCGACAACGGCGAATACCATTTCAGCCCGGACGGCAAGACGGTGGCCTTCTCGGTGCGCGTGGCCGGCCGCACGGAATCGTGGTCGACCAACTTCGACGTCTACACGATTCCCGCCATCGGCGGCGAAGCGCCGCGCAACCTGACTTCCGACAACCCGGCCTGGGATGCCAAGGCGACGTACTCACCGGACGGCCGCACGCTGGCGTACGTGGCGATGACCAAGCCCGGTTTCGAGGCGGACCGCTTCCACCTGGTGCTGATGGATGTCGCCACCGGCAAGAAGCGCACCGTGGCCGACGACTGGGACCGCTCGGTGGCCGATTTCCGCTGGACGCCGGACGGCAAGGCCTTCCTGGTCTCGGCCGATGACGTGGGCCAGCACCGCCTGTTCCATATCGACGCCGCCAACGGCAAGGTGTCGGCCCTGACCGGCAAGGGCGCGGTCGGCGAGTTCGACGTGCGCGGCAATACCATCGTGCTGACGCAGGCCAACCTGGCCTCGGGCGCGCAGCTGTACCAGCGTAAACTCGACGCGAAGTCCGAATCGGCACCGATGGTGCAGCTGACGAAGCAGAATGCGGCCGCGCTGGCCGACGTGCGTTTCGGCGAATACGAGCAGTTTTCGTTTGCCGGCGCGAATGGCGAAACCGTCTACGGCCACGTGATGAAGCCGTGGAACGCCAAGGCCGGCGAAAAATATCCGATCGCCTTCCTCGTGCACGGCGGTCCGCAAGGCAGCTTCGGCAACAGCTGGAGCTACCGCTGGAATCCGCAAGTGTATGCGGGCGCCGGCTACGCCACCGTCTTCATCGACTTCCACGGTTCGACCGGCTACGGCCAGAAGTTCACCGATTCCATCAGCGGCGACTGGGGCGGCAAGCCACTGGTCGACCTGCAAAAAGGCCTGGAAGCGGCCACGCAGAAGTTCGCCTGGCTGGACCGCGAACGCAGCTGCGCGCTGGGTGCGTCGTATGGCGGCTACATGATGAACTGGATCGCCGGTAACTGGCCGGACGGCTTCAAGTGCCTGGTCAACCACGACGGCGTGTTCGACAACCGCGCCATGTACTACTCGACCGAAGAACTGTGGTTCAACGAGTGGGAAAACGGCGGCACCTACTATGACGCGGCGGCCAGGCACGAGCAGTTCAACCCGGTCAACTACGTGAAGAACTGGAAAACACCGATGCTGGTGGTCCAGGGCGACCTGGACTTCCGCATCCCGACCACCCAGGGCCTGGGCACCTTCACCGCGCTGCAGCGCCAGAACGTGCCGAGCAAGCTGCTGGTGTTCCCGGACGAGAATCACTGGGTACTGAAACCGGCGAACTCGCTGCTGTGGCATCACACCGTGCTGGATTGGTTGAATACCTATACCAAATAACACCTGACCAAACCTACTGCGCGTTGCGCTTTGCGGCCGGCGATGCTCACCGGCTCGGCGCCCCCGTACTAAAGTACGGCTGCGCTTCTCGGCCACAAATCACTGCCGCTCGCTACGGTTTTGTCAGGTGTCGAGGCATTGTGGTTTTCAGAAAAAATTAAAAAGCCGCGCATTCATGCTGCGCGGCTTTTTTTCGCCTGTCAAACTGCATCAATATGTATTGAGCGCCTTGGCAAACTTCACGATCCATAACCGGGCTGGCCGTTCGCGGTCTTCGCCGCGCGCCACGCGGATGGTGTTGGCGGCGTTGCAGCCCACGGCGGTGCTGGTGACGATCACGCCATTCGCGTCCACCACGCATTTGGTCACATCGGCGCCCGCCACTTCCACGCCGGCCGCGTCAAACACCTTGGTCTTCATGCCGAAGTCGTTGTCGTTGGCCAGCGCGATGGTCGAACCGTCGACCAGGGTCAGGCCTTCGGCTTTTTCCGCCGCCCAGCCGATCGCGTTCAGGTCGAGCAGCAGGGTCTTCTTCATCGGCTTGACCTGCGCCCAGTCGGCGCCATTGACAGCCATACCGGCCATGCTGCTCTTTTCCAGGTCCGAGCTGGTGGCGTTGTAGGCGGCGGCCGAGATATCGGTGGCCGCGTTCAGGTCGACCAGCATCAGTTTGTTGAACACCTTGCCCGAGGGCGCGGCGCCCTGCTCGATCACGAGGAACTTGCCGCCGCCCAGCGCCACCACGTCGCCCAGCTTGGCGTTGCCGGTGCGTCCGTCCTGGTAGTTGGCCGCATCGAGCGGATAGGCGAAACTCCTGCCGCTGGTCCCAAGCGTCGGGTCGAATTCGATCCAGCGCGTGAAGCGCGCATAGCGCTCGATCAGTTCGGCTTTTTTGGTCACCGCATAGGTGGCGCTGCCGTCCGTCAGTGGGCTTTGCAAAAAGGCGTACAGCTTGTCGTTGGACGTGTCGAGCGTCATGCCTTCCATGCCGCGGTTGGCGCGGCGCTTGGAGAACAGCGCAGGCAGGCCCTTGCCCGGCTCATACTTGGCCTGGATCACGCCCGTGGCCGCATCGAGCTTGATGATGAAGGGGCCGTATTCATCGGAGACCCACAGCGCGTTGCGCTTCTTGTCGACCACGATGGCTTCCGAATCGAGGCCGCCCGCATTGAAGACGGCCTTGCCGCTGGCGTCATACTTCATCACGTCCATCACGGGAATTTCGGCCGAATTGCCGACCGCGCCCACCGGCACCGGCAAGCCGGAAGTATTCACCGTGGCGCTCACCTTGATCGGCGTGGAGGATGCCAGCACGGCGCCGTTCTTGCCCACGGTGATCACGCCGAACGCGGGCGCAAAGCTGGGCGACGGGAAGATCTTGCTGCCGATGGTGGCGCCCTTGACGTTCGGGTCCGGCACCAGCGGGCCGTCGCCGTTCGGGCCGCGGTCGGTCAGGCCATAGAATTCCAGGTCGCCATTGGCCGCCGTGCCCTTGAAGGCCAGGCCGGAGCCGTACGATGGCAAAAAGCCGCCCGGGAACTCGCTTTTCACCTTTGCGTTGCTGCCCTCGTACGGCACGTAGAAACTGTTGGCGGCCTGGATCTGGTAGCGCGTGACGGTGACCTTCACTTCGCCCAGCGGGGTGGTTTGCGTCAGCGCCTCGTTGAGGGGCGTGCCCACTTTCGACGCCAGCGTGTCTTCAAAATGCTCGCGCACCAGGGCACGGCGCTCGGTATCGACCGTGCGCGCGGCGAATGTGGCGCCCAGGGTGGCCAGTTGCGCGGACAGCGCCGTATTGAAGGCGGCGGGGGCGGCGGCAAAGTCCAGCGTCTTGCCGGCCAGCGCCGTCCTGACTTCGCTGGTGATCCTGATGCCGTTCGACGGGTCGCTGTCGTCGTCCAGCAGTTGCAGCGCCAGCAGGCGGTTGACGACCTTGTCGTCGGCCACGCTGGTGCTGGCCGCCAGCGTCAGCGGCGTGACGACGGGGTTGCACAGCGTAGAACCCAGCACCACGCCGCCGGCGCTGAAGGTGACGGTGTCGCCCGCGTTGCAAACGAATTCGCCCTTGGCATTGGTGCTGGCCTTGGCGGCGCTGCCGGCCACATACTCCAGGCCTTCGACGGCGCCGTCGAGGAACACCCCGGTCATGGCAACCGGCTTGGCGGCTTCGTCATGACTGTCGCTGCCGCCGCAGGCGGCCAGGCACAGGCCGGCGGCAAGCGCCAGCAGGCTCAGTTTCGGGAGGGTGTTCAGGGGGTGGTTCATCGGCTTCCTCGGGGTGGGTTGGATCAGAACCGGGAAGCCTACCGTGTCGAAATGACAAGCGTATGACAGCATTGTCAAGAAAGATGCGCCGATGCGACAGATTGATCGGGCGGACCGCCGATACCGCCAAAACGGCCATCGGCCTGGCGCCGGAACTCCTTCGGCGTGACGCCCTTGACCTGCAAAAAGCGGCGGTTAAAATTGGCCACGTTCTGGAAACCCACGTCATAGCAGACGTTGGACACATACTGGTCGGTGTCCATCAGCAGCTGGCAGGCCTTGTTGATGCGCAGCCGGCTGATAAAGTCGGTGAAGCTGTTGCCGGTCGCCTTGCGAAAAAAGCGCGAGAATTTACTGAGCGACATGCCCACCTGCTCGGCCAGCATTTCCGCCGAAATCGGCTCGCGGTAGTTTTCCGTGATGTAGTTGAGCACCGCATTGACCTTGGCCAGGGTGGCGTCGTCGTCGTAGGAACGCAGCGAGGCGGTTGACAGCAGCCGATAATTGGCGGTGCGCGCCAGCGCCACCATCAGCTGCACGAAGTGGCCGAAGCGCTCGGCGCCGTGGGTGGCGCGGATGCAGGCCAGGTGCCGCTCGGCCTCGGTGCCCATGTCGAAGAATTCCACGCCATAGCTGGAGCGTTCCAGCAGCGGCAGCAGTTCGCGCAGCTCGGGGATCACGCGCGCGGCGCCGGCCAGCGGCGCATGCGAAAACTGCACGATCATGTCGCGCAGCGGCACCCCGCCTTCGGGCACCACGGTCGAGATCCAGTTGTGCGGCAGGCGCGGCCCTGTCAGCACCAGGTGGCCGGGCGAGAATTCGCCGATATAGTCGCCCACGAACAGGCGCCCGCTGGTGGCGACGATCAGGTGCAGCTCGTATTCTTCATGGCAGTGCCAGCGCACGCGCGAGCTGGGATAGCCGTGTTCCAGGTAGTTGATGATGCCGTCGTAGCTTTCGCGCTCCAGCTCGGGCGGCTTGCGCTCGATCTCGCGCTGCGCGTCCTTCAGCCATGTCTGTTCCATGCTCGTCTCGTTTTTGTATGGTCAGCTGCCAGTGCATGCAATGTACCGCAAAACGGTGGCAAAGTCGCTACCCCTGTTCACCGAAGCGGCCCAGCGCCTGCTGGCGGAATTCCTTCGGCGTCATGCCTTTCAGTTCCAGGAAGCGGCGGTTGAAATTGGCCACGTTGTTGAAGCCGGCCTCGTAGCAGATATTGCTGACGTAATGCTCGGTCTCCATCAGCAGCTGGCAGGCTTTGTTGATGCGCAGGCGGTTGACGAAATCGGTAAAGCTGTTGCCGGTGGCGCTGCGAAAGAAGCGCGAAAAAGTCCGCTCCGGCATGTCCACCTGTTCGGCCAGCTGCTTGAGCGAAAACTGGCTGCTGTAGTTGTGGACGATGAAGTTGATGGCCGAACTGATGCGCGCCAGCGCCGCATCGTCGTCGCTCGACTGCATCGGAACGGTCGACAGCAGCTGGTAGTCGCTGGTCTGCGCCAGTTCACCCAGCAGTGTCAGGAACTCGATCAGGCGCGGCAGGCCGCTGCTGTCGCGGATGCGCTGGAAGCGCCGCAGCGACAGCTCGCTGACGTTGAAGAACTCGACGCCGTGCAAGGCCCGCTGCAGCAGCGGGAAGATGCCCTTCAGCTCGGGGATCACCGCGGCCATGGCGGCCAGCGGCGGATGGGCGAACTGGATCACCATGTCGCGTAAGCGAAGCCCTTCGGGCGGCGTGTCGAGCGAGACCCAGTTGTGCGGCACGCGCGGTCCCGTCAGCACCAAGTGGCCAGGCGTGAACTGGCCGATATAGTCGCCGACGAAGACCTTGCCCGAGCTTTCCACGATCAGGTGCAGCTCGTACTCGTCGTGGTAATGCCAGCGCACCAGCGAGTTCGGAAAGCCGTGCTCCAGGTAACGGATAAAGCCATAACTGCCCTTGGGCTCGAAGCCCGGCGTGGCATCGCGCTGCTGCTCGTGCTCCATCTGCGGCAGCGGATACTCGGCCTTTTTAGGCGTGGCGCGCACCTTGCGGCTGCCTCAGGCGACGGCCTGGTCGAGCGCCAGGCGCGCGCCGAGGTCGTACAGGCTGGCCAGCGACAGCCTGACCGCCTGGGTAAACGCCGGCGTGTCGGACAGGTCGCCGAACAGCTCGCGCATCGACAGCAGCGCGGTGGCGTCCGCGCCGCCATGCAGGGCCAGCTCGCGCAGGCGCACCGCATGGGGGTCGTTGAGCGGCATCTCGACGCCGTCTTCGTCATGGCCCTCCAGGTAGCGGAACCAGCAAGCCACCGTGAACGCCAGCAGCTTGATCTCGCTGCCCTGCGCCAGCGCTTCGCGCACGGAAGGCAGCACGAATTTCGGGATGCGCGCCGAGCCTTCGGTGCCGATGCGCGCCAGCTGGTCGCGCACGGCGGGATTCGAAAAGCGTTCGATCAGGGTGTCCTTGTAGCTGGCCAGGTCGATGCCTTCCACTTCTTCCAGCAGCGGCGTGACTTCGACGTCCATCATGCGCCGCACCAGCTGGCGGATGCCGGCGTCCGCCATCGCTTCATGCGCGTAGGTGTAGCCGAGCAGCATGCCGATATAGCACAGCGCCTGGTGGCTGGCGTTCAGCAGGCGCAGCTTCATTTTTTCATACGGCAGCACGTCGTGCGTCATCTGCGCGCCGACCAGTTCCCAGGCCGGACGGCCGTGCGGAAATTCGTCCTCGATCACCCACTGGCGGAATGGTTCGCACACCACCGGCCAGGCATCGATAATGCCGAACGAGTCCGTCACCAGCGCGCGGTGCTCGTCGGTGGTGGCCGGCGTGATGCGGTCGACCATGCTGTTCGGGAACGCGCAGCCGGCCTCGATCCAGCTGGCCAGTTCGCCGTCGACCAGGCGCGCAAACGCCAGCAGCATGCCGCGCGTGACGTCGCCATTGTTTTGCAGGTTATCGCAGGACATGATGGTAAACGGCGCCAGGCCGCGCGCGCGGCGCAGGGCCAATGCGGCCAGCAGGTAGCCGAACGAGCAGCGCGGCGCTTGGGGGTGGGCCAATTCGTAAACGATGTCCGGGTGGCCGGCGTCGAATTCGCCCGTGCCCTGGTTGACGTAGTAGCCGCCTTCGGTAATCGTCAGCGAGACGATGCGGGTGGCGGGGTCGGCCAGCTTTTCCAGCACCGCCTGCGGGTCCGCCGGCGCGTACAGATACTCGCCGATGCAGCCGATCACGCGCGCCGTGTCGCCCTGCGCGCTGCGCTCGACCACCGTGTACAGGCAGTCCTGCGACTGCATGGCGTCGCGCATGGCGGCGTCGTGCGCCAGCAAGCCCACGCCGCAATAGCCCCACTGCTCATGGCCCGGCAGGGCCAGCAGGTCATCGAGGTAGACGGCCTGGTGGGCGCGGTAAAAGCCGCCCACGCCGATATGCACGATGCTGGGGGTGAGCGTGCCGCGCGCGTAGGCCGGCACCTGGATGGCTGCCGGCAGCTGGGCCAGCGTCTCTTGTTTCAATGCGATGGCATTCATGGTCAAGCTCCCTTCGCGCCGGCATAGGTCTTGCCGTCGCGGTCAAAATAATGGACAAATCCCGGTTCAAACGTCAGCTGCGTCTGCTGGCCCGGATGCAGGCTGCTGCGCTCGGCGCCGCGCGACACCACCTGCACGTTGTTGGCCAGGCGTACATAGGTCAGGGTTTCCACGCCCAGCGACTCGACCAGCTCGACGGTGACGGGCACGCTGCCCGGCTGGGCCGCGCCCAGGTGCACGTGCTCGGGGCGGATGCCGACAAAGCCGTCGGCCTTGGCCGCGCTGCCCGCCTGCGCCAGCAATTGCGGCGCGGCGTCGGCCGGCACCACGTTCATGCTCGGCGTGCCGATGAACTGGGCCACGAAGCGGTTCGCAGGCCGGTCGTACAGCTCCAGGGGCGAGCCATGCTGTTCGATCTGGCCGTCGCGCAGCACCACCACCCGGTCGGCCAGGGTCATCGCCTCGACCTGGTCGTGCGTGACATAGATGGTGGTGGCGCCCAGTTCGCGGTGCAGCTTGGCGATCTCGATGCGGGTCTGCACGCGCAGCGCCGCGTCGAGGTTCGACAGCGGTTCGTCGAACAGGAACACTTTCGGATCGCGCACGATGGCGCGGCCGATCGCCACGCGCTGGCGCTGGCCGCCGGACAGCTCTTTCGGCGTGCGTTCCAGGTAGCGGCCCAGGTCGAGGATGGCGGCCGCCTTGTCGACTTTTTCGCGGATGATCTTCGGATCGACGCCGGCCAGTTTCAGCGCGAACGACATGTTCTGGAACACCGTCATGTGCGGGTACAGCGCATACGACTGGAACACCATCGCCAGGTCGCGCTTCGACGATGGCAGGCCCGTGATGTCGCGCCCGTCGAGCGACAGCTTGCCGCCGTCGATCGGTTCCAGGCCGGCGATCAGGCGCAGCAGGGTCGACTTGCCACAGCCCGACGGGCCGACAAACACGACGAACTCGCCCTGCTTGATTTCCAGGTCGATGCCCTTGATGGCGCGGTGCTCGCCGAAGAATTTTTCGATATTGCTCAGTTGAAGATAAGCCATGATATGTGTCTCTATTCTGTAGTTATTTGACTGCGCCGAAGGTCATGCCTTGTACTAACTGTTTCTGGCAGAACCAGCCGAGGGCCATGATGGGCGCGATCGCCATCAGGGACGCGGCCGACAATTTGGCCCAGAACAGGCCTTCGGGGCTGGAATACGAGGCGATCAGCCAGGCCAGGGTGCCGGCGTTCGAGGCGCCCAGGTTCAGCGACCAGAATGATTCGTTCCACGACCACACCATGCACACCAGCGCGGTCGAGGCGATGCCACCCACCGACAGCGGCAACACCACGTGGCGGAACTCGTCCCAGACGGTGGCGCCGTCCATGCGCGACGCTTCCAGGATTTCGCGCGGCAGTTCCTTCATGCTGGTGTACAGCAGCCAGATCATGATGGGCAGGTTCATCAGCATGAACATGATGGTGAGACCGACGCGGGTATCGAGCAGGCCGAAGTACTGGTAGCAGATATAGATCGGCATCAGCGCGCCCACGCCGGGCATGTAGCGCGAGCTGAGCATGAACTTCAGCAGGCCGATGGTGCCGCCGGTCGGGAAAAACGCCATCGAGTAGGCGGCGGGAATCGCGATCAGCAGGCCGATGGCGGTCGAGACCACGCTGGTAAACAGCGAGTTCCAGGCGTAGCCAAAGTAATTGTCGCGCGCCAGCACTTCGCGGAAGCTGTCCAGCGTGGGCCCGAAGAACAGCAGCGGCGGCGTGGAAATGGCCTGCCCTTCCGTCTTGAAGGCCATCAGTCCCAGCCAGAAGATGGGAAAGAACAGCAGCAGCGCGAACAGCCAGGCGGCCACCGTGCGGCCATACAAAGCAAATTTATTGTGCATGGTGGTCTCCTTATTTCGACAAGTTCTTGCCGATGACGCGCATCAGGAAGAAGGCGGCAATGTTAGCGATCAGCACGGCGAACAGCGCGCCGGCGGAAGCCGCTCCGATGTCGTAGGACAGCAGCGCTTGCTGGTAGATCATGAAGGTGATGGTGGTCGTGTCGAAGCCCGGCCCGCCGCCCGTGGTGGTAAAGATTTCGGCAAACACCGACAACAGGAAAATCATTTCGATCATCAGCACCACCGACACCGCGCGTCCCAGATGCGGGATGTACAGGTAGCGCAGCTGCTGCAGGTAGTTGGCGCCGTCCATGCGCGCCGCTTCCAGCTGTTCGCGGTCCATCGATTGCAGCGCCGTCATGAAGATCAGGCAGGCAAACGGCAGCCATTGCCACGACACCATCATGATGATCGACACCAGCGGATGGGCCGACAGCCAGTCGACCGGCGCGGCGCCGAAGAAGATGCTGATCTGCGCGAACAGGCCGTAGATCGGGTTGAGCAGCATGTTCTTCCACATCAGGGCATTGACCGCCGGCATTACCAGGAACGGCGAAATCAGCAGCACGCGCACGATGGCGCGGCCCGGGAACGCTTCATTGATCAGCAGCCCCAGCGCGGCGCCCAGCAGCACCGTGATCAGCATCACGGAAAACAGCAGGGTAAACGTATTCTGCAATGCCGGCAGGAAGGCGGCATCGGTAAAGAAGAAGTGGAAATTGTCCAGGCCATGGAAAGGATGGCCGCTCGGATCGAGCATGGAATAACGCACGAAGGCGTAATACAGCGTGATCAGCAGAGGAATGACGGAAATGACGGAGACGGCAACGACTGCCGGCGTCAGCAAGGTCCGGGGGATAATGCGTTTCATAGGAGTTCTCTTGGGGCGTGGGAGGTGATAGCACCGGCTTGCGCCAGAGCTATCACCTCGCCTGTTTTACAAAGCAAACTACAAGACCAGGACGGTCTTATTTGTAGTAGCCGCCCTTGCGCATCTCACGCTCGGCTGTCTGCTGCGACAGTTCCAGCGCCTGGTCCACCGTGACCTTGCCCAGCAGGGCGGCAGCCATCTGCTGGCCGGCTGCCACGCCGATCACCTGGAATTCGGGGATCGAGGCGAACTGCACGCCCACGTAAGGCGATGGCAGCAAGGTGCTTTGCACGTTGCGGGTCGTGGTCAGGGCCTTGCCTTCGGCGGCGGCAAATTTCGCCACTTTCTGGAACTCCGGATTGGCATAGGTCGATTTGCGCGTGCCGGTCGGCACGTTGGCCCAGCTGGTTTCCTTGGCGACCAGCTTGACATAGTCAGGCGAAGTGGCCCAGTTGATGAAGCGCTGCGCTTCATTCACATGCTTGGTGCTTGCCGGAATTGCCAGCGACCAGATCCACAGCCAGTTGGCGCCGCGTTCGGTGGTGCCGACCGGCGACTGGGCAAACGCCACCTTGTCGGCGACCTTGCTCTGTTTCGGGTCGGTAATGAACGACGCGGCGATGGTGGCGTCGATCCAGATGCCGCACTTGCCCTGGTTGAACAGCGCCAGGTTTTCATTGAAGCTGTTGGCGGCGGCGCCCGGCGGACCGTATTTTTTCATCAGGTCGACATACATGGTGACCGCGTCTTTCCATGGCTTGCTGGTAAATTGCGGCTTCCATTTCATGTCGAACAGCTGGCCGCCGAACGAATTGGCCATGGTGGTGATCAGGGCCATGTTGTCGCCCCAGCCCGGTTTGCCGCGCAGGCAGATGCCATACACGCCGTTGGCCGGATCGTGGATCTTGGCGGCCACGTCGCGCAACTGGTTCCAGCTTGGACGGTCTTCGATCGTCATGCCGGCTTTTTTCACCAGGTCGCTGCGGTACATGATCATCGAGCTTTCGCCGTAGAACGGCGACGCGTACAGCTTGCCGTCGCCGGACAGGCCTTCGCGGATCGATGGCAGCAGGTCGTCGATGTCGTATTTGGCGTCAGGCTTGATCGGGATCAGCCAGTTTTTCTTGCCCCAGATCGGCGTTTCATACAGGCCGATGGTCATCACGTCGAACTGGCCGCCCTTGGTGGCGATATCGGTCGTCATGCGCTGGCGCAGGATGCCCTCTTCCAGGGTCACCCATTTCAGTTTGATATCGGGATTGGCCTGCTCGAAGAACTTGCTGAGCTTTTGCATTTCGATCATGTGACCGTTGTTGACGGTAGCGATGACGAGGTCGGTGGCGGCAGCGGCGGACGTGCTGATGGCGAAGGCGCCGGCGCACAGCGCGGCAATGGCGATACGTTTCATGTTTGTCTCCAGTGTTTTTTGTCGTTGGTCATGCCAGGAAATCGACTGCATTGGCACCACGACCACAATGTATCACCGTACTTTGATACTTTCTGATACTCCGAAACCGCAATTCAATACTCTTTTGCAGCTTGTCAATGCGCGAGAGTATCGACATTTTCAAAAAACAACACTTTGAAAGAAAGTATCAACACTTGTAGCTTTTGTATCAGGGTCGCAAAAAAAGCGCTGCTAGACTTTGTTTGCGGCATGAGACCGCGCAACGTACCGGGGACACCCCTGTCGCGTTCAACATAGTGACCTTGGAGACAGCATGAATCGCACTGCAATGAAATCCCTGCCGGCCGCCCTGACCCTCGCCCTGCTGGCCATCGCCAGCGGCTCGGCCATGGCGGACCCGATGTACCCAACCGATTCCGAAGGCTTCCACGGCTACCTGCGCGCTGGCGCCGGCAGCAACACCTCCAGTGACGGCGGCTCACAAGGCTGCTTCGGCCTGGGTGGCAACACCATGAAATATCGTCTGGGCAATGAGTGCGACGCCTATACCGAATTCGGCTACACCAAAGCCATCGCCAAATCCGGCGACGTGACCTACATGGCCACCGTCTGGGTCAACGCCTACGCACCAAACTCCGATTTCGGCGACAACAAGGTCGGCATCGTCAAAGCCTACGTCGAAGCACAGGGACTCGATTTCCTGAACGGCGGCACGGCCTGGGTCGGTAAACGTTTCTACTACCGTCCTGACATCCACATGCTGGATCTGCAGTACATCAACATGAACGGTACCGGCGCCGGCCTGGACCGCATTCCTGCCGGCCCGGGCAAGTTCTCGTACGCCTTCTTCAAGGACAACGACATTGCCCAGTTCGATGATGCCCAGGGTTCGAAGAGCGGCACGCCAGGTGTCTACCTTGGCAACCGTTCGGCCGTGCGCCAGAACTTCATCTACGGTGAAATTCCGGTCAACACCAACGGCACCCTGGACCTGGCCGCGACCTACATCATCGGCGAAGGCAAGGACAACGATTTCTTCGGCAAGAAAAACAACGGCTGGCAGCTGTCGGCATTCCACCGTCAAGGCAAGGTCTACGGCGGTGGCAACACCTTCGGCGTGCAGTATGGCGTCGGTCCTGGTACCGGCAACGGCGCCCAGTTCGGCGCATCGGGCAGCACCTCGCTGGGTTCGGACGTCAAGCGTACCCGCGTGTTCAATGACATGGCGATCCAGCCGATGGAAAACTTCGGCATGGAACTGGTCGCCCTGTGGCAAAAAGACGAGTCGAAAGCTGCCGGCTCCTCGACCTGGACCTCGGTTGGCGTGCGCCCTGTCTACGCTTTCACCAACAACCTCAAGCTGATTGGCGAACTGGGCACGGACCGCGTGACGCAATCGGGCGGCCCGACCAAGCGCCTGACCAAGATCACCATCGCACCGGCGATTTCGGCAGGTCCTGGCCTGTGGTCGCGTCCTGAACTGCGCGCCTTTGTCAGCTATGGCAAATGGAACGATGCGGCCACCGCGTCGGTCAACGCGTCGAACAACGGCGGCCCGATCTACAACAACAACACCAGCGGCACCTCGTATGGCTTCCAGGTTGAAGCCTGGTTCTAAAACATACGATCAAACCTACTGCGCGTCGTAAGTCGTGGTCTGCGATGCTCACTGTACCTTCGTACAGTTGCGCTTCTCGACCACAACTTACTTCCGCTCGCTACGGTTTTATCGAATGTTTTAAATGAAAAAAAGGCGGAACTTCGGTTCCGCCTTTTTTTTGCCTGGTGTCAGCCCTTTGCGGCGACGCGCGGATAATACATCTCGTAAAACCAGCCGTAGGCGCTCTCGATCTGCTGCTGGATGCGCGGCGGTATCGCATGCGGCTGCGGCGCACGGATGCTGGCAAATTGCCGGTGCGTATATTTCATGCGGTAGTGACTGTCGCTTTCGCGCAAGCCCACGCGCAGATTGTCCGGATCGATCTGGAACGGCGCCAGACCCAGCCAGGCATACAGATGCGACATGCATTCGCCTGGCCGCGCCATCAAATCCTCGAAACGCACCACATACAGTTTTTGCTGCACCGCCAAAGGCAAGTCCAGCACCGCCTGCAGGGCGTTCAAGGGGGAGCCGATGGTGCGGTCCTTGGCGAACAGCATGTCGGCCCGGCCCAGCCGGTCATAGTCGCCCAGGTGATCGATAAAATCGAGCAGGATGGTGCGCTGGTGCTGGGCTTCGACCGAACCATACACCTGCCCCAGTTCACGCACGCAAACGATCAGCTTCGCTTCCGGCGCCAGCTGCAACAGCATTTCCACCGCGTGCAGCCAGGCGCGGTTCTTGTCGACCACGGCCAGCTTGCCGCAATCCTGGTACCAGCCCCGCAGAAAGCCTTGCATCGCCGTCTTCAGGTGGGCATAACTGGCGTCGAAAGCGGTATCGAGCTGGGACAGGAAAAACGGATCGTCGCTGATCGTGCGCCGCATGTTCTGCAGGGCACTGCATACGGGGGAACTGTTGCCTTCGCTGTGGACGTCCGGATGCTGCGCCAGCAACTGGCACATCAGGGTGGAACCCGCACGCGGCAAGCCGCTCACGCCGATAAAATTGGGGGTCATTGCATTCCTGTCAGATTGAAGATGTCCATGGGCTGATTATAGATGGCCGGCAGATGGCGGGACGGCAAAAAAAATGCCGCTTCGCATGGTTCGCGAAGCGGCACTTCAACCGGCAAGCCCGGCTAGCCCATGCTTACTGGCTTTCGATGCTGGTGCTGCCAGTCTCCACCGGCAAGCGCAGGCCCGTATCGATCACATTCAGGCGCAAGCCCGGCAAGACATTGCTGTTCACCGAGGCCGTCGTCTGCACCACCGGCGCGCTGCCCTGCTGCTGCGGCTGGCTGCCCTCCACCGCCACCTGCACCGCGTCCTCCTTGCTGGTGACGGTTTCCCCTTTCGCCACCACCTCGGCCTGCACCATATTGCCTTGCGATGGCGCCACATTGACCGCCGCGATCACGCTGGCCACCGCGCTTTGCAGCGCTTCGGTCGGATTGACCGTCAGCACGCCCGGCGTGTAGGTCAGCGCATAGTTGGTCGATGCCTGGCCGGCAGCCGACACCACATAGCTGCCCGATGGCGAGCCGGTGGTCGCCGGCGTGGTGAAGGCCAGGTTGCCGCTGACTTCGTTCGCCAGCGTGTCGCCGCCCAGCAAGCCCGTGTAGCTGGCCGTGAAGGCCGGGTTGGCGCGGCCCTGGTCTTTCTCGGCATTGTCCACTTTGACACCCAGCCCCGCCTGCGTGATGCTGGCCGTGGTGGTCGCCGTCGTGTTGACAATATAGTTGCCCGCATCCGCGCCGCCGAGCGCAATGCCGTTCACCGTCACCGTCTTGTTGGCGCCGGCGTTCTTGTCGGCAAAGCTGGCGCCGCTGTTGCTGATGGTCAGCACGTCGCCGGCGATACGGTTGTCGCCCAGGGTCACGCTGGCGTTGGTGGTCGTGTCATACACGCGCGACGCGGCGCCCGTGGCGCGCACCAGCAGGCTGGCCGGCGTGATGCTGGCCGTCAGGCCGGTCGGATTGCTGACCGTATAGTTGCTTGCCAGGCCGGTGCTGGTATCGACCAGGGTCGTGCCGGTCACCGTCACCGCCTTGGCGGTGGCCGCGTTCTTGTCGGCAAACGTCGCCGTCTGACCCGCCAGGCCCAGGCTTTCGCCCGCCACCAGGCCCGCCAGCACGCCGCCGGACAATTGCGCCGCCGTCGTGCCGTCATACACCTTGTTGGTGGCCAATTGACCGGCCACCGTCAGGGCTTTCGGCGTGATGCTGGCCGTCAGGCCGGTCGGATTGCTGACCGTATAGTTGCTGGCCAGGCCGGTACTAGTGTCGACCAGGGTCGTGCCCGTCACCGTGACGGCCTTGGCGGTGCCGGCGTTCTTGTCGGCAAACGTTGCGTTCTGGCCACCGATCACCAGGGTTTCACCAGCGACCAGGCCGCTCAAGGCGCCGCCGGACAGGCTGGCTTGCGCCGTGCCGTCATAGACCTTGTTACCGGCCAGCTGGCCCGTCACCGTCAGGGCCTTGGCCGTAATGCTGGCCGTCAGGCCGGTCGGGTTGCTGACCGTATAGTTGCTGGCCAGGCCGTTGGCGGTATCGACCAAGGTTGTGCCAGTCACCGTCACGGTCTTGCCATTGGCCGCGTTCTTGTCGCTGAAGACGGCGTTCTGGCCGCCGAAGGCCAGCGTCTCGCCCGCCACCAGGCCGCTCAGTGTGCCACCGGACAGGCTGGCTTGCGCATTGCCGTCATAGACTTTATTGCCCGCCAACTGGCCCGTCACCGTCAGGGCCTTGGCCGTGATGCTGGCCGTCAGGCCGGTCGGGTTGCTGACCGTATAGTTGCTGGCCAGGCCGGTGGCGGTGTCGACCAGGGTGGTGCCGGTGACCATTACCGCTTTGCCATTAGCCGCGTTCTTGTCGCTGAACACGGCGTTTTGACCACCAAAGCCCAGCGTTTCGCCCGCCACCAGGCCGCTCAATGCGCCGCCGGACAGGCTGGCTTGCGTATTGCCGTCATAGACTTTATTGCCCGCCAGTTGGCCGGTCACCGTCAGGGCCTTGGCCGTAATGCTGGCCGTCAGGCCGGTCGGGTTGCTGACCGTATAGTTGCTGGCCAGGCCGGTGGCGGTATCGACCAGGGTCGTGCCCGTCACAGTCACGGCCTTGGCGGTGCCGGCATTCTTGTCGGCAAACGTCACGTTCTGGCCACCGATCACCAGGGTCTCGCCAGCGACCAGGCCACTCAGGGTGCCACCGGACAATTGCGCCGCGGTATTGCCGTCGTAGACTTTATTGCCAGCCAGTTGGCCGGTCACCGTCAAGGCCTTGGCCGTAATGCTGGCCGTCAAGCCGGTCGGGTTGCTGACCGAGTAGTTCGATGCCAGGCCCGTGGAGGTATCGACCAGGGTCGTGCCGGTGACCGTCACGGTCTTGCCATTGGCCGCGTTCTTGTCGCTGAACACGGCGTTTTGACCACCAAAGCCCAGCGTTTCACCGGCAATCAGGCCGTTCAAGGCGCCGCCGGACAGGCTGGCGACCGTATTGCCGTCGTAGACTTTATTGCCCGCCAGTTGCCCCGTCACCGTCAGCGCCTTGGCCGTAATGCTGGCCGTCAGGCCAGTCGGGTTGCTGACCGAGTAGTTCGATGCCAGGCCCGTGGCGGTATCGACCAGGGTCGTGCCGGTCACCGTCACCGTCTTGCCATTGGCCGCGTTCTTGTCGCTGAAGACGGCGCTCTGGCCGCCAAAGCCCAGGGTTTCACCGGCCACCAGCCCGCTCAAGGCGCCGCCGGACAGGCTGGCTTGCGCATTGCCGTCATAGACCTTGTTGCCGGCCAACTGGCCCGTCACCGTCAAGGCCTTGGCCGTAATGCTGGCCGTCAAGCCGGTCGGGTTGCTGACCGAGTAGTTCGATGCCAGGCCCGTGGAGGTATCGACCAGGGTCGTGCCGGTGACCGTCACGGTTTTGCCATTGGCCGCGTTCTTGTCGCTGAACTCGGCAGTTTGACCTGCAATGCCTAATGTCTCACCGTCCACCAGGCCGCTCAGCGCGCCGCCGGACAGGCTGGCAACGGTATTGCCGTCATAGACCTTGTTGCCCGCCAGTTGGCCCGTCACCGTCAGCGCCTTGGCCGTAATGTCGGCCTTGGCGGTGGCCGTGGTGCTGTCGAGCGTGTAGTTACCCGCGTCCACGCCACCGAGCACGATGCCGCTGATATTGACGGTCTTGCCGGCCGCCGCGTTTTTGTCGCTGAAGGCGCCACTGGCCGAGGCATTCAAGCTGTCGCCCGTGACCAGGCCGCCGAATGTCGCGCTGCCGGTATCGAGCGCCGCAGCGGTGCCGCCATCGTAGACCTTGTTGCCTGCGGTAATACCACCGACCGTCAGCTGTTTCTGCGCGATATCGGCTTTGACGCCGGTCGCATTGCCGACCGTGTAGTTGCTGGCCAGGCCCGCCGTGGCGCCCGAGCCCGCATTGCCCAGGGTGGCGCCGCTGACCGTCACGGTCTTGCCACTGCCGGCATTCTTGTCGCCAAACACGCCGCTCTGGCCGGAGAGGCTCAGGGTTTCCGTGCCGACCAGGCCATTCAAGGTACCACCCGACAACGAGGCCGCCCGCGTGCCATCGTAGGTCTTGTTGCCTGCCGTCACGCCGCTCACCGTCAGCGCCTTGGGCGTGATGGCCGCCGTCAGGCCGGTCGGATTGTTCAGCACATAGTTGCCGGCCAGACCGCTGCCATCGTTGAGAGCAACCGTCACGGCCTTGCCGGCCGCCGCGTTCTTATCGGCAAATGCCGCCGACAAGGCCAGGGTTTCGCCGTCCACCAGGCCATTCAGGGCGCCGCCGGCCAGCGCTGCCACCGTGTTGCCGTCATAGATCTTGTCGAGCGCTGTGGCACCGCTGACCGTCACTGCTTTCTGTGCGATATCGGCTTTGACGCCGGTCGCATTGTCGACCTTGTAATTGCTGGCCAGGCCAGCCGTGGCGCCAGAACCCGCATTGCCCAAGGTAGCGCCGTTGACCGTCACATCCTTGCCGATGCCCACATTCTTGTCACTGAACACGCCACTCTGGCCGGACAGGCTCAAGGTTTCCGTGCCCACCAGGCCATTCAACACGCCACCGGTCAACGTCGCCTTGTCGTTACCGTCATAGGTCTTGTTGCCTGCCGTGACACCCGTCACCGTCAGTGCTTTCTGATCGATAGTTGCCGTCAGGCTGGTTGGATTGTTCAGCACATAGTTGCCGGCCAGCCCGCTACCGTCGTTGAGGCTCACTGTCACCGCCTTGCCGGCCGCCGCGTTCTTGTCGGCAAATGCCGCCGTCAAGGCCAGGGTTTCGCCGTCCACCAGGCCATTCAGGGCGCCGCCCGCCAGCGCTGCCACCGTGTTGCCGTCATAGGTCTTGTCGAGCGCCGTGGCACCGCTGACCGTCAGCGCTTTTTGTGCGATGTTCGCTGTCACGCCGGTCGCATTGCCGACCGTATAGTTGCTTGCCAGGCCCGCCGTGGCGCCCGAGCCTGCATCGCCCAAGGTGGCGCCGCTGACCGTCACGGTCTTGCCGATGCCGGCATTCTTGTCGCTGAAGACGCCGCTCTGGCCGGACAGGCTCAAGGTTTCCGTGCCCACCAGGCCATTCAAGGTACCACCCGACAACGAGGCCGCCAGTGTGCCATCGTAGGTCTTGTTGCCAGCCGTCACGCCACTCACCGTCAGCGCCTTGGGCGTGATGGCCGCCGTCAGGCCGGTCGGATTGTTCAGCACATAGTTGCCGGCCAGCCCGCTGCCATCGTTGAGAGCGACCGTCACGGCCTTCCCGGCCGCCGCGGCCTTGTCGGCAAATGCCGCCGACAGGGCCAGGGTTTCGCCGTCCACCAGGCCGTCCAGGGCACCGCCGGCCAGCGCTGCCGCCGTGTTGCCGTCATAGGTCTTGTCGAGCGCCGTGGCACCGCTGACCGTCAGCGCTTTTTGTGCGATGGTCGCTGTCACACCGCTCGCATTGCCGACCGTATAGTTGCTGGCCAGGCCAGCCGTGGCGCCCGTGCCCGCATTGCCCAAGGTGGCGCCGCTGACCGTCACCGTCTTGCCGATGCCCACATTCTTGTCACTGAACACGCCACTCTGGCCGGACAGGCTCAAGGTTTCCGTGCCCACCAGGCCATTCAACACGCCACCGGTCAACGTCGCCTTGTCGTTACCGTCATAGGTCTTGTTGCCTGCCGTGACACCCGTCACCGTCAGTGCTTTCTGATCGATAGTTGCCGTCAGGCTGGTTGGATTGTTCAGCACATAGTTGCCGGCCAGCCCGCTACCGTCGTTGAGGCTCACTGTCACCGCCTTGCCGGCCGCCGCGTTCTTGTCGGCAAATGCCGCCGACAGGGCCAGCGTTTCGCTGCCTACCAGGCCATTCAAGGCACCGCCGGCCAGCGCTGCCACCGTGTTGCCGTCATAGGTCTTGTCGAGCGCCGTGGCACCGCTGACCGTCAGCGCTTTCTGCGCAATATCGGCTTTGACGCCGGTCGCATTGTCGACCTTGTAATTGCTGGCCAGGCCAGCCGTCGCGCCCGAACCCGCATCGCCCAAGGTGGCGCCGCTGACCGTCACGTCCTTGTTAGTCCCCGCATTCTTGTCGCTGAAGCGGCCGCTCTGGCCGGACAAGCTCAAGGTTTCCGTGCCCACCAGGCCATTCAAGGTACCGCCAGACAAGATAGCGGTGTCGCTACCGTCATAGGTCTTGTTGCCTGCCGTGACACCCGTTATCGTCAACACTTTTTGGCTGATGCTGGCGCTCAGGCCGGCACTGCTGGCGACGATATAGTTACTGGCCAGTCCGCCATTGGTACCATCGCTCAGGGTACCGCCGGTGATACTCACGTCCTTGCCGCTGCCTGCATTCTGGTCGGCAAACTTGCCGGCCAGGCTAGCCAGGCCGACCGTTTCATCCTTGACAAAGCCAGACAGGGCACCGCCCGTAAAACTGGCGCCCACCGTACCATCATAGGTTTTGTCGAGTGCCGTTACGTTACCGACCGCCAGTTCTTTCTGCGCAATGTTGGCCTTCATATCCATCGGCACGCTGACGGAATAATTGCTGGCCAATCCGGTACCGTTGGTCAATTCCAGGGTTTGCACGCGCACGTCTTTGCCCAAGCCGGCGTTCTTGTCGGTAAATACGCCGGTCTTGCCGGTGATGGTGATGGTTTCGTCATTCACCAGACCCTGCAAGGTACCACCCGACAAGACCGCATCGAACGTTCCGTCGTACACCTTGCCGCTGGCGCTCATGCCGCTGATCGTCAGCGCTTTTTGCGTGATATTGGCTGCCACGTTGCCCGGATTACTGACCGTGTAATTACTGGCCAGGCCGTTGGCGCCATCGGCCAACTGCGCGCCGCTGACTGTCACCACGATATTATTGCCGGCATTTTGAGTGGCAAAACTGCCGCTCAGGCCCGACAGCGTCAGGCTTTCGCCCGTCACGACGCCACTCAGGCTGCCGCCACTCAGGGCAGCGGCCTTGGTGCCATCGTAGTCGCGGCTGGCCGCCGTCACGCCCGTCACCGTCAACGCTTTCGGCGTGATATTGGCCAGCAGGCCGGTCGGGTTGCTGATCGTGTAGTTGGCCGCCAGGCCGCCGTTGACGCCGTTGACCAGGGATGCGCCGGTGGCCGTCGCCGTCTTGCCGGTGCCGGCGTTCTTGTCGTCAAACGTCGCCGACAAACCGGTCACGCCGATGTTTTCCGAACCGACCAGGCCGACGACCGAGCCGCCCGCCAGGGTGGCCTTGGTGGTGCCGTCATAGACCTTGTTGATTACCGACATGCCGCTGATCGTCAGTGCCTTCGGCGTGATGGTGCCGGTGCCGGTCGCCGTGCTGCTGGCCAGCAGGTAGTTGCCCGCATCAGTGCCGCCCAGGGTCAGGAAGGAGATGGTGACCGCCTTGCCGGTGCCGGCGTTCTTGTCGCTGAACGAGGCCTTGGTGGCGCCGATCGCCAGGCTGTCACCGCTGAGCATGCCGTTGAAGGTGGCCGTGGCCGAGCCGAAGGTGACAGCGGTGCCGCCATCGTAGGCCTTGCTGTCGGCCACCACATTGGTCACCGAGCTGATGGTGGCCTGGTTGATATTGGCCGTCACGCCGGTCGGGTTGCTGACCGTGTAGTTGCTGGCCAGACCAGTGCCGTCGGCCAGCGTCGCACCACTGATGGTGACCGCCTTGGCGGTGCCGGCGTTCTTGTCCGCAAATGTACCCGACAGGCCGGACAGGCCCAGGGTTTCGCCGCCGACCAGGCCGCTCAGCGTGCCGCCGGTGACGGTGGCCTTGGTGGTGGCGTCATACACTTTATTGGCGGCCGCCACGCCGGTGACCGTCAGCGCTTTTTGCGCGATGCTGGCTGTCAGGCCCGTGACAGGGCCGACCGAGTAGTTGCTGGCCAGGCCGCCGTTGGTGCCGTTGGACAAGGTGCCGCCGGTGATGCTGACGGCCTTGCCGCTGCCGGCATTCTTGTCGGCAAACGCGCCGGTGAGGCTGGCCAGGTTGACTGTTTCACCGCCGACAAAGCCGCTGCTGTCGAGCGTGCCGCCCGTCAAACCGGCGGCGACACTGCCGTCATAGGTTTTGTCGGCCGCCAGCGCGCCGGTGACCGTCAGGGTCTTCTGCGTAATGGTGCCGGTGACGCCGGTCGGATTGCTGACCGTGTAGTTGCTGGCCAGGCCCGTGCCGTCGGCTATGCCCACGCCCGTGACCGTCACCGCCTTGCCCGTGCCCGCGTTCTTGTCGGCGTACGCGCCGGTGCCGCCGGACACCACCAGCGTTTCACCGCTGACCAGGCCGCTCAGGCTGCCACCCGACAGCGTGGCCGCCAGGGTGCCGTCATAAGCGCGCGTGGTGGCCGTCACGCCCGTCACCGTCAACGCTTTCGGCGTGATATTGGCAAGCAGGCCGGTCGGATTGCTGATCGTGTAGTTGGCCGCCAGGCCGCCGTTGACGCCGTCGACCAGGGACGCGCCGGTGGCCGTCGCGGTCTTGCCGGTGCCGGCGTTCTTGTCGTCAAACGTCGCCGACAAGCCGGTCACGCCAATGTTTTCCGAACCGACCAGGCCGACGACCGAGCCGCCCGCCAGGGTGGCCTTGGTGGTGCCGTCATAGACTTTGTTGATCACCGACATGCCGCTGATCGTCAGTGCCTTCGGCGTGATGGTGCCGGTGCCGGTCGCGGTGCTGCTGGCCAGCAGGTAGTTGCCCGCATCGGTGCCGCCCAAGGTCAGGAAGGAGATCGTGACCGCCTTGCCGGTGCCCGCGTTCTTGTCGCTGAACGAGGCCTTGGTGGCGCCGATCGCCAGGCTGTCGCCGCTGAGCATGCCGTTGAAGGTGGCCGTGGCCGAACCGAAGGTGACACTGGTGCCGCCATCGTAGGCCTTGCTGTCGGCCACCACATTGGTCACCGAGGAAATCGTGGCCTGGTTGATATTGGCCGTCACGCCGGTCGGGTTGCTGACTGTGTAGTTGCTGGCCAGACCAGTGCCGTCGGCCAGGGTCGCGCCGCTGATGGTGACCGCCTTGGCGGTGCCGGCGTTCTTGTTGACAAACGTACCGCTCAAGCCGGACAGGCCCAGGGTTTCGCCGCCGACCAGGCCGCTCAGGGTGCCGCCGGTGACGGTAGCCTTGGTGGTGGCGTCATACACCTTGTTGGCGGCCACCAGGCCGCTGACCGTCAAGGCCTTGGGCGTGATGTCGCCCGTCACGCCGGTCGGATTGCTGACCGAATAATTGCTGGCCAGGCCAGTGCCATCGACCAGCGTGGTGCCGGTGACCGTCACGGCCTTGCCGGTGCCGGCGTTCTGGTTGGCAAACGTGCCGGTCAGGCCGGATACGCTCAGGCTTTCGCCGCCCACCAGGCCGTTCAGGGTGCCGGCCGTCAGGCTGGCCTTGGTATTGCCGTCATACACCTTGGCGCTGGCCAGCACGCCGCTCAGCGTCAGCGCCTTGGGCGTGATGCTGGCAAGCAGGCCCGTCACGGCGCCCACCGTATAGTTGCTGGCCAGGCCAGTGCCGTCGGACAGCGCGCCGCCGGTGACCGTCACGGTCTTGCCGCTCCCCACATTCTTGTCGCCGAATACGCCGGAGAGGCTGGACAGGCCCAGCGTTTCCGAGCCGACCATGCCGCTCAAGGTGCCGCCGCTCAAGACTGCCGCCAGGCCGCCATCATAGACCTTGTCGGCCGCCGTCACGCCGCCCACCGTCAGCGCTTTTTGCGTGATATTGCCGGTCACGCCGGTGGCATTGCTGACCGTATAGTTGCTGGCCAGGCCGCTGCCATCGGACAGCGTGGCGCCGCTGACCGTCACGGCCTTGCCATTGCCCGCATTCCTGTCAATGAACACGCCCGTCTGGCCGGACAGGCCCAGCGTTTCGCCGCCGACCAGGCCGTTCAACGTGCCGCCCGACACCGTCGCGCTTGTGTTGCCGTCATAGGTTTTGCTGCCAACGGTGACGCCGGTGACCGTCAGCGCTTTTTGCGTGATATCGGCCGACAGGCCCGTGATGCTGCCGACCGTATAGTTGCTGGCCAGGCCGCCGTTGCTGCCGTCGCTCAAGGTGCCGCCGGTGACCGTCACGGCCTTGCCGGTGCCGGCGTTCTTGTCGCTGAAACTGCCGGACAGCGCCCCCAGGTTGATCGTTTCCGAACCGACCATGCCACTCAGGGCGCCGCCGCTGATGGTGGCGGCCGTGTTGCCGTCGTAGGCCTTGTTGCCGGCCGTCGCGCCGGTCACCGTCAAGGCTTTGGGAGTGATGCTGGCCGTCACGCCAAAATTGGCAACCGTATAGTTCGATGCCAGGCCGCCAAAGTTGCCGTTGCTCAGGGTCGTGGAGACCGTGACGGTCTTGCCATTGGCGACGTTCTTGTCGGAAAATTCACCGCTGTTGACCGCGGTCAGCGTTTCCTTGTCGACCAGGCCACTGAGGGTGCCGCCGCCGACGATGGCGCTTGTGAGGCCGTCATAGACTTTATCACCCGCCGTCACACCGCCCACGGTCAGGACCTTGGGCGTGACCGTGCCCGTGATGTCGGTCGGTGCGGCGAGCGTGTAATTGCTGGCCAGGCCGGTGTCGTTGCCCAGCGCGCCCAGCGTGACGGTCACCGCCTTGCCGGTGCCGGCATTCGCGTTGTCGTAGGTACCGCTGGACGTGCCGAGCGTCAGCGTTTCGCTGCCGACCAGGCCGTTCAATGTGCCGCCCGTCAGGACGGCCTGCCGGCTGGCATTGTATTGCCGGTCGGTGGCGGTCATGCCGGAGAGGGAAAGCTCCTTCGGCGTGATCGTGCCGGTCAGGCCTGCTCCGCTGGCCGTGATCGTGTAATTGCCGCCGGCGGTGCCGCTGCTAACCAAGGTCACGGTCTTGCCGGTGCCGGCGTTACTGGTGTCAAAGTTGCCGCCGGTGGCCGTGACTTTGCCTTTATCCACCGTCAGGATGCCGCTCAGTATGCCACCCTGGATAGTGGCCGTGGTGGTGCCGTCATACACGCGATCCTGAACCAGCCCGCCGTTCAGCGTCGCGGCCAGCTTGTTGATGGTCAGCGTCGCGGCGCTGCTGTTGATGGCGTAGCCGCGCTGGCCCGAATACAGGCCGCCGGCCGTAATGGCGTAAGTGCCGGCGTTGACGGCGCTGCCCGCGGCGCCATAGTTCAGGGTACCCTGCAGCGCCGCATAGGCAACCGAGTTTGAACTGGTCACGCCCGGCGCCGTCCAGCCGGTGGTGGTGGCGTTATAGGTTTTGCTGGCGTTCGCGGCAAACGTCACCTGCAGCGGCGTCATGAAGGCGCGCAGCAAGGGATAGGTATTGGTGTCGTAGACGATCCACGTGCTGGTCAGATCCCAGCCCGCGCCGGTGTAGACGGACAGCAATTTCATTTGCGCGGTGCTCAAGCCGGTGCCGATGCCGCTGGCATTGGCGTTGGTCGCCAGGTTGCTGGTGGTGGTATCCCAGAAATTGCCGCTGGCGGTGCCGTTGTTGGAGCCCGTCACACCACCCAGGGTAATGCCGCCGGTGACAGTGCCGCTGGCATAGTTGTTGGTCAGCGTGCCGTTGTTCGTGCCGACCAGGCCGCCGAGAGTGCCGGTGCCGGTGACGGCGCCGCTGGCGTAGCTGTTGGTGACGGTACCTCCCGTGAGGTTCGAGCCGACCAGGCCGCCGACCTGGGTGCCGCCCGTCACGCTGGCGGTGCTGTAGCTGCCGCTGACGCGACCCAGATTGCTGCCGACCAGGGCGCCGGTGGCATCCATGCCGGTAATGCTGCCGCCTTCCAGGCCGACATTGCGCACGATCGCGGTGCTGGACGTGGCGCCGAACAGGCCGGCGGAATTCGTGCCGGGACGGTTGATGACCAGGCCGGAAATGACATGGCCGGTGCCGTCGAAGGTGCCGGTAAACGGGGTGCCGGTGCTGGCGCCGACCGGTACAAAGGTGGCGCCGTTCCACACATCGCCGGTGGTGCCGGTGCTGGCGGCGTTGATATCCTGCTTCAGCGTGTAGTTGCCGGCCAGGTTCATCGCCATCAGCTGCAACTGGTGCGAGGAGTAGATATTGGTGCTGTACTCGGCCGACAGCATCGGCCAGGTGGCGCCGGTCTTGTTGCCCGCGCCGTTGAGCGTGCCGTCGGTATTGACCATCACCCAGTTGTTGCCGGTTGCGCCAGCCTTGGTCGTGAAATTGAAGCCCTCGAAATTCGATCCGGTCTGCATTTCTGACGACGTCAGTCCCCTGGTCACCGAGACTGTCCCGCCGATGGTATTGGTGCCGACCTCCGCGATGGCCGGATTCACGGTCGTATTGTAAAAGCCGTTGGCGAGCGTACCCGTAGTCGCGCTGATCAAGCCGACCACGCCGCCCATCGTGCCGGTGGCGCCAGATTTCAGGCTCACTGTGCCGGACGAATACACCCTGGCGACATTGCCCGCTACGCCGAGCAAGCCGACCACCCCGCCCACCCCGCTATTGGTGCCCACCGTCGAGCCGCTGGCGCCTATCACTGCGCCGGTCGCGTAACTGTCGGAGAGCACGCCCTTGTTGGCGCCGATCAGGCCACCGGTGGCGGTGTTGGCCGAAGAGGCGACACCCAGGCCCTGGGCGGTGACGGTACCGGTGGAATAACTGTTGCTGGTCACGGAAGCGGCGAACCCGCTACCGTTGGTATACGTCTGCGACACCAGCCCCCCCACAAAGGCGCCGCCGGAGACGGCGCCGGTATTGTAGCTGTTGGTAATGACGCCGCCGGCCCGATTGTGGACCACCAGTCCACCGACATCGTTTCTGCCTGTTATCACGCCGGAATTGAAACTGTTGCTGATACTGCCCTTGTTGTTGCCGACCAGCCCGCCTGTTGCGATCAGGCCGGTTACGCTGCCGCTGTTATAACTGTTGGTGATATTGCTGGTGGCTTCGGCCTCGCCCACCAGGCCACCCAGCCAGCCACCCGTATTGGTTCCGGTCCGGGACACCGCGGCATTATTGTAGCTGTCGGTGATGGTGCCTTGATTGAGTGCCACCAGGCCACCGGTATGTGTCCTGTCGATGCCCGATACCGTGCCGCTGCCGACAAACGCGTTGCTGATGATGCCGCTATTGATACCCACCAGGGCCGCCGTCTGGCCATACAAGCCGCTGGCGATATTGCCGGTAATGGCAACGTTCGCCAAGCCGATGTTGCGCACGCTGGCCGTGGAGCTGGTCGCGCCGAACAGCGCGGCAATGCCGCTGGCCGTGGTATTGGTAATGCTCAGACCATGGATGGTATGGCCCAGGCCGTCGAACTGGCCGGTGAATGGCGTGGCGGCGGAGCCGATCGGCGCAAAGCCGTTGGCGCCCCAGATTCCCGTGTTCGCCGTGATGCTGGCATCGATATTCGCGCCCAGCACGATATTTTCGCCGAGTACGTTACGCAAGCCTTGCAGATCGGTGCCGGTCATGCTGCCGGCGGCGCCCAGGCTGTTGACCACCGTATACACCGTCGTCGCGCCATCGATGCCCAGCAAGGTGCTGAAGTTCTTGCCGGACGGCAGGTCAATCTCGGCCTTGACGTTATAGGTCGCCAGGTTGCCGGCAGCCGGCGCGCTCTGGCCATAGCGCAGCGCCAGGGTGGCCGTGCCCGAACCGCGCAGCGGCGCATTGATATTGATATTGTTGTGCGCCGTCAGCTTGAGCTGGTTGGCCGACCACAAAATCGTGTCGTTGACGTTGATATTGCCCAGGCCTGCGCCACTGGCGACCGTCTGGATATGCACGTCGGTAGTCTTCAGCGCATTCGTGTAGAACGCGCCGGTCTGGTCGCCGCCGGAAGCGGCAATCGTGAAGTCGGTCGGATCGATCAGCCAGGTGCCGGTCAAGCCCTTGCCTGCCACGGCCGAGGTGGTGATCTTCAGCGCATCGGCCATCTTGACCTTGGCGGCCGAGGTTTCGATAAAGCCGCCATTGCCGCCCGTCGGCGCGCTGGCGTCCAGCGTGCCGGACGCGTTCACCGTGCCGGTCTGCATATCGCCCAGCAGCTTGATGGTGCCGCTGCGCGTATCGATGGTGTGCGCCTCGATCACGCCGGTATTGTTGACCACGGTTTTCAGCAGGTCGCCGGCGGCCTGGGCCGTGAGCAGCACGCTGCCGCCATCGGCCTGGATCAGGCCGCCATTTTGCACCAGCGCGCCCACCGCCCCCTGGTCCACCGCCACGTTCAGCAAACCATCGCCGGCCACGTCCAGCGTGATGGCGCGGCCCGCCGCCAGCGCCACCGAACCGAGGCGCGCATTGATCGTGCCCTCATTCGACACATTCGCGCCCAGCAAGGCGACATAGCCGCCCGGCGCGCTGATGCTGCCCTGGTTCAATACCTTGCCCGTGCCGTTGCCGGAAAACTTATAGCTGCCCGCCATGAAGTCGGCGTTATTGATATCGAGCATGGAGGCCACCAAGCCGGCCGTATTGACGGACGCACCCTGGCCGAACAGGATGCCGTTCGGGTTGACGATAAACACCTTGCCGTTGGCCGACAGGTTGCCCAGAATCGTGGTGCCATCATTGCCCAGCACCCGGTTCAAGGCCACCGCATGGCTGTTCGGCTGCACGAACTGTACCGACTCGCCCTGGTTGATATTGAAGTTGGCCCAGTTGATCACCGCATTCTGGCTGCCCTGCTTGATCACCGTCGAGCCCGGCGCGCCGGTAATGTTCGCCTGGCCCGCCACCACCGTGCCGCCCGTCGGCCCCGCCAGCGCCAGACTGCCGTAGCCCAGCATCAGCGCCGCCGCCATGCTGGTCAAGGCCAAATGCGCGCCGCCGCCGGCACTGCCGGGCATCGAGCGCTTCCCGGCCGATTTGACGTTTTCGGAAACAGCTGCGTAGGCACCGGTGGCCTGGTTCCAGATGGAGCGGTAGATGCGATTCATGGCGGGTCCTGAAGTGTGAACGTGTCGATGTTAGATCAGAAATACTTGACTGCTTGCAACCAGAAGCGGCCGGCGGAATCCGGTGCGGAGGTCGCCTTGGCATTGCCCAGCTTGTGCGCGTAATACCCCTTGACGATCAGCGCATTGGCGCCGGTCCAGGAGACGCCGACGCCGGCGCCGCTCAAGGTGCGGCGGTTTTCGCCCGCGCTCCAGGCATGGCG
The DNA here is from genome assembly GCF_030944405.1 of Janthinobacterium sp. J1-1. Taxonomy (NCBI): domain Bacteria; kingdom Pseudomonadati; phylum Pseudomonadota; class Betaproteobacteria; order Burkholderiales; family Oxalobacteraceae; genus Janthinobacterium; species Janthinobacterium sp. J1-1. Next base: position 5,744,430 of record NZ_CP132339.1, read on the forward strand.
GTTGAGCTTGACCGTGCCCGTATCGGCAAAGCCGACCAGTTGCAGCTGGCCGGCCACGGCGGTGAAGGCCGGCAGGTTTTGCCGCAGTTCCAGGTTCAGCACATAACCCTGGTCGCCATATGCCTCGCCGCCCGGATAGGCGCGCACGCCGCCGACGCCGCCCAGGCCCATTTTTTCCGAGGCGTCGAGGTTTTTCGACGCCGTTTGCGCGTTGACGATGCCGAAGAAGCTGGTCTCGCCACCCAGGCTTTGCAGGCGCGAGGCGGTCAGGCCCAGCTTGTGGAAGCTGCCGTGGGTGTCCACCGTCAGCATGTCGATCAGGCGCGCCACCGGCGTTTCGATGTCGATCTTGCCGGTGGTATAGGTCAGCGAATAATTGCTGATGCCGCCGCCACCGAAAGCATCCTTGCTGTCGCCATTCAGATTGAACAGCCAGATCTTGGCTTTCTTGTCATTCACGCTGCCGGTCGATTCGGTCTTGTCCTGCAAATCCTTGCTGTCGTAGTTCACTTGCGCGTACAGGCTACCGGCGCGCGCGCGGATCAAGGGGTAGCTGCCATACACGCTGGCAATTTTTGCCGTGCCCTTCGCTTCCAGCACGGCAAATTCCTTGCCCAGTTTGTAGTCCATATGGGTGTAGGCCGTGCCCAGGCGCAGCAGGCCGGCCTGGGCCTGGTAGGCGGCGCGCACATAGTTCAGGCCGTCGGTCGAGGTAAACGCGCGCACGGTGGCGACGTCGCCGATGCCGGCCAGCTCATTGATATTGACGGTGGCGCCGATGCGGTTGCGGCCCGTGTAGCGGTTGCCCTGGTTGTCGACATCGACGCTGCCGTTGAAGCGCGCGCCGGGCTGCACGTCGACGATCAGGTCGGAAGCGCCCAAGGAGGCGCCCGGCGCCAGGGTCGAGCTGACCTGCACGCCCGGCAGGTCCGACAGCAGCAGCAAACGGCGTTCCAGCGGCGCGGTGGCGACCACTTCGCCATCGAGGCCCGCCAGGATATTGCCGGCCAGGCCGTCGGACAGATTGCTCTTGTTACGCAGCTGCACTTGGCCGTACTGGCCCGGCATCACGGTGATCTGCACCACGCCATCCTTGATGTCCTGCGCCGGCAAGTAGGCCTGGGCCAGGAAGTAGCCGCGCGTCTGGTAATAGCTGGCAATCTTGCTGGCCAGGCCGCGCAGTTCCGTCAGGGTCAGCTCGCTGCCCGGCACGAAGCCGCTGGCGGCGACCAGCTCGCTTTCCGCGAATACCGGCGGCGCGGCGATCTGCAGGCGCTCTACCTTGATGCGGGTGCTGTCGCCGACGATGGCGGCCGGCACATCGCCGCGCTGCACGCGGATGGCGGGCGCCGCTTTCGGCAACTGGGGCGCGACAGGAATTTGTTGCAGCTGGCTGCCGGCGGTCGGTTGCTGGGCGTAGGCGCCCTGGATCAGCAGCAGCAAGGTCAGGGGTAGAAGTTTGGAGCGCAAAAGTATCCTCTCGATCACATAAGCACAATAAGCGGCACGGCAACAATGTTGCCATATAATAATTTAATAGTTTCTATATTTTAACATTGCTCATTTAAAACTTGATTATCTTTATTTGCTTCAAGCCAAGATTTTTATAAATGAATTATTCTCTACTACGCGATATCTGGTGCAGTTAGCTTACACATTTTCCCTACAGAATTAATCTCAGATAATCACCGCCACGCCTCGCGCAGCGCCACACAGTGGCCATCTGACGCTTACAGCATCTGAAAAGCCAGCCTTGAAATTTCCATAAGGAAACAATAAAACATTGTTTTATATTATCCAATATGTGTTCACCATTAATTTCCAGCATATTAAAAATTTTAATTAAATCATTATTTAACAATTACACCGATAACCCGGCAGTAAAAGACACAATTACCGCGCCTTGCAAGCAAAAGCTTGCTAATCCGGCCATGGCCGGCAAAACCGTTGCCGGCACAAGCAGCAAGTCAATCGCCGTTCAGGCTCGGCTTTACCGGCAAGAAAAACGTCGCTGAATAATTTCAGAAAACCCTGAAATTGTTGCTCCCTTACAACACCAACGCGCTCGACATGGCGTCAAGCCACGTCATGGCGGACCAGGTGTGCCTCCTGCGGCAGTGGAATTTCCCAGTTCCACAACATCGTTTGCAGCTTCTTGTTACTCAAGGAGGTATCGCGCTGGCCATTGCGGCGCAGCAGTTCCTTGCGCGATTGCTCCAGGTACACCAGCTCAACCTGCGCATGGTATTTGTAGAGCAGATTGAGCGTTTTTTCGCGCATCAGCGCCGACAAATGGGTCGCGTTCCACACAAAGGGCAGGCCCTTGCGCAGCAGTTCACGCGCGCGCTCTTCCGCATAATCGCCCACCTGCCCTTCGTTCTTGCCATGGCGCAGGCCCAGCGCCTGGCGCGCATCGTCGAACGACACCACCGGCAGTTGCGGATGGTGTTTCGCCACCCAGGTATTCTTGCCCGACGCCGGCAGGCCCGACATGACGATCACCCGCGAGCCCGGCTGCTGGAACAAGGGATAGTCGGGATGCGCCTCGGCGCCGCGAAAATACCTGACGCGCGTATGATCGTCGACAAAGGCGCGCGGCCGGTCGTAACAGCCCTCCTCGCGCGCCAGTTCGCGAAACAGTTCGATCGCGTCCAGCATGCGCTGCGGATCGGGACAGATGCGGCCGCGGATATCGGCCTCGGCCAGCATGGCGAGCAGGCCGATATCGACCTGCCACGACAGTTCGCGCACGGTAAATTCGGGCGTCACGCCACGACGCGAGGTCTCCAGCGCAAAAAACGGCACCTGATGCACCTGGATCAGGCGGCAGATGGCTTCGCGCGCGGCAAACGGCACCGCGTAATCCCATAGCGCGATGCGGGCGTCGAGCGCCCCCTTGCGCGAGTGGCCGGGCTGGCCGATGGCGCCCGAGACAGGATCGATCACGGTGGTGCTGCACTTGGCCACGTCGTGCAGCAGCGCGGCCAGGAAGACGATTTCCTGCTGCGCGCGCGCGGCTTGCGCATAGGCAGGCATGGCCAGCAGCGCCTCGATGACCATCATGGTATGCGTCCAGACGTCGCCTTCGGCGTGATACACCGGATGTTGCGGCGTGGTCTTGGCCAGTTCCAGTTGTGGAAAGGCGGCCAGGCAGGCGGCGAAATCGGGCTGCCTCCCTGGCAGCGGCGCCAGTTGGCGCAGGGTGTTCCAGTTCATCGGGTACTCCTTTTCTTTGTCAGTGCGGCCAGCTCGTCGAGCGAATGGCAGGTGCGCAGGCCCAGGCTTTCCCAGGTAAGCAGCGCTTGCGGCGCATACAGATCGACGCCGGGTGCCAGCTGGTTCGGGATCAAGGGCCGCGTGGCATGGTGCGAGCCGCTGTCGAGGATGGTTTGCGTAAAATCGGGCCGCACCAGCTTGTAGCGCGCCAGCACCTTGTCATCGTCTTCGACTTTCAGGTACAGGCCTTCGGCCAGGTCGGATTTGTCGGTCTGCCGCCAGCACAGGTCCAGTGGCAGCCTTTCACGCGCCACCACGGTCTCGAAGGCCCCGCGCCACAGCGTCGACTTGGCCAGCGAATGGCGCAGCAACTGCCACAGCTGCTGCGGCTTGGCCGGCATGGCGCCCGCGTACAGCACCGGCACGGACAGTACGGGCGATCCCGCCAGCAGCGCATGCCGGCGCGCCGTCGACAAAAATGTCTGGGTGCGGCGGCAATACATGTCGAATTCGTTGAAGTAATGCGGCAGGCAATCGTAGAACACGGAATGCTTGCTGTAGGCCCATTCGCCGAACAGCACGTACCGGTCTTCCAGCAGCGCCAGCAAGGCGTGTTCATGGGCATGCGCCCACGGTTTCAACAGGTTGAACTGGCGCTCGCTGCCGCCGCCCATCAGGTAGTGGCCGCGCGACTGCAGCAGCACCTCGCCGGCCTCGCTGAACGAAACGGCGGCGTTGGCGCCATCGATTTTTTCTTCGATAACGACGTAACGATTGGCCAGCCGCTTGAGAGGCATTTGATCGGAAGCATCGTCGCCGGGCTGCAGGCGCGAGCCTTCCAGGTGCGGCGTGCGCGGGTATTTGAATAACGGTAAAGATTGCAGGTACATGGCGTCACACGCCGCGTTCACCGGGGCGTGTCCTTTGCAGGGTCAGGGGTGCTGACGACGGGGTCGGGCGTGGACTATTTTCAGCGCACAAAGTGTCGCGGCAATCGGGAGCGTCAACGCGCCGGCCGATACCGCACAGGGCAGTTCGTCAGCGTTAGCAGGTGATGGCGAATTGGCGAGGCACTTTTGGCTCCAATGAGGAAGATGTTTGGGAAAGAAGCTGCAATATAACGGCAGTGCCGCTGTATTGCAAGCTTTAGGATTGCAAGCAGCTGAGGGAAAGCGTGTCCCTACTTCTTGCCCAGGCGCGTGATCAGGCTGGAGGTGTCGTAACGGTTGCCGCCGGCCTGCTGCACTTCGCCATAGAACTGGTCGGTCAGCGTGGTGACAGGCAGCTCGCTGCCGTTGCGCTGCGCTTCGGCCAGGCAGATGCCCAGGTCCTTGCGCATCAGGTCGACGGCAAAGCCGAAGTCGAACTTGCGCTCGATCATGGTCTTGCCGCGGTTTTCCATCTGCCACGATTGCGCCGCGCCCTTGGAAATCACGTCCACCACCAGCGCCGCGTCCAAGCCCGCATTCTCGGCAAAGGCGATGCCTTCGCTGAGCGCCTGCACCAGGCCGGCGATGCAGATCTGGTTGACCATCTTGGTCAGCTGGCCCGAGCCCGATGGCCCCATGTAGGTCACGGCGCGCGCGAACAGCGCGATCACGGCTTCGGCCCGCGCATACGCTTCCGCATCGCCACCGGCCATCACCGTCAGCTTGCCGTTTTCGGCGCCTGCCTGGCCGCCCGAGACGGGCGCGTCGAGGAAGAACACGCCCCGCTCTTGCGCCGCAGCATGGATGGTGCGGGCCGCTTCGGCCGAGGCCGTTGTATGGTCGACCAGGATGCTGCCCGGCGCCATGCCGGACAGCAAGCCGCCCTCTTCCAGGATCACCTGGTACAGATCGTTGTCGTTGCCGATGCAGGTGAAGACGAACTCGGCGCCAGCAGCCGCCGCGGCCGGCGTGGCGGCGCTGCTGCCCCGGTGCTGTTCCAGCCAGGCTTGCGCGCGTGCCGGATTGCGGTTGTAGACAGTCACCTCATGCCCGCCCGCCGCCAGATGGCCCGCCATGGGAAAACCCATCACGCCCAGTCCGATAAATGCCACTTTTGCCATTTGTCCGTCCCCTTGTTATCGATTGTTATGGATGAAAGAATCCGCCGATTGTGGCACAACTTCGGCTTGTTGAAGCCGTCACACCAGCGACCGCAAGCCCTCCACCAGCGCCGCGCATTCCTGCGGATTGCCGATGCTGATGCGCAAATACTGGCTGATGCGCGGCGCATTGAAATGGCGCACGATCACCGAGCGCGCACGCAGGCCGGCCGCCAGCTGTGCCGCGTCATGCTGCGGATGGCGCGCAAACACGAAGTTGGCCACCGATGGCAGCACCTCGAAACCGAGCTGCGTCAGCTGCGCCGTCAGCTGCGTGCGGCTGGCGATCACCGCCTGCCGCGTCTGCTGGAAATACGCTTCGTCGCGGAACGAGGCAACGGCGCCGGCCAGCGCCAGGCGATCGAGCGGATAGGAATTGAAGCTGTTCTTGACCCGTTCCAGCGCTTCGATCAGGTCAGGGTGGCCGATGGCAAAACCGACGCGCAGGCCGGCCAGCGAACGCGATTTCGACAGCGTTTGTACCACCAGCAGATTCGGATACTGCTTCACCAGCGTGATGGCGCTCTCGCCGCCGAAATCGACATACGCTTCATCGACCACCACCACTGCCTCGGGATGCGCGCGCAGCATCGCTTCCACGCCGGCCAGCGGCAGGTCGACGCCGGTCGGCGCATTCGGGTTCGGGAAGATGATGGCGCCGCACGGGCCCGTGTAATCGTCCGGGCGGATGCGCATCGCATCGTCGAGCGGCACGGTGCGGTAGTCGATGCCGTACAGCTTGCAATACACAGGATAAAAACTGTAGCTGATGTCCGGAAACAGCAGCGGCGCGTCGTGCTTGAGCAGAGCCATGAACGCCAGCGCCAGCACTTCGTCGGAGCCATTGCCGACAAATACTTCGGCGCTGCTCACGCCATGGTAATCGGCCAGCGTCTGTTTCAGTTCGCTGGCGCTGGGGTCCGGGTACAGGCGAAGGGCGTCGTTGGCCGCTTCCTTCAAGGCGGCGAGTACCTGTGGCGACGGGCCGTACGGGTTTTCATTGGTGTTCAGTTTGATCAGGCCTGGCAGTTTAGGCTGCTCGCCGGGGACGTAAGGGGTCAGCTGGGTGACGATGGAACTCCAGAATTGGCTCATTGCTTGTGCTTGTGGTGTGGGTCAGGGATGGGAAGGGGAAACTGATGGTAGATTACCATAGTGCGTAGGTCGGATTGGCGCACAGCGCGTAATCCGACATGCTGAATGAAACCGCCTTGCGCTGCGCGCTTTGGGCGGGTTTTGAAACCTTCAATGGGCGATTCGGAGAGGACTGGGCGAATACGCCCAGCCCTTCGAATCCCACACGCACGCCCCATTGGGGGCGTGCTCCTCTCCACCGCCACAAATAAAAAAAGCTCCCTTGCGGGAGCTTCTTTTATTTGTTCTGGCGGAGAGGGTGGGATTCGAACCCACGGTACGATTTAACGTACGCTTGATTTCGAGTCAAGTACATTCGACCACTCTGCCACCTCTCCAGGTACTGCTTTGCTGTTGCGGCCTGCTCAAACTGCCGGGGCCGTTTGAGCGAGGCGCTATTCTAGCATGGGGGGCAAGAGTTTGGGGAGAGGTTTTTCACAGTTTTCATTCTTGCAAACCTGAATGGACGATTCGGGGAGCCTCGCGCGAAGTACGCGCTCGTCTTCGAATCCCACGCGCCTGCCCCGCAGGGGGCAGGCTCCTCTCCGCCGGCACAAATAAAAAAAGCTCCCTTGCGGGAGTAATGCCGTTCAGTTAAGACTGAACGGCATTTTTATTTTGGGCTTGTAAACGTCAGGGTCTGCTGTTAACCTGCCTGGCTATGCTCAACGATACTCTCCACTTCCTTGCTAACCACCTTGAAGCACCTGACTGGCGCCGGCTGGGCGAACACTTGCCGGTCGAGTGGATTGATCAAGCCGTGCAGCATACTGATGCAATGAGCATCCGCCATCGTCGCCTACCGGCCGAACAGGTAGTCTGGCTGATGGTGGCATTGGCACTATATCGCCACAAGTCCATTAGTGAGGTCCTCGATGATCTCGGCTTGGCCGTTCCAGATGCACAGACTCCTTTTGTCAGCAAGAGCGCGGCTGCCCAGGCGCGCCAGCGCCTCGGCTCAGATCCGTTGAAGTGGCTGTTCGACCACTCAGCACAGCATTGGTGCGGCCAGGATCGTCGCTCGTATCTGTTCAAAGGATTGGTACTTTTTGCAATGGATGGGACCACTTTGCGGACCCATGACAATGACGAGACCCGTGAACACTTCGGCGCACAAAATTATTCCAGTGGCGCCATCGCGAGCTACCCTCAGGTACGCGGGGTGACCGTCACTGCGTTGTCAACCCATCTTGTTCACAGCGCTGCGTTTGGGCCTTACGGCACGAACGAAATGCTGTACGCCAAAAGGCTGATCGATGGCATACCCAACGATTCGCTGACCGTCTTCGATCGCGGATTTCTCTCAGCTGAAATTCTGTGCGCGCTAACCCGAGGCGGAAGTGAGCGCCACTTCGTCATCCCTGCCAAATCGAATACACGCTGGGAAGTGATCGAGGGCACTGAGGATGGCGACGACTTCACAGTGCGCATGCGCGTGTCACCGCAGGCGCGTGCCAAGTGTGCACAATTGCCGGAGTTTTGGGAGGCGCGTGCCATTACCGTCGTTGATGAACAAGCGCGAAGGCGTGTCCTGCTCACTTCGCTATGCGACCGACGCCGCTACAAACATGCCGATATCGAGAACTGCTACAAGCGTCGCTGGGGCATCGAAACAAGCTATCGCGAACTCAAGCAGACGATGCTTGGCGCCACGCTTACCCTGCGCTCAAAAACGGTAGATGGCGTGTACCAGGAGATCTGGGGCACCCTGATCGCCTATAACTTGATCCGACTGGAGATCGCCAAAGCCGCCTTGGTAGTCAAATGCGCACCGACCGAAGTGAGCTTCATCCGGGCCTTCCACCTGATCCAGTTCGAACTTCACTGGGCCGCCGTCACTAGGTCGTACGGCAAGCTGCCTGCGTCAATGAAACATCTGCGCGAAAGGCTGGTTAGCCTCTTGAATGACGAACGGCCCGATCGAAAATTCGACCGGGCCGTCAAGGCTAAACCAAAGCGTTATGCCACGCGCGTTCTACGAAAACCTGCTTAACTGAACGGCATTACCCTTGCGGGAGCTTCTTTTTCTTGAAAACCTGAATGGACGATTCGGGGAGCCTCGCGCAAGTACGCGCTCGTCTTCGAATCCCACGCGCCTGCCCCGCAGGGGGCAGGCTCCTCTCCGCCGCCACAAATAAAAAAAGCTCCCTTGCGGGAGCTCCTTTTTCTTGAAAACCTGAATGGACGATTCGGGGAGCCTCGCGCGAAGTACGCGCTCGTCTTCGAATCCCACGCGCCTGCCCCGCAGGGGGCAGGCTCCTCTCCGCCGGCACAAATAAAAAAAGCTCCCTTTCGGGAGCTCCTTTTATTTGTTCTGGCGGAGAGGGTGGGATTCGAACCCACGGTACGATTTAACGTACGCTTGATTTCGAGTCAAGTACATTCGACCACTCTGCCACCTCTCCAGGTACTGCGCATTGCTTGCGGTCTCTCTCGCATTGCTGCGAGAAGGCAAGATTATAGCAGCCCGCGGGAAAAAGAAAAGGACTTTTTTACGCCTTCAGATGCGTCAGGCCGCCCATGTACGGGCGCAGCACCGGCGGGATCTCGACGCTGCCGTCGGCTTGCTGGTAGTTTTCCAATACCGCCACCAAAGTGCGGCCGACCGCCAGGCCGGAGCCGTTCAGGGTGTGGGCCAGTTCCGGTTTGCCGGCGGCGTTGCGGAAACGCGCTTGCATGCGGCGGGCCTGGAAGGCTTCCGTGTTCGACAGGGACGAGATTTCGCGGTAGGTGTTCTGCGCCGGCAGCCATACTTCCAGGTCGAACGTCTTGGCGGCGGTAAAGCCCATGTCGCCGGTGCACAGCGACATCACGCGGTACGGCAGGCCCAGGCGCTGCAGAATGGTTTCGGCGTGGCCGACCATTTCGTCAAGCACGTCGTACGAGGTATCGGGATGGACCACCTGCACCATCTCGACCTTGTCGAACTGGTGCTGGCGTATCATGCCGCGCGTGTCGCGGCCGTAGCTGCCCGCTTCCGAGCGGAAGCATGGCGTATGCGCCGTCATTTTCAAGGGCAGCTGGTCCAGCGGCAGGATTTCGTCGCGGGCGATATTGGTCAGCGTGACTTCCGAGGTCGGGATCAGGTAGAAGGTCTCGCCCTCGCCTTCCACGCCGCCTTTTTTCACCGAGAACAGGTCGGCTTCGAACTTCGGCAGCTGGCCCGTGCCGCGCAGGGAATCGGCGTTGACCATGTAGGGGGTGTAGCATTCCGTGTAGCCATGCTCGTCGACGTGCGTGTTGAGCATGAACTGCGCCAGCGCGCGGTGCAAACGGGCGATGCCGCCTTTCATGACCGAGAAGCGCGAGCCGGTCAGCTTGGTCGCCACTTCAAAGTCGAGGCCCAGCGCGGCGCCGACGTCGACATGGTCCTTGACTTCGAAATCGAAACTGCGCGGCGTGCCGACCTTGCGCACTTCCACGTTGCCCGCCTCATCTTCGCCGACCGGCGCCGATTCGTGCGGCAGGTTGGGCACGGCCATAATGAAGTCGCTCAGCCTGGCTTGCACCAGCGCCAGCGCCGTTTCATCGGCTTTCAGTTCGTCGCCCAGGCCAGCCACTTGCGCCATCACGGCCGAGGTGTCTTCGCCCTTGCCTTTCAACATGCCGATCTGCTTGGACAGCGCATTGCGCTTGCCCTGCAATTCTTCGGTGCGCGTCTGTATCGCCTTGCGTTCGGCTTCGAGGGCGGTGAAACCTGCCACGTCGAGCTGGAACTTGCGCGTCGCCAGGCGGGCGGCAACGGTGGCGATGTCTTTACGGAGTAATTGGATATCTATCATGGGGTGCGTGGCGGTGCCGATGTATCGAAAGCACTCATTGTACCAAGACCCGTTCACTTCATTATGAGTTTTGCGCTGGCCGGCCTGGCGGCCGCCAGCATCAGATGAAAGCGGCTTTTTCGGCGGCGCTCAGACGGCGCGCGCTGACGGTCACGACCGGGATCGAGGTGTCGACTGCCTGGGCGACCAGGGCCGAGTCGGCGCTGACGGTAACGGCGCGGGTATCGGCGGTGGCAAAGCTGGAACCGATGGCCAGGACGGCGGCGGCGACAAAGGCGATTTCCATGTTTTTCAGTGCGTTCATGATGTGGCTCCTGGTGATGTTGTGTGTCGTTAAGTGCTGCTGGTATGGTGGTACTTTAGCCAGCAAACACCTGCGACACCACCGGATTGCGACCAGCGGCGAAAAACGCGGCGCGAACGGTAAAAAACAGGAACTGAGGCGAGAATGGACGCTACAGCGCGTCCTTGACCAGGCCGCCCAGCCGGGCAATCGCCTGCTCGATGCGCGGCGTCCAGGCATTGCCGCAATTGAGGCGCAGATAATTGCCGAACTTGCCCGAGGCCGAGAACAGCTGGCCCGGCATATACGCCACGCCCTGCGCGATGGCCGTGCCATGCAGCGCCAGCGCATCGACCTGCGCCGGCATCTCGACCCACAGTACAAAGCCGCCCTGCGGCTCGGACAGCCGGCACTCTGGCGGAAAACTGGCCGCCACCGCATCGGACATGCGGGCGATGCGCTGCACCAGGGTGCGCCGCATCTTGCGCAATTGCTGGTCGTAGCTGCTGCCTTCCAAAAAGTCGGCCAGCACGGCCTGGAAAAAATGGCTGGTGGCGCCGCTGGACACGGTTTTCAGCAAGGCCACTTCCTGCGCAAAGCGTCCGGCCAGCACATAGCCGACGCGCGAGGCGGGCGTGACCGCCTTGGAAAACGACGAGCACAACAATACGTTGCCGCTGCTGTCCCAGGCTTTCACGGGCCAGGGCCGCTGCTGGGCAAAGCACAGGTCGCCATACACGTCGTCTTCCACCAGCGGAATATTAAATTGCGACAGCAGGCCCGCCAGGCGCTGCTTGTGCGCGTCCGGCATCACGCAGCCCAGGGGATTGTTGGCGTTCGGCACGAACAGACACGCTTGCACCAGGCCCTCGCGCAGGGCCAGTTCCAGCGCGTCCAGCGACGGCCCCGTCTTCGGATCGGTGGGAATTTCGAGCGCCTTCATGCCCAGGCTTTCGATCATCTGCAGCAGCACGAAGTAGGTGGCCGACTCGATGGCGATGGTGTCGCCCGGTTTCGCCACGGCGCGCAGGCACAGGCTGATCGCCTCGGTGCAGGAATTGGTGACGACGATCTCGCCCGGGTCCAGCTTGCCCCAGTCCAGCGCGCGGCGCGTTACCTGGCGCAAGAAATTGCCTTCGCTGATGTCGTAGCAGCTGACCTTGCTGAGCAAGGCCGGCTCGCGCCGCGCCACCGCGCTGATGGTGCGTTGCATGCGCTTGATGGGCAGGATTTCATCGGGCGGCCAGGCCGTGCCCAGCTGCACGATATTCGCCGTTTCATTGTCCTTCAGCACCCGCATCAGCAGATTGTTGATGCCGACAAACGCCGGCTCCTTCAGGTGCTGGGCCTGTGCGCTGCACGGCCGGCGCGGCGCGCGATGCCGCACGAAATAGCCGGACTGCGGCCGCGCATCGACCTGGCCGCGGTCTTCCATCAGGCGCAGGGCCTGCATCACGGTACTGATGGACAGCCGCTTTTGCTGCGCCAGATGGCGGATCGACGGCAGCCGCTCGCCGGGCGCGAACACGCGCGTGTCGATCAGCGCCCCCAGTTCGTTGGCCAGGTGTTCGTACAGATTGGTGTGCATGGTGTCCTTGCTTTCCTCATTCCCTGCGCCAGTATGCGGTGGGCCGGCCAGGCTGGCACAGATACAGTTGCCGCATTTTTTGACAAGCACAGTGTAGCCGCGAGCGCACTGTATGCATGACAATTTCGATTGAGTGCATCTGTTCCGGCTCATGCTGGCCGCTTAAGCTGTTCCTGTCCGCACACCAGGAGCACGCCATGGCCACCGAGCACGTTTTGCACAGCAACCGACCCTTGCGGCTGGAGCACGCCAGCGCCGGCGTGATCGAATGCCTGGAAGGCCGCGCCTGGATCACCGCCTACGATCAATTCGACGACACCGTGCTGCAGCCGGGCCAGCGCTACACCATACCGAACGACGGCCTGGTGCTGGCCGAAGCGGTGGGCAGCGGGCGCATCCGTTTTCATGCGGCTGCGCCACAACGTGCCTGGTGGGCGTTACATATCCCGACATTATTGAGCACAAGGACGACATGACTTTATCTTTACCACGCGTGCTCGTCACGGGCGCGGCCGGCGTGATCGGCACCGTTTTCTGGAACAGCCGGCACGGGGAATTCTCCCTGCGCCTGGCCGACCTGCACACAAGCAGCCTGGCGCAAGCGCCCTGCCCTGTGCTCCGGCTCGATGTCAGCGACTACCAGGCCTGCCTGGCCGCCTGCGCCAATATTGACGTGGTACTGCACCTGGCCGGTGTGCCGCATGCGGGCGCCGATTTCGATACCCAGTTGCTGCAGCCAAATATCATCGGCACGCACAATATCTTTCGCGCGGCGCAGGCGCAGGGTGTCAAGCGCGTGATATTCGCCAGCAGCGCGCAAGCGGTGGAAGGCTATCCGCTCGACATGCAGGTGTACGAACACATGCCGGCGCGGCCCGCCAATATGTACGGCGCCAGCAAGGCGTTCGGCGAAGGGGTGGCGTCGGCATTCGCGCATCAGCACGGCATGACGGCGATCGCCGTGCGCATCGCCAATCTGGCGACATTTACACCAGGGCAACAGCACAGCGCACGCGATATCGCCGCCTTTGTCAGCGAGCACGACGTGGTGCAGCTGCTGGCCTGCTGCATTACGGCCGATGTACTGCCCGGTTATCACGTGGTGCATGGCGTGTCGGACAACCGTTACAAGCGGTTGTCGATAGATGCGACGCGCAAGCTGGTGGGATATGCGCCGCAGGATGATGGTTTTACCCTGCTGGGGCTGTAGGCGTCAGCCCTTGCCGACTTTCCGGTCCAGCTCGCGCAGCCAGGCCAGCTTGTCGGCAATCTTGCTTTCCAGCCCACGCGGCACGGGTTTGTACCAGCCCGGTTCGGCCATGCCGTCCGGGAAATACGTTTCACCGGCCGCATAGGCGTCGGGCTCGTCATGCGCGTAACGATAAGCATGGCCGTAGCCCAGCTCCTTCATCAATTTGGTCGGCGCATTGCGCAGGTGCACCGGCACTTCCTTGGACTTGTCCTTTTTCACGAACGCCATCGCCGTATTGAAGGCGTTGTAGCCGGCATTGCTTTTCGCGGCGATCGCCAGGTAGATCACGGCCTGGCCCAGTGCCAGCTCGCCCTCTGGCGAGCCGAGCCGTTCATAGGTTTCGGCCGCGTCGTTGACCATGGTCAGCGCGCGCGGGTCGGCCAGGCCGATATCTTCCCAGGCCATGCGCACGATGCGGCGCGACAGATAACGCGGATCGGCGCCGCCGTCGATCATGCGGCAGAACCAGTACAGGGCCGCATCGGGGTTCGAGCCACGCACGGACTTGTGCAGGGCCGAGATCTGGTCATAGAAATTGTCGCCGCCCTTGTCGAAACGGCGCGAATTCAACGTCAATGCATTGTCGACAAAGGCCGCATCGATGTTCGTGGTGCCGGTCGAGCTGGCGGCCGTGTCGGCCTGTTCCAGCAAATTCAAAAAGCGCCGCGCGTCGCCGTCGGCATAGCCGATCAGGGTATCGACGGCAGCGTCCTCGAATACCAGGTGCGACAAGGCGGTGGCCTGCGCCTTGGCCAGCAATTGCTTCAGCTCGTCTTCCGTCAGCGATTTCAACACATACACTTGCGCACGCGACAGCAGCGCCGAGTTCACTTCAAAACTGGGATTTTCCGTGGTCGCGCCGATAAAGGTGACCAGGCCCGATTCCACGAAGGGCAGCAAGGCATCCTGCTGCGACTTGTTGAAGCGGTGAATCTCGTCGACAAACAGCAAGGTATGCTTGCCGAACTGGTCCAAGCTGTTGCGAGCCTGGTCCATGGCCGCGCGGATATCCTTGACGCCGGCAAACACGGCCGACAGCGCGATGAATTCGCTGTCAAAGGCATTCGCCATCAGCCGCGCCAGCGTTGTCTTGCCCACGCCGGGCGGACCCCACAAGATCATCGAATGGGCCTTGCCCGCTTCGAAGGCCAGGCGCAGCGGCTTGCCCACGCCCAACAGATGGGTCTGGCCAATGACTTCGGTCAGGATTTTCGGGCGCAGCGCCTCGGCCAGCGGCTGGCGTGGTTCGGTGGAAAAAAGGTCCGCCATAGTATTTACCAGGTAAGAATGCAAAAGCCCCGCATCGCTGCGAGGCCGGTCGACAAGGAAGCGCGACTAAAGCAATGACGTCAATTATTGATCACGTCCGCGCCCTTGGGCATGACAAATTTAAAGTGATTGGCCGCCAGGGACGGATTCTTCTGGAAGTTCTTGAACGACAGGATCGAGGTCTGGCCGAACGAGTCGCGCAGCTCCATCGCTTCGGGCACGCCGTTGCGCAGGCCGATAGTGATTTCGTCGAAGGTCGTGTCCTTGGCTTTCGGCGTCGCCTTCAGCCATTCCAGGCCGTCGCGCGTGCCCGCTTCGGCCAGGGTGAAATTCTTTTCCAGGTCGTTGCTTCCGAACAGGATGGCGGCTGGCGAGGAACCGAGCGCGTCGCCCAGTTTCTTGATGGTGACCTGGCTCAGGTCCTTGTCATAGATATACAGCTGCTCGCCATCGGCCTGCAGCAGTTGTTCATATGGTTTCAGATAGGTCCAGATGAACTTGCCCGGGCGGGCGAATTCAAAGGTGCCGCTGGCCGGGGTCGAGACTTTCGCCTTGCCGCCCGCCTCCGCCTTTTTCACTTGCCGCTGCACGAATTCGCCCTTGGCCGACTTGGTGCCGGCGGCGAAGCTCTTGAATTGTTCCAGCGCGCTGGCCGAGGCGCTGGCCGCGAACAGCAGGCCGCAGGCAAGGCTGGTGGCGCCGATCATGAATTTTGTTGCGATAGTCTGTTTGCTCATTCTTCTTATCCTGGTTCGGCACTGGCCGCCGGCACCAGGATTTCCCGGTTGCCATTGGACTGCATGGTTGAGACGACACCGCTTTGCTCCATCTGCTCCAGCAAACGGGCCGCGCGATTGTAGCCGATGCGCAAATGGCGCTGCACCAGCGAAATCGAGGCGCGGCGGTTTTTCAAGACGACTTGCACGGCCTGGTCGTACAGGGCATCGGCCTCGCCGCCGCCCTCGCCCGGCGCGCCACCGGCTTCGCCGCCCTCGCCTTCCAGGGTGCCGCCTTCGAGGATGCCCTCGATATAGTTCGGCTCGCCCTGCAGCTTCAGGTGGCTGACCACGCGGTGTACTTCCTCGTCGGACACGAACGCGCCGTGCACCCGCATCGGCAAACCGGTGCCGGGCGGCATGTACAACATGTCGCCCATGCCGAGCAGGGTTTCCGCGCCCATCTGGTCGAGAATCGTGCGCGAGTCAATTTTGGACGACACCTGGAACGCGATACGGGTCGGGATATTCGCCTTGATCAGGCCCGTGATCACGTCTACAGATGGGCGCTGCGTGGCCAATATCAAGTGCAGGCCGGCCGCGCGCGCCTTTTGCGCGATACGGGCGATCAATTCCTCGACTTTTTTACCCACCACCATCATCAGGTCGGCCAGCTCGTCGATGATGATGACGATGGTCGGCAATTTTTCCAGCGGTTCCGGCGAATCCGGCGTCAGGCTGAACGGATTCGGGATATGTTCTTCCCGCTTGGCCGCGTCGGCGATCTTCGTGTTGTAGCCGGCCAGGTTGCGCACGCCCATCTTGCTCATCAGCTTGTAGCGGCGTTCCATCTCGTTCACGGCCCAGTTCAGCGCATGGCCGGCCTGGCGCATGTCGGTCACCACCGGCGCCAGCAAATGCGGAATGCCTTCGTAGACCGACATTTCCAGCATCTTCGGGTCGATCAAAATTAAACGCACGTCGAGCGGGTCGGACTTGTACAGCAGGGAGAGGATGGTGGCGTTGATGCCCACCGACTTGCCGGAGCCGGTGGTACCGGCCACCAGCAAGTGCGGCATCTTGGCCAGGTCGGCCACCACCGGCTTGCCGGCGATATCCTTGCCCAGCGCAATCGTCAGGCTCGACACGCCATCGTTATACACCTTGGATCCGAGAATTTCCGTCAGGCGCACGATCTGGCGCTTGCTGTTCGGCAGTTCCAGCGCCATGTAGTTCTTGCCGGGAATGGTTTCCACTACCCGGATCGACGTCAGCGACAGCGAACGGGCCAGGTCGCGCGCCAGGCCCACGATCTGGCTGCCCTTCACGCCGGTGGCCGGTTCAATCTCGTAGCGCGTGACAACCGGGCCCGGGTAAGCGGCCACGACCTTGGCGTCGACGCCAAAGTCGGACAATTTCTTTTCAATCAGGCGGCTGGTAAATTCCAGCGTTTCCACCGACACGGTTTCCACCACGGCCGGCGCTTCATCGAGCAAGGACAAGGGCGGCAGCTTGCCGTCGCCCAGGCCTTCGAACAGATAGGCCTGGCGTTCCTTTTCCACCCGCTCGGATTTCACCACGGCCACCACCTGCGGCTCGATTTTCACCGGCGGCGCGGCCACGTGTTTTTCCACATGCTTGGCGCGTTCGATCACCACCACCTCGTCGCGGCGCACGGCGGCCACTTCGCCCTGGCGGCGGTCTTCGCGGTCGCGGTAGCGCAGCACGAACCAGTTGAAGCTGTCTTCGATGGCGGCGCCGATGCGCTCGGCCACCTGCAGCCAGGAAACGTGGAAGAACAGGCTGAAACCGAGCGCGAACAGCAGCAGCAGCAGCAAGGTCGCGCCGGTGAACCCAAACGCCACGTGGCCGGAATGGCCGACCAGCTGGCCCAACACGCCACCGGGTTCGCGCGGCAGCTGCACGTGCAGGCTTTTCGCCATGCGCAGGTATTCCAGGCCCATGCTGCCGATCAGCATGATGGAAAATCCGACGATGCGGATCAGCATCTCGACATGGTGTTCGCGCTCGACCTCGTCTTCCTGCTCCAGCAGGAAGCGCCGGCTGAGCCGGCGATAGCCGTTCCACACCGTGCGCAGCAGCCACACGCACCACCACCAGGCGGAAAAGCCGAAGATATACAACAGCAGGTCGGACAGGGTCGCGCCCAGCTTGCCGCCCAGGTTCGCCACCTTGTCGACCGAGGTGGCGTGCGACCAGCCCGGATCGAGCTTGTTGAAGCTGGCCAGGATCAGCACGAAATACAGGGCGAAGGCGGCAAACGCGAACCAGCGCGCCTCGGACAACAGCCGTACCAGCCGGTTGGGCAGCGGGCGGCGCACGACCGGCTTGCGGGTGTAACTGTTCTGGTTGGCCTGGGCTGGTTTAGTCATTCTGGGAAGCGCTGCAAGGTGAAAAATGTTTCTGTAAGGGAATTTCCCATCATAAGCTGTATTCTAAGCCATATGTGTCTGGGACGACCCCACGATTCGTCTGTGTGGACGGCTTGGTCTATAATCCGGGCATAGCTTGCGCAAGCACAACACTCCCTTGTTCTTGACGTGATTGCCCCCAATTCGGATAGACCCCATACATAGAGAAGCCCCATCATGACCACTACCAAACACGCCCGCGTTCTGATCCTTGGCTCCGGCCCTGCCGGCTACAGCGCCGCCGTCTATGCCGCGCGCGCCAACCTGAAACCGATGCTGGTGACCGGCGTGGAACAGGGCGGCCAGCTGATGACCACCACCGACGTGGAAAACTGGCCTGGCGATCCGATGGGCGTGCAAGGCCCGGACCTGATGCAGCGCCTGCTGCAGCACGCCGAGCGTTTCAATACGGAAATCGTGTTTGACCATATCCACACCACTTTCCTGAACGAAAAGCCGATCCGCTTGAAAGGCGACAGCCACGAATATACCTGCGACACCCTGATTATCGCCACCGGTGCTTCCGCGCAATACCTGGGCCTGCCTTCGGAATCGGCCTTCATGGGCAAGGGCGTGTCGGCCTGCGCCACCTGCGACGGTTTCTTCTACCGCAACCAGGAAGTGGCGGTCGTGGGCGGCGGCAATACGGCCGTCGAAGAAGCGCTGTACCTGTCGAATATCGCCGACAAGGTCACCCTGATCCACCGCCGCGACAAGTTCCGCGCCGAAGCGATCCTGATCGACCGCCTGAACGCCAAGGTTGCCGAAGGCAAGATCGTGCTGAAGTACAACCACACGCTGGACGAAGTGACGGGCAACGAAGGCGGCGTGACGGGCCTGAACATCAAGTCCACCATCGACGGCAAGGTCGAAGCCCTGAGCGTGCACGGCGTGTTCATCGCCATCGGCCACAAGCCGAACACCAGCATCTTCGAAGGCCAGCTCGACATGCACAACGGCTATATCAAGACCAAAACCGGCCTGGAAGGCATGGCCACCGCCACCAGCGCACCGGGCGTGTTTGCCGCCGGCGACGTGCAGGACCATATCTACCGCCAGGCCATTACCAGCGCCGGCACCGGTTGCATGGCAGCACTGGACGCCCAGCGCTACCTGGAAGGCCAGGAGTAATCCAGGTGGCGTCGATGAAAGACTTTGCCGACCTGAAAGCCGTGAGCAAGCAGCTCAAGGAGCAGGCCGAAGCGCGCGCGGTGGAACAGGCCGAGCGCGCCAAAAAGGCGCAAGTGCAGGCGGTGGAAGGCAATCTGTTCAAGGCCAGCATCGGCGGCGTCAAGCGCCTGCCCGAATCGGACCGCTATGTGCCGGCGCTGCCGAAGACGCCCGCCATGACGTCGACCCAGCCGGCGCGCAAGCTGTCGCGCGAGGAAGACGATGCGGCCGTGCTGCGCGAGTCGCTGTCGGACCTGTTCGAAGTCGACCATTACCTGGAAAACGATCCGGCCCTCAATTATGCGGCGCCCGGCGTCGGTCCCGACGTGATCAAAAAGATGCGCAAGGGCCACTGGCCGATCCAGGATGAGCTGGACTTGCACGGCCTGCGCCGCGACGAGGCACGCGACGGCATCGGCGCTTTCCTGGCCCATGCGACACGGCGCAAGCTGCGCTGCGTACGCGTGATCCACGGCAAGGGTTTCGGTTCGAAAGGACAGGAACCGGTGCTGAAATCGATGGTGCACAGCTGGCTGGTGCAAAAGCCGGAAGTGATCGCCTTTTGCCAGTCGCGCCGCTCGGAAGGCGGCGATGGCGCCTTGACGGTGCTGCTGGCGGCGGCGCTGCAGGTGGTGCGCTAGCGCTACTGCAACACTGTTAAAAGTTACTCTCATGCACGGCCCCGTTTGTCACCATTCGGGGCCGTGTCATGTTAACCTGTGGCTATTATTTTTTGCTGAGTAATAGCTCAGGCGCCGCCTCCCATGATGCCACCCCAATTGCCGCCCGGCTCGCTGATCAAACTGATCGAAGTGATCGCCATCCTGGTGGGCGCGTTTTCCGGTTTTATCGAAGCGCGCCGCAAACGCATGGATCTGGTGGGCGTGTTCGTGGTGGCCTTTATCACGGCCTTTGGCGGAGGGACCTTGCGCGACATCCTGCTTGACAAGCGGCCCCTGTTCTGGGTCTCGCACCAGGAATACGCCATTTTAATCTTCGTGCTGGCGCTCACGGCCGCGCCGCTGATCCAGCATCTGCGGCAAATCGTCTCCGAACGCCTGATCGTGGTGGCCGACGCGATCGGCCTGGGCATGTTCGCGATTGCCGGCGTGGCCGAAGCGATGCGCGCGGGCATGCCGCTGTTTATCGCTTCAATGATGGGCGTGATTACGGGAATCTTTGGCGGCGTGATGCGCGACATCGTCTGCAACGAGGTGCCGATGGTGTTTCGTGATGGCAAACCCTACGCCATCTGCGCCTTTATCGGCTGCTGGGCCTATCTGCTGCAGAAGCACTTCGGCGTCGAGCACGACTTTGCGCTGTGGACCAGCGCCAGCGGCATTACCATCATGCGTCTGATCAGCTGGAAATTCGACATGCGGCTGGGACGGTGAGTTGCCCCGTCCTGCCAACAATGGTGTCGGATTACGCGCGGGGCGCTAATCCGACCTCCGCTTAAACAGCTTCCGGGCCCGTCTCGCCGGTGCGGATACGGATCACCTGCTCGATATTACGGACGAAAATCTTGCCGTCGCCGATCTTGCCGGTACGCGCGGCCTTGATGATGGCGTCCACCACCTGCTCGGACACGCTGTCGTCGACCACCACTTCGACCTTCACCTTCGGCAGGAAATCGACCACATACTCGGCGCCACGGTAGAGTTCGGTGTGGCCTTTCTGGCGGCCGAAACCTTTTACTTCCGTCACGGTCAAACCCGTCACATTCACATCGGCCAGGGCTTCGCGTACTTCGTCGAGCTTGAATGGTTTGATGATGGCGGTAATCTGTTTCATGGCTACTCCTTAAAAATTAATGGCTGTTCGGACAGATGGCTGCTTATTCGGTGAACCTGGACGTGATCGGGTAGCGCCAGTCGCGGCCAAAGCCACGGTGCGTGACACGGATGCCGACCGGCGACTGGCGCCGCTTGTATTCATTGATCTTGATCAGGCGCGTGATGCGGGCCACGTCGGCCGGTGGGTAACCGGCTGCGATAATCTCGGCGATCGGCCGGTTTTCTTCCATGTACAGTTGCATGATGCCGTCGAGAATGTCGTACGGCGGCAGCGAGTCCTGGTCCAGCTGGTCGGCGCGCAGTTCGGCCGACGGTCCGCGCGTCAGGATGCGCTGCGGAATCACGTCGGACACGCTGTTACGCCAAGCACACAGGCGGTAGACCAGAGTCTTGGCGATATCCTTGATCACCGCGAAGCCGCCCGCCATGTCGCCGTACAGGGTGCAATAACCGACCGCCATCTCGCTCTTGTTACCGGTCGTCAATACGATACTGCCATGCTTGTTCGACAGGGCCATCAGCAGGGTGCCGCGGATGCGTGCCTGGATATTCTCTTCCGTCGCATCTTCGGCCAGGCCGGCGAATTCTTCAGCCAGGGTGGCGCGGAAGGCGTCGAAGGTTTGTTTGATCGGAATTTCATCGTAGCGCACATTGAGGCGTTTTACCATGTCGCGCGAGTCGATCCACGAAATATCGGCGGTAAACTGCGACGGCATCATCACGGCGCGCACCTTGTCCGCGCCCAGCGCATCGACGGCGATCGCCAGGGTCAGGGCCGAATCGACACCGCCCGACATGCCGATCAGCACGCCGGGAAAGCCGTTCTTGACTATATAGTCGCGCACGCCCAGCACCAGCGCCTGGTAGACCTGGGCCTCGACCGCCAGGGGCAAGGGCAGCGGCTGCGGCACGGGCGCCGCACCATCGAACTCGACGATCTGCAAGTCTTCCTCGAAATGACGCAATTGCGCGCAAATGGTGCCTTCCGCGTCCATCACAAACGAATCGCCATCGAAAATCAGCTCGTCCTGGCCGCCGACCAGGTTGGCGTACACCAGCGACATGCCTTGCGCGCACACATTCTGGCGCATGGTCTCGTAGCGCAGATGCTGCTTGTTCATGTGATACGGCGAGCCATTCGGCACCAGCAGCACCTGGGCGCCGGCCGCGCGCGCGCGTTCGGGGGCGTGGGCAAACCACGTGTCTTCGCAGATATTGATGCCGAAGCGCACGCCCTTGACGGCAAACACGAAGGCCTGGTCGCTGGATGAGAAATAGCGCTTTTCATCGAACACGGTGGTGTTCGGCAAATCGTGCTTGCGGTAGGTGCCCAGCACCTGGCCGTTGACCAGCACCGAGGCGGCGTTATGGCGCACCAGGCCGGCTTCGTCCTGCAACGGCAAGCCCACTACCACGTGCAAATCGGGGAACTGCGCCAGGTCTTGCGCCAGCGCCGCAAACGTTTGTTGGGTTTTTGCGTAGAATGCATTGCGCAGCAACAGGTCTTCCGGTGGATAGCCGACCAGCGACAGTTCCGGCGTCAGGACGATATCGGCGCCGGCGGCATGGGCGCGGCGGGCCAGGTCGACGATCTTGGCGCGGTTGCCGGCCAGATCGCCGACCGTACTATTCATTTGAGCAATTGCGACTTTGACTGTCATGATATTGGATATTTCGTTTTATTAACAAAGACGGGGCCAGCCCCGAGGGGTTGCAGGTCGATGCCGGCAACCCGAGAGTGATGAATGCAAACCACAACAATGAATTATCGCACGGCTATCGTCTCCACCCTGGCTGAAATTGGCGAGCCGGCATGGTCCGCGCTGCTGGCCTTGCAAGCCGAAGCCAATCCTTTCCTGTCCTACGCCTTTTTGCATGCGATGCACGAATCGGGCTGTGCAAGTGCCGACTCCGGCTGGCAGCCACAGTTCCTGGCGCTGTGGCAAGGTGACACGCTGGCCGCCGCCCTGCCCCTGTATGTCAAGCTGCATTCCTACGGCGAATATGTGTTCGACTGGGCCTGGGCCGACGCCTACCAGCAACACGGCCTGGAATACTATCCGAAACTGCTGTCGGCCATTCCATTTACGCCCGTCAGCGGCAGCCGCTTGCTGGCCCGCGATGGCGAGGCGCGCGCGGCCCTGCTGGCCTTTCTGCAGGCGCGGCAGCAGGCCAGCCAGGTGTCGTCCACGCATATCCTGTTTCCGCCAGAGGCCGAGGCGCGCCAGCTCGAAGAGGCCGGCTTTCTGCTGCGCAGCGGCGTGCAGTTTCACTGGCTGAACCCGGGCTATGCCGATTTCGAGCAATTCCTGGCCACCCTGGAACACAAGAAACGCAAGAATATCCGCGCCGAACGGCGCAAGGTGGCGGAGGCCGGCGTGACCATGCGCCAGGTGCGCGGTACCGACATCACACCGGCGCTGTGGCAATTCTTTCACCGCTGCTACAGCAATACCTATGCCGAGCACCGCTCCTCGCCCTACCTGAACCTGGAATTTTTCGAGCGCATCGGCGCCAGCATGCCAGGCAATATATTGCTGGTGGTGGCCGAACGCGAGGGCCGGGCGATTGCCGCCTCGCTGGTGATCCATACACACGATACTTTATATGGCCGCTACTGGGGCGCGCTCGAGCACGTGCCCTGCCTGCATTTCGAGACGGCGTATTACCAGCCGCTGGAGTTCTGCATCGCGCAGGGCATCGCCACCTTCGAAGGCGGCGCCCAGGGCGAACACAAGATGGCGCGCGGCTTCCTGCCGCAAAAGACCTGGTCGGCCCACTGGCTGGCGCACCCGTCGTTCGCCGACGCCGTACAGCGCTTCCTGGAGCGCGAGCGGGGCGGCATCGACGCGTATCTGGACGAATTGAACGAGCACAGCCCGTTCCGGGAATAAAACTGCCTGTTTTATAAGTAATACGGCTGTGGTAAGCTGGAAAAAGTCACGCCTGCAGCAGACGTGCACTGTCCGCCCTGCCGGTCCTTGTTGGCCGCTCCGCTCAACTTTCTTTTTGGTGAATGCAATTGCAAGTATTTAATTTGACCGGCCGCCGCAACGCGCGCCGTGGAGTGTCCGCATGAGCGGCGTGATCGGCTGGTGGGAAGCAGCCCTGCTGGGCCTGATACAGGGCCTGACCGAATTTTTGCCCGTCTCGTCCAGCGCCCATCTGCGCATTATCGGCCCGTTCTTGCCGTCCGGCGCCGACCCCGGCGCGGCGTTTACCGCGATTACCCAGATCGGCACCGAGCTGGCCGTGCTGATCTACTTTCGCAAGGATATCCTGCGCATCGCCCTGGCCTGGTTCGGCGCCCTGCCCGGCAGCGGCGCGACTGCGGCGGCGAAAAGCAATCCCGACGTGCGCCTGGGCTGGCTGGTGATCATCGGCTCGCTGCCGATCGCCATCCTGGGGCTGGCCTTCCAGCATGCGATCGAAACCTATCTGCGCAACCTCTACCTGACGGCCATCATGCTGATTGTGTTCGGCCTGATCCTCGGCGCGGCCGACCGCCATGGCCGCCATGAACTGCCGCTGTCGCGCATGCGCTGGCGCGACGGCATCATCTTCGGCTTTGCGCAGGCGATGGCGCTGATTCCCGGCGTGTCGCGCTCGGGCGGCACCATCACGGCCGGCCTGATGATGGGCTACACGCGCGAAGCGGCGGCCCGCTATTCCTTTTTGCTGGCGATTCCGGCCGTGCTGGCGTCGGGCTTCTACCAGTTGTATAAAAGCTGGGGCGTGGCCGGCCCGGTCGCGCCCGGCCCCACCCTGCTGGCAACGATCATTGCGTTTTTTGTCGGCTATGGCGTGATCGTGGTCTTCCTGCGCATCGTCAGCAGCCGCGGCTACTGGCCGTTCGTGGCCTACCGCATCGTGCTGGGCGTGTTTGTGCTGGCATTGCTGCAAATGGGCGTGATCGCCGCCCACTGATCGCCTTGCGCCAATAAAAATGCCCCCGTGCCAGAGCTGGCACGGGGGCATTTTTCATGACACGGTGACGATTACGAAGCGCTGTCTTCCGCGTCTTTCTTGTAAGCGGCAACGCCGTTCAGGATTTCAGCGCGGGCTTCGTCGGCGCCGTACCAGCCGTCGATCTTGACCCATTTGCCTTTTTCCAGGTCTTTGTAGTGCTCGAAGAAATGCTGGATCTGGCGCAGGCGCAGTTCGTTCAGATCTTCCGGCTTCTGCCAGTGGCTGTAGATCGACAGGACCTTGTCGACTGGCACGGCCAGCACTTTGGCGTCTTCGCCCGACTCGTCCGTCATCTTCAGCACGCCGATAGGACGGCAGCGCACGACCACGCCAGGGAACAGCGGGAACGGGGTGATGACCAGCACGTCGACCGGATCGCCGTCCGGCGACAGGGTGTTCGGCACATAGCCGTAATTGCACGGGTAGTGCATCGCGGTGCCCATGAAACGGTCGACGAAAATCGCGCCCGATTCCTTGTCCACTTCATATTTGATCGGATCGGCGTTCATCGGGATTTCGATGATCACGTTGAAGTCGTTCGGCAAATCGCGGCCCGAAGGCACTTTATTCAAGCTCATGGGGGTTTCCTCGTGTGTGCTGACAGTGTTTTAACCGCGCAATTATAGCGAAGTACACGCCCCTTGTGCGACGCAGCAGCCCCAATGTGGCTATTTTGTCAAGCCAGTTTGCAACAGTGGCGCCGACGGCCCGGCAATGCTATGATTTGTAAATGAGAACCATTATTGTTTAATGCGCCGTGTCTTCCGCCCCTCACCTTTCCGCACCTGACGTCAGCGCCCTGTACAGCGACCATCACGGCTGGCTGCAGGGCTGGCTGCGCCGCAAGATGGGCAATGCCGGTGACGCCGCCGACCTGGCGCACGACACTTTCCTGCGCGTGCTGGCGCGCCGCGACATGCCCAGGCTGCTGGCGCCGCGCGCCTACCTGGGCGCCATCGCGCGCGGCCTGGTGGCCGACTTTTTCCGCCACAAGGATATCGAACGCGCTTATCTCGACGCCCTGGCCGCCTTGCCGGACGCGCATGCGCCGTCGCCGGAATCGCGCGCCATCGTGCTCGAGGCGCTGGTCGCCATCGACACCATGCTCGATGGCCTGAAGCCGGCCGTGCGGCAAGCATTTTTGCTGTCGCAGCTCGACGGCCTGACCTACGAGCAGATCGCGCGGCAATTGGGCGTGACCAAACGCACGGTCAGCAACTATATGTGCACGGCGATTGAACATTGCGTCGAACACTGCGATCCGCTGGCGCCATGAGTGAGCTGAGTGAGCTGATGACGGCGCCGCCGCGCGACGACGCGGCCGTGCGCAAGGAAGCCGTGGCCTGGTATGCGCGCCTGTGTTCGGGCAGCGCCGGCGACGCCGAGCGCAAGGCATGGCTGCGCTGGCATGCGGCGCACCCGGATCACCAGCGCGCCTGGCAGCGCATCGAGGCGATGCGCGCCACCTTGCAGCAGGCACCGGCCGGCATCGCTTCGCCGGTGCTGCGCGCCAGGCTGGCTTCCGGCGGCCAGGCACGCCGGCAAGTGCTGCGCAGCGTGCTGCTGCTGGCAGGCACCGGCACCGTCGGCTACCTGTCCTGGCAGACGGCGCAGCAGCATGGCCTGGTCCAGCCCTGGCTGGCCGATTACAGCACCGCCATCGGGCACCAAAAGCGGGTGCAACTGCCCGATGGCTCGCTGCTGATCATGAACACCGGCAGCGCGGTCGATGTACAGTTCGATATCCATACGCGGCGCGTGCGGCTGCTGGCCGGCGAAATCCTGGCCGAGACGGCCCGCCACCGGCAAGCTCCCGCCGCGCCGGCGGACACGCGCCCCTTCATCATCGAAACCAGGCACGGCGCCGCGCGCGCGCTGGGCACGCGCTTCACCGTGCGCCAGTTCGACGCTCACACGCAAGTGGCGGTGCTGGACGACGCCGTCGAACTGCGCGCCGCGCAAGCGCCTGCCAAGGCGGTCATCCTGCGCGCGGGACAGCAGGCACGCCTGATGGCCGGCGCCATCGACGCGCCGGAACAGGCCGACGAGAGCGCCGGCCTGTGGCATACCGGCAACCTGCTGGTCAACGACCGCAGCCTGGGCGAGGTGGTGGCCGAACTGGCCCGCTACCGCCGTGGCCGTCTGGTGTGCGACGCCAGGGTCGCGCAGCTGCGCATCTCCGGCGTGTTTCCGCTGGCAGACACCGACCGCGCGCTGCTGTTGCTGGTGCAATCGTTCCCGCTGCGCCTGCGCAGCGTGACGCGCTATTGGGTGACGCTGGAAGCGGCCTGAAAAAAAAATTCAGAAAAATTTTCATCTTTTTGTGTTTCGCACGGCCAGCAAGACAGAAGCAACACCAACCACCTGTCTATCATCTCACTGGGCCCATCATGCTTGATCACCGCTGCACGCTACTTCCCCTCGCCATCGCCATGCGTGGCGCCATGCTGACCATGGCGCTGTCGCTGCCGGCCGTCGCCATCGCCGCTCCGGCCGCCGCCACGGCGAAACCCTACCAGATCGCCGCCGGCCCGCTGGTCTCGGCCCTGAACCTGTTCGCCGCCTCGGCCGGCGTGGCATTGACGTATGACCCGGCGCTGGCCAGCGGGCGCACCTCGCCCGGCCTGCAGGGCACGCATACGCCGGGCTCCGGCTTTGCCGCGCTGCTGGCCGGCAGCGGCCTGGAAGTGGTCGACCAGGGCAATGGCGGCTATACCTTGCGCAAAACGGCGGGCGGCGAACAGACCCTGGCGCCCGTCAGCGTCACGGCCCGCGCCGAGGCGGCCAATGTCACCGAAAACAGCGGCAGCTACACCACCCCCGTGATGGGCACGGCCACCCGCATGGCCCTGTCGATGCGCGAGACGCCGCAGTCGGTCAGCATCGTCACGCGCCAGCAGATGGACGACCAGGCCCTGAACAGCGTGCCCGACATCCTGGAAAAAGTCGTCGGCGTGACCGTCGGGCGCAACGACAGCGAACGCGCCACCTTTTATGCGCGCGGCTATACCATCGAAAACTTCCAGTTCGACGGCATGCCCAATACCCTCGACAGCTCGAACCAGTACACCACGGCGATTGGCGACAGCGCCGTCTACGACCGGGTCGAAGTGGTGAAAGGCGCGACCGGCCTGCTGACCGGCGCCGGCAATCCGTCGGCCACCATCAACCTGGTGCGCAAGCGCCCGACCCGTGAATTTGCCGCGTCGGTGAATGGCAGCCTCGGTTCGTGGAACAAATACCGCGGCGTGGCCGATGTCTCCGGGTCCCTGAACGCGTCCGGCAGCCTGCGTGGCCGCGTGGTGGCCGCCGCGCAAAATGCCGACTCGTATATCGACTATTACCAGCGCGACACGCGCAGCCTGTACGCCATCGTCGAAGCCGACCTGGGGCCGCGCACCACCTTGAGCCTGGGCGTCGACTACATGCAGAGCCGCGCCGACGGCGCCACCTTCGGCCACTTGCCGCTGTTCTACAGCGACGGCTCGCAAACCCATTTTCGCCGCTCGCTGAACCCGGCCGCGCGCTGGTCGTACTGGGACAACGACAGCACCAATACCTTCGCCACCGTCAAGCACGCGTTCGACAACGGCTGGAAGCTGGACGCCGCCGCCAGCCATTTGAAACAGTCGAAAGACGTCTTGTACGGCTCGGCCTACAACGGCTACATGAACCAGCAAACCGGCGCCGGCATCCGCCTCTTGGGTGGGCCGCTGCCGACCCAGGCGAGCACCGACAGCGCCAACCTGGCCGTCACCGGCCCGTTCACCCTGTTCGGCCGCCAGCATGAGCTGATGCTGGGCGCCGGCTATTCGCGCCAGAACAAGGATGCCCAGATGTACACCAGCAGCCTGGTGACGGTGCCCGACTACCGGCTGTGGGATGGCAACCTGGTGCTGCCGACGCAGACAAAACGCGCCGACCGCGACACCACCATCACGGAAAAAGGCGTGTCGGGGGCCGTGCGCCTGCGCCCGCTTGACGATCTGTCGGTGATCCTTGGCGCGCGCGCCAGCTGGTATAAATTGTACGACTACCAGGTGTCGGTGGCCGGCGTGAAAAGCGTGTCGGACAACCTCGATGAAAGCGCGAAAGTGGTGCCGTATGCGGGCGTGGTGTATGACCTCAACACCACCTGGTCGGTGTACGCCAGCTACACCGACATCTTCAAGCCGCAGACCTATTACAAGGACGCCAATGACAGCTCGCTGGCCCCGTTGACGGGCAAGAGCATGGAAGCGGGCGTGAAGGGCGAATGGCTCGATGGCAAAATCAACGCCAGCGCGGCCGTGTTCAAGATCGAACAAAACAATGCGCCGCAATACCAGGGCATCCACAGCGTGACGGGCGGCGAAATCTACCGGCCCATCGCCGGCGTCACCAGCAAGGGCGTGGAACTGGAAATGTCGGG
The DNA here is from genome assembly GCF_030944405.1 of Janthinobacterium sp. J1-1. Classification (NCBI taxonomy): domain Bacteria; kingdom Pseudomonadati; phylum Pseudomonadota; class Betaproteobacteria; order Burkholderiales; family Oxalobacteraceae; genus Janthinobacterium; species Janthinobacterium sp. J1-1. The sequence continues at coordinate 5,773,537 of NZ_CP132339.1, forward strand.
CCAGGTCACGCCGGCATGGAACCTGGCCGGCGGCTATACCTTCCGCACCTCGCATATTCCGCCGCAGCCCAACCTGATCCTCAGCGCGGTCAACACCAACCAGCCCAGGCACCTGTTCAAGCTGAGCACAGCCTGGACCCTGCCGGCCGGCTGGACCGTCGGCGGCTCCATGACCTGGCAAAGCGAGACCTACTACCAGCTGTCGACGGCCGCCCGCTGGCGCGCCACCCAGCCCAGCTACGCGGTGGTCGGCCTGATGGCGCGCTACCAGGTCAGCCCGCGCCTGTCGCTGGCGCTGAACGTCAACAACGTGCTCGATAAAACGTATATGCCCGGCATGGGCTCGTACGGCACCGGCGTATATGGCGACCCGCGCAATGCGCTGCTGACGGCCAATTTCAAATTCTGAGCCGGCACGCTCCATTTGAGATCATCGTTACCAACCATATAATACGCAGCATCACTTAAGTAATATTACCGACAGCGGCAATGCCATTCCAGGCATTGTCGTTTTTTATATCCGCCGCCCATTCAACGCCGGCCCTCCATTCCGTCTTCAGCACGCTTGCAATTAATGCAGCCATGTATGGCAACTGATTGATGATCGGGTCATTGCGACAGCCTGCCGCCCCCCGTGGCAACGCCAGCCGCCAATATCGCGGTGTCGTCTTTGCTCCATGAAAAACCACTTCTACAGCATGGTTTATTTTTATTTAAAATTTTTTTTGTTTTCAACATGATATTCACACCATATACAAGGAAATAAGATTTCCATTCAGCTCAAAAAAATTGATCAAGAAAAAGTAAATAAGGAATTCTGTTAAAATGAAGACCTTCCAGTGCAAGCAAGACTTCTGTATTCCTCTAGCCCTACCTTCACTCGATTCAACCTGACGCATACTCCGCGCCACCGATAAATCCTTGCAAAAAGGAGTATTATGATTCCCTCTGCGCGGCCGGGACTGTTACTGAAAGTCACCGGCATCATCTTTATCCTCTTCGGCCTCACCCTGCTGGGTGGCGGCATCTGGCTCGCCTCCCTGGGCGGCTCCTGGTACTACCTGCTGGCCGGCATCGGCATGCTGATTGCAGGCGTCCTCGTCTTCAAAGGCCGCCACAGCGCGCAAGCCTTCCTCGCCTTCCTGCTGCTGGCTACCCTGGCCTGGTCGCTGTTCGAAGTGAAATTCGACTGGTGGCAGCTGTTGCCGCGTCTCGATATCTGGTTTGCCGCCGCCGTCTGGCTGCTGCTGCCCTTCGTCAGCCGCCGCCTGGCTCCTGCCACGGCGCCGCGCCGGCAAGCAGGCAAGACCGCGCTGGGCGTGGCCGTGGCCCTGACGGTGCTGGCGGGCGTGATCGCCCTGTTCCAGGACTACCATGACCTGCACGGCGAAGTGCCTGCCGAAAACATGGCCGCCACCGCCGAAGGCGAACTGGCGCCCGGCGTCGCGCACGGCGACTGGTCCGCCTATGGCCGTTCCGGCTATGGTGACCGGTATGCGCCGGCCGGCCAGATTACGCCCGCCAATATTTCCGGGTTGAAGCAAGCGTGGACCTATCACACGGGCGACTTCAAGGGGCCGAACGACCCGGGCGAGATCGCCAACGAAGTCACGCCGCTGAAAGTGAACGGCATGCTGTATCTGTGCACGCCGCACAATATCGTGATCGCGCTGAACCCGGAAACGGGCAAGGAAATCTGGCGCCATGATCCGAAGATCAACCGCGATGCGGTCAGCTACCAGCACATGATCTGCCGCGGCGTCGCCTACTGGGATGTCAATGCGGGCCGTGCCAAAAACGATCCGGCGCCGGAAGCATCGGGCATGGAATGCCCGCGCCGCATCTTGGCGCCGACCATGGACGGCACGCTGATCGCCGTCAACGCCGATACGGGCGCTGCCTGCAAGGGCTTTGGCGACAATGGCGTGGTCAACCTGTACAAGAGCATGGGCATGACCAAGCGCGGTTTCCTGATGCCGACCTCGCCACCGGCCGTGTCGCAAAAAATGGCCGTGATCGCCGCCAGCGTGACAGACAACCATTCGACGGAAGAGCCATCGGGCGTGATCCGCGGCTATGACCCGGTGACCGGCAAGCTGGTCTGGAACTGGGACCCGGCACGGCCGGACGACACGGCGCCGATCGCCGAGGGCAAGCACTACGTCAACAACTCGCCCAACTCGTGGGGCGTGTCCAGCATCGATGAAAAGCTGGGCATGGTCTACATTCCGATGGGTAATGAAACCCCTGATACCTGGGGCGGCAACCGCAACAAGAACGGCGAGAAATACAATAGCGCCATCGTCGCGCTCGACCTGGCCAGCGGCAAGGTGCGCTGGGTCTACCAGACCGTGCACCACGATATCTGGGACATGGATATCGGCGGCCAGCCGACGCTGGTCGATATCGACACGCCAAAAGGCAAAATACCGTCGGTAGTCGCCACCACCAAGCGCGGCGACATCTATGTGATCGACCGCCGCGACGGCAGCCTGGTGGTGCCGGCGCCGGAAAAACCGGTGCCGACCGCCAATCCGGCCGCCGGCGACACGCTGTCGCCCACCCAGCCGTTCTCGGCCCTGACCTTCCTGCCGGAACGCCATATCAGCGAAGCCGACATGTGGGGCACCACGCCGTTCGACCAGCTGGCCTGCCGCATCACCTTCAAGGAACGCCGCTATGAAGGCCCATTCACGCCGCAGACGGCCGGCAAGGGCGCCATTATTTCCCCCGGCCCGCTCGGCATCTTCGAATGGGGCGGCGCAGCCATCGACCCGGTACGCCAGTTGCTGATCGTCAACCCCGACTACATGGGCTTCCTGGAAAAACTGGTGCCGCGCGCACAGACCACGGCCAAGGGCGGCACTGGTGGCGAAATGGGCTTGCAACCGCAGACGGGCGTACCGTTCGCAGTGGAAATCAAGGCTTTCCTGTCGCCGCTGGGCTTCCCCTGCCAGGCGCCGCCCTGGGGCTATGTGGCCGCCGTCGACCTGCGCACCATGAAAAAAGTCTGGATGCACAAGAACGGCACCACCATGGACAGCGGTCCCGTGCCGATTCCGCTGCCGCTGGGCGTACCGAGTCTGGGCGGCATGGTCACCACCGGTGGCGGCGTCGCCTTCCTCAGCAGCACGCTCGACTACTATATCCGCGGCTATGACGTGCGCAACGGCAAAGTGGTGTGGAAAGCGCGTCTGCCTGCCGGCGGCCAGGCCACGCCGATGAGCTATATCTCCGACCAGAGCGGCCGCCAGTTCGTGGTGGTGATGGCCGGCGGCCACGGCTCGCTGGGCACGAAGATGAGCGACACGCTGATCGCCTATGCCTTGCCGGAAGGTACGCCTGCCAAGCAGGCTGATACGAAGAAATAAACAGCGCACGCTGATGGCGCCCCTTGCGGGCGCAAAAAAAATGCCGTTCAGTGCAAACTGAACGGCATTTTTTACGACCTGAACAACTGATTTACAGGATGGTGGCCAGCGCGCACTGCCGGTAATGCGCCGCCGCCTGCTCGGTCTGTTGCAAGGCGTCGTGCATCTGCGCCAGTTTCAGGTGGGCGTCGCGCACCATGCGCGGGTCGCTGGCGTCGGACAGGGCCTGCTCCAGGTGGCGCTGGGCCTTGCCCCACAGTTTCTGTTTCAGGCACAGGGAGCCTAATGTGAGCGCCAGTTCGGCGTCCAGCGGACGCTGTTTCAGCCACTGTTCGCAATGCTCGATCTGCAGCAGCAGCGCCGGCGTGCCGGACGGCGCGGCCGCTTCGCGGTAGACGCGCACCACGCGGTCGTCCCAGTCGGCGCCCAAGGACTCTTCGCACACCAGCCGCGCTTCGTCGTGCAGGCCGCGCGCGTTCAGGGCGGTGGCGGCGCGGCAGGCGATATATGGTTTCACTCGGTCGCTGGTCGGCACCGTCGACCAGACGCGCATCAGCGACTCGGCGTCATGCGTGCGGTCCGACAGCAGATGTTCATAGGCCAGTTCGCGCAGGCGCGACGACAGCGCCGGATGCAGCGCGCGGTGCTTGTCGAGCGAGCGCACCAGGCGCAGCACTTCGGGCCAGTTCTTCGCCTGCTGCTCGGCTTTCAAGGACCATTGCAGGGCGTGGATATGGCGCGTGCCGCTGGCGTTCAGTTCGCGCACGGCGGCCAGCGCCGCTTCCGGCTGGTGGTCGTCGACCAGCAGTTCGGTGACCGTCATCAGGCGCGCGGTCTTGAGCGTCGCATCGCCTTCGACCCGGGCCAGCCAGCTGTCGCGGCGTTCAGCCTGGCGCATGCGGTGCGCGGCGCGCGCGCCGATCAGGGCGGCCAGGCCGGCGTTTTCTTCCAGTTCGGCGGCGCGCAGGGCGGCTTTTTCGGCGTGGCCGAAACGGCCTTCGAACAGCGCCTTCAAGGCTTCGCGCAAGCCCTTGTTGCCGTCGCGTTCACGCTTGCGGCGGCGGTAAGCGGCCACTTCGGCCGGCATGCGCACGGTGGCGCGCAAAGCCCGCAGCAGGAAGTACAGCACCGCGAACAGCGTCACCTGCAGCAGCACGAAGAAGTTCAGCGACAGGTCGATGCGGTAAGGCGGGTAGAACAGCACCACGTTGCCGGGGTTGAAACGGGCCGTCACGGCGATACCGATCGCCGCGGCCATCAGGGCGAGTAACCAGAGAAATAGACGCATGGGCTCAGGACTTCGCTTTGTAGTTGCGCACAGCGGTCAGGCTGTCGGACAAGGTCGGCATTTCGATGGTCAGATTGCTGGCCTGCACCTGGCGCAGCAGGCCTTGCGCCGTCTGCGTGGAACGCGCGCGCGTGTCAAAATACTTGGCGATGCCATCCTGGGCCGCGATCAGGTCGTTCCTGAACGCCGTTTCGTTGCGCGACAGCAGCGCCATGCGCGCGTTCAGCAGGCGCAGCTTGATGTTCTCGCGCAAAAAGTAGGACTGCGTCGGCGACAGCATCAGCGCTTCCGGCGTATCGACGCGGCGGATGCGGATCAGCTGGCGCACGTCGTTCCACATGTCGCCGCTCCAGGTATCCCAGCCACTGCGCACTTGCTGCAGCAGCGGTTCGGGCGCCGGTGGCCCCACCAGCTTGCCGGCAGCATTGCGTACCGGCTTGCCCGGTTTTTCCGGCGCGGCCGGCAACGCCGGCGTTTCGTCGGACAGCATCGGCAAGGCGTCGATCTGGGCGATCACGGCGTCCAGGCGCAGCGCCACGCCGGTCGAATCGACGCTCGGCAAGGCTTTCAGCTTTTCCATGTCGCGGCCGATGGCGCGGCGGATGGTGATGAATTGCGGCTTGTCCGAACGCGACAGGCTGCGGTCGGCGTTTTGCAGCGCGATCAGGGCGCCCGGCACGTTGCCGGCCAGTTGCAGCTGCTGGCTGGCGGTCGACAGCACTTGCTCGATTTCCGTCAGGGCCCATTCGTCGCGGTTCTTCGACAAATCGTTATACAGCTGCTCCAGCGCCAGTTGCTGGCTTTGCGTTTCGCTCTGGCGGTTTTCCAGCGCGCCCACCTTGATCTGCAGTTCTTTGTTGCTTTCCTGCACATTACGCGCGACCACGCCCGTTTCGGCGTTGCTGATGTCGCCCTTTTGCAGGCGCTTGGCCACTTCCTCGCGCAGGTTGCGGATCTGCTTGCTGCTCGACCAGCTTTGCGCCGCCAGCAGCACGGCCAGCACGATGACGGCGATGCTCATCGGCTTTTGCAGCTGCTCCAGCAGGGTCGGTGCGCGGCCATAGGGGACGCCGCCCGGTTGATCGGCCGCCTGCGGCGTCGTCAAGACGGCGCTGCCAGGCGTTGGAGTCGGTTCTGAGTGTGTAGGCATTTCGTTCATGGTCGTGATTGTAACGCGGCGAGCACGCCTGCGTCGCCAGATCCTGTCAAGGTCACATGGGCAAAGCCCAGCTCGGCCGCAGACTGTGCAATACGGGCATGCGGCACGATCAAATGCTGTTGTTTCATTTTTACAACAAACGCCGTTTCCCCATCGATTTCCTTATCCATTTCAGTAAGCAGTGACAGCAAGCCGCGCAGCGCTTCCGAGCTGGTGATGATCCAGTCATGATTATGCTGCAACAGCTGTTCCAGGGTCGCCCGCAAGGCTGGCGTCAGCGGCGGCACGGCGCGGCGGTAGGCGGTGACGAAGTCGACCTGGGCGCCGGCCGCGCGCAAGCCGTCGGCCAGGAAATCGCGGCCGCCGTCGCCGCGCACGATCAGCACGCGCTTGCCGCGCAGGGCCGGCAAATCCAGCGCCAGCAGCAAGTGCTCGGAATCGCTGCGCGCATGCTCACCGGGGCTGGTGATGCTGGCGTTCGATGCGTTGACGCCATGCGCGGCCAGGGCCAGGCGGCTGCCCTCGCCTACCACCGCCAGCGCCACGCCGCCCGGCCAGGCGGGCAAGTGGGCAAACACGCAGTCGATGGCGTTCGGCGAGACAAAGGCGACCAGCGCATAATCATCGAGGCGCGCCAGCACACTTTTCAACTGTGCGCATTCTTCCTGCCCGTCGAGCGCACGGATTTCCAGCAGCGGCAGCAGTGCCACTTTCAACCCCAGCGCGGCGATGCTGGCGGCCAGCGGCCCGGCTTGTTGCGCCGGCCGCGTGATCACCACGCTGGCCGTGGCCGCAGGGTCAGGCATGCAGCGCCAGGCCTTCGTGCTGGTCGGGCGTCACCGCGCACGAGGCCAGGATGGCGGCGGCGTCCTGCGCGCGCAGCAGTTCGGCCACGGCCTCGCCCAGCTGCTCGGGTGCGCCAGCTTCGCCGCTGACGTCGGCGCTGGCCATGCGGGCGCCGTCCGGCGTGGCGACCATGGCGCGCAGGCGCATCTGGCCGCCATCGACGGTGGCAAACGCGGCCAGCGGAATCTGGCAGCTGCCGCCGAAGATCTTCGACACCTTGCGTTCGGCCGTGACGGCCTGCTCGGTCGCCTGGTGATTCAATGGCGCCAGCAAGGCGAACAGGTCGACGCCGTCCGTGCGTTCGCTCCTGATCTCGATCGCCATCGCGCCCTGGCCGGCGGCCGGCAGGCTGTATTCAGGGTCGAGCACGGCGCGAATGCGTTCTTCCAGGCCCAGGCGCTTCAGGCCGGCGGCGGCCAGGATAATGGCCGCGTAGTCGCCGCGATCGAGCTTGCCCAGGCGCGTGTCGAGATTGCCGCGCAGCGGCAGGATGGTCAGATGCGGGTAGCGCGCGGCGATCAGCGACTGGCGGCGCAGGCTGCTGGTGCCGACCACGGCGCCGTGCGGCAGCGCATCCAGGCTGGCGTAGTCGTTCGATACAAAGGCGTCGCGCGGGTCTTCGCGTTCGAGGATGGCGGCCAGGCTGTAGCCTTCGGGCAGTTCCATCGGCACGTCCTTCAATGAATGCACGGCCAGGTCGGCGCGGCCTTCGTCCATCGCCACTTCCAGTTCCTTGACGAACAGGCCCTTGCCGCCTACCTTGGACAGCGCGCGGTCGAGGATCTGGTCGCCGCGCGTGGTCATGCCGAGGATTTCAACGCTACACTGCGGATACAGCGCGGCCAGGCGCGCGCGTACATGCTCGGCTTGCCACATGGCCAGCCGGCTTTCGCGCGAGGCGATCACCAGCCTGGCCGGGACGGATAATTCGGGGGACATTTCGGATGAGTTCAACACAAGTTCTTTCGCTGTCGTTGTTGTTTCGCCGCTGGCAATGCCACTCTTTTGTCGGGATCGCGCGCGGCGTCGCTATAATTATTTAATTATTGTTCCTTTGCCTACGCGGCAAAGCCAGTCACACGCCATGTTCAAGATCATAAATTTTATCATGCGCCCCCCTCCCCGCTGCGGCTGAACGCCCGGCGCAGTTGCCGTTTCTTTTCTTTTACACCTACTTTGGTACTTAAACATGCTTAATGAAGCCAGTGCAGCAGAAACAGACACCGCCTCCAGCCCGGACAAGGACGCGCCGCTGAAAGAAGATATACGCCTGCTGGGCCGCCTGCTGGGCGACGTGCTGCGCGAACAGGAAGGCGATGCCGTCTTCAACGTGGTCGAGACCATCCGCCAGACCTCGGTGCGCTTTCGCCGCGAGGAAGACGCCGACGCCGCTTTGGCACTGGACACCATGCTCAAGCAGCTGACGCGCGAACAGACCAATTCCGTGGTGCGCGCGTTTTCCTATTTTTCGCACCTGGCCAATATCGCCGAAGACCAGCACCATATCCGCCGCCGCCGCGCCCATTTGCTGGCCGGCTCGCCCGCGCAAAAGGGCAGCGTGTCCTTTGCGCTGAAAAAGCTGCGCGCCGCCGGCGTGCCGCGCGCCACCGTCGACACGTTTTTCCAGGACGCCCTGATCGCCCCCGTGCTGACGGCCCACCCGACCGAAGTGCAGCGCAAGAGCATCCTCGACGCCGAGCACGACATCGCGCGCCTGCTGGCCGAACGCGACACGCCGCAAACGCCCAAAGAGCGCCTGGCCAACATGCAGCTGCTGCGCTCGCGCGTGGCGACCCTGTGGCAAACGCGCATGCTGCGCTATTCCAAGCTGACGGTGGCCGACGAGATCGAAAACGCCCTGTCCTACTACCGCATCACCTTCTTGCGCGAACTGCCGGCCCTGTATGACGATATCGAGGACGATATCGCCGCCGAATATCCGCATCCTGACGGCACCGTCACGCCTATCGACGCGGCCTACGTGCAGATGGGCAGCTGGATCGGCGGCGACCGCGACGGCAATCCGAACGTCAACGCCGGCACCATGCAGCATGCGCTGGCGCGCCACGCCACCACCATCCTCGACTTCTATCTCGACGAAGTGCACGCGCTGGGCGCCGAACTGTCGGTGTCGACCCTGATGGTGGGCGTGAGCACGCAACTGCAGGCGCTGGCCGACCAGTCGCCGGACGCGTCGCCGCACCGCAGCGACGAGCCCTACCGGCGCGCCCTGATCGGCATCTATGCGCGCCTGGCCGCCACCGCGCGCGCCCTGGGCGCGACCAATATCCTGCGCAAGGAAGTGGGCGCCGCCGCCCCCTACCCCGACGCTGGCGCCTTTGTGGCCGACCTGCGCGTGATCATCGCCTCGCTGGAAGCAAACCACGGCGCCGCTTTGGCCCGCCCGCGCCTGGCCACGCTGGCGCGCGCGGCCGACATCTTCGGCTTCCACCTGGCCTCGCTCGACATGCGGCAAACCTCGGACGTGCACGAAAAAGTGCTGGCCGACCTGTTCGCCAGGAGCGGCGTGGAAAGCGATTACTGCGCCCTTGACGAGGACGCCAGGGAAGCGCTGTTGCTCAGTGAACTGGCGCAGCCGCGCCTGCTGTACTCGCCCTTCATCACCTACAACGAGGTGACCGATTCCGAACTGGCGATTTTGCGCGCGGCGCGCGATATCCGCGCCCGCTACGGGTCACGCGCGATCCGCAACTACATCATTTCGCACACGGAAACCGTGTCCGACCTGCTGGAAGTGATGCTGCTGCAAAAGGAAACCGGGCTGCTGCGGATCGATGGCGACAGTGCCAGCGGCGAGCTGATGGTCATCCCGCTGTTCGAAACCATCCCCGATCTGCAGCGCGCGGCCGGCATCATGGGCCGCGCGATGGCGCTGCCGCTGGTCAAGCAGCTGATCGCCCGGCAGGGGCAGTTGCAGGAAGTCATGCTGGGCTATTCCGACTCGAACAAGGATGGCGGTTTCCTCACCTCGAACTGGGAACTGTACAAGGCCGAACTGGCGCTGGTGGCCGACTTCCGGCAGGCCGGGGTCAAGCTGCGCCTGTTCCACGGCCGCGGCGGCACGGTGGGCCGTGGCGGCGGCCCCAGCTACGAAGCCATCCTGGCCCAGCCGCCAGGCACCGTCAACGGCCAGATCCGGCTGACGGAACAGGGCGAGATCATCGCCTCGAAGTTTTCGAATGCGGAAATCGGCCGGCGCAATCTGGAACTGCTGGTGGCCGCCACGCTGGAAGCGAGCCTGGCGCCGCAGGCGGAAAACCCGCAGCACACGGCCCAGCTGGCGCGCTTTGAAAGCGTGATGGCGGAACTGTCGAACCTGGCGTACAAGGCGTATCGCCACCTGGTCTATGAAACGCCGGGCTTTACGGAGTATTTCTTTGCAGCCACGCCGATCGCCGAAATCGCCGAACTGAACCTCGGTTCGCGGCCCGCTTCGCGCAAGGCCAACCAGCGTATCGAAGACCTGCGCGCGATTCCCTGGGGCTTTTCCTGGGGCCAGTGCCGCCTGCTGCTGCCGGGCTGGTTCGGCTTCGGCAGCGCCATTGGCGCGTGGATTAACCAGGCGGAAGGTTCGAAAGACGAGCGTATCGCCACCCTGCGCACGATGTACGCCGAATGGCCCTTCTTTGCCACCCTGCTGTCGAACATGGACATGGTGCTGGCCAAGACCGACCTGGCGATCGCCTCGCGCTATGCGGAACTGGTGGCCGATCATGAATTGCGCGAACGCATCTACAAGCGCATCACGGAAGAGCATGGCAACACCTTGCAATGCCTGGAGCTGATCACCGGCAACACGGAACGCCTGGCCGGCAATCCGCTGCTGGCGCGCTCGATCCAGAACCGTTTCGCCTACCTCGATCCGCTGAACCACTTGCAGGTGGAACTGATCAAGCGCCACCGCGCCCTGTCGACCGAAAACAAGGTCGACGAGCGCGTGCACCGCGGCATCCAGCTGTCGATCAACGGCGTGGCGGCGGGCTTGCGCAATACGGGCTAAGCTTCAGCGCCGGCGTTTTTTCCACAGCCGGCGCGCGTAGAGGCCCGCGCCCAGCAGCAGCGCCAGCAAGGTGCCACCGGCCAGCGCCACCGGCCACGGCAGCAAACCGCGTGGCGGCGGATTGCTGGCCAGGCCATCGCGCAGGGCGGCCGGAAACGGCCGCGGCTCGACCGGCACGATCTTCCAGTCGGCCGGGTCGGGCGGCGTGCGCGCCATGTATTCGCCATACGAAAACACGGGCGCCGAACCGAACGCCCGGCTCGACGGAATTTGCGGAATCCGCACCAGGATCAGGGCCTCGACGTCGCTGCGCAGCTGCTGTTCGAACGGCGTCAGGGCGCGCCCCGGCGTGCCGCTGACCAATTGCAGCAGATCCTGCCCGGCCGCATCGAAGGCCACCGCCGGATACAGGCGCGTCTGCTCCTCGCTCAGGTAGTCATACGCCTTGCGGCCTTCCTTCAGGCTCGCTTTGCTGATCGCTTTGTAGGGATAGCCGGCCAGGGCCATCAGCGCATGGGTCGGTCCGCGTCCCGGAATATGCCAGCCCAGGGCGTCGAACACATCCATGCTCAGGCCCGCGCAGTTGTTCAGCGCGCCGTCGTACGCGATATCGTGCCGGTAATACTGGTTGTACAGGCGCTGCACGCCGCCCTGGTAGGCCTTTGCGGTACGCGGATGGTTCAGCACGGCGACCAGCATGTACGAGGGCCGGTAATACGCTTGCCCGCTGTTCAGGTCGGCCAGGTAGTTATCCATCGGCACGGGCGCGGCCAGGATGCCTTTTTCGCCATAGGCGTCGAGGCCATAAAAATTGTTCACGATCCAGTCGGCAAACTCGCCGCGCGGCCCCATGGTGCCGGTGGCGATCGCAAAATGGCCGCCGTAGGCTTCGTCGTCATCGCCCTGGGCGCCGTTCAGCATGACGGCCAGCACCGGCTTGCCTTCCCACTGGCTGGCCGCGCCGGGCTGGCGCTGCCACACCAGGCGGTTCGAATAGGCGCTCTTCGCGCCGCCATCGTGCGCCCGCACATAGTCGACCAGGCCGTCCTTGCCTTTCAATGGCTCGAGCGCCAGCGCTTTGGCGCCAATCGCGAACTCGTTCGGCCAGATGGTGCGCGCCGTGTAGCGCTGCAGGCCGTCGACCTGTTCCAGGGTGCCGCGCACGCGCACCGGCTTGCCCTCGAAGAAAGCGCGCGAGCTGGCGTCGAAATACGACAGATTGGTGGCGATCTTCGGCGTCAGCCGCCATGGCAGCACGTCGCCCGTGGGCAGGCGCAGGCTGGCGCCGTCCGCTGAAAAGGTGGCGTCGGGCAGCAGCTGCGGCGCGCCCAGCCAGACCAGGCCGGGATAGGCCAGCGCCTGCGCCTGCGCGCCGGCGGCCCAGGTCCGCACATCGTCCTTGCCGCGCGCCACGCTTGAATGGCCGGACACGGGCAGGCCCGCCGCGGGCACCGCGATGACTTCGTCGCGGAAATAGAACATCGCTTGCGGGATGGTCGGGCAATCGACGCACTTGCCGTCGGCAAGGCGAAAATCCCGGCCCGGATGCAGGCCCAGCGGCGCTTCCAGCGCATCGCGCACGCCGGCAGGCGGCGCGGCATGGCCAGGGCCGGACAGGCCGGTCAATACCGTCAAAACAGCAATCGCATGAGAATGCGCCTTCCAGGTTGTCATAGCCAGCGTGCTCCAGAGGATAGCAGCGATTGATCAGTGCTGCCGATTGTAAGCGAATACAGGCATGGCACTATTGCGACACGGCAATCAATAGAGTGGCTGATGCACGGTAGAAATTATTTTTAAAGCAATGTAAGTAAAGCATTACAATGCATGGGAATAATATCTGTCCGACCATGTGCAGCGGCGCGCGCCACCGTACCGATATTCAAAGGCACCGATGGCACAACCGTCGTTTCAACTGCTGCATGCGGCGACTATCGCCGCTCTCGCCCTGGGACTGGTGGCCGTACTGCTGGCGACAGTCATTCACCTGCTGCGCCGGCAACTGCAAGCGAGCCGCGCGCGCTACCGCCAATTCAGCGATGCGGTGCAGGACGGCGTCTGGCAGACCGACGCCGCCGGCAACATCCTGGAGGCCAACCGGCGCATGGGAGAAATGCTGGGCTTGCCCGTGCAAGAACTGATCGGCCGCAATATCCGCGACCTGTTCGATGAGGCGACGCTGCTGCGCGTGTGCGCCTTGCTGCGCGAGGACGAGGACGAGGACGAGGACGATGGCGGCGCCGCGCGCCTGCTGGATTATGTGCGCGCCGATGGCCGCCAGGCCTGGGCCATGATACGCGGCAAGCGCCTGTTCGGCAGCCAGGGCCAGTTGCGCGGGGCGCTGACGGTGGCCACCGATGTGACCGAGCATCACCTGGCACGGCAGGCACTGAGCACGGCCCATGCGGACCTGGGCCAGCGCATCGCGTTGCGCACGGCACAGTTGCAGGATGTAAACGAATTGCTGTCGGCCGAAATCGCCGTGCGCCGCGAGGCCGAGCAGGCACTGGCGCACAGCGAAACACAGTTGCAGGAGATCATATCCATGTTGCCGCTGGCGCTGTTCCTGAAAACCGCCGATTCGCAGATCGTGCTGATGAACCAGGCCTGCGAGCAGCAATGGGGCATCGGCCTGCAGGAACTGACGGCGCGCACCGAAGAACGCTACTACTCACCCGAGCAGCTGCGGGGCTTTCGCGAGGAAGACCGCCAGGCGTTTGCGCAGCGCCGCGTGATCGTGCGCGAAAACGTGCTGTGGAACGACCGTCTGCAGCAGCACCGGCGTGTGCTGACGCACAAGCAGCCGATTTTCGACCGGCACGGCCATCCGCAGCTGATCATCGGCATCGGCATCGACATCACCGAGCGCCAGCGCACGGAAGAGGCGCTGCGCCAGTCGCTGCTGCAACTGCGCGAACTGTCGGATCACCAGGAAAGCATCAAGGACGCAGAGCGGCGCCGCATCGCGCTCGATATCCACGACGACCTGGGGCAAAGCCTGATGGCGCTGAAGATCGACGCGAGCCTGCTGCATGCGCGCACCGGTGAAAAACACGCGCGGCTGCGGCGCCACACGCGGCGCGCGCTGGCCACCATCGACGCCAGCATCGCCGCCGTGCGCGCCATCATCAACGATCTGTATCCGAGCACCCTGGAGCTGGGCCTGGTGCCGGCCGTCGAATGGCTGGTACGGCAGATGAACACGCTGGGCGGCAGTCGCTACCATCTGCGGCTGGCCGATCCCGATACCGGCGAAGGGCTGGACCGGCGCCAGACGGCCGCCCTGTTCCGCGTGATCCAGGAGTCGCTGTCGAACAGCCTGCGCCACGCGCGCGCCAGCACGGTGGAGGTGACCCTGGGGCAGTGCGCCAGCCAGGTCCTGGTGCGCATCAGCGATGACGGCATCGGCATGCAGCCCGGCGACGACGGCAAGCGCGCCGCGTTCGGCCTGAAAAGCATGCGCGAACGTATCCATGCCCTCGGTGGCACGCTGTACATCGACAGCCTGCCGGGCCAGGGCACGACGCTGGAAATCCGTTTGCCGCTGAGTCTGCCCGAGCGGGGCTGAGACGGCGTACGGACGAAAAAAAAGAGGCTTGCGCCTCTTTTTTGCCTGCCTGGCTTAGTTCTGCGTCAGGAAGGTTTTCAGTTTGTCCGAACGCGACGGCTGGCGCAGCTTGCTCATCGCCTTCGCTTCGATCTGGCGTATCCGCTCGCGCGTGACGTCGAACTGCTTGCCCACTTCTTCCAGCGTGTGGTCGTTCGACATTTCCACGCCATAGCGCATGCGCAGCACTTTCGCTTCGCGAGGCGTCAGGGAATCGAGCACTTCCTTGATCACGTTGCGCATCGAGGCGTGCAGCGCGGCGTCCAGCGGCGCCAGGGTGGTGTTGTCTTCGATAAAGTCGCCCAGTTGCGAATCGCCATCTTCGCCCATCGGCGTTTCCATGGAAATCGGCTCTTTGGCGATCTTCATGATTTCGCGCACCTTGTTTTCCGGCATTTCCATCTTGACGGCCAGGGTCGCCAGGTCCGGCTCGCTGCCGGTTTCCTGCATGATCTGGCGCGAGATGCGGTTCATCTTGTTGATCGTTTCGATCATGTGCACCGGCACGCGGATGGTGCGGGCCATGTCGGCGATCGAACGCGTGATGGCCTGGCGGATCCACCAGGTGGCGTAGGTCGAGAACTTGTAGCCGCGGCGGTATTCGAACTTGTCGACCGCTTTCAGCAGGCCGATATTGCCTTCCTGGATCAGGTCGAGGAATTGCAGGCCGCGGTTGATGTATTTCTTGGCGATCGAAATTACCAGGCGCAAGTTGGCAACCGTCATTTCGCGTTTCGCGTGGCGCGCGCGTTTTTCGCCGGCCGCCATCTGCTTGTTGATCTTGCGCAGGTCGGCCAGCGGCAAGGCCACGCGGGCCTGCAGGTCGATCATTTTCTTTTGCAGCTCTTTCACGGCCGGCACGTTACGGCTCAAAATCGCGCTGTACGGATACTTGCAGTCGACTTCGCGGTCGACCCATTCCAGGTCCGTCTCGTTGCCCGGAAACACCTTGATGAAGTGGGCGCGCGGCATGCCGCATTTGTTCACGCACAGTTCCAGCACGGCGCGCTCGATATGGCGCACTTCTTCCATCTGGCCGCGCAGGGTGTCGCACAGCTTCTCGACCACCTTGGCGGTGAAGCGGATGCCCAGCAGTTCCTGCGAGATCGCTTCCTGCGCCTTGACATAGGCTTTCGAATTGTAGCCTTCCGGCGCCTTGCGCATCTTCTCGTACTGGGTCGAGATGACGTTGAATTTTTCCAGCGCATTCTTTTTCAGCTGCGCCAGCTGTTCGCTCGAGAAGCCCGCCGCGCCGCCATTGGCGTCGCCGTCTTCTTCTTCCGCTTCTTCTTCCTCTTCCTCTTCGTCGCCGGTGGCGGCGGCAGGCACGACCACGGCGGCCGGCGCCGGGGCATTGCTTTCGTTCAGGTCGACAAAGCCGTCGACCACTTCATCGACCTTGATTTCGTCGCGCGCGATCTTCTGCGACAGGGCGACGATTTCGCCGATGGTGGTCGGGCAGGCGGAAATCGCCTGGATCATGTCTTTCAGGCCGCCTTCGATGCGCTTGGCGATCTCGATCTCGCCTTCGCGCGTCAGCAGCGCCACGGCGCCCATTTCACGCATGTACATGCGCACCGGGTCGGTGGTGCGGCCGAAGTCGGAATCGACCGTCGACAGCGCGGTGGCGGCCGCCGCTTCGACTTCGTCGTCGCTGGTGACGGTGGCGACGTTGTCAGTCAACAACAGGCTTTCCGCGTCAGGGGCGCGCTCGTAGACGGCGATGCCCATGTCGTTGAAGGTGGCGATGATGCCTTCGATCGCTTCCGGATCGATGATGTTTTCCGGCAGTTGGTCATTGATCTCGGCATAGGTCAGGAAACCGCGTTCCTTGCCCATGTTGATCAGGCCGGTAATCTGCTTGCGGCGGCGCTCCAGGTCGGCAGCCGAGGCTTCCGGATCGCCCAGCGCGTCGGCCACGCCACCCTTGGCCTTGCGGTCGCGCGCTTTCGACACGGCTTTCAGTTCGGCGCGCTCGACGGCGTTCAGTGCCGCCACTTCGTCGTTTTCCGGCGTGAATTCGCTCGGCTTGCGGCCACGGCGGCCCGGCACCTTGACGGTCGGCAGGAAGTAGTTCGAGGTATCGATGGCGGCCAGGGCGTCGGCGTCGGTGGTCTTGCTGACCGCCTGCGCGCCGGTGATGATGGTGACGGGCGCCGGTTCGACCTTGGCGCGCACGACTTTCGAGCGGGCCGCCGTTACCACCTTGTTGGTGGCGGCGCTTTCGCTGACCTTGCGTGGCGCGGCAGCCACTTTCACGTTTGGTGCGATCTTTACGCTCGGCACCTTGGCCGGCGCAACGTCGGCGGCTTCATCCGTAGCGCTCACTTCCGCTGGCAGCTCGGCCGCCACTGGCGTTTCCGCGGCAACGTCCAGCGGCGGCACGGCGGCCAGGCGCGAACGGCTCTTCTTGACGACCGTCACCACGGTCGGCGTGACCACGGTCGCTTCCGGATTCGCTTGCGCATTATCGATGAAGTAAGATAGAGTCGTTTTTGGAACGGCTAATTGCGCGGAGGCCGCCGGGCGTGGCGCCTTGACGGACAACGTTAAAGTTTTTGGCGTATTCTTCATGAGATATCTCTTAATGCGAGACCAGATGGTGTCGGCGCGAAGTGAATGATTCCACCTAAGCCTGCGAAACCGGACTCGATGGAGCGTATTGTTGCGGCTGCCGTCTAGCGGCAGCGGCGCCTGTGTATCGGAACGTTCAAAGCCCGCGCATCCTGCAACAGCGGCGGGCTGGACGGCGAGGCCGAAGCCGGGTCAGATAAACAAGCGATGTACATTGCGGAATGAAAAAAAGCCCGTACCAGAACGGGCTTGTTGTTGTTCAGTGAAGACACAGCGGAGAGCAAGATCATGGATGAATGCCGATAAGCCGAATGACAAGCACACTATCTGCTGTCAACAAGGCGGATATCAAGGCCGCCATGGAATGCTCATATCCCCTGCTCTTATCCCCTGTACATCTGATTCGCCCCGTAAAAAACCCGGTGCAGTCATCAGCGCAAGCCGACATTATACACATTCAAGCATTTTTGCGCTTGTCTTCATTACGACGATGCAGGACAAATGCGTGTCAAGTTGCCAAAAAAGACAATGCACTCGCCTGTGGCGCGTGCTATGCTCCCCTTTTATAGCCTAACCCCACGATGTCGATGACCAGCTCCACGCCAGACCAGCAAGCCACCACTCCTGACACGCACGCGGACGCCGCAGCAGTATCTGCGCCTGTACCGGAGGCCGTAACAGCGGCCCCGGCAGCCGCACCGGCCGGCCTGACGGCGCGCGCGCTGCTCAAGCAGTTCCAGGAGCAATTCCCGCCGTTCCGCGATTGCCTGCCCTTGTCGATCGGTATCGACAAGCAGATCCTGGCCCGCCTGCCGGACCTGGACCGCAAGCTGATGCGCACGGCGCTGGGCATCCACACCGGTTCGCTGCGCTATCTGCGCGTGATGGAAAAAGCCAAGGTACGCTACGACCTCGACGGCAAAGCCGGCGCGGAAGTCACCGCCACCCACCGCGAACACGCCACGCAAGTATTGCAGCAGCGCTTCAAGAAAGAAGCCGACCGCAAGAAGGCCGAGCGCGAAGCGGCAGCGGCCGAGGAAGCCAACCGCCTGCGCCTTGAAAAGCTCAATTTGCTGACCGCGAAGTTCTCGCGCAAAGGCTGATCCGGCTTCATGGATAACGCCTCCGCGCCACTCCAGCCAGCCGCTCCCGCCTTGCCGCCCTACCAGGGCATCCGCCTCGAAGACGTGCGCCTGGTGCGCACCGCCGGCGAAGCGCAAGCCGCCATGGCCGCCCTGCTGGCGACGGACGCGATCGGCTTCGACACCGAATCGAAGCCGACCTTCGTCAAGGGCGAGTCGTCGACCGGCCCGCACCTGATCCAGCTGGCCACCGACGACACCGCCTATCTGTTCCAGGTCGGATCGGCTGCCACGCCGGCGCTGGCCGAGCTGAAAGCCATCCTCGAATCGACCGTCACCTTGAAAGTCGGTTTCGGCCTGTCCGACGACGTCAAGCGCTTGCGCAACAAGCTGGGCATTGCGCCGGCCGGCGTGCTCGACCTGTCGGTGGCCCTGCGTGGCGGCCAGCGCAACGACCTGGGCGCCAAGACGGCGGTGGCCAAATTCTTCGGCCTGCATCTGCAAAAGTCGAAAAAGATTTCCACCACCAACTGGGCTTCGGCCCGCCTGTCCGACAAGCAGATCCTGTACGCGGCCGACGATGCGCAGGTAGCCCTGCGCGTGTACCGCCGCTGGATCGCGGATGGCGGCAAGGTGGCGCCGCAAAAAGCGCCGCGCGCCCCGGCGCCGGCCAGCATGCCGGCCGATTCATAGCGTTTTCACACCATTGCCACTGTCTTAACAGGCGAGAACAGTATATGCTAGGCAACTAAACCAGCATATACAGGTGTACAGCATGCGGCGACCTCTTTCCAGGCTGTTGATTTCGCTGGCCGGCATGGCAAGCGGCATGGCGCTGGCCGCGCCGGCACTAGTACCAGATACCCTGGCGCAGCGCATCAAGGCCTGTACATCCTGCCATGCGCAAGAGGAACGCCAAGACGCCTTCTTTCCCCGCATCGCCGGCAAGCCCTCGGGCTACCTGTACAACCAGCTGCTCAATTTCCGCGACGGCCGGCGCCGCTACCCGATGATGACCTATATGGTCGAGCACCTGCCGGACGCCTACCTCCAGGAAATCGCCGACTATTTTTCGCAGCAGCACCCCACGCCGCCGCCGGCCCAGGCCAGCACGGCGGGCACGGCCGCCCTGGCGCGCGGCAAGCAGCTGGTGCTTGCGGGCGACAGCGTGAAAAAAATCCCGGCCTGCATCAGCTGCCATGGCCAGCAGCTGGCTGGCGTGGCGCCCGCCATTCCAGGCTTGCTGGGCTTGCCGCGCGACTATATCAACGCCCAGTTCGGCGCCTGGAAGAACGGCGTGCGCCGCGCCCATGCGCCCGACTGCATGGCCGTGATCGCCGAGCGCCTGTCCGACGCCGACGTCGGCGCGGTGTCCGCCTGGCTGGGCACGCAGGCGGCCGACGCCAGTGCCCGCCCGGCGGACGCCATGACATTCCCCTTGCCGCTGCACTGCGGCAGCGTGCCGGGCTCCACCGCCGGGGGAGCGCCATGAAAAAATCGCTGATGGCGCTGGCCGTGCTGTTGATCGCGGGCGTGGGCGCGAAAATGCTGCTGTGGCCGGCCGACGATATCGGGCCGCCGGCAAACCCGAGCAGCCTGAGCCGGGAGCAACTGGTGGCGCGCGGCGCCTATCTGGCCAAAGCCGGCGACTGCATGGCCTGCCACACCACCCGTGGTGGGGTGCACTATGCGGGCGGACGGGCGCTGTCCACGCCGTTCGGCAATGTGATCTCGCCCAATATCACGCCGGACAAGATGACTGGCATCGGCGCCTGGAGCGCCGACGATTTCTGGCGCGCCATGCACAACGGCAAGTCGAAAGACGGCCGCCTGCTGTATCCAGCTTTTCCCTACACCAATTACACCAAAGTCAGGCGCGAAGACAGCGACGCCCTGTACGCCTACCTTCAAAGCGTGCCGCCGCAGCGGCAGGCCAACCTTCCGCACGCGCTGCGCTTCCCCTACAACCAGCAGATCGCGCTGGCGGCCTGGCGCGCGCTGTATTTCAAGCCGGCCGTCTACCAGGACGACCCGGCGCGCAGCGTGGAATGGAACCGCGGCGCCTACCTGGTACAGGGCCTGGGCCACTGCAGCGCCTGCCATAGCAGCCGCACCACCCTGGGCGGCAGCGAAGAAGGACTGTCGGGCGGCCTGATCCCCATGCTGGGCTGGTACGCACCCTCGCTGACGTCGAACGCGGAGGCGGGCCTGGGCGACTGGGACACCGGCCATATCGTGGAACTGCTGCATACGGGCGTGTCGCCGCGCGCCACCGTCTTCGGCCCGATGGCCGAGGTGGTACGGCAAAGCCTGCAGCATCTGGAGGTCGCTGACGTGCGGGCGATGGCGGTGTACCTGAAAAGCCTGCCGGATACCCGGCCACCCGTGAAAGGGGCGCCGCGCGACACCTCGGACGCGGCGGTGGCGCAGCTGGCGCAGGGCGCCAAGCTGTATGACACCCATTGCGCCAGCTGCCACCAGGCGGACGGCAAGGGCATGCCGCCCGGCTATCCGCCGCTGGCCGGCAACCGGGCCTTGCTGACAGACTCGCCCGTCAACGCCATCCGCATCGTGCTCAACGGCGGTTTCGCGCCCGGCACGGCCGGCAATCCCCGCCCGTACGGCATGCCGCCGTACGGTCCGGTACTGAACGATGCGGAAGTGGCGGCCGTGGTCAGCCATCTGCGCGCCAGCTGGGGCAATGATGCACCGGCCGTCAGCGCATTGGAAGTGAATAAATACCGCAGCGTGCCGCTGGAATAATCAGCGAAACTTGCTTTTGTGCCCGGTCTTGAGGTCGAGCGCATAGCGCACGCCATTGTCGGTCAGCATGACTTCATCGGGCGGCTCCTCGCCGGCCAGGGCGCCGTCGGTCAAAGGCAAGCCTTCGCCCTTGCGCAGCAGCTCGTCGCAGCGCTCGTACACATTCGGGCAGCCGGTCGAGGCCATCAGCGATTGCACGATGGCCACTTTCCACGCATCGACGCCGCCGGCGTTGAATTCGCAGATCAGGTAGCCTTGCGCGCCGCCAAACAGCTGCACCACCAGGCCGGGCAAGCCCTCGTCCTCGCCCTTGATCAGGGTCAGGAGCTGGCTCTCGCCCGCCTTCCTGATGGCCGGCAAGCGTTTTTCGATGGCGGCCTTGACCCGGCGCTTGATCAGGGCGTGGTCGACGGGTTCATCTTCCTTGAAGCTCCAGATGCGTGCGCGGATCTGCGACTTCGAGTTGTAGGCGGCGCGGGCAATGAACTGCCGGGACGAGCTTTGCACGATGGCTGTCGAACCCGGCTTCATTTTTTCCTGCGGCTTGCCTTCGACCTTGTCGATCGCGGAGGCGTAGATCCACGATTGGCCCAGCAAGCTTTTTTCCTTGCCTTGTTTGATGGTAATAATCAACATGTCATTCCAGTGCTCGTTCTATATGCAATACCGGCATGATACCTCATGCCATCCTGTCGCCACAGCCTGCATTCTGTGCCCGTCACGGCGCAGTCTGTCGCACGGTGCTGCGCCGGCCGCCCCAGCCGCCTTACCATGCAGGCATACCATTGAACAGGGAGTAACCATGACATCCGCCATCTTCCAACCGCGCCGCGCCGGCACCGCCCTGCTGCTGGCCGCCAGCGTCTTCGCCCTGCTCGCGCCTGCCGCGCCAGGCATGGCCTCGCCGATGGACTGGATCGCCGGCAGCAGCGTCAAGGGCAGCGGCAAGCTGCAAAAGCAGATGCGCGAAGTGGGCAATTTCAACGGCGTGGCGCTGAACGTGCCGGGCACGGTGGAACTGCGCATCGGCAATACCGAAGGCGTCACCATCGAAACGGATGACAATATCCTGCCGCTGATCGAGACGGCCGTGGAAAACGGCACCTTGCGCATCCGCCCGGCCAAGCGCAACAGCAATTTGCGCCAGACGGCCCTGACCATCGTGGTGCATGCGCGCCAGGTCGAGCGGGTCAGCGTGGGCGGCTCGGGCACCATCAATGCCAGCGGCCTGCGCGGTGAAAAACTGCGTTTCGACGTGGGCGGCTCGGGTTCGATCAATGCCGGCCAGCTCGACGCGCGCATCGTCTCGGTCGCCATCGGCGGCAGCGGCAGCTTCAACGCCAGCGGCAAGACGGAACAGCTGACGGCTTCGATCGGCGGCTCGGGCAATATCGGCGCCGGCCGGCTGGCCGCCAATGACGTGCAGGTGAGCATAGGCGGCTCGGGCGAAGCGCAGGTGTGGGCAAAAGACAAGCTGGCCATCAGCATCGGCGGCTCGGGCAAGGTCAGCTACTACGGCGACCCGCACGTCAGCCGCAGCATGCAGCGCTCGAGCAGCATCCGGCGCCTGGGCGCCAGCCCCCAGTAAAAGCAAAAGCCCGCATCGCTGCGGGCTTTTTTCATCTGGCGGCCGAAAAGATCAGCGCGCCGGCTTGACCGGCTCGCGGTCGATCAATACCGTGTTGACGCTGTCGGTGAGCCAGATCTGGCCATCCTGGATCGTGCATTGCAGCTGCATGTTGCGCTGGGCCAGCTTGCTCATGTCCTGCGCCGCATCCGACGGCAGGTTGATGACGGTCAGGTTCTTCGCCCGCTCCAGCTTGTTGGCGATCTGCTTCCACCAGATATGGCTGGTCGCGCCATAGCTGTAGACGATCACCTGCTCGGAGCGGCCGCAGGCCTTCAGGATGCGTTTCTCGTCGGGCTGGCCCACTTCGATCCACAGCTGGATGGCGCCCGTCAGGTCTTTCTGCCACAGGTCCGGCTCTTCCGTATCGAACAGGCCCTTGGTGAAGGTCAGCGCCTCGTCGGCGTGGATGGCGAACGCCAGCAGGCGCACCATCATGCGCTCGTCGGTTTCCGACGGATGGCGGGCCAGGGTCAGCGCATGGCCCTGGTAGTAATTGCGGTCCATGTCGGCGATCTGCAGATCGGCTTTGAATATCGTTGCTTTGAGTGCCATTGTGTCTGGGTCAGGGGAAGTTGGAATTCAGCGGAAGACGACGGTCTTGTTGCCATTTTTCAGGATGCGGTGTTCCACGAACCATTTCACGGCGCGCGCCAGCACCACGCACTCGACGTCGCGGCCGATCGCCGTCAGCGTTTCCGCGTCCATCGCATGGTCGACCCGTTCCACGTCCTGTTCGATGATCGGGCCTTCGTCGAGGTCGCCGGTGACGAAATGGGCCGTCGCGCCGATCAGCTTGACGCCGCGGTGATGCGCCTGGGCATACGGCTTGGCGCCCTTGAAGCTGGGCAGGAAGGAATGGTGGATATTGATGGCGCGCCCGTCGAGCGCCTGGCACAGGCCGGGCGACAATATCTGCATATAGCGCGCCAGCACCACCAGGTCGATCTGGTGGGCGTCGAGCAGCTCGATGATTTTCGCTTCCTGCGCCAGCTTGGCCGACTCCGGCGCACCGGCCGCCAGCGGCAGGTGGTGGAACGGAATATTGTAGCTGGCCGCCAGCTGGTAGAACTCCATGTGGTTCGACACGATGGCGGGAATTTCCACGTTCAGCAGGCCGCTCTTGTAGCGGAACAGCAAGTCGTTCAGGCAATGGCCGATCTTCGACACCATCAGCATCACGCGCGGCTTGGTGTGCGCGTCGTGCAGCTGGCCATTGAGTTGCATGGCTTGTGACAACGCCGCGAAGTCGGCGCGCAGCACGCTGTCGCTGATGGCCGCGTCTTCCAGCGCGAAGTGCACGCGCATGAAGAACAGCTGCGATTCCTGGTCACCGAACTGGGCCGAATCGATGATGTTGCAGTCATGTTCGGCCAGGAAGCCGGACACGCGGTGCACGATGCCGCGCTGGTCCAGGCAGGACAGGGTCAGGATGTATTCAGGATGCGTCATGGTCACGAAAAAACAGGTAAACAAGCAGTCAATCAAACTCGCGACTATGCGCGACGGGCGCGGCGGACGGCGCTGGGCCGCACTGCCGCGAGGCCGGTATTGTCGCACGGCCGGGCCACTTTCTCAGCATTTTCCAAGCCGGCATGGCCTGCGTCACGATCGCCCCATCCTTTGATCTACCGCAAACCCCGCCTTTTTTTCAAGCATACAGCCGCCTGCCACGTTGAAAACAGGGCGCCGGCATGGAACCTGGCACCGTCTGCGGCGTCTATCTCTTTGCTTGTTTTAAACGCGTATCCGGATCCGCCGGATGCTTCCCGAACCAGTCTTTATCGAGGTAGAACATGTTCACAAACAGTATCAGCCCCGCCCTGCAAGCCCACCTGGATGCCCAGCTCAACTTTGTCACCGAACTCTCGCGCAAGATGTTCGACACGGCACTGCGCCTCAACGAATTGAACATGCGCCTGGCGCAGGAACTGCTCGAGGAGGCAGCCACCGCCAACCAGCGCATCCTGACGGCGCGCGGCGGCAGTGAAGCCATGTCGCTGGCGGCCAGCCATCTGCAGCCCGGTTCCGACAAGCTGCGCCAGTACCAGCAGAAACTGTCCCACCTGATGGCCGACGCCAATGTCGAAATGAACCGCACGGCCGAAGCCCACTTGCCCGAAGCGAGCCGCACCGCCGTCGCCTTTGCCGACGAACTGGTGCGCAAAACCGCCGAAGAAACCGAAAAAGCCACGCGGCGCCAGCGCGAGATGATCGCCAATATGCATGTGGGCGCCCACAGCGATGGCACGGGCCGCCAGCCGGAAGCCGCCGGCAGGCAGGACCAGGCCCACTGAGCCGCCCCACCATCCCAACCATACCAGCAGGCACCGACAGCGAGGAGAACAGCATGGCTACCAACCAAGGCAGTGACCAAGGCAACGAGCAAGGCAAGAGCACCGGCAGCAGCCAGAAAAGCGAAGGCCAAGCCAGCCAGAAAGGCAGCGGCAAGCGGGGCTTCGCCGCCATGAGCGAAGCACAGCAGCGCGAAATCGCCAGCAAGGGCGGCCAGGCCGCGCACCAGAAAGGCACGGCCCACGAATTCGACTCGGAAGAAGCACGCCGGGCCGGACAAAAAGGGGGCGAGGCCGTCAGCCGCAACCGCGAGCACATGGCCGAGATCGGCCGCAAAGGCGGCGAAAGCCGCCAATCGGCCAACCGCGACAGCGATAGCCGCGGCAAGGCGGCGCAGAAATCGAACCGGCAAGGTGGCAAGGACGAGGACGAAAGCTGACGCCGGGGGCGGCGCCGGCATGGGCGGGAAGGCCGGCGCTGTGACGGCCAGCACAGTGTGGTACATTCTCGCCTCGACCGATCCGCCCCCTCCTCCCGATGCCTGCCCTGAAATACCTGAGCGCCTATTCCGAGCAAACGCTCTCGCAAGTACAGCAACTGATCGCCCAGGACAAGCTGGGCGAGGTGCTGAAAAAGCGCTATCCGCAAGCGCACGACGTGCGCAACGACAAGGCGCTGTACCAGTACGTGCAAGACTTGAAGAATGAATTCCTGCGCAATGCCGAACCCATCAACAAAGTCGCGTTCGACAGCAAGATCCATGTGATCCAGCATGCGCTGGGCCTGCATACGTCGATTTCAAGGGTGCAAGGCGGCAAGCTGAAGGCCAAGCATGAAATCCGCGTGGCCACCATGTTCAAGGAAGTGCCGCTGGAATTTTTGCGCATGATCGCCGTGCATGAACTGGCGCACGTCAAGGAAAAGCAGCACGACAAGGCCTTCTACAAGCTGTGCACGTATATGGAACCGCAGTACCACCAGTATGAATTCGACGTGCGCCTGTACCTGACCCAGCTCGATATTTCCGGCCAGCGGCTGTGGTCATGAAAAAAGCCGCGACGTACTAATGCCGTTCAGCTCAGCTGTCCGACGCATGTCAATGCGTAAGGCGTACAAACGTAAAAATGGCGGGCAGAGTCGCGAACCTGAGAAAATGCCGATGGCGGCGTTGCAGCTCCTCGCCGTACATGCGTACTGTCTTCGTCACTGCGCCTTGCCCTCGACATTTTTCAGGCTCGCTTGGCCCGGTCGGCCTGTGCGGGCGACTGGGGTTTTAATCCGGTTTACTGGGAGCGTAGGGACACTAACTAAACGGCATTACCGCGACACGCGGCTTTTTTTACGGCCAGTGGTATCCCGACCCGCCATCCTGCCACGCGCCGATACCAGGTTGCCGAAACCCATGAAGCGGCGGTGCCGCCAGGGTCAGGGCGCGCAGTCTTTCAGGCGCTGCACCAGCGCGGCCGGATCGGCATCGGCATTGAGGAAGGCGGCGTGCTGCGGCCGCACGAAGCCCTGCTCGCGGCCGTTTTGCACAAAGCTGATCAGGCCATCATAAAAATGGTCGACATTCAACAGGCCGATCGGCTTGGCATGGATGCCCAGCTGGGCCCAGGTCAGCATTTCAAACAGCTCTTCCAGGGTGCCGTAGCCGCCCGGCATGGCGATAAAGGCGTCGGACAGGCTGGCCATCATCGCCTTGCGTTCATGCATGTCCTTCACCACGAACTGGCGCGTCAGGCCGGTATGGCCCACTTCGCGTTCCACCAGCGCGGTCGGGATCACGCCCGTCACTTCGCCACCCAGGCCCAGCACCTCATCGGCAATCACGCCCATCAGGCCCACATTGCCGCCGCCATACACGAGCGCGATATTTTCCGACACCAGCACGTGCGCCAGTTCGCGCGCCGCCACCGCATATTGGGGCGTGACGCCGGCATTGGCGCCACAGTACACACATAAAGCCTTGATCACGGGACCCTCATTTCTTCAGTTCATCAATCGCAGCCTCGACTTCGAGGCGCTCCTTCGCATCGACCGCCACGCACTCGGCGGCCTGTTCATACAAGGCCATCACTTCCGCCAGTTTTTTATTCCCCTCAAGCATGTTCAAGGCGCGTGCATATTCGCTGCGCGCCGAGGCCGAGGCGGGATTCAGGGCCAGCGCCGTCCTGAAGTGCTGGTAGCCGTCGTCCTTGCTGGCGCCATAGCTGAGCGAGCCTATCATGGCGCCCACCTTGTCGATGATTTCCGTGTGGTAGATGCCGAAGGCGATATGCGCATCGGCATGCAGCGGCGCCAGGGTCACGGTACGGTTCAGGCTGTTGCGCACCTTGGCGCCCATGCCCTGGGCCAGCGCCTTGACCACCGAAATTCCCAGCGCATAGCGGCCCAGGCTGTAGGCATGCCAGTAAAAGCCGGCCGGGTTGTCCGGCTGCTCGGCCTGCTGGCGTTCGCAGCGCTCGGCCACTTCCTCGAACAGCGCCAGCCTGGTGCCCTCGTCGAGCTCCAGGTGGGTGGCGTGCATGCAGGTCGCCTTGTGCGCCACGCTGTAGCCGGGCACGCCCACCGCCAGGCCCAGCCTGGCCGCGCGCTCGAAGTCGCCGGCATGGTAGGCGATCCAGGCCTGCACCAGCGCCGCCTGCGCGGGAAACGGCTCGGCATCGCTTGCATGCAGGCGCTGCCAGGCCGTTTCCAGCGACAAGGGGGTGTAGACATAAGCATTGTCGGGATACGGAAATTTTTTCCAGGCCATCACGGTCTCCTTGATCAAATCGCGCTGTCGGTCAGCCGCCCACCGTCTTGCAGTGTAGTCAGGTATTCTTCCGACAGCTTACGGAACAGCAGATGGGTTTCATCGCGCAGGTAGGGGCCGATCAGCGACAGCACCTGGTAGCAGCCGCGCGCCAGGGCATCGGACATCGATTGCTGCTCGCTGTACTTGCGCGGATTGCGCACATATTCATACGACAGCCAGTAGGTGGCGACCACCACCATATTGGTCGCCATGGCGCCGATTTCCATGTCCGAGGCGACCAGGGATTGCTCGCTGCGCAAGTCTTCGCACAGCTGGGTGGCCACCTTGATCTTGTGCGCGAGGATCAGCTTGAAATGCAGTTCCAGCTTGCGGTTGCGCGACAGCAAGTCGTTCAGGTCGCGGTAGAAGAAGCGATAGCGCCAGATCAGTTCGAACATCAGGTGCAGATACAGCCAGACATCCTCGATATTCGAGCGGCGGCCGCTGGGCACGGTCAGTATGCGTTCGATTTCCGCCTCGAACTGGACGAAGATCGAATTGACGATATCGTCCTTGTTGCGGAAGTGGTAGTACAGATTGCCGGGCGAGATATTCATCTCCTCCGCAATCACGGTAGTGGTGATATTCGGTTCACCAAACTCGTTAAACAGGCGCAGCGACAATTCCAGGATGCGTTCGCGGGTACGGCGTGGTGCTTTTTGTAGCATGGCGGGCAATCTCTCTTTGTTCTGCCCCAAGCATACCACCGAAGATAGCCCCGGTGAAACACCCCGCGCCGGGCTGGAAGCCTACTTGAGCTGCTTGCCGGCCGGTGCCGCCTTTTTCTTGGCAGATACTTTTTTGGCCGGCTTGACGGCGCCGCCCGACAGCGCGGCCACCTGTAGCCGCAGCTGCTCCACCTGCTCGCGCAGCGCCGCCAGCTCGGCCTGGCTCGGCACGCCGATGGCCGCCAGCGCGCGCGCCACGCGCTCTTCGAAGACATGTTCCAGGCGGTCGTGCGCGGCGCCCCCCATCAAGGATGCCGCGTCCTGGTCCGGCGGCAAGGCCGGGCCGTCATGGGCCAGGCTGGCCAGCATGCGGCCGCCCTCCTCCTGCGCGCGCGCAAACGCGCCCAGGCTGGCTTGCCAGATCTGCCGCGCCGAGGCCTGCATGGCGTCGGAAGTATCTTGCGCCAACTCCTGCTTGAATTTTTTCGTCATTGCCCGCTCCCCTGTGATGGTCATCCTTGCGCTTGATTCTAGAGGTCAAAAATAGACGTGGGTGTCTAAATGTGGCGCTCGGTGCGCCAGCACACCCAGAAAACGGAAGATCAGGCGGCCGCTTGTACCGGGCCGTGCAGCAGGCCATGCAGGCGGAAGCCTTCGCGGATGTTTTCGCGCAGCACAGCGCCCTTCCAGGGCTTGGTATAGAAGCGGTCGACGGCGCCACGGTTGATGGCCGCCATGATGGGGGTCAGGTCGGCATAGGCCGACAGCATGATGCGGAAAGTGTCGGGGCACAGGTGCTTGACCCGCTCCATGAATTCGGTGCCGCTCATGGCCGGCATGCACTGGTCGCACAGGATCACCTGCACCTGGTGGCGCGCCAGGATGTCGAAGCCTTCGGCCGCCGTCTGGGCGGTCAGGATGCGGTAGCCGTCCTGCGCCAGGAAGTCGCTGAGCACGTCGAGCATGAAGACGTCGTCATCGACGATCAGGAGCGTCTGCTGGTCTTCGTTGCCGGCGTCGCGCGGCGCCTGCAACAGCTTGCCACCCATCAGCATCTGTTCGAATTCTTCCTGTGCCACCGGGCGGCTGAAATAATAGCCCTGCATTTCATCGCAGCCGTGGCGGCGCAGATAGGCCAGCTGGGCATCGTTTTCCACGCCTTCGGCGATCACCTGCAGCTTCATGCTGTGGGCCATGCTGATAATGGCCAGCACGATGGCCGCGTCGTCGGGATTGCTGGTCACTTCGCGCACAAAGGCGATATCGATCTTGAGCTTGTCGATAGGAAAGCGTTTCAGATAGGCCAGGCTGGAATAACCGGTGCCGAAATCGTCGATGGAAATCTGGATCCCCAGCGCCTTCAGGTTGCTCAGCACGGCGATGGTTTCCTCGGCGTTCGACATCAGGGAACTTTCCGTCAGCTCCAGCTCCAGCAGATCGGGGGCGATATCGTGCTTGCGGATGGCCCGCAGCACTTCCTCTTCCAACCCGCCGACGAAGAACTGGATGCCCGACACATTCACCGACAGGTGCACCGGGCCGATGCTGCTGGAACACCATTCGGCGATCTTGCGGCAGGCCTGGTCCAGCACCCAGTTGCCGACCCGCACGATCAGTCCTGTTTCTTCGAGCAGCGGAATGAAGACGGCCGGCGACACCATGCCGTGGCCGGGCCGGCGCCAGCGTATCAGCACCTCGGCGCCGCTGACCCTGCCGGAACCAATATGCACCTTGGGCTGGAAGAACAGCACGAATTCTTCGTTGTCGATGGCCCGCCGCAAGGCGTTTTCCATGTCCAGGCGGGCCATCGACTGGGCGTTCATTTCGGCCGTGAAGAAGCGGAAGGCGTCGCGCCCCGCTTCCTTGGCGCGGTACATGGCCGTGTCCGCATACTGGATCAGCGTGTCGGCGTCCGTCGCGTCGTCGGGATAGACGGCGATGCCGATGCTGGCCGTGACCGTCACTTCATGGCCTTGCAGATCGAACGGCTTGCGCATCGCTTCGCGGATCTTGTCGACCACGCCCACCGAATGCTGGGCGCCGTCGGGCAGGATCAGGATAGCGGCGAACTCGTCGCCGCCGAAGCGGCCGATGGTGTCGCGCACGCGCAGGCTGTCGACCAGGCGGCTGGAAAACTGGCGCAGCAGCTCGTCCCCCAAGGTATGGCCCAGCGTGTCGTTGACGTTCTTGAAGCGGTCGACGTCGAGAAACAGCACCGCCACCGACCACTGGTGTTCCTGCGCCTGGGCCAGCGCATGGGTCAGCGAGTCGTAGAACTGGCTGCGGTTGGGCAGGCCGGTCAGGGTGTCGAAATGGGCCAGTTTCAGCAAGCGCTGCTCGGCCTCCTTGCGTTCGGTGATATCGCGCGCCACCGCCACCAGTATCCAGCTCTGGCCCGAGCGCAGGGTGCGCCGCTGCACTTCGACCGACAGGGGCGAGCCGTCCTTGCGGTGCAGCTGCAGCTCGGCCATCGGCGCGCCCTGGTCGCCGGCCAGCAGTTTTTCATACAGCTCGTCGAGCTGCGACTGGCCGTCGTGGGCGCGGCCCGGGCCCACCTGCAGGAAGTCTTCGCGCTCGAAACCCAGCATGCGGCAGGCCGTCTGGTTGACGTCGACGAAGCAGGCGCCGGCGCGGTCGACCAGGAAGATGGCGTCGGCGGTGGCATCCATCGCCAGGCGGAAGCGGCGCAGGTCTTCGTCGAGGCGGATGCGGGCCGCCATGTCGAGCGTCAGCTGTTCGTGGTGGCGCTTGATTTCGTCGTACAGCAGCAAGTTGTCATAGGCCACCGCGATCTGCGCGGCAACCGTGGCGGCGACGCGCTCGTCGACTTCGGAAAACTCGTGCGCGCCGAGCTTGTCGACCAGGTACAGCCAGCCGTGCACGCGCTCGCGCGAGGCGATCGCCACGCCCAGGAAGGAGTGCACGGACGGATGCGTGGCGGGCAGGCCCAGCGCGGCGGGGTCGCCCTTGAGGCCATTGACGCGGTGCGGTTGCTGCTGTTCCAGCAAGCGCGACAGCACGCCCACGCGCGGCGTGGTGGCGATCTGCTCGATGTTCTTTTCGGTGCCGCACGAGGAAAAATAGCTGAGCTTGTCGGCGCCCTCCTCCAGCACGCCGATGCAGGCATAGCGGGCCACACAGATATTCTGCGCCACCTTGCAGCCGGCCTCGATCAGCGCACGCGGATCGCGCTCGGCACCCAGGTCCATGCCCAGCTCGATCAGGGCCGTCAGGCGCAGGCTGACCGCCTGCAGGCTGGACAATGAACGCGACAGGCGCTCGGTCATGATCGCCAGATCTTCCGGCACCGGCGCCGCGCCATCGCCGGCCAGCTGCGAGATCTGCTGGCGGCTCGATTCGAGTTCGTCAAGGTAGCCGCTGACATGCTGTTCGATGCCGGACAGCTTGTTTGTCTCGGGCGCGCCGGCCGCGCGCGGCCTGGCGCCGGCCTGGGCCGCCGGCGCCACCAGGCCCAGCGCTTCATTGACGGTGCGCACGATCACTTCGGGGTCGGACGGTTTCGGCAGCACCCAGCGCACGCCGCAGGCTTGCGCCAGCAGGATGGCTTCCTGTTCGCGGTAGGTGGCCGTGTAAAAAATGATGGGCACGTCGGCCAGCACGGGATTTTCATGCACGCGCGTGACGAATTCGTAGCCATCCATATTGGGCATCAGGATGTCGGAGATGATCAGGTCGGGCCGCTCGGTGCGCATGATGTCGAGGCCTTCGACGCCATTGGCCGCTTCCAGCAGGCGGTGGCCGCTGTAGCCCAGCAGCGCAGTCAGGAACTCGCGGTTGAGCACATGATCATCAACGATCAGGATAGTGCAGATGTCGTTTTTAACTGGCGTCGACGGCGCCCCGGGTAAAAAAGATTCTAGCTCCGCCACGAACAGGTCGGGTTCGATCGGTTTGCCGATATAGCCGTTGAAGCCCGCTTCGAGCAGGCGCTCGCGGTCGCCCACCATCGCCAGCGCGGTGACGGCCAGCGCGGGAATCTTGCGCAGCACCGGGTCCTTCTTCAGTTCGGCCACCACGCCATAGCCATCGAGCTTGGGCAGGTGGACATCGCAGATGATGAGGTCGGGCACTTCGCTGCGCGCCATGCGCACGCCCTCTTCGCCATCGTAGGCGGCCAGCGGCGTGTAGCCGAAGGCGCGCAGCAGATACACCATCAATTCCATATTGGTGGCGTTATCTTCAATAATCAGGATTCGTGCGGACAATTAGCACTCCCACCAAAAATGACTTTCACTATAAACACCCGTATACCCTTATACACGTAACCTGGCCGGTGCTCTGTGCGTTCCAGCGCACATCCACGCCCAAGCCTGCCTGCCCATCCTACAATACGGCGTCGCCATTCTCAGTATAAATCGGCAGGCAGCGCTTTCACCACATGCCTGCTCGTCCGCCAGCCGCACGAGCACCGTGCGCGACAGCTGCCAGCTTAAACCAGGTAGCCACTGGACAACAGGCTTTTGTGAGGGGCAAGCTATTAAAAATGGGCAACAAAGGCGTCAAAAACGACACCCTTGTCAGCTTGATAAAAGACTGGCGAACTCAGCATTAATAATGCGCAAAAGCCGCCGCGCCGACTTCGGAAACGATAGTGATTTCTGACAGTACCTGGCGCAGCACGCGCGGGTCCGAGGCCAGCGCCACATGGCCCAGGCCGGCATAAGCGCTATTGCGGGCGCCGGGCAGGCGCGCCGAATCCTGCGGCGCGACGATATTGTCGTGCTGCGAATAGATCGAGGTGATCAGCGCGCGTGTTCCCGGCGATTCGTCCGCGTCCAGTTGCGCCAGCCAGGCGTTCGGCCGGCCGCCGGGCCGGCTCATCTGGCGCGCATTGCTGCCCAGCGCCAGGTTGGCCAGCGCCGTGCCGTGGTGCGGCGTGCCCAGGGTAATCACGCGCGCCACCTGCGCGCCGCCATGCCGGCGCAGATACGCGCGCGCCACCAGGCCACCCATGCTGTGCGCGACGATCACCACCTGCCCGGCGCCGGCCTGCGCCAGCAGTTCCCCGATCGCCTGCGCCACCAGCGGCACCACATCGTCGATGCCGGCGTTGACCGGCTCCAGGTCGACCGCGCCATGCACCACGCCGGCCTGCGCCAGCTGGGCGCTCAACGGCGCCCAGAAGCCCCGGTTGCACACATAACCGTGGATCAGCAGCACCGGCAAGCTGTTGCGCCCCGGCGCGGCCGGCACGCTCAGGCGCGGGCGCAGCATGCCCCACGACGAGGTGCGCAGATTGGCGCCCAGCTCGCCCACGAACAGGCGCGCCGCCGCCCCTGCGCCCAGCCGTGGTGGCGCCGCGCCACCCGCAATGCGCCGGCTATGCCAGAAATTGCGCGCCACGATCAGCGCGCGCAGCAGCAGCACGCCGAGCATGCCCAGCAGCAGCGCCACCCCGGCCTGGCGCACGCCGGCCTGCCACAGCAGCCAGGCCAGGCCCGGCACCGCCAGCACTTGCAGCAGCATCAGCCAGCGCAGGGCGCGCGCGATCATGCCGGCGCCCCGGTAGCGAAGCCGGGTGCGGCCTTGCCCGTCAGCTCTTGCGCCAGGCCGCTGGCCAGGCGCGCGGCCAGTGCATAGATCGACAGCTGCGGATTGGCGCCGATCGAGGTGGGAAACAGCGAACCGTCATGCACCGACAGATTCGCCAGGCCCCGGTAGCGCCCTTGCGCATCGCACACGCCGAGGCGCTCATCGTCGGACATGGCGCAGCCGCCCATCACATGGGCCGACACCACGCGCGCCAGCAGCGGCTTGAAAGGCAAGTCGTCGATGGCCTGGCGCGCCTGCGCCCAGCTGGTGTAATGGCGGGCCAGTTCATGCACCGGGTAGACGCTGCGCGCGCCGGCAGCGAACTGGATCTCGGCCATGGACAGCAGCGCGCGGCGCACGCCGTCCCAGATGAACGGCGTGAGCGGATAATCGAGCACCGGATTGCCATGGCTGTCGAGGCTGACCGCGCCGCCCGCCGCCTGCTCGTGAAAACCGTCGCGCAGCAGCGCCAGCAAGCCATGCGCGTGCGGAAACTGGCGCATCGTCTGCGCGTGTTCGTCGCCAAAGCCGCCCATGGTGGTGGCCATCAGCAGCGGATGCAGGGGCGGCGCTTCGAGCTTGTAGCCGATGGGACCATCGATGGCGTCGACACCCAGGAAATGGTCGGAATAGATCGTTTGCGGCGCGCCGGCATAGGCGTCGACCCGCTGCGCGAACAGGGCGGCGGAAATGACCGTGGGATGCAGAAAGGTGCGCCGGCCCAGCAGCTTGGCCGGATCGGGCGCGTTCGAGCGCAGCAGCAGCGCCGGTGTATTGATGGCGCCGCCGGCCAGCACATAGTGCCTGGCGCGCAAGGTCAGCTTGACGCCGGTGGGCGCCTGGCCGGCCGCGTCGAGGGCGGTCACTTGCAGGCTGGCGATGCGCTCGCCCTGCACGATGAAACGCTCGGCGCGCGCATGGGTCACGAGGTGGGCGCCCAGCGCCAGCGCGGCAGGAATGGTGGTCACCAGCATCGACTGCTTGGCATTGGTGGGGCAGCCCATGCCGCAATAGCCGAGGTTCCAGCAGCCGTTCACATTGCGCCGTATGGCGGCCGTCGGTATGCCCAGCTGCCGCGCGCCGCGCCGTAATAAATCGTTGTTTTCGTTCGGCGGCACGGGCCAGTCGCCGACCTGCAGGCGCCGCTCGACCAGCTCGAACCACGGCGCCATCGACGCCTGCGTATAGCCGGGCAGGCCGTGGTGGCGCTGCCAGTGCGCCAGGGTGGCGGGCGGGGTGCGGAAACTCGAGGTCCAGTTGACGGTGGTCGAACCGCCCACGGTGCGGCCCTGCAAAATATTGATCGCCTTGTCGCGCGTCTTGCGGGCGGCGGACTCCTGGTACAGCGCGGGGTAGGCGTCGGCTTCGCGCATCTTGAAGTCTGTCGAGGACTTCAAGCCGCCCTCTTCGACGATCAATACGCTCAGGCCGGCGCGCGCCAGCAGTTCGGCCGTGATGCCGCCGCCGGCGCCGCTGCCGATGATCACCACGTCGGCCTCCAGCGTGCGCTCAAGCTGCAGGGTGGAAGCGTCGGTGACGCGCCAGCCGGCGGCCAGGCCGGCCGTGATCGGATCGGGTATCGGTGAACTCATGCTGGCGCCTTCATGACAATTCGGGCAGCGGCCCGGGATAGCCGATGACGGCCCAGCTGGCGCTGTCGGCATACCAGGCGCCCAGGATCAGGTCGTGCAAGGCCAGGTAGGCCGTCTGCAAGGTGGCAAGGCGGTGCAAGCGCCAGTTTTGCAGGAATGCCGCCACCTGGCGCGGATCGGCATTCTGCCAGCCGCCTTCGACGCCAGCGACAAAACGGCGCGCGGGCGCCAGCGCCAGCAGGCCGAACAGATCCTGCACCTCGCCCTGCTGGGCCAGCGGCAAGCCGTGGATCGCCGTGCGCACGCCGTCGATCGAGCGCGCCAGGGCCGGCGCGCCGGGCGGCAAGGCGCTGCCCAGCATGGGCGGCACGATGGCGGCCAGCGCCGCGCGCGCCTCGCCGTCGAGTTTGAACCGGCGCAAGGGCGCCGGCCCGCGCGCCAGGCGGTACACGGCGCCGCCGGCCGCCACGGTGCAGGCGCCCAGCAGGCCCAGCTTGAAAAACGATCTGCGTCGCATGATGTTGTCTCCCCT
Organism: Janthinobacterium sp. J1-1; assembly: GCF_030944405.1. Classification (NCBI taxonomy): domain Bacteria; kingdom Pseudomonadati; phylum Pseudomonadota; class Betaproteobacteria; order Burkholderiales; family Oxalobacteraceae; genus Janthinobacterium; species Janthinobacterium sp. J1-1. The sequence continues at coordinate 5,809,312 of NZ_CP132339.1, forward strand.
GTTGAACGGCTTTTTTCCGGCCAGTGTACGCCAGGAGCGCGGGTCAGGCACGCGCAAAAACTGGAGCGCGGAGTCTAACTCGTGCGCAGCAGCAGGAGCATCGCCAGCAGCGCGGCCGCCATGCCACCCAGGCTGATGAAGGGCAAGCCCCAGCCGGCGATCAGCGCGCCGCCGAGCAGCCCGCCGGCCGCCGTGCCCAGGTTGAACGAGGCGATATTCAGACCCGCCGCCACCGCCGCCACGCCGGGGTCAAGCTTCAGGGCCAAGCGCAGCAGCCGCATGGTCGACAGGGTGACGATGGCAAAGAACAGCAGGCCCAGGCTGCCGCACAGGGCCAGCATGGCCAAGGGCTGCGCACGCAACAGGTAAAAGCCCAGCAGATTGAGGGCCAGCGCGGCCAGCGCCAGCAGGGTCCAGCCGCGCGCGTGCGAGCCGTCGGCGAGCTGGCCGCCGAGCAGGTTGCCGCCGATGGCGCACACGCCAAAGCTCAGCATGGCGGCGCCCAGCCAGTTGGCGTCCAGCCCGCTGACCTGCAGCAAGAACGGCGAGATATACGTAAAAAAGCTGAAGGTGGCCACGCTGACCAGCGCCGCGATACCGGCCGCCAGCAGCATGGCCGGCTGCGACAGGGCGCGCAGGCTGGCCAGCGCGGACAAGGTCTGCGGCGGTTGAGCTGTCCTCGGCATGGCCCACAGCAGCCCCATGGCGCCGGCCAGCGCCAGCACGGCGATCGCGGCAAACACGGCGCGCCATGACCACAGTGCGCCGAGCCAGGTGCCCAGCGGCACGCCGCAAGCCAGTGCCAAAGTCAATCCCAGCCAGACGACAGCCAGCGCCCGTCCCGAGCGCGACGGTTCAACCAGCCTGGTGGCGGCGTTCGAGGCCACCGCCATGAACACGCCATGCGCCAGGCCGACCAGGAAGCGCAGCAACAGCAAGCTGGTCAAGCCCGGCGCAGCGGCCATGCCGACGCTGCCCACCGCCAGCACCAGCATGGTGGCGGCCAATACACGCCGGTCGGACCGGCACGCCAGCAGCGCCGTCAGGATCGGCGCGCCGATGGCCGCGCCCAGCGCATAGGCGGCAATCGCGCCACCGGTCGCCGCCACGCTGGCGTGCAGCTCGCGCGCCATGCCGGACAACAGTCCGGCGGCGACAAATTCGGACAGGCCAAAGGCAAAGCTGCACAGCGACAGCAAATAGATGGCAATCGGCATGATGACTCCTCGATACGAAACCACCATGCTGGCGCGTGCCAACTGATCTGTAAAATAGTTTGTTTGTCTCGGATTGAGACGTCAAAAGTCTTGTTGTTCACCGGCAGAAAAGCGCAGCTGTGCCAGCAGCCGCTCGCGTACCGGCAAGGCCTGACGTGCATTCCACGCCATGGACAGATCCAGCCGCACCAGCGGCCCGGGCGCATCGGTGATCAACGGCAGCATCACGGCGCCGATTGGCAGCATGCCCGCCAGGCTGGCCGGCAGCAGCGCCACGCCAAAGCCGGCCGCCACCAGGCCGGCCACCGTTTGCAAGCGCCGCGCCTGCTGCACCACCTTCGGCACGAAACCGGCATGCAGGCACAGGCTGGCCAGCTGGTCGTGAAAGCCCTGCCCCAGGGCGCGCGGCGAGGCGACAAAGTCTTCGTCCTGCAACTCGGACAAGGCCACCGCCGGCCGCCCCGCCAGCCGATGACCGGCCGGCAGCGCCGCCATGATCGCTTCGCCGGACAAGCGCTCGAACATCAGCGCCGGCGTACTGCGCCCCGGTGCGCGCAGCAGCGCGATATCGAGCTGGCCCGCTTCCAGCAGCTCCACCAGTTCCTGGGTCGGCGCTTCGCGCAGGGTCAGGTGCACATCGGGAAAATCGGCACGGAAGCGGCGCAAGGCATCGAGCACGTGGGCATACGGCGTGACCTGGATAAAACCCAGGCGCAAATGTCCGGCGCTGCCCTGCGCCACGCGGCGCGTCTCGGCCACGCCCTCTTCCAAGGCGAGCAATACTTGCCTGGCGGTGGCGAGAAAAGCCGTGCCGGCGGCCGTCAGGCCGACCTTGCGATTGCTGCGTTCGAACACCGCATAGCCCAGCTGGTCTTCCAGCCGCAGGATCGCCTGCGACAGCGGCGGCTGGGCCATGTGCAGCCGTTCGGCGGCGCGGCGGAAGTTCAGTTCTTCGGCCACCGCGATAAACTGGCGCAACAGCCGCGTTTCAATCATCGCGGCTTTTTCGCCATCACCAGGATATGGCGGGCGATGCCGCGCAGGATATTGACTTCTTCCGTTTCCAGCCCGGTGCGTGAAAACAGGCGTTTCAGGCGCGGCATCAGTTTTTTCGGATTGTCGGCGTCGAGGAAATCGATGGCCACCAGCGCTTCCTGCAAATGCACATACATGCCGTCGACCTGGGCCAGGCTGGCCGCGTCGCCATGGAAACCGACCGGGCTGGCCGCCTGAGAGTCACCCAAGGCGGCCACCCGGCATTCATAGGCGACTACCTGCGCCGCCTGCGACAGGTTCAGCGAGGAGTATTCGGGGTTGGCAGGAATATTGATCAGCACATTGCACTGCTCGACGATCTCGTTGGGCAGGCCGAAGCGCTCGTTGCCGAAAATCACGGCCGCGTGCAGCTCGGTGCCGGCGGCCAGCTGGGCCGCAATCGCGCGCGGCGCGGTCACCGGCGGCGAAAATTCGCGCAGGCGGGCCGAGACGGCGGCCGCGTAGTTGCAGCCTTCCAGCGCCTCGGCGATCGAGCCGACGATGCGCGCGCGGGCCAGGATATCCTGCGCGCCGCTGGCAAAGGCCACCGCTTCCGGGTCGCTCAGGGCGTCGGCAAAGCGCGGGTTGACCAGCACCAGGTCGGAAAAGCCCATCGTTTTCATGGCCCGCGCGACGGCGCCGATATTGCCGGAACGGCTGGTCTCGACGAGGATAAATCGGAGGCGTTTGAAAAGAGACGTATTGATTTCGGGCAGATTCATTTAAAATAGCGCCATTGCGCGGTATCGATACAGGAAATGTCGGGGACGACGTCACAAAACGCTGACGCCAGGCCGGGATTTTAACCACTTCGCCACCGCTTTGCTCTTTAATTCATTCTTGCACTCCTGCGCTCCAGTACACACCGGTACTGCCGGGCGCTCGCGTGCTTTTAACGGAAGCTCACATGCACCCAATGCTCAATACGGCCATCAAGGCCGCCCGCCGCGCCGCCACCGTCATCAACCGCGCGTCTTTCGACCTCGACCGCGTCGTCGTCACGGAAAAACAACATAACGATTTCGTCACCGACGTCGACCAGGCGGCCGAACAAGCCATCATCGAGGTGCTGTCCAAAGCCTACCCGGACCACGCGTTCCTGGGCGAGGAATCGGGCGCTTCCGCCAACTCGCACGACGAGAATGAATTTCAGTGGATCATCGACCCGATCGATGGCACCACCAACTTTATCCACGGCTTCCCGCAATACTGCATCTCGCTGGCGCTGGCCCAGCGCGGCATCGTCACGCAAGCCGTGATCTATGACCCGGTACGCAACGACTTGTTTACGGCCAGCAAAGGCGCCGGCGCCTTCCTGAATGAAAAGCGCATCCGCGTCACCAAACTGGACCGCGTTGCCAACGCCATGCTGGGCACCGGCCACGGCGCCGGCCCGCGCGCGCTCGACGAATACCTCAAAATGTACGCCATCATGGGCGAACGCAGCCAGGGCGTGCGCAGCGCCGGCTCGGCCGCGCTGGACCTGGCCTACGTCGCCTGCGGCCGCCTCGACGGCTTCTATCAAAAGGGCCTGAAGCCGTGGGACATCGCCGCCGGCGCGCTGATGATCACGGAATCGGGCGGCATCGTCGGTGAATTCTCCGGCGAGTCGGACTATCTGTACAAGGGCGACGTGATCGCCGCCAGCCCGAAAGTGTTTGGCCAGATGGTGAGTTTGCTGGCGCCATTTGCCTGATCATCATACGCAGCATAAAAAACCGGCCTCGGCCGGTTTTTTTACGCCTGCTTGGCGTGAAGAAAATCAATGCCCTTCGCTGGCGTTAAACATGGTCTTGGCGTAGATCAGGCCCAGGCCATAGCCGCCGCCGTGCGCCACGGCCGTCGCCACGGTCTCATTGTAGGTCTCGCCACGGGCCCAGTCGCGCTGCAGTTCCAGCAGGTATTGCACCGACGTCATCGGCTGGGCGCCCGCCTGTATCATGCGCTGCATCGCCATCTGGTGCGCTTCGTCCGACACGTCGCCGCTGGCGTCGGCGATCACATACACCTCGAAGCCCTGCTCCAAAGCCGACAATGCCGGGCCGACGATGCATACCGAGGTCCACAAGCCGGCCAGCACGATCTTGGCCTTGCCGTGGGCGTTGACGCGCTCGGCGATGCGCGGGTCTTCCCAGGTATTCATGCTGGTGCGGTCGATCGGGGCCAGGTCCGGGAAGACCGACTGGATTTCGTTGAAGATGGGGCCGGAGAACGATTTTTCCGCCACCGTGGTCAGGATCGTCGGCACCTTGAATTCAGACGCCGCTTTCGATACCAGCGCCGCGTTATTGCGCAGCAGGGCCAGGTCGATCGAGCGGGTGGCGAACGCCATCTGCGACTGGTGGTCGATCATGATCAGGGTGTGGTCGTTCGGGGTCAGCAGTTTTTGAGCGGCTTGGGCGGTGGCGATAGGCATGATGGCGTCCTTTGAATAGAAAAATAGTCGAAAAAATTGAATATGGTAAAGCGTGCTTCATGATGCTGAACTTCCCTGCTGTATCAGTGTGTGCCGAGCGAGTGCATGCAGTATGCAGCAAGCAGCGCATAACTTAAAACGCAAAGTTTGCGAAGTCATATTCGATTTTTTCGATTATTGTTTTCAGCCAAAAAAAAGCTGCCGAGACATCCGGCAGCTTGCAAGGCATGACTCTCCATCAATCCGACACGGGATAGCTCTCGATGGTGGTGATGCCGGAAGGCGTGGTCACCTTGACCGTCAGCACGCCGTTGCGCGCAGTGTTCTGCTGGCAACTGGTGCCGACCTGGCCGACGTCGCTGATCATCTGCACCACATGGATCCAGTTGGCCGCCACTTCGCTGTCGTTGTTCGGCACGATGATGTCGCGCGTGCCGACGATGACGCCATTGCTGGTGGAAAAATTGATGGTGGTGCCCGCCGGCAGCGGATTGCCGGGCAAGTCGATCGCCTGCCCCGTCACGGCCGCGCGGTTGACCGGAAACACGGTCGGGTTGCTGTCGCGGATGGCGAGCGGGAAGCTGCGCACGGCGTTTTCAAACGCGGTGCCGTCGACGCAATGGTCGAGCGCGATCGAGGTGCCGTTCAGCGGCGTGATGCGCGCAGTGCTGGTTGACAGCACCTGCACCAGGGCGCGGCGTACGTGGACAGTATTGGCGGCGGTGGTATTGACGCTGGAGGCGGCGCGCAGTACACCATTGTATTGCCCGTCACCAGTGGCGTTCCAGGCGCCGCTGCCGTTCGAATCGATATACGCTTCGCCGCTGGCGCGCGTGGCGTTGCCGGTGTTGTAGGCGTCGTCGCGGAAATCGGCATTGCTGCCCGTGACGGCGCGGTCATTGCGGAACGGTTCGCCCAGGTCGGCATAGCCTTCGCCCGCATCGTAGACATGGTTGCCGTTGGCGTCAGTGAAGCTTTCTTCGCCCAACGTTCGGTGACCTCTACCATCAACGCTGGCGCATCGAGGAAGCCTTCAAGCGTCTCAAACACCGACTCCATCTGGAGCACGTGACGGGACTGTCACAGCAGGCCCTGATGCAGAATCTCGCCGCCAAGGTACTGTGCGATAACCTGCAGGCGCTGGCGAACTGCGCCGCCGGCCAGCAACATGCATTGCCGCCGGACAGACACGTCAACCATACCTATGCCCATTCGGTACTCAAGCCGCTCTTGCCATCGTTGCTGCTTGGGCTGGCGGCAGCCCACTTGCTCACCGACGCGTTGGCGCTGATCGCCAAGCGAACGTTTAAACATCGCCCAGGACAATCAAAGTCAGGGCACACCAACGCCTACAAGCCCCATAAATACATGGCCTACAAGGCTGCCTGATGGCAGCCTATCGCTTAACTTGGGTGGATTGGGTCGGACCCCATTCCTTGCTTTGGGGTTAATTAACGGCCGAACTGCTCCTTGCGCATGCGCAGGGCGCGCGCGGTGGCGTTGGCGTCGAGGCCGGCCAGCCACTGTTGCGGGTCCTGCAGGCGCCCGTTGCGGCTGACCTGGAAATGCAGGTGCGGTCCCGTCGCCAGGCCGGTATCGCCCACCGTGCCGATGGCCTGCCCGGCCGTGACGGCCATGCCGGTCGTCAGCGTGACCCGGTCCAGATGGGCGTACAGCGACTCGATGCCGCCGCCATGGTCGATACGCACGGCCTTGCCCAGGCGCGCATCTTCGCTGACGCTGGCGATGCCGTCGGCCGCCGCATGCACCGGCGTGCCGCGCCGGGCGCCCAGGTCGATGCCGCGATGGCCTTGTGGCGTCATCTGGCGCACCACGCCAAAGAACCCCGTGACGCGCATGGTGTCCAGCGGGTTGCGCCAGGCAGCTGGCGCAGTGAGCATGGCGGCGGGCGTGGCCGCCACCGACCAGGCCAGTGCCGGCTGCAGCGCCAGGCTGGCCGCGCCGATGGCGCACAGCAGCAGCGCCGTCAGCGCGCGCAGCAGCGGATGCGGGCGCGCCTGGCCGTCGCGCAGATGGCTCAGGCGCTCCGCCATGCGGCCGCCGCCAAAGGCCAGGCCCGGCAGCGGCTGGGCCTGCAGGCCCAGCTGCTTCACCAGCGCCGCCGCATATTGCTGGCGCTCGCGGTGCTGCCGTCCGGCCAGCACCTGGCGGTCGCAGCCCAGTTCCTGCGCCCAGGCCAGCTTGCCCGCCAGCCAGCGCGCGGCCGGATTGAACCACAGCAGCGCCCGCAGCAAGGTTGCCAGCAAGAGCATCAGCGGATCGCGGCGGCGGGCATGGGTCAGCTCATGGGCGATCACCAGTTGCTGCTGCTCTGGGGTGAACTGCGCCAGGTGCGCCGGCAGCAGCAAGCGTGGCCGCCAGATTCCCACCAGCATCGGCGAAATCGGCGCGTCCACCTCCAGCACGTCGACGCCATGCAGCCGGCGCCGCCGCGCCAGCGCGAGCAAGGTGCGCAATATGGCGCGGCCACGCCGCCAGCGCCAGGCCGTGACAGCCACGCCCAGCAGATACACCAGGCCCCAGGCGGCCGGCACCAGCGCCAGCCAGGAAGCAGCGGAGGGCAGCGGGGCGGCTGGCGCATCGCTGGGCATCGTCACGTCGGGCGCCGCGCCGGCCAGCGCCACCGGCACGCTCAGCTCGGGCACCATGCTCAGCTGTTGCGTGTCGGGCAGCAGCGGCAGCACGAACGCGGCGGCCAGCACCAGCTGCGCGACTAGCCAGACGCCGCGCTGGGCGGCCAGCGCGGGCCAGCGCCGTTGCGCCAGGCTCAGCAAACACCACAGCAACAGGCCGGTGACCAGGCAGGCGGCGCTGGCCTGCAGCAGCGTGAGAGAAAACAGCAGCATCGCTTATTCCTTCGCGTCGAGTGGCCAGTCCTGCAGCAGTTGTTCCAGCTGCGCCAGCTCCTGCCGGTCGACCAGTTTGCTGCCGGTAAACATCGTCACCGGCAAGGGACTGTCCAGCTCCATCACGCGCCGGCCGAAATCATGGGCAAACGCGGCCAGGGTGGCCACCTTGTCGGCGCCGGTTTCATATACCTGCACGCCCTGCTCGCTGCGCTGCACCAGCATGCCTTTTTCCAGCATGCGCTCGACCGTCTTGCGGGTCGATGAAAACGACCAGCCCAGCTCGGCCTCCACGCTGGCGTGCAGCGCGCGCGCCGACAGCGGCTGGCCTTTCCACAGGGCTTTCAACAAGGTCAGTTCGGTAACGGATGGCGTGGCCATGGCACTCCTTTGCGGTAACATATGCAACGATTATGCGACAACCGTCACATGGTGCGCAAGCCATTTCCGCGACAAGTGTCACATGCTTTTTATTTGCCTTAGAATTCTTCCCATTCATCTTCGCCGGGACGCGGCTTGCCGGCTGGCGCATGCGGCGCCAGCGATGGCTTGACCACCCTGGCAGCCAGCGTTTTTACCGGCGCCCGCGGCGCGGCGCGCGTCAACGCGGGACGCCTGGCGACCGGCGCCGGCATGACGGTGGCCGCCGCTTCGCCGGTGCGGAACACGCTCACGGCCTCGGCCAGCCGCGCCGCCTGGTCCTGCATCGCTTCGGCGGCTGCGGCCGCCTGTTCCACCAGCGAGGCGTTCTGCTGGGTCACCTGGTCCATCTGGACGATGGCCTGGTTGACCTGCTCGATGCCGGCGCGCTGCTCGTCGCTGGCGGCCGCTATCTGCCCGACGATGCCGCTGACCTGCCGCACGCTGTCGACGATCTCGCGCATGGTGACGCCCGCATCGTCGACCAGGCGCGCGCCGCTTTCCACCTGCGCCACCGAATCATTGATCAGCTCCTTGATTTCCCTGGCGGCCTGGCCTGAGCGCTGCGCCAGGTTGCGCACTTCGGTGGCGACCACCGCGAAACCGCGCCCCTGCTCGCCGGCGCGCGCCGCCTCGACCGCCGCATTCAGCGCCAGGATATTGGTTTGAAAGGCGATGCCGTCGATCACGCCGATGATGTCGACGATCTTGCGCGACGAGGCATTGATGGCGCCCATGGTGTCGACCACCTGCGCCACCACCGCGCCGCCCTTGCCCGCCACCGTGGAGGCCGAGGCGGCCAGGCCATTTGCTTCACGCGCGTTCTGGGCATTCTGCTGCACCGTGCCGGTCAGCTCTTCCATCGACGAGGCCGTTTCTTCCAGCGAACTGGCCTGCTGCTCGGTGCGCGACGACAAATCGAGGTTGCCGGCGGCGATCTGGCGCGAGGCGGTGGCGATGCTGTCGGTGCCGCCGCGCACTTCGGTGACGATGCGCAGCAGGCTGGCCGCCATCTCGCGCAGGGCCTGCATCAGTTCGCCGGTTTCATCTTGTGATGTCACCTCGACGCGCACCGTCAGGTCGCCCTCGGCCACCTGCCGCGCCACCTCGATGGCCGAGCGCAAGGGCCGGCTGATATTGCGCGCCAGCCACATCGCGATCATCGCCGCCAGCAGCATCGTCAGGGCGCCGCCACCGAGCAGCACCCAGCGCGTCTGCGCCTGCAGCGATGCCGCCGCGCTGCTGCGCCCGGCCAGCAGGCTTTCTTCCGCATCGCCGATTTGCGTCAGCAGCGCGCGCATGGCGTCCATGCCCTGCTTGCCCTTGCCCTGCCGTTCCAACGCCAGCACCGGTTCGATCTCCGCCGTGCCTTGCGCCGCCGCGCGCCGCAGGGCGATCACCGGGTCGAGCGCGCCACTCAGCCACGCCTGCTGCGCCGTCTCCAGCTGCGCCAGGCGCTGCTGCTGGGCCGGGTTGTCACTGGTCAGCGCGCGGATCTCGCCCAACTGCCGCAGGAAGGCGGCCTTGCCCTTCGTATACGGGTCGAGCGAACTGTCCAGGCCGGTGGTCACATAGCCGCGCTCGCCCGTTTCCATATTGAGCAGGCTTTCCAGCAGTTCGCTGGCCTTGCCCAGCACCTGGTAAGTGTGAGTATTGATGGCGTTGGCATCGGACAGCCTGGCGAAATTGACGGAGGCCACCGTGACCAGGACGGCCACCAGCAGCACGGTGGCGCCAAAACCGCCATACAGGCGGGTGGCGATGCGTAGATCGGCAATGCGCATGATGATTCTCCAGGTGAAAAATCGTGGCGCGGCATCTCCCGCGCGGAGCTGACGGAAATATTATCGAAAAGTTCAAAACAGGCGCGCCACCTTGATCTGAATCAGTTACAGCGCTTTTTGACTATGCTGTTATACTTCGCGTGTGCGGCACAAATGACCAGTCCCCTTGCCGCTGTCTTTCGACCCTAATCTGATTGCCTGCGACTGGCGCCTCCCGATGGCGACAGGCCGATCTCACAATAAAGTTACCATGTCCTTTTCCTCCCTCGGATTGTCCGACGCTATCGTTCGTGCCGTTACCGAACACGGCTACACCGTACCGACCCCGATCCAGACCCAGGCGATTCCCGCCGTACTGGCTGGCGGCGACCTGCTGGCCGGCGCACAGACCGGCACCGGCAAGACGGCCGGCTTCACGCTGCCCGTGCTGCACCGCCTGTCGACCGACGCCAATGGCGCGGCCATCACCAGCAACAGCTCGACGCGCCCGATCCGCGCGCTGATCCTGGCGCCAACACGCGAACTGGCGGCCCAGGTCGAAGAAAGCGTGCGCGCCTACAGCAAGTACACCAAGCTGAACTCGACCGTGATCTTCGGCGGCGTCGGCATCAACCCGCAAATCAAGCAGCTGAAACATGGCGTCGACATCCTGGTCGCCACGCCGGGCCGCCTGCTGGACCATATGGGCCAGGGCACGGTCGATCTGTCGAAAGTGGAAATCCTGATCCTCGATGAAGCCGACCGCATGCTGGACATGGGCTTTATCCGCGACATCAAGAAAGTGCTGGCCGTGCTGCCGCCGAAACGCCAGAACTTGCTGTTCTCGGCCACCTTCTCGGAAGAGATCAAGGCCCTGGCCGATGGCCTGCTGAACAAGCCGGCCATGATCGAAGTCGCGCGCCGCAATTCGACCGTCGAAGTGATCAAGCAGAAGATCCATCCGGTCGACCGCGACAAGAAGCACCCGATGCTGTCGTACCTGATCAAGTCGAACAACTGGACGCAGGTACTGGTCTTTACCCGCACCAAGCACGGCGCCAACAAGCTGGTCGAGCAATTGGGCGCGGACGGCATCGGCGCGCTGGCGATCCACGGCAACAAGAGCCAGTCGGCCCGCACACGCGCGCTGACCGAGTTCAAGGATGGCACCCTGCAAGTGCTGGTGGCCACCGACATCGCCGCGCGCGGTATCGATATCGACCAGTTGCCGCACGTCGTCAACTACGACCTGCCGAACATTCCGGAAGACTATGTGCACCGTATCGGCCGTACCGGCCGTGCCGGTGCCAAGGGCGAAGCCGTGTCGCTGGTCTGCGTGGATGAGCACGAAATGTTGAAAGACATCGAAAAGCTGATCAAGCAAACCCTGCCGCGTGAAGTCATCGAAGGCTTCGAGCCGGACCTGAACGCCCGCGCCCAGCCTGTGCAACTGCGCAGCGGCACCGGCGGTCACCGCAACAACAGCCGCGCGCCAGCCGGCGCCGTGGTGCGCGTGAAAACCGGCGGCAGCGGCGCCAAGCCACGCAGCGCCGGCCCATCGGGCGGCGGCGGTGGCGGCGGCAACCGTTCCGGCAATGCGCCGCGTTCGGCGGCCAACCACCGTTCGGGCGGCCGCGGCCGCTAATACCAGGCCACAAGCCTGTACGACCAACCGCCCCCCAGGCAACTGCGGGGCGGTTTTTTCATGGCGCCACAGGCGGAGCCAAAGGCAAGACGATGCGTGCCAGCACGCCGCCACCGGGCCGGCCCGCCACGCTCAGGCGCGCCCTGCCGCCATATTGCAGGGCCAGCCGTTCACGCACGCTGCGCAGGCCCAGGCCGCCGCCGCGCGTGGCCGGCGCCGCCTGCAGGCCGACACCGGTGTCGCACACTTCCAGCAGCACCATCCCTGGCGCTTGCGGGTCGCGGCATGCGGTCACGGACAGGCGCACGGGGCCGGCCTTCGGCTCGATGCCGTGCTTGATGGCGTTTTCCACCAGGGTATGCAGCAGCAGGGGCGCCAGCGGCACCTCAAGCAGTTCCGGCGCCAGCGTGCAGACGGTATCGAGCCTGGCACCCATGCGTATCTTCATCACTTCCAGGTAAGCCCGCACGGAATCGATTTCCGAGCCGATGGTGCCGCCGCCCTGCGTGCCGGCCGGCACCGCCGCGCGCAGATAGCGGATCAGATGGCCGGTCATGGCTGCCGCATCGTGCGGCTTGCTGGTGGCCAGATACTGCACATGCGCCAGGGTATTCCACAAGAAATGCGGTTCCACCTGCGCCCGCAGCAAGGCCGTTTCCGCCTGCGCCAGGGCGCGCTCGCGCTCGGCCAGGGTGGCTTGCGCCTGCGCCGCCGCCAGTTGCGCCGCCAGCGCGCGCCGTTCCTGGCGCAGGTGGCGCAAGGTGGCGCGTCCGGCCACCAGCAAGGCCAGCGCGCACGCGCCGAAGACGATGAAATCGGTGGCGCGGTCGCCCTGCATGAAGCGGGCACTGAGCGGCAGCGGCAACAGCGCGGCGGCGGCCGCCGCCAGCGCGAACACGATGACCGCCCCCAGCGCCAGTTCGCCCACCGCGCTCAAGGCGGCCACGCTAGCGGCCGCCAGCTCGCCGCGCACGCGGCGCGTGGCCAGCGCCAGCAGCAGCATCGCGGCGCCCAGCGCCACGCCGGCCAGCACGCCCTGCGCCGACCAGTCGCCGCCCAGCACCTGGCCACCCAGCCATTCGAGCAGGGCCAGCCCCAGCAGGACCAGCATGCCGGCCAACAGGCGCACCGCGCCCCGTGAAACAGGCGGCCCCATCACATCGCGCGGAACAGATGGTGGTTCGGCAGCGACACTTTCAGCCGCGGCAGATCGACCTTCAGCTCGATCTCCATCACCTCGCCATGGCGGTGCACGGCGCGGATATGGCGCCGGTTGACCAGGGTGCTGCGGTGCGTCTGCAGGTATTGCCCTGGCTCCAGCCGGTCGCTCAGCTGGCGCAGCGAATGGCGGATCAGGCCGTCGCAGCCCTCGCCCACCACGCGCGTATATTTGCTGTCGGCCTCGAAGTAGTACACATCGTCGACATGCAGCATGCACACTTCCTTGCCGACCGCCACATGCAGCCACTCCAGGCGCTCCACCGGCGGTTCCGGCGCCGGCGCCACTGCGACGCCCAGCTGCGCCAGCGCCGCCGCCAGCCCCTGCAACGGCGCGCCCTGCTGCAATTTCGCCACCACTTTGGCCAGCCGTTCCGTCGCCAGAGGCTTGAGCACATAATCGACGGCATTCGCCTCGAAGGCCTGCAGCGCATGATTGTCGAACGCGGTGACAAACACCACCCGCGTACCGACGGTCAGCGCATGGGCCACCTGCAAGCCCGTCAGGCCCGGCATGCGGATATCGAGAAAGGCGATGTCCGGGCGCAGCGCCTGGATCATGGCCAGCGCGGCCACGCCATCCTCGGCTTCGCCCAGCACCCGCAAGCCGGGCCACAGCGCCAGCAGCTGTTCGCGCAGGGCGGCGCGCATATGCGGTTCATCGTCGGCCAGAACGGCAGTGCTCATGTGATACTTTCATTAAAATAAATCACGGCCATGATAGGCCAGTCATGACGGCGCGTCCATCACCGGGCGGGCCTGGACCAGGCACCGGCCATATTGCCGTCAAGCACTGTTGTGACTGTTATACTGATGCTCAATTCACAATCTCTGCCGGCCATGCCATCCACCTTTTCCTTGCTACCATCGTGCCTGCTGGCGCCCTTGCTGGCGCTGGCCGGCATGGCGCAGGCGGCGCCGCTCGACACGTCGACCTTGCTGCAGCTGCACAGGCTGCAGCAGCTGGAACTGGCGGCCGGACACCCGCTGGCGCTGGAAACGGCGCTGTGCATGGACGAGCAGCTCGGTCCCGCCTGGAAACTGCCGGGCGCCGGCGCCTTGCCGCCCAGCCGCTGGCAGTCGGTGGCGGAACGGATACGCCTGAGCGCCGAGCAATGCACGCTGCCCGATGATGGGCGGCAATATCGCGACACGGCCAGCTGGCGCGCGGCGCTGCGCGGCAAGCTGGCGCAGCGCGAGCAGATGGAAGCGGAGCGGCGCCGCCTGCGCGCCTGCGTGGCGCAGGCGGCCGACGCCGAACAGCTGAAGCAGTGCATCGCCGCGCCAGGCCAGCCCCCGCTCACGCCCGAGACCTGGCAGCGCTGGCTGACCCTGTACGCCAACCGCAGCGTGCAATGACACAGCATGCCGCACGCCGTCGCAAGGTACTGGCGGCGCTGGCCTGCCTGGCCGCGCCGTGGGGCCGCGCCGCGCCGCAGCCGGGCGCCATCGCGCCCGACACCAGCGTGTTTCCGCAGCTGGACGCCAAAATGCGCGCCGGCAACCGGCTGTTACTGGAAAAGAAGTTCCTCGCCGGTCACACCTTGCTGGCCGAGGCGCTGGCCATCGTGGAAGCCGACCCGGCGCGGCGCTGGCCGTTTCGCGCCATGGTCCTGCCACACCTTGGCTTTGCCGAGCTGGCCCTGGGAAACACGCGGCAGGCGGTCGAGCTCCTGTTCCAGGCAATCCAAACCCAGGACCGCATCACGGCCGAACAGCTGCAGCCGTTTGCCAGGCTGCCGGCGGCGATGGAAACCGCGATGGGAAAACAGCTGTTGAAGATCGAGTATGGCCGCCAGCTGCTGTCGGCCATCGGTGCACCACAGGCCGTGCGCACGGTCGGCGAGATACCGTTCGACACCACCCACGCCACGGCCGAAATGTGGTTCACCACGGCGCGCGCGCTGCATGCCGATGGCGACTTTGCGCGGCTGGCACGCTTTTACCGCGAACGCATCGCCACGCTGCAGGCGGCCGCCGACGACCTGCCCGCCATGCTGGCGCAGGAATACCGCCACTTCAAGGTCGGCCTGCTGCTGTGGCAGGCGGGCCAGGAGGCTGCCGCCGGCGAGGCCTACGCCGCGGCCTTGCGCACCAACGGCCAGCGTTTTTCCTGCCTCGAACGGACCGGCGCCACCATGGAAGGCCTGTGGTCGGGTGTCGCCATGCGCCGCACCATCGTCTCGGCCCAGCTGGAACAGGCGCGCCGCGCAGGCGGCTTGCAGCGCCATGCCGGCGCGCTGCTGCAGAGCGTGCTGGCCGCCAAGGGCGGCGGCGCGCGCTACCAGGAAGCCTTGATGCACAAGCTCAATGCCAGCCTTGACGCGCCACTGATCGCCTGCCGCCAGCAGCTGCGGCAGCTGGAAGACCAGATCGCCGCGCTGCCGCAGACGCTGACCGATGTCACCGTCTTCATGCAACTGTCGGCCATGCACGGCATGCTGGTCAGCCAGGCGTCGGCCGCGCTGCGGATAGCCGGCCTGGACAGCATCGACCTGGCCCTGCTGCAAGACAGCCTCGGCAAGCATGCGCTGATCGGCTTTTTCGTCTATGCGCCACCGTCGGCGACCGCGCTGGAGCCGGCGCCGCCACGCTATCTGCGCTATTGCGTGCACGCGACAGGCATCGCCCTGCACGACCTGGGGCCGCAGGCGGCGCTGGAACAGGCCGTGCACCGCTACCGTGCCGCACTGACGCGCAAGACGGACGCCGCCGGCGCCGCGACGCTGGCGCAGCTGCTGCTGCGGGACCTGCCCACCGCCGTGCTGGCGGCGCCCGAATGGATCATCGATGCCGACGCCGCCCTGCACCTGCTGCCCTTCGACGCCCTGCCCGACGCCGGGGGCCAGCCGCTGGCGCTGACCCGCAACTGCCGCCATGTCAGCTCGCCGGTCCAGTTGCTGCCACGCCAGGACCAGGCAGCCAACGCCAGGCCTGGACAGGGACAGGGACCTGGGCCGGCCGCCATCTTCGCCGATCCCGCCTATGGCGCCGGCCTGGCGCAGCCGGCCAGCGCCACCATGCGCTTCGCCATGCCGGGCCACGCCAGCGCCGGCGAGCGGCAACGCCTGGTGGCGGTCGCGCCCTTGCCCGACACGGCCGGCGAAGCGCAGGCCGTGCTGGCCAGCCTGCGGCAACTGGGCATCGCCAGCGTGCTGCACCAGGGCATATATGCCAGCATCGGCGCCATGCAGGCGAGCGAGGCGCCGATCGTGCTGCATGTGGCCGCCCATGCCATCCTGGGCCAGGATATCGACGCCGCCACGGCGCCCACGCCGCGACAGGAACAGGAGTGGATGGACATGCTGCTGCCGGGCCGGCGCGCAGGCCTGCTGCTGTCGCGCGGCGGCCAGGCCGACCTGATGCTGGCCAAGGATATCGCGCGCCTGCGCTTGCACGGCACGCAGCTGGTGGTGCTGTCGGCCTGCAATACCGGCAATGGCACGGTGCTGCCGGGCGAAGGCCTGGCCAGCCTGCGCCGGGCCGTGGAAATGGCCGGCGCGCGCAGTTCCATCACCTCGCTGTGGAGCGTGCCCAGCGAGGCAAGCGCGGAACTGATGCGGCATCTGTACGGCCATATCGGCGCCGGCATGGCACCGGGCGCGGCCCTGCACCGCGCCAAGCAGGCCCTGATACGGCAGGGCCGCCCGCCGCTCGACTGGGCCGGCTTTGTATTTGCGGGAACGGATGCGGCGCTGGTGGCGCCGCAGCGCGCCGCATAAGACTCAGCGCTTGGCCTTGTTCTTGGCCTTGTAGGCCTCGATTTCCGCGGCGGCCTTGTTGAAATCAAGCTGTGCCAGGCTGTCCTTGACGGCGCTGACCAGCATTTCGTTGGCCACGTCGATGCTGGCTTTCTTGGTGTTGACATAGGTCGATGTGCGGCCCGCATCGGCCTTGACGCGCGAGCTGCTGTCGATCAGCGTGACCGCCGCCCATGCCACGGAGACGCCGTCGAGCACGGTGGCATCGCCACTGACCTGCAAGCTGAGCTTCTTGGCATTGAGCACGGCGCACTGCGCATCGCTGATCGGCCAGCCGCCGGAAGCGGTCACGATTTCCCGGATGCTCTCCACCGTGCTGGTGTTGAAGGTGCATGCGGCCTGCGCCGCAGGCAGCATGGCGCACAAAGTCAGAGCGGAGAAAACGAATTTTTTCATGATGACATTTCCTTGATTAAAGATGCCTGCGCATCGGTCTGTGGTGCGGTCAGCGCCGTGCGGTCACGCCCGGCTGCATGGACACCATTCTGGTTGAACATCGTGCGCCGCACAGCCGGCTTTGGACCAAGCCCGCCAACAGCGCGACAAACGCCCCCTGGGCGGCGACGAATGGCCGGCAGAATGCCATGAACATTGCCTAAACGCAATGCTTTGCCACCCGCTGGCGCCGATAATCGGCTTTCCCTCCCGCTACGCCGAACGCCATGAAACGCTTGCCTGCGATTGCCCTCTTTTTGTCGAGCCTGCTGCTGGGCGGCTGCGCCACGTCCGGCAGCGGCGCGCCCGCCAGCGCCCAAGTGCTGGCGCTGGCCGATGACGCCAAGGCCCTGCAGGCGTTTGGCGAACTGGCGCTGCGCCACCGCGACAGCTATGACCGCCTGCGGCCCTACCTGAGCGAGCGGCAGGACGCCAGCGAAAAAACGCTCGACCGCCAGCGCCGCGCCATGCATGCGGACGTGGCGCTGCTGCAGCTGGGCGTGTCGCAATACCTGCAGGGCCTGGGCCAGCTGGCGCGCGACGACCGTTTTGCGTTCACCAGCGAGATCAACGCGGCCGGCGTGACGATACGCGCCTGGCCCGGCACCGGCATCGATGACCGCGCGGTGACGGCCTACACCATCTTGCTGCGGCTGCTGGCGCGCATGCACGGCGAGGCGCGGCAGCGCCAGATGCTGGGCCAGCTGATGCAGGAAGGCGATGCCGCGCTGCAAACCCTCGTCTCGGCGCTGAACAGCCTGCTGCGCCTGTACGACAAGGCCGGCGACAATGAACGCGATATCGTGCTGGGCCTGCTGGAAACGGATATCGCCTTTGCCGATACGCCAGCGCAGCGCCTGCTGGCGGTGCTGGCGAAAACCGTGCAGCAAAGCAAGGTCGACGAATACCGGCTGTACGGCCTGCGCCACACCCTGGCGCAGCGGCAACTGGCGGCGCTGGCGCAGGAACATGCGCGCCTGGCCGCCTTGGGAGAATTGCCATGAACGAGCGCCGCGAAGCCGCCCTCGGCAGCGCCATGCGGGTCGAACAGCTGGGCGACAGCCTGTCGCAGGCGGCTGCCGCCTTGCATGCGGCGGTGATGCGCGCCATCCGCCAGCGCGCCAGCCTGGGCCAGGCCGGCATTACCCAGGCCCAGGCACAAGCCGTGTTCGCGCTGGAAGTGGCGCTGCGCCAGCAAGCCAATGCGCTGTATGCCGACGCCGCCGGCCACGTCATCACGGGGCTGGACACGGCCCAGCACCAGCTGAGCGGCCTGCTGGACACTGTGCGCCAGCGCATCGCCCGCCATGACAGCGTCAGCCACTGGATCAGCCTGGCGACCGGCTTGTTGAACCTGGGCCGGGCCGTGCTCGCGCGCAGCCCGGAACGCATCCTGTCGACCCTGGCGACGGTGCGCGAGCGGCTGCGCGAGGCAGGCGGCGATTGACGGACCGCGACACACGGACCGGCATCCCTTCCCAAAAGGCAAAGGGCAAGGCATCGCTGCCCTGCCCTTTGCCTTGCCGCCACGTCACTGTCACTGCCGCTCTACTGCGCCGGCAACCGCCCGCCTCTGTGTGCGCGCTGGGTGCCGGGTCTCCTCCAACACCAACTCGTCAACTCATGTGCTGCCCGCCATTGATGGCGATATTCGCGCCCGTCACGAACGCCGCTTCGTCCGAGGCCAGGTAGGCCACCAGCGCGGCCACCTCGTCCGGTTCGCCAAGCCGCCCCAGCGGAATCTGCGGCAGGATTTTCCTTTCCATGATGTCGGTGGGAACGGCCGTGACCATCTGCGTGCGCAGGTAGCCGGGCGAGACGGTATTGACGGTCACGCCATGGCGCGCCACTTCCAGCGCCAGCGACTTGGAAAAACCGTGCACGCCGGCCTTGGCGGCCGCATAATTGCACTGGCCGAAAGCGCCTTTCTGGCCATTGACGGACGAGATATTGATGATGCGGCCCCAGCGGTTCAGCAGCATCGGTTCGATCACCTGCTTGCTCATGTTGAAGATGCTGTCGAGATTGGTGCGCATCACTTCGCTCCAGTGCGCGCGCTCCATCTTGCGCATGCTGGCGTCGCGCGTGATGCCGGCATTGTTGACCAGCACGTCGACCCGGCCGAACTGCTGCAGCACATGGCCGACCGCCGACTGGCAGGCGTCGAAATCGCCGACGTCGGCGGCCAGCGCATGGAAGTTGAAATCCTGTGCGCGCTGCTCCTCCAGCCAGTGCGCCACGCGCGGATTACCGGGCGTATGCATGGCCACCACGGCAAAACCGGCGCCATGCAGGCGGCGGCACAGGGCCGTTCCCAGGCCGCCCATGCCGCCGGTGACCAGCGCCACGCGTTGTTCCGCCCATTGTTCTGTCATCGCATCTCCCTCTTGAATTGTTTTTCTGAGTGGGATCAAGTGTAGGAGCAGTTTTTATCAGCGACTTTGCGCAAGATCAAAGGCTCAGACTGTTGCAGCCGTGCGCGGGCGAGCCGCCGCTCTGTGCCAGAATGAAGGCCAGTTTCCATTGAAAGGCCGGCTCATGACGTATAAAACCGTGTTGCTCCATATCGATGACGGCGCCGGGCGCGCCGCCCGCATCGCGCTGGCGGCCAGCGTGGCGCAAGCCTGCGGCGGCCACTTGACGGGCGTGGCCCTGACGGGCGTGTCGCGCCTGCTGTACCAGCACCAGCCCGACCTGGACGCCGATCCCAACCTGTCGCTGCACCTCAATTTCCTGCGTGAACGGGCGGCGCGCGCGCTCGACGGTTTCGATCAGCAGGCCAGCAGTGCCGGCGTGGCCTCGTACGAGCAGCGCGTGGTCGACGACGAAGCGGCCGGCGGCATCAGCCTGCTGGCGCGCTATGCGGACCTGGTGGTGATCAGCCAGTACAACGCGGCCGACAAGTCGCCGTCGGTGATGCGCGACTTTCCCGCCTATGTGCTGCTGCATTCGGGCCGGCCGGTCCTGATCGTGCCGCATGCGATGTCGCCGGCGCAGCTGGCGCAGCCCCATCACCCGGCCGCCGCGCGCAATGTGCTGGTGTCATGGAATGGCAGCAAGGAAGCCAGCCGCGCCGTCAGCGCCGCCCTGCCGCTGCTGCAGCGGGCCGGCCAGGTGCATGTGGCCGTGTTCGACGCCCAGCTGCATGCGGCCGAGCATGGCGACCATCCGGGCGCCGACCTGCTGCAATACCTGGCCCGCCACGGCGTGCAGGCAAAACTGCTGTTACTGGACGGCGGCGCCACGCGGCGCGGCGATATCGGCGAAGCCTTGCTGACGCAGGTGTCCGAACTGTCGGCCGACTTGCTGGTGATGGGCGCCTATGGCCACTCGCGGCTGCGCGAAACCATCCTCGGCGGCGTCACGCGCACGGTGCTGCAAAGCATGACGGTACCGGTGCTGATGGCGCACTGAGCTGTTTCAGTCTTCGGAATGCCAGGTCTGCGCGCGGATCTTGGCCACCTGGCGCTGGGCCAGCCATTGCCACAGCTGCAGCGCGTCGTCCTGGCGCAGCGCCGTCATGCGGCGCGGGCTGGCCAGGGCGATCTCGCAATCGCGGTCCGACCATTCCTCGAAAGTGACTTCGCCACCGCTAGCCACTTCCACTTGGTACATCAGGCCGTCATCGTAGCCGAAACGCAGCATGGCGCTGGCGGGGCCGCCGTCGGGACCGGGACTGGCCTCGCGGTACACCTGCTCCAGCGCTTCGGCCAGCTGGGTCGGCGTGGGGGCGCTGATATTGCGCCCATCGGGCCGGGTGAGAATGAACCATGCTTGTGTCATGACGCGCCCCTATCCATACTCGTTAGCTTGCGGCTGGCAAGATGACGGACAGTAACGATGATTCCAAGCAACTCTGGCGCATGGGAACCATCCCTGTCGGCACTATTTATGCGATTAATAGTAACAGGGATCAAGCCGCCGGCGCACGGCTGTTTGTGCGCATGTGGCATCAAGCCACGCGCACGGGGATGCTGAGCGGGTCGAAGTCTTCCCAGTCGCCGTTGACGATGCTGCCCTCGGCCTGCTCCAGGTTTTGCGCGCCCAGCTGGCGCAGGGTGGCCAGCGCCCGTTCGCCCTCCTCGTCGCCCTCGATGGCCACCGCGATCAGCATGCCGGGCTGGCGCGGCCGGCGCTGGTTTTCATGCGGGCTGCCTTCGCCCGGCTCCACCTCTTCCGATTCGCCGGCGCCCTTCATTTTGTTGAAGCTGTACAAGGAACCCACATGGGCGCCCACCAGCGCGCCGACCAGCGGGCCCAGCGGACCGGTGGCCAGGGCGGTGGCCGCCCCCACGCCGGCGCCCACCGCGGCGCCGACGGCGGCCCCTTCGGCCAGGCCTTCCGGGGTTTCCTTGGCACCCGGCGACATGTCGCGGTCGCCACCGAGCTCATGCAGATCATGCTGGCCCGGCTGGTTGACGAAAAAAGCGCTGATGCGGCTGTCGGCAAAGCCCGCCCGGACCAGGGCCGCGCGCGCCGCGTCGACCTCGTCCTGTAACTGGAAATGACCTGCAAGGATGCGTGACATGATGGTTCTCCTGGTCGCTAGTCGATGAACTTGGCGCAAGGGCGCCACCGTGCATAGCGTGCGCCTGCGGCCCGATGGCGACTGTACGCTTGCGCACACTGCCCAAAAATCACCTGCCGCCATCAGGGGCGGCGGATATCGGCCAGGAATTGCCGCGCGCGCGGATGTTGCGGGCGGCTGAAAAATGCATCGGGCGTGGCCCGTTCCAGCACCTTGCCGTGATCCATGAACCAGACCCGGTCGGCCACTTCGCGCGCAAAGCCCATCTCATGCGTGACGCAGACCATCGTCATGCCGCCCTGCGCCAGGTCGCGCATCACCTGCAGCACTTCGCCCACCATTTCCGGGTCGAGCGCGCTGGTCGGTTCATCGAACAGCATCAGCGGCGGCTGCATGGCCAGCGCGCGGGCGATCGCCACGCGCTGTTGCTGGCCGCCGGACAACGCCGCCGGCATCGCTTTGGCCTTGTGCGCCAGGCCGACCCGGTCGAGCAGCTCCAGCGCGCGCCGTTCTGCCTCCTTGCGCGGCAGGCCGCGCAGGCGCTGCGGCGCCAGCGTGCAATTATCCAGTACCGACAGATGGGGAAACAGATTGAACTGCTGGAACACGAAGCCGATCCGCGAGCGGAAGGCATTCACGTCCAGCCCCGGCGCGTGGATATCCTGGCTGGCCACCGTGATGCGCCCGGAGGCGATAGTCTCCAGGCGGTTGATGGTGCGGATCAGGGTCGATTTGCCGGAGCCGGACGGGCCGCACACCACCAGCACTTCGCCCCTGGCGACCTGCTCGCTGACGCCGTCGAGCGCGTGGTAGTTGCCATAGTATTTGTTGACCTGGTCAAACGTGATCATGCGGCCGCCGTCAGGGTGCGCGCCTGGCGGCGCTCGAGCCAGAAGGCGGCGCGCGACAGGCTGAAACAAAGAATGAAGTAGGTCAGGCCCAGCAGGAAATACACTTGCACCGGCTTGACCAGCACCAGGCCATTGATCTGCGAGGCGATGAACGACACTTCGGACAGGCCGATGATGTAGCCGAGCGAGGTTTCCTTGATGGTCGAGACGAACTGGTTCACCAGCGAGGGCAGCATATGGCGCAGCGCCTGCGGCAGGATGATGGAACCCATGGTGGCCGCATAGCCCAGGCCCAGCGAACGGGCCGCCTCGAACTGTCCCTTCGGCACGGCCTGCACGCCGGCGCGCACGATTTCGGCCAGGTAGATCGCATCGAACACCACCAGCGCGGCCAGCATGGTGCCGAACTGGCCGCTTTCATGGCCCGTCAAACTGGGCAAAAAGAAATAGGCCCAGAAGATCACCAGCAGCAAGGGAATCCCGCGCACCAGCTGGATCAGGCAGGCCACCGGCCAGCGCAGCGCGCGCCAGGGACTGAGGCGGGCCAGGCCCAGCAGCAAGCCCAAAGGCAGGCTCAGCACCAGCGCCAGGCTGGCCAGCACGACCGTCAGCGCCAGGCCGCCCAGCGGTCCTTCCGGATAGCGGCCGACCAGGAAATACAGCCAGTAATCCTGTATCAGGGCTATCATCGCGCCAGCCTTTTTTGCAGCAGGAAGGCCGCGCCGGCGATGCCCAGCGAAATGGCCAGGTAGGCGGCGCTGGCAAAGGCAAACGCCTCCACGCTGCGAAACGAGGCGGACTCCACGCGCTGGGTCTGGTACATCAGCTCGGCCACGCCGATCACGGTGGCGATACTCGTGTTTTGCCACAGGTTCAGGGTTTGCGACAGCAGCGGCGGCGCGGCCAGGCGCAGCGCCTGCGGCAGGATGCACAGGCGCATGGTGGCCAGGTAGCCGAAGCCCAGCGCCCTGCCCGCTTCGAATTGCTGCATGGGAATCGCGCGGATGCCGCTGCGGATATCTTCGGCCATATAGGCGGCCGTGTACAGCGTCAGCGCGACGACGGCGCTGGTGGCCTCGACATTGCCGGCGTACAGGCGCTCCTTCCAGGCCTGCGGCAGCAACTCGGGCGCGGCAAAATACCAGAACAAAAAATGCGCCAGCAGCGGCACGTTGCGGATCAGCTCGATATACACGGTGCCCAGCGCATTCAACAGGCGCGACGGCGCCAGGCGCAGCATGGCCACGCCACAGGCCAGCGGCAAGGACAGCAGCAAGGTGATGCCCATCAATTGCAGCGACAGCAGCAAGCCGGCCAGCAACCAGTCGCGGTAGTCGCCGGACAGCAGGATATGCGGATCAAACATAGGGATCGACCATCAAGCCTGATCAGGCGTCGATCTTGTCCGAGTCGATTTTAAAGGTGCGCTTTTCGAACTTCACATTGCTGGTCGGGCCATACCATTTGAAGAACAGTTTTTCCGCCTCGCCCGATTTTTCCAGGCCGCGCAACACATTGTCGACCGCCGTCTTGAAGCCCCTTTCGCCCTTGCGGATGCCGAAGGCCAGCACTTCCTTGCTGATGTTTTGCGGCAGCACCAGATAGTCTTTCTGCGCCGCGCCCAGCTTGGCGTAATTGTTCAGCAGCGAGACTTCATCGTCGACATAGCCGGCGCCCTTGCCCTGCTGCAAGCCGTGATAGGCCTGGCCCGCCGTCTCGAACGTCACCACGTCGACGCCGGGCACGGCCTTGCGGATATTCGGTTCCTGGGTGCCGCCCTTGACGGTCAGCACTTTCTTGCCCGCCAGGCCGGCAACGCTGGTGATATTGCTGCTTTTTTTCACCAGCACGCGCTGGCCGGTGGCAAACGTCGACAGCGAAAAATCGATCAGGCTTTCGCGCTCCTTGTTGTGGGTCAGCGACGCCGTCAGGATATCGACGCGGCCCTGCTGCAGTTCAGGGATACGGGCCGCCACCGCCAGCTGCTTGATCACCGGCTTTACGCCCAGGCCCCTGGCGATTTCGCGGCACAGGTCCACTTCATAGCCCACCAGCTGGCGCGACTTGGCATCGATAAAGCTGTTCGGCTCATCCGTGCCCAGCGCGCCGCAGACCAGCTCGCCCTTGGCCTTGATGGCGGCCAGCTGGTCGGCATGGGCCAGCTGGGAAAACGCGACAGTGGTCAGTACAAGTGCGGCGAGGTGAAGACGGGTCTGCATGGAAATCCTGTAATGGCATCGAGAATGCCGCCATTAAACCCCGGCCGCCATATATACAAAAAGGAATCTTTTCGGCATTACTTATACGTAAATCGTTTATGCACAAATCGTTGATGACAACGCATCGCGCGGCGCGCGCCCCGCCAGCAGATCCGCGACATTGTCGAGCGCCCGGTGGCCCATGGCCTCGCGCGTTTCCACAGTGGCCGTTCCCATGTGCGGCGTCATGAAGACATTGGGCAGATCGCGCAGGCGCAGATCGTAGTCCGGCTCGCAACGGAACACGTCGAGTCCGGCTGCAGCCAACTGGCCGCTATGCAGCGCGGCAATCAGATCGTCTTCGTTGACCAGCGTGCCGCGCGCCGTATTGACCAGCACCGCGCCGCGCGGCAGCAGCGCCAGCAGCGCCCCGTCGACCTGGCCGCCGAGCGCGCCGCCGGGTGCATGCAGCGACAAAACCTGGCACTGGGGCAGCATGGCGCGCACATCCGCGACATACCGGGCGCCCTGCTCGCTTTCCGGCGCCAGCCGGCGCCGGTTGTGGTACAGCACCGTCACGCCGAAGCCGCGCGCCCGCCGCGCCACCGCCTGGCCGATGCGGCCCATGCCGATGATGCCCAGCGTCTTGCCATGCAAATCGCGGCCCAGCATATCGCCCAGGCCAAAGCGCTGGCGCCAGCCCTGCTCCATGACGGCCGCATACTCGCGCCCGCGCCGCAATGCCCCCAGCATCAGGAACAGCGCCAGGTCGGCGGTCGCTTCCGTCACCACATCCGGTGTATTGGTGATAACAATGCCGCGCGTACCGGCGGCGGCAAGATCGACATGATCATATCCCACGCTGCAGGTGGCAATCAGCCTGAGCGAGGATGGCAGCCGTTCTATTGCCGCGGCATCGAAACGGACGCGGCTGGAGATCAGCACGGCCTGCATATGCGCATTGCCCTGCAGCATGGCGATCGTCTCGTCCGTGCCCAGCTGGCGGGCTTGCGAGGTGACGGCGCCAAAGCTGCTTTCGGCGCGCGCGGCGATGGCGGGCGGCAGCGGCGCCGCACACAGCAGCCGGGAATTCACGGCGCCGCCTGTCGTGCGCCGGCGGCATCGACCACGCACAGCGCCGTCATGTTGACGATGCGGCGCACGGTGGCCGATGGCGTCAGGATGTGCACCGGCTTGGCGCAGCCGAGCAGGATAGGGCCGACCGCGATGCCGTTGCCGGCGGCGGTTTTCACCAGGTTGTAGGCGATGTTGGCGGACTCGATATTCGGCATCACCAGCAGGTTGGCGTCGTGCTTCAGGTCCGAGTTCGGCATCAGCTTGTGGCGCAGCTTGCTGTCGAGCGCCGTGTCGCCGTGCATTTCGCCGTCGATTTCCAGGTCCGGCGCGCGTTCCTTGATGATCGCCAGCGCGGCGCGCATCTTCTGCGCCGAGGCGCTGTCGCTGGAACCGAAGTTCGAGTGCGACAACAATGCCGCGCGCGGCGACAAGCCGAAACGGGTCATCTCTTCGGCGGCCATGATGGTGATCTCGGCCAATTGATCCGCGTCCGGGTTTTCATTGACGTGGGTGTCGACCATCACCAGCTGGCGCTCGGGCATGATCAGCACGTTCATGGCGGCGTAGACATTGCTGCCGGCGCGCTTGCCCAGCACCTGGTCGATATATTTCAGGTGCAATTGGGTGGTGCCGAAGGTGCCGCAGATCATGCCGTCGGCGTGACCCTTGTGTATCATCATCGAGCCGATCAGGCTGTGGCGGCGGCGCATTTCCAGCTTGGCGTATTCCTCGGTGACGCCCTTGCGGCTGGTCATCTCGTAATACGTGGTCCAGTAATCGCGATAGCGCTCGTCGAAATCCGGGTTGATGATGTCGAAGTCGACGCCTTGCTTCAGCCGCAGGCCGAACTTCTGGATCCGCGTTTCCAGCACGGCAGGACGGCCCACCAGGATGGGACGCGCCAGTTTCTCGTCGACCACCACTTGCACCGCGCGCAACACGCGCTCTTCTTCGCCTTCGGCGTAGACGATGCGTTTGAGTTCGTTCGCGGTTTTCTTGGCCACCTGGAACAGCGGCTTCATGAAGGTGCCGCTGCGATACACGAATTGCTGCAGGCTGTCGGCGTACGCTTGCAGGTCTTTGATCGGACGCGTCGCCACGCCCGAATCTTCGGCCGCCTTGGCCACCGCCGGCGCGATCTTGATCAGCAAACGCGGATCGAACGGCATCGGGATCAGGTATTCCGGGCCGAACGACAGGCTGGTGAAACCATAGGTGGTGGCGACGATGTCGGACTGCTCGGCATGCGCCAGTTCGGCGATCGCGTGCACCACGGCAATTTCCATTTCGCGCGTGATGGTGGTCGCGCCGCAATCGAGGGCGCCACGGAAAATGTAGGGGAAGCACAGCACGTTGTTGACCTGGTTCGGGTAATCCGAACGGCCGGTGCAGATGATGGCGTCGCCACGCACGGCTTTCACGTCGTCGGGCAGGATTTCCGGATTCGGGTTGGCCAGCGCCAGGATCAGCGGGTTCTTGGCCATGGTCTTGACCATGTCCTGTTTCAGCACGCCGCCGGCCGACAGGCCGAGGAAGATGTCGGCGTCGGGGATCACTTCGGCCAGGGTACGGGCCGGGGTGTCGCGCGCGAAACGCTCCTTGTCCGGGTCCATCAGCTCGGTGCGGCCCTTGTAGACCACGCCGGCCAGGTCGGTGACGAAAATGTTTTCAAGCGGGAAGCCCAGGTCGACGATCAGGTCCAGGCAGGCCAATGCCGCGGCGCCGGCGCCCGAGACCACCAGTTTGCAGTGTTTGATGTCCTTGCCGACATACTGGATGCCGTTCAGGATGGCCGCGCCGACGATGATGGCGGTGCCGTGCTGGTCGTCATGGAAGACGGGAATCTTCATGCGCTCGCGCAGCTGGCGCTCGATATAGAAGCACTCGGGCGCCTTGATGTCTTCCAGGTTGATGCCGCCGAAGGTCGGCTCCAGCGACGCGATGATGTCGACCAGTTTATCAGGGTCCAGTTCGTTGATTTCGATGTCGAACACGTCGATACCGGCGAACTTCTTGAACAGCACGCCCTTGCCTTCCATCACCGGCTTGGCGGCCAGCGGACCGATATTGCCCAGGCCCAGCACGGCCGTGCCGTTGGTGATCACGGCCACCAGATTGCCGCGCGCCGTGTATTTGTAGGCGTTGGCCGGATCGATGACGATTTCTTCGCAGGGGGCGGCCACGCCGGGCGAATAGGCCAGCGCCAGGTCGCGCTGGTTGAGCAGGGGCTTGGTGGGCGTGATGCTGATCTTGCCTGCGCGGGGAGCGGCGTGATAGTCGAGCGCGGCGAGCCGGTGCTGTTCGCGTGCGGCGGACTGTTTGCGGGAATTTTCTTGCATGATCAAATCGTTTCAAAGGTGGGAAGGCGGGGCCATGCCGGCCCCGCGCTGGTCAGGTGGACGCCTTGATGGTATTGACTGGCGGCACAATCTCGCCGGTGGGCAGGTCGGGCGCTGGCGTGCCAGGCAATTCCAGCCCTGCGCTAGCCGCCGCAAAGGCACGGCGCATCTGCTCCAGGTCCAGCGCACCCTCCCACTTCGCCACGGCGATGGTTGCCACGCCGTTGCCAATCAGGTTGGTGACGGCGCGCGCCTCGTTGAGGAAACGGTCTATGCCCACCAGCAGCACCAGCCCGGAAATCGGAATCTTGTGCATCGACGCCAGCGTGGCCGCCAGCGCGACGAAACCGGCGCCGGCCACGCCGGCCGAACCTTTCGAGGTCAGCAGCATCACGCCCAGGATCACCAGCTGGTCCCACAAGGTCATGTCGACATTGGTGGCTTGCGCGATAAAGATGGCCGCCATGGTCAGGTAGATCGCCGTGCCGTCGGCATTGAAGGTATAGCCGGTGGGCAACACCAGACCGACGATCTTTTTCTGGCAGCCCATCGCTTCCATCTTGACCAGCATCTGCGGCAGCACCGCTTCGGTGGACGCGGTGCCCAACACGATCAGCAGTTCGTCCTTGATATATTTCAAAAAACCCCACAGCGGCACGCCGCAATAGCGCATCACGGCACCCAGCACGATGATGACGAACAGGATGCAGGTGACGTACACGGCAATCATCAGTTCGGCAAACGAACTGAGGGTGCCGATACCGTATTTGGCGATGGTAAACGCGATGCCGCCGAACGCGCCGATGGGCGCCAGGAACATCACGATGCGCACCACGCCGAACATGCCGTGCAGGAACATGTCGAGGCCGTCGACCAGCGGCATGACCTTCTTGCCCAGCCGGTTCAGGGCAAACGAAAACAGCAGCGAGAACAAAATAATCTGCAACATGTTGCCCTGAGCAAAAGCACCGACCACGCTATTGGGTACGATGTTCATCAGGAATTCGGTGGTGGTGTGATGTTCGGCCGCCGCCGTGTAGCTCTTGATCGAGGCCGTATCGATCTGGCTGGCGTCGATATTCATGCCCACGCCCGGCTTGACCAGGTTTACCACCAGCAGGCCGAACACCAGCGCCACGGTCGAGCAGACTTCAAAATAGATCATCGCCTTCGCGCCGACCCGCCCGGTTTCCTTGACGCTGCCCATGCGGGCGATGCCGACCACCACCGAGGCAAAGATGATGGGCGCCAGCAGCATCTTGATCAGTTTGATGAAGAGGTCGCCCAGCGGCTTGAGTTCGACGCCGATATCGGGATAAAAATGGCCGAGCAGTATGCCAGCCGTCAAGCCGATGATGACTTGGATATACAGGGTGGAAGCGAGTTGCTTGAAACGTTGCGCATTCATGGGGTGTCTCCTCCAATGAAAAACAGGTAGGGGCACGCCGCCGCATTGCCGGATCTGGGTACGGCTTGCGCGGCGGCGAACAAATCAGACGCGCTCGCTTATTCAGCCAGCTTGACCATCTCGCGGTACAGGTCCGCCTTGCCTTCGAAGCCGATGCCGGGCAGTTCCGGCAGCAGGATATGGCCGTTGTCGACCTTCACGCCATCGGGAAAACCGCCATACGGCTGGAACAGGTCCGGGTACGATTCATTGCCGCCCAGGCCCAGGCCGGCGGCGATATTCAAGGACATCTGGTGGCCGCCGTGCGGAATGCAGCGCTTGGCAGACCAGCCGTGCTCCTTCAGCATGTCCAGCGTGCGCAAATATTCCACCAGGCCGTAGCTGAGCGCGCAGTCGAACTGCAGCCAGTCGCGGTCGGCGCGCATGCCGCCGTAGCGGATCAGGTTGCGCGCATCCTGCATCGAGAACAGGTCTTCGCCGGTGGCCATCGGGTTGGTATAGTAATTGCGCAAGGTGGCCTGCAGTTCGAAGTCGAGCGGATCACCGGGTTCCTCGTACCAGAACAGATCGTATTGCGAGAGGGCTTTGGCGTATTTCACGGCCGTATCGAGGTCGAAGCGGCCATTCGCGTCGACCGCCAGCTTCTGGCCGTCCTGCAGCACGCTGAGCACGGAATCGATGCGGCGCAGGTCTTCGTCGAGGTCGGCGCCGCCGATCTTTTTCTTCACCACCGTATAGCCGCGGTCGATATAGCTGCGCATCTCGTCCTTCAGCTTGTCGTGGTTCTGGCCCGGGTAGTAATAGCCGCCGGCCGCATAGACAAAAATATTGCGGTCCGGCGTACCGTTGCCGTAACGGTCGGCCAGCAGCTGGAACAGCGGCTTGCCTTCGATCTTGGCCACCGCATCCCAGACCGCCATGTCGATGGTGCCGATGGCCACCGAACGCTCGCCGTGGCCGCCCGGTTTTTCATTGGTAAACATGCAGTTCCAGATCTTGTGCGGATCGAGATTGGTGCCAGCGTCGTCGACCAGGCTGGCCGGGTCCGCTTCCAGGATGCGGGGAATAAAGCGTTCGCGCATCAGCTTGCCCTGGCCGTAGCGGCCGTTCGAATTGAAGCCGTAGCCGATCACCGGCTTGCCGTCGCGGATCACGTCGGTGACTACCGCGACCAGGCTCAAGGTCATCTTGCTGAAATCGATATAGGCGTTGCGGATGGGGGAACTGATGGGTACGGTTTTTTCGCGGATTTCAACGATTTTCATGGGAGTGTCTCCTGTCAAAGTAAAACAGAGCTTACTCTTGAATTAAATGCTTATAATTCACCTCAATTAAAACCATTATTCACTTCAGATGAAAAATGATGCTGCGCCCGACCTGGCGTTTTTCGTGCTGCTGGCCAAGCTGGGCAATATGGCGGCCACGGCGCGCGAGCTGGGTGTCACGCCGCCGGCCATCACCAAGCGCCTGAGCCTGCTGGAACAGCGGCTCGGCGTGCGCCTGGTGAATCGCACCACCCGCCGCATCAGCCTGACCAACGAAGGCGAGCTGTACCTGGCGCAGGCGGCGCAGATATTGCACCAGATCCGCGACATGGAGGAGTCCGTGTCCAGCGGGCGCGCGGCACCGAAAGGCCTGCTGCGCGTCAACGGCACGCCCGGCTTTGGCCGCACCCGCATCGCGCCCATCGTCTCGCGCTTCGCCCATGCCTATCCGGAAGTGGAGGTGGAACTGCATCTGACGGACCGGCCGATCAGCCTGGTGGAAGAAGCGTATGACGTGGCGATACGCTTCGGCGAATTGCCGGACACGCGCTTGACGGCCAGGAAACTGATGAGCAACCGGCGTTTCCTGTGCGCCTCGCCGGCCTATCTGAAGCAGGCGGGCGAGCCGCAAACGCCGGAAGAGCTGCACCGCCACCGCTGCATTTTGCACCGGCAGAATGACGATGTGTACGGCACCTGGCGCTTGCAAAAGGGGCGCTCGGTGGAGCTGGTGAAGGTGCGCGGGGCCGTGTCGAGCAACGATGGCGATATCGTGCTGAACTGGGCGCTGGACGGCCACGGCATCGTGCAGCGCTCGGAGTGGGACGTGGCGAAATACCTGGACAGCGGCCGGCTCAGGGAGGTGATGCCGGGCTACACCCTGCCCTCGGCCGACCTGTATCTGTACTACCTGAGCCGCAGCAACCTGCCGGCCAAGATGCGCGTGTTTATCGACTTCCTGGTGGCCGAGTTCAAGACCTGAAACCCGGCTTTACCATTGCGGCGCGTAGTTGGGAAACGGCGAGTGCATGTGCTCGGGCTCGGGCGGCGCCGTGGCCCAGTCGCGCGGGTCGACCTTGTAGAACTTGAGAAACTCGGCGTACAGCTCGGCGTGATGCTCGGCCATCTGGTACGGTTTTTCAAAAAACGTTTCGGTGGCGACGGCGAAGAACTCGGCCGGATTGGTGGCGCCGTAGTGGTCCATCACGCTGTGCTGGTGGTAGATGGCGTCGTGGCGCAGATGTTCGAAGTCGCGCGACAGCACCGTGGCCCAGCTGCGGTAGCTGGTGACGTTGGGCAAGTATGGCGCGCCATTGGCGGCCCCCGATTCGCTGTCGAGTTGGTGGGCGAATTCATGCAGCACCACGTTCTGGCCATCGGTCCAGTCGGCCGCGCCGCGCTGTACATGGTCCCAGGCCAGCACCACCCGGCCATCGCCCCACGATTCGCCCAGCAGGCCATTGGCCGCAGGCGTGACCACGCCGCCCGGCCCCACCTCATCGCGCGTGACGACGAATTCGTTCGGGTAGACCAGGATGGTGTCGAGCTCGGGATAGACCAGGGTGTCGCGGTTCAGCAGCAGCAAACAGGCCTGGCCGGCGATGGTGTAGCGCATCTCGTCGGTGATCTCCAGGCCGCCGCAGCCGACAAACTTCTTTTGATACAGGAACTGCACCACCAGCCGGCGCAACTGCTCCTGCAGCGGCGCCGGCATATGGCGGTAGACAGGGATATTGCTTTCCAACATGGCAAGCCCCTCGGGCGGAAGCGGGCGCGACAGGGCGCGCTTCAGGCGCCAGCGGGGCAACCACAGCGACAGCACGATGCCGATGGTGACCAGGGCGATCCACAGCAGGGGATTCATGAGGCGGCCCGGGTCAGGCGGGCGGAACAGCGGTTGCCAGGTGCTGGCGGATAGAGGCAGGCGAAATCAGGCACGGCAGGGACTCCTGGTTGAGGCAGTCCAGCCAAGATGGGGCTGATTGCCATCTTTTCAATCGCTATGAAAATGGCGGCCAGCATGCCAAAAGCCGGGTCGTGACCCGGCTTTGGTGTCTTGCTGAGTGCAGCAGATGGTCAGATTGAGAATCAAAGTGACTATCATTACGCCATCTGGCGGCCAGCAGGCCGGCCAGAGGCGGGTTTATTCGCTTTTCTGCTGCGGCATGCCGAACAGGGCGGCCACCAGCGGATCGCGCGTGACCGGGCCACGGTTGACGCGGATGGCGTAATGGGTGTCATCGGCCAGGATATGGAAGTGACGGCCGCTGCCTGCCATGCTCTGCTCGCGCAGGCCCGGACGGTCCTTGCGCGGTGGCGCGCCTTCGCGTTTCGGCTGGACGATGGCAGCCAGGAAGGCACGCACGCGCTCAGGATCCGGGGTCAGCTGGTACACGGCCTTGCCCAGGTAGGTGGCCGTGCCTTCGATATAGCGGGCCAGTTCGATCACGCCCGCTTCGCGCAGGTCGCGGATATATTTGCGGGCGCCCGATGGCGAGAATTTGAGGAACCAGGCGATTTCATCAGCCAGCATTTCGTGCAGCGACAATTCACCGATCAGCTTTTGCATGTTCTCGATACGGCGCAAGGTGGCCGAGGTGGA
Organism: Janthinobacterium sp. J1-1; assembly: GCF_030944405.1. NCBI lineage: Bacteria > Pseudomonadati > Pseudomonadota > Betaproteobacteria > Burkholderiales > Oxalobacteraceae > Janthinobacterium > Janthinobacterium sp. J1-1. Next base: position 5,842,357 of record NZ_CP132339.1, read on the forward strand.
ACGTACGCGCTCGATGGGTGCCATGGAAATCGGGTTCATGCGCTCCGGGGGGATCGGTGCGGCACGCTCTACCATTGCCATTGAGGAACCTTTTTCGGATCCACGAAGTTCCTGGTGCGCTGCCTTCATTTCGCTCTTCACGTGAGACTGGGTCATTGCATGCATTTGAATACTCCTTTTAAACGATTGCCGGTAGCCTGAATTGCTGAGTACCTGGTGTGTGCCAGGAAATCACTAATTCCAGACGTCTGACCACAGAATGCCTGCTGGCGTCATCTCGGTCTGTGCGTTAACGAACATTAGCGGACAGTAAGATCAAGAAAGTTAAAAATATTTCTGTACGGAAGCAGTAACTTTCGTGCGGCGTTTGCATTGCGGTGCTGAATCCAGTATTGCACTTCCATTCCTTGCTTAACGTGCGATGGCGAACAGATGCGTGAATTGGCTTGACATAAAATCAAGCTGATCGTCAGGCATGTAACTAGTGCACTGCCTGGCGCCCACGATCGATGACTGGCATGGCTTGCCGTTGCAGCCGCTGTTGCAAGCGCTGTAGAAACATGGACGGCACCAGCCGGCATCTCCCAACCTGTCTTTGCAAAGGAATCATGATGATGAAAATGCCTTATCTGCTGGCCGCCGCGGCCCTGATCAGTCTCTCCGCGTGCAAGAAACCCGCCGACGCCCCGCTGCCGGAAGCCGCACCGCCCGCCACCGCACCGGCGGTGACGCCTGCCCCGGTCGATCCGGCCGCGCCCGCCACCACGCCTGAAACGGCGCCCGGCGTCACGCCTGCCCCCTTGACCGACCCCGCCACCGCACCGGCCGTGCCACCGGCCACGCCGCCAGCGCAGTAATCAAGCCTGTCGTTCCACCCGGCGCCGCGCAGCAAAACATCACAGTCATAGCGCGGCGCGCCCCCACTCCTCGGGGGAGTTACGCGTTGCGGTCTTCGATCCAACGCGTTTTTTTATGCTTGGAGTCGATTTCACGCCGCAGGTTCACCGCATCTGTATTGTTCTGTATTGATCTGCCTCAAGTCTTCATCGGCCAGTGCGGCTATCCGCACAGTTTTTTCGCCATGCGTGCGAAAAAACGGAAACCGTCCGGTAAACGTTTTGTGCACGCCACAATTTAACGTTTAGAAACAATCACTTGCCATTCTTTCCAAAATACGTTTCACTGGCACGGAAGATGCTCTTATGTTTTCCATGGCCGCCGTCAGAGCAGCCCGTAAAACACCATCATCTATTGGAGACAGCATGACCCACCCTGCCCGAGTTTCGTCTTTTTCATCCTTTTTCAACACCAAGGCCCTGGCCGTCACCGTCGCGCTGGCCGCGCAATTCCCCCTGTCCGTGCACGCCGCCGACCTGGTGCGCCTGGGCAACCTGAAATTCGCCCACTACGGCGCGGTCGCCTACATGAAGGAAATCGCCCCGAAATATGACCTGAAGATCGAGGAACGCATCTTCGCCAAGGGCCTCGACATCGTGCCGGCCATGATCGCCGGCGAGATCGACGTCTCGGCCAGCGCGCTGGAAGCGGCCATCACCGGCCGCGCCACCGGTCTGCCGGTCTACCTGGTCGGCGGTTTCGCCAAGGGTGGCGTGCAGATCGTCGGCCGCCCCGACCTCAATATCAAGGGCATCGCCGACCTGAAAGGCAAGAAAGTCGGCGTCACCCGTGGCGGCCCGCAGGAAATCCTGCTGTTCGCCGAACTGACCAAGGCCAAGCTGACCTGGTCCGACAAGCCGGGCAAGGACGTGCAGATCCTGTACATGGGCTACCCCGACCTGAACCAAGCGCTCTTGACCAAGGATATCGACGTCATGAGCCAGTCGGAGCCGTATTCGACCCAGGCAATCCACAAGAAATATGGCGCCGCCATCATCAAACCGTATGACACGCCGCTGGGCGAACCGGTGCGCGCGCTGGTGATGACGGAAAAAATGTACAAGGAAAAACCGGAAGTGGCGCAGCGCTTCATGGACTGCTTTGTCGCCGCCACCCGCGCTTTCCTGGCCGATCCGAAACTGGCGGAAAAATACGTGCGTGAATCGATGTTCAAGAACCAGATCACCAGCGAGGACTACCGCGACGCCATCGACAACGCCATCTTTACGGAAGACATTACCCAGAGCCACGTGCAGCTGACCACCGACTATATGGTGAAGTTCGGCGTCGGACGCATGGCCAAGCCGCCTGCCGCCAAGGACTGGGTCAAGCTGGACCTGCTGGAAAAAGCCAAGAAGTCCTACGCACCACGCTAACCCTGGAAGACTGACGATGAATGTACAAATGATGAAACGCCTCGCGCACGGCTCCATCGTGCCGGTGGCCGTGCTGCTGTTCTGGCAAGCCCTGTCGACCTTCGGCTGGATCAATCCGCAGATCCTGCCCTCGCCGGTGGCGGTGGTGGTGAAATGGTATGAATACCTGATCCCGATGGAAGCCTATACGCCCGAGGCCGGCAACTACCTGGTGTGGATGTTCTCGGGCGAACTGCCGCACGACGCCTGGGCCAGCCTGTCGCGCGTGCTGGGCGGCTTTGCCATCGGTGCCGGCCTGGCGCTGCCGCTGGGCCTCCTGATGGGCACCAACAAGACCATCTACAAGCTGTTCGATCCGCTGGTGCAGGTGCTGCGCCCGATTCCGCCGATCGCCTATATTCCGCTGGCAATTTTATGGTTCGGCCTGGGCAACCCGCCCGCCTTCTTCCTGATCAGCATCGGCTCCTTCTTCCCCGTGCTGATGAACACGATTGCCGGCGTGCGCCAGGTCGACGGCATTTATATCCGCGCCGCCCGCAACCTGGGCGCCAGCCAGATGACGATGTTCCGCCGCGTGATCTTGCCGGCGGCCACGCCGTATATCCTGGCCGGCGCCCGCATCGGCATGGGCACGGCATTCATCGTCGTGATCGTGGCGGAAATGATTGCGGTCAACAGCGGCCTCGGTTTCCGCATCCTGGAAGCACGCGAATACTTTTGGTCCGATAAAATCATCGCCGGCATGTTTACCATCGGCCTGTTCGGTCTGGCCATCGATATCGCCATGAATGCCCTGAATAATCATCTGCTGCAGTGGCACCGCGGCCTGGAACATTGAGAGGAAGCGCCATGACCACCATCAATATCAAAGCAGTCAACAAGATCTTCACCACCGGCGGCAGCGACGTGATCGCCTTGAAGGACATCAACCTGGACATCGCCAGCGGCGAGTTTATCTGCCTGCTGGGGCCATCGGGCTGCGGCAAGTCGACCCTGCTCAACGCGCTGGCCGGCTTTTCGCAGCCCACTTCCGGCCAGATCCTGGCCGGCGGCAAGCTGATCACGGAGCCGGGGCCGGACCGCGGCATGGTGTTCCAGGAATATGCGCTGTTTCCGTGGATGTCGATCGAAAGCAATATCGCCTTTGGACTGGAAATCGCCGGCAAGTCGCAGGCCGAGATCAAGGAGCGGGTCGACATGCTGCTGAACATGCTGGGCCTGACGGAATTTCGCCTGCGCTTTCCGAAAGACCTGTCGGGCGGCATGCGCCAGCGCGTGGCGATTGCCCGCGTGCTGGCCCTCGATTCGCCGATCATGCTGATGGACGAACCGTTCGGCGCGCTCGATGCGCTGACCCGCCGCAACCTGCAGGATGAGTTGCTGAAGATCTGGAAAGTGTTCGGCACCACCATCGTGTTCGTCACGCACTCGATCGAGGAATCGATCTACCTGGCCGACCGCACCATCGTCATGACCTACCGTCCCGGCACCATCAAGCGCGACGTGGCGATCGACCTGCCGCGCCCGCGCGACCCGAGCGACCCCGAGTTCAACCGCCTGAAACGGATGCTGGGCGAGATGGTGATGGAAGAGCAGCAACGCCATCACAATGCGGAAACGATGGCCAGCACGGCAGACTGATTGTTACAGCGACTGCACACCTTGAAACCGCCGGCAAGCGCCCTGCTTGCCGGCGCCTCGCTGATATCGCTGGTGGCGCTGACCTGGTCGACCCATGCCTGGGTGCAACAGCGCCAGCTCGATGAATTGCACCGTACCCTCGATACACGCGCCGAGCTGTACGCGGCGTCGATCGGCGGCGCGCTCAACAAGTATGAATTCCTGCCGCTGGCGGTGGCGCAAAGCGAGGCCGTGGCGCAGCTGATCGAGCAGCCGACGCCGGCCAAGGTCAGCGAACTGAACGCCTACCTGGTCGATATCAACCGCCGTGCCGGCGCCTTTGCCGTGTATGTGCTCGACGAAAACGGCACCACCCTGGCGTCGAGCAACTGGCAGGACGCCAGTTCCTATGTCGGCGTCAACTATGGCTTCCGGCCCTATTTCAAGAACGCCATCGCGGGCGGCATCGGCCGGTTTTATGGCATCGGCGCCTCCACCTTCGAAGCCGGCTATTTCATTTCGCAGCCGGTGCTGCGACACGGGCGCATCATTGGCATCGTCGCCGCCAAGGTCAACCTGGACTGGATCGAGCAGTCGTGGCGCTCGCCAGGCGCGGGCGAGCAGATCTGGGTCAAGGACGCCAATGGCGTGATCATCCTGGCCAGCACGCCGTCCTTCAAATTCAATACCCTGGCAGCCCTGTCGGCGGTGGCCAAGCAGGATATCAGCGTGCAACGCCAGTTCCTGCAAGAAAACCTGCCCATCCTGCCGCACCGTGTGCGGCGCCAGTTCGCCGATGGCGCCAGCGTGATGACACTGGAGCGTGCACCAACCGACCAGCTGCCGGCCTTGCCAGGCAAGGCCGACTACCTGGCCGTCAATCGCCCGCTGGGTCCGCTGCAATGGCAGATCACGGTGCTGGCCGAACTCGACCAGGTCGACGAAGCGGCCCGCAACGCCGCCATCGGCGCGGCCCTGGGCTGGGCGCTGCTGATGCTGGCCCTGATGTATGCACGCCAGCGCCGGCGCCGGATTGCGGACAAGCTCAAGGCCCAGCAAACCCTGGCGCTGGCCTATGAGCAATTGGAAATCAAGGTGGCCCAGCGCACGGCCGACCTGGTGCACGCGAATGGCCGGCTGCAGGCGGAAGTGGCCGAACGCGAACGGGCCGAGCAGACCCTGCGCTACGCCCAGGCCGAACTGGTGCAAAGCGGCAAGCTGGCGGCCATCGGCCAGATGGCGGCCGGCGTCACGCACGAGCTGAACCAGCCGCTGGCGGCCCTGCAGACTTTTTCCGACAACGCCAAGGTGTTATTGGCGCGCGGGCGCATCGACGACGCGCTCGACAACCTGTCGACCATTTCCGACCTGGTCAAGCGCCTCGGCTACGTCACCTCGCAACTGAAGGGTTTTGCGCGGCGCAGCGACGATGCGCGCAAACCTGTGTCGGTGCGCCAGGCGTTTGCGCAAACCATGCTGCAAGTGCGCACGCGCAAGAATTCACAGCGCTTGAGCCTGCATGAAAGCTGGCCCGGGGAAGACATCGTCGTGCTGTGCAACGCCATTGGCCTGGAACAGGTGTTCAGCAACCTGATCACCAACGCCATGGACGCCGTGCCGGAGACCGAAGCGGTGCAGATCTGGCTGCAGGTGCGCAGCGAAGGCGCGCTGGCCGTACTCCACGTGACCGACAATGGCCCCGGCATCGCGCTGGCCTCGCTGGACCGTATTTTCGACCCCTTCTATACCACCAAGGAACATGGCCTGGGGCTGGGCCTGTCGATCAGCGCCGGCATCGTGCGCGCGGCCGGCGGCGCGCTGGCCGTGCGCAACCGCTCCAGGGCCGAAGGGGGCGGCGCGCAGTTTACAATCACACTCACGCGTGACGACGATCACAAAGAAAACAAATAAAGAGACCAAGGATTTAGCGGATGCATGAGAACAACTTCGAGGGCATGCAAGTGCTGCTGGTGGAGGACGACGCCGTGGTGCGCAAGGGCGCGCGCCAGTCGCTGGAACTGGCCGGCCTGCAAGTGACGGCGGTTGCCACGGCCGAGGAAGCCCTGCCCTTCCTGGTGCCGGAATTTGCCGGCATCTTGCTCAGCGATATCAAGCTGCCCGGCATCGATGGCCTCAGATTGCTCGATATCGCCGTGGCGCAGGACGCCAGCCTGCCGGTGATCCTGGTCACCGGCCATGGCGACGTGTCGATGGCGGTGGGCGCCATGCGCCGCGGCGCCTACGACTTTATCGAAAAACCGTTCTCGGCCGATTTGCTGGTGGAAGTGTGCCGGCGCGCGCTCGACAAGCGCCACCTGGTGCTGGAAAACATGAACTTGCGGCGCCAGCTCGAGCAGCGCGTGGGCATCGAGGCGCGCATTGTCGGCCGCAGCCCGGCCATGGCCAAGGTGCGCCAGCTGGTGCTGAACCTGGCGCCTAAATCGGCCGACATCATTATTCTGGGAGAAACCGGCACCGGCAAGGAGCTGATCGCGCGCTGCCTGCACGACTTCAGCGAGCGGCGCGATCATCCGTTTGTGGCGATTAACTGCGGCGCCCTGCCCGAATCCATTTTCGAGTCGGAACTGTTCGGCCACGAAGAAGGGGCGTTTACCGGCGCCCAGCGCCAGCGCATCGGCAAGATCGAGTATGCGAACGGCGGCACCCTGTTCCTCGATGAAATCGAAAGCATGCCACTGGCACTGCAAGTCAAGTTGCTGCGCGTGCTGCAGGAACGCCAGGTCGAGCGGCTCGGGTCGAATAAGCTGATTTCGGTCAACTTTCGCGTGATCGCCGCCGCCAAGGAAGATTTGAATCTGCTGGCCGAACAGGGCAAGTTTCGCGCCGACCTGTATTACCGCCTGAATGTGGCCAGCCTGACCCTGCCAGCCTTGCGCAACCGGCGCGAAGATATCCCGCTGCTGTTCGAATTTTTCGTGCTGCAGGCGGCGCTGCGCTACGGCCAGCCGGCGGCGCTGGTCAGCGGCGAACTGCTGGGCTCACTCATGGCGCAGCGCTGGGCCGGCAATGTGCGCGAACTGCATAATGTGGCCGACCGCTTCGTGCTCGGCTTGCTGGACGACACCTTGAGCCCGGCCGGCTGCCGCGAAGCCTCGCTGGCCGAGCAGGTCGACGCCTTCGAGATCTCGATTATCGAAGAGGCGCTGCGGCGCCATAACGGCAATGTGATCGAGGCAGCCACGGCGCTGAATATTCCGAAGAAAACCCTGTACGACAAGCTCAAGCGCTTCGATATCTCCACCGAGCAATTTCGCTGATGCCTGCATGTTTGCCAGCCATGCGCCCACATGGCGCAGAGGCGTGCTCCTACTTGCCGTGATCGCTTTCGGTGACAAAATGAATGCTCTTAATCCAGATCAAGGAGCTTTCCATGAAATCATCCTCACTGATGTTCGCCGCCCTGCTGGCCGGCGCCGCTTCCCTGGCGCAAGCCCAGTCGAACCCCAACCCGCCGGTCGATGCACCGATGCGTGACAGCACCAGCACGCCGCAAAACGGCGAAGCGGAAAAAATCCAGGATCCTGCGGGCCAGCTGGACAAACGGGAAAAGAAACACGCCAAAAAACCGACCAAAAAGGTGCAGTCCGAGGCGCACAACAATCCCAACAAGCAAGGCACGCCGATGCCGCCGCCACCACCGAACATGCAAAACGCGGCCGACAAGAAGGGCTCAAGCAGCAATATGGGCGTCGCACCACCACCGCCTCCGCCACCGCAGCCAGCACAATAACCGTCGCCGCCCAACGGTGCCATCGCCGCGAGGCGGTGGCAAACGGCCGGTTCACTCGGACAAAAGTGATATCAGGCAATTGCCCACAAGACCATGAGGCGTGCTCCTACTTGCGGTCCTCGCCCTGCATGTGACAATGCCGCATCATTATTCACCACAGGACACGCACCATGAAAACCGCCGCTCTTTTGCTTTCCGCCACCCTGATGACCGTCGGCGGCGCCTGGGTACAAGCCCAGTCGACCACCAATCTGAACCAGACCGGCAACCACGTCAATAACAAGGCCGATCCGGGCCAGCAATCGGACCAGTCGGACAAGCTCGACAGCAACGGCAAGCCCATGCCGGGCAGCAAGATGCGTCAACACGACCGTCCTGCCAAGGTCAAGCAAGCAAGCAAGCGCCACCCGGCACCGACGCCCGCCACGCCTGCCACCCCCGCCACGCCGCCGGTTCCCGGCACGCTGTCGCCGCCACCGACCCCGGGCGTGCCGACCATGCCGATCCCACCCGTGCCGCCGACCACGCCAGCGACCATGCAATAAGCCTCTTCCGCCATGGCGATGCCATGCCGCCTGATGGCATGGCATAAATCTTTTCTTTAAAGTAACTTTTTTTGGCAACCTTGCGTTAAGATGGATGCATCTCTTTCTTAATAAGAAATCATGTTTTCCGTCGAACGCAAGTGGTGGTTTTACCTGCCCCTGATGGTGCTGGCCTGCCTGTCCACGCTATTTCTCTTTCGCAGCGCGCAAGTACCCAGCACGGGATCGCTTGCCTATTTCCTTATCTTTTGCCTTGTGCTCTGCCTGTTTGCACCGCTTGCTGTCATTCCTGACGTGGCTGTTGCTGTTATGGCTGGCACCCAAGCTGGCGGACCGTCGCATCGCCGCCAAATGACGGCCCGACGTTGGCAAACTACCTCACTTGAAAACAATCTGTCATGAAAAAATACCTCGCATGCCTGCCCCTGCTGCTGCTGCCACTTGGCAACGCCTGGGGTGTCCTGGTCACCATCTCGTCCGGCAGTTCGGCAAAAGAAGAAATGGTCACCTACAAGACCGAATGCGGACAGGCATATTATTATCTCGATATAAACAAAACCACGAAGCAAGTCAATTATTCAGTAGAACCGATCCGTGCAGGCACGCGCAGTGAAGTCGATATTTCACAGTCCGAACTGGCCCGCCTCTTGCTAGACGAGACATTTTTCCACAATATCGGCACCTCCTGCGGCGCGGGCATGAACGTGGATGTGCGAGGTTTCCATCTCGGTGGAAAAACGCCCCGGCAAGGCGTGCGCTATTGGGCCACCATCCGCGATGATGGCCAGGTGCTGAGCCAGCGAGGCCTGCATGACATTTCGATCGAGGAAATGTCGGACCGTTGAGGCCAGCTCACCGCGTGGCCGGCGATCCGTCGCGTTCCATCAGCACCGGATACGTCCACCTGGCGCGGCCCATATAGTCCGAACGGTCCCGCCACCAGCGCAAGCGCGCCTGCGGGTCGCTGGCCAAGGCCGGGTCGCTGGCAATCGCGGCCAGGAAGGCGGTACGCAGTGCAGGCTGCGTTTCCATCATCCGATCGGCCCATGGCGCCAGCAAATGGCGCGCGATGGACGACTCTGGTGGCAGCGCCTGGTCGAACCAGCCCATGGCCAGGTAGGAATCATCGCTGTCCGGCTCCAGCAAGGCCGTCGCCAGCAGGTGAAAAGGCTGGTTTGCCGGCACACGCACGGCGCCAGGCGGCAGCGTGAGGTTCTTTGCCGAGCGCAGCAGCGTTCTGTCCTTGCCTGACGCCATCCGCACCGTCTCGACCGTGACGCTGCGCGGCGCGTCCAGCACCTCCATCGCAATGCCATGCGCGCGCAGCGAGCCGATAATTTCCTGTTGCTCGGGGCCTATCCACCAGGCGCGCGGCAGCGCCACTTCCTTGATCGGCCTGACGCCAAATACCGGCATGTCGATGGTCACCGGCTCGCCGGTCCAGCGCAGCTCGGTGGCGCCGGAAGCTTTCGATACATAAGACTCATAACGATACCCCTTGAACGCCTGCCGGGCAAACGGCGCCGCTTCGCGCTCCCAGCGCACCATCAGCTGCGACGGTTGCGCCGCGCGGTCGCGCGCCTTGGCTGCGGCTATCTTTGCATGGTCGCGCGCCACGGTTGCCAAGGACTGCTCCAGCAGCACATAAGTACCCAGCACCCGGCGCTTGTACGGCTTCATCGCATGATTTTCGACCAATACCGTCGGTATCCCCGTAAAGTCGCCATAGCCGGTCGAATAGCGCGGCCCTTCGGCGCTGATGCGCAGGCCAAGGTGCGGTGTCTCCTCGTTGACCCAACTGGGGTAGATCGCCGGCACGTGGCCCTGTCTGGCCAGCGCCGCATCGATATCGGCGCGGTAGTCCCGCATCAGCCAATCCGCCGTCGCTTTGGAGCGCGCATACGTGCCCCAGCCGGCAAAGGTGTAGGTCACGTCATATTGATAATCGATGCCGTCGCTGACATGCACGTCGATATACAGCGCGGGATCGTACTGTTTCAGCAGCTTGACGACGGCGGCGATTTCCGGCGACTGCAGGCGCGCATAGTCGCGGTTCAGGTCCAGCCCCTGCGCATTGGTGCGCGCGCCTTTCACTTGCGGACCACGCTGGTGCGGGCGGCCATCCGTACTGGCGTTTTCATGCGCATCGACATTCAGGATGGGAATAAAGACCAGGTCGACCTGGTCGAGCATATCCTCGCGGCCGCGCAGGGCGATATCGCGCAACAGCATCAGCCCGGCATCCTTGCCGTCGATCTCGCCCGCATGTATGCCGGCCTGGACCAGCACCACCGGCTTCTTGCCGCCCGCGCCGTTCGCGGGCTTTTTCGCCAGCACATAAAACAGCTCGCGGCCCTGGTAACTCTTGCCGAAAGCATGCACGGTGATCAACCTGGAGGCAGCGCCCAGCGAGCGTACATAAGCCATCGTCTGCGCATAATCCGGCGATGCCAGGAAGTTCGATTGTTCGAGCGGTGTTGCCCAGCGGTCCGACGCGGCCATTGCAATCTGTTCGCTGGCGCCATGCCAGGGCGAAGCGGGTGGCAGGACATCGATGGCGGCCGCGGCCGCAATACTGGTACTCATGAATAAGATAAGGGAGGAAATCAAGGTTGCCAAAACCGGCCTTTCAGGATGCGTGGACAAACGGCGAAAGGACACCACTAACGATAATGATATCTCATTATCGTTTTTAGTTCTTTTCCTTATCCTGAGATTGCGCCACTTGAGCAGAAAACGCCAAGGCACGCAGTTTCCACCGGCAGCGGCGTATTGGCAGGCCTGGCAATGGGCGCACACCGATTCTCCCACACCTGCAAGTTTGAACTTCACGACGCCGGTGCTAGGAGCAAGGAAAAAGGAGAGTATGTATGCCAAGCCCGAGTCGATGGCTGGATCATGGCGGACTAGCTGGACGAGGACGGCGACGTACGGCCCACCTGCGGCATCGCGCTGACGAACATCATCAGCGCTCCTTGTGGCCGTCCTCAGCAATGGTCACCCGCCGACCAAGGGCTGAGCCGGGCGTAATTCCATAACCTTTCCCGCCTGCAATCCAACAACACGTTCAGCTGCATCAATAGTTTCCCGGCGGTGCGCCACCATGATGCGAGTCAACCGCAATTGGCTCAATACCATATTGACTCTGCGCTCGTTATTCATATCCAGATGGCTAGTTGCCTCATCAAGTGCCAATATGCGCGGCTGCTTGTACAAGGCCCTGGCTAGCAATATGCGTTGCTTCTGCCCGCCAGAAAGGCTGCTGCCCATGTCACCGACAAGGGTCTGATATCCCATTGGCATCTGCACGATTTCATCATGAACTGCCGCCTGTTTCGCACAGCGCTCAACAATCTCACGCTCGACGCCAGCATCAAAGAAAGCAATATTATCTTGCAACGAACCTGCCAGCAATACATCGTCCTGCATTACCGTTCCGACCAGTTGCCGGTATGCACGCATACCAATCTGTGTGATGGGAACATTGTCGATCAGGACTTCTCCCTCGCTGGGCGCCAATAGACCAAGAATAATCTTGCATAAGGTCGTCTTGCCGCACCCACTTGGACCGACCAAGGCCAAACTCTGGCCCGCAGGAATATGTAAATCGATGCCATCGAGTATCCAAGGCTCACCTTCCGCATAACGAAAGCGAATATTTTTCAGGGTCAGACTGCAATCAAAACGATGCAAATCCGTTTCATGTTCATGCAACGCTTCAGCGGGTTCAAGCACGATGTCAGCCAAACGTTCGGCATGCAAACTCAGCATCTTCAGGCTGACCAGCAAATCAATCAAGCTAAACAATCTGGAGGAAAACGTTCCTGCATAGCTGGAAAACGCCATCAGCATGCCGATCGTCAACGCATTTTTCATGACGAGCTCAGCACCGACATAAAACAAGGCAAGCCCCTGTACGCTGAAGATGGCAGTGCTGCTAACCTTGAACAGAATACTCAGTTTCTGCGTTTTGACGTCACGGTTTATCACATCCTGCTTCAGGTTTTGCCAACGCACCCGCCGCTCCGCCTCCTGCCCAAACAACTTCAGCGGCATAATGGCACGAATCGTTTCAAGGAAATGACTGCTTTCTTTCGCCGACAAGACCAAGCGTTCCTGAGACGCCTCACGCAACGGCTGATAAAACGTCCAGCGTAGCAACGCATACAACAAGACCGCTGCTAACACCAAGAACGACAGCTTGGGGCTATACATGAGCATCATGCCCAAGGCCATAATGGCCATCAATCCATCGAGCGCACTTTCAACAAACAGGCTAGTCAGTGTTCCCTGTATCGAAGCAATACTGCCGAAGCGCGAGACGATGTCGCCCAGATGGCGCTTCTCGAAGAAGGACAACGGCAAACGGGTCAGATGGGCAAAGATACGTATTGACCATTGCAGGCCAATATCCATGCTCCAACGCATGAGAAACCAACTGCGTGCGAGGCTGATCGCTGTCTGCGTAACAATCAACAACGCAAAACCACACACCAGCACTTTCAGCAGATCCAGATCTCCGCTGACAATTACTTCATCAATGACGAACTGATTGAACAGGGGCGACGCAATCGCAAAAATTTCCAAAGCAAGGGCAAGCGCCAATATCTGGACTAACGCACGACGCAGGCCAAGCACATGGCCGGTCAAATCGCGTATGGCAACCTTGCGTCGCTCATCTGCCACAATAAAATCAGCATTTGGCGCCAACTCCATGGCCACACCAGTGAAATGTTTGGAGACAGTATTCAACGGCATACGGCGCTCACCAATTGCAGGATCGAGTATTGTCACCATAGTGACACCGCGCCACGTCTTGCTGACTTTTTTCAGAACAACGAAATGATTGAGATTCCAATGCAAAATACTGGGAACTTGCAACTGTGACAATTCATCCAGTTCCAAGCGTAATGGACGTGCCGCGAGCTGCATTGATGCGGCATGACGCATCAACTGCTCCAGCGTTACCCCTTTCAGGCTGATGGGAAAACGGCGACGTAATTCGGCCAAATCCGTGTGATGACCATAAGAGCTGGCAACCATGGCAAGGCACGCCAAGCCACATTCGCTGGACTCCGTTTGTAGGACAGTGTGCATAAATTAAATAGAGAGGAACACAGCCTGCTACAAGCAAGCTCGAAAAGCGACACCCTTGCTCACGCTGCCGCCGCGTGGTGGAAAAAAACAGGTCTGAAAAAATCATGTCACGATGCATGGCGCTATAGCCAATTAACCCGCCCATGGAAATCATCGGGAAATTTCCATCTCCAACGGGAGAAAAATACTAAAGCTCACGGCGATCAAATAGCCATATGCCATCTTTTTTCACAAAAACGAATTTATCAAAATAGGGGCTACCTTTGTCAGGAACTCCACGAAATTCTGCAGATAGCGATATCATTTCTGGATCATGCAGTACCCAATTATATATTTTTATTGCCAAATAATAATTATACTGATTGTTTTTTGGAGGAAATTTTATATTAGCCATGCCATTTTTTGTGGCAATTTCTGAAAAACCATCTATCGGGGCCTGAACAAAACTTAATTGCACAAAGAATCTGGCTATCTGATTCACTGCTTCCCTCACAACAATCAAATCTTCATTTTTTTTAATCCCTGAAAGATCCATCCTGTTTTTTGTTTTTATATATGGAGGCTCTTTTAAAAAAATTAAATCCATCTCCCCCCCGGAAACTGAATGTTCGCGCGGCGAGGAAGTCATGCTGGCGGCACATCCTGAAATACAAAAAAACATTAAAAACATCAAAAAACAAAATAAATTCTTCAAGATAATCCCCTGATAAAAACCAATTTACATCATTATGGGAAGAAAAGAGGAACACGATTTTACTTGTTCCTCAATCCTGCGATTATTATGCGTTAATCAATAAAGCTCATTCATCACTTGATCAAAGTCGCTACTTCGTCCGCCAGCGTTTCCGCTACTTCCGCCACCTTGATAAAAGGAGCCTCCAAAAATTGAAACCCCTGCGCCGTACACTTCCGCCATAACGTTGCAAGCGAACGAATCGTTATAGTTCGTTTCACAAATATTGTGCATATCTGCTTTAAATATCGCGTCAGCTTCTGCGCGACTGTAAGGCGAACCCGAGCTGTAGTTATTATCATGCATGTCGCAAGCATCACGGAAATTGAAACCAAATGGGGCGTCCGGTACCAAGGTACAACCATCACCACCGCCAGCGACCGCTGCCAATTCTTTTAGTACAATCATGCGCATTTTTGTTATCCTGTTTTTAGGTTGAGTTGACCATCCGGAAAGATGGTTTGATGCCACCGGCCAGCGTGCTGTCACACAATGACCGGTTTTCGTAGTAAAAGCAGAACGGATGAGGTCACGCCTTGTTCGTTCTGCTCCCGACTAAAACATGCTATCGTGACAAGATGTGACATAAATATTGCAAAATGAATATTGAAATTCCATTCGTGGCGTTTCCTTAGCGTGTTATGGCCAATAGTGGTTCAGCAATCCACTCCCATATTTTTCTCTTATCCTGCAGTACGTCAGCCTCCAGCGTCATGCCCGGTTTCAGTGCCTGAAGCTTGCCATATGCATCTATCGTCTGGCGATCAGGCTTGACCTTGATACGATACAGCGCCTCATTACCATTAAATCCGGCAATATTTTGCTGGGCATTGGAGAGGATGGTGCTGGCAATATTCTGTGGCAGTTCGGCCGGTGCAAACGGAGTCTTGCTTACATCAGTTACCGTCCCGCGTTGCAATCCAAACTTTTGATAGGGATAGGCTTGATAACGAATCTGTACAATCTGTCCAACTGCCACGAATCCTGCGGTACGGCTAGGTGCATATAAGTGCACTTCCAGCGTCGGCTCATGCACCAGACCATCTTGCCCAGAAGCGAACTTCTCTGTTTGAGGAATCAAGGTTGCAAGCGGTTGTCCGGCATTGACAGCCTGTCCCCGTTGATAGGTGATAGTTGTAATCGTGCCGGACTGTGGTGCTATGATAAAAGTTGCCTTGCGGTTACTGTTCTCGGCAACCTCCTGCTTTAACATTGCTTGTGCTCTTTGTAGCTGAGCAAGATCAGTTGACAAGCTATTGAACAGCGCGGCCTGCTCGGCCTCCAGGTTCAGCCGATTAGCCTGCAACTGAAGACGCGTTCTTGTCAGGCTGGAAACTCGCAAACCAAGATCAATAAGGTCTTCCTGTTTCTGTTGGGTTTGTACTGGAGAGACATAACCATTTGCCTGCAAGGTTTCATATTTTTTCAGACTTTCTTGAGATAAGTTATAACGCCGCTTTGCCAGATCTATTTCCTGTGCAAGCTGCAACATCTCTGTCTCCTGATTTTTCAGGCGTCCAATAATTTCCGATTTTTTATCACCATGTTGCGCAATGCGTACACGCTGTTCCGCATCAAGGCTTTGCCGCCTGCTGAATAATTGTTGTTCGATCAAAAAAGTCAATTCCCCACCGCTGCTGTGACGCTCGCTCGATAGTTCAAATAATGTCTGACCTGCAGATACTCGGTCACCTTCATGCACGAGACTGCGAATTAAAACACCATCATTTCTTGCATTAATCCCAATACTTCCCGTATCAGGAATCAAGATACCGGCCGTGCGCGCTTTTTTTGTTACGCTACCTACTATAGAAAAAACAATTAAAGCACCTGCAATAATTAAAGAAACACCTGCGATTAACCAGTTGGATAAAGGTTGACTCAATCGAATAGCGCCCAACCATTGTTGATTGAACGAAGTTACAACTTCATCTCGAAACAATGGCAATTCTGATTCATTATCAATCGACATAAAAATTCAAAAAGCAAGTAGCCTCAGGCAAGAAGATGGCAAGAGTATAATTTCCGAATGGAAATGTAAATATTTTTTATCAACTTATTCGATAATTTTTCGATTTTTTAATAATTTTTTATCTTGACAAATTGGCTGGATTTTTAGTAAAAATACAATTTCACTCAATCCGAAGAATCTGATTTTCTTGTAATAAAGGGGAAATTTCAGTCAACAGAAAAAAAAGGTGGAATGATGTCAGTGACGACAGACGAATCTAGTCTCGCCAGCGCATTGCCGCGCACCTGAAAGGCCGATTGCGCCACCGCCTTGCCGCTGGCGTTGGC
Organism: Janthinobacterium sp. J1-1; assembly: GCF_030944405.1. Classification (NCBI taxonomy): domain Bacteria; kingdom Pseudomonadati; phylum Pseudomonadota; class Betaproteobacteria; order Burkholderiales; family Oxalobacteraceae; genus Janthinobacterium; species Janthinobacterium sp. J1-1. Next base: position 5,858,674 of record NZ_CP132339.1, read on the forward strand.
CAGCGCCAGCCTATGCCGGCCCGGCACCGGTTTCCAGCTGATGCTATCGTCGGCCGGCCCCAGGTCCTTGCCGTCGAGCCGCCAGCGCAAGCCCTGGCCCGCCTGCGCCTGGAAAAACACGCGCTGCAGGCGCTGCGGAATATCGGGATCGATGGCCAGGATGCTGTCGTCGGCCGGATAGACGATGGCCGGTGGGCGCGCGGTGGCGTCCAGCACGGCAATCAGCGCGCTTTCAGTGCCGGCGATAAACCATTCGCGGCGCGGCGCTTCGACCGCCGGCTGGTAAGTCACCACCTGTTGCAGCACGCCCGCGGGCGGCCTGGGCGCATGGCTGGCCACCTGCCTGTGCAGATAGGCTATCACGTCGTGCCAGACGGGTGCGGCGCCCGTCACGCCCGATACGTCCCACATGGGCTTGCCGTCGAAATTGCCGACCCAGACACCCACCGTGTAGCGCTCGGAATAGCCGACGCACCAGTTGTCGCGCATGTCCTTGCTGGTGCCGGTCTTCACGGCGCTCCAGAAATTCGTGCCCAGCTCATTGCGCAAGCCAAAGGTCATGCTGCGCGCGGCGCGGTCGGACAGGATGTCGCCGACGATAAAGGTGGCGCCCGCCTCCATCACGCGCAGCTTGCCTGCGCCAGCCTGCCCCGGCCGCACGCTGGCCGTGCTGTAGAGGCCGCCATTGGCCAGCACGCGGTAGGCGTTGGCCAGCTCCAGCAGGGTCACTTCGGACGAGCCCAGCGCCAGCGAGGGGCCATAATATTCGGCCGGCTCCGTCAGGCTGGACAGGCCGACCTCTTTCAAGCGATTATAAAAACTGTCCTGGCCCGTCAGCAGCACCGTGCGCACGGCCGGGATATTGAGCGAGCTGGCCAGGCTGGTGCGGGCGCTGACATGACCCTTGAAGTTGCGGTCGTAGTTTTGCGGCACATACATGCCGGCGCCGGTGGCGATATCGAGCGGCGTGTCGTCCATCACGGATGCCGCCGTCAGCAAGCGGCGCTCGATGGCCAGCCCATATAAAAAGGGTTTCAGGGTCGAACCGGCCTGGCGCGGCGCAGTCACGCCATCGACTTCGCTGCCGCCGGCATTGCCGACATAGGCAAGGATCTCGCCGCTGCGGTTGTCCAGCACGATGATGGCGCCGTCGTTGACATTGCGCTCGCGCAGGGACGCCAGTTGCTGGCGCAGGTTGTCCTGCGCAAAGCGCTGCAGCTGACCGTCGAGGGTGCTGGCCACTTGCGCGCCGGCCTGCTTCAACAGCTGGCGCGCCACTTGCGACGCCGGCGCTGGTGCGGCGAACTGACTGCTGCGCTGCAAGGCCGTTTGCACGCGCTGGCCGATCAGCTGGCAGCTGCTGTCCATGCGCCACTCCTGCGCCAGCGCGCAGGCGCGCCGCGTCACCGCCGCCAGTGGCGCGTTGGGCGCGCGCACCAGGCTGGCCAGGATAATGCCGTCGGTCTGGTTCAGCCCCGACGGCGCCTTGCCGAACAGATAGTTCGAGGCGGCGGCAACGCCCTGCAGGTCGCCGCGAAACGACACCAGGTTCAGATACGCTTCGAGGATCTGCGCCTTGCTCCAGCTGGCTTCGATCGCGCGCGCGGCGCGCATCTGCTGCCATTTCTGAGCCACGCTACGGCCGCTTTTTGACGGCAGCAGCGCGGGGTCGAGCTGGCCCGCCAGCTGCATGGTGATGGTGGAGGCGCCCCTGGCCTTGCTGGAGAACAGATTGTCCCAGGCCGCCGTGGCCACCGCCGGGATATCCACCCCGCCATGGCGCATGAAGCGCCGGTCCTCGGCCAGCAGCACCGCCTGCTGCAGGGCCGGAGAAACATCGGCCAGCGCCACCCACGGCAGGCGGCGCGCCAGCATATCGACCCGCAACGATTGCAGGCCAGCACCGCCACGGTCCAGCAACCGCGCTTCCGAGCTGCGATACGCGGCCTGTACCTGGGCCGGCGTGGGCACCGCCTGCGCCAAGCCAGGCAGGGCCAGGCTGGCGCACAGCACGGCAATGACCATGCTTTTCACTGCGCGACCTGCACGTTGGCGTTCGGACTCTCGCCAAACATCTCGGGCGCATACATCGCTTCGATGCGCGTGGCAGGCAGGCTGAAGTCACCCGCATTGTTCAGGCGCACCGTATATTCCACGCTCCACGTGCCCTTCGGCACATAGGCGTAATAGGCGCGGAAGGCGTCGAAGGCGCGCTCCTCGTAGGTGGGCCAGACCCGGCCCGCCACTTTTTCGCCGGCCGTGGCCAGTGCCGAATCGCGGCCCAGGCCATTGCCCAGCACGCTGGCGCTGGCCGGGATCGGATCGCCGACCACCACCCAGCTCATGTCGGCCTGGGCCGACAAATCCAGGCGCACGCGGTAGACGTCGCCACGCGACCATTTGCCGGCCGTTTTCCGCTCGACCGCCGTGACGGTTTTTTTGATCGTGTAGCCGCTAGCCAACGGCGCCTTGAGCGGGATCGCCGCCAGGCTTTGCACGGTGGCCCAGGGCTTGCCGCTACCGCTGTTGGCCAGGCCCAGGGTATCCTTGCCGGCCGGCCAGGCCTGCAACACAGGGCCCAGCTTGTCGGCGTTGTTCCACACCAGCGTTTGGGTATCGCTGCCCAGCTTGGCGGCGACGGCGCCCGTGACTGGAGTGGACTCGAACTTCGCTGAAAATTTCGCGATCGCCAGGGTGCCCCAGGCATTGGCCACCGTGGTGTCCCAGCGGCCCTTCTTCTGGCGGCCCAGGCTACCGCGCATCAGGCGGCCGATATCGTCTTTCCAGGCCGGCTCGTCCAGCACGGCCAGCAGCAGGCGGTTGGCGTTGACGTCGCCGGACACCATCAGCCACCACCAGTTGTCCTTGCGCTCGGTGGAAAAGCCCATGGTCGTGCCCTGGAAGTTCAGGCGGCCACGCAAGATCTGCTGCGCTTCGGCCAGCAACACGTCGCGGCGCGCCAGCTTCGGCGTGCGCCGCAACAGCAGCGACCAGTCGATCACGGCCGAGGTCGGCCACAACTTCGGATCGATGCTGATCGATTCGAGCGCATCGGGCGGCACCTTGCCCGAGCGCGACAGCGCTTCCAGCGCCGCCAGCTTGCGCACCGCCAGGTCGTTGGTGGCCAGCGCCGCATGGCGCACGATACGCCCCTGCACGAAAGCGGTGAGGGCTTCCTCCATGCGGTTCTTCACCTGCTGCGGTATCGCATAGCCCGCTTCCGCACTGGCCGCCAGGATATACGCGGTCAGGCTGTCGCTGCCCTGCTCCATCGACGGGAAATATTTCAGCAAGCCATCCGCATCGAGATAGGCCGGCAGCTTGGCCATGGTGGCCTGCCACAGGGTTTTATCCCCCAAGGCGATGGCTTTCGAGCTGCTCTGCTCGAAGCAGGTGTAGGGGTAGGCCTGCATGTATTCGCGCACGCCGGGCAGGTCGCCACCGAGCCTGGCGGCAAAACTGGTCTGGATGCCGCCACGGCCCGGCAAGGCGCCGGCTGGCAGTTGCACGGGAAGATTGAGCGGCTGGTCGAGCTGCACCAGGGTCGCCTGGTAAGTACGCACCGGCGTGGCCTGCATCACTTTCTGCGTGATCTTCAGCTGATCGGTGCGCCCGCCGGCTTTCGCGCTGACTTGCCACACGACGCCGGCCGCGCCCATAGCCACCTGGTAGTCCCAGCCCGTCTCGCGCGCTTCGCCGGCCGCCAACGTGAGACTCTGGCGCGGCAGCGCCTTGCCGGCGGCGCTGGCATTGAGTTCCACGTTCAGGGAAGCCGAGGTGGTATTGCGTACCGTAAAGCCCGCGCGCAACTGATCGCCTTCGCGCACCACCGCCGGCAGGCCGGACACAATGATCAGGTCCTGCGAGGATCGGATATCCGTGCTGCCGGTGCCAAACAACTGCTGGCCGGCGCTGGCGATGGCCACGATGCGAAAGCCCGTCAATGAATCGTTCAGCGGCACTTGCAGCGTCGCTTCGCCCTTGGCGTCGAGCTTGACCGTGCCCTGCCAGAACAGCAGGGTGTCGAACAGCTCGCGGCTGGCGCCCTTGCCGCCGCCACCGCCGGCCGGGAAGGCCTTGCGGCCGAAGTGGCGCTTGCCGATCACCTGCATCTGCGCGGTCGACGTTTCCACCTGCAGGCTGCGGCGCGCCATCATCGCGTCGAGCAGCTTCCAGCTGTCGTTGGGCATCAGTTCCAGCAAGCCCGTGTCGACGGCGGCCAGCGCCACTTCGGCGCCGGCCGGCAGCGGCTGGCCATCGGCGCGGCGCACGCGCACCGACACCTCGGCCTTGTCGCGGGTCTTGTACACTTCCTTGTCGGACACCACCATCACGCGCAATTCATGCGCCCGCCAGCCCACGTTCAGGGGGGCGATGCCCATCTTGTAGGCCGGCTTGCCCAGGTCGACCAGGGCGGTGGGCTGCACGCCGTCGACCCTGCCGCGCACCACCAGCACCGACACATACACGTTCGGCGCGTAGTTGGGCTTGACGGGAATCGTGACCACCGGTTCGCGCCCGCTCAACTGCCGCACATAGGTGTCGAGTATGCCTTCGCGCTCGACCGTGATCAGGGCCGTGCCGGCGCGAAACGGCATGCGCACCTGCAAGCTGGCCTGTTCACCCGGTTCATGGCGTTTCTTCTCAAGCAGCACGTCGATGCGGTCATTATCGCTGGCGTCGAACCACCAGTCGCCGCCGCCGGCCACCCAGGTGTCGCGGTTGGCCACCGCCGCGCGGCCGGCGCCATCCTGCGTGCTGGCGCGCAAAATCAGATTGCCGCTGGCGGGCGCCTTGACGTCGCACAGCAGCAGGCCTTTGGCGTCGGTCTGGCCGGTGCAAGCCTGGCCCAGCTTGACGATCTCGCTGGTGTTTTCATAGGCATAAAAGCCGCCGATCAGGCGCCGGCGGTGGGAATAACTGTTGCGCTGGAAAAAGTCGACCGCCACCGGCGCATTCGCCACCGGCTTGCCATCAAGCGACAGCACGGCCACCGTAAACTTGAATTGATCTTTGCTCAAGGCCCAGGCGTCGGGCTTGATGCCGATCACCACGCTTGACGGCCACAACGGCACGCGGGTGGCGACCGAGGCCGTCTCGCCATTGGCGTCCTGGAACGCCAGCTCGGCCACCAGGTCGCGCGGCGTGGCCAGCTTGGGCAGCTGGTCGACCACGATGCGCGCGCCGCCGGCCTGATCGAGATTCAAGCTTTGCGTGCGCGCCGCCTGCGCGCCGCCAGGCCGGCCATTGCCTTCATCCTGCCATTCGCCGCCATCGTCCTCCTCGTCCGTGCCTTGCCTGACCAGGCCCTCTTTCACATCGCCATTGCTGAAGCTGTAATCGGCATAGTCGGCAAACGTCACTTGCTTGTCCTGCAGCAAGGTGCGCAGCTTGACCGGCGCACCGGTGGCGGCGCCGCCGACCAGGTAGTTGATCTGCGCGTCGAGGCTGACGGACGACGCTTGCACTGCGGGGTTTTTGGGTCCCTGCAGCACGGCTTTCATGGTCGGCACGCGGAACGCTTCGACGCGAAACGTTCCCGACGGCTTGCCGGCCATGCTGACCTGGTACTCGCCCTGCCTGGCGTCCAGCGGGATCACCCAGTCGTTCTCGGCCGAGCCACTGTTTGACCAGCGTAATGGCAGCTCGTATTTCTGCTCGCTGCCCAGGTGGGCAATCACCACCGAGGTGGCGCTGCCCGGGCCATTGCCCTTGCCCACCAGTGCCAGGCCCTGCTCCGTATGCCTGCGAATAAAATGCTTCATGTGCACGGTTTCGCCGGCGCGCAGCAAGGTGCGGTCAAATACCGTGGCCAGCAGGGTATTGTCGGCGCGCGTGTCGTCGGTGGGCAGGTTGAAGCGCCACGATTCGATGCCGCCGACCCAGTCCGACAAGGTAAACGTCATGTCGCCGCCGCTGCGCGCGCTGACAAAATAATTGGCGTTGTTCTTGCAGCCGGACCGGGCCAGCTCTTCGCGGATCTGCGCCACGCCGTTGTTATCGGTCACGTCCTGCCACAGCAGCTTGCCGGCACAGTCGCGCACCGCCACTTGCGCCCTGGCCACCGGGGCGCCCCTGTCGAGCGAGGTGACCCACACCAGCGACGATTGCGCGCCGTGCTTGAAGTGGGCCGCCATATTCGTCACCAGCGCGGCCGTGCGGACATACGCCGTGGAGGGCTTGCCCTGCACGGCCTTGCCGAGCATGGGGCTGGCCAGTTCCACCACATAAAAGCCGGGCTTGGCCAGCGGTATGCCGATCACCTCGAACGTTTTCTTGCCGGCCGGGCGCGGCAGTTTGATGGCGCGCGTGCCGGTCATGCCGTCGAGCACGGATTTTTTCATGCCGCCCGCATATTGCGCACTCGGCTGCCAGTACTCGCTTGCCTTGCCATCGCCGGCCAGGCGCCGCAGCCACTCGATGATGAACTTGTCGTCATGGTCGGGCACGCGCAAGGTGGCGCCGCTGGCGCCGTCCACGCCGCCGATTTCCTTGCCTGACAGGACGGGTTCGATATTGCGCACCGTCACCGGCAGCAAGCCATCGCCTTTCGCTTCCAGGATGCCGAACGGCGCCGGGAACTTCAGCAGCGGCGGCTGCTCGCCGGTGCGCACCGTCATGGGAAAGCGCGCGCGGTTGAGCAGGTCGCGGCCGGCGTCGTCCTGCAATGTGGGCGGCAGCGCCAGCACCAGGCTGGCTTGCTCGGGAAACGGCCCCTTGAAGGTCGCTGCGGTGAGGAATTCGGCCTTTTCCTCGCCTTCGGCCAAGCTCGGCTGCCAGGTCTTGCCATCGCCTTTCAAGGTCATGGCGCGCACCAGTTCCGCTTTTACGGGCGCGGAAAACTGCACGCGCATCGGCAGGAAGGGGATGCACTGCTCTTTCGGATTGCTGCGCTGGCAGCTGAAGCGGGCCGTGAAGTCGGGCCGCGTCTTGAAGTTCAGGGTCTGCGCCTTGTCGGTGGCGATGCCGCCAGCCCCGGCACTGGCGATCCCGGCGCCCCATACCAGCGATACCTTGGCGTCGGCGGGAAAGCTGCGCTTGCACTGCAGCACGGTGACGGGCAGCGGCGGCGCGCCCTTGCCGCGCGCCAGCATGCCGCTCTTCCACTCGCTGCCGCGGGCCTTGAAGTACACGCTCAGGTAGCGGTCGAGAAAATGCTTGCGCAAGGCCAGTATCTGCTCCAGTTCCTTGCCCTGCAGCAGGCGCACGGCGATCTTTTCATTGATGCCGTCGGCGCGGCAATACGCGTTGGCGGCAATGCTGGCCTCATCCGGCACCGCATCGAGGCCCAGCACGAACACCTGGTTTTCATCGATATATCGCTGGCCGTCATGGGGCGCCGCGTCAACGATGGCCGGCCCGCCGGTGGAAAAGCGGTAGCTGGCCTGGCCCTGCACGGCTTTGCCCGCCTGGTCCTTCAAGTTGGCTTGCAAGGCAAAAGTGCAGGCCACGCCGCCCGGCAAGTCGCGCTCGAAGTCATACGCCCAGTTGCGCTCATCGGCCCAGCGCCCCGTGCCCGCCACCACGCCCGGCGCCGCCTTGCCGCAATCGATGGTGAATGGCGCGGGCAGCGCCATGTCGCCGAACGGCACCATCGGCGTGCCAAACCGCACCCTGACCTGGCGCACGGCCTTGACGGTACCGGTGGGCGAGAAGCTTGCCACGCCGCTGTCGGCCCGGGCCAAGGGCTGCACGACGGCAGACAGCACAACACTGGCCAGGCACAGCAGCATGGACTTGGGGTGGAGGTTGGGCACGGGATGGCTCCTGGCAGGACAGCTGACAATGCGGAAAAAGCAGACTGGTCGGGCGAGGCTGGCTATAACACTGTTGTATAAGTTATCAAGCTCGCCATTGTTGTTAATATACATCGGTCGGCATGGCCCAGTCGTACGATAGACGCCTGTGCCCTCTGGTGATTTCATGCCGCGTAGTGAAAAGGACTAAACAATTTAGTGCTTAAAAATGTTGTATTTGTCTCAGTTTTGCAACACCATTGATATACAACAATCCTTTGTGCGCTAACGCACCGACCGGTTGAACTCGGAAACGTATTCTCCAATCCAACAGCAGTGCATCTCAAACAAAACATGCGCATCTGGAATTGTTGTCGCAGTAGAACGCAGACCATCTAGTCGTTTGATGTGTTAAGAAAAAATCTCTATTAACGTTGGGAGTTACTTGTGAATAATTTAAAAAAAATCGCCGTTGCCGCCGCCGTCTTGTGCTCGTCCTTCGGTGCACAGGCTCAGGAAATCAATCCATCCTGGTACATTCAACCAAGCATTAATGCTTCGAAACCAGATTCGGATTTCTCTTCCGACAAAACCGGCTATGGCGCTGGTCTGCGCTTTGGTAAGCCAGTTTCGCCACAGTGGGACATGCAGTTTGGTACCACCTACACCCGTTCGAAAGACAATGGCAACCGCTACCAGCAAAATACGCTGGGCGTCGATGGCCTGTACTTCTTCACCCGTAATCCAGGATTCGCTCCGTTCGTCGTCGTCGGCGCCGGCATGCAGCGCGACAAGGACAACGGTCCTCTGGGCGAACGCAGCAAGAGCTCCCCATACGCCAACCTGGGCCTGGGTTTCCAGAGCAAGCTGACCGACCAGTGGTCGACCCAGTTGGACGTGCGCAATGTGCATGGCTTCCTGCGCGGCAATACCTTCCCACAAAGCAAATCGAGCAACTGGTATGTCAACGTCGGCCTGAACTACGCTTTCGACAAACCGCCGGTCGCCGCCCAGCCAGCCCCACCACCGCCGCCACCAGTGCGTGAAGAAGTCGTCGTGGTTCCACCACCGCCACCACCGCCACCAGCACCACGCTTTGAAAAAGTGACGATGGCCGCGACCGAACTGTTCGCGTTCGACAGCGCCAAGCTGGCTCCGACCCAGACCAAGCTGGACGAAATCGCCCGCGTGCTGAGCGCAGCACCGGATGTCAACAACGTGGTCATCAGCGGCTACGCCGACCGTATCGGTTCGGCCAAGTACAACCAGAAGCTGTCGCAGCAACGTGCTGATTCGGTCAAGGAATACCTGGTTGCCAAAGGTGTTGCCGCCAACCGCCTGAGCGCCGAAGGCAAGGGTTCGACCAATCCAGTCGTTACTTGCGATAACAAGAAACGCGCTGACCTGATCAAGTGCCTGGAACCGAACCGTCGCGTTGAAGTCGAGCAAATCACGATCGAGCGCCGCGTACGATAATTACGTTTGTTAGTGGTACGCCACTGTTAAAAAAAGGGGCCGCGGCCCCTTTTTTCCATTGAAAGCCACGCATGACTATTTCTAGCCGCAATCCCCGCCTGGCCAGGCTGGCGCCGCTGGGCAAGACGATGCGCAGCGTCATCGTCTGCTCCGTTACCGAATGGCTGGAACACCGCGCGTCCAGCAAGGGCGCCGCGCTCGCCTATTACACTCTGTTTTCCGTCGCTCCCATCCTCGTGCTGGTGATCGCCATCGCCGGCTTTTTCTATGGCCAGTCCGCCGCGCGCGGCGAACTGATGGCCCAGCTGCAAGGCTTGCTCGGCACGCAGGGCGCCGAAGCGATCCAGCTGGTGCTGGCCGGCGCCCAGAACCACGACCAAGGCCGCATCGCCACCCTGATCGCCGGCGCCCTGCTGCTGTTCGGCGCCACCAGCGTGTTTGCCGAGCTGAAGGCCAGCCTGGATGAAATCTGGCAAGTACCGGCTCTGAAGGAATCGGGCGCCTGGGACATGCTGCGCACGCGCCTGCTGTCGTTTGGCCTGGTGCTGGTGCTGGCCTTCCTGCTGATGGTGTCGCTGGTCATCAGCGCCGCCATGGCGATCCTGGAAAATTACTGGGAAGGACACTGGAAAGACGCCGCCGTGCTGTTTTCCGTCCTGTCGAACCTGATCGGCTTCGGCGTGATCGCCTGCCTGTTTGCCGTCATCTACAAAATGCTGCCGCGGGTGCGCCTGTCGTGGCGCGACGTGATGATCGGCGCGCTCGGCACGGCCTTCATGTTCTCGCTGGGAAAATACGCGATCGGCGTGTACATCGGCAACAGCGGCGTGGCCAGCAGCTATGGCGCGGCCGGCTCGCTGGTGGCGCTGCTGATCTGGATTTACTACTCGGCGCAGATCTTTTTCCTCGGCGCCGAATTCACGCGCCAGTTCACCTTGCAACTGGGCAGCATGAAAGACGCACCGAAAACGGAAGATGGCGACCTGGTGACAAAAGTATTGAAGCGGCACCAGTCGTGATGTGATTAACAGCACCACGCAAAAACGGCACCCGAGGGTGCCGTTTTCCGTCATGCGCCAACAGTCGGATAAAGCCACTGTCGCCCGCAAAGGCTCCCGGGCCAAGCGGACCTGAAAAATGTCGAGGGCAAGGCGCAGCGACGAAGACAGTACGCATGTACGGCGAGGAGCTGCAACGCCGCCATCGGCATTTTCTCGGGCCCGCGCCTTCGGCCCGCCATTTTCAGTAATCCGACAACATTGTTGGCATCACTGGTGGTGTCGGGTTACGCCCTTCGGGCTAACCCGACCTACCCCACCTACTCTCCCAGCAACTCCGCCACCACTTCCATGCCCTGCACGCGCTCGGCCACCACCTTGACGATGACGATGATGGGCACGCCCAGCAACAAGCCCCAGACGCCCCACAGCCAGCCCCAGAACAGCAGGCTCACAAACACCGCGGTCGGGTTCATGCGGGCGATGCGCCCGGTCATCCAGGTGGTGACAAAGGTCCCGACCAGGGTGGCGATGCCGAGCGAGGTGGCCATCACCAGCAAGACCATCTCCAGCGATTCGAACTGCAGAAAAGCAACCAGGCCGGTGGCGATGGTGATCAACAGAGGGCCGAAATAGGGAATGATGTGCAGCAAGCCGGCCATGATGGCCCAGGCGCCCGCATTTTCCAGGCCGATGAAATGCAGCACCACCCACATCAGCAGCGCCAGCAAGACATTGGTGACCAGCAGCATGAACATATAGTTCTGGATCGAGGTGTTGATATCTTCCAGGATATGCACGGTGACTTTTTTGCGGCTCAGCGACGGCCCTGTCAGCTTGACCAGCTTGCGCTTGAAGGTATCGCCCGACAGCAGCAAAAAGAACACCAGGAAAATCACCATGGTGGCCTGGCTGACAAAACCCATCAGGCCCAGCGAACCGGCCCATACCCAGTCCATGATCTTGAAATTCGGGCCTTCGGCGGCGGCGGCGCGGCGCACGTTGCGGCGCGCTTCGGCGCCGGCGGCCACCTGCTCGATTTCATTGGCCACCGCCTGCATCTTTTGAAACGTGCTTTCCTTGCCGCCCGTGTTGGCGGCGATCAGGCGCGCCAGCTTGTGCGTGGCGGCCGGCAATTCTTCGACGATGGATTCGAATTCACCCTGCACGCGCTCGATGACGACGATGGAGCCGAACAGGATCAGCGCGGTGACCACGGTGGCGCCGATGGCCCGCGGCAAGCGGATTTTCTCCAGCCAGGCGACGAGCGGATTGAGGGTATAGGCAATGAAGATGCCGAAGATGACGGGTATCAGGAATTTCTGCGCCCACTGCAGCGCATAGACAACACTCACAGTGGCGATGATGCCGAGCGCCAGGCCACGCGCATTGACATGCAGCGGCAGGCGCAAGGCGGGGTCAAGCTGAGGCTCCACAGGCGTGCTTGCAGGTGGCTCGGCAGGAGCGGCGGCAACCGGCTTGGGAGGAAGTTCGGCTGGGTGGTTCATGAGACTCCCGCTACGGTCTGTGGATGGCCAAAGCGCCTGCCATCATGGCAGGCGCTTCGGCGGGACGGACAATGACTTGAAATTACTTGACGCGAATATCGTTCTTGACCGATTTCACGCCTTTGACGCCGCGGGCGATTTCGCCGGCTTTGGCGGCATCACCTGGCTGGGCAACGAAGCCGCTCAGCTGTACCACGCCCTTGAAGGTTTCGACGTTGATTTCGGTGGCTTTCAGGGTCGGCTCGTTGATGATGCTGGCTTTCACCTTGGTGGTGACCAGTGCGTCGTCGACGTATTCGCCCGTGCCTTCCTTGGTTGGGGTCGAAGCACAGCCAGCAACGGCGAACAGGGAAGCAACGAACAGGCCGGTAGCGATAGATTTGGTGAATTTCATGGTATTTTCCTTAGGAGTGGTCAATCAAGGGTGCTCAAAATGAGCTTCTTATTACAGTTCAATTCAAGCGTTTGAAACGCTTAATAGCCGAACTGGGTTTTTGCAGCCTTTACACATTCGTCCTTGGCTGCGCCGGCCAGTGCATCGCACTTTTCAGTGGCGACCTTGTACTCGGCTTTTCTTTTGTCTTCACGCGCATCGCTGCGCGCTTCGATGACTTTCTTGTCCGCCTTGGCATCGGCCAGGGCCGCCACCTTGGTCGACTTGGCCAGCTTGACGCAGACATCCTTGTCGTTGCCGGTCAGCGCATCGCAGCGCTTGAGGTCGACGTCATAGTTGGCATCGGCAATCTTGACGCGGGCCTTGGTGTAGGCGCGCAGGGTATTCGTGTATTGGGCCTGGGCCACCGCTTCGTCATAGGCACGCACGGCTTTCGCTTCGGCGATGCAGACATCTTTCGGGTTGCCGGTGATTTTTTCGCACTCGGCGTGGGCGGCCTTGTAGTTGACGCCAGCCTGGTCGTTGGCCGTTTTGTAGGCGGCCTTCGCTTCCGGCGTGGCGGCCACTGCGGCGCTGCCCCATGCTGCACAAGCCAGGCCCACGAGGACGGCGGCGAAGGTCTTGCTGATATTTTTGTTATTCATGTGATGCTCCCTGGTAGATGAAGATGATCTTTTGCCGATCTGCGTGGCATGACTACCGTTTTACGTGGATCGCCGGCGACGTTCTGTACGCTGCCGTACACAAGCTGGCTAATTTCACATCGCAAGGGAAACAGGGGACAAATAACCACAAATGAAGGGAGCGGCCCATGCCGGATATGGAAATCAGGCAACAAATAAGTACGTGCGGCAGCGTACAGACCGCGGCATTCGCCCTGCCTAAGATGAGCTCATGCACTTTAACAACGTCAGGAGAATAAAATGAAAACCAACGCCACCTTGGCTGCACTGATGCTTGCCGCGACCGCCGTACTGAGTGGTTGCGCCAGTACCGCCCCATCGCAAAACTACAATGGCTCGCAGCCTGAATCGGCCACCTATGGCACCATCGATTCGATCCAGGCCGTCCAGGGCCGTGCACAAACCAGCGGCGCGGGCGCGGTGGTCGGCGGTATCGCCGGCGCCCTGCTGGGCAGCAATATCGGTTCGGGCAGCGGCCGCACCGCCGCCACCGTGGCCGGCGCCGTTGCCGGTGGCGTGGTCGGCAACCAGGTCGAAGGCCGCCAGCAACAGGCACAGAATTACCAGATCAATGTACGCCTGGACAATGGCCAGTACCGCAACGTGGTGCAGGACAGCATCTATGACCTGAATCCGGGCAACCGCGTGCGCGTCATCGACGGCCGCGTCTACCGCTATTAATCCATGACGGCGTGATCGCCGCGTGATGGCCCCGCCGGGCCCTTTCCCTACCGCACACTACAAGGAGTTACCATGGGCACCATTATTCTGGTTATTTTGATCCTGGCGCTGATCGGCGTGCTGCCGACCTGGCCGCACAGCCGCAGCTGGGGCTACGGCCCCAGCGGCGTGGCCGGGCTGATCGTCGTGATCCTGATCCTGCTGTTACTGACAGGCAGGCTGTAACGATAACGAAAAAAGGCGCCGCGGCGCCTTTTTTCATTCTGAGAGGAACTACCATGAACAAGCTTGTCGCCACCCCTTTGACCGCCCTGCTGCTGGCCTGCGCCGCACCATGGTCCCTGGCGCAAACCGCGCCGCCCACCGGTACGCCGCAAGCCGGCGACCCGGCCCGCTGGTACCAGGCCGACAGCACGCCGCAAGCCCAGCTGCGCACCTTGCACAAGGAAATCGGCGCCGCCCTGGGCGAGGCAAAAAAAGCCTGCCGCCAGGAAGCACCTTCCGATCGCAGCGCCTGCCTGAAAGCCGCGCAAGACACGTATCGCCAGGACATGGCCAACGCACAGGTACTGCGCGACGCGGCCCATCCGAAATAAGGTCTATACCGTGCTGCGCTCGTACGGCGGCAGCTCGTGCACCACCAGCGGCGTGTCTTCCGTGACGAACGCCAGCCAGCCGGCCGCCTTGACGGCCCGCAGGCCATCCTGGTAGCCCTGCTCCCAGCGCCATTCGATCGAACCCTTGGAAAAATTGATGTCCTTGGCCGCCATATGCCAGTCGCGGCCCGCATACGGCAGGCGCACGATGTGCATGGTGCTGTCGCAGCCGAGCGCGATCAGCTCCTCGGTCTGCCGGCGGTTGTGGGCGTTGTCGGGCAATTTGGCGTACAGCTCGCGCAGCTTGTGCTGCAGGGTATGCGTGTTGACGTAGTCCTCGATATGGCGCTTCGAGCGCGAGGCAAACGTGACGTCTTTTTGCCGCGTCTGCACTTCGTCCAGGGTGGTCGGTTCCGGCCCTTCCGAACTCCACAGATCGACCATGAAGACCAGGGTGTCGACATGGGGCGTGTCGTCGAGCACGGTTTCCAGCGGCGTATTCGAATACAGGCCGCCATCCCAGTACAGATCGCCATCGACGCGCACGCCGGGAAAACCGGGCGGCAAGGCGCCGCTGGCGCGGATATGGTCGACGTCCAGGCGCTGGTGCTGGCTGTCGAAACTGTGCAGGCTGCCGCATTTCACGCGCAGGGCGTTGACCGACAGCCGCATGCCGGCGGGCTGGTTCAGGTAGTCGAAATCGACCAGTTCTTCCAGGGTGGTGGCCAGCTCGCTGGTGTCGTAGTAGCTCGCCTCTTCGGGCGGCACGGCCAGGCCGGCGGGAAACAGGCTGAACAGGCGTGGCTTGAAGAAGCCGGGCACGCCGCGCAGCACCGTGTCGAGCGTGGCCAGCCAGATATTCGAGCGGCGCTGCGCATCGCCCACGCGCGTCATGTCGATGCTGTCGCGGTGCGACACGCGCCGCCAGAACTCCTTCAGCCGCACCAGCCGGTCTTCATGCTTGTTGCCGGCCAGGATGGCCGCATTGATGGCGCCGATCGAGGTGCCCACCACCCAGTCGGGCGCCAGCGCATGTTCGTGCAGCGCCTGGTACACGCCGGCCTGGTAGGCGCCCAGGGCACCGCCACCCTGCAGCACCAGCACGATGCGCATGCGCGCGGGATTCAAGGGATTGATCATGGTCGTCAAGATAGCTCCGGGCTCTGGCGTGCAATGGCTGCACCGTGATTCATTGTAAGGGATCGCGCGGGCAGGCGCAGGACGCATGGCATGGGTAAGGCAACAGCCGCACGGCGCACCTTGCAAGCCCGGCAGACGACATCGCACCCGAAAACCGTGATACAGATAGTTTTCCTGATGCTTTGCGACGATTTTCCAGATACTTCACCGATCTTTTCAAGTTAATAGTTTCCATAAAACTTTACAAGCAATTGATTAAAAAAGACTTTTTAGATGAAATTTGAGATAATTATTGACACCATTGTCGATAGCAAGGGTGTGTACCATGAGCAATCCCAAGTTCGAACACGTTGAACTCAAGCTATGCAACCCGACATTCGACTCGCCGCTGGTCGATGTCGTCAACGAACTGGAGCATCTCCGGCGCCTGCGACTGGGCGGCAGCACGCCGCCAGACGTGTTCTTCCAGCTCAAGCACATCTTCCACATGCTGGAAAGTCTGGGGTCGGCTCGCATCGAAGGCAATCACACCACCCTGGCCGACCTTGTCGACGCAACCATACAGGACGGCGGCACAGCTGGCGGTGGCGACCAGATGAAAGAAATCACTAACATCGAATTGGCGATGAGGTATGTCGAGCAGGCCATGGAACCGGGCGCGCCATTGACCGAAACGTTCATCCGTGAACTGCACGAGATTGCCGTGCGCACCCTGGAGCGCGAAGGGGACCAGACACCGGGCGCGTATCGGGAGGGATCGGTAAGGATTGTCATGTCGGCACATCTACCACCCGAAGCAGTTGCTGTGCCGCAGTACATGAAGGAGCTGACTGACTTCGTCAACCATGCCTCGGCGCCAAAATACGACCTGATGAAGGTGGCCCTCACACACCACCGGTTTGGCTGGATTCATCCTTTCTCAAATGGAAATGGAAGGGTCGTTCGCCTGCTGACCTACGCCTTGCTCATCAAGTACGGGTTCAACGTCAAGGATGGGCGCGTACTGAATCCGACCGCAGTCTTCTGCAACAACCGGGAGCGCTACTACCAGATGCTCGGTGCGGCGGATACCGGGACGACAAAGGGCATTGAAAACTGGTGCATCTACGTGCTGGAGGGAATTTTACTGGAGCTGCAGAAGGTGGATCGGCTGACGCGATACGACTACATCGAGCAAAAAATTCTCGTGCCGGCACTCCGCCTGTCACGCGAGCGGCAACTGATCACGCCTGACGAACACCAGGTCCTGCTGGAAGTTGTACGACTGAAAAGTGCGAAGTCGGCAGACCTGAAAAAAGTCATGCCCAAGCTGACCGACAACCAGCGCACCTATCAGATAAAAAAATTGGTGGAACTGAACATGCTGCAAGCGATCTACCCGGGCGCCAGGCAATATGCTATCCGTTTCACGCACAATTACCTGCTGCGCGGCGTCATCCAGGCCCTGACCGAAGAGGGATTCGTGCCCGGCTTCATGGAAAAATAAAAAGATTCATGCAAAAAAAACGCCGTCAATGACGGCGTTCGGGATGGTGCTGCAGTTTCAGTGCTTGCGCCGCAGCCAGCCGGCGGCAACGGCGGCGACGGCCACCAGCACCAGCGCCGGCTTGACCAGCTTCTTGCGGCCGATGAAGGACAGCGCCGTCATCGCGTAAGGCATCAGGCTTTGCAGGCGAAAGCCGCCCGGCGCCAGCAGTGATTCGACGCGGTGGCCGGCAAAGCCGCTCACCGTGTGCATCACGCCCTGCAGCATGGTTTCGGGGCGCAGCGCATGGCCCACATTGGCGCGGGCATGCACGATGCTCACGCGGTACAGTTCGCCTTCGGCAATCAATTGCCGCTTGCGCGCCGCTTGCAGCGTCATTTTGTCGTGGTCCGACATGAGTGTTTCTCCTTGGGCAGCATGGCAAAGACAAGGCCCGCAGGGAAGCGATTCCGTGCGGGCCTTGCCAGCTGGTACTAGATCAGCATGTCGCGGTCGGCCTTCAATTCAGCCATGGTGGCTGGCAGCGAAAGCTTGCCTTGACGTAGCATCGCGCGCGCGTACATGACGAGCCCGACAGCCAGCAGCAGGAACACGGCCGTCATGATCAGCAGTATCTTCCAGCCCAGACTATCCCAGGCCAGGAAGACCACCAGCACGCTGCCATAAGCGATGGCAAACAGGCCCGCCACCATCGCCAGGGCGAAAATGACGACCAGTTGCAGCAGATGGTTGCGCACTTCCGACAATTCGATGCTTGCCAGTTCCAGCCGCGACAACATCAGTCCGACCGCGTTTCTGGCCAGGCCGGCGATCGAGGCGATCAATCCCGGCCCCTGGTGAGACGAAGCAGACTTGTCCATATCGCTCCCGACTTGGTTACTTGCGGCCCAGGATAAAGCCGATCAGCACGCCGACGCCAGCGGCGAGGGCCACCGTGCGCCATGGGTTTTCTTTCACATAGCCATCAGCTTGGGATGCCAGTTCCTTGGCCGACACGATGGCGGCGGCTTGGGCTTCCTGCGCCTTGACCAGGGCGGCGTCCAGGGTTTTCATGCCCTTGACGCGCACTTCGTCGGCTTTTTCGCCGGTCAGGGCGGCAGCGGCGCTGAACAATGCCTGGGCATCTTTCACCAGGGTTTTGACATCGTTATTGACGGTGGTGATATTGTTTTCCAACATGGTTAAACTCCTCAGCGGTGGATGAATGTATTGTGGTGACAACGTTTTGACGAAAGCTTATTCCATCAGATCGCGCATGTCGTCGGCGTGCTCTTCTTCGACGGCCATGATCTTGATCAACAAGTGGCGCGTGGTCGGGTCCTTCTCGCCGATCGTGACGATCATCTGGCGGTACGATTCGATCGCCACGCGCTCGGCGATCAGATTGGCCTTGACCATGCTTTGCACGTCGTCGGAGTCATCATACTCGGCATGGCTGCGCTCAAGCAATGTTGCCGGATTAAAATCTGGCTTGCCGTTCAATTGAACGATGCGTTCGGCCAGCCAGTCGGCGTGTTCCTGTTCCTGCTGAGCATGTTCGAGGAACTCGGCCTTGATGGTGCCGTTATCACGTCCGCTCACGGTGTAGTAATGGCGCTTGTAGCGTGCAATGCACACCAGCTCGGTCGCCAGGGCGCCATTCAACATGGTGATGACTTCCTGGCGGTTTCCCTGGTAGCCTTCCGTGACGGCGCCATCGTCCAGATTGCGGGCGGCGGCGCGAATGGCGGCGGTATCGATTCCCGAAGGAGTGGCAACTGAAGTATCGGACATAATTTTCCTCTCAATTCTAGCGTGGGTATCCGCCGGCCAAACAGGGCCGGCGCTGCCTTGGTACTGCCGCGGCACAGGGCGCCTGCCCCGTGCCGCGCGTGACACCAATCAGTTCAGATTAACGACGGGCGGGAATGGCCGTGTTGTCTTCCGACAGCACGATTTCCACGCGGCGATTCAGCTGGCGATTCGCCGCCGTATCGTTGCCCGCCGCAGGGTAAGCGACGCCATAGCCGCGCGTGGCGATGCGGTCGCGGGCGATGCCCTGGCCCAGCAAGGCGTTACGCACGGACTCGGCACGGCGCTGCGACAGTTCCAGGTTATGCGCGGCGCTGCCGGTGCTGTCCGTAAAGCCTTCGATCAGCACGGTGCGCTGCGGATTGTTTTTCAGCACTTCGGCCAGCTTGTTGGCGGTGTTGACGCCGTTCGAAGTCAGGTCGGCCTTGTCGGTGCCGAACAGCACGTCGCCCAGGGTGATGATCATGCCGCGTTCGGTTTTCTTGGCGGCCAGGTCGGCCAGTTGCATTTCCAGGGCGCTAGCGCGGGCCTGGGCATCGCGGGTCGCCATTTCAGCGCTTTGCGCCTGGGCCTTGGCCGCTTCGGCAGCCGCCTGCGCAGCCTGGGCGCGGGCGGTGGCCTGGTCAGCCTGCTGGGTGCGTGCTTCGAGGCGCAATTCGTCGCGCTGCTTGCCAGCGTTGGCGACATCAGCCTCGGCGGCTTTCTGCTTGGCGACTTCCTGTGCGGTGGCGATTTTTTGCTTGGCCAGATAGGCCAGCTTGTCGACCTGCTCCTTGTCTTCCTGGCGGGTGGCGGCGGCATTTGCCGCTTCCAGCGCGGCGCTGGCGTCACGCCATTCGCGCGCCGCATAGGTCGATACCATCGGGTTCGACTGGGCGGCCATGTAGTCGCCGCGGGTCTGGTCGAGCAGGCTGGTGGTGGTTGGCGCGGAGCTGCAGGCGGCAACCAGGGCAGCCATGGCCAGCAGGCCGGGAATCGTGGTGTAGGTAGCTTTTTTCATGATGATGGGTTCCTGTTCTTATTGTTGGGGAGCTTGACTGTTGGCGCGGTTCAGTTCTTCGCGCATGACGCGGATGTTCTCGTTGATTTCGTCGGCGGCGGTGGTCGCCTTGGTCGAATTGGCCTTGCTTTGCGCCAGCTTGGCATCGGCTTGCGCCTGGTCGGCCAGCTCGCGTGCCAGCTTGTAGTCGCGGTCTTTCAGCGCCTGGTTGGCGCGCATCATTTTTTCGCGGGCCGAACGCATTTCATCGGGCGCCAGTTCGGCGGCGCCGGCGCTGGCGGCGTTGTCGAGTGCGGCACGCGATACGGCCACGTCGGCGGTGGCCGGCGTTTTCTGGCTGGCGCAGCCGGTCATCAGGACGACGGCGGTGGCGCAGGCGGCCAGGGCGGTCAGCGGGGATTTCAAAAGATCTCGGTTTGTCATTTTTTTTCTCCTGGAGAACATGAATCGGATAACTTTAGGGGGCATCAAAACTTGTGCTACGGCGCCACGCTGATGCATGAAGCGGCGCCTGATGTATGACGTTATAGCCCCTGCCACGGGCGCTATCAGTTCGGTGCCGCACATAGCGTACGAAAGCGACAATAGTCAGCGCAACAACGTGCGCCAGCGTACAAATGGACGGGAAAAACCGCGCTTTTGCTGTAGCATCGGGCATACTCCCGCACCCTGTACCGCTCGCCAGAATTATCCGGAAAGATTGCTCCATGCCTTACCTGCCGCTCCCCAAATCGCGCCGCGCGAAGATCGTCCTGGCCACCGCCGGCGTGCTGATCGCCGTGCCGGCCACCGCCATCATTGTCCTGTTGAATACCGACTGGAACCGCGCCAAGCCGTGGCTCAACGCCCGCACCAGCGAAGCGCTGGGCCGCCCGTTCGCCATCGAAGGCGACCTGGCGCTGGCCTGGCGCCAGCCGGCGTCAGCGGAAAAACAGCGCGGCTGGCGCGACTACCTGCCCTGGCCACATCTGCAGGCGCGCGATGTGCGCATGGGCAATCCGGCCGGCATCGTCGCCGATCCGCGCCATCCGCAGTCGGCCAGCGTCAGCCAGCTGGCCTTCTCGCTCGACCCGCTGGCCTTGCTTGATAAAAAGATCGTGATACCCGAACTGCGTTTCGACGCGCCGCAGCTACGCCTGCTGCGCGGCAAGGACGGCAACAACAACTGGACGTTTGAAAAACAGAACCCCGGTTCGTCGTGGCAGTTCGAGCTGCAAAGCGTGGTCTTCAGCAAAGGCACGGTGTATCTGGAGGATGGCATCACCAACTCAACCATGCGCGCCGACGTCGACACCATCGTTGACGCGCGCTACGGCATCGCCTGGACCCTGGCCGGCACCTATCGCGGCGCGCCCGTGAAAGGCAGCGGCAAGGCCGGCGGCGTGCTGTCGCTGCAGCAGCAAAGTACGCCGTTCCCGCTGCAGGCCGAGATGCGGTCGGGCAGCACCACCCTGGCCATCGACGGCACGCTGACGCGCCCGACCAGGCTGGCCGCGCTCGACGTGCTGCTGAAAATATCGGGCCCCAGCATGGCCCAGCTGTATGCCTTGACCGGCGTGCTGCTGCCGGAAACGCCGCCGTTCAGCGCGCAAGGACATCTGACCGGTGTGCTCAAGCGCGGCGGCAGCGACTGGATCTATGACAAATTCACCGGCAAGGTGGGCTCCAGCGATATCAGCGGCAGCGCGAAGTATTCCGAGCGCAAGCCGCGCAATGTGTTGACCGGCAATGTCCATTCGAAGCTGCTGCACTTGAACGACCTGGGGCCGCTGGTGGGCGCCGACAACCGCGCCAGCAAGGTGCAGCGCGGCGCGCAACTGAACCAGCCGGCCGGCCGCGTGTTGCCGATCGAAACATTCAAGACCGAACGCTGGGCCAGCCTCGACGCCGACGTGCGCTACACGGCCGACACCATCACGCGCGACGCCAACCTGCCGATCAGCCAGGTCGACACGCATATCGTGCTGAACGACAGCGTGCTCTCGCTCAACCCGCTCAACTTCAATATCGCCGGCGGCACGCTGGTGTCGCAGATCCGGATGGACGGCAGCGGCAAGACAGCGCCCGGGCGCATCGCCGCCGAACTGAAGGCGAGCGCGCGCCGCATGCAGATCAAGCAGCTGTTTCCCAACCTCAAACCATTGCAAGCCAGCGTGGGCCAGATCAATGGCGACGCGGCACTCACCGCCACCGGCAACTCGGTGGCCAGCTTGCTGGGCAATTCCAATGGCGAAGTCAAGGCACTGATCAATGGGGGCAGCGTCAGCAAGCTGCTGCTTGAAGAGATGGGCCTGAACATCGGCAGCGTGGTGCTGGCCAAGCTGTCGGGCGACAAGCAGGTCAAACTCAATTGCATGGCGGCCAGTTTCGGCGTCACGCATGGCCTGATGCAGACGCGCCAGTTCATCGTCGACACGGACGATGCCACCTTGCATGTCGACGGCACCATCAACCTGGAAAATGAAAAACTCGATCTGACCTTGCAACCCGACAGCAAGGGCGTGCGCATCTTCTCGCTGCGCGCACCGATCTATGTGAAGGGCACCTTCAGCGACCCCGATGTCAGTATCGACAAGGGCGTGGTGGCGCTGCGCGCCGGCGGTGCGCTGGCGCTGGCGGCGGTGGCGCCGTTTGCCGCCCTGCTGCCGCTGGTCAATGCCGGCCCCGGAGAACAGAGCGAATGCGCCAGCTTGCTGAACCAGGCCAGCCGCAAGCCGGTGGCGCCCCAGCCGGGCAAGACCCGTGCACGCCAGGGCGCCAAACCGAAGACCGGCGAGCGGGCCCTGCCACGCTGAGGCGCGATGTCGCATTTACATTTGTTACACCCCTATGTGCGTTGCCGAACAGATTTTAATACCTTGCAAACCTATTCTGTAACTGTGCCTGAACATTGACTGGCGTACCTTATTACCGGCCTCTACCCTGCCGGCGCCACGGGACTGAATCCAAAGGAGAACTACCATGCAAACGATTAAAAAACTCGCCGCTACCACTTCCATCGCCGCACTGGTGCTGAGCCTGACCGCTTGCGCCAATATGTCCGGCCAGGATAAAAACACCGCTGTCGGCGCCGGCATCGGCGCCGTTGCCGGCTCCGTGCTGACCGGCGGCAGCGCCGTTGGCGCAGTGGGCGGCGCCGCCGTCGGCGGCGTGATCGGTAACCAGGTCAAACCGAAGTAATCTTCGGCAAGCAAAAAAGCGGGGCGGCTACTTCGGTAGCCGCCCCGCTTTTTTGCGCCTGGCGCCTGGAGCTATACAAAAACATTGGCCATGCCGGCCGTGCCCGTATCCTTGACCAGTTCATAGCAGCGGCACGATACCGCTTCCAGCCCGGCCGAATCGAGGATCTCGATATTGCCGCGGCTATAGGTAATCAGTTTCTGCTGCTGCAGCGCGCTGGCCGCCTTGGTCACGCCGACCCGCCGCACGCCGAGGGTGTGGGCCAGGAATTCATGCGTCAGGTGAAATTTTTCCGACTGCAGGCGGTCACGCGTGATCAGCAGCGAACGGGCCAGCCGCGCTTCGAGCACGTGGAAGCGGCTGCACACGGCAATCTGGATGGCTTGCGCCAGCAGGGTGTCGGTGTAACGGTACAGCAGCCGCTGCAGCGACTCGAGCTGGGCGAATTCGGCGCAGAAATCGGCGCGCGCGATACGGCTGGCGCTGCCGGAACGCTGGACGACGGCGCGCACCTGCGCCAGTTCATGGCCCAGCGCGACGGAGGCGCCCAGCACGCCTTCGCGGCCGACCGAGCCCACTTCGAGCGTCATGCGGCCTTCGGCCACGGCCAGCAGCGAGATCAGGCAGTCGCCCGGAAAATAGATGTGGCCGATCGGCTGGCCCGGCTCGTACAGCACGTCGCCGACGTCGACCGTGACGGTATCGAACAGCGCCGACAGATGCTTGAGGTCGGACTCCGGCAGGCTGGCCAGCAGGCGGTTGCCCGCAGCGGCCGAGGCCAGACCGGAGCGGCCTGCATCACGGGGCAGGTTGATGGTAGCGGTCATTGATGGCATTGCCTTTTCCTTGGTGTCGTTACAACTCGACATAATTTTTACTTAGCCTACGGGGCCGCCTTGCGCATGTATGTACGGTGACGCACGGAAGCGAATCACGTGGCGACGCACACTCGGGGCCTCAAGCCAATAACAAGATTCAAGCAGAGATTCAGAGCGCGCCCTTCCCGGCGCCAGCCATCCAGATTTCATTCACAGACAAGACAGGAGCATTTCATGACCACCACCACCAAATCCTTGCATCCCCTGATCCTCGCCGCGGCCGTTGCCGTGGTGCTGTTTTGCGGCGTCGGCACGGCCGCCCTGATGGGCTGGCTGCCCACCTCGGACAGCCGCGAAGCCGCACCGTTGAGCAGCGCCGCCTCCAGCGAACAGCTGGCCAGCCTGCAGGCGATCGCACCACCGGCAGGCGCCCAGCCGCTGGCCGCCCTCCCCCAACAGCAGCCACAGCAACTGGCGGCACAGCCGGCGCCAGCACCACGCCCACAACCACAGCCTGAACCGCAATATGCGGCGGCCCCGGCACCGGCGCCCAAGGTCTGCGGCAACTGCGGCGTGATCGAAGCCATCCATGAAGTCAATACCCGCGCTTCGGGTAGCGGCGTGGGTGCGGCCGGCGGCGCCGTGGTCGGTGGCCTGCTGGGCAACCAGGTGGGTGGCGGCCATGGCAAGCAGCTGGCCACCGTGCTGGGCGCCGTCGGTGGCGCCGTGGCCGGCAACCAGATCGAAGGCAGCGTGCGCGCCACGCGCAGCTACAACATCGTCGTGCGCCTGGACAACGGCAAGACCCGCACCGTGCATCAAAGTGCGGCGCCGAACTGGCGCCAGGGCGACCGCGTGCGCGTGGTCAACGGCGGCCTGCGCGCCGGCTAAGATCATCTCGTTTCGTTGCTGATTGCACACACGCCCGGCCAGTCCGGGCGTTTTCTTTTTGATCATGTTCGTTGGCGCACAGATGAGTCGGCGCCGGCGTTAGATGATGCACTCAGGAAATCTAAAAGCGCATCACCACCAACGGAGGCGACATGAAGCACGACATTACAGGCAGCAACAAAATATGGCTGAGCTTTATCGGCGGCGGCATGCTGGCGACGATACTGGGCTTTTGCGCGCTGGACCTGGCGCCCGGCGGTGCGGTCGCCCCCGTGTTCGGCGTGATGCTGCTGCTGACCGGCGGCATGCTCAGTTGCCTGGCGGGCGCCGTCGGCATGGCCGGCATGCTGGCCTGGCTGCCCGGCATGGGCGAAGCAGAACATGCCAATGTGCAAGGAAACACGAATAAGTAAGAGTTATGTACGACACCGTACAGATAGTTTCGGCAGCAAAGTAGACAATGCGTCATGGCATCAGCGTTTTGCAGGGAGTGTCACTCCGGCAGCAACGCAAATGGCAAAAAGCCGATGACAGCGCAGGTGCACCCACCTCGCGGTCATCCACACATTACTCACGGAGGACACATCATGCTCTATACAATCGCAGTAGTACTCATCATTCTCTGGCTGCTGGGTTTGGTTACTTCCTACACCATCGGCGGCTTCATCCATATTCTGCTGGTCGTGGCAGTGATCATGATCCTGTTGCGCCTGATCAGCGGGCGCGGTCTATAGAGGCTGTGGCCGGCTCTGCTAGATGCTGGCGGCGGCGCACGTGCGAACGGGCGCCGTCTTTCCATTGGCACTGGCAAGCCCGGCGATTTTGCAGTAACGTGTGCGGGTGATCCCCCCGGGTACTTTCAAGAACAACACTAGGAGAAACTCTATGAATCCATTCAAAACCGGCCCTGGCGCCAAATCCGTGATCGGCATGCTGGCCCTGACGATCGCCGTTTCCGGCTGTGCCGACATGTCGGCCACGCAACGCGGCACGGCCACTGGCGCCGGCGTCGGCGCCGGCCTGGGTGCATTGATCGGTGGCACCACCAGCGGTGGGGGCAGCGGCCGCACGGCTGGCGGCGCCCTGCTGGGCGCGGCTGCCGGCGCAGTGGTCGGCAATATCTGGTCGAACCGCATGGAAAACCAGAAGCGCACGATGGAACAAGCGACGCAAGGTACCGGCGTGCAAGTGACGCAGACCTCGGACAACCGCCTGAAAATGGAAATCCCGAGCGACATCTCGTTCGATACCAACCGCGCCGATATCAAGGGCAACTTCCGCCCCATCCTCGACCGCTTTGCCGCCACCCTGAACGACAACCCGAACACCACCGTGAGCATCATCGGCCACACGGACAGCACCGGCAGCGCCTCGATCAACGAGCCGCTGTCGGTCGAACGCGCCGCCCACACGCGCGACTACCTGTCGATGCGCGGCGTCTCGCCGACCCGCGTGGTGGTCGAAGGCCGCGGCGCGCGTGAACCGATCGCGTCGAACTCCGACAACGACGGCCGCGCCCGCAATCGTCGCGTGGAAATTTACGTAGCCGAGATGGCTCCACGTTAATTTTCAACAGCACCAAACAAAACAGCCGGACCACTTACATGGCCCGGCTGTTTTTTACATGCAGAGGATTACTTCGCGGTCGCCGCCTTGGCGCCGGACTCTTTCGCCACTTTCGCGAAATCGCCGGCCGTCACTACCGACACCACTTCCGGCTTCAGGTAGTCGCGCAGGCTCTGGTTCACCTGCGCCAGGGTCAAGGCCGCCACTTTCGCTTCCAGGTTCTTGTCGTACGCCATGGTGCGGCCATCCGACAGATAGTTCGACAGCGAACGCGCCAGCGGACCGTCTTCGGTGCGGCTCACTTCTTCCGATTGCAGCCAGCCTTTTTTCGCCTCAGCCAGTTCCGCTTCCGTAAAGCCTTCGGCCAGCACCTTGGCGATTTCCTCGCGCAGCGCCGCTTCCACCTTGACGGCATTTTGCGGTGCGCTGATGGCGTAGGCCATCCAGTAGCCGGCCGCTTCATGCACGGGCACGCTCAATTGCGAGCCGACGCCGTACGACAGGCCTTCCTTCTGGCGAATGCGGTCGGCCAGGCGGCTGCGCAGCGCGCCGCCACCGAACATGTGATTGGCGATCACCAGCGCCGGATAGCTGGCGGCGTCATCTTTCAAGGGCACCGGCGCGACGGCGAACAGCACGCTGTTGGCCTTGTCCGGCGTTTCCAGGCTGACCTTTTCGCCACTGACGGGCTTGACGGCGGTTGGAATGCGCACATACGGCTGCTGCGCCTTCCAGTTGCCATACAAGCTGGTCACTTGCGCTTGCAGCGCAGCCGCATCGAAATCGCCGACAGCGGCAAACGTGGCGCTGGAAGCACCATAATAGCCGGCATGGAAGGCCTTCACATCGGCAACCTTGACGCCTTTCCATGCGGCCAGCTCCACCGGCAGCGGATCGACGTGGCGTACATGGCCGGGCGGCGTGGCGTCGATCAGGCGGCGCAGGGCATTGACGGCCAGCGGTTGCGGCTCGGGCATTTCCTGCTCGGCGCGGCCGACACGTTCACGCTGCAATTCCAGGAATTCCGTTTCGGACAGGGCCGGCTTTTGCAGCACTTGCGCCAGCAATTCCATGGCGGCCGACAGGTTCTCGCGCTTGCCCATCAGGAAGGCCGTCACGCCTTCGGCGCCGCCGCTGACATTGAACTGCATCCCCAGCTGGTCGAACTTGTCCTTCACTTCCTGGCGCGACAGTTTATCGGTGCCGCGCGACAGCAGATTGGCCGTGTAGCTGCCGACGGCCGACTTGCCGGCCAGGCTGTCGGCACTGCCCAGGTTCAATTTCAATACTACGCTGACCGTGCCGCCCTTGGTTTTCTTCGGCAGCAAGGCGCTCTTCATGCCGTTAGGCAAGGTGAAGCGCTGCGTGCGCGCTTCGATATTGTCGGGGCTGGGGTCGAATACCTCGCCCTGCGCCACCACCGCGCGGCCCGTGTAGCCGGCAAACTGCGGCGCCAGGTCGGCGTAGGCCGGCACCGTGGTGCGGTCCGGCGTGTCGGTCGGAATGAAGCGGCCCACGGTACGGTTCGAGCTCTTCAGGTATTTTTCGGCGGCCGCCTGCACTTGCGCGGTGGTAACCTTGTCGAGCTGGTCGCGCTGCAGGAAGAACAAGCGCCAGTCGCCGGACGCCAGCGATTCGGTCAGCGCGATGGTCAGGCTGGCCGTATCCGACGACGCCAGCTCGATCTGCTTGGCCAGGTTCTGCTTGGCGCGCGCCACTTCGGCGTCCGTCAGCGGCTGCGATTTGAGGCCTTCGAGCACGTTCAGCATGGCGGCCTGCGCCGCGTCCAAGTCGCCGTCCTTCGGCACCTGCGCGCCGAACAGGTTGTAGCCCGGCTCCAGGGTGCTGAAGGAGTTGTTGATGATCTTGCTGGCCAGCTTGGTTTCCACCAGCGCCTTGTGCAGGCGGCCGGCCGGCGCGCTGGTCAGGACCTCGCCCAGCACATCGATGGCGACCGACTCCGGATTGCCGGCCGGCGCCACGTGGTAGCCGGCGCCCACCAGTTGCGTGCCGCCGCTGCGGCGTACCGTCACCGAACGCTCGCCATCCTGCACCGGCTCGGCCGTGTAGGTCGGCTCGATCACGCGCGTCGGTTTTGGAATCTTGCCGAACAGGTCGTTGATCTGTTTCAGGACCTTGGCTTCGTCGAAGCGGCCGGCCACCATCAGCACGGCGTTATCGGGCTGGTAGTACTTGTGATAAAAGGCGCGCAGGCGGGGAATATTGACCTGCTCGATATCGGAACGCGCGCCGATGGTCGACTTGCCGTAGTTGTGCCAGTCAAACGCCACCGCCTGGATGCGCTGGCTGGTCACGCGCAGCGGATTGCTCTCGCCCATCTCGAACTCGTTGCGCACCACCGTCATTTCACCCTTGTTGGTCTTCGGGTTCCACAAGTCGTTCTGGTCGATGGCGGCATTGACCATGCGGTCCGCTTCCATCGCCAGCATCTGGCGCAGGTTGTCATCATTGGCCGGGAAAGTGGCGTAGTAATTGGTGCGGTCGAACCAGGTGGTGCCGTTGAACTGGGCGCCGGTCGAGTTCAGGATCTCGACCGGGGTTTTGCTGCCTTTTTTGATGCCGAAGTTGGCGCTGGGCTTGAACAGTAGGTGTTCCAGCAAGTGGGCCATGCCGGTCTCGCCATAGTTTTCATGGCGCGAGCCGACCATGTAGACGATATTGGTGGTCAGGGTGGGTTTGCTGGCGTCAGGAAACAACAGCACGCGCAAGCCATTGGCCAGCTTGTATTCGGTAATGCCCTCGATCGAGGTGACCTTCACGGCCGCCGCCGGCGCACCGGCTTTCTGGGTTTTGGCGGACGGCGCCGGCGTGGCGGCCAGCACGAAAGAAGGCGACAGGATGCCGGCGGCAAGCAAGAGAGCGGTAATTGGTTTCAAAGCGTGGTCCTGGTAACACTGCGTTAGTAGAAAAAGGCATCAACATGGAACAACCAGCGCGACAATGTTCACGACACGGCGCTGCGTCTTCGCCGGGGAGTGAAATTGTTACTACAACGCAATTTACTGCAAACTTATCAATTCCGCAAGCAGCTGGTCACAGGCCTGCAATAATGACGTGCTATACTCGACCGTTCCAGAACTATCTGCCTGTATATGAGACGAGCTCTCGTCCTGCTGTGCCTTTTTGTTTTCATCGCTTTACCCCAGGCATACGCCAACATGGCGTATGCCAGCGCTTCCCCATTCCAGCACGCCGGCATGCACGCGGCCAGCGCCGATTGCCCCGACGCCCACTCGCATGCCGAGACCGCTCCGGATATCGCCCCGGATAGCGCGCCCGATGCCGCCAGCGACAGCTGCGACGCCGAAGAGTGCGACAACGACCCCATCACCCTGTATCCCGCATTTCGCCAGGCGGTCCCTTTTTGCGCCATCATCTGGCAGGCGGGACCCGGCGCACTTGCCGAAGCGGACGTGTGGCAGGCCACGCGCCCGCCACGCGTTCGCGGCTGAAGCATGGACCACCCTCACGCCCGGGGCACCCCTGCCGCCGGGCAAGCTTGAAACTTTTTGACTTTACAAGGTAAGACATAATGGAATGGTTATTTGACCCGACAATCTGGGTCGGCCTGCTGACGCTGGTCGTACTGGAAATCGTGCTGGGCATCGACAACCTGATTTTTATCGCCATCCTGGCCGAGAAGCTGCCGCCGCACCAGCGCGACAAGGCGCGCGTGCTGGGCCTGACCCTGGCGCTGGTGATGCGCCTGGGCCTGCTGTCGCTGATCTCCTGGCTGGTGACCCTGACCGCGCCGCTCTTTTCGGTGTGGCAATTTACCTTTTCGGGACGCGACCTGATCCTGCTGGTCGGCGGCCTGTTCCTGCTGTTCAAGGCCACCACCGAGCTGCATGAACGCCTGGAGGGCGTGACGCACGCGGCCACCGGTTCCAAGGTCTATGCGGGCTTCGGCCTGGTGGTGGCGCAGATCGTCGTGCTCGACGCCGTGTTCTCGCTCGACGCGGTGATCACGGCGGTCGGCATGGTCGACGAACTGGGCGTGATGATGGCCGCCGTCATCATTTCCATCGGCGTCATGATGCTGGCCTCGAAATCGCTGACGCGTTTTGTCAATGCGCATCCGACCGTGGTGGTGCTGTGCCTGAGCTTCCTGCTGATGATCGGTCTGTCGCTGATCGCCGAAGGCCTGGGCTTCCATATTCCGAAAGGCTATCTGTATGCGGCCATCGGTTTCTCGGTGGTGATCGAGTTCTTCAACCAGCTGGCGCGCCGCAATTTCCTGAAACTGCAATCGACCACGCCGCTGCGCGACCGTACCGCGCAGGCCGTGCTGAGCCTCCTGGGTGGCCGCAAGGGCCGCGAAGCGGTGCAGGAAGATGAAGTCCAGGAAACGCCGGACATCTCGGCCTTTGGCGTGGAAGAGCGCAATATGGTTAGCGGCGTGCTGACCCTGGGCGAGCGCTCGATCCGTTCCGTGATGACGCCGCGCGGCGACGTATCGTGGGTCAACCTGAACGACAGCAGCGAAAAAATGCTGACCTTGCTGCGCGAAACGCCGCACAGCATGATTCCCGTCTGTAACGATGACCTCGACAATGTGATGGGCCTGGCGCGCAGCAAGGACCTGATCGAAGACCTTGTGTCGCACGGCAAGATCGACCCGGCCAGCATGCGCGAAGCGATCGTGGTGCCGGAAGCGGCCGGCGTGCTGAAAGCGATGGAAACGCTGCGCCGCTCGCGCGGCCAGCTGGTGCTGGTGGTCGACGAGTTCGGCACCGTGCAGGGCGTGCTGACGCCGATCGATATTCTGGAAGCGATCGCCGGCGAATTCCCGGACGAGGACGAACAGCCCGACGTGGAAGTGCTGGGCCCGGGCCACTGGCGCATCGATGGCGCGACCGACCTCCATTACCTGGAGCAAGTGTTCGAGACGGAAACCCTGGTCAGCGAAGACGGCGAATACAACTCGCTGGCCGGCTTCCTGCTGGCGCACTTCGAAAACATGCCGGCCGTCGGCGAAGTGCTGGAACTGAACGACCTGCGCTACGAGATCCTCGAAGCGGACGAGCGCCGCATCGCCTGCGTCGACGTGCGCCGCATCGAACCCGACCATAGCCTGTAATCACAGTTTGTAACAAGAAGGCAAGCGTGCGCCGCCTGCCTTCTTGTATGCTGGGGCCTGCCTTTTCCGGAGACCCCAGCCATGCATTCCACTTTTCCCCGTCTCGCCACCCTCGCTTGCGCGGCCCTGGCTTTCCAGGCCCAAGCCCAGGCGAAAGACACCCCTCCTCCCATCAAGCCCGGCCTGTGGCAAATCGACAGCAAGATGGCCTCGCCCGACGTCGCCACCGACAGCGCCATGTCGATGGTGCTGCAGCAACTGGGCAATTTGCCGCCCGATCAGCGCAAGCAGCTCGAAGCGATGGCCGCCAGCCGCGGCATGGCCGTGCCGACCGTCGGTGCCGATGGCGCCGTGCGCGTGACGGCCTGCGTCACGCCGGAAATGGCGGCGCGCCAGCAGATTCCCACCGGCCAGCCTGGTGACTGCAAGTCGAACAATGTGGCCGTTCCCGGCGGCATGAACGTGTCGTTTACCTGCGCCAATCCGAAGTCCAGTGGCACCGGCAAGGTGAGCTTCCAGGGCGACCAGGCGTTTACCATGCAGTTGAATGCGAGCACCAGCGCGCGCGGCACGGCGGAACAGGTGAATGTGGCCAGCACCGGCAAGTGGCTGGGGGCGACTTGCCCCGTGCCGCCCACAGCTCAGAAGCCGTGACGGAAGCCCAGGTTGAAGGCGGCGTCGCCGCGGCCGCCGTCGCTGGCGTTGCCCACCGTATAGCGCGCGCCGTTCTTGTTGTGGATCTTGGCGTACGAGGCATAGAAGTCGCTGCGTTTTGACAAGGCATAGGTGACGCCGACGGCCACCTGGTTGGCGTCGCGGTTGGACAGATCGCGGTCGTCCTTGCGCACATAGGACGCCAGCAGATTGAAGCCGCGCACCGGCACCGACACGCCCAGCAAGGTGTCGCGGCTGTCCGACGACGACATCGACAGCGCCAGCGAGCTGTAGGCATTGCTCGGATCCCACGGCGAGCTGCCATAGCCCTTGTTGATGCCGACGGCGGCAAACGCGGTGGCCAGGCCCAGGTCCAGGTTGGCGGCGATCAGCGTATTGCGGGCCGACATGTCAATGGCCGGCACGGTGCCTTCGGCCTCGATGAAATTGTTCTTGCGCTGGTGCGACACGCTGACATTGACGGCGCCGGCCGAATAACCGAGCGTGGCGCCATAGGCGCGGTTCCGCGCGCGGCTGTAGGGCGATTCGCCAAAGCTGTAGATGGCCGCGGCGCTGACGCCACGCAAGGCGGGCGAGGCGTATTTGACGGTGTTGTCGTAGCGCTTCACGCCATAGCCGGCCAGGTTGCCGGCGCTGCCGGCCATGCCGCCCTTGAACGGATCGGCGACGTCGCTCAAGGCCTGATATTGCAGATTGTATTGGCGGCCCAGGGTCAGCGCGCCCAGACGGCTGTCGAGGCCGACATAGGCCTGGCGGCCGAACAGGCGGCCTTCCTCCGATTGCCCCGTGTCATTCTCGATGCCCGCTTCGAGCGCATACACGGCGGCCACCTCGTTGCCCAGCGCTTCGCGGCCCTGCACGCCCAGGCGCGAGCCGGAGGCGACGCCGGCCGATAGCCTGGTGCTGCCGCAGTTGCTCACGCAGCCACGCTCGGCCACCACGCCCGCATCGAGCACGCCATACACGGTGGTGCCGCCGCCAGGCGCGGCCGTGGTTTCGGCCTGCGCGCAGGGCGCAAACGGCCCGAGCGCGGTCACGCACGATCCCATCACTACTAGCGCAAGGTACGAGGTCTTCATGATAGCTATCTCGGTAATGTCAGTAAAAATTTGCCGGTACCGATCAGGACACGCGCTGTGTGTCTGACCTACTATCACCTTATCCCCGTTTTTAAGCAAGCGATCTGTGCGATGTACAACAGAAAGCAAGTGCTCGGCATTTGCAGGTGTCCACAAACAACAGCCTGAATTGCTTTCTATTAACGCTGATTGCAAAACAACAAACGTCGCCATTTGCAGGATAGCCCCATGCCTGTGTTCGATGCCGCACGTTGCATGATCTTGCGCAGAAGGTACACTACTGGTTTTACCGACAGCGGCCCGCCCGTTTTTCTGCATGCTAGCTATCCTCGAACGCATTGATCCCTACACCAGCAATATCGACTTGCTGGTCGAACTATTTAATTCATTGCGTCCCAAGCGCCCCCATGACAGCGCCACCGCGATCGCCAACGTGCGCACCTTGCGCCAACTGCTCAAGGGCAATCCGGCCCAGGCCCGCGCCCTGCACGAGTACGTGCTGCGCGTGCTGGCCGCGCGCCGCCACGCCAGCCTGTACACCGATATCGGCGTGCTGTCGAACAGCGGCTTTTTTACCGAACTGAAACGCCGTATTGCCTACCGCATGTTGCCGCCCGCGCTGGGCGACGAATACCTGAACGACGCGCTCGACCAGGTGCTGTACCTGGAAACCGATCATCTGTGGATCAGCAATGTGCCGGCCACCGACTGGCTGGAACTGCTCGACGTGCTGACGGCCGACGATATCGAACTGGCCGTGGGCGACGGCAATATCATGCTGCCCGGCATGCTCGACGCCATCCGCACCCTGTCCTACCGCGTCTGCGCCATGGGCCTGGAGCCGGAACTGACGCGCTTTCACAATGAGATCGAAGTGTTCCAGTCGCCGTTCATGGTGCAGAACACCGAAGTGAACGCCTACCTCGACGCCTACACCCAGTTGCTGCAAGGTAGCCTGGATCATATCGAGGACGCCCGCCATCTGCTGGTGATGCTGGACCAGTGCGACGCCGTGATCGCCAAGATCCGCAAGAAGGCGCTGTACCAGGGCACCAGCATTGCGCTGACGTATTTATTGGTGGCGCTGGCGCAAAGCATCGACCGCCTGCGCAAGCTGCTGTTCCTGGTCGACACCAGCGGCGAGCTGCCCGGCTCGATCAATGTCGACATCGCCGCCATCACTTCTGATGCCACGCCGGACCTGATCGACGCGCGCCCGGTCAGCCGCCGCCGCGCGGGCGCCGTGGCGCTGGCGCTGGAACTGATCCGCGCGCACAACCACAAGTACAAGGTCAGCGATTTGTTTACTGACAATATCAACTTGCTCGCCCGTAACGTGACGGAAAACGCCAGCCGCACCGGCGAACACTATATCGCCGAGAACCGGCGCGAAATGGCCGCCATGTTCCTGTCGTCGGCCGGCGCCGGCGTCATCATCGGCTTCATGGCGCTGTTCAAGATCCTGATGTCGTATCTGCGCTCGGCGCCGCTGGTCGAAGCCTTCATGTTCAGCATGAATTATTCGATCGGCTTCATGTTCATCCATTTGCTGCACTTCACGGTGGCCACCAAGCAGCCGGCCATGACCGCCTCGCGCATCGCCGCCGGCCTGCACAGCAAGGACGGCCGCAATATCGACCTCGACAGCATGGCCGAGCTGATCAATAAAGTGTTCCGCACGCAGAACATGGCGGTGCTGGGCAATATCGCCACGGCGATTCCCACCGCCTGGCTGATCGCGCTGGGCTACCACGCCATCACGGGCCATCATCTGGTGTCACCCGAGAAAGCCATGCATTTGCTGCATGACATCGATCCCATCGGCAGCCCGGCCATTTTCTACGCCATGATCGCCGGCGTCTGCCTGTTCGTGGCCGGCTTGATTTCAGGCTACTATGACAACCAGGCGCTGTACACGCGCTGGGCCCAGCGCATCGCGCAACTGCGCGGCCTGGGCCGGGTGATCGGCCAGGAACGGCTGGCCCGGCTGGGCCTGTATCTGGAAAATAACCTGGGCGGGCTGATGGGTAACTTCTACTTCGGCATCCTGCTGGGCACCATCGGCACCCTGGGTTTTTTGATCGGCCTGCCGATCGATATCCGCCACATTACCTTCTCGGCCGCCAACTTTGCGACAGCGCTTGTCGGACTCGACCACAATATGAGCTGGCAACTGGCCGTCAAGTCGCTGGCCGGCATCTTCGCCATCGGCACGGCCAACCTGCTGGTCAGCTTTGGCCTGGCGCTGTGGGTGGCGCTGCGGTCGCGCCAGGTGCGCTTCAAGCATGGCTTGCAGCTGTTGAAGATCCTGGGCAAGCGTTTCCTGAAGTCGCCGATTTTGTTTTTCTTTGGTTCCAAAAACCCGCCGCCGCTGGCGCTGGCCGATGAAGTGCTAGACCCCTTACCGATAAAAGGCCAAAAATGACTGCGAAGCGCCTGCAGCCCTGTCTTACCGCATTCTTGCTGTGCTGGACCCTGGTTGCATGCGCTGGGTTACCAGACGTCAAGAATCTGAATAACGAACTGGCACCGGTGGCCACGCCCAAAGTGATCACCGGCAAGGGCGCCGTGCTGAACGTCAACAGCCGCGCCGCCCTGCTCAACAAGCGCTGGGCCAAGTCCGGCATGGACCTGAAGACCCAGGCCGCGCTGGAAGAGGCGGCCACCGGCGTGCCGCTGATCAAGGGCAACAAGGTGACCCTGCTGTTCGACGGCCCGCAGACGATGAAGGAAATGCTCAAAGCCATCGCCGAAGCGAAGTCCACCATCAACCTGGAAACCTATATCTTCGACCAGGACCCGATGGGCCTGAAATTTGCCGATGCGCTGATCGAAAAACAGCAGGCGGGCGTGACGGTCAATATCATCTACGACAGCGTGGGGACGCTCGGCGTGCCACAGGCGTTTTTCGAGCGCATGCGCGCGGCCGGCATCCACCTGGTGGCCTTCAACCCCGTCAATCCGGCCAAGCTCAAGGGCGAGGAGTGGAAGATCAACAACCGCGACCACCGCAAGTTGCTGATCGTCGACGGCAAGATGGCGTTTACGGGTGGCATCAATATCAGCAATACCTATTCGAAAAGCTCGCTGTTCCGCTCCAAGGCCAAGCCGTCCGACAAGGATGACGTGGGCTGGCGCGATACCCACGTGAAAATCGAAGGCCCGGCTGCGGCCGCCTTCCAGTGGCTGTTCATCCGCACCTGGGCCCAGCAGGACCAGGCCGACCTGCCCGACGCACCCTACTTCCCGGTGATCGCCGAAGTGGGCGACAAGCTGGTGCGCGTGGTGGCCAGCGAGCCGGGCGGCGGCTTCGAGATCTACAAGGCGTATATCCTGGCGATCCAGGAAGCGAAAAAAAGCATCCATATCACCTCGGCCTATTTCGTGCCCGACAAGCAGACGGTCGACGCCCTGACCGCCGCCGCGAAACGGGGCGTGGAAGTCAAGGTGGTGTTGCCGGGCGTGTCCGACAGCGGCCTGGTGTTCCATGCGGGACACGCCCTGTACGACGAACTGCTGGCCGGCGGCGTGCGCATCTACCACTTGAAACTGGCGGTGCTGCACGCCAAGACGGCGGTCATCGACGGCGCCTGGTCGACCGTCGGCTCGACCAATATCGACATGCGCAGCTTCCTGCATAACAGCGAGCTGAACGTGGTCGTGCTGGGCGACAGCTTTGGCCGCGAAATGGAAAACGCCTTCCAGGAAGACTTGCGCGACTCGGAAGAAATCACCAAGGCCAAGTGGGAATCACGGCCGTGGGCCGACCGCATGAAGGAGTGGGCGGCGCAGTTCATGCATTACTGGCTGTGAACGCCGGCTTGGCCAACCCTGCCACTGGAACTCACCCCGCTTTTGCGCTATATTGCACCAATAGTGTGATAATCGTCGCAAGATGACCATTTACCCGGAGTTGACAACATGAGCACAGTGCGCAAAACCATCACCTTGACGGATAAACAGGACGACTGGATCAAGGCGCAGATAGCGGCTGGCCGTTACACCAACGACAGTGAATATATTCGCGACCTGATCCGGCGTGAACAGGAACGCAGCGCCGAACTCGACGTCATCCGTGCCGCACTGATGGAAGGCGAAGCCAGCGGCGAACCGCGACCTTTCGATGCCAGCGCGTTCAAGCAAAGGATGCTGGCAGCGCATGGCTGAGTATCGGCTCACGCCGGCCGCCGAGCAGGATCTGGAAGCGATCTGGATCCATACCGCGCAGCGCTGGAGTGTGGAGCAGGCAAGCCGCTATATGGATATCATGACGGCTGCCTTTGCCACCCTGGCGCGCTCCCCCAGAGCCGCACCGGCATGCGACGATATTCGGCCAGGCTATCGCCGCCGCAGCGTTGAGCAACACATGATTTATTTCCGTATCACGCCCTATGGCATTGCCATCGTTCGCATCCTGCACCAGCGCATGGATGCACCGCGCCATCTGTAAGCAAACAGAGCTGCATCAAAGCGGCCGCATGCTGGCCCACACCCCGCCCGTGCGCTCGAACGCCTCGGTGCTGACTTTCTCGAAGTTGGCGCTGTCTTCATTCCAGCTGTAGCGCTCGACACGGATATCGCTGTCTTCGATCAGGATCACATTGAAGGAATTCGACTCGCCCCTGCCGCGCGTGGAGGTGGCCGTTCCAGCCTGCACCATCAGCGCCGCGTAGCCGTCGATCTTGTAGCGCTCGGCCGTGTTGCCCGACACGCTGGCGTGCAGGTGGCCGGCCAGCAGCAGGTCGACGCCGCACTCGGAAAACATCTGCAGCGCCTGCGGCGCGCGGTCGACCAGGTCGTCCTTGTCGAAGTGCTCGGGCAGGTCGAACGGGTGATGCGTGACGATGACTCTCGTCAGGCCTTGCGGCAAGGCCGCCATGCGCGTGCGCAAGGCATCAATCTGCTCGTGGCTGATACGGCCGTCCTTGAAGGTCAGGGAGCGCGCCGTGTTGATGCCCAGCACGGCGATTTCATCGTCCACATATTCGGGCGACAGATCGTCCGTCACATAGCGCTGGTATTTCACCAGCGGCGTCAGGAAGCGGCTGAAAATGTTATACAGCGGCACGTCGTGGTTGCCCGGCACCACGATCTGCGGCCCCGGCAAACTGTCCAGGTAACCGCGCGCGGCCTGGAATTCGGCGCTGCGGGCGCGCTGGCTCAGGTCGCCAGAAACCACCACCACGTGCGGTTCGAGCTGGTCGATCAAGGTGCGCAGCGGCGCCAGCAGGGCCTGGTCGACCTTGCCGAAATGCAGGTCGGATAAATGGACGATGGTGCGCATGTCAATTCTCCTCGACAAATACTGGCGCCGGCACAAGCACCTCGAGCGCGGCCGGGCGGATGCGGTATTGCAGCGGCGTATTCATGACCGTCACTTCGCCATCGGTGGCCACGCGCAGGCGGCGGTGGCGGGTGGCGATCTCCACCTCGGTGGTGGTGACGATATCGAAATCCTTGGCCTGGCTCAGCTTGCCGAACAGCGCATGCAGCGCCAGCTTGAGCAGGCCCATGCGGCCAGGACGCTGCGCCACGTACAGACTCAGCTTGCCACCGTCGAGGCGCTCGCGCTCGCCGATATTCAGGCCTTCCATCAGGTATTCGTTATTGCCGATAAACACAAACGGCGTGCGCCGCGCATGCACCTTGTCGTTCAGGCTCAGCTGCACGCTGAGGAAGGGGTAGCGGCGCAGCGCGGCGATCAAGGCCCAGCTGAAGGCCAGCCACTTGCCGCGCCCCAGCCGGCGCTGCTGCTTTTCGCGGTCACGCACGATGTCCGGGTACAGGCCCAGGCTGGAGTTATTCAAAAAGATGCGGCCATTGACTTCGCCCACGTCGACCTGGTGCTTGACGCCCCGCGCCACGTTGGCGATGGCCGCGTCGAGGTCGAGCGGAATGTTCAGATCCTTGGCGAAATGGTTGAGCGTGCCCAGCGGCAGCACGCCAAACGGCGTGCCGCTGCCGACCACCACCGAGGCCACCGCATTGATGGTGCCGTCGCCGCCGCCGGCCACCACGATGGGGGCGCCATCATTGATGGCCTGCTGCGCCGTGGCGATCATTTCCTCGCCGCTCCCGGCCAGGGTGATGGCGGCGTCGAGGCCGACGCCGGCGAAAGTCGCTTCCAGTTGCTGCGCCCAGTCCGATGCGTAACCGCAACCGGCGCCGGCGTTGATGATGACTGCGACTTTGGTAGCCAGGATATTCCCCTTGTTATTTTGTTTGACGAACATGACGGCGGCGGCGCAGCGTCGATACGCCAGCGATGCAGATCGCCAGCCAGCCATAGCTTTCCGCCATCGCCGCCAGCACATCGCTCAGGTAGTGCGCCCCCAGGTAGATGCGGCTGAAACCGACCAGCGCCGCCATGAAAAACGCCGCCAGCGCGATGACGACACGCCGGCGCCATTGCCGATGATCAAGCTGGCACACCAGGTAGGCGCCCAGCAAGCCATACAGCGCCGTGGCGGTGGCCGTATGCCCGCTGGGAAAGCTGTACGTGCTCAGCGCATCGAGCAAGGGCGTCTCGAAACTGGGCCGCGCGCGTCCGAAAATGTACTTTAACAAAACGTTCAGAAACATGACGCCCGGCATGGTAATCACCAGCGTGAACAGCCAATAGGTGGCGCCCTTGCGGTGCAGATACCAGGCCAGCAGGCAGGCGATGGTAATGGCGCCGATCACGCCATGCAGGTGGGTAATCACCAGCAGACACCAGGTGATCCACGGTACCGCATTCTGGTTGAACCAGTGCGCCACCTGCTGGTCAAGCACGGTGATCTGCTCCATGCCCATCACGGCTTCGGCGATTTCATGGAATACCACGATGGCGATCAGCATCAGCACCACGCCCACCGTCATGTGCAGGCCCAGCTCGCCTTCGGGCGACAGCCTGGCTTCGACAAAGCGGCGCAGCCGGGTACCCCAGCGGGTGGTCATGCTCGTGTCATTGTTGTGCGGCAAACTGAGTTCTCCTTGTGTTGTGCGGCATGATCGAAAAAACCACAGCCAAAAAAATATACTGTTTATCCATACAGTAGCTGTGTTTTCATACAGTAGTTGTGCTATTCTGATGACTCGTTCAACACATCTCCCTCAAAGGAATTGTCATGGCAACATTGAATAGCGGTTTTGGCTCACGGTTCGGCCTGGAATACGCCCCAAGCTCCTTCCTGGTCCGCATGGGCAAGCGCGAAATCCTCGTTTGCCGCGACTTTCGCAAGCGTTTTTATACCGTCAATCCCTTGATCGAGTGCGGCACCGGTATCGAGCCGGGCTATGTTGAAGTGCTGCTGATGCGCCGCTGGTTGTTGATTTTATCCAAGGCGCACTGAGAGACTGGCGACAGTCTCCACCCGGCCCCGCCCGCCAGCATACGGTACTGGTCAGCAACATGCTGACCACCCCCTCATTACTGTGCGCTGGACTGCGCGGCCGGGCTGGCAGGTGTTTTCTGCGCCACAAGCACACCAGCAAAATATATTAAGCCCTCGGTCACCCGCACAGGCACAGGCACAGGCACACCGGGCCAAGCGGGCCTGAAAAATGTCGAGGGCAAGGCGCAGCGACGAAGACAGTACGCCAGTACGGCGAGGAGCTGCAACGCCGCCATCGGCATTTTCTCAGACTCGCGTCTCCGGCCCGCCGTTTTTATGCCTTGCGCTGTCAACTGCATGGCGCATGCTTAACTTGACGGCATGACAGAATCGCCTGATACATAGGCCTCATGCCACAAGGTCACAAACAG
Organism: Janthinobacterium sp. J1-1; assembly: GCF_030944405.1. NCBI lineage: Bacteria > Pseudomonadati > Pseudomonadota > Betaproteobacteria > Burkholderiales > Oxalobacteraceae > Janthinobacterium > Janthinobacterium sp. J1-1. Next base: position 5,899,220 of record NZ_CP132339.1, read on the forward strand.
CACCATCACCACCGGGCCGATAAACAGGCCCACCAGGCCCAGCGTTTCCACACCACCCAGGATACCGAACAGTACCGCAAGAAACGGCAGGCGGGTGGCGTTGCCGATCATGCCGGGACGCACGAAATGATCTGCCACGAACAACACCATCGTGCCCCAGACGGCAACACCAATGGCGCCCGGCACACTGCCCTGGAGCACCAGCACGGCGGCCGCGCAGACATAGGCGAGCGGCGCGCCGAACGGAATAATCGCCAGCACGCCGGTGGCAAACGCCCATAGCGCCGGCGAGGGCAGGCCGGCGATCGCATAGGCGATGCCGATCAGCACGCCTTCGGCCAAACCAACCAGCACCAGGCCGTTGACGGTGGCACGGATGGCGGTCGGCACTTTTTGTGCGTAGCGCAGCCAGCGTTCGGGCTGCAGATAGTGGCTGCCCACTTGCGTGATCTGGCGCGTCAGCGCTTCGCCGTCCTTGTAGAAGAAAAACAGGCACAGAAAGGCCAGGCCGAAGTCGATCAGCCGGTGCAGCAGGTCGGCGCCGAGGATTTTCACAATATCGCGCGCCGAATGAAAACCGCCCACGGCGCTGCCGGACAGCACATGGGCAAGGCCATGCGGCTGGTTCAGCGTGACTTGCCACCAGTCGTCGATCGCATTGCCCGCCAGCGGGATCGATGCGACCCAGGCCGGCACCGGCAAGCCGTCAGCATTGGCGCGCATCAGAAAATCGGCCAGCACCGGCACTTCGCGCGCCGCCTGCGCCACGCCCAGCAGAACGGGAATAATGAAGATGCAGGCCGACGCCAGGGTCAGCAGCGCGGCTGCAATGATGGGGCGCTGTCCCAGCGCCGCGCGCATGCGCAGATACAAAGGCCAGGTGGCCACGCACAGGATGGCGGCCCATACCAGCGGCAAAAAGAAGCGCTGCATCACAAATGCCGCCAGCGCGATCAGCGCCAGGGAAAAGCCTGCACCGACCAGGTCGCGCCGGGTATCGCTCATACCACTCCGTTCTGCCCGGCACGCGCACGTGCCGGATCTGTAGCCATGCGCCAGTTGCGCAGCCGTAGCGTACCACGGGCATTATGCTTCCTGCATGGACGACACGAACGCGCTACACCAGTCCCAGGTCCACCGGTTTCACGCCCGCAAACACCTGGTTCAGCTGGGCCGCATTCAGGCCGAAGGTGCGCTGCAGCAAGCCACCGAGCACGGCGCGGTATTCGTTGAGCACCGGCATGTCACGGTTCTGGAACAGGTTCGCCTGCGTGATCGCCATTTGTTCACCCACCACCTGCTTGCCCTGGATGCTGCCGCCCAGCACCCAGAACACGCTGCCGTGGCCATGGTCGGTGCCGCGGTTGCCGTTTTCGCGGAAGGTGCGGCCAAATTCGCTGACCACCACCACCACGGTATGGCGCCAGCTATCGCCCATTTCCTGGGCATAGGCGGCCAGGCCCCGTCCCAGTTCCTCAAAGCGCCCCGCCAGGTAGCCGCTGACCGCGCCCTGCCCCACATGGGTGTCCCAGCCGCCCACGTCGACAAAGCCGATATTGTATTTATCTTTCATCAGCCGCGCGATGCGCTGCGCTTCCAGTTCGAAACCCTTGGCGCTGATGGCGTTGCGGTTGGCGCCCGGCATCTCGCCGATCAGGCCCTTGGCCACGTCGTCGCGCACCACGAAGCCTTCGCTGACCGGTGCTTGCAAGGCAGTACCCTGGTACATGCTGGCAATAATCTGGCTCTGACGCGCATCGATGCCGGACTTGCCGACCGAGCGCAGCGCCATGTTCGGCACTTGCAGGCCGCCCTGGAAGATCAGCGGCAACTGGTCGGTAAAGGCGATGGCGCCGCTCGCGTTCAAGGTCTGCGCCAGGCGGTTCAGAAAGCCGGAACGGAAATCGCGACGTCCTGTCACCTCCTGGCCCAGTTCGATGCTGTCCTGGGTTTCGAAATGGCTGCGCGACAAGTCGGTGGTGCCGGCAAACGGAATGAAGGCCGCGTCGCCGCTGTTGAACATCGGGTAAATGCTGTCGCGCAAGGCTGGATGCAGGGCCCAGTCGCCATTGAGCGCCAGCGCGCCGTTGTCCGCACCCGGCTTCGGAATGGCGATATTCGGCCGCGCCGCATAGTAAAAATCGCTGCCGGTCGGCACCAGCAGGTTGTTGGCGTCATAGCCACCGCGCAGGAACACGAACAGCAGCCTGGCGTCCGTGGCGGGCGCCGCCAGCAGGCTGCCGGCGCTGCCAAACAAAGAGACGGCGGCCAGCGCTTTCAACAGATCACGACGGTACATGGTGGCTCTCCGGTTAGCGGTGCATCATTTCTGGCGATGAGAGCAGGAACGTGTTCCACTCCTGCGGCGTGCCGGCCTGCTGCAAGGCCAGTCTCGTGGCCGGCCCCAGGGCCGGCTCGATGCTCTGGAAATACACGGCGCTGGCCAGTTGCGGAAAGGCCGGCTTTTCCTGCGGTTGCGGGTCGTCCGTCCTGAACAGGCCGGCGCTGCCCGAGGCGATCGTGCGGGCAATGTCAAAACGCGTCGTCATTTGCCCCGGGCTGGCCCAGGCACTGTCGATCAGCGGATAGCCGTCAGGCGTCTGGCGGCCATACAAAGGCTGGCCCATGCGTGACAGCCAGCCCAGCATCGGTCCGGCGTTCAGGATCGGCTTGTCGTCATACGACAGGCGCACGGCCGACACCACATAGTGCATCGGGTCCTTGAACTTGCGGCCCAGGGATAGCTTGAACGCCTCGCTGGCAAACAGGGTCTGCAGCACGCCGGCGATATCGCCATCGGTTTGCCGGAAGGTTTGCGCCATGCCGGCCACCAGTGCTTCGGGCGGCGTGTCGCCGACAAAATACTGGGCCAGCTTGCCACTGATAAAGCGCGCCGTGGCCGGGCTGCGGGAGAGTCTGTCCAGCGCTTCATCGAGCTCGGCCAATCCCCTGCCCTTGACGGTCTGCCCGAGAAATTGCTTGTCGCCATAGTCGTGGCGGTTCGGATTGAACTCGAACAGGCCGCGCCGCACATACTGGGCTTGCAGCGCCGGTTTGACTTTCGGCGTGTCGGTGCCCAGATTCACCCCGACGCCGGTCAGGATGCGCGCCAGCTCCTGCACGTCCTTCTGGCTGTAGCCGCCGTTCACGCCCAGGGTATGCAGCTCCATCAGCTCGCGCGCATAATTTTCATTGATGCGGTTGGCCGCGTTCGCTTCATTGTCCAGGTAGCGCAGCATGGCCGGGTGGTGCACGGTGGCGGCCAGCAGATCGCGGAACTTGCCCAGCGCATGCGGCGCGATGGCGTTCATTTCATAATCGCCGACCATGGCGCGCAGGTTGTGCTTGCCCTGGTGCACGCTGAAATGATTGAGCCAGAACCAGCTCAGTTGCTGCTGCAATTGATTCGGCGAATACACGTCCAGCAACAGCGAACGGGTGGCCGCTTCGCGCGCCAGGCGATTGAGTTCCTGCTGGTAGTCTTTTTGCGCCTGCTGCTTGGCGGAATCGTCCATCACGGCATAGCCCTCCTTGCGGCGCTGTTCGATCCCCATCACCAGTTGATCCATCGGCGTCTGGCTGATGGTCATGGCGGCTATCTGCGCTTGTATCACTGGCGGCAACACGGCCTTGCCGGGATGCAGCTGTCCTTGCAGATAACCGTCCCAGCCTTGCTGCCGCAACTGGCGCACGCTGCCGGCATTGATGCCGCAGCTGACGCGCTGCTGCATGGCCAGCGCCTGTGCCGGGTTGTCCGGCTGGACGGTGGTGCTGGCGCAGCCGCCCAATAGCACAAAGGCAAGCAAGGTGGTCGGTAGCAGTGGTCGCATGGCCATTCCTCAAGCGGTGTCATCCGAAGTGGGCAAGCTTACGCCTGTCCCGTAACCCGCGACATTGCCATTTGCAACGAGTTGTAATGCCGCTTGGGTTTACCCCAGCAAGGCGCATTGCTCGCGCAGAAAATCGCGCAGCTGCAGCACCACGGGCGTCACTTGCGCGCGGTGCATGCAGACCAGATGCAAGGGTGCGGCCTCGCCGGCCACCTGGGGCAGCAAACGCTGCAAGCGCCCGGCCGCCAGGTCGCCTGCGACATCTAGACGCGATTTATAGGCGATACCCAGCCCCGCCACCGCCCAGCGGCGCACCAGGTCGGCATCGTCGGCGCTGCGGTTGCCGCTGACCTGCACGCTGATTTGTTCGCGCTGCGGCAGGCGGTAAAAGGTCCAGCGGTCGTGCAAGCCGTCTTCCAGCGCAAAGCGCAAGCAATTATGGTGCCGCAAGTCGTCCAGCGAAGACAGCGGGTCGTGCGCGCGCAGGTACGCGGGCGACGCCACCAGCACGCGGTCATTGGCCGGCGCGACCGGCATGGCGATCAGCGAGGAATCATCCTGCTCGCCATAGCGGATAGCCACGTCAACCTGCTGGCGCACCATGTCGGCCAGGCGGTCGCTGACGCTGAGTTGATAGTGCAGCTTGGGGTGGCGCAGCTGGAAGCTGTCGAGCCAGCCCAGCAGCAGATTGCGGCCCAGGTCCGACGGCATGGCAATTTTCAAGGTTCCGCCGAAACTGTCCTTGCCCGCCGCCAGCGCGTCGCTGCCCGCGCGCAGCAGCCGCAGCGCTTCGCGCGCGTGTTCCAGGTATTGCGTGCCTTCGGCCGTCAGGCTCAGCGAACGCGTGGTGCGCACGAACAGGCGCAAGCCCAGTTCCCCTTCCAGGCGCTTGACGGCGGCGCTGGCCAGGGCCGGCGAAATGCCGATCTCGCGCGCGGCCGCCGACAAGCTGCCGCGGTCGGCCGTGCGCACAAATACCTGCAGATCATCGAGGCGCAGCAATTTTCAGCATTCCTTTGAAAGTGTTTCGGTATGCGCCCTCTTTTTCCGGGGCAGAATAGCCACCATCATACGGTATCCCTCCACTCCTCAAGGACCGCCATGAAAGCCATCGCCTACCACCACAGCCTGCCCATCACCGACGCCAAGGCCCTGCTCGATATCGAACTGCCGACGCCTGTCGCCACCGGGCGCGACCTGCTGGTGGCCGTGCACGCCGTGTCCGTCAATCCGGTCGACACCAAGATCCGCAAGAACCGCCAGCCGAAAGACGGCCAGCCGGAAGTGCTGGGCTGGGACGCCACCGGCGTGGTCACCGCCACCGGCCCCGAGGTGAGCCTGTTCCAGGTCGGCGACAAGGTCTGGTACGCGGGCGCCATCAACCGCCCCGGCAGCAACAGCGAGTTCCATCTGGTCGACGAGCGCATCGTCGGCCATATGCCGGCCAGCCTCGACTTCGCCCCGGCCGCCGCCCTGCCGCTGACCGCCATCACCGCCTGGGAATTGCTGTTCGAACGCCTGCAGCTCAGCCGTGACACCAGCAGCACCGGCAAATCGCTGCTGGTGATCGGCGCGGCCGGCGGCGTCGGCTCCATCCTGGTGCAACTGGCGCGCCAGCTGACGGGCGTGACCATTATCGGCACGGCCTCGCGCCAGGAAACAGCCGACTGGGTAAAGGAACTGGGCGCCCACCATGTGATCGATCACAGCCAGCCACTGGCTCTTGAAATCACCCGCCTGGGCTTGCCGCCGGTTGACTATGTGATCAGCCTGAACCAGACCGACAAGCATTTCGAGCAGATCGTCGAACTGATCGCGCCGCAGGGCAAGTTCGCCCTGATCGACGACCCCGAGCAGATCGACGTGCGCAAACTCAAGGCGAAAAGCGTGTCGCTGCACTGGGAACTGATGTTTACCCGTTCGCTGTTCCAGACCGAGGACATGGTCAAGCAGCATGAACTGCTGGAAGAGCTGGCGCAGCTGGTGGACGCCGGCACCATCCGGACCACGGTGGCGGAACGCTTCGGCAAGATCGACGCGGCCAACCTGAAGCGCGCGCATGCTGTGCTGGAAAGCAATACCGCGCGCGGCAAGATCGTGCTGGAAGGTTTTTAAGCGGCCAGGCAGCCGGCCGCCTATTTGGCCGGCTGCTTCGCGTAAATACCCCTGCCCAGGCCATTGTCGGTGTCGCTCACCTGCAGTCCGCCGTCGACCACGCGCAAGGTCAGTTTCTGGAACGGCTGCTTCAGCAGCCACTGGCGGTCGGTGACGGCAAACGCGGCGATGCGTTCGCTCGCACGCCCGGGGGGCACCACCAGCCACTGGTAGTCGGCCTTGGAACCTTCCAGGCGCAGTCCGGCCCGCACCCATTGCTCCGACGCCGGCATCTTGACGATGGCGTCGCCATTCTGCAAGCTGACGGCGGTGGCCGTCTTGCCGCTCTTTGCTTCGAATTTCACTTCCACGCCGGCCATCGGCCCCAGCTGTGGAAAGCCGACGATGGCGACCCACTGCCCTGCCGCAGCCGGTTTGCGGATCCGCATTTCGTCTTCGTCAAACACGCGAAACTGCGGCGCCTTGCCGGGACTGGCCGCGTGCAGGGTCACGTCCTTGCCGGACACGCTCCAGTCGCCGCTGGCCTGCTGGTCGACATTGCCGTAGGCCAGCATCCATTCGAACTTGCCATCTTTTTTCAGCAGCAATTCAGAGCCGACTTCCGTCACGCCCTGCAGATAATAATGCCCGGGCAGCGAGGATGCCGCCTGGTCGGCGGCGATGACAGAAACGGACCAGCTCAACAGGCCGGCGCAAGCCAGCACGGAAAACAGCGATTTTTTCATGGGATGTCCTTTTTGATATGCCATCATAGCAACTTGATTTAGTTGCAAGCACACAATAGAACTACGCCACGATCACTCTCCTGCAGCCGTGATCAGGATGGCGCGGAAATCGTTCACATTGGTCAGGGTGGGGCCGGTGACCACGCTGTCGCCCAGCGCCTGGAAAAAGCCGTGGCCGTCATTATTGTCGAGGCTGTCGCGCGGGCGCATGCCCTGCGCCCAGGCGCGCCGCAAGGTATCGGGCGCCAGGTACGCACCGGCGATGTCTTCCTGGCCATCGACGCCGTCGGTGTCGCCGGCCAGCGCATGCACCTTGGCTTCGCCGTCAAGCGCGATGCCCAGCGACAGCAGGAATTCCACATTGCGCCCACCGCGTCCATTGCCGCGCACGGTGACGGTGGTCTCGCCGCCCGACAGCAACACGCACGGCGTGGCGAACGGCTGGCCGCGCCGCGCCGCCTGCTGGGCGATGCCGGCCATCACCTTGCCGACATCGCGCGCCTCGCCTTCCAGGCTGTCGCCGAGAATATACGGCGTGACGCCGGCCGCGCGCGCCACCGCGGCCGCCGCCTCCAGGGCCATTTGCGGCGTGGCGATCAGTTCGATGCTTGAGTTTGCCAGGCGCGGATCGCCGGGTTTGACAGATTCGCCGCGCCCGCTTTCCAGGGCCTCGCGTATGCTGGCCGGCAAGGCGATGCCATAGCGGCGCACGATATCGAGCGCGTCCTGGCAGCTGGTGGCGTCGGCCACCGTCGGGCCGGAGGCGATATCACCGGGCTTGTCGCCCGGCACGTCGGAAATCGCCAGGGTCAGCACCCGCGCCGGATGGCAGGCGGCGGCCAGCCTGCCGCCCTTGATGGCGGACAAGTGGCGCCGCACGCAATTCATCTCGCCGATGGTGGCGCCGGAAGCGAGCAAGGCGCGGTTCAGGTCCTGTTTGTCGGCCAGGGTGATACCGGCCAATGGCAAGGCCAGCAGCGACGAACCACCGCCGGAAATCAGGCACAGCACGGTGTCATCTACGGTCAGATTGCCGGCCAGCGCCAGCATGCGCTGCGCGGCCTGCATGCCGGCCGCGTCCGGCACCGGATGCGAGGCTTCGACGATCTCGATCCGTGCGCAGGGCACGCCATAGCCATAGCGCGTGACCACCAGGCCGGACAATTCACCGGGCCAGTGTTGCTCCACGGCTTGCGCCATGGCGGCCGAGGCCTTGCCGGCGCCGATCACGATCAGGCGGCCTGTCGGTGCGGCCGGCAAATGCGGCGCCACGCAGTGCGACGGCTGGGCGGCGGCGACGGCGGCGTCGAACATGGCGCGCAGCAGGTCGCGCGGGGATGGTTGGGGCATGGCGCTGTCTCCTCGATATTGTTATGGGTAGTTGGCAGGAACATCGTACAATCGGCCAGGCCAGCGGTCACCGTGCGGATGCATGAATATTCCTGGCACTTACTTTATTTTTTCATGCAAATGCACCAATGAAAACCCATCCCGTGGCCACCATCACCACCGCCCTGGCGCAGCAGATCGTCCAGCGTACCACGCAGATCATTCCCTTCAAGGTCAATCTGATCGATGCGCAGGGCGTGATACTGGCCAGTACCGATCCCGGCCGCGTCGGCAGCGTGCATCCGGGCGCGCAGCTGGCGCTGGCCAGGGGAGCCAGCGTGGAGCTCGATGCGGCAGCGGCGCGTTTGCTGCCCGGCGCCAGGCCCGGCATCAACCTGCCGCTGCTGGTGCGCGGTGTCGTCTGCGGCGTGGTGGGCCTGACGGGCGAACCGGAGGCGGTGCGCCAGTTCGGCGAACTGGTGCGCGCAATGGCGGAAATGATGCTGGAGCAGGCCCAGCTGGTCAGCGAACTGCAGCATGAAAAACGCTACCGCGAGGAATTCGTCTCGCAGCTGATTGCGCGCAGCGGCGTGTCCGACGCCGCCATGCAAGCGTGGGCGGCGCGCCTGACGCTCGATCTGCGCGTGCCGCGCGCCATGTTCGTGCTGGAAGTGCCGGAGGCAGGCAAGCGGCTCGACCAGGTGCTGACGCAGCTGCAGCAGGTGCAGGCGGACCTGGCGCTGCGCTGGCCGGCATTGCTGACGGCCGTGGTGTCGCCGGGCGAACTGGCCATGCTCGATGCCTTTCCCGCTGCCGGGCCGCAACAGGCGCGCGCCCAGCAAGGCCGCCAGCGCCTGCAGGAATTGCAGCAGGTGGCGCAACAGGCGCTCGCTTCGCCGTTTACCCTGGCGATGGGCGTGGCCCTGCCAGGACTCGATGGCGCCAGCGCTTCGTATGAATCGGCGCGCCAGACGGCGCGCGTGGGCCGCGCCCGCGACCAGGCGCAGCCCTTGCATTCCTACCTGGAACTGAGCCTGCCGGTGCTGCTGTCCGGCCTGCAGGACGGCTGGCAGGCCGGGCAGTTGCGGCAGACCCTGGCGCCACTGCGGGCGCGCGACCGCTCGGGCGTGCTGCTGCGCACCTTGAGTGCCTGGTTCCGCCACCATAGCCACCCGACGGCCACCGCCAGGGCGCTGCATATCCACCGCAACACGCTCGATTACCGCCTGCAAAAAGTTGCCGAACTGACGGGCTTGAATCTCGATGAAACGGATGACCGTTTGCTGCTGTACGTGGCCTTGCAGCTTACAATGGCCGCTGATTTCACACAGGAATAGAATATGCAGGCAAGCATGGAATGGGCCGGAATCGCCCGTACTTTCGGATTGTTTACCGTCACGGCCGTGGCCGAACTGCTGGGCTGCTACCTGCCCATGCTATGGCTGAGCAACAAGGGCGGCGCCTGGCTGTTGCTGCCGGCCGGCATCAGCCTGCTGGTATTCGTGTGGCTGCTGACCCTGCATCCGGCCGCCAGCGGCCGGGTCTACGCCACCTATGGCGCCATCTATATCGCCACCGCGCTGGCATGGCTGTGGCTGGTGGACGGCGTCACGCCGGCCTGGACCGATATTGCCGGCGTAGGCCTGGCGCTGGCGGGCGCCGCCGTGATCGCCATGGGGCACAAACCGGCTTAAGCCGTTGCGTGTTCACGGAAATTGGTTTCCGACGACCATGCCGTACCGGCACGCGCCAGCAATACCGCTTCGCCATCGGCCAGCCAGTCGTCGGCGTCGGCGATCTTCCACATGGTTTGCAGCAGCTTGCGGCGCAGGTCCGGATCGGTAATTTCTTCCAGCAGGCTGTCGATCACCGTATTGCTCAGTTGTACCGAGCCGTGCAGGGTCGAGGTCAGCATGTCGTCGCACAGGTCTTGCAGCAGGCGCTGGAAGTCGGCGGGGTCCAGGTCGATATGGTCGAGGATCTTGCTGCGGTCCAGCGCTTGCAGTTCGGAACTGGCCAGGTTGCCGTCGACGATCATCATCAGGGCCAGAATACGGCCGGCCGCCTGGGGACTGTTTTTTGAGTAGCTACGCATTCTTGATTCCATTCATGAATTATTGGGTGAATGCGCCCGCCGTGGCGGGCGCTCTACTACGGATTACTTGTCTTCTTTCTTGGCGATAAACACGCTGGCCAGGCAACTCGAGGCGATCAGCACGGCCACCACCACCAAGGACGCTTCGACCGGCACGTGGTACCACGGCATGATCAGCATTTTCGCGCCGATAAACACCAGCACCATCGCCAGGCCAAACTTGAGCAGGTGGAAACGGTCAGCCACGTCCACCAGCAGGAAGTACAAGGCCCGCAGTCCCAGGATCGCAAACAGGTTCGAGGTGAACACGATGAACGGGTCGGTCGTGATGGCGAAAATCGCCGGGATCGAATCGACCGCGAAAATCAGGTCCGTCACCTCGATCAGGATCAGCACCAGGAACAGCGGCGTGACATAACGCAAACCACCCTTGACCACCATGAACTTCTCGCCATGGTCACCGTCAGCCACCCGCAAGTGGCGGCGGGCAAAACGCAGCACCGGGTTGTTCGCCACGTCCGGCTCGGAATCGGCCGCCACCAGCATGCGCACACCGGTAATCAACAGGAAGGCGCCGAACAGGTACAGTACCCAGCTGAATTCGCTGACCACCCAAGCACCCGCCAAAATCATTACCGCCCGCATCACGATCGCGCCCAGCACGCCGTAGATCAACACCCGGCGCTGGTACTGGATCGGCACCTGGAAGGCGCTGAAGATCAGCAGGAACACGAACACGTTATCGACCGACAGGGCCTTTTCAATCAGGTAGCCGGAGAAAAACTCCAGCGCCTTCTGGTTGGCGACCTCGGCGCCGACAGTACCGTTCAGGTACCACCACAAGCCGCCGTTGAAGATCATCGCCATGCTGACCCAGACCAGCGACCAGATCGCCGCTTCCTTGACGCTCACCTTGTGTGCCTTGTTGCCGCCGAAGACAAACAGATCGAGCGCCAGCATCAACAGCACGAAGGCGATAAAACCGGCCCACATGGGCACGGACGCAATGCTTTCCAAACCGTTCATCGGTAGCCTCCCTGGTCAAATTGATGAATACTGAAACACATGATGTTTCTCCTCAGATAAATATATGAAACGCATGAGCATCCATGCATGAGCAGCCATCATAGGGCGAATAACAACATCGAACAAATCGAATATAATTGAACGATACATCGAAAAAACCGATCTATAGAGATTCGGCAAGCCAACCATGTCTACATTGAACTTCAAACACCTGCGGTATTTCTGGATGGTCGCGAAAACCGGCAGCATCGCGCGCGCGGCCGAGCAGCTGCACCTGACGCCGCAATCGATCTCGGGCCAGCTCAGCGAGTTTGCCGATACCCTGGGCGTGGAACTGTTCCGCCGCGCCGGGCGCAGCCTGGAGCTGACCGACACGGGCCGGCGCATATTGAGTCATGCCGAAGAGATCTTCAGCACCGGCGACGAATTGCTGGAAATCGTGCGCGACCAGTCGCGCACCACGACCACCACCTTTCGCGTCGGCTGCGCCGATTCGGTGTCGAAACTGATCGCCTGCCGGCTGGTGGAGCCGGCGCTGGGCCTGGCCGAACCGCTGCGCATCATCTGCCGCGAAGGCAGGCTGGCCAGCCTGCTGGCGGACCTGGCCGTGCACCGGCTCGACCTGATCATCGCCGACCGCCCGATGCCGGCCCACTTGAGCGTGCGCGGCTTTAACCACCTGCTCGGCGAAAGCGGCATGACCCTGCTCGGCACCAAGGCCCTGGCCGCCACCCTCTCCGGCGATTTTCCGCGCTGCCTGCACCGCGCGCCGCTGCTGCTGCCGGGCGAGGACTTCGCCATCTATGCGCGCCTGCTGCAGTGGCTCAGCGAAAACAATCTGCATCCGCGCATCGTCGGCGAATTCGACGACAGCGCCATGATGAACGCCTTCGGTCAGTCCGGCGCCGGCCTGTTCTTCGCCCCCACCGTGATCGCCCACCAGGTCTGCGAGCAATACAATGTGGTGGCGCTGGGCCGGGTCGACAGCCTGGTCGAGCAGGTGTATGCGATCACCACCGAGCGCCGCCTGAGCCACCCGGCCACGCTGGCAATCAGCCAGAGCGCGCGGCGCGACCTGTTCGTCTGAGTTGTTTCAAGTACGCCACGAAATACGCCAGGCAAATACATTCGACCAAATATATCGGTACAATGGCAAGTCTCCCGACGCCACGCGCCACCCCTCCCGGATTTGCCACCATGAAGCACTTGCACGATATTCCTTCTGCCTTCAAGCATGAATTTGCCGACCCGCGCCTGTGGTGGTCGCGCGCGGTGGTGGTCGGCATGGCGGCGATTGCCGGCCTGGTGGTGGTCGGTTTTACCTGGCTGGCGGAAGAAGCGCTCGAGCTGTTTCGCTTTTTTAATGCCAAGGCCTGGTGGTTCACCCTGCTGTGGACGCCGCTGTGCGCCGCCGTGCTGGTGTGGCTGACGCGGCGCTACGCCATCGGCGCGGCCGGCTCCGGCATTCCGCAGGTGATGGCGGCGCTGGACCCGTCGGTGGGTGCCGGACAGCGTTCGCTGTATGTTTCCTTGAAACTGTCGGCCGCCAAGATCGCGCTGACGGCGGGTGGCCTGCTCGGCGGACTCTCGCTGGGCCGCGAGGGGCCATCGGTGCAGATCGCCGCAGGCGTGATGCTGGCCGCGCGCCGCTGGCTGCCGCAGCAGTCGCTGGTGTCGCCGCACTCCCTGCTGGTGGCCGGCGGCGCGGCCGGCATCGCCGCCGCCTTCAATACGCCGCTGGCCGGCGTGATGTTCGCCATCGAAGAATTGTCGCGCTCGCCGGAACAGCGCAACAGCGGCCTGATCGTCGCCGGCATCGTGCTGGCCGGCATGATGGCCGTCTCCATCCACGGCAACGCCACCCACTTCGGCGTGATCCACCCGGGTCCGATCGGCCTGGCGCTGGCCTTGCCCGGCTTGCTGGTGACGTTGGTGGCCGGCGTGGCCGGCGGCCTGTTCGCCCGGCTGCTGCTCGCTTCCACGCGCGGCAATCCATTGGGCAGATTATCGGCCTGGCGCAAGGACCGGCCGGTGCTGTTCGCCGCCGCCTGCGGCTTGCTGGTGGCGGTGATCGGCGTCGCCAGCCATGGCGCCACCTTCGGCAGCGGCACCGTGGCCACGCGCGCCATGCTTGACGGCGCCGCCGACGTGCCGGCCGCCTTTGTCGCCTTCAAATACGTGGCGACCTGGCTGACGGTGTGGTCGGGCGTACCGGCCGGCATTTTTGCCCCGTCGCTGGCGATCGGCGCCGGCATCGGCCACGATATCGCGCTGCTGCTGCACTACCCGCACGCGCCGGCCCTGATCGCGCTGGGCATGGTGGGCTTCCTGGCGGCCGCCACCCAAGCGCCGCTGACGGCATTCATTATTGTGATGGAAATGGTCGACGGCCACGGCATGGTGCTCAGCCTGATGGCCTGCGCGGTGGTCGCCAGCACCGTCTCGCGCGTGCTCAGCGAACCGCTGTACGGGGCGCTGGCGCAATTGCAGCTGCAGCGCCTGCCCAGGACCGCCCAGCCTGCTGCAGCCGCGCCAGCTACATCGTAAACGCCAGCGGCTGCAGTCCCGCCTGGCGGTCGTCGGGCGCCACCACCGCCAGCAAGGCCGCCAGCCCGCTGTTCAGCTGCGCCAGGCTAGCCGCATCGAGCCGGCCCAGCGCACTGGGCAGCAAGCCGCGCGCCGGCTGTGGCGCAGCGGCGATCACGGCCTGGCCGGTGTCGGTCAGGTGCAGGGTGACCACCCGTTGATCGGGCTGGTCGCGCGCCTTGCGCAGATGCGTTTTTTTCACCAGCGCATCGACCAGGTTGCTGGCCGTGGTCTGGTGGATCGACATTTTCACCGCCAGTTCGCCGATGCGCAGGCCTGGCTGGTCGTACACTTCCTGCATTACCCACAATTGCGCGCCCGACACGCCACATTGCTTTTCGATCTGCATCGAATGGCGCTGCGCCGCGCGCATCACCACGCGCAGGCTTTGCAGCGCCAGGCTGCGCGCCTTGTCCGCGTCATCCACTCCAGCCACCGCTTGCGCGGATGTATTGTCTTGCGTCACAGCCATCTCCTGATAGTGTGCCGGCCCTGATCGCCGCACGCCGACATGATACCTGTATCGGCATGGCGGCAGCCAACGCATTGGCAGACACATCAGGAATCAGACGATCAGGATTTTTGCACCGGATAGCGGCTCAACAGCTCTTGGAAGCGCTTGTCCTTGCGCAGCGTATCCAGATCGCGGTCTTGCGCCATTTGGTCAAAATAGCTGAAGCCATCGTTGAAGCTGCGTTCGAACTCAGCCAGCGCGTCCTCCGTGCGGTTCTGCTTCAGGCGCAGTATCGCCATGTTGTAGGACACCAGTACATTTTTCTGATCGCGCAAGCGCGCCTCACCGAGCTCTTTTTCGGCCTCATCCAGCTTGCCTTGCGCCATTTTCGAAATCGCCGCTTTCAGCATTTCATTGGCTGCGGCCTTGCTGCTGGCCGCCTCGGCACCCGCCGCATCACCACTGGCCAGCTTCTGGTCGCCTTCGATACGCAAAGCCTTGGTTTTCTGGTCATCGGGCGCCAGCACAGCGCTCTTGCCCTGTTCGACCACCGTTTGCGCAGCCTCGATGAGCGCGGGGGCCGCTTCGGCAATCACTGTTGCCGCAGCGATGGGACGCGTCAGGTACCAGTAACCACCGGCACCGGCTCCCAGCACCAGCACGCCGGCGATGGCCGCTACCAGCACTTTTTTATTGCCGCCACCAGAGCCACCCGAAGTGCCAGCCTGCAATTCCAGCAGCGTTGCGCATTGCGGGCATTTCAAATCATCACCGGGCGAGCGCTCGAACACCTCTCCAGAATTGGCCTTGTCGCAATCACCGAGCGTCGGGCATTTGTATTTTGCCATTTTCTTACCTTTTATTGTTGTGGGACCGGTACGCCAGCATCACGCTGGCGCACCATGATTGATCGTTACCCGGTTCGCTTACGGCATGCGTATCAGCGTGCGCAGTGGATCGCGCAGCGAACGCAGTGCCAGGAACTGCGGATCCTGGTCATCCTGGCCGGCCGCCTCGAAACACTGGTTTGCCAGCTCGGTGTATTGCCTGAACAGCGACGTCTTCTGGTCGATATGCTGGTATTCCGCGTCGATCTTGCGCGCCACTTCCTTTTCGATGGCTTTCTGCAGGTCGATCGGATGCTCGGTTTCCAGCACATCCTGCAAGCTCTTGCCGGACAGGACCTTGGACGATGGCATGCCATCCTCCATTGCAATGAACACCCACTCGGGCAAGCCGGACTGGCGATTCGTGCGCTGTTTGATCATCTGCAGCAAGTTCGCCAGCAGCAAGGTCGGCTTGCGCATGCCGCGCGCCTGGGTTTCCGTTGCCGTACGTGCAAACAGCGGTGGCAGCTTCTTGCCATCGCCTTCGCCATGCAACAGATACGATTCGTTATGATCAGCCATCAGACCATCGTAATGACGCTTGAGATAAGTCAGCGATTCCGTGTAGCGGAGCGGCATCAGTGCGGTGACCTTCATGATCACGATCTGGTTCGGCATCTGGCCTACGCTGATGGTAGTCGCCGAGGCGGAGTCGCGCTGCGACCTGAACTCGCTTTCCAGGTCCGCCCGGAATGCTTTCTGGTGTTCGCACGCAGGCAGGAAGACCCCCACGGTTTCATACACGCCGGGACTGGCACCGCCAACCGTGCGGTCGACTTCGGTCTTGTTGAAGACCAGCGTACTGCCAGCTTCATCGTACAGACTTTGGACGAATTGCTTGAGGCCACTCTTATTGGCGTCATACTGCTTCTGCAGGCGCTCGACGATATTGACATGCAACACAGGTGGCAGGTTCTTGGCGATCTCGCCGTGCGCCAGTTCCACGATGCGCGCCGACTCCTGCGACAGCGTGGAAATGATGCTGCCCAGCGAAATATGGCGATTGAGTTTCTCGAAAGAATCGACCTCGACACCGGCCAGGTTGATCAGGGACTGGCGTACGCGCTGCGTGCGCGCGGCCTGGCTGATTTCATCGCTGATCATCGCCTTCAGAATGGCGCTGATCGCGCCCATGTCAAAGATGCGTTTCTGATACGCGGCATCGGCCGCGCCCAGGCGCGCCGCCTGTTCCTGGTTGAACTGATCGGTGGCCACCGCCAGGTTCTGGTGCAGTTCGTCAATCTTGCCGCGCAAGGTCAGCAACTGCTCTTTCACGAAAGGCAGCAAGCTCGTGGCAAAACGCATGCCTTCGAGCGCGGTGCGGGCAATGTACAGGTCCTGATGCTGGGTAGCGATATCGGCAAACAGCCCTCCTCGCTTGTCCGTCAGGTGCTTGCCCAAAAAGCCGACTTTGTTAAACTGCACCGACAGCTCCGTATTGCGCTGCTGAATGCCCTGCATGACGCTTGGCATCTTGGCAATGCGTTCCAGGAAGAGGTCCTGCTTTTCGTCCAGCGCCAGCACCAGTGCATCCGTGTAATGGCGCAACTGCAACAGGGAAGCAGTACCGGATTTCCACCGCCCGAACAATTCTTTTTCGATATGCCGGCCGATATGGCGTGCCATGTCCAGACGTGCATTGCCTTTCACTTCATAAAACTTGCGTACCCCGCCCATGGTTCGATAGGTATCATCGAATACCTTGGCCAGGCGCGTGTTGAGCGCATCGATCCAGCCGGTCTCTTCGATCACTTTGTCGGCCTTGATTTCAGGCGCCAGGCGACTGACGATCTGCTTCCAGTATTCCTGCGGCGGTTTCCAGTTGCTGTTCTTGATATCGTCGTCCAGTATGCCGGTGTCGAGCGTCAGATGCGCATCGGTCAACAGCAGGCTTTGCAGCACTTCGGGCTTGCGTACCTCGGAACCCCAGTCCTTTTCCACCGCTTCATCGGCATAGCCCTCGCCCTGGCGGAAATTGTTGAACATCAGTTGGCGGCTGGCCTGCTCGGCAAAACCGTAGGCGAGAAATTCCTTGATTTCCTGCTCCGGCACGACCACCCGCTTGATGCCGAACGACAGGAACAGCTTGGCGCGCGCCTTGCCGACGTCCTCCTCGGTCTCGAAATTGATGATGTCGTTTTCGCCCTTCTCGGCACGGTTCAGGCCTTCCCAGGCCTTGTTCAGGGTCTTCTGGTAAATGAATTCGGCCACGATGGTCGGCAGCTCGGACTCCACCTCGAACTGGATACCATGTTCGTTGACATTGTTGATCAGGTAGCAGCCATTGAAATACACATCGTGCGCCATCGGCACGCCATCGAGCAGATTGATCGGATGATACTTGCCGACCGCCATGGCGTTGAGTTCGGCCAGCGCGGCATAGCCGTTGGCATAATAGTTGGAGAACCCAGCCACATCCTTGACGCGCTTCGAATTTTTCTCGGGCAGGAAAGCGTAAATCAGGATGCGATATTTATCGTGCTCCGGCAACTGGTGTCTGATCTGTGCTACCGCATCGACGACGGAGCCACTGCCGGTGCCGCCAGCCAGGCCGCAGACGACGTGGATGGTGACGCCGGTCTTGCCCTGCGCTTGCAGGTCATGCACACGCTCCTCGATCGCCTTGACGAACTTCGGTGCATTTTGCGCGAAGACCATGCGTCCCAGCTTGCGCCGCTGCGCCGCACCGGCGATACCGGGCTTGACGAAATCGAAGATCGCACGCGGCTCGATCCAGCCTTTCATGCCGGGGAACGAACCGGGATCGTCGAGCACCGGGCGGATATTGCTGGCGGTATTGATGGCCACCTGGCCGCGATCGAGTTCGATATCCTTGCCCAGCACCTTCCACTCATCGCGCTTGTCTAGCTCGTCGCTGGAGGTGTCGATATAAAGAAAATCGAAACGCGCATCGGACACGCTGACGCCATCGGCGTCCTTGTTGCGTTCGATGGTTTTCTTGATCTGGCGAATGATCTTGCCGCCCGTACCGCCGAGACCGACGATCAGATGATTATTTGACATGGGATTCTATGGAATAGGTAATCGAAGTTATTGATGCGACAGCTGAAGCTTCAAGTACAGCCCGTCTTCCTTGCTGGTCAGGTTCTTCACGATATAGGCCGCCACATGGCCACCGGTATCGGGTTGGACATCTTCGCTGAAGACGATCGCTTTCGAAGCATAGCCCTGGCCGCTTGCCGGCACTGCGGCGCACTCGCTGTCCTGGGCAAACACGATGCTCTTGGCGCTGTAGCCGGCATCGGCCAGACGCGGCTGCGACTCATCGACGGTTTTCCATTCGGTGGCGGTAACGGCAGGCTGCGGGCAGGCAGGGCCGGAAGGATTGCTCACGCCGCCGCTGCTGGCCACCAGGTCGGGCTGCATGCCGTCGATCTTCGCCGTGGCAGCAACCTCGAGCGGCTTGGCCGACAGATACACCAGCAATTGCTCGGTGCCCGGCGGCCCTTCGAATTCAAAGGCGCCGCGCGCTGGCAAGAACACCGTGCCCATGGCGTCGATGAAATTATCCTTGCCTGGCTGCGGATAAATCTGCGTCACCTTGCCATCCGGCGCCTGGTTCAACACATAGACGTAGGACGGACGATTGACCTTGACGCCCAACTGGAATTTATCTCCGGTCGAAAATTTGCGGCTGGCCAGCACATCGCGCGTCGTACCGTCGATATTCTTGATACGGATAAAGTAACTGGTGCCGATCTGCGCCGCAGGTTTGGCTTTCGCTGCCGAGGCAACCACAGTCTTCTTGACGGCGGCTTTCTTCTTTGCCGTCTGCACCGGTTCGGCCGGTGCCGGGACCGCAGCCGGCGCCGGGACCGGGGCCGGCGTGCCCGTATTGGCCGTCGAGACGGCGCCGTCTTCGGCGAAAAACAGCGACTTGGCGCTATAGCCCTCCTGGGCCGAAACACCGCTCATCAACAGCGCGAGGGAGAGTGCAATGATGGTTCTTTGCATGATTTGCTTTCCAGGGATGGGCGGGCCGCTCCAGGCGGACCGCTGGGGTTCACAGATACAAATTGTCCTGCTTGACGGGGAAGGTGCTGTACTTGCGTGGCACCTGCTGTTTTTCGCCATCAGTAAGCACAGTGGCCTTGGCGGAGGTAAACTCGCGGGCCCGCTCGAAAGCCGGCTCGATCTCGCCTTGGCTTTGTTCCAGATAAGCAAAGAAAGCCTGCGTGAAGAACGATCCCCTGAGTTTTTGAGAAGGCGCGACCGGGCTGTCGAACACGCCGACATCATGTTTCGGCCCCAGTGCCTCCTGCCCTTCGCTGGTAGCGGTGATCACGGTATAGCCGCTGCGGCTGCGGTCGAGTTTCTGCGGCACGCCCTGGCGTTTCGCCTTGTCGCTGGCGGCCACTTCCTCGGGGCTGAAGACAATTGCCTTGGAGGTAAATTTTTCACCACTCCAGGCTGCCATCGAAATGCCTTCGCTTTCGGGTCGGCCATTGTTGGCTTTCAGAATGAAGGCGGTCGATTCATCCTTGATGTCGTTCAGCATCTCGCCGCTGTAACAGGTGTCGATGAAGACGCGCGTTTCGCGGCTGGACTTTTGTGCCAGTTGCTGTACCAGGGTGTCGGACACCGAGGTTTCCTGCAGATGCAGCAAGTAATCCGTCTTTCCACGCTTGCGGCCATCGACACTGCCTGAATCGACGGCAATAATGGACATGCGTCGCTGATCGATACCGGCCGGCGACGGAACGGGCGGCGTGCCGTGGCTCGATACATAGATGAACAGGCTGTCATTGGCGCGCAGGCTATCGCCCACTTCGGCGATCTTCGATTCGATATTGGCCTTGGTGGCTTGCTCGCCGAACAACGACGTTACCTGGTACCCGGCGCGGCGCAGGCGCTCGGCAACGACTTTCGCATCATCTTCGCCCTGAATCGGCTTCAGGCTGGCGCTGTCGCGGAAAGTATTGATGCCGACCACCAGTGCACGCTTCTGCGGCACCGTCAGCACCGCCAGCTTGCGTGCACTACGTTGCTTGAAGAAATCGTCGCTGGCCTGCCGCGCGTCGATTTCCCAGCGCTTGACCTTGATATTTTCCGGATAGATCGGCGAGGTCGATTTCAAGCCGACGATGGATTGGGCAATGATGAACGCCCGCTCGACTTGCTGTTCATCGTCGTAATTGCCAGCCAAGCGTACCCGGCCAACGCCATCGCGCACCACCGACGCTTGCGTCAATCCATGCTGCTTGAATTTGACCGCAATTTTCTGCAGCAATTCGGGCGGAATATCGTATGAATAATAAACATGCTGATAGCCCGGCAATTGATTGGCGGCACAACCGCTGAGCAACAACACCGCGAGGACCATCAGGCCGCGCCAGATCGATTTCATCATGAAAGTGACTTGAAGAGAGAAATGAACATGGCACACCGGCCACCGCGTCATTTACGGTTCCGGGCGCCACCGATAACATCGAGTTTTTTTCAGATAATTGAGACGGTTTTGGTTGCAGCCACCACCGCAGTGGTTGCGGTTTTGATCTGAATTTCGTAGCGCAGCTGCATGCCAGGCTTGAAATTCGAGCTCAATTCATAATTCACCGTGTCGGTATGCTGCGCCGGTTCAAACGTCTTGGTTTCCGACGGACTGCCGGCAGTAAATGGCATGAGTTCTTCCTTACCATCTTCGATAACGTAGACTTTCCGTACGATTTCTACCTGCATTTCAGCATCATCCGGCGTCAACACATTAAACACCGTATTCATGGGAATACTCGCGGTGCCGCTTTTGACCGACTCGGGCATGTCGATCTTGACGATGCCGGTCACGATGCCCTGGCTCGGCTTGTATTTGGCGTCTTTCTTTGCCTGCGCCAGCGTGGCGGAGCGGGTGATATTGGAAGCAGGAACCCAGCTCGGATTCTTCTTGTAGCAGATATTGGTAGCCTCGTAATAAGCTTTGACGAAACCGATGCCGCCGCCGGCGACCGCACCGAGTGCCGTGGCCTTGATTGCGTCTTTTTTCTTCATGCCGCCAAGGAAGGAGGCCCCCAAACCTGCCAGCGCACCGACTGCGGCGCCCTTGGCCGTTGCCGTCAATTGCTCCGACTGTACGCATGAATTCAGGTCGGCATATGCCGATTCCTGCGCGGACGCATTCGCCGACAGGAGTGCGAGGGCGCATACCATCGCAGCGTTGAGTTTTGACGATGAGAAAATCAGATTCATGATTGTAGATTTCATTTCAAGTAAAAAGACGGGATGGATTTTTCTTGGCCCCGGCAATACAACCGCGGCCCCGCATGAATACTGGCTTGACAGGTAACTCATCAGCGATAGCACGACATTTTTTGAAAAACAATCAAGTGACCAACCCTCGATTGCGGCGATAAATCATCACCGACAATCGGCAGAAAAAATCCCACCATTGAAGATAATCAGAACTCGTGTTTCCATGCGGAATCATTGTAGCTCAATTTCAAATCAATGGAAATATACTTAAACGCCAATTAATAATTATTGACAATAAATTATTTTTTATGAATGAAATAAATTTTATTACCTTGATAATTCAATCGAACTTGTTACTATTGAATAGAATTCAATGAGTGAATTTAATGTAGGAAGATGATGCGGATCGCGGCGGACGGAAAACCAGGAAGTTTCCCTGTCATGGCAGAAGGCATGCGGGACGATGAAGCGCGGGAGCAAAAGAATATCCGACGACGCGGATGGCAGAACAGGCCGACACGATGATGCCCGCGCCGCAGGGCTGCGGCACGAGGAGATGGCAGGTGGCGCCGACGGTGAATGCCGACGCCAGAAAGAAAACTTAGCTGACGGCTGCTTTGACCGACGACAACTGGCTCGCGTGCAAGCGCGCATAGGCGCCGCCGCTGGCCAGCAGGGCCGCATGGCTGCCGGACTCGACCAGTTGCCCGCCCTGCATCACGACAATGCGGTCGGCGCTTTCGATCGTCGACAGCCGGTGGGCGATGACGATGGTGGTGCGGTTGCGCATCAGCACTTCGAGCGCGGCCTGCACCTGCCGTTCCGATTCCGTGTCCAGCGCGCTGGTCGCTTCGTCCAGCAGCAGGATCGGCGCGTCCTTGTACAGCGCGCGCGCGATCGCCAGGCGCTGGCGCTGGCCGCCGGAAAAGCGCGAACCGTTCTGGCCGGCCGGCGTCGCATAACCCTGCGGCATCTGCATGATGAAGTCGTGCGCATAGGCGGCGCGCGCGGCCGCCTCGATGCGCGCCTGGTCGGGCGCCGGGTCGCCATAGGCGATATTGGCCGCCACCGTGTCGTTGAACAGGATCACGTCCTGGCTGACCAGGGCAAACTGCTGGCGCAGGGCCAGCAGCTGGTAATCGCGCAGATCGACGCCGTCGAGCAGGATCTGGCCGCCGCTGACGTCATAGAAGCGCGGCAGCAGGCCCAGCAAGGTGGTCTTGCCGCCACCCGAGCCGCCCACCAGCGCCACCGTTTCACCGGCCCTGATATCGAGCGAAACATGCTTCAATGCGGTCGGCGCATCGGGGTCGTCCGTGTTGTAGCGGAAGTGTACGTTCTGCAGCGACAGATTGCCCTGCACCGCCACCGGTGCGGCCTGGCCCGGATCGGGCTCCAGCTCCGTGTCGATCAGGCCGAATACGGACTCGGCCGCGGCCAGGCCCCGCTGCAGCGGTTCATTGATCTTGGTCAGGTTCTTGATCGGCGACTGCATCGCCATCAGGGCGCCCATGAAGGCAACAAAGGCGCCCGGCGTGATGGCGCCGCTCTGCGCGCGCAGCAACGCAAAATAGATTACCGACGACAAGGTAATACCCACCAGCATCATGATGATGCCGGAGTTCATGGCCGAGGTGGCCGCATGCTTGACGGCCAGCTGGCGGTTGCGCTTGACCACGTCGGCAAAGCGCGCCTGCTCGTAATCCTGTCCGCCAAAAATTTTGACCACGCGCTGGCCGCCGATGCTCTCGTCCAGCACCGAAGTCAGCTCGCCCACCGCCTGCTGCGAACTCTTGCTCAGGTGGCGCATGCGGCGCCCGGCCAGGGTCACGATGACGGCGATGATGGGCATGGTGGCCATGCAGAACAGCGCCAGCTTGACGTCTATGCTGAACAGCAACACCAGGTAGCCGATGGTGGCCACCGAATCGCGCACCGCCACGTTGAGCACGTTCAGACCCGCCTGCGACACCTGGCTGGCGTCGAACGCCACGCGCGACTGCGTCAGGCTGGTGGTGGTGGTGTCAAAGAAACGGCTGGGCAGGCGCATGATGGTGGCGAACATCTGCTCGCGCAAATCGGCCTGCACCCGGCTCGACAGCCAGACGGAACCGTAGTCGCCGGCAAAGCTCGACACCATGCGCATCACCGCCAGGCCCAGGATGGTGGCCGGGATCACCCACAGGTCGACCTGCCCCGCCTGCGCCGGCAGGAAACGGTCGACCCAGCCCTGCAGCAGGCCCATGATGCCGGTGGTGGCCGGCGCCACGTGCTCGCTGGCCGTGGCGCGCATGGCGTCGACCACATTCTGCAACTGGCGTATCAGCAGCACATCGGTGGCCGAGGCCACACCCACGGCCAGCAGGGTGAAGGCGACGATCGCGCCATAACGGCGAAATTGGCTGGCCAGGCGGAAAAACAGTTGGCGGCTTTGCTGCATGTGGATGGGGAAATAAAAGGGAAAGCGTGATTCTAACGCGTGCGGGAGCTTGCCACGGAGAATGCAGCGCCTATCTGCGGCGGTAATTGCTGTTGCAGACAAGAACCCGGGCCTGTGGCGGCCCGGGTCCGGATGAAACGATGGTGCCTGCTTACAGGCTGCCGAACCCTGCGGCCGTGGCCACCACCAGCGCGGTCAGCGCCAGCACGGTCAGGATTTTCTTGGTTGGTGTGTGCATGTTGTACTCCTTGGGGGGGTGAATGAAGACAAACACAGGTAAATCAAACGCGGTGCTCGGGCGCCGTCTGTTGTATTCATTCATTGTACATTTCGTATTGCAAATTGCACGTCCGGTTACGTTTCGTTGTAATCACGCACAAATCACTTTCCGTGAAGCATAATTGCGCCATGTTCAAACTGACTTTTCTCGGCACCTCGTCCGGCGTGCCCACCCGCTACCGCAACGTCACTTCGCTGGCCGTGCAAACCACCCTGGGACGCGACTGGTGGATGGTCGATTGCGGCGAAGCCACCCAGCACCGTTTGCAACGCCTTCCTTTGTCGGTGCATGACCTGGCCGGCATCTGCATCACCCATGTGCATGGCGACCACAGCTATGGCTTGCCGGGCCTGCTGGCCAGCGCCTCGATGACGGGGCGCAAGCGGCCCCTGCTCATTATCGCGCCACCGGCCATCCGCGCCTGGCTGGACGCCACCTTGCTGCATACGGAACTGTTTCTCACCTATCCGCTGATCCATATCGACGTCAACAGCGCGCACGTCGTCCACCAGGAAGCGGGGCTGACGATCACCCGGCACCCGCTGTCGCACCGCGCGGCCAGCGTGGGTTTTCGTTTTGCGCTGGAAACGCATAAATGGAAACTCGACAAGGCGGCGCTGCTGGCCCAGGGCGTGCCGTCCGGCCCCGTCTGGGGGCAGTTGCAAACAGGCCAGGATGTGCTGCTCGACGACGGCCGGCAGCTGCGCAGCGCCGACTTCCGTATCACGAAAACAGACCAGGCCGCCATCGTGGTGGGCGGCGACAACGACACGCCAGCCCTGCTGCAGGAGGCTTGCCAGGGTGCGCAACTGCTGGTGCATGAGGCCACCTACACGGAAGCGATGCTGCAAAAGGCGGGGCCGGGGCCGACCCATAGTTCGGTGCAGCGGGTGGCCCGATTTGCCGCCAGCTGCGGCATGCCGAATTTGATCTTGACGCACTTCAGCGCGCGCTACCACCATCGCGACGGCATGGCCGAGCTGGAAGCGGAAGCGCGCCTGGACTATGCGGGCACCTTGTTTTTGGCGAATGATTTCGACAGCTATGCGCTCGATGCTACTGGCGTGCTGAGCAAGGTCGACGCGCGCAAGCCAGACTGATCAATGATCAGTAGGGATCGCTGCCGTACAGGCCGGCATATTCGGCCGCCAGCGCCCTGGCTTCCTCCAGCTGGGCCGGGGTGAGGATTTCCAGCAACTGGTCGCGGTTCTTGATCGCCTGCTCGTCGCCCGCTGCGGCCGGCATGGCGATCCAGGCATACGCCTCCACATAATCGAGTTCCACACCCTGGCCTTGCGCATACAGCAAGCCGTACTCATTCTGCGCAGACAAGGAACCGGACTGTGCCGCCGTCTTGTACCAGTAGGCGGCCTGCTCGAAATCCTGGGCGATATCGACGCCGCGCCGATACGCCTGGGCCAGGTTGAATTGCGACTGCCCATCGCCGGCCTCGGCCGCCTGGCGTCCAAACACCAGCGCCTGCTGCACGTCTTGCTGCACGCCATCGCCGCTGGCATACATCAGCGCCAGGTTGGCCAGCGATGGCGGATAGCCGGCCTCGCCCGCTTCCGTAAACAGCGCCACCGCCTTCGCCAGGTCTTGCGTCACGCCCTGGCCTTGGTAGTACAGGCTGGCCAGGAAATGCTTGCCGGCCGCGTGGCCGGTGCTGGCCGACGCATGAAACTGCTTGTAGGCCTCGGCGTAGTTGTCATCATTATAGGCGTCGATACCGGCTTCGTTGAGGGATTCTGCGGATAAGGTCATGCAAGCTCCTTGTCTGGTGGCGTTTGGTGGATGGCGACCATTCTAAGACGCAGGCGCGAGGGTTGAGTGTTCTGTTGAAGACGGGTACAGTTGCGCGCATAACAAGCAAGAGACCTCATGACGACACCGACACCATTCCCCATCCTGGTCTCTCAAGCGGCCCTGGCGCAAGACGCCGCCGCCTTTATCACCGTGCGCGGCCAGACCCGGCAAAACGCCGTGTCAGCCGAACGCCTGGCCGAGTTCGGCATTACGGCAGAGTCCTGGGCCGAGCTGATGCGTTCCGGCAAGCTGCCTGGCCATGCCTGCCACGCGAATGGCGTGCTGGCCGGCTATTGTTTTGGCGACCTGGACACGGGCGAAATCATCGTGCTGGCCCTGCTGCCGGAAGTGGAAGGCATGGGTGCCGGCAAGACCTTGCTGGAACTGGTCATGACCGACTTGCGCGCGCATGGACATCAGCGGCTGTTTCTCGGCTGCTCCAGCGATCCCGCCTCGCGCTCGTACGGCTTTTACCGCCACCTGGGCTGGACATCGACCGGCCAGACGGATGCGCATGGCGATGAAGTACTGGAATTTTTCTTCAAGCCGTAATCAGCCGGATCGCTGCGCATCCCACAGCCGCATCAGCTCGCTGATGGCCCCGTCAAACACCCCATGGCCGACGCCATCGCGCGCCATGATGGAGACGCCCGACAAAAAACCGTCGAAGACGGCGCCCAGTGCGCTGGCGTCGGTATCGGCAGGCAACTGCCCTTGCGCCACGCCACGCTCGACGCAGCGCACGAAGCCGGCGCGGGTGCGCGCGCGCGAGGCGGTCAATGGCGCGGCCACGGACGCATGTTCCGCCGTCGGCGCGCTCATGCAGCCCAGCGCCACCATGCAGCCGGGCGGATGCCCCGCGTCGGACTGCATCCGCGCCGACTGGCGCAGGGCCAACTCGACCGCGTCGCGCGGCGCCAGGGCATCATCCCACAGGCAGTGCGTCACCCGCGCATACGTGTCCAGGTAGCATTGCGCCGCTTCGCGGAACAGCGCTTCCTTGGAGCCGAAAGCCGCATAAAAGCTGGGCGCTGAAATGCCGCCGCCGAGGGCCGCCTTGAGCTGGCTCAAGGAAGTCGATTCATACCCCTGCTGCCAGAATAAAAACATGGCTTGCTCGACCGCTGCCTGCCGGTCAAACGTGCGCGGCCTTCCCATTTGTGCCATCTGATCCTCCTGATTTCAACTACATAAATACTACTCGATACAGAAGTCGTTGACAACGCAAGCTGCATTCGCCTATATTTATACCGATCGATATATATGTATCGCCCTTGGCGTGCTTGCACCGCTGCGCCCAACCTGATCAAGGATCCACATGAACTCCCCTGCCGTAACTGCCGCCGCCAGCCCCGTGCTGGACGACCGCCTGCCCGTCTCCGGCCTGCTGGCCCTGGCCATGACGGGCTTTATCTGCATCGTCACCGAAACCTTGCCCGCCGGCTTGTTGCCGCAGATCAGCGCCGGCCTCGCCATCAGCCAGGCCATGGCCGGGCAAATGGTCACCGCCTATGCCCTGGGTTCCCTGCTGGCGGCGATTCCACTGACCATCGCCACGCGCGGCTGGCGGCGCCGCAAGGTACTGCTGCTGACCATAATCGGCTTTCTTGTCTTCAATTCGGTCACGGCCCTGTCTTCCCATTATGGGCTGACCCTGGTGGCGCGTTTCCTGGCCGGCGTCGCGGCAGGCCTGGCGTGGAGCTTGCTGGCCGGCTATGCGCGGCGCATGGTGGCGGAACGGCAGCAGGGCCGCGCGCTGGCATTGGCCATGGTCGGCACGCCGGTCGCCCTGTCGCTGGGGGTACCGCTGGGCACCCTGCTCGGCTCGACGGTCGGCTGGCGCATGGCGTTCTGGATTATTTCCGCACTGACCTTGGTGCTGATCGCCTGGGTGCTGGCGAAAGTGCCCGACTATCCGGGCCAGTCGGCGCATGAACGCATGCCGCTGCGCCGGGTCTTCACCACGCCGGGCGTGCGCCCCGTGCTGGCCGTGGTGATCACCTGGATGCTGGCGCACAATATTCTGTATACCTATATCGCCCCGTTTGTTGCCCCGGCCGGTCTGGCTGCCAGGGTCGACCTGGTGCTGCTGGTGTTTGGCGCGGCGGCGATTGCCGGCATCTGGATCACGGGCAAGCTGGTCGAGCGCCATTTGCGTATCACCGTGCTGGCCAGCCTGGCCGCGTTCGCTGCCACGGCCGTCCTGCTGGGCCTGGGGTCGCAGTTGCCCGCCGTTATCTACCTCGGCATGGCCGTCTGGGGCCTGAGCTTCGGCGGCGCGGCCACCCTGCTGCAAACGGCCCTGGCCGACACGGCCGGCAGCGGCGCCGACGTGGCGCTATCGATGAATGTGGTGGCCTGGAATGGCGCGATTGCGGCGGCAGGCGTGCTTGGGGGAAGCTTGCTGGAAACCTGGGGAACGGGCGCCTTCCCCTGGGCCATGGTCGTTTTGCTGATACTGGCCATGGCGATCGCCTGGTCGGCGCGCACGCACGGCTTCAGGCCGGGCCGCCGCAACGGCAGCACCCCGGTGGCGGGGCATTGACCAACGTCCAATCAGGATAGTGCGGGCACCTCGACCACACGCGGCACATGGCCCGTATGCGCAAGAAAAGCCACCAAAGTGGCATGCGATATCGCCACCGTGGCCGTATTACGCAAGGGATGAGCCTGCACTTGCGGCGCATCCCATACGGCCTGGTCCAGCACCAGTTCCACCGCATGCCCGGTGTCTTGCATCAGGGCCAGCACGCTGACGGAACCCGGCGTCACGCCCAAGTGCCGCAGCAATCGATCGGGTGAAGCAAAACCGAGCCTGCTTGTCTGCAGCAACAGTCCCAGCGCCAGCAGGTCGATGCGTTTATCGCAGGGCACGATCACCAGCACATGCCGCTTGCCTTTGGCGTCACGCACAAAGATGTTCTTGCACATCAGGCCTGGCAAAGCCGGCGCGCACGACAGGGCTTCATCGATAGTGTGCACGGCAGGGTGTTCGGCAAAGTGATAATCGTGGCCGGCTGAGTCCAGCCAGTGCAATAGCGTGGTTTGCATGGGTAGCGAAAGAAAGTTCAGGCGATGTATTGTAACGGCCGCCCGGAACTTCCTGAACTGCCTGTGCCTACGGCGTTTTCTTGGCGTTGTCCTGCTGCTCCGGCGCACTCAGGCCCCATTCATTCCAGCCCTCGCCGAAAAGTTCAATCGGATGCTGGGTACGCTCCGAGCCATTGCCGCAGGCCATGGCGTCCGGTGAGCAATATTTATCGCAACCCCAGCAGATGCGTTCGGGGTTCTTCGGATTGACGGGAAAGGGCTTGGCCATGATGGGGCACCGGGCTGGAGGCGACAGCAATCACTGTAGGCCTGCCGTGGCGCAGGGTCAAACGACGTCTCTTGCTCGCCTTGAGTCAGGTAAAGGATATCAAACTATGCCGGCCTGATGCGGCTCCAGCCACCTGGCGGCCGTCGTCACGATGGCGTCATTGAGCGTCCTGGTCAGCGGCGTCTGGATATTCCAGCGGTGCCAGTACAGGGCCACGTCCACCTGCGTGCCTGGCGCCAGATCGACCAGCCGGCCGTCAGCGAGTTCCTCGCGCACCTGGATCAGGGGCGCCATGCCGTAGCCGAGGCCGGCCTGGATAAAGGCCACGAAGCCTTCCGAGCTGGGAAAGTAGTTGTGCGGCACATTCTCGTCCAGCCCCATCTGCGCCAGGTAGCGCGCGTGCAGGGTGTCGCTGCGGTTGTAGATCACGGCCGGCGCCCTGGCGGCCGACTGCGGGTTCAGTCCTTCCGGAAACCAGCGCCGCGCAAACGCCGGCGTGGCCACGCAGCGGTACGACATGATGCCCAGCGCCACCACCGAGGTGCCGGCCACGGCGTCCGGCGCGCTGGCGATGCAGCCGACCACCCTGCCTTCACGCAGCAGGCGCAAGGTCTGGTCCTGGTCGTCGAGCAGCAATTCCACGCGGCAAGCGGGTTCTTCCAGCACGGACGCCAGCGCTTCCAGCAGCCAGGTGGCGGCGCTGTCGGCATTCGAGGCGATGGCCAGCTGCGGCAGGGCGGCCGGCTCGGGCGCCTCCGCGTCCAAGCCCGCTTCCAGCAGCAGCACCTGCCGGTAATGGGCGATCAGGCGGTGGCCGCGCGCGGTCGCTTGCGGCGGCTGGCTGCGGATCACCAGCAACTCGCCGGTCGCCTCTTCCAGCGCGCGCAAGCGGTGCGACACGGCCGACTGCGTAATCGACAAGGCGACCGCGGCGCGCTCGAAACTGCCTTGCTCCACCACCGCATCGAGGGCCGCCAGGCCCCGGTAATCCAGCACGCTCATCAACACCACCACATGAATTTTTCGAATCAATCACGAATAACATTCATTATACTAATCTACCGTCATCTTCTATGCTGGCATCCTTTTGCAGGGGAACAGCAATGTTGAGCAGCAGTTTTTTCAAGGGCATGGCCATGGGTGGCGGACTCATCATCGCCATCGGCGCGCAGAACGCGTTTTTATTGCGGCAGGGAATACAACGCCGGCACGTGCTGCTGTGCGCCGCCGCCTGCATCGTGGGCGACATCCTGCTGATCGGCCTGGGCGCCGGCAGCGTCGGCCGCCTGGTTGCCTCCACGCCATGGCTGCTGGGCGCGATCCGCATCGGCGGCGCGCTGTTCCTGCTCGAATACGGGCGCCGCGCCGCCTGGTCCGCCTGGCGCGGCCAGGATCAGGTACTGCAGGCGGCCAGCAGCGCCGTCAACGAAGCTGGCCCGGCCCTGCGCGCGGCGATTGCGCTCAGCCTGCTCAATCCCCATGCCTGGCTCGATACCGTGGTGCTGCTGGGAACCATCGGCGCGCAACAGCCCGAACACGGCCGCGCCTGGTTCTCGGCCGGCGCCATGACCGCCTCCCTGCTGTGGTTCAGCGCACTGGCGATGGGCGCGCGCCTGCTGGCGCCCGTGTTTGCCAATCCGCGGGCCTGGCGCGTGCTCGACGGCCTGATCGCCGTCACCATGTGGGCAATCGCCGCCTCGCTTTTCATCCATTAAGGAAAACAATGAACACCGAACTGCACAGCATCACCCTGGAACAGGCGGCGGGCGAATACGCCGTCAGCCGCCTCGACGCCAGCTCCCCCTTCCCTGCCTGGGCCGATGGCGACGGTTTTGTCAGCATCAGCCGGTCACAGCATGAATTGTCGATCGTCTGCGCAGCGGCGCGCGTGCCGCCGGGAACGGTATCGGAAGCGGGATGGAGCTGCTGGCGCTTCGTGGGGCCGTTTGCCTTCGGCGCCACCGGCATCGTGCTGTCGGTGGTGCGGCCCTTGTCGCTGGGCGGCCTGGGCGTGTTCGTGGTCTCCACTTACGATGGCGACCACCTGCTGCTCAAGACGCGGGACCTGCCGGCCGCCGTCCAGCTGCTGAACGACGCCGGCCACGTTTTACTTAACTGATCAGCCGTTCCTGCGAAATTCAACATGCTGGGAGATCACGGCCTGGGTGACAAAATCGGCGTCAAACGGAATCGGCTCGCGAAAGAATGGCTGCTGAAACAGTGGGACGCAGTCGAATTTCTTCGGGCGCGAAAAGCCGCCGTGCTTGCGCATTTCGCTATAGCGCTCACCCTTGAACTGGCGGCCGACCGAGGTAAATGGCAGCAGATTTTCCGCCAGGTCGCCATCATTCAAATCAGGCTGGCGCGCCTTGAATTGCTCGAACACGTCGAACTGATCGCTGCAAATGACCTGGATCGCCGTTTCCGGAAACTGGTAGCGCTCGCTCCACATCACATGCCAGCCGGACTCGATACCGTTGATGAAATCGGCCAGGCGCGGGCTCAAGATATACGCGTCCGATTCGAGATGAATGATCTTGTCGGCGCCCAGCTCCCTGGCCAGGGTTAGCGAATGCAGAAAGCTGCGCCACCAGCCCGGGTAAGCCGACAGGCTTTGCCGCCCCAGGTTATTGTCAAAGCGAACGATCACCTTGTCGTCATTGAACAGCGACAGCGGCGCCATATTGGTCACCGTCTTGATGATGTCCGGCGGCGGCAAATACGGCGAGCCGTCGTCGATCATGATCTTCTTGGCCGCCGCTATCGGGCCATCCTGGTAGTAATCCAGCCAGCGCTGATAGCGCTCCTGCCACGCCTGTTCATTCTTGATATAACTGGTACAAAATAAAATCGATTTCATGGGCTGGGATATGAGGATGTTTTAGTCAGGCAAGCTGACGATTTTATTATATGAGGCAACGGGCAGCCGCCAGGGCCAGTGCGCCACTTGATGGCGGCAATCGTGGTTAAATGGCCCTTCGTCAACACGAAGATCCACTTCCATGATCCGATTTCACCTGATGTTCGCCCTGCCCTGTTTGTTCGTCATCGCGCGTTTCCTGTGGCCGCTGCCATGGTCCCTGCGTACCAGATTGGCCGCTGCCCTTGTCCTGCTGCTCGCCTCGCAATATCACCTGTACAGCCGCCTGTCGTCCGGCAGCGTGTTTTCGCCCGAATTCCCAAGAGAAATAGTTATCGCCTTCAACTGGGCCTTCAGCGCCATTCTGCTGCTGGCCCTGCTGCAACTGGCGCTCGACGTGGTGATGCTCGTCGCCAGCCTGGTACGCTGGCGCCGCCTGTCGATCCCACCCAAGCTGCGCTACGGCCTGGCGGCTGCCGCCATGGCGCTGGCCGCCATCGGCGTGCACCAGGCCATCCGCGTGCCACCGCTGAAGGATGTCGAGATCCATATCGCCAAGCTGCCACCGCAGTTCGACGGCTACCGCATCGTGCAACTGACCGACATTCATATCAGCCGCCTGTTCGACGCGCCCTGGACGCGAGCCGTGGTCGCAAACACCAACGCGCTGGACGCCGACCTGATCGTCGTCACGGGCGACATGATCGATGGCGCCATCAAGGACCGCGCGGCGGACGTGGCGCCGCTGCGCGGCCTGCATGCCAAAGATGGCGTGTATGTGATTCCCGGCAACCACGAATATTTCTTTGGCCACGATGCCTGGATGCAGTATTTTTCCGGCTTGGGCATGACCGCCCTCGACAACAGCCACGCCGTCATCGAACGCGGCGGCGCGCAACTGGTGCTGGCCGGCGTGACCGACGTCACCGCCCCCAACACCGGCTTGCCCGCGCCCGACGTGGCGCAAGCGCTCAAGGGCGCACCAACGAACACGGCGGTAGTATTGCTGGATCATCAACCGAGAAACGCACGCCACGCCGCCACGCTGGGCGCCAGCCTGCAACTGTCCGGCCATACCCACGGCGGCCTGATCGCCGGCCTGGACCGCTTGTTCGCGCTGGCCAACGGCGGCTTCGTGTCCGGGCTGTATGAGGTGGACAGCATGCAGCTCTACGTCAATAACGGCACGGCCTTGTGGCCCGGACTGGCGTTGCGCCTGGGGCGCCCGTCCGAGCTGACGCGCATTACGCTGCGCAAATCCAACTAGCGCGGCCGTGGCCGTTCCAGCAGCTTGATCGCCATCTCTTCGATCTCGTCGCGCATGGCCAGCGGCGCCAGCCAGGCTGGCGGGATCGCTGCCACGCCGTAATATGCGCCGGCGATCTGGCCGGTGATGGCGGCGGTGGTATCGGCATCGTCCCCAAGGTTGGCGGCGCGCAGCACGGCTACTTCAAAACTGTCCGTATTAAAGAAGCACCATAGCGATGCTTCCAGCGAGTCGACGCAGTAGCCGGTGCCGCGGATCTGTGCTTCCTCCTTGGCGATAAAATTGCCGGTGGCCAGCTCTGTCAATTTTGGCTCGCTTGGCTGGTAGCTGATGCTGGCCAGCAGCTCTTGCTTGCTGGTTCCCGCCAGCGCGCTGCACAGCAGGGCCGCAAACAGCTGGCAGCTTTCCACCGCTTCCGGTGCGCCATGGGTGGTGCGGGAGCTGTCGGCGGCCAGACGGATCGCGTCTTCCACATCGGGATAGGCAAACAGCACCACTGGCGCCAGGCGCATCAGCGAGCCGTTGCCGGCCGTGTTCGGCGAGGTGTCGCCGCTATACGGGTTGCCCGTGTCGGCGAATTTGTCGAGCGCGGTGCGCACCGTCATGCCGATGTCGAAGCAGGTGCCGGTCGAGCTCAGGTAACCCCATTGCCACCAGTTCAGGTAGCGCGCCATCTGGTCGGCCGGGTTGAAGGCGTTTTTGGTGATCAGGCTTTCGGCCAGGCACAGGGCCATGGAAGTGTCGTCGGTCCACTGGCCGGGCTTCAAATTGAAAGGGCCGGCGCCGGTCATGGTGGTGACTGGTGGAAAGCTGCCGCGGGGGGAGAATTCGACCGTGGTGCCGAGGGCGTCACCGGTGGCGAGGCCCAGGAGGGTGCCGAGGTAGCGGGATGTCAAGGTCATTTCAGGCATGGCGGGACGTTTCTCAGCGGGAGGAAGCGCCGATTATAAGAGGCCAGAGCAATTGGCAGAGCACGCTTGCTGGCCGATGCTGTGCGCAAGGCAACAGCATCGTCAACCCCATGCGGGAGATAATTTGTGCAACAAAGTTGCCGCAAATTACTTTATGATCATGGCCACCGCCACCGCCGCTGCCAGCGGCGGGCACACGGAGCGCAACGGTTTGGAACAACACGACAAGGAACGCCCGGCACACATCGCGGCGATCGATTACCAGGACTTGCTGATGGACGCCATCTGCTTCGTCGACGTCAATGCCAATTGCATCAAAGTCAGCGGCGCCTGCGAACGGATCTTTGGCTACACGCCGGCAGAAATGGTCGGCAAGAACATGATGGACCTGGTCCATCCGGACGACCTGCAACGCACGCTGGAATCGATCCAGCGTGTCATGGGCGGCTACCAGCAAAGCTATTTCGAGAACCGCTACGTGCGCAAGGATGGCAGCGTGGTGTCGATCAGCTGGTCGGCTGCCTGGTCGGAGCAATACCAGATGCGGGTCGGCGTGGCGCGCGACATCACCCGGCGCGAGCTGGACGACAACGCCCTGGTGGCGCCGCAATTGCTGCCCGAGCCGACGCCCAGCTGGCGCCTGTCGGCTTCGCCGCGCACCCTGCTGGCGCCCGATGGCGTCAGCATCGCGCTGTCGGTGCAGGATCACGCCGTGCTGCAGGCGATGATGCGCGACAGCGGCGTGGTCACGCGCCGCGCCATCATTGAAACCCTGGGCGAAGAATATTTTACCTACGACCAGCGCCGCCTCGACACGCAGATCCGCCGGCTGCGCCGCAAGGTGGCGCAGGCCTGCACGCATCCGCTGCCGGTCAACACCTTGCGCGCGGTCGGCTTCCAGTTTTACCAGAAAGCAACAGTTCAGCGCTGATTCTCAGAATCGCTCAGGAACGGCATGGCGGCGACTTCCTATACTGCTTGCTTTACAGCCACTTCCTTTCGCCATGACACTCGCCAGGCTTGCCGCCCCCCGCTTACACCGCTCCGCGCTCGCGCTGGCAGCCGCCCTGTGCCTGTCGCCAGCGGCATGGGCCGCGCCGGCCGAACCATCGTTCACGGCGATGGTCGGCAAGTTCATGCTGCTGCCGAGCGGCCAGCCGGAAACCGAAACCCTGGCCAAGGCCACTGCCGCCGTGAAATTCATCCAGCGCGGCGAGCTGCCGCAGGCCAGTCGCGCCATCAATGAAGCGCTGCAAATGGCGCCCGGCAATTCGCAACTGCACTTTCTGAACGCCTTTGTCTATCACCTGCAGGCCAAACAGGGTGATACACAAAAGAACGAGATGGCCATAGAGGGCTACCAGCAAGCGCTGCGCATCGATCCGGCCAACTGGATCGCCCGCGAGTTTCTCGGACTCGCCTTTCTCGATCACGGCCGCTACGCCGACGCCAAGGCGCAATTGACGGAAGTGCTGATGATGACGCCGGACAGCCAGGTGGCGATCA
Organism: Janthinobacterium sp. J1-1; assembly: GCF_030944405.1. Classification (NCBI taxonomy): domain Bacteria; kingdom Pseudomonadati; phylum Pseudomonadota; class Betaproteobacteria; order Burkholderiales; family Oxalobacteraceae; genus Janthinobacterium; species Janthinobacterium sp. J1-1. The sequence continues at coordinate 5,934,863 of NZ_CP132339.1, forward strand.
ATGGCCTGATGACGGCGTCCTACCTGACCGGCGACGCCGTCACGGCCTGCCTGATGGCCGATCAGCTGAGCGCCGGCGCCGCGCCGCCGAACCCCGCCATGCTGCGCTCGGCGGTGGCGGTGTACGCCTCGTGTGGCGCCTTCGACAAGGCGCAGAACGTGCGCGGCAAACTGGCCGCCGCGCCGGCCGAGGCCGACCGGCTCGACCGCCGCGTCGCCCAATGGAAATCGTTTTACGACAAGCAGCCGGCGCTGTCCGGCGGCGCCGTGGTGCAGCACGCCAATCTGGGCGCGGCCAGCGCCAGGGCCGCCATCGTGCCGACCCAGGCGTTCACGATGCCGAAAGTGCCGCCACCGCGGCCGGTCGCGTCGGCGCCGGTGGCGGCTGCCGCGCCAGCCGCAGCGACCGCTCCAGACGACGCGCCGGCCTTCCCGCTTGCCCCGCCGCCCGCCATCGCCGCCGACGCCACCGGTCCGCGCATGGTGTTGGTCGACGTCGTGCTGGTATCCATGCAGGACCAGGTCAGCACCTCGAAAGGGGTGAATCTGCTCAGCGCCCTGACCTTGCAGCTGGGTTCGAGCGCCGGCAACCTGGCGGCGTTTTCGCGCGCCATTTCGTCGGTGGCGACGGGCGGCGCGCCCGGCAGCACCACCACCACGATCACGCGCGCGGTGACGGTGCCGGCGCTGTCGTATTCGCTCAATATCGCCAACGCCAGCAACGCCATCAACGAAGTGCTGGCGCGGCCGACCCTGGCGGCCATCGAAGGGATGCCGTCGGAGTTTTTTTCCGGCACAAATTTGAGCGCAGGCATTGTGTCGGCCAGCACCCAGGGCGGCACCACCATCGTGCCGCTGGAAAAACGCTTCGGCATCAAGCTGGCCGTCACGCCCGTGTTTCTGGCCAACGACAAGGTGCAACTGAAAGTCGAGGCGCAGCGCACCTCGCTGACCGCCTCGATCGACAACCCGAAAGTGGCGTACCAGATCGAGTCCGGCGAAATTACCGCGAACGCCAACGTCGTCATGACGCTGGGCGACACCCTGGTGCTGTCGGGCCTGACCGAAAAATCCTCCACGCAAACGCGCGACGGCGTGCCGGTGCTGCAGGACCTGCCTGGCGTGCAATACCTGTTTTCCAAAAAGCAGAGCAACGACTTGCAGCGCTCGGTATTGATGCTGATTACGCCGCGCACGCCAGCCTACACGGCGAGAAACGGCGTCGAGCAGGCTGCCGGGCTCGACCCTGCCGTCAAGGCCCTGCGCGAAAAATTCGGTTTCAAGGGCGACACGCCGGCCAACACCGACAGCGTGCTCAGCCAATTGAACGGCAACCTCATGTTCCGCGAATTTCGCCAGGGCGATGTCGTCATCGAACGCTGGGAACGCATGGACAGCACCGGCGAGCGCCTGCGCCAGGCGCTGGAATTTTTGTACTACTGAGACAGCAGTCCGATGGCCCGATACGCCAGCCGGAGCGCTGGCGTTTTTCATTGCTGTGCTGTGTTGCAACAGTCGTAGCAAGCTCAGATTTGCTCAGCAACAACATCGTGACGGCTACCTATACTAGTTGCTCACAGTCACTTTCTGCCAAGAACCCGAATGTTATCCATGAAAAAACTGTTATCGATGGCGGCCTTTGCCGTTCTGAATGTCGTGATCCTTGTTCCGCTTGCCAGCGCCGACAACGGGCCGCAAATTTCTCCCACCCTGAAAAAAATGCTGGGCGGCCTGCCGATCGCCGGCATGAAGGATGAAGTCAACCAACTGGTCGGCACCCTGAAAAAAACCGCGTGCGGCAGCGGCCTGAGCGGCTGTTATGCCACCAAGTCCGGCCCCTTGCAGCTGTACTTTTTCACCAGCGGCACCCAGCAACAGACTTTCCTGCTGGTGTTGAATAAAACCATGGCGCTGCCGACCCTGCTCAAACCGAATGTCCAGAAAGTATTTGGCCAGACGGCGGTGAAAGACCCCATCATTTCGATCTCCACCACCGACTACGATCTGGACATCGCCAAGATGCCGGCCGACTTGCAGCAGATCGTGCGCGACAGCTATTTCAATGTGCAAAGCCTGAGCTTTACGGCCGGCGTGCAACTGGCCGCGCGGGCCAACATCGGCGGCGCGCTGATGACCAGCCTGGCCGCGCTCGGTGTGCCGGCCAACCAGCTGACCCTGCGCGCCGGCGTGGTGATGCCGATTCCGACCGACCTGGCCGGCGGCGCCGGCACCGGCGCCGGTCTTGCCAGCGCCCTGCACGATGGCGACACCATGAAAAAGGCCGGCGCCGACGCCCTGCACCCGGGTGCCTTTGTCGAATTGCAGACCGCGCCGGGGATGAAAATCCAGATGCTGGCGCCGGCACTGGTGTTGACCGACGCCACCTACTTCATCGATAACGAACTGGTGTTCGGCTACAAGGGCAACGCCCGCTTCGAAAACACGTCCAAGGACCTCCTGCTGCAATTCCAGACGCCGTTGACGCCCGAAGGCGCCATGGACCTTGTTGACTTTTCTTTCCGCATGGCCACGCCGCAGACACTGAGCCTGCTCGACAACGCCTGGATCGCCATCGACATGATCCTGCCGCAGGCGGCCATCGCCAAATCGGCCACCACCACCGCGCTCGACAGATTCGGCGGCGGCTACGTCAGCAACATCAAGGCCTATGCGCAGCCACTCAAATCGATGTCGAAAGCCTTGTCCGTGTTCCAGCTGAAAAACCCCAACCCGCCCGGTCCGTACCGGTTCGGCGACCCTACCCGCCCCTTCCCGCAAGACGACAAGCCGTTCAATCTGCTGGTGCTGGGCCCACTCGCCGATGGCGGACCGCGCATGTACAGCGCCGGCGAGGTGCGTGTCCTCGGCCAGACCATGGGCCGCATGGAAGTGTCGGTGGGCAAGGCAGGCTTCCAGGGCACGGCGCAGGCGGATCTGTCTCTCAAACTGGGGCCGCTAGGCAACACCAAAATCAAGATGAAGGCCATCGCCGACGTCAGCGACAAGCGCCAGGAAGTGAGCGTCATCGGCAACCTGGCCGGCCAAAAACTGGCGCTGGGCTTGTCCGGCGACACCATGTCGGTGGAGTTTTCAGCCAGTTGCGTCAATCCCTTCGAGATCAAGACCAAGGTATCGATCACGCCGAGCCTGGACATCGCCGACATCCTGAACGGCCAGGGCGGCGTCAGCGTCGATCCGTCGAAACTGGAGAACTGCATCGGCAAGGAACTGGAAAAGGCGCTCAACAAGGTGGCCAACGAATACAAGTCGCTGGAAGGGTTTGGCGCCAAGAACGCGATGGCGGCCCTGAAACAGATCGACGATACCGCCAAGCAAGCCGAAAAAGTCGCCAAGCAGGCGTACGACCAGACCAAGAACACCGCCCGCAAAACCGCCAGCACCGTGTCGAACGGCGCCACGCATGCGTTCAATGATGCCGGCAACGCCTTCAAGGGCATCGGCAAGAAAAAGAAACACAAGAAGGGCCCGGATCCGCACTTCGCTGCCTCCGTGTTCGACTGGGACTTCTATTACGACAACAATCCTGATGTCGTCAAAGCCGGCGTGGACCTGCCCACGCACTGGAAAGACCATGGTTACAAGGAAGGCCGCCAGGGCTCGCCGGAATTTTCCGCCACCTTTTATCGGGCCCGCTATCTCGACGTGCAGCAGCGCTGCGGCGCCGCCGACCTGGACTGCGTGCTGCAACACTGGCTCGACGAGGGCATCGAAGAAGGCCGCCAAGGCAGCGCGCAGGTTGCCGTGTCCAGTTACCTGCAGCGTTACCCCGACCTGCAAAGCGCCTTCGGCAAGGACAACTATCCGGACGCGCTCGACCACTGGCTCAACTCGGGCGAAGGCGAAGGCCGCGATCCAGGCCCGTCTTCCAGCGTGGCAGGGCCCATCTACGGTTCGCAACTTGTGGGCGGCGACGGCGGCGGCGCCTGGAGTGATGGCAATACCTGCAACGGTCAGCACGTCACCGGCTTCCGCCTGAAATGGGGCGACCAGGTCGGCGCCGTGCAGTTCCAGTACGGTGCGAATGGCTGGGCCACCATGCAGGGCAACCATGACAAAGGCTGGCGCAGCGAGGTCATCCTGCCGGGCGACGAATACATCACCCGTGTGGAATATCGTGGCGGCAACGTGGTCGACTCCCTGACCTTCATCAGCAACAAGGGCCGCCGCTTTGGCCCGTACGGTACTGGCGGCGGCGGTGGCGCCGGCAGCTACCAGGCGTCGCCGGGGCAAATGCTCGGTTGCGTGTCGGGACGGGCGGGCAAGCAGATCGACAAGCTGATTTTTTCGTCGACCGGGCCGCGCTGAAGCGGTGTGACGAAAGCGGCGGGCGCGGCAAGCCGGCGCCCGCCATCGATTCTGGCGCGGTGCAATTGAGCGCGCTTATCCGCCAACCCACCTCATCCAATCATCGTGAAGCGAGGGACGGGGCCGCCATTCCGACACGCCTTGGCTGCGCAGTGACCGGCAAAGGCTGAGATCACATATAAATGCTGGATCGGACACCGGCCTTGGAGACGGCCAAGGCTGAGATCGTGTACGAACGACGGTATCTGATCCCGACTTTCCGCACCGTCATGCCGGTATCGAAACAGGTGCTGGTGAAACTCAGGTCACGACTGGGCTTCTAAGTCGGGATGAAGCGCTCATCATAAAAGGCCTGCGCAATCGACTGAGCACGCCAGGCTGCGCGCTTCACGCTCATCGGCTGACACCCCCGATTGCTTTGCGGTAAAAATCCTGGCGGTAACCGAGCAGCGACTGCCGCGATGGTGCCAAGCGCGCGCGCCGGCACGCTGTCGATCACGTCTCGCAGACACGATGGCATCGGCGATATCCTCGGCTTGGCCGCAACGCTACCAAGGTGATCCCCCCAAGCGCCCAAGCGGATAAAGCCAAATGTTTCCCGAAGTCATGATCTTGTCATGCTGAAGAGCAATACTTTCGCTTTGCAACGTCTGCGCTGAACCCGTTCCTCGTATATGACCAGCGTATCCCCGAAAATGATTCGCTTTGGAAAACACATGACCATCCGTCTACGCATCACCTTATTTGTCATCCTCACCTTTTTCTCCATCTCATTGATTGGCGGTTACGCCGTCTATCAATCGCGCAAAGGCGCCGTCGAGGTGCGCCTGGTTACCGAGGGCGTGATGCCGACGGTGCTGGCGTCGTCCGATTTGATGGCCCAGCTCAAACAATTGCAATTGTCGGCCTTGACCATGGTGTACGAGCAGGACCTCGCCATTGCCCAGCAGGACAACGACAAGTTGAAAGTGGCCCAGACCGCGCTGCAGCAGGCACTCGCCTTCCAGATGAAGCGTGTCGATTCTGCCGCCCAGCGCGGCCTGGTCACCCAGGCCACCGAGAGCCTGGATAATTACGTTTCCGCCATCGACGAGACAGTGAAATACAAGCTCGCTGGCAAGAACGACATCGCCCAGGCGACTTTTTTCGGCAACGCCCTGCAGTACCAGGAGGAACTGTCACAAATCGTCGAGACGCTGCGCATCGAAAAAAACCGCAGCAAGGACACGGCAATCACGGTGCTCAACGCCAATCTGGCGACCACCACCCGCATCATCTTGATCGTCACGCTGCTGGCCAGCGCCTTCCTGACAGGCATCGGCTATTTGCTGTATCGCCAGATCGTGGTGCCCATCAGCCGCATGCAGACCACCATGAGCGAGATCGCTTCCAGCCAGGATTTCAGCCGCAACGTCCCGATCGGACGTAACGACGAAATCGGCCAGTCGATCGTTGCCTTCAACGGCATGATCGCCACCATCCAGCGGGCCTCCGGCCAGTTGCAGCAAAAGACCGCCGACATGCAGACCATGCTGCAAAATATCCCGCAGGGCATCCTCACCATCACCGAAGGCAACCGGGTGCACCACGAGTATTCGGCTTTCCTGGAAACCGTGTTCGAGACCCGCGACATCGCCGGGCGCGACGTGATGGAGCTGGTGTTTTCGGGGACCGACCTGGGCGCCGACGCCTTGTCGCAGACGGTCGCCGTGGGTAGCGCCTGCATCGGCGAGGACGTGATGAATTTCACCTTCAACGAGCATCTGATGGTTGGTGAAATCAACAAGACCATGGCCGACGGCAGCACCAAAATCCTCGACCTGAGCTGGTCCCCCATTACCGACGGCGCCGACACCATTTTGCGCCTGATGCTGTGCGTGCGCGACGTGACCGAATTGCGCGCGCTGGCGGCCGAAGCCAACGAGCAAAAGCGCGAGCTGGAGATCATTGGCGAGATCCTGGCCGTGGCCAGCGACAAGTTCCGTGCCTTCCTGGTCGATGCCACCATGCTGCTCAAGGAAAACGAGACGGTGATCCGCCACAACCCGACCATGACGACCTTCGCCATCGGCAAGCTGTTCCGTAACATGCATACCATCAAAGGCAATGCGCGCACCTATGGCTTGCTGCACCTGGCCAACAGCGTGCACGGCGTCGAAGAGCATTACGACGACCTGCGCCATTCCGAGCGCGGCGTCGAATGGGACCAGGCCGCGCTGCTGGCCCAGTTGCTGGCGGCGGAGAGCGTGCTGGAACGCTACCGCCGTATCAACGACGTGACGCTGGGGCGCCAGGCCGGGCCACAGCTTGAGCAAGCCGAACACCAGTTGACCATCGACCGCAAGCACATCCAGGATAGCCTGTCCCGCCTGGAGTCGGTGAACACCGCCAACATCCACGAGCTGGTGGCGGCGCGCAACAGCGTGCGCAAGACGCTACGCTTGCTCGGTACTGAAACAATCGCCACCACGCTCGACAGCATCACGGCTTCCCTGCCTGCGTTGGCGAAGGATTTGGGCAAGCCGATGCCGCACGTCGCGCTGCATGACAACGGTTACGTGGTGCATAGCCAGGCCGCGCCCATGCTCAAGAATGTGTTCATGCATCTGATCCGCAACGCCATGGACCATGGCCTGGAAACGCCGGACGTGCGCCTGGCCAAAGGCAAGGCGGAAGCCGGCACCATACGCCTGGAGATGAGCGTGCTCAACGGCATGCTGCAGTTTGCCCTGTCCGACGACGGCGCCGGCCTGGCGCTGGCGCGCATTCGCGACGTCGCCATCGCGCGCGGCCTGATCGACCCGGCATCGGCCATCAGCGACGAGGCTGCCGCGCAACTGATCTTGCGGCCCGGCTTCTCGACCCGCCAGCAGGTATCGGACGTGTCCGGCCGCGGCGTCGGCATGGATGCGGTGCGCGACTACGTCACGGCCGCCGCCGGCAGCGTCGCCGTGGTCTTCACCGATGCCGCCGAGGGCGCCGATTTCCGCGCCTTCCAGGTGCTTGTCAGCTTTCCGGACACTATGGCGGTGGAAGTCGACGGTATCGACACGCCCTGGACCGCACCGCAGGACAGCGTGGCCGACGACCTGCCGGCGCTGGACAGCCAACCGCAGGTCGCCTGATTGCACCACCCTGGTTGGCCGGCGCCACGCGCCGGCCGTTGATTCCATCTCGATTGAAACGGATGTTATGCCTATCGTTTTTTTTATTTTCGGTGCTGTTTTCTGCGCGCTGCCGTGCGCCTGGATGATACGGCGCTTGCGGCGCCAGCTGGCCGGCATGGTCGACCGGGAGGAGCTGAACGCACTGCAGACCGAATTGCAAGCGCTCGTCGCGGCGCAGCAACGGCAAGAGGACCTGCAAGCCGACCTGCTCCAGCAGGCCAGCCGCACTGGCGATGAGCAATTGCAGGAGTTGCGACACATCACCGAACAACAGATCGCCGAATTGCAGCAACGCATGGCGCAGGACAAGGCCGAGGCGCTCGGCAGTTGCAGCCGTTCCGAGGACACCATCACCAGGCTGATGGGCCTGGTACGCACCTTCGAGCGCTGGCACCATGACATGGCCGTCCTGATCAGGCACAACCGCGACATGCATAGCAAGAACGACGAATTCGCCGTGATCGTCAACCAGATCGTCATCGTCGCCATCAACGCGTCCATCGAAGCGGCGCGCGCCGGCCCGCACGGGCGTGGTTTCGCCGTGGTCGCCGCGGAAGTGCGCGAACTGGCGCAGCGCTCCGACAAACTGTCGAAGAGCTATCGCAGCAGCCTGTACCAGAACGACCTGATCACCACCGCCACCTTCCAGGACTTGCAAGCTGGCGGCAAGATGATCGTCGGCGCGGTGGTCGGCCTTGACCAGATCAATAAACAGTCGCGTCTCGCGCTGGCCGCCTGATGCGGCCCGCCTGCGCCATTCACTGTGTGGACTACCCATGATTAGCGAACCAGCACAAGCTGCGCTCGACCATCTGCTGTCGCGCGCCCTGTTGAGCGGTATCGGCACGGCCGACAATGCCGCAATCGAGGTCGGCGTGGTCGATACCGCGCTGCACTTCCCGGAAACCCACGTGGTGGCGCTGACCATCTCGTCCTATCTGGTCAAGATGATGGTGATGATTTATTTCACGCCGGAACATGCCTCCGAGGATGCGATCGGCGAATCAGCCAACCTGTGTTGCGGCATTCTGAACCGCGATCTGGGGAAGTTCTTTCCGCACCTCGGAATGTCCACGCCGAACATTTTATTCAAGCAAAGCGCCTTGCACCTGCAGTCGCTGCCCTACAACTATTTGCAGCATTTTCGGGTCAGCATGGCGGCCGGCGGAGCGGTTCACGCCAGCCTGTGTGTATTCGCCTATGAAGCAATGGATTTCACTGTCGACCCCGACCAGCAGCCCGAAGAAACGGGCGAGCTGGAGCTGTTTTAACTTATCAATCAGGAACTCACATGGCACAAATTCTGGTAGTGGACGATTCAAGCACCGTACGCAACGAAGTCGGCGATTTTCTGAAAAAGAACGGCCTGGAAGTACTGCTGGCCGTGGACGGCGCCGACGGCCTGGCCAAGCTGAAAAGCGACCGCGGCATCAAGCTGGTGGTGTCGGACGTGAACATGCCAGTCATGGACGGCCTCACCATGGTGGAAAAGATCCGCGGCGAACTGGGCAACACCAGCGTCAGCATCATCATGCTGACCACGGAAAACTCGCCGATCATGAAGGAACGCGGCAAGGCGGCCGGCATCAAGGGCTGGATCGTCAAGCCGTTCAAGGGCGAAGCGGTGCTGGCGACCTTCAAGAAACTGGTGGCCTGACAAGGCAGGCGCTGTCCTGTATCCGGTCAGAATGGTGTTGCAGTGACGGGAACGGCTTGCTGCGAAATAAAGAAATATAAATTGTGTGCCGCGTGAATTTTTTGCCAAGAGTCGGCGAGGTCGCACTGGCTTATTTCTTGCCATTCCGCATTCCGGTCGCCACATCTGGCCATTCGACAGTGACAGGCGGCATTACAATGACCGTGTCGAGGCCGGCGCACCGTAGACCGATGCTGGCGTTAGCGAATAGATCGCTTTTCGAATTTCATGCTGTCGGACCATACACCAAAGTCTGAGATTTCACACATATGGGTGGAAAAATTAGGGACGCCCCTGTTGTTGTACGATTTATTCAACACTATATCCCTTGTCTCACTCGACAAATTTGTGTCCATTTACTAAAAAGGAATGTCATCATCGAACTCATCCTTAGCTGGAGCGGATAAAAATGGACTACCGTCAGCCAAATGAACAGCTGGATTTTCCTCGTCCGTCAGTTGCTTTAACTCTTCAGCCAACTCCATTTGCCAGTCGACCGGATATGAGAGCACTGCACCGATTAAATTCGAACGGACATTCGCGTCGTCGTCGTCCACTGCGGAAACAATTGCCCGAATACACCTTGTTTTCTGAGAAGCTGTACTCATTACTTCCGGCAAATTTCGCATAAAGTATTTTGCCACGTAATGCCTAGCATCAGGATCTTGATCATCTAATCTGCTGATCAGGGCATTCGCTGTTTCTGACCTTGTAGTAAATGCCTTCAAAAAAGTATTCGACCAAGTTGCCAAGGGCTGAGTCGTTTTCCCTGATGCTAATACTTCTCCTTGCCTTATGCCTTGAACAAGTTTGTTTTCGATTCTAAGACGAGGCAACTCTGAAATACTAGGCCAAACCTCAGCCGTGAGCATCTGCAGGGACGTACGGATAGTTGGATCATCTGTAGCTGTGCGCAATTCTTCGGATACTACGTTCAGGTAAGCCGCGAGCTGCGGCGGAGTCAACGCGCTCAATAGAGCTGGGATAAGGTGACGTAGCTTTCTCAGCTCGATCTTCTTGCGCTCGCGGTAAACTTTGATCAAGCAATCTGAAAGGCGAAGCTTCGGCACTTCAGCCACGAGTAATTCGGCGTAGCGAACGGACTCAACAAACTCACTGTCTAGGACGCGAGCTAGGAAGCCGTCGATTGTAAACTCCGCTTTTGACGAATTTAGGCGCTTAATGATATAGCCCAAAAAGTGAATGATCGCGTCTGCGGTCTCTTTGTCATCAGTAGTTTGCTCGTGACTACGAGGATTTCTTATCCCTAAGTAAATCCCTCGCAACATTTGCTCAAATCCCTTCTGCTCGTTTCTTTCGGATTCAGACTGAAAGGCATTTAGTTTTAGCTTCGGATCATCTCCAGCTAGCGCCTGCCCTACTAGAGAAGCCCCATCGCCATCAACGCCAGCGCGCTCGCGGAGAACGCCGCTTATGAGGTATGTGGCCTCCAATATTGCATGAGAGTAATTTTCTGCTTCATAAGCGCTTTGGACTGCGTTCCATAGTGCTGAAGGGATTGTTGGCTGTAGATTCATTGTGAACGTTAACTAGCACCAATGGGATATTGGGATAATGGTGGAGGCTCATAAGCCAAATGGCCGCCCCTGTGGAAGCGGCTCCTTTTTTGCATTAACGTCGCACGGAGGGACGACGCGTTAAATTATGTCTAAGCGTGTCGTATCCTTGCCCGATCCATACCATTTTAATTATCGAGTTGCGTACGCCAAAAAATTTCTTAAATAATACTGAAAAATTCTATTTATTGATAGCAAAAATATCCATGACTAAAATGATTTTACCACCTTATTCGCCGACAGGAACACTTGGTCACCAACCAAATGGTGACGTTTGGCCCACGCCGTTATACACAAGTCCGGGGGGACGAGGGGAACGAGGGAACGAGGGCAGGTCCGCCATTCCCGAGGGAACGAGGGTCAGGTCCGCCATTCCGACATAGCCTCAGCTGTGCAGAAACCGAAAAGGCTGAGATCACATGTAAATGGCGGATCTGACAACGGCCTTGGAAATGGCCAAGGCTGAGATCGTGTACGAATGACGGACCTGACCCCCGATTTCTGGCCCACGACTTCAAATGGTGTAATAGAAGTGAACTCAGTCGAAACCTGATTGGAACCACAAACGCGCGCCCGCGGCGCGCGAAGCTGCCGCGCAGCGGCAGCAGGTGGAGGATTCGGCCGGCGTGCGCCTGCAGGCGTAAGGCCTTCGAATCTCACACGCAGGGCGCGCAGGTTCCCTGCTCGCTTCCGCCAGGCAATAAAGAAACCGCCTCGAAGGCGGTTTCTTTATTGCCTGGCGGAAGCGGTGTAATGCAAATAACTCCGTTACATAGAGCTTTCAAGCAGTATATGAAAAATGTACCTACTAATCTTATATTCGTACAAGTTATAGGCCTGACTAACGACCTTTAGTTTACCCCTGTGCGGCACCGTTTAGAACACGGCAAGGCAATTTCGAGTTCACCGCGCGCCTCATAAAAAGATCACAAACTGGATGCTTCATAGCCTTGCCATATTTTTTCTCAAATTGACACGCAAATCCAAAAAGCATATTTGCCACTCCCATTGTAGCCTGACTAATTTATAGAAATCCACGCCGAAGAAAAATATATAAATTTACTTGTTTTTTTTCATCACAAGCCAATCTTTATATGATAAAAGATCTTCTTGGTCGAGAAAAGGATTGGATACATATCCACAGTATTTTTCAGCCAAACTAAATTTACCTTCTTCCGGCATAAAGTTCACTCCATTCTTCAACAGTATGCTAAATGTATCATCTTGATAAGGGGATTTTATTAAGTTTCTTCTAAACAATTGATATAACAAAATCCAATATTTATCTTTTTCAAAATTACCTTTTTTAAGAATCATCTTTGCAAAATCAACAACAGCATCATTAGCACTGCCGATAAAATGCAGCACACATAAAGCAATGCAATCTTCAGATTCAACAACTTTAGAAACAGCCTCGTCGGTAATTTTTAATTTATGTTTCCATATCAAATACAAAGGCCATGCCATACCATCTGAGCGCTTATTTTTTGCATTTTCAATAATTAAATCATTTATTCTATCTTGATATAACAAAGGATCGATGTCACTTTTCTCCATCATAAAATACAAATATGGAAAAATGGTAGGGAAATGCCAGCACAAATTTATAATATACTCAAGCATTGATGGAAGGGTTTGATCATTAATGCAGGGAAAAATAAGTCCAATAGCATATCTTAATACAGCACCATCCGAAGTGTGCTTATTTAAAACTATAGCAAAATCGAGAAATTGCATTAATTCATGCAAATACATGTCTTTCATTCCACCTTCATCTTTAAAACGATTTGGTAGGGCACTGACAAGTTTTGAAACCCAACCATCATTTGCAGGAGCTGGCAATGCAACAATAGATGTTTTTGCCAAACTTAAATTAAGTTTGTATTTTCTTAGCTCGCCTCCTAAAACTTGAATAAAATTCTTTGAATCATCTTCATTTTTACAAAAACAAACATAATCATCAATATACCTATGAAATTTATAGCCATCATCTAGTAGTTTTTTATCAATCTCCCCAAGGATCAGTTCAACAACAATGCTAGAAGTCGCGGGGCCAATAGCTATACCTAATGTCTCATTCCGTTTAGAACGTCTTATATAGAAATCTAACTTTTCACTCCAATGATTTCCGAAGTCTGGCTTTCCAACACGTTCCTTTGCTGCATCAATTCCTAATATTGCCCAAGATATAGAATGACTATAAATACTGCCAAAACAACCGGATATATCAGTATTTACCCTATAATTACAACCAAAACTTTCTCTAAGTGTTTTAATCACCCTATCTTCTGGAGCGTCATAATTCATAACAAACATTCGTCCATCCAAATAGATACTTGGCTTAATCATGCTTTTTTCATTACGTTCAATTTCTGATATCCTTCCCCAATTTTCAAAAATAATTTTTGCCAATGGTGCGTAAGCCGCAGGATGAATAATTCCTAGTGTTCTAGGTACGTTATTATGCCTAGTAGCATGATATTCAACATGATCATATCCACCACTCCTATCCTTAGGTATAGATCGGGCTGAAAGTATTTCCGCGATCTCAGGAGTAAAACCTCTAGTTGAAAAGCACGGTGGCAATTCTTGGATAATTTTCTGATTTGGAAAATAATTATGTCTTGTCAAGGCTTCATAAGTATGTCGTAAATCTCTATTAATCAATCTCATCCCCTTAGAATATATGCACTTCAATTTCCCAACACTCTATATGGAAAATTAAAAAAAATACAGCATAGATTGATAACATCAGAACAGCACATAGCTACACAACCATGCTGATTGCCAAATTATTCGAATAGCATCACTTCATCACAGAACTAAATCGTGGCGCGGATTCGCGGCAACTTGCCGCACTACTGGCCACGTTGAGTAAGCATGATCTGCTGGGCTGCAATCCGTCTCCGACACACCTTTAAAACAATACGGCCCCTCCCCCGTCACACCATAAGCATCAAAAACCGCTCAAAGTGCGTCAAAATGCGTCAAATCGCATACCCCTCTTTGCCCCGCCCCGCCAGTCCTCATGCGCATTCGGCCTTGGCGCAAATTGAGTCAAAAGCCCCCTATGTAGCGGGCAGGTGTGGAGGGAGGACAACTGCGCGCGCCGGGTCGAAAAGGGGATTTTTCTAGCTTTTGATGCAATCCGCGATGATGGGACGTGAAAAAGCCGCCTCGTGGGCGGCCTGTGGGGTGGCTGGGGCGGCGCGGCTCTGTCGAACTATGCCCGACGGCCCCATCAACTACCGCAGTGTGGTGATCATCCTGAGCGGTCGGCGCGGGTTTTTACCGCCAGCTCTTTTTCGTAATCGTCGCGACACTCGATGTTGCAGAAGCGCAGGCCCGGTGCCAACGGCTCGTCGCAGAAATGGCAGGGCCCATGCTCTTCCAGACCTGTGCCGCGCTGCACGGCTGCCAGGCCTCGCGCCACATTGGCGTAGATGATGCTGTCGGTCTTGTCGATGTGATCGCTCATGCTGCGCCCTCCCCGCTTGTGGCCAGGTCATACGGGGCGAAGCGCACCACTTGCACGCCGGCCCACTCGTTGATGGCCTCGGGACGCGGAAAGACGCGAGGGTCAGGTCCGCCATTCAGACAAGAACTGATGCGAAGGACGCCTTAGAAGCGAGCTCAGTCGAAACCTGATTAGAACCACGAACGCGCGCCCACGGCGCGCGAAGCTGCCGCGCAGCGGCAGCAGGTGGCGGATTCGGGGCGGGCTGGGCAGGTACGCCCAGCCCTTCGAATCTCACACGCAGGGCGCGCAGGCGCCCTGCTCGCTTCCGCCAGGAAATAAAAAAAGCCACCCGAGGGTGGCTAGTTTTTATTTCCTGGCGGAAGCGGTGAGATTCGAACTCACGAACAGTTTAACCCGTCGCTAGTTTTCAAGACTAGTGCCTTCAACCACTCGGCCACGCTTCCAGAGCCTGCATTATACATAAAGCTTGCGGGCTTACCAATGGCTGCGCTGAAGTTGGCGCGATTGTTGCCGTGTTCTTTACAAGTCCCAGTTCAGCCGCAACACGCGCTCGAACTCTTCCGCTGCCAGCGGGCGCGAGAACAGGTAGCCTTGCACTTCGTCGCAGCCCGAACTCTTCAGGAAGGCCATCTGCTCGGCCGTTTCCACGCCTTCCGCGATCACCTTGTGGTGCAGTTGCTGGGCGATGCTGATGATGGTGGTGGCAATCGCGCAGTCGCTGGCGTCCGACGGAATGCCGGTGGTGAAGGATCGGTCGATCTTTAATGTGTCGATCGGGAAGCGTTTCAGGTACGACAGGCTGGAATAGCCGGTGCCGAAGTCGTCCAGCGATAGCGCCACGCCCAGCGCGGTGATGCGGTCCATGATGCCGATCACGCGCTCGATGTTGTGCATCAGGGTGCTTTCGGTGATTTCCAGTTCCAGCCAGGCCGCTTCCAGGCCGTAGCGCTCCAGCATGGCGGCGACTCTGGTCGGCAGGGCCGAGGTGAATTCGCGGGCGGAGACGTTCACCGCAATGCGGATCGGCGGCAGGCCGGCCTGTTTCCATGCTTGCGCCTGGGCGCAGGCCGCTTCCAGTACCCATTCGCCCACTTGCACCACCAGGCCGGTCGATTCGGCCAGCGGGATGAAGTCGGCGGGCGGGATCATGCCGTGCACGGGGTGGCGCCAGCGGACCAGGGCTTCGGCGCCGATCATGCGGCCGCTGCCGAGCTCGTATTTCGGCTGGTAGTGCAGCAGCAATTGATGTTCCGCCAGGGCGTGGCGCAGGCCGGTTTCCAGGCGCATGCGCGCTTGCATGCCCAGGTTCATGTCCTGGCTGTAGAAGGCCACGCTTTCGGCGTCGCCGCCGCCGTCCTGCTTGGCCCGGTACATGGCGATGTCGGCCAGGCGCAGCAGGGTTTCGGCGTCGTGGCCGTCTTGCGGATAGACGCTGATGCCGATGCTGGCGCCCACGCGCAGGTCGTGGCCTTCGATCAGGAACGGCTCCACCAGCGAGGCCAGCAACTTTTGCGCCACCGTGCTCGCTTCGAAATGCTGGCTGATGTCGAACAGGCCGACGGCGAATTCATCGCCGCTCAGGCGGGCCACCAGGTCCTGGTCGCGCAGCACCTGGCGGAAACGCACGGAAACCTGGCGCAGCAGTTCGTCGCCGACGCGCCGGCCCAGGGTGTCGTTGATCAGCTTGAAACGGTTCAGGTCGATGAACAGCATGCAGCCGAGCATTTTGCTGCGCTGGGCTACGGAGAGGGCCTGGTCCACCAGCTTGGTCAGCAGGGTGCGGTTCGGCAGGCTGGTCAGCGCGTCGTAATAGGCCAGGTGGTGCAGCCGCTCTTCGGCCAGCTTGCGTTCGGTGATGTCGGTCAGGTAGGCGATCAGGCCGACCGGGCGCTCGTCCAAATCGCGCAGCGGCGACAGCGACAGGCTGGCCCAGAAGATCTCGCCGGATTTTTTGCGGCGCCGCACTTCCATCAGGCGCCCGCCCTGCTCCAGGAAGGCGTCGTGGAAACCGGTGTCTTCGTCGTCATATAAAAACAGGATGTTGCGCCCCACCGCTTCCACCGACGAGTAGCCGAACAGGCGTTCGGCGCCCTTGTTCCAGCTGGTGATGTAGCCGGTCAGGTCCATCGTCAGCACCGATTCGTGCAGCTGGTCGAGGATCTGCGTCTGCTGTGCCAGCAGGGCTTCCACCTGCGCAAACGCGTGCGTCGAGCGTTGTGCCAGCGAATGCACCTGCAGCACGCCGGCCGTCAATGACGCCAGGCTGGACAGCTGGCGGCGGTCGGTGTCGTCATAGCGATGCTTGCCGGCCACCCGGTAGTGGCCGAAGCAATGGCCGTCGAAACTGATTTCCTGCAGCAGTCCTGAGTCCGCATGGGCGATCAGCGTGTCGCCGCTGGCCGACGGCAGGAACTCGCCGTGCGCGCTGGCCATCACGCTGCCGGCGATGCGGCCCAGTTCCGTCACCAGGGCCGCGCCGCGCAGGCGTACCACGGCGTCGCACAGGGCGGCGCTGTCACTGAGAGAGTCCGACACCGGCAGCATGGTCATGCTAGATGTTCCGGCTGACCGTGATGGCCCACTGGTAGGCTTGCAGCAGGCTGCGCCAATATGTTTCACCGTCGATGCCGGCGCGCGCCAGGCTGGCGGCTGGCGGCGTGGTACCGCTTTCGGCCAGCGCCAGCATGGCGCCCAGTTCGCCGCTGCGGTCCAGCAAGGCGCCGCTGACGGCCGGGTCCAGGTTGAGGGTGGCGATAATGTCGGGCATATCCATGCCCAGCAAGGTGTCGAGCAGGGAAAACACGCCGGTCATGAAGGCCAGGTCCTGCGCCGCGCGGTCGCCGCCGCGCAACTGGCACAGCGACTCCATCTGCGCCGCGCGCACGGCCGCCAGCGGCAGCAGCGGATTGATCTTGCCATCGTCCTGCTGGCGCGCATACAGCAGCAATTGCAGCCAGCGCTGCAGCTGGCGCCGGCCCAGCAGGGTGATGGCCTGGTTAAAACTGGTGATGGTCGCCGTGAAACCGAAGGCGGCCGAGTTGACCAGTTTGAGCAGATGATAGGCCAGCGCCGGATCCTGCTTGAGCGGCACTTCGAGTTCCTGCACGTCGGCGTCGCGCGCCAGCAGGCCCAGCAGCGCCAGCAGGCGGCGGCGCGAGGTGCCCTCTTCCGCTTCGCTGTGGCGGCGCGCGCTGCGCAGCGCGTAGTCGCCGGCAAACCAGCTGGCGCCCAGCGCCGCCACGGCGGCCAGGCTGTCGGTATCGGCAATATTGTAGGCCAGGTGGGGACCGGGCAAGGTCATCAGCTGATGCAGGCCCGGCAGTTCGCCGGCCGCATCGATGCCCAGCGCGCGCGCGTCGACATATGCTGCCGTGACGGGACCGGCGCCCGGGCCGTCGAGCACGATGCGGTAGCCGGCCTCGCGCCAATGCAAGCAGGTTTTCTGGACTTGTTTATTCGCGGCCGCGGCGGCGGGCAGGCGGAAGATGGTGCGCTGTGGCACGAGGTGCGGCAGGAGCTGGGACAGCAACGCTTCGTCCGCGCCATGCGGGTCGCTGACGGGAATGATGCAATCGAGCGGCGCCAGGTGGGCGTAGACATCGGCCACCGCCAGCGCGGCCAGCAGTGCGCCCGTTTGCTGCGGAACATGAAAGCTGACCGCCACCCACTCGTTATGCGCGTTGGCAACTGCTTGTAATCCCACCAAAGGAAACAGGTTTGATTCAGACGTTGACATCGATCATCTCGTAGGGGGTAAGGCAAAAATAGTCAATAAACCTGGTATCGCCGGCAAGCTGGCCAAAGCGGGCATGACAGTTCGACAGCAAGAATCATTCTATCCGAATCTCACGCGCACAACAGTTTAATATTGGCAATAAATGTTCAAAAAAAACATTCTATCAAGAAACTAACCTCGCACGCGCACTGCTCCTGTCACGCCGCACCGGCATCGAATTGCGCGTGCTCGACCGCGTATTTGATCAGTTCGGCCTGTCCTTCGATGCCCAGCTTGCGCTTGATGTTCAGGCGGTGGGTCTCGACCGTGCGCACGCTCAGGTCCAGGTCGCGCGCGATCTGCTTGTTCGACTGGCCGCCCGCGATATGCTGCAGCACCTGCTGTTCGCGCAGGGTCAGGAAAGTGTCTTGCACTTGCGGGCGTGACAGCTGCCTGGCCAGCGCCGCGCTGTAATAAATACCGCCGGACATCACCGTCTCGATGGCGAAGACGATATCCTTGCCGGGCGCATCTTTCAGCACGTAGCCGCGCGCGCCGGCGGCAATCGCCTGCGACACGTATTCGAGCTTGTCGTGCATGGACAGGATCAGCACGGCGATCTGCGGAAACGCCTGCTTGAACAGGCCGGTCGCTTCGATGCCATTGGTGCCGCGCATATTGATGTCCATCAGCACCAGGTCCACCTGGTGCGCGCGCGCCTGCTGCAGCGCTTCGTCCGCGCCGCCGGCCTCGGCCACCACGTCGAAATGCGGCACCGCCTCCAGGCGCGCGCGCAAGCCGTCGCGCACCAGCGGGTGATCGTCGACCAGCAAAATGCGTATGGTTTCAGTCATGAGTCTGTTCAGTCATCGTTGTGGATTGAAGGGCAGGCGCGCCAGCACCACCGTGCCGCCGGGCGCCGAGGCGATATGCAGGCTGCCGCCGATGGCTTCCATGCGTTCCGTCATGTTGCGCAGGCCGATGCCGCGCTGCGGGTGCAGGGCGATGCCGTCGGCGTCGAAGCCGCCGCCATTGTCCTCGATGCGCAGCTCGACCACGCCGTGTGCTTCGCGCAGGCCGACCAGCACTTCGCTGGCATTGGCATGACGCTCGCTGTTGGTCAGCGCTTCCTGGGCGATACGGAACAGCACCGTATTGACCATGTCGGGCAAGCCTTCGCCGGCATCAGGCGGGCTGGCCGCAAAGCTGGCCTGGGCGCTGCTGCTGTCATTGTATTCGTGCACCAGGTGGTCGAGCGCGGCGCCCAGGCCCAGGTCGTCGAGGATGGCCGGGCGCAGATTGTGCGAAATGCGGCGCACTTCGCCGAGCACCTTGTTCAGTTGCTCGGCGGCCCGTTCGAACGTGGCCGGCGCCTTCGCCTGCTGTTCGGCATTGCCGGACAGGCGCGCGATGCCGGCCTCGATCTGCAGCTTGATCGACACCAGCCACTGGCTGATGCCGTCATGCAGATCGCGCGACAGCCGCGCCCGCTCCTCCTCCTGCGACTCGACCACCCGCTGCGCCAGCACTTTCAGCTTGGCGTCGGCCACGCGCAGTTCGCGGATATTGAGCACCAGACCGCAGCCGGCCACCACCAGCGCACCGAGAATGGCGATGGCCGCGATCCACAGCATGGTCGAGCGGATATTGGCGAACTGCTGGGCGCCGACCTTGGCCAGCGCCTGGTCCACATCGTCCATATAGATGCCGGTGCCCATCATCCAGCCCCATTCCGGCATCAGGATCACATAGCCCAGCTTTGGCGCCGACTTATTGCTGGACGGCTTGACCCAGTTGTAGCGCTCGAAGCCGCCGCCGCTCCTGGCACGCTGCAGCAGGCGCTGGATGGTCAGATTGCCGTTCGCGTCGCGCAGCTCCCACAAATTCTGCCCCACCAGTTCGGGCTGGCGCGGATGCATCAGCGAATTGCCTTGCAAATCGTAGATAAAGAAATAGCCGTCGTCGCCATAGCTGAGCGCGGCCAGGATGCGCTTGGCCTCCTCTTGCGTGGCGGCATCCTTGCGGCCCGACTTGACCAGCTTGGCAATCGAGTGGCTGGCCAGGGTCACATAGTGCCGCAGTTCCGACTCCTTGCTGGCCAGGTAGGCCTGCTCGATGGTGGCGCGCTGCTGCTCGGCCAGGATCAAGGCCTGGTGGCGCACCGCAAAGGCGATCGCGCACATGGCCAGGATCAGCGGCGTGATGGCCAGGAAGATGACTTTCTGTCGTAGTTTCATGACCTGGCGCAATGGTGGTGGATGGTAGTGGATTGAAGCGTCGAGACTGCGATTTTACGCGGCTGCCTGCCGCCCGGCCTGCGTAGTAATACTGAGCGTTACTGCGTAGTGCTGCGCTTGCCAGCATTATACGGTTGGTGAATACTCGGCATAAGCTGCGCATACTGAACAAACTGGCAACGACCAGGGCACGACAGGGTAACCAATACAGGGTGCAGCGCCCGTCAAATTTCTGGAGGAAGCATGAACCGCATTTTCAAACAGCTCGGCTGGGCAGCGCTTGCGCTGGCCGGCGCGGCGTCACTGGGCGTGGTCGCCCTGCAACGCGGCGAACCGATCAGCGCCATCTGGATCGTGATCGCCGCCGTCTGCGTCTATCTGATCGCCTACCGTTTCTACAGCCTGTTTATCGCCGACAAGGTCCTCGGCCTGGACGCGCGCCGCATGACCCCGGCCTTCAAGCACAACGATGGCCTGGACCACGTTCCCACCAATAAATACGTGCTGTTTGGCCACCATTTCGCGGCGATTGCCGGCGCCGGCCCGCTGGTCGGCCCGGTGCTGGCCGCGCAAATGGGCTACCTGCCCGGCATGCTGTGGATTTTGGCCGGCGTGGTGTTTGCCGGCGCGGTGCAGGACTTTATCGTGCTGTTCATTTCCATGCGCCGCGACGGCCGCTCGCTGGGCGACCTGATCAAGGCCGAGCTGGGCGAGATTCCCGGCATGATCGCCCTGCTGGGCTGCTTCATGATCATGGTGATTATTTTGGCCGTGCTGGCCCTGATCGTCGTCAAGGCGCTGACCGGCTCGCCATGGGGCAGCTTTACCGTGATGGCGACGATACCGATCGCCCTGTTCATGGGCGTGTACTCACGCTTTATCCGCGTGGGACGTATCGGCGAAGTGTCGATCATCGGTTTCATCCTGCTGATGCTGGCCATTATCGGCGGCCAGTATGTGCAGGAACACGCCGTGCTGGGCGCGATGTTCACCTTTACCGGCACCGAGCTGACCTGGATGCTGATCGGCTACGGCTTTGTCGCTTCCGTGCTGCCCGTGTGGCTGCTGCTGGCGCCGCGCGATTACCTGTCCACTTTCCTGAAAATCGGCACCATCGTCGGCCTGGCGGTCGGCATCATCGTCGTCGCGCCTTACCTGAAAATGCCGGCCATGACCAAGTTCATCGACGGCTCCGGCCCGGTCTGGTCGGGCAATCTGTTCCCCTTCCTGTTCATCACGATTGCTTGCGGCGCCGTGTCCGGCTTCCATGCCCTGATTTCGTCGGGCACCACGCCGAAGATGATTGAAAACGAAAGCCATGCCCGCTTTATCGGCTATGGCGCCATGCTGATGGAATCGTTTGTCGCCATCATGGCCCTGGTGGCCGCCTCGACCATCGAGCCGGGCATCTATTTCGCCATGAACAGCCCGGCCGCGCTGATCGGCACCACCGCCGAGTCGGCCGCGCAGGCGATCTCGCAATGGGGCTTTTATGTGACGCCTGAAATGCTGACGCAAACGGCCAAGGACGTGGGCGAGCACACCATTATCTCGCGCGCCGGCGGCGCACCGACCCTGGCGGTCGGCATGGCGCAGATTCTGTCCGGCGCCATCGGCGGCAAGGCCATGATGGCGTTCTGGTACCACTTCGCCATCCTGTTCGAAGCGCTGTTCATCCTGACCGCCGTCGACGCGGGCACCCGCGCCGGCCGCTTCATGCTGCAGGACTTGCTGGGCAGTTTCGTGCCAGCGCTGAAACAGACGGAAAACGTGATCGCCAACCTGCTGGCCACGGGCCTGTGCGTGGCGGCCTGGGGCTACTTCCTGTACCAGGGCGTGGTCGATCCGCTGGGCGGCATCAACACCTTGTGGCCGCTGTTCGGCATCGCCAACCAGATGCTGGCGGCGATTGCGCTGATCCTCGGTACCTGCGTGCTGTTCAAGATGAAGCGCGGCCAGTACGCATGGGTAACGATTACGCCCACCATCTGGCTGCTGCTGTGCACCCTGACGGCCGGCTGGCAAAAGATTTTCGACGCCAATCCGCGCGTCGGTTTCCTGGCCCATGCCGACAAGTACTCGGCGGCGCTCGATGCGGGTCAGTTGCTGGCGCCGGCCAAGTCGGTGGCGCAGATGCAGCAGATCATCTTCAACGACTACCTGGACGCGGGCCTGGCCGGCTTCTTCGTGATCGTGGTGATCAGCGTGCTGTTCTTCGGCATCCGCACCATCCTGAAGGCGCGCGCCGACAGCAAGCCCAGCACCAGGGAAACGCCGTACCAGGCCATGCCGACGGTGCCATAATGATCGATGAAATCCTCAAGGCAGGCCGCTATCTCGGGCAAAGCATGCGGCTGATGTGCGGCCTGCCCGAGTACGATACCTATGTGGCGCACCGGGAAATCACCCATCCCGGCGAGCCGATGATGACGTACGAGGAATTCTTCCGCGAACGCCAGGAAGCGCGCTACGGCGGCGCTGGCAAGCGCGGCGGTTGTTGCTGATGACGCTACGCTGATCTTTTCTTTATCTCACTCCGCATCAGAAGGCTGGGGTCAGACGGGGACGCCAAGTCCCGACGGGTCTGACCCCTTTTTTTGTTTGGTTCCCCTCCCCTCTGTCCCCTTCCCTATCTTTAGACCCACATCAACATCCGGGTCAGCCATCACGCTTATATTTTTCCTATGGGAATTAATTAAAAAATAGCAATATTGCCCGGAGGATGTCCGTCCCATGTTCAACTTTCAACGCGCCAGCATCAGCCAGAAACTGACCATGATCTCGGTGTTGTCCTCCGGCAGTGCGCTGCTGCTGGTGTTCGTGGCGTTTGCCGCCACGGCCGTGCTCAGCCACAAGGAAGACGAGAGCCGCCAGTTGCTGTCGCTGGCCGGCGTGATCGGCGCGGCCGGCGCGGCGCCCATGCTCGCGGGCAAGACGGGCCAGGCGCAGCAGTTGCTGGCCGCCCTGCAGGCGCGCGACGAGATCGTGCAGGCGGCCCTGTATGACCGCCGCGGCAAGGTGTTTGCCGTGTATCGCGCCGCGCAGCCACGGCTGGAAAGCGCACCGGCCGAGGCGATGGCGCCGGAGCGTTTGTCCGAACTGCTGGCCGCGCCCGTGACGCCCGGTGCGCGCGCCGCGCTGGCGCGCTCGATGCGGCTGTACCGCCCCGTGCTGCACCACGACGAAGTGGTCGGCGCGATCATGATCGAAACCGATCTGTACCAGATGTGGCGCGATATCGTGCGCCACTTGGGCGCCATCAGCGGCGCCACCATGCTGTCGTTCCTGGTGGCGCTGATACTGGCCGGGCGCTTCAAGAGCCTGATCGCCGAGCCGATTACCAAGCTGATCGATACGGCAAAAAAAGTGTCGAGCAGCCAGACCTACAGCCACCGCATCGCCCACCAGCGCAGCGACGAGCTGGGCGTGCTGATCGACAGCTTCAACGACATGCTGGCGCAGATCGACAGCCGCGACAGCACCCTGGCCAGTTACCGCGACCAGTTGGAGCGCCAGGTGAGCGTGCGCACCGAGCAGCTGGAAAAGGCCAAGGACGCGGCCGAGGCCGCCAGCCAGGCGAAAAGCGCATTTCTCGCCACCATGAGCCATGAAATCCGCACCCCCATGAATGGCGTGCTGGGCATGACGGAACTGCTGCTGGCCAGCGCGCTCACGCCGCAGCAGCGCCACTACACCAGCATGGTCCAGCGGTCCGGGCAGAATTTGCTAGTGATCATCAACGACATCCTCGACTTTTCCAAGATCGAGGCGGGCAAGCTCAGCGTCGAATATATCCGCTTCAATTTCCGCGAGCTGCTCGACGATATAGAACATGTGTTCACGCCCCAGGCGGAAGCGAAAAATATCCGCCTGGAATTCGATATCGCCAATGATATTCCGATCGCCATCTGCGGCGACCCGAACCGGCTGCGCCAGATCATCGTCAACCTGCTGGGCAACGCCATCAAGTTCACCGAAACCGGCAAGGTCACGGTGAAGGTGGAAGTGTGCCGCGAGGACAACCCCAGCGTGGGCCTGCGCTTCGAGGTACACGACACGGGCATCGGCGTATCGAGCGAGGCACGCTCGCGCATCTTCGATTCGTTTTCGCAGGCCGACGGTTCCACCACGCGCAAGCATGGCGGCACCGGCCTGGGCCTGACGATTTCGAAGCAGCTGGTGGAGCTGATGGGCGGGAAAATCGGTGTCGATAATGCTTTAACGCAAGGCTCCATCTTCTGGTTCGACGTAAATTTCGATAAGCGGCGCGTCGACAGTGACGATCCATCTTTCAATCTGAACAGCACGCGGGGGATACGCGCCTTGATCGTCGACCACACACCTGCCAGCCGCGCCGTGCTTGAACGCCAGATGGCCAGCTGGCACATCGCCAGCGACAGCGCCAGCTCGGCCGGCGACTGCCTGGCCAGGCTGCGCGCCGCGGTCGATGCCGGCCAACCCTACACGGTGGCCCTGCTCGACATGGAACTGCCGCGCACCAGCGGCCTGGCGCTGGCCGCCACCATCAAGAGCGACCCGCAGCTGGCCGAACTGAAACTGCTGCTGCTGAGCACCGAACGGGGCGCGGCCGACCCGGTCCAGCGGCGCGAAGCGGGGGTCGCCTTCCAGCTGATCAAGCCGGCGCGCGAATGCGACCTGTTCGACTGCATCGTCACCGCGCCGCGCGCCAGCGAAAGCCTGCGCATCCATCCGCCGCATGCTGCCCGGCAAACTAGCCGCCGGCAACGGCGCCGCGTGCTGCTGGCCGAAGACAATCCCGTCAATGTCGAAGTGGCGCTGGCCATGCTCGACAGCCTGGGGCTGGACGTGGTGTGCGCCCACAACGGCGAGGAAGCGCTGCACGCGGCCCGCGCCGAAGAGTTCGACCTGGTGCTGATGGATTGCCAGATGCCGGTGATGGACGGCTTTGCGGCCACCGCGGAAATCCGCCGCCATGAACAGCACGCCAGCCACGCGCGCATGCTGCCGATCGTGGCGATCACCGCCAACGCGCTGCAGGGCGACCGCGAATCGTGCCTGGCGGCCGGCATGGATGATTACCTGAGCAAACCTTTTACCCAGCAGGAACTGGCCAACACCCTGGCGCGCTGGATCGCCCTGCCGCGCGCGGCCACCGTGCACCATGCGGACGAGGTCATCGATACGCCGCCGGCCAGGCCGCAAGCGGTGAACTTGCCTGCGGTGGAACCGTCGGCCGAACTGAATCTGCAGGCGCTGGACAATATCCGCGCCCTGTCCGGCACGGGAGGTGAGGTTTTGCTGGAAAAAGTCATCAACGCATTTACCGGCGACACGCCGCGCCAGCTGGCCAGCTTGCGGGTGGCGATTGCCGCGCAGGATACCGAGGCCATGCGCAGGGTGGCGCACAGCCTCAAGTCCGGCAGCGCCAACGTCGGCGCCGACGCGCTGGCGCTGCAGTGCAAGGAGATGGAAAAACTGGGTCGCGCCGGCAGCACCGACGGCGCGGCCAGGCTGCTGCACAGCATGGATCAGCAATTCCTGGCGGTGCGCGACGCCTTGGGCAGACTCCTCGTGAAGGAACATTGACATGACAGCGCCTATCTCTCCCAAACGCGGCCTGGTGCTGGTGGCCGACGACGACCCCGTGATGCGCCTGCTGATGCGGCAAATGCTGACGCAAGTGGGCCTGGACGTGATCGAAGCCGAAGACGGCGTGCAGGCGCTGGCCAGCTACAAGCTCAAGGGTCCCGACCTGGTCATGCTCGACGTCGACATGCCGGCCATGGACGGCTTTGGCGTGTGCCGCGAAATCCGCCGCCAGGAAGGCAATGTCACCGTGCCCATCATCATGGTCACGGGCGGCGACGAAATCGAGGCCGTCACGCACGCCTATGAAGTGGGCGCCACCGATTTCATTTCCAAGCCGATCAACTGGCCGATCCTGGGCCACCGCGTGCTCTACGTGCTGCGCGCCAGTGACGCCATCGCCCGCCTGCGAATTGCCGACGCACACAACCGCGCCGTGCTGGCGGCGATTCCCGACACCTTCTTTCGCCTGAACCGCGACGGCTATTATCTCGACTACGAACAGGGCCACGACGCCAGCGCAGGCTTTTCCATAGAGAACTGCGTCGGCAGCCATATCAGCGACGTGCTGCCGGCCGAAATCGCCGCGCGCCTGGTCGACCAGATGCACAAGGTGCTGGCGACCCAGCATATCCGCTCGGTCGACTACACACTCACGCATGCCGACAGCACGCGCCACTTCGAGGCGCGGCTGGTGTCGACAGGCCCCGACGAAGTGCTGGGGCTGGTGCGCGATATCAGCGAACGCAAGCGCACGGAAGAACAGATACGGCGCCTGGCGTATTGCGACAGCCTGACCGGCATCCCGAACCGGCAGGCGTTCCTGGAAACCCTGGAACGCGAACTGGTGCGCTCGAAAGAGCACGACAAGAAATTTGCCGTGCTGTTCATGGATCTCGACGCCTTCAAGCGCGTCAATGACACCCTGGGCCATGACGTCGGCGACCATCTGCTGAAAATCGTCTCGGAACGGCTGCGTGAAACCATCCGTCCCAGCGACCTGGTGCTGCGCGCCGAACATGAACTCGACGGCCAGTCGGGCGGCAGCAACCTGGCGCGCCTCGGCGGCGACGAATTCACCATCCTGATCCCCGACCTGGAACGGGTGGAGGACGCGCTGAACGTGGCGCACCGGGTCAAGGAAGCCATGCGCCGGCCCTTCATGATCGCCACGCATGAAATCTTCGTCACCGCCAGCATCGGCATTTCGCTGTACCCGGAAGACGGCGAAGACTGCAATTCCCTGCTGAAATATGCCGACACGGCCATGTACCACGCCAAGAGCTGCGGCAAGAACAACGCCAAGCTCTACAGTTCTTCGCTGACGATGGAAATCATGAGCCACGTCAAGATGGAAGTGGGCCTGAGGAAAGCCCTGCAAAACAACGAGCTGTATTTGCTGTACCAGCCGCAGATCGACGTGCCCAGCACCCAGATCGTCGGCGTGGAAGCGCTGGTGCGCTGGCGCCATCCGGAACGGGGCATCATCTCGCCCACCGAGTTCATTCCGCTGGCCGAGGAAACCGGGCTGATCGTGCCGATCGGCGAATGGGTGCTGCGCACGGCCTGCAGCCAAGCCAAGGCGTGGCAGCGCGGCGGCCAACAGGCGATACGGATGGCGGTCAACCTGTCGGCCAAGCAGTTCAAGGATGAAAACCTGATGCAGATCGTGCTGTCGGCGCTGGCCGATACGGGCCTGGACGCGCGCCTGCTGGAACTGGAATTGACGGAAGGCACGCTGATGGATGACGCGCTCGCCACCATGGTGACCCTGGAGCAACTGCGCGGCATCGGCGTCTACCTGTCGATCGACGACTTCGGCACCGGCTATTCGTCGATGAATTACCTGAAACGCTTCGACGTGCGGGCCTTGAAGATCGACCGCAGCTTTATCGCCGGCCTGCCGCAGGATGCGGAAAACGCGGCCATCACGCGCGCCATCATCGCCATGGCGCATGGCCTGAAAATGGTGGTGGTGGCCGAAGGCGTGGAAACGGACGAGCAGTTGCTGATGCTGGAAGAGTACGGCTGCGACATGGCCCAGGGCTACTTTCTGGGCCACCCGTCGCCGCACGATGCGATCTCGGCCATGCTGGCCCGGCAGGCGCACCCGCCCGCCAGCACGGCTGGCGTTACAAGACTTCGAAGACGAGGAGTTGCGTGACTTGCTGGGGGTTGAAATTATCGTCCGACACCATCACCAGGCTGCGCCGGCCATTGGCCAGGCGCGGCCCCCAGGCGATGCCTTCCAGGTTGTCCACGCGCGGCAAACCGATCTTTTCCAGGTCCAGCAGCAGGCGCTTGCGCGCCGGCACGTACCGCGCCCCTTTCAGTGCCGGCAGGTCCTTGATATCGGTGGCGCCGGCCACATCCATTTCATAGAGACGCACATGATTCGCATACAGGCCGTCGGCATCCTCCACGCCGGCCCGTTCCACGATCAGCAGGCGGTGGTCATCGATGGCCAGGATTTCCGACACGCCATTGTCGGCATTGCGCCCCGGCGCCGGCGTGGATGCGATCGGCTCGATGTCATACGCGTATTGCGCCAGCACCTTGCCTGCACGGTCCAGTTGGGTGATGCGCACCACGGAGCCGCGCTCGGGCGTGGCCAGCGGGCCGTCCTGGTAGATAGGCGCTTCCATGCCCAGCCACAGGCTGTTGCCATCGGCTGAGAACGACAGCCCTTCGAAGGTCATGTTGTTGCGCGAACCGAGTTCCTGCTGGCTGACCTTGAACATGGGGGGCGTGGGCAAGGTCGCCAGAAACCGGCCGTCGCGGCTGGCGTGCGCGACAAACGGATCGAGGCCCACCTTGCGGTTGCCTTCGCTGCCATACCAGAGGCTGCCATCGACCGGATCGACACGGATGGTTTCGATATCGGGTACCTGGTCGCCACGGTCAAGCCTGGCGTGCGCCAGGTTCGGGTAATTGCCGCCAGCGGCCTGCTTGAAGAAATGCACGCTGTTCAGGGTCACGCCGGAAAAACCGTTGCTGTCGTAGTTCAGGCTGGCGCGGTAGAAACGGGCTGGATTGAATTCCGAGCGGTCATCGCTTTCCAGCACCCAGTCGCCGCTGGCCGCATCGTAGTCGATGCCGGACAGGCCGCCGACCAGGGTGCCATTGAACGGCTGCTTCAAGGCGATGCGCTGTTCGCCGATCAGGCGCAGGCTGGTGATAGGACTGTCGGCGGAGACCGTGGCGCAGGCGGAGAGCAATACGATGGCCGATGCCACGGCGGAAATGGCGCGCAAGGGGAGAAAATTCACGATATTCCTAAGTGCGTAGGTCGAATTAGCGTGGCGTAGCCACGCGTAATCCGACAACATTGTTGGCGGTAAATGTCGGATTACGCGCCATGCGCTAATCCGACCTACCATTTCGTTGGTCACACCACGCCATCAGCCTTGAGCCTGGCAATCGCCACCGCATCAAACCCCAGCGACGCCAGCACCTCGTCGTTGTGCTGCCCCAGGGTCGGTCCCAGCCATTGCGTCTTGCCCGGCGTGGCCGACAGCTTCGGCGTGATGGCCGGCAGCTTGACGGGGGTGCCGTCGGCGAACTGGTGCTGTTCGAACATGTCGCGCGCCAGGAATTGCGGGTCGCTCATCATGTCGCGCACGGAATAGATTTTGCCGGCGGGGACATCGGCCGCCTTCAGCACGGCCATTGCGCTATCGATGGTATGGGTGGCGCACCAGGCGCCGATGGCCTCGTCGATTTCCCCGGTGCGCGCGACGCGCCCATCGTTGCGGGCCAGTTGCGGGTCGCCCGCCATGTCGATGCGGCCCATGGCCAGCATCAATCGCTTGAAGATGGCGTCGCCATTGCCTGCGATCACGATATTCTCGCCGTCGCCGGTGGTATAGGTATTCGACGGCACGATGCCGGGCAAGGAGCCGCCCGTGCGTTCGCGCACCACGCCGGCCTGGTCGTATTCGGGCACCAGGGACTCCATCATGTTGAACACGGCTTCATACAGCGCCACGTCGACCATCTGCCCTTCGCCGCTTTCCTTGCCACCGGTGACGTCGCGATGGCGCAGCGCCATCATGGCGCCGATCACGCCATGCAGGGCCGCCACCGAGTCGCCGATTGACACGCCCACGCGCACGGGTGGGCGGTCGGCAAAGCCGGACACATAGCGCAGGCCGCCCATCGATTCGCCGATGGCGCCAAAGCCGGGCAAGTCCTTCATCGGCCCCGTCTGGCCGAAGCCGGACAGGCGCACCATGATCAGGGAGGGTTTGTCTTTCTTCAGTTGCTCGTAGCCGAGATCCCACTTTTCCAGCACGCCGGGGCGGTAGTTCTCGATGATGATGTCCGCTTCCAGCGCCAGCTGGCGCGCGATGGCGCGGCCCTCGGGCGCCTTCAGGTTCAGGGTCAGGCTTTTCTTGTTGCGCGCCTGCACCGACCACCACAGCGAGGTGCCGTCTTTCAGCACGCGCCAGGAACGGATCGGATCACCGCCATCGGGCGACTCGATCTTGATCACATCGGCGCCGAATTCGGCCAGCATGCGGGCGCAGAATGGCCCGGCGATCAAGGTGCCCAGTTCCAGCACCTTGATGCCGGCCAGTGGTCCAGTGGAAGTGGTTTTTTCCATGTCTTAGGTTGCCCTGCGGTCCAGCATCGCGCGCGCAATCGTGCCCGCGTCGACATATTCCAGTTCGCCGCCCACCGGCACGCCGCGCGCCAGGCGGCTCACGCGCAAGCCGCGCGCCTTCAGCATTTCGCTGATGTAATGGGCGGTCGCTTCGCCTTCATTCGTGAAATTGGTGGCCAGCACCACTTCCGTGACCACGCCATCGTTGGCGCGGCCCAGCAGTTTTTCAAGATGGATGTCTTTCGGGCCGATGCCGTCCAGCGGCGAAAGCCGCCCCATCAGCACGAAATACAGGCCCTTGTAGGTCAGCGTCTGCTCGATCATCAGCTGGTCGGCCGGTGTTTCCACCACGCACAGCAGCCGCTTGTCGCGGTCGTCGTCGAGACAGTTCTCGCAAATCTCGTGTTCGGTAAAAGTGTTGCACAGGGCACAGTGATGCACGGCATCAACGGCCTGGAACAGGGCGCGCGACAGCATGGCCGCGCCTTCCCGGTCGTGCTGCAACAAGTGAAACGCCATGCGCTGCGCCGACTTGGGGCCGACGCCGGGCAGGCGCCGCAGTGCCTCGGTCAGGAATTCCAGCGACTTGGACATGGATCAGTCCACTCCGGCCGCGGTGATCGGGCGCATGCGGCAGGTCATCAGAATGGCATTTTGAAGCCGGCTGGCAAGTTCATGCCGCCAGTCAGGCCTGCCATTTTTTCGGCGGAGGTCGCTTCGGCCTTGCGCACGGCGTCGTTGAAGGCGGCGGCCACCAGGTCTTCCAGCATGTCCTTGTCATCGGCCAGCAGCGACGGGTCGATCGACACGCGCTTGACGTCGTTCTTGCAGGTCATGACGATTTTTACCAGGCCGGCGCCGGACTGGCCTTCCACTTCCACCAGCGCCAGTTGTTCCTGGGCTTTTTTCATATTGTCCTGCATTGCTTGTGCCTGCTTCATCAGGCCAGCCAGTTGATTTTTCATCATGGGAAATGCTCCGTATTATTTATCAAGTTAATCAATGCAGGGTCGGCGCAGTGCCGGCCGGTGCAGGTGTAATCGTCCCCGGCACCACGAAGGCGTCGAATGTACGCTTCATATCGAGCACAAAGGGGTCGGTTTCAATGGTTTCTTCGGCTTGCCGCTGGCAGGCCTCGCGGTGGGCCTGCGCTTCGGCGCTGGCCGTGTACCAGACGGCGCCCAATTCCGTATCGACATTGACCTTGCGGCCAAAGCGTTCGGCCAGGGCCGCCGCCAGTTTTTCCACGTTGGCCGGGCTGCGCCAGGTATCGATCGGCACGCGCAGGCGGAAGGTGGTGCTGTGGCCATCGTGCAGGCATTCGATCAGCTCGGCTTGCACGGCCAGCTGCTGGGCCACGCCGCGCAGCGGCAGCACGGCCGCCACGGCCGGCCAGTTGCCGTCCCAGTCCAGGCCCGGCACGGGCGTGATCACATACGGCGCGCTGGGCGCGGCCTGCTTGGGCGCGCGCTGCGGCATCACCACGGCCGGCTGCTCGCCGCTGGCCTGGGCTGGCGCACTCTGCACGGCGGCCGAGGCGCTGTCGTCGGAAAATTCGGTGACCCAGGGCGGCAGGTCGTCGTCAGGCTCGGATTGCGGCGGCGGCGCCTGGCGCGCGGGAGGAGGTACTGGCGCAGCTACCGGCGCCGCCTCGATCACGGCCACGTCCGGGACCGGGCTATCGTCCCACGGCGCGGGCGACCTGGCGGCGGCCGGGGCTGGCGGCGTGGCGCGCACCGGTGCGGGGGCGGCAGGCGCGGCGGCCACCGGCGCTGGTGCAGGTGCCGGCGCTTTCGGTGCCGAAGCCGGCGCCGACGGTGCGCTGCCCGGACGGCCTTTCGAGGCGGCGCGGGCCGCTTCCAGCGCCGCATTGATGGCGGCGCGGGCCGAGCTGACCGGCGCGGCGGAGGCGGCCGGCGCCGGTGCGGGCGCGGCGGCGGTCGGGGGTGGTGGTTCGCTGCGCGCCATGGTCGCGGCGGCGGCGGCCACCACCGCCGGTGGCGGAGTCGGCGTCACGGCCGCATGGCTGGCCACGCTGTGCGCGGCGGCCCGTGCCGGCGGCGCAGGCTGGGCGGCGGGGCGCGCGGCGGCGGGACGGTTCACCGGGGCGCTGGCGGGCGCGGCGGCCGGCAAGCCTTCGGCGCCACCCATGCCGGGACGAAACGCCAGCATGCGCAGCAAGGTCATGGAAAAGCCCGCGTACTCATCGGGCGCCAGGCCCAGTTCATTGCGGCCATGCACGGCGATCTGGTAGAACAGCTGCACTTCCTGCGCGTCAAAGGCGGACGCCAGGCGATTGATGTCGGCGTATTCCGGCAAATCCTGCGGCACGGCGGCCGGCACGCTTTGCGCCAGCGCGATCCGGTGCAGCAAGGTGCCCAGGTCTTGCAGGGCATTGTTGTACGACAGGCTGCGCGAGGCCATCTCGTCGGCCACGGCCAGCAAGTCCGCACCGTCCTGTTTCGCCAGTGCATCCAGCAGGCGCACCAGGTAGGACTGGTCGAGCGCGCCCAGCATGCCTTGCACGGCATCGAGCGTCACTTCGCCGGCCGCATAGGCGATCGCCTGGTCGGTCAGCGACAAGGCATCACGCATGGAGCCGTGCGCACCCTGGGCCAGCAGGCGCAAGGCCGGCTGCTCGAAGGCGATGCCCTCCTGCCCCAGGATATTGTCGAGGTGGCTGATGATATGGCCGGGCGGCATCTGCTTGAGGTTGAACTGCAGGCAGCGCGACAGCACGGTGACGGGAATCTTTTGCGGGTCGGTGGTGGCCAGGATGAACTTCACGTGCTCCGGCGGCTCTTCCAGCGTTTTCAGCATGGAATTGAACGCATGATTGGTCAGCATGTGCACCTCATCGATCATATAGACCTTGAAGCGTGCATTGCTCGGCGCATACACCGCCTGCTCCAGCAGCTGCGCCATTTCATCGACGCCGCGGTTCGACGCCGCATCCATCTCTATATAGTCAACGAAGCGTCCCGCGTCGATCGCCGTGCACGCTTCGCACTGGCCGCAAGGCTGGGCCGTGATGCCGCCCGTGCCATCCGGGCCGATGCAATTGAGCGACTTGGCCAGGATGCGCGACAAGGTGGTCTTGCCGACGCCGCGCGTGCCCGTGAACAGATAGGCGTGATGCAAGCGGCCACTGTGCAGCGCGTGCGTGAGCGCGCGCACGACGTGCTCCTGGCCGACGAGCGTCTCGAAATTCTTGGGGCGGTATTTACGGGCGAGGACTTGATAGGACATGCTGAGATTTTACCATGCGATGTTGCGGTGATCCTGCGCGGCGGGCGCAAGCCTCATGGCCGGGCCAGCCAAGGCGGCAATTGTATCGCATGACCAGAATCCCTCGCCAAAACAAAAAAGCTGCCCTGGGGCAGCTTTGCGATTGTTTCCCGAAGGAGGCGAGCCTGATCTGCGGCACTCATGGTTAATAGCCGTGGCTGCTTCGTTCCCGACCTGACCAGGTTAGCCATGCCACGATGCGCAGGGGCCCGCCGGGGGTAATTATAACCGGTCTGGAGGCAATTGGGGAAGCAAGCTGAAATCCGGGGTCAGCCCCCCTCGCCCGTTCGCTCCAGCCTCAGAGTTTGCGGCATTGAGGGTCTGACCCCAGCCCTTCTACAGCCCCAGTTCCTGCCAGATACCATCCACCCTGGCCTTGACCTCCGGCGTCATGGCGATCACCGTGCCCCACTCGCGCGTGGTTTCACCGGGCCATTTATTGGTGGCATCGATGCCCATCTTGCTGCCCAGGCCGCTGATCGGCGACGCAAAATCAAGGTAGTCGATCGGCGTATTGTCGACCAGCGTCGTGTCGCGGATCGGATCGACGCGGGTGGTAATGGCCCAGATGACCTCCTTCCAGTCACGGATATTGACGTCTTCGTCGACCACCACGATGAACTTGGTATACATGAACTGGCGCAGGAAGCTCCACACGCCGAACATCACGCGCTTGGCGTGGCCCGCGTACTGCTTCTTGATCTGCACCACGGCCATGCGGTAGCTGCAGCCTTCCGGCGGCAAATAGAAATCGGTGATTTCGCTGAACTGCTTTTGCAGCAGCGGCACGAACACTTCGTTCAGCGCCAGGCCCAGCACGGCCGGCTCGTCCGGCGGCTTGCCGGTGTAAGTGGAGTGGTAGATCGGGTCGCGCCGCATGGTGATGCGGTCGATGGTAAATACCGGAAAACTGTCCTGCTCATTATAGTAGCCGGTATGGTCGCCATACGGCCCTTCCAGCGCGTGCTCGTAGCCGCTCGGATGGTTTGCGTCAGGATAGATATGGCCTTCCAGCACGATCTCGGCCGAGGCCGGCACGCGCAGTTCGCTGCCGATGGCTTTTACCAGCTCCGTGCGGCTGCCGCGCAGCAGGCCCGCGAACTGGTATTCGGACAGGCTGTCGGGCACCGGCGTCACCGCTCCTAATATGGTCGCGGGGTCGGCGCCGAGCGCGACGGCGATCGGATACGGCTTGCCACGGGTCTGCAGCGCGTGTTCGCGGAAGTCCAGCGCGCCGCCCCGGTGCGCCAGCCAGCGCATAATGACCTTGTTACGGCCCAACACCTGCTGGCGGTAGATGCCCAGGTTCTGGCGCTTCTTGTTCGGACCCTTGGTGATCACCAGGCCCCAGGTTATCAGGGGCGCGACATCGCCGGGCCAGCAATGCTGGATCGGCAGGCGCGCCAGGTCGACATCATTGCCTTCCCAGACGATTTCCTGGCACTTGGCGCCACGCAGTTCTTTCGGCGACATGTCCCACACCGATTTCACCAGCGAACCCAGGCCCAGCAGATCCTTGAAATCCTTAGGCGGCTCCGGCTCCTTCAGGCGCGCCAGCACATGGCCGATCTTGCGCAATTCGCTGACATCCTCGGCGCCCATGCCGAGTGCCACCCTGCGTGGAGTACCGAACAGATTGGCCAGCACCGGCATGTTATGGTTGGTCGGATGGTTGAACAGCAAGGCCGGTCCGCCCGCGCGCAAAGTGCGGTCGCAGACCTCCGTCATCTCCAAATAGGGGGAAACTGGCGTCGAAATGGCCTTAAGTTCGTCCATTTGTTGCAACTGAGAAATAAAATCTCGCAAATCTGAATATTTCATGTGTTTTTAAATTTTTTTGACGTGGGACGCCGTTGCTGAAGGAACTATGCCAAGTAATTGATTTTATTGGCTTTTGGCACAATGCAAGACAAAAAGTAAGACATAAAAGTAATAAAGAATGAATTCGTTAGTATTGACTTGATATAAAACGGCTCTTACAATTCGCCCAACTTGAACGAGGACGCCGGCCCAGAGCTTGATTTTAGCGTCTCTCATTCATTCACGGAGTCGGGGCTCCACATGACATTTTAAGGAGTGTTTTCAAAAGGCGTCTGCCTTACCCCCGGTAAAAGTTGTATTGCAACTGATCCAATACCACAGGGACCGATCAGCTCAAGCAAGCAATGACGGCGTCTCTCGCGCGCATCCATACGCGGCGACAGACGATGATATTTCTGATGCACGGCATTGGCAGCACCCATCACCGCGAGACAGCGGAGGGACTGCCTGTTGACGCGACATTTCGGGGAAACTCTATGACTCATCGTAGCACTGAAGCAGCCTTGCCTGTTTCAACCGTGGCTGGCCAGCCAGCGTTGGCGCGTTTGCGCGCGCGCGCAACGGCAATCTCGGCACGTGGCGTGCTGACCACCGCCCAGCACACACTGACCGTGTTCGGCATTTCCGCTCTTGCACTGATCGCCTTGCTGATGTTCCGCCCTGACCTGGGCAAGCAACTGACGCACAGCCTGTTCCCGCTGCCAATGACGGAAGCGCAAGCCGTCGAAGCACCGGCCCTGTCGGCACTGATGGCAGCGCCCGCTTCCGTACAGACCGTCACAGCCGCCGACACCGCGCTCACCAAGGAAGAAAAAGCCTTGCTGGGCACGCAAAAGCAGCAGCAGTGGGTCACCACCTGGCTGTCCAAGCGCTACCGCGTGGCCAACGACGCAACCAATATGCTGGTCTCGACGGCCTATCTGACGGCGCGTGAAATCAAGCTCGACCCGCTGTTGATCCTGGCCGTGATGGCCATCGAATCGGGCCTGAACCCGTTCGCGGAAAGCCCGGTCGGCGCGCAAGGCCTGATGCAAGTCATGTCGAAAGTCCATCATGAGCGCTTCCAGGAAATGGGCGGCGTGCAAGCGGCCTTGAATCCGGTCGCCAATATCCGCGTCGGCTCGCTGATCCTGAAGGATTACGTCACCCGTGGCGGTTCGGTCGAAGCCGGCCTGAAAACCTATGTCGGCGCCGCCAACTTCGCCACCGATTCGGGCTACGGCTCGCGCGTGCTGGCCGAATACCGGCGCCTGAAGCAAGTGTCGGCCGGTCAGCGCGTGCCGACCAGCAATGCCGTGATGGCCTCGAATACGCCAGCGCCAGCCAAAGCCGCGACAGCCATGCCTGTCGCGGAAACCGGCAGCCTTACCATCAAAGTAGTACCTCACAACGAGATCGCCGGTCTGTGACCCCTTGAAGGCGCTCCTGGCGCCCTCCAGTAAAAAAGCCACCGGTACTTGCGTACGGTGGCTTTTTTCATGTCCTGCGGCATCAACCGCCGGACATGCACTATATATATAGTGTGCGCGGATTACTTGCGCTTGCTGGCGACTTCGTCCTCGCGGAACTTCGCTGCCAGTTTGTCCAGCACGCCATTGACATACTTGTGGCCGTCGATGCCGCCAAACGACTTGGCCAGCTCCACCGCTTCATTGATGACGACGCGGTAAGGAATCTCCACGTTGTTTTTCAGTTCGAATGCGCCGATCAGCAGGATGCCGTGTTCGATCGGCGACAGTTCGGCGATATTGCGGTCGATCAGCGGCGCCATGCTTTCGCGCAGCGCTTGCGAATCCTTGATGGCGCCGTACAGCAGCACCGTGAAATGATCGCCGTCCGCTTTGTCGAAGCCGTGCGCCGCGCGAATATTGTTCACGACGGTGGTCGCATCTTCATTGTTCAGCAGCCACTGGTACAGCCCCTGCAAGGCAAACTCGCGCGCGCGGTGACGCGGCGTGCGGTTTTTGCTGGGATTGGCGAGCAAATTTTTCTCAGTCATGATTGTTACCTGTTCTAAATACTTCTTACTGCAAATAGTGACGTATACCGCAGGGCATCCTGACAATGCCGCCGCGGCGCAAGCACGATTTAATCTTCGTCTGTGTCTTGCAACTCTTCCAGCGCTTGCGCCAGATTGGCCATTTCCACTGCCACGCGTGCCGCTTCCGCACCCTTGACCAGCATGCGTACTTCGGCCTGCTCGTCGTTTTCGGTCGTCAACACGGCGTTGGCGATCGGGATGCCGTAATCGAGACCGATGCGCGTGATGCCTGCGCCCGATTCGTTCGATACCAGCTCGAAGTGATAGGTTTCACCGCGTATCACGGCGCCCAGTGCGATCAGGGCGTCGAATTGCTCGGTTTCCGCCATCTTCTGCAGAATCAGTGGAATTTCCAGGGCGCCCGGCACGGTCACGTGCAGGATATCTTCATCGGCCACGCCCAGCTTGCTCAACTCTTCCAGGCATGCCGACAGCAAGCCACCACCGACGATTTCATTGAATCGTGCCTGGACGATACCGACGCGCAAACCTTCGCCGGCAAAATTGGTTTCATAAGTTCCTACAGTCATCTTGTGCCTCTTTATCAGTTGGCCGGCGGCGGCGCGATTGCGCCAGGCCGCCGGATGCTTCAATCAGTTCAATCAGGTGCTGCTCTGGCCAGGGTGGCACTGAAAACCCGTTACCTCCAGGTCGAAACCGACCATCGACGGCATCTTGCGCGGGCTGGCCAGCAATTGCATCTTGCTCACGCCCAGGTCGCGCAGGATTTGCGCACCGATGCCGTAGCTGCGCAGATCCATGCTGGCGGCACGGCCTTTCGGCTTGGCTTGCGGCGTGTCGAGCGCGGCGAACTGGGCAAACAGCTCGCCTGACGTTTCGCCACAGTTCAGCAATACCATCACGCCCCGCTCGGACTGCTTGATGGCGGCCATCGAGGCTGCCACGGTCCAGGAGTGGGTGGTCGCTTCGCTTTCCAGCACGTCCAGCAGCGACACCGGCTGGTGCACGCGCACCAGCGTTTCCAGGCCGGCGGCCAGGTCGCCATGCACCAGCGCCAAGTGGGCCGACGCGCTGGGCTTGTCGCGGAAGGCGATCATGCGGAACTCGCCGTGGGCGGTGCGCAAGGTACGCTCGGCAACGCGCTCGACCAGCGATTCGGTCTGGCTGCGGTAATGGATCAGATCGGCAATCGTGCCGATCTTCAGGCCATGCTGCTCGGCAAACACCAGCAGGTCCGGCAGGCGCGCCATGGTGCCGTCATCCTTCATGATTTCGCAGATCACCGACGCGGGCGTCAGGCCGGCCATGGCCGTCAGGTCGCAACCGGCTTCGGTATGGCCTGCGCGCATCAGCACGCCGCCCTTTTGCGCTTTCAGCGGGAAGATATGGCCAGGCTGGACGATATCGGTCGGCTGCGTGCCCTTGTTGACGGCCACCTGGATGGTCCTGGCGCGGTCGGCGGCGGAAATACCGGTGGTCACGCCTTCGGCCGCTTCGATCGACACCGTGAAATTGGTGCCATAGGCGGTGCCGTTGCGCGACGTCATCATCGACAGG
The DNA here is from genome assembly GCF_030944405.1 of Janthinobacterium sp. J1-1. Taxonomy (NCBI): domain Bacteria; kingdom Pseudomonadati; phylum Pseudomonadota; class Betaproteobacteria; order Burkholderiales; family Oxalobacteraceae; genus Janthinobacterium; species Janthinobacterium sp. J1-1. Next base: position 5,973,903 of record NZ_CP132339.1, read on the forward strand.
TTCAGCTCGTCGCAACGCTCTTCGGTCAGGGTCAGGCACACCAGGCCGCGGGCATGGGTGATCATGAAATTGATTGCTTCAGGCGTCACGAAATCGGCAGCAAGCACCAGATCGCCTTCATTTTCCCGGTCTTCTTCATCGACCAGTATCACCATGCGGCCGGCGCGCAATTCAGCGACGATCTCTTCGGTGCTGGAAATAGACATCTTCATCCTCTTGGTAAACTGAAACATCGAGAGCGAACATTCCACGATTTTCCGGGAATTTTCTTGGAGCCTGCTATTTTAAAGGATTTACGTGTTTCAGACCTGAAATAAGAACAAGCGGCGGCCATCTGCGCCCGCACAACACCCGGTCACATGGCAGGCGACACCCGGCTTGCAAATCACATAAGATCGATGGTGGCCCGCATCAGGGCCGGCAAGCCGCGCAGGCTCCGCCCGCGCATCTCCCCATTTTCTGCACACTCACAGGAGCGTTACCATGAAAACAAGCGGTTCAGCCGTCTGGTCAGGCGGCATCAAGGATGGCAAGGGCGCCATCAGCACCAAAAGCGGCGCGCTGCAAGCGTATCCCTACGGCTTTGCCAGCCGCTTCGAAGGCAAGCCCGGCACCAATCCGGAAGAGTTGATCGGCGCCGCCCACGCGGGCTGCTTCACCATGGCGCTGTCGCTGATCCTCGGCGAAGCGGGTTTGACGGCCGAGCAAATGGACACCACCGCCGAAGTGACCCTGGACAAGCAGGACGACGGCTTTGCGATTACCGCCGTGCACCTGGTGCTGAAAGCGAAGATTCCGGGCGCCGACCAGGCCAAATTCGAGGAACTGACCGCCAAGGCCAAAGCCGGCTGCCCCGTGTCGAAACTGCTGAACGCGCAAATCACCTTGGACGCTACACTCCTGGCTTGATATTTTTAATCGGCGTCACGGGCGCAGCCTGCGTCACGGGCGCCACCAGTGGCCGCTGCGATTCGGCGGCGGTGATTGGCCGCCCCATCAGGCCCGGATTCAAGGCGGCGTTGTTAATGTTATAGGCGGCAATCGCCGCCGCCACCGCCGGATCTTGCGAAGAAGGCTGTTGCACGGCCTGGGCGGCATTCTGCGCCGCCTGCTGCTGGGCTTGCGCATTTTGCTGCGCCTGCTGGGCTTGCGCCGTGGTGACCAGACCCGCATCCAGCTGCACCTGCGCTTCGCGCGCCACGGTTTGCGCGCGCTCGGTCGCTGCCTGGGCCGCCCGCTGCGCTTCGCTGGCGGCCAGTTGCGCCTTCGCCGCGTCGTCGGCCGCCTGTTGCACCTGCTGCTGCAATTGCGCCTGGAGCGTCTGCTCGGTCTGCGCCTCGTCCACGCGCTCGTCTTCCACCCGCGCCGCATCCTGCTGCCGCAGGGCAGTTTCCTGCGCCACCCGCTGCGTTTCCAGGTCTTCGCGCTGGACCCGCTCGGTCTGCAAACGATCCTGCTCGCCATCAAGCTGCTGGGCCGGCACTGCCGGGTTGCCGCGCTGCGCTTGTTGAGCCAGCTGAGTCTGCTGTAATTGCTGGGCCGCCTGCAAGGTGCCCGCCTGGTCCAGCTGCGCCTGGCTGGCCTGGGCCGCTTGCAAGGTGGCATTTTGCTGCAACTGCTGTTGCTGGCGCAGTTCCTGCAAACCCTGGGTCAGGTCTTCCGTTTCCAGCTGCTGCTGCACTTCCAGCTGGCGTTGGGCGAGTTGCTGCTGCTGGACAATCTCCTGCTGCTGGGCCAATGCTTGCGCTTGTTCCGCCTGCTCGGGCTGCACAGCCGGCTCCGGCTGCGCGGCTTGCGCCACGGTGGCGGCATTCAAGTCGGTGGCATTGATATCGGCCGGCACGGCTTGCGGCTGGAAGGCCAACGGGTCCTGGCCTGCCACCTCATCCTGCAAGGGAAAGGCCAAGGGCGTCTGCGCCACGCTTTGTTGGGCTTGTTGCACTTGCTCGGCTTGGGTTTGCGGTGGCAGCGGCGCGTTCAAGTCGTCCACCGCCTGCGCGGTGGCAGGCACGCCCTGCTGCAGGCTCAGCGCGGCGCCCACTTCGGCCAGCACGTCGCTTCCCTGCTGCAAGACGCTCAACGTGCCAACCCGGTCGCTTTCGAAGGCCGCCTGCAGGGCGGCCACGTCGACAGGGCGATTGTTTTGCAGGTCGATGCCGATGCGCGCCAGGTCAGCTTGCGTCAAGGCATCGGTATTTTGCGCCAGCGCCTCGGAAGCGCCCGGGGTGACCTGGCCGCTCAGCAAGGCAAAGCGCTGCGCCAGGTCGTCCTGCGAGCCGGCCGTCATGGCCAGTTGCCCCGCATCTATGCCGCTTGCGCGCAGCTGGGCAAACGAGTCGCTCAACTGCTGGGCCAGCGCCACCAGGGCGTCGTCGGCCACCACCGCCGGGTTGGCCGCACGCGCCGCCTCATCATCGATCCCCTGCAAGACAAGCAATTGCCGGCGCGACAAGGCGACGCCGGACAAATATTGCCCCAGCGGCGAGATATCGACCTGGGTCGACGAAACAAGAGGATTAACGAGCGCCGCATTGGTCAGGATGGCGGCCGAGGCCGGCGTGACCGCAGCGGCGGTGCCGATGCGGGTAGAGGCTGGCACCACATTGGCCAGCGTCGCGGACGAGACGGGATCCATGGCATTCCTTCGCAGCGCAAAGCACCATTATGCGCGCTTGCTGGAAAAGGAACATACGGTTGAGAGCCGCTATTGATTGACAAGTGTCAGAAACAGGATCACACTTCTGACTTGACAGGAGCTTCCGCCATGCAAACCATTGCCAATAAAATATTGAAACATGCGACCAGCTTATCGGAGGGTACCCCTTTGGTGGCGAAGGAGTTGCTGCATTTGGGCGGCAGGGCTGCCATTGACCAGGCACTGTCCCGCCTGGTCAAGCGCGGGCTTTTGCTCAGGGCCTCGCGCGGCATTTACGTCTTGCCAGTCACCAGCCGTTTCGGCACGCGCGCGCCGTCGAGCAGCAAAGTAGCGGAAGGAATCGCGATGTTGCGCGGTGAGACGATCGTGCAGCATGGCGCCGCCGCCGCCAATGCCCTCGGCCTGACGACCCAAGTGCCGATAAAATCGATCTACCTGACGTCCGGCCCCAACCGGCGCCTGCGTCTCGGTGCGCAGACGGTTGAGTTTCGACACGCTCCCGTCTGGCAACTGGCCCTTGCCGGGCGTCCGGCAGGCGAGGTGGTGCGTGCACTGGCCTGGCTTGGACCGACGAAAGCCGGTACGGCATTACGCAAGCTGCGTCCCACACTGCAGTCATCCGAACTGGCGGAAGTCGCATCGATACGCGCGCGCGTTCCTGGCTGGATGGCACGTGAGCTGAGCAGCCTGCTTGTCCATGGCTGAATTTTTTACGCTGCCGCCGGCCGAACGCCTGGAGGCACTCAATACTGCAGCCAGTGCGTCCGGCCGCCAGCCACACCTGCTGGAAAAAGATATCTGGGTCGTCTGGGCATTGCAGCATCTGTTCTCTGGTCCGCACGCAGCGCACCTGGTATTCAAGGGTGGCACTTCCCTGTCGAAGGCATACGGCGTCATTCAGCGATTCTCGGAAGACGTCGACTTGACCTATGACATCAGGGCCATCGCCGCAGATCTGATCGGAACGGCTGAATCGCCTTTACCGGCCAGCAAAAGCCAGGAAAAGAAATGGAGCAAGGAAATCCGTGCACGCCTGGCAGGATGGGTGGCCGGCGAAATCGTCCCCCGCCTCACACTGGAACTGACAAGGCAGTCGCTACCGGCAACCGCCCGAGCTGACGCCGAGAAGGTTTTTATTGACTATATCCCATTGTCCGCCGGCACCGGGTATGTCGCGCCGGCCGTGATGCTGGAATTTGGCGCCCGCTCCACGGGGGAACCAAGTGAGCCACGGCCCGTCACCTGCGATGCGGCTGCCTACTTGCCCATGCTGGCGTTCCCTGAAGCTGTGCCGCAAGTAATGCGTGCCGAACGGACTTTCTGGGAAAAAGCAACCGCCATTCATGTCTTTTGCGCGCAAGGATCCTTCCGTGGTGGCGAGCGGTTCGCCCGGCATTGGCACGACGTGACACGGCTTGACACCGCCGGGCATGTGGACAATGCAATCGCTGACAACGCGCTAGGCCAGGCGGTTGCCGAGCACAAGAGCATTTTCTTCGCCGAGAGGACAGCGCAGGGCGAGGTGATCGATTACCTGGCCGCCGTTTCAGGAAACCTGCAACTGGTACCCGCTGCGGACGCACTGGCCATATTGGCTGCGGACTACCAGCACATGGTCGACGATGGCCTGTTCCTGGATGATGCGGAGTCTTTTGACCTGCTGATGGCGCGCTGCCAGGCCATTCAGGACAAGGCCAACCTGCAGCGGCCGGGGCGCCAAGCAGCACCCCTCCTTTAACGAAATCGTTATTTGGATAGCGACAGCATGCGCTCGACATAGCGCGCGATCAGGTCGATTTCCAGGTTGACCTTGGCGCCCACCGTCAGGTGTTTCAGGGTCGTCATGGCGATGGTGTGGGGAATCAGGTTGATCGAGAAACGGCAGCCGTCGACGGCCCCCGCGCCCAGGTCTTCCACCCGGTTGACCGTCAACGAAACGCCATTGACGACGACGGAGCCCTTGAAGGCCAGGTATTTCGCCAGGTCCTGCCGGGCTTCGATCACCAGCTCCCACGATTCGCCCACGGCTTCGAACTTGCGCACCACGCCCAGGCCGTCGACGTGGCCCGAGACCAGGTGGCCGCCGAGGCGCTCGGCCAGGGTCAGCGCTTTTTCCAGGTTGACTTCGGTAGTGGTGTCCAGGCCCACGGTGCAATTGAGGCTTTCGCGCGAGACGTCGACCACAAAGTCCGTGTCGGATTTTTCCACCACCGTCATGCAGGCGCCGTTGATGGCGATCGAGTCGCCCAGCGCCACGTCGGCCAGCGGTAGGCCGCCCGCGTGGATGGACAGGCGTACGCCTGCGTCGAGGCCGCCTTCGAGTGGCTGCACGGTGTCGATTTTGCCGATGGCGGCAACAATTCCTGTAAACATGATGGACCTGTCAGTAAGTATTAATTAACGTTATTGAAACGGGCGAGGATACGCAGATCGTCGCCCACTTGTTGAATTTCATGGAAGCGCAAGCGATATTGATGATCGAGGTCCAGTAGGGCCGGCAGGCCGAACATGCCTTGCGCGTCGCCGATCAGGGCGGGCGCCAGGTACAGCAGCAATTCGTCGACGCAGCCTTCGCGTATCAGCGAGCCGTTCAGCTTGGAGCCGGCCTCGACATGCAGCTCATTGATCTGCCGCCGGCCCAGTTCCAGCATCAGCGCCGGCAGGTCGACCTTGCCTGCGCTGTTCGGCAGCAGTATCACTTCGGCGCCCAGCGCGCGCAGTTGCGCTTCCTTTTCAGGGTTGGCCACGGCCGCCACGATCCAGGTCCCGCCGCCTTGCAGGATGCGTGCGTCCAGGCTGATCTCGAGCCGGCTGTCGACGACGATGCGGCGCGGCTGGCGCGGCGTGTCGACCGCGCGCACATTCAGTTGCGGGTCGTCCGTCTTCACCGTGCCGATGCCGGTCAGGATGGCGCAGGCGCGCGCGCGCCAGGCGTGGCCGTCGTCGCGCGCCGCCTGCCCCGTGATCCACTGGCTGCGGCCATTGTGCAAGGCCGTCATGCCGTCCAGGCTGGCGGCAGACTTCATGCGCACCCATGGTTTGCCGCGCTCCATGCGCGAGAAAAAGCCGATATTCATTTCACGCGCTTCGCCGGCCAACAGATCAGTGGCGACCTCGATGCCGGCCGCCGCCAGCTTGGCCAGGCCCTGGCCCGCCACCAGCGGGTTCGGGTCGGTCATGGCCGCCACCACGCGGCCCAGGCCGGCGCGCACCAGCGCATCGGAGCACGGTGGCGTGCGGCCGTGGTGGTTGCACGGTTCCAAAGTGACATACGCGGTGGCGCCGCGCACGTCATTGCCGCGCGCGGCGGCATCGGCCAGCGCCTGCACTTCCGCATGGTTCTGGCCGGCCGCCTGGGTCACGCCGGCGCCGATCACCTGGCCGCCGGCGACGATCACGCAGCCGATGCGGGGATTGGGCGAGGTGGTATACAGCCCCTTCTGCGCCCATGCCAGTGCCAGGCGCATGCCGTCTACATCATTGAGTATTTCCACAGGCTTCTACAATTCGATCATGGTTGACGGGAAATCAGGATGCGGCAAACGTCAGCCTTCGCCAACGCCACTGCAATTGACCGTATCGCGCTGCGGATCACACACACGCACGCGGCCCAGCATATTGATTTTAATATGTCGTGCTTGATTTCCCAAAATCAAGGACAGCGTACCCCAGCGCGCCGCCAGGGCATTGGTCGCGCTGCAGCTGCGCCCTGCGCCATTGTAGGCGATATACAAGGGCTTCGCGCCCGAGGTAAAGCCGAAGCGCACCTCGATGCCGCCCGCCAGCGGTCCCTGGCGGAACAACAATTCATCGCCCGCATCGTAGGCCAGATTGCCATTGCTGTCGACAAAGACCAGCCAGCCCAGGCGCCAGTCGAGACCACCGCTGCCGGCCGGCATCAGCAGCACGCGCCGGCCACGCGCCATCGCCAGCGCGCGCGTCAGTTCGATCGCTGAAAACAAGTCGTTCGACGCCGCCAGCAAGCGCTGGCGCGCCAGCATGTCTTGCAAGCTGGGCAAGGCGGCTGCCGCCAGCAGAATGGTGATCGCCAGCACGGCCAGCATTTCGAGCAGGGTATGACCACGCTGCTCATGCAGGCTTTGAGCGGCCATGGCGCGCGCCCTCACGGCCAGCACCGCGCGGCAGGGCCACTGCTGCCACGCTCGCCGGTGCTGCTGAGGGTCAGGGTGCCGCAATCGGCGTCCGTGAAATGCCGGTCGACCCGGGCCGTGCCCGGCCTGGCGCGCAGCAGCACGCATTGCGCCAGCGTCGCCTCCGGGCACGCTGTGGCGTCGATTTCATACGCGCTGCGCACGGCGCCCTCTTCCGCCTCCTCGCCGGACCACCATTGGAACTGCTTGCCCTGCGCGCCTTCCGACGCCGCCGAGAACGCCAGATAGCGGTTGTTTTGCGAGTAATACCGCTCCTGCTGCTGCATCAGCTTCAACAGGGCGGCCTGCCCCTGTACCCGTTTCGCGCGCACGACCTGGCCGTGGTAGACGGGCAAGGCCAGCGCCAGCAGCAGGGCCACAATGACCATGACAGCCATCAGTTCGATCAGGCTGAAGCCGAACGCGCGGCGGCGCATCGATATGCTCACGGACATGGCTAAGCTTTCCTTCCCTTGGCGCGGCTATTTTTTCGCCGCCTCATGCAGTTCTCTCCAGTTCGCCACCTCGCGCCAGCCCAGGCGTTTGGCCGGCAGCGGTCCGCTGGACACCTTGACGGCGGCCGCGCCGACCATGCCGGACTGCACCACGGCAAACTGCTTGCGTCCTTCGGCGCGCCCGGTCGCACCCGCCACACCGACCTGGCTGCCCACTTCCAGCAATTGCGGCGGCGCGCGCGCCAGGCCGTCCAGCAGCTTGCCGGTTTCCTCGCCCGCCTGCACCGTGCCGACGGCATCGGCCGCAAAACCGCTCAGCACATCGAGCACATACAGGCGCGTTGCCGGCCTGCTGCAAGGATCGCGGCCCGGCAGCACGGTATTGAACACCACCTTGCCTGCCGCCAGCACGGCGGCGTGCACGCTGCGCTCGCCGGTTTTTTCCGTGCCGACAAAATCCAGGTACCAGCCATGCCTGGCGCCACCGCCCGTGTAGTGCAATGACTTGCCATCGATGGCCAGGCTGCCGGTGTCCGCCACCACGCCCACCTTGCGGACGGCGAGATCGTCGCGGCCGCGCGTCGGCGTTTGTTCGTTCAGGTCGTCATGCACGGCGTAGAACGATTGCGGCAGCAAGGCGGCCGGCCAGGTGTCCCCGGTTTCCACCAGCTTGCCGGTGCCGAACAGCAGCAGATAGCCGCCGCCCGGCGCATACGCCACCTTCAATTGCTGCGTCACGGCCTGGCGCCGGCCCTGCGCATCGCGTGCGACAAACACCAGCTTGCGCCCCACCTCATCCTTCCAGGGTGGCCCGGTGGCCATGTCGATGCGCCAGATATTGCCTTGCAGGTCGCCCGCATACAGATAGCTCAGCGCGCCGTCATTGCCTGCCACCAAGGCCGGCGGCGCCAAAGCATAGGCTCCCACTGCGCCTTCGTCATCGCGCACGGGTACTTTCAGCCGGTGGTAATTGCTGCCCAGCAGCCACGGCGCGCCGGCCGGCTTGTCCAGCGCCAGCAGGAAGATGGCGGCCACCGGGCTGGCGGCGGACGTATCCTTGCCATCGTCCTGCGTGTTGTTATAGCCACTGGACACCACCACCATGTCGCGGTACGCCGGCCTGCCCTGCTTGCCGCCCATGTTCAGCCGCGCAAAGCCCGGTGGCGCGCGCAAGTTGCCGATGATGGCATCGTCGCGGTCGCCAAATTCCCATAGCGCGCCCTCCTGCGCAAAGCGCGCCGGGTCCGTGATGTCGAGCGCAAACAGGCCTTGCGCGCCGGCGCCCATGCTTGACGCCAGCACGGTTTTCCAGCGGCCCGCCACCAGCACCTCCGCGCTGGCCGCCGCGCCGTCGAGCAAGGGTCCGGCTTCGTCACCGGTGCCGCCGGCCAGCGCCGCCCTGGCCAGCAAGGCTTGCGGCAAATACGCAAACAATTCGCTGCCGCTGCCGGCGTCCACGCCATGCAGCAGGCCGTCACCGGTGCCCAGGTAGAGCATCTTGCGCCGCTGCTGGCCGCGCTGGCGGTGCTGCAAATAATCCAAGCCAGGCAAGCCCAGCGCTGGCGTGCCGACATGGACCAGATTGCCATGCGGGGAAACCGCCAGGCCGCCCGCACGTCGCCGTAAAAAGCCGCCGGGCCGGCCCACCTCGTGCGTGCGCTCGCCCAGCAGATAGTCGAGCCGCGCTGGTCCCAGGCCGTCGCCGCGCGGATCAAACATGCGCCGCTGTTCCGTATCAAGGCGATCCCAGGCCAGCGGCGTCAAGCCGCCCTGCGCATCGAGCGTATGGATGGGCCGATTCGGCACCCTGCCACCGATCTGCCATACCGGCTTGCCGGCCACCACGCCGCCGTCAGCGCCCAAGTGAAAAGCGTTGCGCGACACGCGCATGGCGCCATCGGCCAGGTTGATCTGCGACTGGAACCAGTAGGCCTGCTCCGCGCCATTGGCCAGCGCCATCAGCGACGGCCCGGCAATGGTGGCGGCCTCCGTGGCGCGGCCCGCCTGGACAAAGGCGGCGCGCAACAGCGCGATCAGGGCCTGCGGATCGCCGCCAGGCAGATAGTGGCTGGGCCAGCGGCCATCCACGCTCCATTCGGCGTAAAAGTCGCCCGCCATGGCGCGAAACGGATTGCCATCGCCATTCTCGTCGACAAAGCCGCCATACTTGGCTGCCAGCAGCAGCGGCGACGGAGAAATGTAACCCTCGCCCTTGGCTGCCATGGCCAGCAGCTCGCCCGCATAATGGTCGACCGGCCCGCCTCCCAGCCGCAGCGCGTGGCGATGCGACCAGTAGGCCAGGCCGGCCGCATAAAAGCTGCCACCGTGTACGCCATGATCGAGTCTGTCGAGCGCCGCCAGGCCCGGCAGCGGCTGGGGATTGCCGCCAGCGCCATCGCTTTCCAGTGCCCCGACGGCCCGCGTCCAGGCCATTACATCCAGCGGCGGCGTGACATAGGCATCCACGCCACGCGCACGCTCACTTGAGTTTGCCGCTGGAATATGGCCGGGCACATAGCGGTCCAGGACGGCACCGGCGTCGCCCAACGTCATCACCACTTGGCGCTGGCAACTGGCCTGTTGCGGATCGGTCCACGATGTCGTCCCGGCCGCTGCGCTGGCCTGGCGTCCCTGCAGATAGCGCAGCGATTCGTACAGCAATTCGGCTTGCGGCGCGGCCGCCGCGTACGCACCGAGGTGCGCGTCGTCACTGCGTCCCTGCGTGTTGATATGGGCGATCACTGCGTTGGCGCCCGCATACACGCCCGTCACCGGATGCCACTCGGTATCGGGATTGTCTTGCGGCAGGAAATCGGGCGCCGCCCAGCGTTGCGCGCCAGCATAAGACAGCGGCGCCTGCAGCACGCCGCCATACGCCGCCTCCCCGCTCGCATGGCCGAAAACGCCAACACGCAGGCGGCCACCATGGCGCTGCAGCGCGCCCGCCGGCTTGACATTTTTACCGTAAGCCAGGCACAGGTCGGGGCGCGACAAGCCTTCGGTAACGTCGCATACCTGCACCCGCGCCAGGAAAGCGCCGAGCGCACCGGCCTTGCCAGGCGCATCGCAACTGCCGTCAAGTGGCTGGGCACCGTCGCCGAACAGCAGCTTGTTGCGGCACGAGACGATCGCCAGTTGCCCGACCGTAAACGGCGTGGCCTCGCGCACGCCTGCGCGCAAGATCTTGCGGGGAAAATGATCAGGGTGGGCGTAAAAGTCGACGCCAAACTGGCCGTCCGGCAGATAGGCCCGTTGCAACACCGTCTTGCGCACTTCATCGATCACGCGGTCGCCGCCAGTCAAGGCGTAGCGCACGATATCGAGCAGGCTGGCGCCGGCCCAGTTTAAAAAATTGCCGCTGAAGCTATCGCCACCGCAGCCATGCCGCGCATCGGCCGCCTTGCTCACGGAAAAGTAGGCGGTGGACAAGCGCCAGTCCGGCACAGTGACGCCATCGCTGCTGCGGTAGGGATAGCCGTAGCACATGCGCGCATCGAAATAGCCGGCATAGGCGTAGCCGGGATCGTAATCGCCTTCGTAGGCGGCGCCGGCTGAAGCGTGGGACAAGGAGAGATTGAGCAGCAGGTTAGGCGGTACCCTCGCGCCATGGAGCCCCGTGTCCGCGCGCGACAAATCGACCAGCGGCGATGCGGCAAATACCTGAGCACCGGCCACCAGCCACAGCAGCAGAACAAGCAGGCAGCGCACCATCATGGCGTTTCCCCCGGCGCCTGCTTCCTGTAATAAGTTTGCAGCACCACCTGCGTATCCTCCTGCGCGCCGAAGCCGATGGCGGTGACGCGGTACAGATAACCCGCGCCGGACGGCAGGCCGACCGGTGCGCCAGCGGGCGTGCCGGCCTCTTCGCCGGGCGGGTGAAACGGCAGCAATTCGATCATGTAGCGCGGCTTTTTAAAGGGCAGGAAGCCCTGCCCCGTCTGCATCGCCGCGCCCGTGAACTGGCCGTAGGCCACCGTGCCGGACTCCGCCACGCCCAGGTCGGTACTGAGCCAGACGGGCGGCGCGCCGCTGGCGGCCGGCAGGCACAAGCCTGGTTCGCCCTTGCAAGCGGACGCAAAGCCGGCCGCGCTGCTTGGTGCAAACAGCGTGCTGCGGCCAGGCAGCCCGGGCAAGCCTTCGATATCATGCTGTGCATCCATCAATGCCTCCTCGGCGGCCTGGAAAGCGATATGCCGGTCGCGCTCGCCACGCGCCGCCTTTTCTCCGTGCAAGGCCATCTGCGCGGCCGACACGCCCAGCAGCAAAATGGCGACCAGCAGGCATAGCGCGAACACCAGGGTCGCGCCGCGCTGACGCGCCCAAAAGTATTCAGGCGGGGCCATTGCGCAGCATGATGGTCGCTTGCACCAGCTGGCGCAAACGGCCGCGCTGGGCGGGCGGCAAGCCGGCCGGCACGATGCGTACGCCGGGGTCTTGCGCGCCGTGCGCGTCCGCATACGCCGGGCCGAACAGGTCGAATTGCGCCGGGCCGGATTGCGCGCCCACATTGCCGCCACCGTGCAGCAGCAGGGCCACGCGCACGCTGGCGACACGCTTCCAGTGCGTGCGGCGCTGGAAATCACGCTCGCGCTCGGCTTCGCTGGCGCCCACCAGCACCAGCGCCGCGTCGCGCGCGTCGAGGCTGCTCGCGTTCACATACTGGTTGGCCACGCCATCGGGCGGCGTATCGGTATCGAGGCCGTACAGCACCTGGAAACTGTCGACGCCACGGATCAGCGCGTCGGCGCCCCAGCCACTACCGCTGGCACTGCGATACTTGCAGCGCAGTTCCGCTTCGCCGTCGCCGCCTTCGTCCTGCGCCACATAGAAAATGCTCCAGCCGCGCTGCGCCTCGGTACTCGCAGCGCCGACGCCAAAGCCGGCACAATTGAGCACCGCGCCATCGCCACCTGCTCCCTCGCCGGTGCCGTAAAAACGCAGCGCCAGCACGTCGCTGCCGTTGACGCTGCCCGCCAGGGGCGCGGCGATGCCGTCAGTATTCTTGCCCAGGCCGCGCGCGTCCAGGCCGGCGATATTGGCGCTGTCGTGCGCCGCATGCATCAAGGGTGCGGCGCTGGCGTCCCAGTTCACCCACGCCGTCTGGCGCAGCGCCCGCGCGATGGCGTCAAAGGCATAGCGGCCATTGTCGGCCAGGCGCGCCGACTCCACCTGGTCCATATAGCTGCGGCTGCTTGACAGCAGCACCGCGCTCGAGGCCAGCATCAACATGGCGCCCAGGCCCAGCGCCACCAGCAATTCGACCAGGGTCATGCCGGCCTGGCGCGGCGCATGGTCCCTCATGGCGCACCCGCCGCCAGTTGCATGGCGATTTTCGGCATGGCAGGCTCCTGCGCGGCCCGGCCCTGGGCCTGCCGGCCGCGCCAGCCCAGCTTGATGACGACCGGTGCGCCGCTGCCGCCACTGCAGCTCCATTGCAATCCCTGCGCGGCCGCATCCCAGGCCAGTGCATCGCGGCAGATGCGCAGCCGTGCGCCAGGCAAGTCCTTGCGCAGTTGCTGTTTCCATTCGGCGATATCGAATTGCGCCAGTTGCGCGGCGCTGCAGGCGGTGTCACCGAGACAGGCCGGCGCGCCGCCAGGCTCATCAAGTGACCCCGCCTGGTAGTCGAGGCCCAGGTAGGGATTGTCGGCATCGGGCAATCGCAGCTGGGCGCTGTTGGCGCGCATGCGCTCGGCCATGCTGGCCGCCAGTTGCATGGCCGTCGACAGCAGGGCCGATTCATGGCGCGCGCGCAGGGACGACAATTGCATCGCGCTGCCGCCCAGCAGGCCCACGGCCAGCAGCAACAGCGCGACCAGCACTTCGACCAGGGTAGTGCCTTGGGTATGAACAAGATGGCGCATGCATGCCTCCCGCTTTCAGGGAAAGGAAGAGTAGCGGCCAGGATCAACCGGCCCTGCTACACGATAGGCGTGGCGGCGGGGTCAGGCATGAGACAGCGCAAGGCTGTGCGGGAATAGGGAAAAAGAGGTAAAAAAAGCGGCCACTGGATTGATCAGGCCGCTTGCTGGAAGAAAACAACTGTGGTGCTTGAGCTTGACACTTAAACCTTGCGCGGCTGGCCCACTTCGGCGATCGCATCCTGGAACTCGGCCAGGTCTTCGAAATTCTTGTAGACGGAGGCGAAGCGGATATACGCGATCTTGTCGAGGCGCTTGAGTTCCTGCATCACCAGTTCGCCGATATAGCCGGAATCGACTTCGCGCTTGCCGCTGGTCAGCAGCTTTTCTTCAATGGTGGCGATCGCCATGTCCAGCGAGGCGGCCGCGACGGGGCGCTTGCGCAAGGCCAGCATCAGGCTGCCGCGCAACTTATCCGCAGCGAACTCCGTCCGGCTGCCGTTCTTTTTGACTACGGCCGGCATGATCAGTTCAATCCGTTCATAAGTGGTAAAACGCTTGTCGCATTTGCCGCAACGGCGCCGGCGGCGGATGGCGTCGCCTTCCTCGGATACGCGCGTATCGAGGACCTGGGTCTCGTCATGGTGGCAGAATGGACATTTCATGGGCAGCGGCACAGCCTTTTAGTTCAACAAATGGAGCGCGGGCGCCCGGATACACTCAGGGCGCCCGCGGGCACGGCTGGAATGTGTCATCCAGAATCTTACTCTGGAAGACACATACTGGACAAATAATTATGCAGCGTAGACCGGATTGGCATCGGCCAGCACCTTCACGGCCGCTTTCACGCGCTCGATGGTGGCGGCGTCATGCGGGTTGTCCAGCACGTCGGCGATCAGGTTACCCACTTGCACCGCTTCGGCTTCCTTGAAACCGCGCGTCGTCATCGCCGGGCTGCCCAGGCGAATGCCCGAGGTGACGAATGGTTTTTGCGGGTCGTTCGGGATGCCGTTCTTGTTGCAGGTGATGTGCGCGGAACCGAGGATGGCTTCGGCTTCCTTGCCCGTCAGGTTCTTGGCGCGCAGGTCGACCAGCATCACGTGCGATTCGGTGCCGCCGGACACGATGCGCAGGCCGCGCGAGATCAGCGTCTTGGCCAGCGCGTCGGCGTTCTTCACGACCTGCTTCTGGTATTCGACGAATTCAGGGCTCAGTGCTTCCTTGAAGGCAACCGCCTTGCCGGCGATCACGTGCATCAGCGGGCCGCCCTGGATGCCGGGGAAGATGGCCGAGTTGATGGCTTTTTCGTGCTCGGCCTTCATCAGGATGATGCCGCCGCGTGGGCCGCGCAGCGACTTGTGCGTGGTCGAGGTGACGAAGTCGGCGAACGGCACCGGGTTCGGGTACAGGCCGGCGGCGATCAGGCCGGCGTAGTGGGCCATGTCGACCATGAAGTACGCGCCCACTTCTTTCGCCACTTTCGAGAAGCGTTCGAAGTCGATCTTTTTCGAGAACGCCGAGGCGCCGGCGATGATCAGTTTGGGCTTGCGTTCACGGGCCAGGCGTTCCATGGCTTCGTAGTCGATATCTTCCTCGGCCGTCAGGCCGTAGGAGACCACGTCAAACCATTTGCCGGACATGTTCAGCGGCATGCCGTGGGTCAGGTGGCCGCCTTCGGCCAGCGACATGCCCATGATCAGGTCGCCCGGTTTCAGCATGGCGAAAAACACGCCCTGGTTCGCTTGCGAGCCCGAGTTCGGCTGTACGTTGGCCGCTTCGGCGCCGAACAGTTGCTTGACACGGTCGATGGCCAACTGCTCGGCCACGTCGACGTATTCGCAGCCGCCGTAGTAGCGCTTGCCTGGATAGCCTTCGGCATACTTGTTGGTCAGCTGCGAGCCTTGCGCTTCCATTACGGCTGGCGAGGTGTAGTTCTCGGACGCGATCAGTTCGATATGGTCGTGCTGGCGCGTGTTTTCTTTTTGAATAACGGCGAACAGTTCAGGATCGACGTTGGCGAGGTTGTGATCTTTTGCAAACATGTAAAAACTCCAAAGATGTGGGTGCTTTGTACTGGCAGGGATCGAATGAGGGGAGCCGGCGTTAACTGAATAACAACAACGGAAAGGCAGCCTCTTCGCGCAATTCCATCGGTGGGCTGCCCAGGCGAACGGCTGATGAAATCTCACGTTTCCCGGTGGATGTCCACCTTTCGCCGGCAATGATCGCACCAAAATGGGGATAATTGCAGCTTTTCGCCAGTCACGTGAGACGTAATGGAAGCCAAATTGTAAGTTAAGTACCCAAATTGAGCAAGGAAAGCAGCGCAGCCGCCGCGCTGCGGCTATAATCGCCGCGCATAAAACCGCGACAGCCGATGACAGGCCACTCTGCGGGGAAAAGTTGCTATTGCTTAAGCTGCGCTTAAACCTGGCAAGGCCATGTAAGCGTATGTTACGGGGCTTGTCTTTGTACTCAGGCAACTGGGATTATGCTGCGGTGCAATGTCAAGTACTATTCACATGGCTTTTCGGCAAGCGCTTTCCGTCATGATAAGAAAAATCGCGTAAAATGTTGCTCAATCTTACTACTGGCGCCATGAACATGCCTTCAGTCTTTAACTGGGACGTCCGGGTCTATTATGAAGACACCGACGCCGGTGGCATCGTCTACTACGCCAATTACCTGAAGTTTTTCGAACGCGCGCGCACGGAATGGCTGCGCAGCATCGGCGTTGGCCAGCAAGAATTGCTGGAACAGCACGACGCGCTGTTCGTGGTCAAAAGCGTCAGCGCCGACTATCATGCGCCAGCCAAACTCGATGACACGGTAAGATTGACTTTAAGCATAGCCAAAATGGGACGCGCTTCCATCGTTTTCCTGCAGCAAGCCTGGCGTGGCGAGACCCTGCTCAATACCGCCCAGGTCAAGATCGGCTGCGTCGACTCAAGCATGCGCCCGCGCGCCGTACCTGACGCCGTGGCCGAGCGCATGCGCGCCGCCTGAACCGCCCCGCCACTCCCGGATAATTCACCACAGACTGCCTGCCAATGAACGTTACACAAGATCTTTCTTTCCTCGCGCTCATCACCAATGCCCACCTGATCGTGCAACTGATCATGGCCCTGCTGCTGCTGATCTCCCTGACCAGCTGGACCTATATCTTCCGCAAGATGTTCGCCGTGCGCGCCGCGCGCAAGCAGACCATCGAATTCGAACGCAGCTTCTGGGCCGGCGGCAACCTGCATGCGCTGCACCAGAGCGCCAGCGGCAACCGCGACCAGAGCGGCGCGCTGGCCCGCATCTTTGACGCCGGCATGGGCGAATTCATCAAGGGCAAGGCCTCCTACGGTTCGCGCGAAGCGCTGGACGTCGGCGCCGTGCTCGACGGCGCCCGCCGCGCCATGCGCGCCGCCTTCCAGCGCGAGATGGACGTGCTCGAATCGCACCTGGCCTTTTTGGCGTCGGTCGGTTCCGTCTCGCCCTACATCGGCCTGCTCGGCACCGTCTGGGGCATCATGAACGCCTTCCGCGGGCTGGCCAACGTGCAGCAAGCCACCCTGGCAGCCGTCGCACCGGGGATTGCCGAAGCGCTGATCGCCACCGCCATCGGCCTGTTCGCGGCCATCCCTGCGGTAGTCGCCTACAACCGCTTTTCGCACGATATCGACCGCCTGGCGATCCGCTTCGAAAGCTTCGTCGAAGAATTCTCCAACATCTTGCAGCGCCAGTCGCGCTAACAGGAAGGACTGCTGATGGGTTCCTCATTCAATAGCGGCGGCATGCGGGGCGGCCGCGGCCGCAAGTTCAAGTCGGAAATCAACGTCGTGCCGTATATCGACGTGATGCTGGTGCTCCTGATCATCTTCATGGTGATGCCGTCGTCCAACAACCCCAGCGTGGTGGACTTGCCGAACGCGGAAAAGACCACCAAACCGCCCGATGACTATATCCAGATCGTGCTGAAACCGAACGGTTCGCTGTCGATCGGCGTGATCGGCAAGGAACAGCTGGCGCCGGAAACCGAACCGAACCGCGACGCCCTGCTGCGCAATCTGCGCGGCCTGCATGAAAGCAATCCGGACTATCCGGTGCTGATCGCCGGCGACAAGGAAAGCAAGTATGACGATGTGATCCAGCTGATTTCGGAAGCGAAAAAGATGGGCATCAACCGCGTCGGCCTGGCCACCAAGTAAGCGCAAGCGCAACCACGAACCTGACGTTTTAAAGACCGAACTTTGCAGACGAAACCTACCGACCATGTACTCGGCGTCCCTTACCGGGTGCCGCGCGAACGCAGCCGCTGGCCCTCGCTGGGCCTGGCGCTGGCGATGCATCTTGGCCTGCTCTTTTTCCTGTGGGTCGGCGTACACTGGCAAAATACGGAACCGGTGGCGGTGGAAGCGGAAGTGTGGGACCTGAAAGTGCAGGATGCCGCGCCGCCGCCGGAAGTGACGACGGCCCCCGAGCCGACGCCTGCGCCGACACCAACCCCGCCTCCCGAGCCGGAAGTGGAAACGCCGCCACCACCGCCGCCACCGGTGGCCGCACCCGAGCCGAAGGTCGACCCGCGCGAGGCGGAAATTGCGCTCGAGCGCAAGAAGGCCAAGCTGAAGGAAGAGAAGGAAAAAGCCGCCGCCGAAGAGCGCCGCAAGCAGGAAGCGAAGGAACGCGAGGAAGAAAAACGCGAACTGGACAAACAGAAGCAGAAAGAAAAAGACAAGGCCGAAAAGCTGGAAAAAGAGAAAGAAAAAGAGAAAGCCGACAAGCTGGAAAAGGCGAAGAAGGACAAGGCCGACAAGGAAAAAGCCGAGAAGGCGGAAAAAGCGGCGGAAGAAAAAGCCGAGAAGGAAGCGGCCATTAAAAAGGCCGCGGCCGAAAAAGCGGCCAAGGAAAAGAAAGCGGCGGCTGAAAAAGCCGTGGCCGACAAGGCGCGTGCCGACGAAATGCGCCGCATCACGGGCGCGGCAGGCAATGGCACCACGGGCACGGCCGAGAAAGCGACCGCGCCACGCAAGGACAGCGGCTATGTCGCTGCCCTGACGAGCAAGATCAAGGGCAATATCGCGTACAGCGGTAGCACCGACGTGCCGGGCAACCCGCGCGCCGTGTTCAAGATCGAGCAACTGCCAACTGGGGAAATTATTTCTGTCCGAAAGATCAAGAGCAGCGGACTGCCGGCGTATGACAGCTCGGTGGAAAATGCCATTAAAAAATCGTCTCCCCTGCCGAAGAAAAAAGACGGCACGGTGGAACGCGAAATTGAACTCATATTCGAGATGAAGGAATAGCCAATGATGATCATGAAAAAAATGAGTTACGTGGTGCTGTGCGCCGGCCTGCTGCTGGGAGCGTCAAGCGCCCAGGCCCAGCTGCGCGTGGAAATTACCGGTATCGGCAGCAACCAGATCCCGGTCGCCATCGCCAACTTCGCCAACGAATCGGCGGCGCCGCAATCGCTGTCCGGCATCATCAAGGCCGACCTGGCGCGCAGCGGCGTGTTCAAGATTATCGATGGCGCGGAAATGTCGGAAACGGCGCCCGTCAGCTACGACCAGTGGAAGTCGCGCGGCGCCGACGCGCTGGCGGCCGGCAGCGTGCAGGCCCTGGCCGATGGCCGCCTGGACGTGCGCTACAAGCTGTATGACACAGTCAAGAGCGCCCAGCTGTCGAGCATGAACAATGCGGCCGCGCCGCAGTTCAACCGCTTGCTGGCGCACAAGATCGCCGACGATATCTATGAAAAGCTGACCGGCACCAAGGGCGCCTTCGCCACCCGCATCGCCTACGTGACGCAAACCGGCCGCGAATACCGCCTGGAAGTGGCCGACGCCGACGGCGAAGGCATCCAGGTCGCGCTGCGCTCGAACGAGCCGATCATTTCGCCGTCGTGGTCGCCGGACGGCACCAAGGTCGCCTATGTGTCGTTCGAAAAGAAAAAACCGATCGTCTACGTGCAGAACCTGGTGACGCGCCAGCGCACCATCGTTTCGAATGAAAAAGGCAGCAACTCGGCGCCAAGCTGGAGCCCGGACGGCTCGCGCCTGGCCGTGGCCCTGTCGCGCGACGGCCACACCCAGGTGTACACCGTCAATGCCGATGGCAGCGGCCTGCGCCGCGTCAGCAACAGCAGCGGCATCGATACCGAGCCGCAATTCTCGGCCGATGGCCAGAGCATTTACTTCACCAGCGATCGCAGCGGCGGACCACAGATCTACCGCATGTCGACCAGCGGCGGCGAAGCCAAGCGCGTGACGTTTGGCGGCTCCTACAACATCAGCCCGCGGATCTCGTCCGACGGGAAGACACTTGCTTATATTTCCCGTCGCGACGGCAATTTCCAGCTCTACGCGCTCGACCTGGCTAGTGGCCAGGAACTGCGCCTGTCGGACACCGCCAACGACGAATCACCGAGCTTTTCGCCCAACGGGAAATATATCATGTACGCGACCGAATCCGGACGACGCAAGTCGCTGGCAGTGGTATCGGTGGATGGCCGCGTCAAACAGCGTTTGACTACGCAAGCTGGCAATATCAAGGAGCCCACCTGGGGTCCTTTCATGAAGTAAATGCTGTACAGTTGCACCTTTAACCATTGACCCGGAGAATATAAAAATGAGTAACTTCAAAAGCCTGGCATTCATCGCCGCCGCCGCTACCCTGCTGTCCGCTTGCAGCACCCCAGTGAAACTGGCAGAAACCCCGGTCGTCGAGCGCGCTCCTGAAAAAGCCGCCCCGGCACCAGTTGACACCCGTCAAGTTCAGCCAGTGACGACCGGTTCGGTCGATCCGCTGGACGATCCAAAAGGCGTGCTGGCCAACCGTAGCGTCTACTTCGACTTCGACAAATACGTCGTGCGCGAAGCCGACACCGCCGTGGTACAAAACCACGCCGGCTACCTGGTGAAAACCCCAGCCCGCAAGATCCTGATCCAAGGTAACACCGATGAACGCGGCGGCGCAGAGTACAACCTGGCCCTGGGCCAGAAACGTGCTGAAGCCGTGCGCAAGTCGCTGTCGGCCCTGGGCGTGTCGGAAGGCCAGATGGAAGCCGTATCGCTGGGCAAGGAAAAGCCTAAAGCACAAGGCAGCAACGAAGCAGCATGGGCTGAAAACCGCCGCGCTGACATCGTTTATTGATCGTTTGCCAGCTGACCGGCCAGGCGCGGCAAGCTTGTCGCTTGCCTGGCGCCAGTCACAGGCATAATAATGGGGCGCTGCGCGGA
Organism: Janthinobacterium sp. J1-1; assembly: GCF_030944405.1. Taxonomy (NCBI): domain Bacteria; kingdom Pseudomonadati; phylum Pseudomonadota; class Betaproteobacteria; order Burkholderiales; family Oxalobacteraceae; genus Janthinobacterium; species Janthinobacterium sp. J1-1. The sequence continues at coordinate 5,994,252 of NZ_CP132339.1, forward strand.
ATTCCGCCCGGCGCCCTGTTTGCATGTATGCGTAACTTTTGAAAGCCCGACCCATGATGACATTCTCGAAAGCCGGCCTCGCCGCCGCCTTGATGGCCGCATTCGCCTATCTGCCCCTGCACGCCAACGCAGCCCTGTTCGACGACGACGAAGCCCGCAAGGCCATCCTGGAGCTGCGCAGCAAGGTCGATGCGCTGGCACGTGACCTGACCGAGCGTCTCGACGCCAAGGCCGACAAGACCAGCACCCTGTCCCTGATCAACCAGCACGACCAGACCATGCAGGAGATCGCCCGCCTGCGCGGCCAGATCGAAGTGCTGGGCAATGAACTGGCCAACACGCAAAAACGCCAGAAAGATTTCTATACCGACCTCGACGCCCGCCTGCGCAAGCTCGAGCCGCGCCAGGTCACCATCGACGGCCAGGAAGCGGCCGTCGGCGTGTCCGAGCAAACCTCGTACGACACCGCCTTCGGCGTGTTCAAGTCGGGCGACTACAAGGCTGCCGCCACCGCGCTCGACGCCTTCGTGAAACGCTATCCGGAATCGGCCTACGCGGCCAATGCGCAATACTGGCTGGGCAACGCCTATTACGCCCAGCGCGACTGCAAGAGCGCCATCAGCGCCCAGCAGGTGGTGCTGAAGAACTACCCGGACAGCCCGAAGGCGCCCGACGCCATGCTCAACATCGCCAGCTGCTACACCGAGCTGAAAGACAAGGCCAACGCCACCAAGACCCTGAACGCCCTGATCGCGCGCTACCCCGACTCCAGCGCCGCCCAGACGGCCAAGGAACGCGGCGGCAAGAAGTAAGTTGAGATGCAATCGGGGGAAAAAGTTGCCGGCAGCGTTTGACAGAATCCCGGCCACCCCCTATAATCTTTCTTCTTCGGGTCGTTAGCTCAGCTGGTAGAGCAGCGGACTTTTAATCCGTTGGTCGCAGGTTCGAATCCCGCACGGCCTACCACGAATACGCAGTCCTGATCTGCTTGCAGAAGTTATCGCAAGCATTTTTTTACTGTACAGTGTTACCGAAGTTGTTGTAAAAAGTTTTTGGGTCGTTAGCTCAGCTGGTAGAGCAGCGGACTTTTAATCCGTTGGTCGCAGGTTCGAATCCCGCACGGCCTACCAAATACTACAGAGAAGCCAACCGTTCGCGGTTGGCTTTTTTGTTTTCTGAAGCTGATTTGCAAACGTGGCAGCTTCTCCCACGCTGCCGAAATTTCAAACAGAAAGAATCACAAAATTGCTTGCCTCGTTAACGTGTTGCGATTCTATATAAAAGTGCGAATACTATCGGCAGTCCCGCACATAAGACAATCGCGGACATGATGACAACGATGAGTCCATCACGATCACGCGCCTTCATCAGGCGCCAAAAATATCCGACATCACCACGATGATATCGATCGTCCCTGAGATGCCGATAGTCGATATATCGCGCCACACTCCCCGCAGAAAAAACAACCAGCATTAAAAGTCCGCTATTTTCAAGTATCCAGCTAGCCATGGCTAATCCGTCCAATCCATATTCTGCCATTTGACACCTACGCTCACTCCACCCCCGGTATATCGGTATTGTGGAACTTGCTCATCCCCACCACCCGCGTATTGCTGTCCGAGTAGCTCAGCTCGACCTTGTCGCCGGGCTTGGTCAGCACCAGTTCTTCCGACAAATCCGAGCTGCCGGTAAAGATGGTGCCGAGCGTCTTGTCGCCGGTATTGAGGGTAATGTAGTACATGGTCTGGTTGTTGCGGAATTCGGCGGCGATGCGCACTACCGCGCCTTTCACGGCCACTTCGCGCGCTTCGGTGCCGATGTCGGCGGCGACGCGGTTGCTCGAGCGCTTGGACTGGTAGCTGCGCAGGGTCGCGTTCAGGGTGTCGGCCACGCCGATGATCTGGTTGTTGCGCATGTCGACCATGCCGAAAGCGCGCGAGACGCCCTGGACGTCGCGCAGCGCCATCACGTAGGTCGGTGCGCCGTTGACCAGGAAGGGCAGCGGATTGGTGGCCTTGTAGTGTTTTTCGGGATTGACGTTTTCCACCGCGTGGGCGGCGGTGTCCTGCGACACGGACGGCACCTTGAACCAGCGGACCACCTTGGTGCGCGAGTCGACAAAGTAAAAGCCGGACAGGCCGTTGTTCTTGCCTTTCGAGGTCATGCCGCCGACCCAGTACGGGCGCTGGTCCGAACCGTACACCAGGTCCAGCACGCCATCGACGCGCAGGCGTCCTTCGTTGTTCAGGTTGATATAGCCGTGCACGTATTCGCCGCGGTCCTGCATCTGCTCGAGGATGAATTCCTCTGCCTGGATGCGGTCCACCCAGGCCGGTTCCGCGCCCATCTTGTAGCGCTTGACCTCGCCGCTCACGGCATTGACGGTGATGATGCCGCTCGACTCGCTGCCTGAAAAGCCCACCTTGTGCTCGTACACGGTGCCGACGTAATACGGCACGCCGTTGTCATCGATTTCCGGTTCGAAGTCGGTCAGGCCGACGGTGGTATTGCCCGACAAATAGGCGTGCCGCTCGACGTAGTCGCCGAAATAGGCCGACTGCAGATAGCGTAGCTTCAAGGGCTTGCCATCGAGCTCCATCACCAGCTTCACATCCGCCGGGTCATGCGCCGACACCACCAGGTAGCCCGGCGTGGCGCCATCCGCAAACCATTTGAAGAAGCCGCTGTGTTCGAGGAAGGCCACCCACACCAGCTTGTCTTTCACCAGTTGTTTCACCGGCGTGCCGACCGCGACTTGCGATCCGAGCGAGGCGATTTCCGACAGGCGCTTTTGCATGGCCTGCAAGGCCATGTCCTGCGACACCAGCGGCGCCTGCTCGATATCGATCGGCGGCAAGGCGTCGTGGAAATTGGCCGGCGTTTCCGTGCCCAGCATCTTGTAATAGGCGTTCGCATGCAGGATCGGCGCGCTGGTCAGGAACACGACCGCGCCGAACAGCACGGCCAGGAACAGCCACAGCGCGGCGATACTCTTGCGGCCCATCAGGGCGACCGCCGGCAAGGCCGCGATCAGCACGACGACATAGATGCCGGCAAAGTCGAAGCCCAGGGTCGGCGCCCGGAAATAGCCCAGCACCAGCAGCAGCAACAAGGACAGCACCAGGCCGGCGATGGGGAAGGGACGGACGTATGAAGGGCGACTTCTTGTAATCATTTTTTATCGATGAAGGGGTGATGGAGCGGACTGGCTTGTTGTCTTATTCTACAGCATGGCATCTTGCTCACTATTAACATTAACACCAACATCAACACCAACATCAACCGCAGGCCATGGCCGATTGCGCCAGCTCGGCCAGCAGCCAGTCCTTGAACTGCCGCAGCGCCGCATGCTGCTGCTGGCGTTTCGGATACACCAGGTAGTGGCCCACGTAGCGCACGGAAGTGCTCTGCCCGCGCAAGGGCGCCACCAGCTTGCCGGAAGCGAGTTCGCGCTCGGCCAGCAGGGTCGATTCCAGCACCACGCCCAGGCCGTCAACGGCGGCGGCGATGCACATCGAGGTGCGGTCGAACGCCAGCGCGAAGTCGGCCGGCGTGGCCAGGTTGTTGGCGCTGAACCAGCCGCCCCAGCGCACCGACTGGCCGTCGCTCTGGATCAGCGGATTCGCATACAGGTCCTGCACCGAATGGATACGCTGCGCCAGCGCGGGGCTGCACAAGGGCGTCAGTTCTTCGATGATCAGGGGGATTTTTTCGTGCCGCGCGGAAGCCGGCTCGCCATACACCAAGTCGATGTCGTAGTCGTCGTTGTCGAACTGGGCGTACCTGGTGTCGGCCGACAGGCGCAGGTTGATGCCCGGGTGTTCCGCCACGAAGCGCGCCAGCCTGGGCATCAGCCATTGCGTGGCGAACGACGGCGCCGTGTGCAGCCGCAGGGGTTTGACTGTCTGCTCGGGAAACGCCAGCTGGAAGCCGCGCTGCATTTCCTCGAAGCCGCGCTGCACATGTTCCAGCAGCAAGCGCCCTTCGCGCGTCAGCGCGATGGTGCGCGTGCCGCGTGTAAACAGCGTGATGTCGGCACTCTCCTCGAGCTTGCGGATGGCGTGGCTGACGGCGCTGGGCGACAGGTCCAGCTCGCCGGCGGCGGCGGCAAACGAGCCGGTGCGGCCCGCCGCCTCGAACACCCGCAAGGCCGTCAGGGGCAGCCGGCGCAGCTGCGCTATGGATGAAATAAATTCACCATTTGGTGCAAAAATGCCTTTTGTCGTGGCCATTTATTTGAATGAAAATCGCAGAAGTTTATAGAAGGCGCATACAGGTGAATATTTTGCATCAAAGCGCTACATTTTTCACGGCAATATTGGAGGAGACATGACAGAAGCAGACAGCGGGCAGTTTGCCGCGACCGTTTTCGACACATTACATACCCATGCCTGGCGCGTGCGCCGCTACGCACTGCGCATGGGCGAGGTACAGGGCCAGGGCTACGTGGGCCAGGCACTGGGCTGGGCCGATGTGCTGGCCGTGGCCTATTGCCACGCCATGCAGATCCGCCCCGCCGAACCGGAATGGGAAGGCCGCGACCGTTTCCTGTTGTCGCATGGCCACTACGCCATCGCGCTGTACGCGGCGCTGCTGGAAGCGGGCGTGCTGGCGGAAGACGAGCTGGAAACCTATGGCGCCGACGACAGCCGCCTGCCGATGTCGGGCATGGCCACCTACACGCCCGGCATGGAAATTTCGGGCGGCTCGCTGGGCCAGGGCCTGGCGATCGCCGTCGGCCAGGCACTGGGCCTGCGCATGAAGGGCAGCAGCTCCTTTGTCTACAATTCCATGTCCGATGGCGAACTGGACGAAGGCGCCGTATGGGAAGCGGCCATGTCGGCCTCGCATCATCAGCTCGGCAACCTGATCAACCTGGTCGACATCAACCGCCAGCAGGCCGACGGCCCCTCGCACGAGATCCTGCAGTTCGAACCGCTGGTCGACAAATGGCAGGCGTTCGGCTGGCATGTGCAGCGCGTCGACGGCAATGATTTGCAGGCAGTGATCGCGGCGTTTGACGCGGCCCGCGCCGCGCCCGGCAGCCAGCCACGCGTGATCCTGTTCGATACCCTGATGGGCAAGGGCGTGCCCTTCCTGGAACAGCGCGAAAAAAACCATTTCATACGCGTCGAGGCGGAAGAATGGCAGCAAGCCATCGCCGATCTCGATGCAACTTATGCAGCAGGGAGAGCAGCATGAACAGCAGCACCACCAGCAAACCACGGCTGACCACGTCCTCGATGATGGCCTCGATCGCGGCCGAAGGCCAGCGCACCGAGCCGGCGCCGTTCGGCCACGCGCTGGTCGCGGCGGCCAAGGCGGACCCGCGCATCGTCGGCATGACGGCCGACCTGGGCAAGTACACCGACCTGCATATCTTTGCACGCGAGTATCCGCAGCGCTTCCTGCAGATGGGCATGGCCGAGCAGCTGCTGATGGCGGCCGCCGGCGGCATGGCCAAGGAAGGTTTTATTCCGTTCGCCACCACCTACGCCGTGTTCGCCACGCGCCGCGCATACGACTTCATCCACCAGGTGATCGCCGAAGAAAACCTGAACGTCAAGATCTGCGCCGCCCTGCCCGGCCTGACCACCGGCTACGGTCCCAGCCACCAGGCCACCGAAGACCTGGCCATGATGCGGGCGATTCCCGGCCTGACCGTGATCGACCCGTGCGACGCGCTGGAAACGGCACAGTGCGTGGCGGCCATCGCCCGATTCGACGGCCCGGTCTACATGCGCTTGCC